>CAYSAU010000007.1:0-155396 GCA_964429135.1 uncultured Prolixibacteraceae bacterium | reverse complement strand
TTAACAGTAAGACTTTTATTACGACTTTGCATAAGGATATACTTTGCATAAAAAATAATATCATTGTTTCCAAGATTTAGCAAGATGTCTATCTTATCTTTTGCTGTGTTTAGGGATTTACGCAATTTTTCATCGATATTAAGCCCTAAACCAGAAAAGATTTTTTTCGTTAAATCCTCAAATTTTATCCCCAAATCTATTTCTTTAATAGTTATCCCATTTTCTTTTAGAGCTGATAGATTCCGAAAGCCAAAGTTCTCGTAATTTTCTAAATATAAATTCTCTGCGTCTTTGAAAGCCTCCAGAATATTAAGAATTAGATCGCCTCTAGTCTTGATTCGTTTGGATTGACAAAATTTTATTAATTCTTCTTCTGAAATAAGCTCAAGTATATCACGCGGTTTAATATTATAATCTAACAAATACCCACTATTTAGCACCTGCTCCTCCTGTAGTTCAAACTCAACTCTCATTTTTTCGTTGATGCCAGGGATTAATTGACCCAATTCAAGCAAAAGTTTTTCATATCCATCAAATGAAATTCCGACCTTCTCGTCTCGTTCAGTTTCCTCGAAATACTTTATCAGGCTGGCAATCTTTTCCTCAATAACAGTACCTTTAAGAGAAGGCGATATTTTTAGGCTTTTATCACAGAAGTCGGTAATAAACTTTTTCTTGTCCGTCAGCTTTGTTCCTTCCTTATGGATATCATTAATCAAAATTCCCGACACCGATATTCCTTTGTTGATTATATCCTTTATTTTTTGTTCAAGTGAAAGATGTCGATCAATGCTATGTTGTTTACAAACCATATTGATTTGTGGTTCACGCAATAGCCTTAGAATTCTTCTAAAAAATTTATCAGCAACCTCTTTGCCTCTAACTTTTCTAATTAGTCGTAAAATTTCATCGGCAATATAAATTGTACCCGTTTTCTTTGAATAAAAAAGAACACCGATTGATTTTAAATCATTAATAACAGTCTCTATATCAGCTTTCTGTATTGGAATGATCATGTAATTGATTAGCTTGACCTCTTCCTGAGATAACCCAAGCTCGTTTGATAGGGTTATTAAGATAAATTGCTCGTCAAGAGTAATTTTACGTTCAAGATTATTCAACTCATCATTGATATAGGCAGTTTTCAGGCAGGCAAGATAAATCTTGTAATCTCGACGTCTTTGATCACTGATATCAGATTTTTCATCATCAAGAGCCGATTGAAACTCTTTTAGCTTTTTATTGAAGTGCAATAGTTCTTTTTCATAAAGCCTTGAAAACCAATCTTTTTTCATGATACAATTTCCATCTCGAGAAATGATATCCGTTAGGAGATCAAACTGGGACGATGTGTTTCTGAATTCTTCACGCAAATAATCAGCAAACTCATCTTCAACCAAAGAGAACACTCTAGAAATGTTGATATTGTCCATATTTTTTAAATCCCTGCTAGAGTCAGATAGCAGTTTCTCAATTGCTTGAGCATTCTTTGGTTTATTAATAAGGATGCCGTCAATTATCTTAAGGAAGGAATTCTTTTCGAAAGAATTCAGGTTGTCAAGAATTCGCTCTAACTTCATATTGTAATATTTTTAACTGTTTAAGTTTTGCATCATGTATTTATGCAATAGTACCTAATTAAAGACAAATCTAACAATAATCCTGATCAATTTCATTTCTCTTTCAAGAATCATTTGCAGGTTTGGTGAATGCCCGCCTCCGGAAACCGCCAGCATTGCCCGGCTGACGGTATGTTATACCTCGTTAAATTCATTTTTTCTTTCCAAATTTTATTTCATAACCAATTGTAGCTACAAAATAAATATGTTGAGGGTTACTAACCTGGTCTGATACCTGAGTATTGGTCACGTGGCCCAAAGTATAATGACCATAATACACTGGTGAATTGTTAATGGCGCTGGTGAAAATAGCGGATAATTGCAGGAAGAGCTTACTGTTAAACTGCACCCTGATAGCTGGTTCTAAAGCCAAGCCCCATTTATAGCGAAAATCTGAATTGCTATATGTTATAGTAGCATTATAGTCACCATCAGAGTCATCTATAAGGCTGTAATCATAATGATATTTGTCAAAATAATTGGCACTTATTTTAAGGGCAAATCCCAAATTTACTTTCTTTAATCTATAAAAAAATGCTGGTTGCAAATAAATCTTATGATAAAAGGTGTTACTATTTTGGCTGAAATGTTTCCCATATTCTATTAAAGCTCCAAAATCCCACGCCATGTGTTCAATATTTGACTGGTCGGTGAAATATCCATACCCACCTTGAATTTCAAAATATTTTTTAGCATTGAAGTTCCTGTAATATATTCCAGCAATTTCACCACCGAATATTTTGGTAAAACAGCCATTAATTCCAGCATATAATCCAAATGTTTTCGATAAAACATAGTTAGATTGGATTTCATAGTGATTCACAAACAATGATACTTTCAAATTTTTTTCCTTTTCTCTTTCAAAACAGTTCAGGTTGGGAGATGTTCCAACATATGCTTTTTGGATTGTGGCAGAGCAGGATGATAAAAGAAGTCCAATTAGTATTGCAATAGAAATAGCTATGATTTTTCTTTTCAATATAAACCCTTTAAATGAGGTATCACTCATCACCGGCAGCCGCTTTGCGGGCTTTACTTGTTGTTTGCTTTCCATCTCTGTTTGCAGGTTAGGTGAATGCCAGCCTCATGCTTAGTCTCGTTCCTCGACCACACGAAGCCTTATTTATTAGGCAACGTACTATTTGCAATTTAATGTTCCAATTTTTTTAGATCCTTAGAATTCAAAGGACCATAAACAAAAGTAACTATGGTCACTTTTAGATTATTATACTTTCCTGCAATAAGTTCTACCATCTCTGATTTACCGTATGGTAAATGCTTGATTTTTAAATAATTTTTCCAATTTTCCTCAATGCCCGCCTTTATTGACTGATTTGATTCTGATTTCTTTTTATCAGTAAAACTCTTGGTTTTAATCAAATACTTGAGAGCTGGATTAGATAAATTTTCCTCAAGATTACCTTCAATAATATTATTAAACAAAATGAAATATCCTAATGTTTTATCTTCCGCAGCATTAGCCATTTTTATTAAATCGTCGTAAAATTTATTAGTGAAGGATTTTTGAAATATTGGCACGGCTTGAGCCTTAAATTCAATTAAATAATCGATATTATATTGCCTGTTGAAATTGATATTTGGATCATTGTTAAAAATTGCTATATCCGCTTTTTTCCCATTTCTATCATTCCATTCTCTGCTTATTATCAATTCATCTTTAAAGTTTTCATGCAACACGAATGCTATTTTATCTCTTAAATGATTTTCAATCTTGCTAGTTAAAGCCAGAAATGCAAGTTCGTTTTTTCTAAAGCGATGAGGTACAATATTTAGTACTTCAATTAATTGAGACTTTTCCATCGTGAAGTTGTTTTAATAATATGTTGCCTAAGGGTCGGCCGGCAGCCGCTTTGCAGGCTTTACTTGTTGTTTGCTTTCCATCTCTGTTTGCAGGTTAGGTGAATGCCAGCCTCATGCTTAGTCTCGTTCTTCGTCCACACGAAGCCTTATTTATTAGGTGTGGTGCATTGTTTATTTTATTTAAAGGCTTTTTAATTCGTATAACTCTTGAGTTTAATTTTGATCTTCTCTCCTTTAAATTGAGATAAAATGAGATTCTCAATTTTTCCAAATTCAAATTCTCTGCCAACTTCACAAAAACAATAGATATTTATTGGCTTCTCTAGATCTTTCTCATAAACATACATTTGGTTTGAATTATTTAAGACAATTAAGTTGTTTTCAAATTCAACAATTATTGTTATCACTGGATGCGTGAAGAACGTTTTGGGATTAATTGAATAAAATTTATAATTATAAATGCCACCACCAAATATTGTCTCCCTCTTAAAATCGAATGAGCTAGTTTGATTTGATTTATTGATTGTGAGGGAAAGGTCTTGATTAGATTCGTTGATTATTGGAAATGCAATAAATTTTAAAACACTTTTGCCCGATGGTATTTGAAGCTCATTTGGGAAATTAAACCGTAGAATATTCTGATATTCGTTTGATGTTGGAGAGAAAATAGTATCGAAATATTTTATAGACAATGGATTCAATTGCTCCAGTCCACTTGAAACAATAAGGTTAGATAACTGCATTTTTCTTACTTCATTACTTTCGTTTGTCATCAACATCCGGAACATTGTAAATCTATTTGATTTGTAAGGATTATCACTGGTCGGATAGCGAATTTCCGAAACTACTTTTGGTGCGTTAATAGTGCCAATATCACTTTGTGCGGGATAACCAGTATTATAACTTAATTTTAATTCTCTTGCAAGACGTGCATCAATGATGTTTCTTTCTTTCAGAAAATCAATATCGCTAAATGCATTTGCATAAGTTGGTGAGGGGATTTTTTTGTTTTTTGAATCATTACTTTCTATTGTAACCTGTGTTTCCATTGCATCCTCACTTGAAATACGCCTGGCTGCCAAATATGTTTCACGATTCAACTCATCAGGGTCACATTTGCTGATTTCAACTTTAAATCCCGGTTCGATTTCTTTCAATATGCTTTGGGGTAGGAAAGAATATACTGGGGATTTTGTGACTTTCTTTACAATAGGCTGACGATAACAAGAACTAGTGATTATTAGTATGGATATTGAAGCAAGTGAAACACATAATTTAAGAAAATTATGTAGAGGGTATTTGTTGCACATACTCAGAAATTTAAATTGTCAAGACTTGATATTAAGTTAAAATCTGCTTTCATTGCATACTGACTACTGTCAAGTAAGTTATTGATATTCAGTATACATTTTGTCTGCTTTTTTAGCCCTTTTTTCACCCTCCATTCAACATTCGTTAACTTTCGAAATCAATAGACTGGAGAGAAATCGTAACTTAAAAGAAACGTTTAAGATCCTGTCTATCCGGGGAATCGTGCTTTGTAGTTATATGGTTAATAGTCTAACAAATCTAAACAATATTAATATTATCTGTCGTAATCTGATAAAAAAAATATTTTTTACCCTTAATCCAAGCTTTCATAACAATATCCTTTCATTTATACAAACTTAATGCTTTAACCGGTTCTTTGCATTAAGCTGCTTATTTTTTTCTTATGGCTATTCTTGCAAGGGATCATTTAACTAAATCAATTATTCACAATTAAACATTTTTAACATGGCTAAATTTTCAAACAGCGTTGTGACTCATGGTCTCAGCGGCATGCTTGGAGAATCGATGTGAGCGCCTGTAACGGACAGTCAGGATCCACAATCAGCATCAGGACAGTCGACGATTTCCAGGTGGCCGAGGTGGCTGTCAGAATCGAAGATACCCGATGTACCGGGTCACCTCACCGAATCTGTTCAGAAAATTTAATACTGTCACTGTTTCATTAAAATCTTACGCCTGCCCTTCCCCTTCCCTATCCTCTACCTTGAGCGAACGATAAGCGAACAAAAAGCGAAGGATTTTCCTACCTTTGCAAATCCATGAGCAAATTTGATGTCACCATCATAGGAAGTGGTTTGGGCGGCCTCTTATGCGGATATATCCTCAGCAAAGAAGGACTCTCTGTTGGAATCCTGGAAAAACACTCCCAGCCAGGAGGCAATTTCCAGAATTTTAACCGTCATGGTCATAACTTCGATACCGGCATTCATTACATTGGCAGTATGGCCCCCGGGCAAACCCTTCACCAGTACTGGAAATATGCAGGCCTTACCGAAAAACTAAGCATTCATCAGATGGATACTGACGGTTTTGACCACATTGTGCTGGGTGAAGAAGAATATCCTCTGGCCCAGGGATTCAATCATTTTATTGAATGCCTTACCCCCAGTTTCCCTGATGACCGTCATGCCATATCTGCCTTTATTGATCATATCCAAAAAATCAGTAAATCATATCCCCTTTATAACCTCGAATTTTCGGGCTTATACCCTGAAGATAGTTTACGGTTTCAAAATGCTTACCATTATTTCAATTCCCTGACATCCAACACTAAATTAGCCGGAGTGCTTTCAGGAAACAATTTTCTCTATGCCGGGGATATTCACAAAACTCCCTTGTATATTCCTGCCTTGATTAACCACTCTTTTATTTCCAGTGCATGGAGACTTGCAGGTGGCAGTAAGCAAATTGCAGATCTCCTGATTCAGGGTATTCACGACAACGGGGGACAGGTACTGACCCGAAAAGAAGTTTCCGGGATTCATCATGAAAAAAATGAATTTCAGGTTAAAACATGCGATGGAGATGTATTTTTCTCAGGGATGCTGATTGCCAATATCCACCCAAGCTCTACCATCCGCCTGCTGAGCCCGGGACTGCTTAAAAAGTCATACTGCCAGCGAATTCTGAACCTCGGGAATACCGTTTCTTCCTTTATTCTCAATATCGTCATGAAACCCGAAAGTTTTCCTTACCTAAACCATAATATCCATTATTTCTCTGATCATCGTGTCTGGACTTCACATTCATCGGTGAATGAACGCTGGCCTGAAAATTACCTCATGTACACCCCTTTGCATGATCCTCAGGAGACCTTTGCACGAACTGTAACCATTCTGACTTATATGCAGTTCAAGGAGGTCAGACGCTGGGAAAATACCGGGATGGGAAAAAGAGGAGAGGATTACCTGGCTTTTAAATCAGAACGATCAGAAAAGCTGTTAAGCCTCGTTGAGAAGAAATTTCCGGGGTTTAGAAACTGTATTGCCTTTTCAGAGGCTTCAACTCCCCTTACCTATCGCGATTATACCGGTACACCTGAGGGCTCCCTGTATGGAATTTCCAAAGATTGCAACAATACCCTGCTGACTACTGTTTTGCCAAAAACAAAAGTTCCCGGACTGTTGTTTACAGGACAAAATACAGGATTGCATGGAGCCCTGGGCGTCACCATAGGTGCTTTGTCATGCTGCGGGGAAATACTCGGACTGGAATATCTCATGAATAAAATCCGTAAGATCTGATATGCGTAACAAGCGATTGAAACGGTTGCTGAAAACGCTTGGTGTAATAATACTATTCCTTATCATCACAGGTATTGCTTTCTATTTTCTGACAAGAATTCTTCCTCCTGTACCCCCCGATCGCACCGTCGAGTCATGGAAAACAGATACGCTGGATTCCGATTTCTATCTTTGTAAGAATAACTGGTTAAAAAAAAGCAATACTGGCCTCTGGGAGATGTACCTGGAGGGAAAACCTTTTGATCGGGGTGTCATCGGGGGTAAATTATCAAAGTCACTGATCTATAAACAGGAAAAGGCCTTCGTTGACCAGATCGAAAAAATCGTCCCTTCCCGCTTTTACCAGCGTTTTTTGAAATATTTCATCTACTGGTTCAACCGTAAGCTCGACCGTTATATCCCATTGGAGTACCAACTGGAGATTTACGGGATTTCCCTCTCTGCCAGCAATGAATTTTCCTTCATCGGAAATAATTACCAGCGTATGCTGAATTATCATTCCGCCCATGATATCGGACATGCTTTACAGGATCTCAGCCTGGTGGGCTGTACCTCCTTCGGAGCATGGAATGAACTTTCCGAAGATTCCTCCCTGGTCATTGGAAGGAACTTTGATTTTTATATGGGCGATGCATTCGCTGAAAACAAAATCGTTCTCTTTGAAAAACCAGACCATGGGTACCCTTTTGTGATGATCACCTGGGGGGGTATGATCGGGGCCGTTTCGGGAATGAACCTCGAAGGAATTACAGTAACCCTCAATGCAGCTAAATCAGATATTCCATTTTCGGCCCGAACTCCAATTTCTCTGCTGGCCCGTGAAATCCTCCAATATGCTAAAACGATACCCGAAGCCCTGTCTATTGCTGAAAAGCGACAGACTTTCGTATCTGAATCCATTCTGATCGGTTCGGGCAATGAGAACAAAGCCGCCATCATTGAAAAAACCCCTTTCGGATTATCGCTGTTTGAACCTGCCGCAAGCTTTATCCTCTGTGCCAACCATTTTCAGTCAGAGAAATTCCTCCGTGATCCCATGAACATGGGAAACATGAAGGATAATGCTTCTGCTTACCGATATCACAGAGTCATGCAGGATCTTACCTCAAATTTCCCTTTAAATATTGTAAAAACAGCTGAAATATTGAGAGATCAGAAAGGCCTCAACGGAAAGGATATCGGCATGGGCAATGAAAAAGCCATTAACCAGCTGATCGCTCATCATGCTGTCATTTTCAAACCTCAACAACGTCTGATTTGGGTTTCAACACCTCCCTGGCAACTGGGTTCCTTTGTGTGTTACGACTTGAATAAAATTTTTCATAACTTTGCAGGACTCCAAAAAAACTTGGAATTGACAGAACCCGGCAGGATAATTCCCCGGGATGCATTTCTGGAAACAAAACAGTATCAGGACTTTCTTAGCTTCCGGAGCATGAAAGAAAAATTACTCCGGGAGATGAATACTGTTGGTTCCATAATATTGGAGCGCTCTTTTTTTGATGACTTTGTTAAAACTAACCCCGAATTTTTTGAAGTTTACAGCCTATCCGCTGACTATTTCAGGAAAAGGAAAGACTGGCGTAATGCCTGTAATTTTTACAGGATTGCCCTGTCAAAGGAAATTCCGAAACAATCGGAAAAAAACAAGATCATCAAAGCATGGGCAGAATGTATTGTTGAATTAAACAAATCCAATCCATGAAATTTAAATTGATATATCCCCGCTGGGAAAAACTTGAAGGACAAACCATATTTAATCTGCCTCCGCATGGCCCTGTGGTTATGGCGGCAGCAGTGCCTGAAAATGTAGAGATTGACTTTACCGATGAAAATGTCCAGGAACTTGTTATCGATGAGAGCCCTGATTTTGTAGGCATTTCCATGATGCTCACCACCCAGGTGAAACGGGGATGGGCCATCGCCGATCAATACCGCAAACTGGGGAAAAAGGTCATCTTCGGCGGGATATCCACGATGCTCCATGCTGAGGAAACCATGCTGCATGCCGATGCTGTTTTCCTGGGCGAAGTGGAAGGCCGACTATCTATGGTTTTTGATGATTTTCATAAGAATGAACTGAAAAGTATCTATAATTTTATGAACAATCCGCCTGACATGAACCTGATTGGTCCGGCAAAGCGGGATATCCTTGATAAAGACCTTTATTATCACAAAGGATTCCGAATGGTTGATCTGTTCCATGCCTCCAGGGGATGTATTTATGATTGTTATCCTTGTGCCGTTCGTTATCTTGGCGGCCGTGGATTCCGCCCCCGCCCGATCGACAAGGTCGTGGAAGAACTCAGCCAGATGGATAACAACCGTCTGTTCATCGTCGACAATTCATTGGCACTGGATACAAAATGGGAAAAAGAACTCTTCAAAGCCATGATTCCCTTGAAGAAAAAATGGGTAAGCCATACCATTGAAGATAAAGATGAAGTGCTTGATCTTGCTGCTCAGGCCGGGGCATGGTATGTGTACCAGGCCGTATTCGACACTTCCGATTACATAAAAAACCGAATCAAACAGTACCACGACTATGGAATTGCCGTGGAAGGGACCATACTCCTTGGACTGGATAACCAGACAGAAGACGATATCAAACGACTGATCGATTTTCTCCTCGAAATCGACCTTGACCTTGCCGAATTTACGGTTCTTGCTCCTTTCCCACATACCAAAGCCTATAGTGACCTACTCAAACAAGGCCGGATATTCGACACCGACTGGGATCATTACAATGCCGGAAAAGTAGTTTATCACCCCAAACATATGTCGGCTGACAGGCTTACAGCCTTATACAACTATGCCTGGGATACCTTTTATAAAGATGAACCCCAGACCATGAAAATGTTTAACCTTATCAGTAAAGTCATCACCCGTGAAATTTCTGACGGAACCCACCAGTCCAGGCGCCGCGATCTGATAGACGTAAGCTTCGGAAAAAAAGTCAGTAAAGTGGCCTGAAAAAATCAAGCCCATTACTGTATTATGGCAGTATTTTACTAAAGAACTATGGAGACAAATCCCGAATTCAATACCTACATGGACCGCTACTTTGACTATCCCGGGCAATGGGAAAGTCCTTCCAAATGCGGATTAAAGATTGTTCACAGAAAAGACGGAAAAACACTTGCAATTGCCACGGAAATATACCGCCAGAATCCAGGCACACCCGTAACAGAGTGGTGCGCCCCCCTGGCTACCCGGATCATGAAATCTATTGGAGAATCCCCGGACAATTTTATCTTCCTTGAACACACTCCAGATCTACAAAGTAAACTCAGCTTCTATGCGGAAACTTTCGACCTGGTAAATTTTAAATGGGATGGGCAACAATTTATTAACCCACAATGGAAAAGACTTAGCCGGGAAGAGGTTGATGCGTTGATGCAAGCATGATTAGGCTGCTATCTATAGCCACATTACTGACACTAAACGCCTTTTTTGTACAGGCACAAAACCTTCTTTTTTCTTCCCTTAAAGGCAATATTCTTGATCAGCAAACCCTGTACCCCTTACCGGGTGCTACGGTGGTCATTGTCGGATCAGATCCATTGATCGGGACAATATCCGATACTTTGGGTCATTTTAAATTTCCACACCTTCCGATCGGACAGTACCAGTTAAGGGTTTCCTACGTCGGATATACCCCCTTATTGACTGATCTCCTGACGGTCAGCAGTGGAAAGGAAACCGTGATAAGCCTCAGTTTAACCGAAAAAGTCACCCTATCCGGAGAAGTGGAAATCAGGGGAGATTACCGGAAATATGATGCCATCAACAAAATGGCTATGGTAAGCACCCGCTCTTTCAGCGTGGATGAAACATTCCGCTTCCCCGGCAGCTATAATGATCCGGCACGCATGGCCGCCAATTTTGCCGGCGTCACTTCAGGTATTGACAACCGTAATGATATTATTGTAAGAGGGAATACACCCATGGGACTTCAATGGAGACTTGATGGCATGGAAATCCCAAACCCCAACCATTTTGCTGCTGTCGGAACAACCGGCGGACCAGTCACCGTCCTGAACAACAACCTCCTCTCAAATTCCGACTTCCTTACAGGCGCTTTCCCTGCTGAATATGGAAATACCCTTGCTGGCATCTTTGATCTCCGCTTGAGAAATGGGAATAATGAACACCGGGAATATTGGTTCCAGATCGGATGGAATGGACTGGAATTTGGCACAGAAGGTCCTTTTTCGAAAAAATATCCGGCATCTTACATGATCTCCTACCGCTATTCCCCCCTTCAGTTCCTGGGCTGGTTTAACATTAATTTCGGTGTCGTTCCGAAATACCAGGACCTGAACCTTAAAATCACTATCCCTACCAAGAAAGCAGGTACTTTTACCCTTACCGGGCTTGGAGGCATCAGCTTCATTGAACTTTTCGACAGCCGTAAAGATCAGTCCGAATGGACTTTTCCAGATTACGGAGAAGACCTATCTAACGGCTCCAACCTGGGTTTGATCGGCATCTCCCATCAGATTCTCCTCAGTCCGGATCTGCGCTGGAAAAATATCCTCTATGCTGTCGGATCAAAAATATATACCAAAATTGATACCTTCTCCAATGTAAAAACCACACCTTCCCCATGGGCAGGGGAGCGTTCAACGGAGTTCAAATATTCATTTATTTCCGAAATCAGTAAGAAATTCTCAGCCAAAAACACAGTGGATGCCGGTATTTACTATGATTTTTTTGACATGAATTTTGCCGACAGTTCCATGTATAAAGGAAGTTTCATCGTAAACACGAACTCAAGGGAGAAGATGCATTTTCTCAGAGTTTTTGGCCAATGGCTTTACCATCCTTCCCACCGGATTACTGCTTCTTTTGGCTTGTATGGCTCCTGGTTATCGCTAAATCATGCCTGGGCAATAGAACCCAGAATTGGATTAGATTATCTCATCAATAAAAAGCATAGCCTAAATTTTGGAGCCGGACTATTCAGTCAGATGCAACCCAGGGTGATGTATTTCCTGCAAACTATTTTAACTGATGGGAATATTCAACAAACCAATATCCATTTGGGTTTCACCAGAAGCTGCCAGTTTGCCTTGGGGTATAACTACATGCTGTCTGAAAACCTCAGGTTTAAAACCGAAATCTATTACCAATACTTATATGATATCCCGGTCAAAGAATCCATCCCAGCTTATGCCCTAAGCAACCAGGGACATGAGTTCTTTCTCGATCGGAGATATGCTGACAGTCTTGTCAATCAAGGGAATGGACATAATTACGGCATTGAGTTCACTTTCGAAAGATTTTTTAAAAAAAACTATTATTTCCTTCTGACTTCATCCCTTTTCAATTCAACCTATTCAGGATATGACAAGAAAGTCAGAAATTCAGCTTTCAATGTGAACTACGTGATGAATGCAGTAGGCGGGTATGAACTGGTGATGGGAAAACGCAAATGGGGAGTGATGTCTTTTGGCCTGAGAGCTACCTGGGCCGGTGGAAATCCTTACGTTCCCTATGATGTAGACGCCACGATAAACAATGCCGAAGCTGTCTATGATTGGGGTCACGCTTATGATGTGCGATTCCCTGAATATAAGCGAATCGCGCTCAGATTTGGGATAAAACGTAACCTTCCGGGCTATAATATATCTTTTCAGCTTGATCTGCAATACCGCACGAACTATACCAATGTTTCCCTTCAGCGAATCGATCCAAAAACCGGTGAGATCAAAAATTATTTCAACATGGGATTCTTTCCCATGGGAACCTGGAGAATCCAGTTCTGAAGAATAATTATTAATTTTGAACAATGAAATTCTTAATCGCGGCTGCATTTTTCTTCCTGAAAATACTCCCTATCCCGGCTTATTATTTCATTGCCAACGGTATATTTCTGATTACCTATTATGTCATCAGGTACCGCAGGGAAGTGGTGCATGAGAACATTGCCCGGTCATTCCCTGATTTTGATAAGGAAAAGATCAGGTCAACCGAAAAGGAATTCTATCGCCATCTATCAGACTATTTTGTGGAAAGCGGCGCGATCGAACGATTGAATGAGAAAATGTTTAAAAAACGTTTTGTCTACCTCAATGCTGAAGTGCTGAATCAATATAGGACTTCGGGTAAAAACATCCTTATCCTTACCGGACATTATGCCAACTGGGAATGGTTATGTACCCTTCCATTCATCACCTCAAAACCCGTTTATGCTGTTTATAAGCCACAGAGTAACAGGTTCTTTGATGAAAGTATGATCCGTTCAAGGGAGAAGTACGGAATGCATTTGATGACTTACCCGGGAATCTACAAAGAAGTGATATCCCAATCGATTGAAAAAACCTTAACCGTTCTGATGGTCGCTGACCAAAGACCGGAATGGGAAAAAAAGCAAAATGGATTCAATTTATGAACCAACCTATCACCTGCTTTCGTGGCTTGGAAAATATCCATAACATAATGAAAGGAGTGGTGGTTTACGCAAAAATCCTCAAGGTTAAACGTGGGCATTATACCGTTGAATTTATTCCCCTGAAAGATGATACCCTTACGCTTTCTGCTGGACAGTCATTAACTGAAAAATATTTCAGGGAACTGGAAAAGAATATTCATACTGCTCCAGCCTATTACCTCTGGTCACATAAACGCTGGAAATTTAACAAACCTCCTGATCATACTCCATAAAATTTCCATCCATGAAAAATAACGTTCAGCATTCTTTCCTCCCTCCTGTCTGGCTGGTCAACCTGATCAATGTCTTCCGTACTGCTTTGCTGATGCTGAATAAAAAAATGTTCCCTGGAAACGTAGTGCTCTATGAGCAATTTCAATATTTCTGGTTACTTCCACCCCTTCATGTTGCAGCAACGCTGAATATAGCAGAAATGTTAAGGTCGGGGCCGAAGTCCATTGAATATCTGGCCTCAGAAGCCGAGGTACATACTCCCTCTCTTTACCGGGTCATGCGTTCCCTAGCCAGCCATGGCATCTTCAGGGAAAGAAAAAACAAGATTTTTGCTTTAAACAGGGTGGCATTAGCCCTGCTGGATGGACCTGGTTCATTACGTTATACCATCATTCACCACCTTGGCCAGGTAAACTGGACGGCCATGGGTAATCTTTTTCATGCTGTGAAAACCGGTGAGGACGCTTTCGCATACACTCATGGTAAACCGATTTATGAATATCTCAGCGAACATCCGAAAGAATATGAATTTTTTGATAAATCCATGTCGAATTTATCCGATATGGGATTACCCCTGGTCCTGAAGGCATGTGATTTTTCAACCTCCAACATCATTGCCGATATTGGAGGCGGTGAAGGCTATCTGTTGTCGCAAATTTTACTTCAGAACCCTCATCTGTCTGGCCTACTCTTTGACCTGCCCGAAGCGCTCGTGAAATCTATGACTATGCTGAAAACCTATGGCGTTGATTCGCGTACGACCATCATCCCTGGCAGTTTCTTTGAAAACATTGACCTTGCTGCTGACATATATATACTGAAAAATATTCTGCACAACTGGAATGATGAAAAATGTCGGAAAATCCTGGAGAATATTAAAAAAACTATGCCTGCTTCAGCAAAAATCTTTATCATCGATATGGTCGTTCCTGATAATAACTTACCATCGATTTCAAAACTGCTCGATATACAGATGCTGGGGATAATGTCAGGAGGGAAAGAAAGAACCCGTGAAGAGTTTATTTCCCTGCTTGATCATTCCGGTTTATACCTTGAAAAAATTACACAGACCATCGGTCCATTAAAAGTGCTGATCGCATCCCGTAAAGCATAGAATATGCTTAAAACAATCGCCACAATTAAAAAAGAGATATTGTTGCTTTGCCGTGATTTACCAGGTCTGGCCATTTTATTTATCATGCCTGTACTGTTGATCATGGTGGTCACGCTGGCCCAAGAGAAAGCCATTAAAAATCAGCTTACGCAAGCTTCTCTACTCGTGTTGGATCAATCCAGTACCGACCTCTCAAAGACAATCCTGACCAACATTCAGCAATCCGGTTTTTTTACCATAAGCATATTAAATAAAGATGCCTTATCAAAAGAGGATACAGTCAGAATCCTGATTGCCAATGGCAAGCATACACTGGGATTGATTCTATATCCCCATGATTCAGCAGTAACAATATGGGTCGACCCCGCCCTTCAACCTGCTTACAAAAACAGTCTGGTACAGTCTCTGAATTATTTCATACGGGCATCCCAAAGCCAGTCGGCGATGGAAAATTTTTTGCTCATCCTAAGCGGAAATGACAGGCAAATGGCCAAAGAGATGATGATGGACGGGATGAAAAAACTTCCTGCCATAAAAACATCTGTTGCTTTACATTCCAAATCGGGGCTTAACCCCAGCCCAATTCAGAACAATGTCCCCGGATTTATCCTTTTTGCCATGTTCTTTATCGTGATTCCGCTTAGCGGAAGTATGATCAATGAAAAAAATGAAGGGACTTTTCAACGGCTCGGCACTCTTCCTGTGCCATTTTCATTACTTATTTCTGCAAAAGTTATCGTTTATCTGATGGTTTGCCTGATCCAATTCCTGATGATGATGGCGGTAGGATTATGGATTTTTCCGACTTTTTTCGGATTGCCAGCCCTCGAGATAGGACAGCATTATTTTGGTATCATTGTTGCGACGATTTGTGCAGCTCTTGCCGCCATTGGTTTTGGTGTCCTCGTCGGGTCTTTCTCCACCACCCATAACCAGGCTGCTATGTTTGGTTCAGTTATGGTTGTATTGCTGGGTACTATCAGCGGCACCTTTTTACCCATTCATGTCATGCCTCAGGCCATCCAATGGATCAGTCAGGTATCGCCCATGCGCTGGGGGATAGACATTTACATTACCCTGTTCATCCGTGAAGGACAGCTTGCTGATATCCTCATGAATTTACTACTGCTGCTTTCATTTTTTGGTTTGGCAATGATGATCAGCATGCTTATTTTTGCAAAGCGAAAATGAGGAATTTCTAACCCGTTTGACCATGAAAGAAAAAGATGGAATTGCTGATTGCCCGGAACAACAAATGATCCTTTACGTGGAAAAAGAAGATGGTCAATATGGTCCGATGCAAACTGGTTCCTATATCTCGGCCAATTACCTCGATGATTTCTTTTTCAAACGTAAAAATCTGGAAGCATCTTTGCTGAAAAGAGTACAATCAGGTGAAATCAGTCCCATTCATTATTATATGATCCTGGAAGACCTGACCCTCTCCGAGTTGGCTTCCAGGGTTAGGTTGTGCAAATGGACCGTCAAACGTCATTTGAAGACCCGAAATTTCGGAATTATCAAAGCACCGGTTTTGGACCGCTATGCCACGGTATTCAATGTAACTACAGAGGAGCTTAAAAAACTGGGATCCCTGAAAACTGAAAATCCTGAAAATGAGAATTGATCGTTTTAATCATAAAATGGCTGCGCATTGCGAATCAGGAACCATCACTTCCCTGCTTAACCATGCCGGAATGGAAATAACCGAACCCCTTGTATTTGGCATATCCAGCGGGATTTTTTTCGGGTATTTCCATAAAATGAAATCTTTTGCCTTTCCAACCTTTATCGTCCGGAATAAACCAGGCCAGATGCGTACTAACCTGGAAAAACGCCTGGGTGTAAGATTTGACACTTTCAGTTTTAAAGATATTCAAAACGGACAGAAAAAGCTGGATGAATTGCTGAAAAAAAATATACCGGCCGCCTGCCAGGTTGACTTTTTCTATCTTGACTATGTTCCTTCCTGGGAAAGGGTACACATCAATGTCCACTTCATGGTGGTAATCGGCAAAGAAGGAGAAAATTACCTGATCAGCGACAGCTATTTTCCTGAACCGGTTATTCTGGCTGAAAAATCCCTGATCAATGGCCGGTTTGCAGGCGGCAGTATGTCGCCCAGGGGATTTCTATTCTGTACCTCAAATGTCCCTGCCCATATCGACTACGAAAAAGCCATCCGGAAAGGAATTAAAAAAGCCTGCTTTAACATGCTGAAAATACCCCTGCCTTTTATCGGCGTAAAAGGAATCCGTATGTTTTCTAAAAAAGTGGTGGATTGGCCGGGATTTGCACGTGATACTGAGCACCTTTCCCACGAAATCATGAAGATTAATATCCTGCTGGAAGACCAAGGTACAGGTGGTGCCGGCTTCCGTTTTATGTATGCCACCTTCCTTCAGCAGGCTGCAGATATCATACAACTTCCGGAACTTAAAGAACGATCAAAAGAACTTATGCTCATTGGTGATGCTTGGCGTGAAATTTCATTATTTGCAGCAAGAATTGGAAAAAATCGCGATCTAGGTCCCGAAAAACTGAAACAGCTTAGTGATATGATTGCTGAACGTGCTGACGCGGAAGAAAATTTCTTCATCCGGCTTAATAAAACCATCTTATGACAACAGTAGCATCAGAAGATTTGAAACACGAGATCAAAGAGTTGATAATGGATACCTTAAGTATTCAGGATATAAATCCAGAGGATATCGATGAAGAAAAGCCACTCTTTGGAGGCGAAAACGCCCTCACCCTTGATTCGGTGGATGCACTTGAAATTATTATGGCCGTCCAGAGGAAATACAATGTACGCATTGGTGACCAGAACCTGGCCAGAAATATCATACGTTCCATTAACAGTATTGCCGAATTTATCACTGCTGAGCAAGAAAAACCCCATTTAGATTAATCTCCATTGAAGCATTCATATCTTACTGCAGGAATTGGTATTCCCAGACTTTTCAGGCTTTTATACAGAAATAAGCTCAACTTAACTCCAAGAACGATTGCCCGTGTGTTTTTTCTAACCCAAAGTGCGCTCTGGTCCTCTTTTTTCGCGATCATTGAAGAAATTCGTTACCATCAGATCCTAAAAAAATACAGCCTTCCGGAAGACCCCATTTTTATCGTAGGCCATTGGCGTACCGGTTCCACTTTTCTCCATCAATTGCTCAGTCTTGACCCACGTCTTACTGCCCCTACCCTCTTCCAAGTCGCAATTCCCGATAGTTTTCTGGTTTCCTACCCCTATTATCAACCCATCATGAAATGGATGATTTCCAAAACCCGTCCCATGGATAATGTCAGACTGGGGATGGATGAACCCCAGGAAGATGAATATGCCATATACCGGATAACCGATTGTTCACCACTTGAAAGACTTGTTTTCCCTAAATCATCTAAATACTTCCTCCAGGATGATGCCCATTATCTTCCTCCAGAACAAAAAATTAAAACATGGGAAAAGAAAATACTGCATTTTTATAAGAAAATCTCTTTTCAAACCGGGAAAACCATCGTTTCCAAAAATCCTTTTAACTCCATGCGGATTCCTGTGCTTGCCAGTCTTTTCCCAAAATCCAGGTTCATTCACATCATTCGTCACCCCTATCAGGTTATCCCTTCCACTATTCACATGTGGGATATTGTTCAACAGCAGAACGGTCTGAACAAAAAAAAGCATCGCCCAGAGACAGATGAAGTGATTAACGTTTTTGATCAATTGCTGTGTACCATTGAAAAAAATCTTCAGCCCCTTTCATCTGACCGCCACCTTTGCATTCGCTTTGAAGAACTGGAATCTGAAACCATCCAGACACTGGAGAAGATTTATCGACAGTTCAACATGACCTTTTCCGACGCTTTCCGGGAAAATGTGATCCACTTTCTCAATGATGGGAGAGGATATAAAAAGAATTCATTTACGGTCACTGATGAATTAAAAGAAAATATTTTTAAAAAAATGCATCATCATTTTCAGAGATATGGCTATTCATGATTTTTATATACCTTTGATCTTTAAAGTCAAAAAAATGAAAAAGAACATTATTTTTACCCTCACATTGATAGCGCTTATAACTAGTAATTCCTGGGCTCAGGAGCAATCCTTTTCGCGCACTAATAACATCCGCAGTGGTTTTTATCTGCGTCTTGGCCCTGTCATTCCAATAGGTTTGTATGCCAGCGGGCAGACCGTTCCTTCAAGTTCCGGAGGTATTCCCACTCCGACCTACTTCCTTCCTGCAAAAACCGGTGCCGCAATGGATGTTGGCTATCTTATTTACATCGGTCCTGCCTTTGCCAATAAATTTCTGAGGGCTGGAATTGATGCCACCTTTATGACATTTTCTTTCAACACTACCAAACCTAATGTTACTGAGAATGAATACAAATACTGGTATTATTACGGAGGTCAAAAATTCGGGCCCCTGATCACCATCAACCCCATCGATAAATTGATGATCGACTTCTCCTATAAATTAAACGCCTATGTTGTTTATACGGACTCCAAAGGATGGGGACACAACTTCACCCAGAATGAAATCAGCATGAACATCCGTTATTCCATCATGATGGTTTCTTTCCAGTATAATTTCGGAAAAGCCAATTTTACCGCTTTCGATTCATCCAACCCTGACCGTTTTATGGAAAATAATACCATCCGGTTCCTGATAGGATTAAAATTTTAAGCGCAATCTACTCGCCTTGTTATGGTAAATTCCAATGACTTCAATCCGGAAATCGAGCGATCTCCGAGGGAAGATATCATTCACTTCCAGAACCTGCAACTACCAAAACTCCTTAGTTACCTGAATGCAAATTCAAGGTTCTACCATGAAAAATTCAAGGAAAATAATATTGACATCTCCGCTATTCAAACCCTTGATGACCTCGTCAAGCTACCCCTGACCACAAAAGCAGATCTTCAGCAAAGGAATGAAGATTTTCTCTGTGTCCCCCGAGAAAAAGTCATCGATTATATCACTACATCCGGGACACTGGGAGATCCGGTCACCTTTGCCATGACCGACAAAGACCTCGACCGCCTTGCCTATAATGAAGCAATTTCCTTTGCCTGTGCCGGAGGCAGTCCAACCGACACCTATCAGTTGATGACTACCATGGACCGCCGGTTCATGGCCGGACTGGCCTATTTCCTGGGAATCAGGAAACTCGGTGCCGGGATCGTACGCGTTGGCAACGGAATCCCAGAACTGCAATGGGATACCATTCAAAGGGTAAAACCCAATGCCATCATTGCTGTCCCTTCTTTTATCCTGAAAGTTATAGAATATGCAGAACAGCATCAACTCGACTTCAAATCATCCAGCATCAGAAAAGCCGTTTGTATCGGGGAACCTTTGAGGAATACCGACCTCACCCTGAATACCCTCGGAAGAAAAATTCGTGAAAAGTGGGACATACAACTTTTCTCCACTTATGCTTCTACCGAGATGGGAACAACCTTTACAGAATGTGAGCATGGATGCGGTGGTCATCACCATCCCGAACTCATCATCGTGGAATTTCTTGATGATCTGGGAAATCCAGTCAGGGAAGGCGAACTGGGTGAGGTGACCATCACTACCATAGGAGTGGAAGGAATGCCGTTACTCCGATTCAGAACCGGAGATGTTTGCCAACATTATACCGATCCCTGTGAATGCGGCCGTTCAACCATGAGACTCGGCCCAGTTGTTGGCCGGAAAAACCAGATGATAAAATATAAAGGTACAACTTTATATCCTCCTGCACTCTATGATATCCTCGATAACATTGATTACATAAGCAATTATATCGTTGAAGTTTATACGAACGAAATAGGTACCGATGAAATCCTCATCCATATTGGATGCACTGCTCAGGACGAAGATATGGAAAAAAATATCAAAGACCACTTCAGGGCTAAACTCCGTGTTGCACCCCTGATCAGGTTTGAACCTGAATCTGTTATTCAAAAATCACAGTTTCCTGAAGCCAGTAGAAAACCTGTAAAATTCATTGATAACCGGGAAAAGAACCCCTGATTTTTTCTTGACTTTTTTATCATCATATTGTAATTTTGTCTAAATTAATTTATCCATTAACCTAAAATCAGAGAATATGAAAAAGATAAGTATTTTATTATTGACAGTTATTTTTACGCTAACTGCTGCTTTCCTATATGCTCAAAAAATCAAACATGGAGATTTCAAAGTTTTAAAAGGTCAAACAACCCTTAATCTTACTTATGACTATTCTTCAATGGCAGTAGGAAAATTCAAAAACGAGAAGGATTATCTTATGGATGGCATAGCCGACCGGAATAAGAAAAAACAAGGCAGCGGTGATGAATGGGCCAGGAAGTGGGCAAGCGATAAAACAGACAGGTTTCAGCCGACCTTTGAGAGAAACTTTAACGGGAAAATTTCAGATGTGGGAATTACAGCTAAAGAAGGAGCTTCAGATGCCAAATACACCTTGTTGCTCAAAATTGTTTTTCTTGAGCAAGGTTTTCAAAGTGGTGTTGGGGTGAGCAAGCCTGCTTATATCAACCTGGTGGTTGACCTGGTAGAAACAGCTTCACCGAATCAGGTTCTGGCCGAAATAGTCTATGATAAAATTCCAAGCGTTAATATGATGGGTTATGATTACGATACCGGAGAAAGAGTGAGAAGTTGCTTTGATCGGGCCGGCGACAATATCGGAAAACTCATTGTGAAAAATATGTCGAAGTAGAACCGAATTTCTTTATTCCAGGGCCGCTTTTTTCAAAGCGGCCTTTTTATTGTGCATACATCACTTCACCTCTGATTATTGTTTTCAACACTCTTGTTTTGGGGACATCCATGATAGGAATAGTCATAATATCCTTGTCAAGAATCACGAGATTTGCTTGTTTTCCAACCTCTAGGCTACCCATGATTCTATCATCAAAGTTTGCCCTGGCTGCCCATATAGTGATAGATTTTAAAGCTTCTTCCCTGCTGATTGCGTTTTCAGTCTGAAATCCTTTTTCTGGATATCCTTTCAGATCTTTTCTTGCGACTGCGGCATAAAAAGTAAGTAGCGGGGATATCTGCTCAATCGGGAAATCAGTACCATTGGGCAGCCAGCCATTTTCCCGTAAAAGCGCCTTGTAAGCATAGGCACCTCTGATCCTTTCCTTTCCTATTCGTTTTTCAGCCCATAACATATCTGAAGTGGCATGTGTGCACTGAACAGAGGGAATCACCGAAAATTTTCCAAATAAACCAATATCAGCGGGATCCACCACCTGGGCATGTTCAATTCTCCAGCGATGATCATTTTTCCCCTTCAGCATTGATCCGTATATTTCCAGGACAAGTTTGACAGCCGAATCCCCTATGCAATGTGTATTTACCTGGTAATGGCTGGCCAGGGCAATCTGGCAATATTTTTTTATGGAATCCGGGGAGGTTACAAGAATTCCCTTTCCCCCGGCTGCATCGCTGTATGGTTGTTTCATCAGGGCCGTCCTGCTGCCAAGACTCCCGTCGGCATATAACTTAATGGAGGAAACGCTGAGTTGATCGGTACGGTAAATACCTTTTAACACATATTCATTGATATTTTCCGGGCTAGGACTTAGCATTGCATAAACATGAATTTTCAATACCCCTTGTTGTTGAAGAGAATCCAATAACTTCACGACTGGGAACTCGAGGCCGGCATCGCTGACTCCAGTCAGTCCGCAAGAAAAACACAATTCCTGAGCTTTCATTAAAAGATTTTTCATGCCTTGTTTGTCGGGGATGGGTACGGTATTACGCATCAGATCGGCAGCTTTCTCACTGAGTATCCCACTCAGGATACCATTCCTGATTCCGACTTCACCTGGCCTGAAGGAATTATTCATTCCGATTCCGGCTTTCTTCAATGCAAGCTGGTTGGCTAATACAGTGTGTCCGTCCACACGGATAAGCATCACCGGTCGGTCAGGATAAGCCTTATCCAGCATTTGGCGGTTGGGAAATTCTTTCTTTTCCCATAGGTTTTGATCCCATCCCCGTCCCACAATCCAGCCATCTTCCAACACCAATTGAAATGAATTCAGTCGGAACAACACTTCCTCAAAGGATTGTGAACCAGTCAGATCAACATACTGTAGATTCTGGGCCATGCCATAAAAATGACAATGGGCATCTATGAAACCTGGAAAAATTGCTTTTCCCATCACATCCATCTGTTCCTCCCCCTGATATTTTTTTTGGATCTCCTCACGAGTACCCAGCGCTATGATTTTTCCATCCTTTACAGCCATAGCTTCTGCCATGGATGATATGGAATCGAGCGTATAAATCTTTCCGTTATAGATCAGAAGATCTGCTTTCTGTTTCATTGTTTGACAATTTGAAAAAAGAATAAGAAGGGCAACGGAATAAAGAAAAATAAGTTTTTTCATGAGTTTAATTCCTTGATTTTATTGGAAAAGTCCAAAAATAGCAAACAATTTTTGAGATTACTTGACATTTATTGAAATGATTTATTATTTTTGTATCATTCTAATTCGATATATTAATGAAATATAAATCTATTACACCTAGATTTATTGTTGTTCTTACTGTTATTCTTGCTGCAGCCTTTATGAGGTTGTTGCCGCACTGGCCTAACTTTACACCTGTTGCGGCTATGGCATTATTTGCAGGATCCTATTTCGATAAAAAGCATTATGCTTTTGCCATTCCAATCGCCACGATGTTTCTGAGCGATCTCGTTTTAGGTCTTCATGCCAATATGCCTGCCGTTTACATTAGTTTTGCCATAACGGTACTCATCGGAATGTTGATCCGAAAAAAGATCAATGTGGGATCGGTGATTCTGGCATCTTTCAGCTCGGCGGTTATCTTTTTTCTGATAACCAACTTTTCTGCCTGGCTGGCCAGCCCGTTTTACCCTCAAACGTTTGCCGGTCTGATAGAATGTTATGCAGCCGGTTTGGTCTTTTTCCGTGATACTGTGAACGGATTTTCATTCTTTTTGAATGATTTTCTGGGAACGATGTTCTTCTGTGCGGTATTTTACGGAGCTTTCTATCTTGCAGAGATGAGGTTCCCAGTTCTGGATAAATCCAGATTTTAACAGCCACCTCCTTTTCAGGAGGCAACGGAACATTGAACAACAATATTAAATTTGTCTTTTCCCTTACATCTCAGGACCGGAAGGTGCCTATAATATGCTCATGAATTAAGGGTATCTTTGTAGCTATGGGTGATCTCATTCGCTTATTACCGGATTCTGTGGCCAATCAAATTGCTGCAGGAGAAGTCGTTCAACGCCCCGCTTCTGCAGCTAAGGAATTGCTCGAAAATACCATTGATGCCGGTGCCACTGACATCAAGCTCATCATTAAAGAAGCGGGAAAAACATTAATTCAGGTCATTGACAACGGATGTGGAATGTCGGAAAGAGATGCAAGAATGTGTTTTGAACGGCATGCTACTTCAAAAATTCAATCGGCCAATGACCTTCAGGCAATTCGCACGCTTGGTTTCAGGGGAGAAGCCCTGGCTTCCATTGCCTCTGTTGCTCAGCTTGAATTAAAAACCAAAAGGGTGGAAGATGAAATCGGGACCTGTGTCGAAATCGAAGGTTCCGATTTTAAAAGCCAATCCCCGGTCAACTGCCCCAATGGGACATCGGTAATGGTGAAAAACCTGTTTTTCAATGTCCCCGCCAGAAGGAATTTTTTAAAGTCTAATACTTTGGAATTAAAATACCTGATGGAAGAATTTTTCAGGATTGCCCTGGTCAATCCTGGACTTTCTTTCTCTTTTTATAATCAGGATAAAATATTGTTCCAACTTCCTGCCAGCAATCTCAAACAGCGCATCATCAACCTTTTAGGTGGCAGCTATAACCAACGGCTGATCCCGGTTGAACAGCAGACAGAACTGGTTAATATTTCCGGTTTTATTGGTAAACCTGAATTTGCAAAGAAAACAAGAGGGGAACAATACTTCTTTACCAACGGAAGATTCATGAAAAACCCTTATTTGCATCATGCCGTAGAAAATGCGTTTAAAGAATTGATCCCCAGCGATGCTTTTCCCACTTACTTCCTTTACCTTGAAGTTGACCCTAAGTCGATCGATGTTAACATTCATCCGACGAAGACCGAAATCAATTTTCTGGAAATCAAAAGCATTTATGCCATTCTGCATGCCGCCATCAAACAATCGATCGGAAAATTCAACCTTTCCCCCACCCTCGATTTTGAGGTGGAACAAAGCATGATCCTCCCTGACCCGGCCCGGAACTACTATGTTCCCCCACCTTCAATAACCATCAACCCTGATTTTAATCCTTTTGAGAAAAAAACGAATACCCAGCCTCAGATTCCGTTCATTCCAACACATTCGGAAAAAAAACCTGATCCTCAAGAAATAGAACTACAATCTGCTTTCTGGCGTAATGACAGTCAATCAGATCAGCTCAGTGTCATCCAGGTGAAAAATGCTTTTCTGATAACCCATACCCAGAGCGGTATCGTGATCATCGACCAGCAAAATGCCCATGAAAGAATATTGTATGAACGTATGCTGAATCAAGATCATCATAACCCGGGCGGTTCACAACATATATTATTGCCACAATCCATAACGCTGCCCCCTGAGGATGCACAACTTTTTCAGGAATCCAGAGGTCTGTTTGAGGAAATCGGTTTTGATATTCGGGATTTCGGCAATAATACTTTTCTTATCCATGCTGTTCCCGCTGATTGCCAAAATATTGAAGCTACTGATCTGATGGAATCTGTTCTGGAATCGCTGAAAGTGTCTTTCAGGAATACAAAAACACCAGATAAGTTGAACCTTTTCCGGATACTATCAAAAAAACTCTCTGTGAAAAAGGGAAGAAAACTACATCCTTCGGAAATGATTAGTATGGTGGAACAATTGTTTGCCTGTAAAGTACCCGAAATCTCTCCAGATAGCAAACCCACGATGATGGTTATTCCGTATGAAGAAATGACTAAAAAATTTAAACATTAAACCCACCCTAAATGTTCAACCAGTATAACCCTGCAGGATTTCGATTATTACCCCCGGTGGTCAAAAATTTGCTCATCATTAATGGATTGTTTTTCCTGGCAACACTTTCTTTTGAAAATGCTTTCCGGATTAATCTGGTGGATATCCTTGGGCTTCACTACTTCGGATCAGACCTTTTCCGTCCATACCAGTTTGTAACCTATATGTTTCTTCATGCTGACTTCAAGCACATTTTATATAATATGTTTGCTTTGTGGATGTTTGGATACTTACTGGAAAATGTCTGGGGACCAAAACGCTTCCTAACCTATTATATGATCACTGGGATCGGCGCTGCCATGATTCAGAACTTGGTAATCTGGTGGGACATCTCTTCCATTCAGTCTGCTGCCATGGCCTATAGCCAGTCCCCAAACCTGGAGAGCTTTATTGCCTTTATTCGTCAGCATTACCCTCAGTACTATGAAATCGAGGGAAGTGTCAGAACGTTCATCGGGGATTGGTCCATGTCGCCCAAGAATCTGATGTACAGACAACAATCTCTGGACTACATCAATCAATTGATAACTTTGCAGATGAATGTTCCTACCATCGGTGCCTCGGGTGCAGTATACGGAATTCTTCTTGCGTTCGGGATGTTGTTTCCCAATATGCTGGTTTATATCTATTTTTTATTTCCCATTAAAGCCAAGTGGATAGTTATTTTTTATGGTGCCATTGAAGTATTTTCTGGAATATCTAATAACCCCAGTGACAATATCGCCCACTTTGCTCATCTCGGAGGAATGCTTTTTGGATTTTTCCTTATCATTTACTGGAGAAAAAAATCAACATATTGACTGTCATGTACCAGAACTACACTCCTCCACCTAACTATTGGATTGAAATCAGAAAATTTTTCAGTCAGGGTTCTGTTCTGTCCGTCCTTATCATCTGCAATATTGCTATCTGGATTCTGATCATGGCATTCAGGGTAGTATCTTTTCTCCTTAACCAACCTGATACCCACCATGCCACCCATACCGTACTCAACCTTCTGGCACTTCCAGCCAGTATTCCCCTAATCTCGGAAAAACCCTGGACGATCATCACTTATATGTTTCTTCATCTTGATTTCTGGCACTTATTATTCAATATGCTCTGGCTGTTCTGGTTTGGAAAAATTTTCATGGAATACCTTTCGGGACAAAGACTACTCTGGGTTTATCTATTCGGAGGAATTGCCGGCGGTGCCGTTTATATTGCAGGATTTAATCTTTTTCCTGTATTTCACCCCATGATTCCGTTGGCCACAGCCCTGGGCGCTTCCGCCTCTGTCATGGCTGTGGTAACCACCATATCATTCCATGTTCCCAAATATACTATTCAATTATTGTTTCTTGGCAGGATTAAAATTATCTACCTGACCATTGCCCTGTTTATTTTTGATTTTTTCATGATCCCTTCAGGGAATGCCGGAGGACATATCGCCCATATCGGGGGTGCCCTATTCGGAATGTTATATGCTTTGTTCATTTCCGGAAAAAATACTGAGCGATTCCATCATTTTTTTCGGAACCGACATTCATCCCCAAATTATTCAGGAAATACATCACGCCCATTTACCGATGAAGAATATAATCTGAGGAAGAAAAAAAATCAGGAGCGTACCGATGAAATTCTGGAAAAAATCTCAAAGGGAGGATACGACAGTCTTTCTAAAGAAGAAAAAGAATTTCTATTCAAGACTTCAACAAAAAATTGATAATCTGTGGGAAAGAAAAAATCAAAATCGGTCTTCATTAAAATCCTGATCATACTGAATATTTTGGTTGCAGCAGGCTTGCTGCTCTCCTCGTTTTCATCCTACATCAGTCCTTCAAAATACTGGATTTTCGCGTTTACGGGGCTGGTCTATCCCATCCTCCTGCTCTCGAATTTGTTTTTTATCTTGATATGGCTTGTACTTTGGAGAAGGATCATTTTTTTATCGCTGGTCTGTATATTGATTGGCTGGGATCAGTTGACCTCCATCCTTCCCATTCATCTCACACATTCCAAACCATTAAAGGCAGACCCGATTAAGATCATCTCCTATAATGTTCACAGCCTGTATGGTTATGTTCCCCACCAGAGTGCCTCGGAAACCCGAAGTAAAGTCACGGATTTTCTTTCCGGACAGCAAGCCGATATCATTTGTATTCAGGAATTCTTTGCCATGGGAGAGAATTTTAATAAAATTGTTTCAAGGTTTACAAGGGCTATAAATTTGAATCATTACTACTTAAAAAATTATCATGAATTCTGGGACAAAGAAAAAATCAATGCCATTGCCACATTTTCAAGATTCCCTATCGTTAAAAGTGACCAAATCGGATTCCAAGACCAAAGTATTTTCGCTATCTATACTGATCTTCTGATTCATTCGGATACTGTTAGGGTTTATAATCTTCATCTGGAGCCTTTCCGCTTCGGGGATGAAGATTATTCTTTTTATTCTGGTCTAACTAATCCTGAAGCAGAAACTCCAAAGATCAAAGAAGGATCAAAAAAAATGGCCTGGAAGCTTAAGCGTGCTTTTATCATGCGTTCAAAGCAAGTTGACCGGCTGAAAAACCATATGCAACAATGTCAATATCCCATGATCGTCTGCGGAGATTTTAATGACACCCCCTCCTCCTTCACCTACCGTACCCTGACTAGAGGACTGAACGATACTTTTAAAAAATCAGGAAGAGAAATTTTTGGAAGCACCTATGCAGGGAAACTACCTTCTTTCAGGATCGATTATATTTTATACAGCGATTATTTTATGTCCACACATTATCAGAAATTTCCCATTGATCTTTCTGATCATTACCCGATCACCTCAACCTTATTTGTAAAACCTTAAATTCCTTGTTTTGAAATTTAACCTGACTTCTGCTTTTCAGCCAACAGGAGATCAACCGGAAGCGATACAGCAACTGATTGAGGGTATCCGGCGTAACGATCCGGCTCAGGTTCTCGTCGGTGTAACAGGTTCAGGAAAAACATTCACGATCGCAAATGTCATCCAGCAAGTTCAGAAGCCTACCCTTGTCTTAAGTCATAACAAAACCCTGGCCGCTCAGCTTTTCGGGGAATTCAAGCAGTTTTTCCCTGAAAACGCCGTTGAGTTCTTTGTATCCTATTATGATTATTACCAGCCGGAAGCTTATATTCCCGTGACAAATACCTATATTGAAAAAGATCTTTCCATCAATGAAGAAATCGAAAAGCTAAGGCTGAGTGCTTCTTCTTCGCTTTTATCAGGACGCCGCGACGTCATTGTTGTAGCTTCGGTTTCCTGTATTTATGGAATAGGTAACCCGGACGATTTCAATCAACAGGTCATCCGGATTAAGATAGGACAGAAACTCAGTAGGAACAGTCTTTTGCAGATGTTCGTCAACAGTCTTTATGCCCGTTCCGAAACCGAATTGATCAGGGGAAAATTCAGGGTGAAGGGTGATTCTGTGGATATTTTCCCAGCTTATCTGGATATCGCCTACAGGATTATTTTTTTCGGGAATGAAATTGAGTCCATAACCACCATCGATCCATTAACAGGCAAAAAAAGAGACACTCAGGAAACCCTGACAGTTTATCCTGCCAATATCTTTGTCACCACTCAGGATAAAATGAAGGAATCCCTGGTTGAAATTCAGGATGATCTACTGAAACAGATTCAGTACTTCAAGGAGAACAATAAGGAAATGGAAGCCAGAAGGTTGGAAGACCGTGTGACATACGATATGGAAATGATGCGGGAACTTGGTTATTGCTCAGGAATAGAAAATTATTCGCGGTATTTTGACGGTCGGGCACCCGGTTCTCGTCCCTTTTGCCTGCTGGATTATTTTCCTGATGATTTTCTGATGGTGATGGATGAAAGTCATGTTTCCATCCCTCAGATCCGTGCCATGTATGGAGGAGACCGTTCACGGAAACAAACCCTGGTTGAATATGGTTTTCGGCTTCCCTCTGCCCTGGATAACCGCCCGCTGACTTTCGATGAATTCGAATCCATGGTCGGTCAGGTGATTTATGTCAGTGCGACACCTGCAGATTTTGAATTACAGAAATGTGAAGGTATTGTCGTGGAACAGGTGATCCGGCCAACCGGCCTTCTGGATCCCTATGTGGAAGTCCGCCCAAGCCTGAACCAGATTGATGATCTTCTGGATGAAATCAATCAGCGGGTCATGGTCAATGAAAGGATACTTGTGACAACCCTTACCAAAAGAATGGCGGAAGAATTGTCAGCCTACTTTTTAAAACTTGGGGTAAAGTGCCGGTACATTCATTCCGATGTGGAGACCTTAGAAAGGGTTGAAATCATGCGTGACTTAAGAATGGGTGTCTTTGATGTGCTGATTGGGGTAAATCTTCTCCGGGAAGGGCTTGATTTACCAGAAGTTTCTTTAGTGGCCATTCTTGATGCGGATAAAGAAGGATTTTTACGATCTGAGCGGTCTCTAACACAAACTGCAGGCAGAGCAGCAAGGAATGTAAACAGCAAAGTGATCATGTATGCAGATAAGATGACCGATTCCATGAAACGAATGATGGCCGAAACCAATCGAAGGAGGGAAAAACAAATGGCCTACAACCTTTCGCACAACATCACGCCTACAGCCATAATCAAAAGTACTCAGGATATTCTCGGCCAAACCTCAGTAGCAGATTCCAAACACCTTCATTCCAGGGCATATATTGAAAAGGAGTCGGGAAACATTGCTGCAGATCCCGTAATACAGTATATGTCGAAAGAAAAACTCCAAAAACTCCTGTCAAAAAACAGGAAAATGATGGAAGATGCCGTAAAAGCACTGGATTTCATTGAAGCCGCCCGTCTTCGTGATGAAGTCTTTGCCCTTCAACAACTCATCGAACCCAAGCCTTAAAAAATCCAATAAATGAAGGGAGTCCAGTCAATAACTTTTTTATTTTTGTTAATATCTATTTTTATCATTTCATCCAAATTAGAATATATTTGCTTACAAAATTGTGATGCATGAAGAAAAAGATACTCGCTCTTGATGATGAAAAGAGTATCCGATTTATCATCGAAAATACGTTCAATAAAGACTTCGAGGTAATCACCATGAACAATGGTATGGATGCGCTATATTACCTTCAATCTGGAAATCTTCCGGATGTTATCATCTGTGACGTGGAAATGCCTGTGTTGAACGGATTTGAATTTATCAGAAAGATACGTGAAAGTGGTTTTTTCGAAGAGATTCCCCTGATCATGCTTTCCGGTAAAGAAGAAAGTGCGGATAAAATCAAGTGCTTCGAGATGGGTGCGGATGATTACGTGCTTAAACCATTTAATCCTAAAGAACTGATAGCTAGAATAAAACGCAGGCTGGAATCAAAAGAACAGTATTCTCAAAAGAAGAGGTAATTAGGATATATGGATGACACAGAGATCACGAAACTTAAAATCCTCTATATAGGGAATGATCCATCAAGCATTGGTTTATTCCTAGACAGTGGTTTTTTCGACGTCACGGTCAAAGAAAATGGATTGGCAGCAATGAATTGGCTGACAAGCAATACATTCAGGATTTTTGATTTGGACAAAGATCCCAAACCTGTTACACTTATCAAAGAGAATCAGCAAATAGATGCCATTCTTTGTGAATACCTGCTCCCCGGTATCAATGGATTAGCGCTTTATCATAAATTAAAACTCAATAAGGCCTATCAAAAAACCCCCTTTATCGTACTTTCTCTAATCCGTGATTATAATTTGAAACAGGAAGCCTTGCTTTTCGGGGTAGATGATTTTTATCATAAGAACCTTGATGCTGAAAATATTTTCAACCGCATTCATTCTTTGATAAAATTAAAAAACGATTATGTACCCGTTAATTTAAATATTCACGATAAAGACATAAGTCCTTATCAAACCCCTTTCCCCAAAAGGTTGTTTGACCTGACTCTTGCCACACTGGCATTACTTATCCTTTCGCCCTTGATGTTGATTACGGTTCTGGCGATCAGACTTGAGTCAAAAGGTAAGGTGTATTACTTTTCAAAAAGAGTAGGCGCTAATTACAAGATCTTTAATTTTTACAAATTCAGATCAATGTACCCTGATGCCGATAAAAGGCTTAAAGAAGTGGAGCACCTGAATCAGTACATTAACGAATCCGTTGAAGAAAAATGTGTTGAATGTTCAAAATTACCTGAAGGAAAAACATGTTCTCCACTGGTTTATTATGACGGAGAAGAAATCTGTGAACGGCTGGCAAATAAAAGAAAAAATGCACGCAAAGCATTCCTCAAAATCAAGAATGATCCCCGCATTACCAAAGTCGGAAAAATTATCCGTATGACCAGCATAGATGAACTTCCTCAATTGTTCAATATTTTTAAAGGAGATATGTCGATCGTTGGCAATCGGCCCCTTCCCCTGAATGAAGCAGAAGCCCTGACAAAGAAAAAGTGGAGCCGCAGGTTTCGTGCTCCCGCAGGACTGACAGGACTGTGGCAGGTAGAAAAAAGAGGCAGAAGCGGCATTATGTCGGAAGAGGAAAGATTTGCTCTGGATAATTATTATGCAGAACATAATTCTTTCTGGGGAGATATAAAAATTATCTTCAGAACATTCACCGCATTGATTCAAAAAGAAAATGTTTGATATGAAAACAAGAATTACAGTCCTTATTTTATTTTCCATTTTGTACTGTTCTGTAATTTCTTCCGGACAATCCTGGCAGGATAAAGATACTTCTATAGTCGTCTTTAATCCTTTAATTGATGATATTATGCAGCGCATTCCTCCCCTGGAGGATCTGATCGACTCCGCCCTGGTCCATTCTCCTTTCCTGAAAGTCAAGGATGCTGATGTTGCCATGGCCAAATACAGGGTTAAAACAGCCCGCCGTGACTGGATGCAAAACCTTTATGCAGATGGTATGGTTTCAACTGATATCTGGGATGCCTTGACAAACAATAAAACTAACCTGGGAGACGCCAACACCATCCTGAGTCTTCAGAATAATAACCGGTATCAGCTCAGTATGAGTTTCAGGCTTCCGCTGGATGATTTATGGGATCGCAGAAACAGGGTAAAAACCGCTATCAAAGATGTGGAAAAAGCCATGGCCGTAAAAGAAAATGAGATCCTCGAATTACGTAAGCTGATCATTGTTCAGTATAACCAACTCCTGGTAACACAGAAAAAATTAAAAATTGCAAACGACAACGTGACCACTAATGCCTTACAAAAAGAGATGGGAGATAAAGAGTTTCTCAATGGTCAAACCACCCTTTATGAACTTGCAAACATCAATGAAATGAACAGAAAGGCAATTACCGACTTCGAGGAAGCAAGAAATGCGTTTTATAATGCCTATATGATACTTCAGGAAATAGCCGGAATCAAATTCAACGTAATTAACAAAATTGAATAATGAAGATAATCTATTTTATCAGGCTCATTCAACGACATCTTTTATTGCTGATACTGGTACCCCTTCTCATTGCTGCCGTTGTCTATTTTATTACCCGACGTGGACAGGCAAATTATTATTCAGAAACCACGATTTACACGGGTATTGCTTCAGGTTATTCTGTTCAGCAAACCAGCGGAGACCTTATGGCTAAAATGATAGTCTATGACAATTTGATGAATCTGGTTCGCGCCCGCCAAACCCTTGAAGAAGTTTCAGTAAGCCTGCTGGCCCAACATCTATTACTCGATCATTATGACCCCAGATACATCTCAAAAGAAAACTATGAAGAACTCCTGTCAAAAGTCCCTCCCGATGTATTAGACTTAGTTAAACGTGAAAAAAGAAATGATAAAAGATACTATCGCCCACCGGCAAAAAGGACTTCTGAATTAGTTGATCCGGTTACCGAAGAAGAGGAATATAACAAAAACCTTGAATCCATCCGCAACGACATCAAACAATCCAAACCCAAAAAGAAATTCCATGTCGTAAAACGCGGGGAAACCATGTATTCCATTTCAAAGTCAGCAGGGATAAGCGTAAATGAATTGATGACAACTAATCAGTTAAGCAATAATTCCCTCGAGGTGGGACAGAAATTACTGATCGGAGAAACATCAGTGCCCCAGGCTTCCCCCCCCCCACAAGAGGAAAATTATGAACCTGAACCTTCTCCTGCAGGCCCACGAGATTCCTCCTCCATGATGGATTATTATACCTCAATGGATACCATGACCAATGTGAAAATTTCTAGGATCAGTTCTGATACCACCTCTTTTGACAGAATTGTAAAACGTTTACTGGCTTATGGTCATCAAAATGATTATAATTTCATTTACCAGCTATGGAATTCGGAGAGTGATAAATTTTACAGTATTCGTGCCCTTTCAGGAATTAATATTTCCCGTATCCAAAACAGCGATTTAATAAAACTGTCCTATACCTGTCCCGACCCCGGGATATGTCAGCAAACCCTGATCTTTTTAACTAAAGTTTTTATCAGAAACTATAAACTCCTCAAGCAGAATCAAACCGATGCCGTGATCCAGTATTTTAAAAGACAACTGGAAGACGCTATGCGCCGCCTGCAAAAAGCAGAAAACGACTTACTTCTTTTTAACGAAAGAAATAACATCATCAATTACTATGAACAGACAAAGGTGATCGCTTCCACCAAAGAGGATCTCGATGTTACCTATCAAAACAAACAAATTGCTTATGCCTCATCCGATGCTGCCATAAAAATCATTGAGCGAAAGCTTGAAGCCCATGCTAAGCTTTCATTGAATACCAGCGCCATCCTAAGACTCAGGACAGAACTTTCTGATGCCACTATGCAGATTGCCAATATCGAAATTGACCTTGGAAATGACTCAGCCACGATTATCCAGTTGGCCAACCTCAAAGCCAAAGTCGAACACCTTAAACTGGAAATTAAAAACCAGATTGACCGCCTGTATATGGTCAACAATAGCGTGGAAGGTTTGCCCCTGAAAGAACTCCTTGCCTCATGGCTCAGCAATGTAATTTCCTATGAGGAAAGCAAAGCAGCCTTGAGGGTGTTAGCGGAAAGAAAAAAGTATTACAAACAGGTCTTTGAAGTTTTTGCACCTCTCGGGGCAGAAATGAAACGAATAGAAAGGTTGATCGGGGTTACAGAAGAAGAATTCCTGACCATCCTCCATGACCTTAATATGGCTAAACTTAGGCAGCAGGATGATGAATTGACCTCCAACTTAAAAGTCGTCGATCCTCCGTTCTACCCCCTGCACCCCTTACGTGGAAGAGGAATGATCCTTGTAATGATTGCAGGTTTCATTGGTTTCGTATTGATTCTGGCTTTGCTGATCGCCATGGAGTTCTTTGATACCACCATCAAAACCCCGGAGCGAGCCGAAAAATTCATCAAGCTTAAACTGGCCGGGATCTATCCACAGATTGCACAGCAAATTTATGCAGTAGATATAGGATTTATCCTCCCCCGACTGGTAGAAATGATTGTTCAGAATATAAAACTTGCATTACTTCATAATTTGGAGAACATCGAGAAAAAACCTGTTCTAATACTTTTGTTCAGTACCCGTGATACGGAAGGTAAAACCACCATTGCCAGAGAAATATCCCGGAAAATGAGATCTTTCGGAGAAAATGTTCTCTTTCTCAACTACATCAAGGAACAACCAGGAAGTCAGGGTTATACCAATTCGGGAGAACTGATCCCTGCCAACGAGGATGAAATCCAATATGTAATCCGGGAAAATTTCTTTGAAACCAATGATTTCTCTGACCTCATGAAAGGTTTTGAACACCTGGATTCAAACAGCTATGATTATATCTTCGTTGAAATCCCTTCCCTGATCAATAATCCGTATCCAATGGAATTGATTCAGAAATTTGATCTTGCACTCCTAGTGACCCGTGCCAACCGTTCATGGACATCCGCAGACGCTTCAGCCCTTAACGCGTTTTCATCTGTCATCAGAAACAGTGCCAAGATTGTCCTGAATGGCGTTGAACTCATCTATCTTGATACCACCCTGGGTGAACTTCCTAAACAAAGATCAAAATTCAGAAGAGCTTTGAAAAGAATACTGATGTTACAATTCAGGGAGAAGAATGTCATCTGATGTCATGAAAAAGTCAAGATTGCGTTAACCATTGTTTTGAACCTTGATCATTGAAAAATTTTTTTCTTCGCATAATAAAGGATCTCAACTTTCTTTCCTTGGCAGCCAACTTCACCTCCGCTGTAATGGGGTTACTGTCATTTATGATCCTGATCAGAATACTCGACATTCAGGATTTTGGGAAATGGGTGCTTTTTGTCACCCCTGCAGCTCTTGTTGATATGCTTAGATGGGGACTGACCAGGGATGCCATCGTCAGGTATTTATCCTCCCCAAACGCCGAAGAAAGAAAATCATATCTTGGTTCAAGCTGGGTCTTGGGAATCCTCATTTTAATCGTCATCACTATACTTTTATGGGTGTTAATTCTGATCATCCCCACCACCCTCGCCTCTAGCGGATACGATGTTTTCTGCTACTGGTATCCCATTTATGCCATTGTTTCCATGCCATGGAATTATGCCTGGTCCATCCTTCAGGCTGACCTTGCTTTTGGAAAGATATTTTGGCTCAGGTTTTTTAACCTGATCTCCTTTCTCATCGTTATTCTCTTAGCCTATATCTTCCTTAAAATTGATACCACACTCGTGGTTCTGATCTATGTCATTACACATACTTTAACTTCGGTATTCTGCCTGGTAAAAAAATGGACAGGGGGAGAATATATCCGGCATTTTTCAAAAGAAAAGGCAAAGATATTGCTAACCTATGGTAAGTTCTCCATGTTGACCAGAATCGGGAGCAGTTTATTAAAGGGAGCCGATAGTTTCATCATTTCATTCAGTGCGTTTTTAGGTCCTACCGGTGTTGCTCTTTACGCCATACCATTGAAATTTCTGGATGTCATCGAAATCCCATTGATCAGCTTTGCCAACACAGCCTTTCCAAAACTGTCAAAAGCAAGCCTTGAAAACAATATTGACGAGTTTAAGAAATTATATTACTCTTACACTGGTTCTATCGTTTATCTATTTATTGTCATTGCTGTCATCAGCTTTTTCCTGAATAAGTTTTTCATTATTATTCTGGGTGGTTCCCAATATTTAAGTTCGCTTGAAGGATTATCCAATATCCTGATGGTGTTTATCATTTATTCCTTACTACTCCCTCTTGACCGGTTTACGGGAGTTGCCTTAGATAGTTTAAACAAACCCCAGAAAAATTTCTATAAAATCTTATGGATGGTTGGCGCCAATATCACCGGAGATTTGATCGCGGTTTTTGGGCTGCATTACTTTTTCCCGGAATGGGAGGTTACTACCATCCTTCTATTTGTGGCTTTCGCCACCGTTTTCTTCAGTTGTATCGGACTGATCGTTGGCTATCGTTTCTTAAAACACGAAGTCGACATTTCATTTTTAAATATTTTCAGGTATGGGTTTAACCTGTATAAAGCTTATGGCCTGAGATTAAAACAAATCATCAAGGATAAAAAATATACCATTGAGCAATAACCCGATTTTATTTCCTGCAGGACCTGAAAAACTAAGAAGGCCTGATATCTTTGGCGCGATCATCATCATCGCTATCGGGATAGGATATGTTATTGCCATTGGCGGCTTTACGGTTGCTGCAATATTGCTGGTACTCCCGGTGATGATCTTGTTTCTCAACCGTTTGATCTTCAAACCTGAAATTGGACTGACCACTGCATTTATTCTGAATTTCATTTTAATGGGGCTTACCCGTTACATTCCAGCCACCCTGGGTCCTGTTATGGATATCACCCTGGTCACCATCTACATTGCTATATTTTTCCATTATTTCGAAGATAAGATTAGCATCAGGATACTGAATAATGATTTGGTCATTTTCTCCGTGATCTGGTTTATCTATATTGTTGCAGAACTCTTCAATCCGGAAGCCATCAGCAAAGCAGCATGGTTCTCGTCCATGAGGGGGATTGCTTTTTACATGATGATGGTCATCCCGCTGATCTATATGATTTATAATGAACCCCGGCATTTGAATAAATTCCTGGCAATTTGGGGAATATTTTCCATTCTTGGGTCGGTTAAAGCCTTTATGCAGCTCTATATCGGCCCAGATCCCTGGGAACAAAGGTGGCTGGATGCAGGTGGAGCTGTAACCCATGTTATCTGGGGCAATCTTAGGGCTTTTTCCTTTTATACTGATGCAGGACAGTTTGGAGCGGCCCAAGGTCATATCGGGATTATCGCCCTGATCATCATGATGAATGAAAAAAATATCAGGAAAAAAGTATTCTGGGGGATTGTCATGGCTGCAAGCTTCTATGGTATGTCGGCCTCAGGAACCCGTGGCGCCATTTCCATTCCATTTGCTGGTATGGTGCTTTACCTGATTTTGCGAAAAAACATTAAGTCAATCATTATCGGTGCCTCAGTTTTGGTTCCTGTTTATGTGTTTTTTGCCTTCACTACCATAGGAAACAGCAATTACCAGATTTACCGTATGCGAACCGCCTTTACTCCCGAAGACGATGCTTCCTATATGGTCAGGATATCAAACCAGCGGCTTTTCGAAGAATATCTGAAAACAAGGCCATTTGGCGGTGGTGTTGGGCATTCCGGTGCTAGGGCCCTGGCCTATACACCCGATGCTTTTCTGGCCAATATCGCCACGGATAGCTGGTTTGTGCTGATATGGGCGGACGTGGGGATTGTCGGCCTTTTTCTCCACATGTTCATTATTTTTTATATCATTGGCAAAAGTACCTATATCGTTATGTTTCAAATAAAAAACCAAGAGCTTTTCGCTAAGGAGGCAGCCTTGCTCTGTGGTTTCTTTGGCGTTATCTGGGCCAGCTATGGTAACGCGATTTTAGGACAATTTCCTACTGGTCTCATGGTTTATGCATCTATGGCTTATCTTTTTATGGGACCGCAATTGGATAAAAAATTTGAACTCTTAGCAAAAACGCAAACTGTTAAACCCACTTAAAACCACCCAGCATGTTTCCCAACCTCATCGTTCCCAAATGGGTCAGAGCTCACTGGTTTAATTTTAAAACTGCTGAGGACATTCCGGAATCAGTGTACCAATCCATCCGTTCAAAAGTAGAAGGACTCGTAAGCGAAAACCCGCTCGTTTCTGTCGGAATCATTGCTTATAACGAGGAACAATATATCCTAAGAACCATTTCTTCGCTGGCAGACCAGAAAACCACTTTTCCATTGGAGATTATCTGTACCGATAATAATTCACAGGATAAAACCAGCGAAATCATTAAAAAAACCGGAATAAAATATGTGCTCGAAACGAAAAAAGGCGTAGGAAACGCAAGACAGGCAGCCATGGATATTTCCAAAGGAAAATATTATCTTACTGTAGATGCAGATACCATTTATCCTCCGGATTGGGTGGAATGTATGGTAAAAAAACTCCAGCAAAATGGTGTGGCAGCAGTTTACGGACAAGCTTCCTTTTATAAGGAAAATCTGAAAAAATTCCGGATTGGATTTGCCATTTATGAATTTGTAAAATATTTTGTCCACTACCTGAGAGGAATTAAAAGACCAGAATTAAGCGTTTGCGGATACAGCTTCGGAATGGTTAAAGAACTGGCGTATAAAACAGGGGGTTGGAATACGATCATAAAAAGAGGTGAGGATGGATATATGGCCTGGCAACTTACCAAATTCGGTAAAGTCGTACCCCTACGCTCTAAAAAATCTGTCGTCTGGATGATCGATCGATCCCTGAAACGAGAAGGTCCCTTCATCAATGCCTTTGCCATTCGTGTCATCAAGGAATTTAAAAGGATCAGGGAGTATTTCGTGAAGCAGAAAGGAGATTATGAAACCATTGATTCAAACAAATATTAAAGCGTAAACCATAGATCATGGAAGGTGTAATTGTCTATATTTTAATCGGGTTTGTACTCTTTACACCCATCGGATTTCTTGCAGGTTATCTGCAACATAAAAACAATATGAAAAAAGATCAATAGTTTGTCGGAATAGTATGGAAAAATCATCAGTTTCTCCACTGGTTTCAATCATCACCGTAAACTATGATCAGCCTGAAGTGACCTGCGAGCTGATCGAATCCCTGCTACATATCTCCTACCCTTGTATCGAAATTATTGTGGTGGATAATGGATCCCCGACAAAAGATCCATCCATAATCAAAGAAAAATACCCGGAAATTATTTTTATAAAAAGTGAACAAAATCTTGGCTTTGCAGGGGGAAATAATCTTGGTATTCGTATCGCTAAAGGAAAATATCTGTTATTGATCAACAATGATACAGAGGTCGATCCCGGTTTTCTTGAACCCCTGGTGAAAAAACTGGAAGAAGATGCGAAAGTTGGTGTTGTCAGCCCTAAAATCCGCTATTTCTATCACCCCGACATCATCCAATATGCAGGTTTTACAACCATCAATCCCTTTACGATTCGCCATTTCAGCATTGGGTTTAACGAGACTGACAACGGACAGTACGACAGGGATTCTCTCACTAACTATGCCTTTGGTGCTGCCATGATGCTGCCCATGCAAATAGTTAGAGAAGTAGGTCTGATGGCAGATATTTTTTTTCTGTATTATGAAGAGCTCGATTGGATTCAAAGAATTAAAGATGCAGGATACAAAGTTTGGTACATCCACAATTCAATTGTTTATCATAAGGATTCCATTTCTACAGGCTCAATGAGTCCCTTGAAAATCTACTATTTAAGCAGAAACCGGATTCTTTACCTGAGGAGAAATATCAAAGGCTGGGTAGCCCTCATCTCCATCCTTTATCAGATTTTCATCGCCATTCCAAAAAATGCCGGGGTTTTTCTATTAAAAAGAAAATTCCATCTTTTTACTGCTTATCTTAAAGCCATCCGCTGGCATATAAAAACCATGTTCAGCAAAGAAATCCATGAAAGTCCTAGATTGTCCTGATCATTTCTTATGTTAAAACATACTTACCCGCTTGTATCCATTGTTTCGGTTAATTATAACCAGTCAGAGGTCACTTGTGAAATGATTGAATCTCTGACAAAAATTTCCTATCCTAACATTGAAATCATCATCATTGACAATTTTTCTCAGGAAGATGATCCAAAAATCATCAAACGGCGGTACCCTGGGGTAATCCTATATGAAAGTCCTATCAATTACGGCTTTGCAGGGGGAAACAACCTCGGACTAATGCGTGCACAGGGGGAATATGTTTTACTTTTAAACAATGATACGGTCGTCGATAAAGGATTTTTGGAACCCTTGGTTCAAAAATTCATGGCTGATCCGGGAATCGGCGCCATCAGCCCAAAAATCAGGTTTTTTTATGATCCCACACTGATACAGTATGCCGGGTATACCGAGATTAATCCATGGACCATGAGAAGTTTTGCAATCGGATACAGGCAAAAGGATAAAGGGCAGTACAACCAGGATCGCGAAACCGCCTATGCCCATGGAGCTGCCATGATGGTACCCATGAAGGTCATCAAGGAGATCGGGATGATGTCATATACCTTTTTTCTGTACTATGAAGAAGCAGATTGGAGTTACAGGATAAAAAGAGCCGGGTATAAAATATGGTATGTCCATAATTCGATAGTGTTTCATAAGGAATCTATATCTGTCGGAAAACTTAACCCGATGAAAATTTATTACCTCAACAGGAACCGTATTGTTTTTATGAGGAGGAATATCTTTGGCAGGGATTTTCTAATGGGGATCCTGTATCAATTGACGGTAGCTATACCAAAAAATGCATTTTCTTTCCTGATCCGTGGAAAATTGAATTTCTTTTACTCCTATGTTAGGGCTATTGGATGGCACACAAGAAATCTGTTCAACAAGCAGTTACACGATAACCCATACCTCTGACATTGTTTATTTCCATTCTATTGACGTTTTCAGCACCCTAGCCGGGACACCTCCAGCCAGACAACCCGGGGGAACATCCTTATTCACTACAGCGCCGGCAGCAATGACAGCTCCATCCCCAATGGTCACCCCTTTTAAAATGATGACATTAGTCCCAATCCAGACATGATTGCCGATCTTAACTGCTTGGGTTTTTACATGATCGGAATTTAGTATATCATGATTATCCGAATCCCTGATACAAACATTTTCGGAAATGGCTACATCATGTCCGATTTCAATTCTGTCGTAACAGGAAAGAATAAGATTATTATTGATATATCCGCTTCCCAGAATCAAAGTCGAATTTACCCATACCAGGACACGGGAACCTGAAAATATCCTGAAATCCCCATTGACCTGTAATCTTGCATTTTCCTCAAGAGTCAGCATGGATGGAAATGGATTTTTTTTAGTCCAGGAACGATTAAATTGAAATACACCATTTTTTATCTCCATTCTGGCTGTCTTATGCGACTCAAATGTGGCCTTTCCGTATAAAAGACATATACCCTTATGCCTGCTCGAAAGAAACACTCTTAAGGTCCTCAGGAAATTGACATTCCTGATAAATTTAAACCCGGAAATTGCTCTTTGATACTTTTTTTCTTTGAGAGATAAATTATCCATAGTATGAATTCTTACGCAAATCTAATATATCATGAATTAAAAAACAATAATAATTCATTACCGGGAAGACTTGGTGAATAGAAATTCTTATACTATCTTTAAACTTTAATTAAAAACCAAAACACATGGGTCTGAAAAAATTGATTTATACCAACAAAGACAGGCTGAAACCCTTGCTTTCTTCAATTGGCTATGATTACAAGCATTGGACACGCACTGTGCTATATCGCGAATGTTTCAAATTGATCAATGGCCTGCATCCCGAACAACTTGATGCCCTTGAGGTATCAGCAGGTAAAACATTCCTGGATATTAAATTTAAAAGCTTCACCGAATTCAATTATCCTGAATTCGATATTTGTGTGGACAAACTCGATAAACAATTTGATCTTGTCATTGCAGATCAGGTTTTCGAACATTTATTATACCCCTATCGTGCCGGTAAAAATGTTTATGATATGGTGAAACCGGGTGGTCATTTCCTGGTTGCCACACCTTTTTTAATCAAGATCCATCCCATGCCTTATGATTGCTCGCGATGGACAGAAACCGGCATGAAGCATTTCCTGCATGAGTGTGGATTTCCCCTCGAAGGAATACAAACCTGGTCATGGGGTAACAGGGCATGTGTTAAAGCCAATTTTAAAAACTGGGCGCCAAGGGGCTGGTTCGGATCATTGAAAAATGAGCCATCTTACCCGGTTACCGTTTGGGCGCTCGCAAAAAAATAATGACAATGATGGTTGATTACCTGATTTACATACCGGAAATACTGATCTTCTCTTATTTTTTAGTAGGAACCTTGTATTTTGCCATTTTTTCCATCGCAGGATTGTTTCCATACCGGATAACAAAAGCAAAGGATGTCCCTCTGAGAACATTTGCTGTCTTCCTTCCCGGGTATAAAGAGGATACCGTCATCGTAAACGTGGCGAAACATGCACTTGATCAAGACTATCCCCTGGAATTTTATGATGTGATCGTGATCGCCGATTCCTTCCAGCCTGAAACCCTTGAAAACCTTAGAAAACTCCCAATCAAAGTAATTGAAGTTTCCTTTGAGAAAAGTTCAAAAGCCAGGGCATTAAATAAAGCCATGTCTCAAATTGAAAAACAGTACGATGCAGCCATCGTCCTGGATGCTGATAATGTCATGGAAACCAATTTCATTACCTTGATGAATGAAGCGCTTTCACGAGGATATGTAGCGATTCAGGGACACCGGATGGCTAAAAACAGGAATACATCTTTTGCCGTACTTGACTCCGTAAGCGAGGAGATAAATAATCATATTTTCAGGAAAGGCCATAGAGTGCTTGGTTTATCATCAGCATTGATCGGTTCGGGAATGTGTTTTGATTATATGCTGTTTAAAAATTATATGTCGGGAATCGATTCTTTCGGAGAAGACAAAGAATTGGAGATTAGCTTATTGCGCGATAAAATCACCATTGAATATGATGAAAATGCCCATGTTTATGATGAAAAGGTCCAGAAATCGAAAACCTTTGTGACCCAACGCACAAGATGGCTGGCCAACCAGTTCATCTATGCCCGTGAAAATTTTTCAAACAGCCTTGTCCAATTATTCCGTAATCATAACATCGATTTCTTTGACAAAGTATTTCAGCAGATGTTACCCCCCAGAATCTTTCTGCTCGGTTTCCTGTTTATCATTTCCATACTCTCCCTGGCATTTCAGCAGCTATATTTTCAATGGTTATGGATTGGTTTGACTTCCATTTGTGTTTTAAGCTTACTCATCTCCATTCCGAAACATCTTTATAATCTTGCTACACTGAAAGCTGTTTTCTCTTTGCCCCAGGGTTTTTTATTTATGATGCTATCACTTTTTCGCATATATAAAGCAAAACAGGGATTCGGACACACTACACATACCACTTCTGCCCCTTTAGAGAAAAAAAACGAAAAATGATGTGCTATGGACTTAATCAAAGATATCGTTGAAGTCTTACAGATTGTAGCCATTGCCTACCTTGGAGGAAGTTCACTTTATCTCCTGATATTTGCTTTCGCGGGTTTGTTTTCAAGCAAAGATAAAGTCGTGGTAAACCCCGAAAAAAATTTCATCACTATCATCATTCCCGGGTTTAAAGAAGATATCGTGATCAGGGAAACCATACAGAAATCTCTTGAACAAAACTACCCCATGGATGCATTTCAGGTTATTCTTGTGGCCGATCACTTTCATGCTGACACCCTGAAGTCATTGGAAAAATTTCCCCTGACAACCGTTGAAGTATCATTCGATATCAGTACAAAAGTTAAATCCCTGCAAAAAGCCCTGTCCTATCTTCCTCCTCAGACTGAAATCATCCTTATCCTTGATGCCGACAACCATCTGGAGCCTGATCTTTTACAGAAAGTCAATAATGCGTTTCATTCAGGAGCTGAGGTGGTACAGTGTCACCGTATGGCAAAGAATACCAATACTGCATTTGCGCTCCTGGATGCCATCAGTGAGGAAATCAATAATCATATATTCCGGAAAGGCCATGCCGCCATCGGGTTTGCCCCTGCCCTCATAGGCTCAGCCATGGCTTTCAGTACCCGCGTTTTTCATCATTATATCCCCAAACTGGAGGCCATAGGAGGTTTCGATAAGGAGCTTGAATTGCTCTTACTCAAAGACCGTATAAAAATAACATATTTAAACCAGGCCTTTGTCCTTGACGAGAAAGTCCAGAATGCCCAGGTGTTTTACAAGCAGAGGAAACGATGGATTTCTTCACAGCTCTATTATTTCGGACAGGATTTTTTCAAAGCGGCCAGTCAAATATTTATCGATTTCAACCTGCAATATTTTAATAAGGCACTCCAATTCTCTCTACCTCCAAGAATAGTGACTTTGGGGCTTTTATTCATCATCAACCTGATCTGGCTTTTTTTCCCATATTCACCCTTGCAGCTTGCCTGGATTATTTCACTGCTTGCCTGTATCCTAGCTATTGTTTTTTCCATCCCCTCAAAATTTTATTCCCGATCCACGCTAAAAGCAGTATTGAGGTTACCCAGGGTATTCTTCATCATGCTTGTCTTACCCCTGATCGTAAAGGGTGCTAACAAAAAATTTATACATACTGAACATGCTTATAAAACTGAACCGGAAAAACCTATAAATGATAACCCATGAAAATTGGTATTGAGGGACAGCGGTTATTCCGCAAAAAAAAACATGGAATGGATATCGTTGCCCTGGAGCTGATCAGAAACCTCCAGGAAATTGATCATGTCAACGAGTATTATATTTTCGTAAAAAAAGACGAGGATCCCTGCTTGAAGGAAACCCCGAATTTTAAGATTATTGAGCTCGGGGATTCCCCATATCCGGTCTGGGAGCAGTTTCTGCTTCCCAAAGCAGCTCTGGCCGCCGGTTGCGATATCCTGCATTGTACCAGCAATACAGCCCCCGTCAGATGCAACATCCCCCTGATCGTGACTGTCCATGACATTATCTACATGGAAAAACTGAGTCTGTTCCGCAAGGGGTTTTCTGCTTACCAGAAATTTGGAAACCTGTACAGAAGATGGAACGTCCCAATATGCATAAAAAAAAGTAAATGCGTGATTACTGTATCTGAATATGAAAAGCAAAGAATTGCGCACTTCTTTAACATGGACGATACAAAATTAAAAGCAGTTTATAATGGAGTCGGTACTCATTTCAGGCAAATTACTGACTCACAAATTTTAATGGAAATTCGCCTGAAGTATCATCTTCCGGAAAAATTCTTTTTTTTCTTTGGAAATACTGATCCAAAAAAGAATACGAAGGGGGTATTAAAAGCTCTATCCATCTTCAATCAGACTTCTGCCGAAAAAATCCCGCTGGTCATGTTGGATTATGATAAAAATGAATTAGCAGGTCTGATTCAGGAAATAGGTGATCCTGACCTGGGGGAACTGGTCAGATTAACAGGCTATGTTCCCAACCAAGAATTACCGGCAATTTACTCTTTAGCAAGCATTTTTCTCTATCCCTCACTTCGGGAAAGCTTTGGTATTCCAATGCTTGAGGCAATGGCTTGCGGAGTCCCGGTGATCTCCTCCAATACTTCTTCAATGCCTGAAGTGGGCGGAGATGCCGCTTGTTTTATTGACCCCTTTCAACCCCGGCAGATCAGCGATGCTATTCAATTAATTCTCAGCGACGATAAACTGAAAAATGATCTTGTGGAAAAAGGATTCAGAAACGCAAAAAAATATTCCTGGAAAGCCATGGCAGAAAATGTACTTTCAATATATAAAACCCTTGATCTGAATCATTAACCTATCATGATAATATGTTAGAAGGAAGAGATATCATTGTTTTCGGGCTTCAATCCTGGGACCTTCACATTGCGACAACCATCAAATACACCGCCCTGGAATTTTCCAAAAAGAACAGGGTTCTTTTTGTCAATCCTCCGCTTCAACGAAGTTTCCAACTTTTGCGCCGCAACCTTCCGGAAGTCAAAAAAGCTTTGAAGGTACTGAAAAAGAAAGAGGAAGATCTGGTTCCCTATAACGAAAACCTATGGATATTGTACCCCAGAACGATTCTGGAATCCATTAACTGGATCCGAAACCATCGTGTTTTTAACTACTTTAACAAAATCAATGATAAAAGATTCGCTGGCCAAATCCGTAAAGCACTGATAAAACTGGATTTCAGGGATTATATCCTGTTCAATGATAATTCCATGATTAATGGCTTTTATTTTAAAGAACTCCTTAAACCTAAGATTCAGGTTTACCTGCTCAGAGATGCCGTGACCCTGGTTTCCTACCATGCACGGCATGGAACCATTCTGGAGCCTAAACTGATCAGAAAATCAGATGTTGTGGTTACCAACTCTGATTTTTTTGCAGATTATGCCAGGAAATATAATTCCAATTCCCTTATGATAGGTCAGGGTTGCGACGTATCCCTGTATTCCGATCCTGACGGAAAAATGGAAATTCCCCCTGACGTTATCCCTATTCCTCACCCCAGAATAGGGTATGTCGGATTTTTAACCACCATCAGACTCGATATAGATTTGCTTGTGCACATAGCGGAACAAAGACCGAATTGGGAAATCGTACTTGTTGGTCCGGAAGATGAGAATTTTAAAAAATGTAAGCTCCATTCCATACCCAATGTAAAATTTCTTGGTACCAAAAAGCCTGCAGAACTCCCTGCCTATGTAAAAAGCTTTGATGTCGCGTTAAACCCCCAAATCATCAACCCGATTACCGATATCAATTATCCGCTTAAAATCGATGAATATCTGGCCATGGGGAAGCCAGTAGTGGCAACAAGAACAACCTTCATGAAGTACTTCGAGGATGACACTTACCTGGCCTCCTCAAAAGAAGAATATGTTATACTAATTGAAAAAGCCCTTAATGAAAACTGCTCGGAAAAAGAAAAACAAAGAATGAAAGTGGCTGAAAGCCATTCCTGGGGCAATTTTGTGGAAAAAATTTATAAAGAGATCAATAAATTTGAAGGCGGCTCATTTAATGACGTATGATTTTTGACCGTGATATTCTGATGACAGGATTACAGTGCATCGACTTCAGGCTGGGAAGTAATGCCGTGAACCTGGCGTATGAATTTTCAAAAAAAAACCGCGTCCTGTATATCAATTATCCCCTAGACCGTCTTACGTTATTGAAAAAAAATCAAACACCAGGCCTTAATAAAAGACTGGATATCATCCGGAAAAAATCTCCAGCCCTGGTTAAAATTTCTGACAATCTATATACACTATACCCGGATGTTATTCTTGAGTCGATAAACCAGATTCCCTTTAAGAGAATATTTAATTATCTAAACCAAATTAATAACAGAAGACTAGCAAAACCAATTCAGCAAGCAGTCAGAGATCTTGGTTTTAAAAATATCATCTGGTTCAATGACAGTGATTTTTACCGGGTTTTTCATCTCCGGGAATACCTGGATATCGCGATATCTATTTATTACAGCCGAGACAACATGGTTTGCACCCCCTATTTTCGGAGACATGGTGAACGAATGGAAGGTGACATGATGCGGAAAGCAGATGTAATTGTGACAAACTCTCCCTATCTCCAGCAAGCGGCATCAAGGTACAATCCTGATTCTTATTTTGTAGGACAGGGGTGCGATGTTTCGGCCTTCGACAGGCTAAAAATCAAAACCATTCCTGGAGATCTTTCATCCATTCAGAAACCTGTGATCGGATACATAGGTGCTCTTTTTTCATCCAGGTTGGACATTGATCTTCTTACCTATATTGCAAGGCAGAGACCTTCCTGGAATATTGTTTTGGTTGGCCCGGAGGATAAAGCCTTCAAAAAAAGCTCGCTTCATGCCCTTCCCAATGTAAGATTCCTGGGAAGTAAAAAGCAAGATGAATTACCCGGATACCTTGCCGGTTTTGATGTAGCCATCAATCCTCAACATGTCAATCCGCTTACCATAGGTAACTACCCCAGGAAAATTGATGAATACCTGGCTATGGGTAAACCTGTTGTCGCCACGTATACTGAAGCCATGCAACTATTTGATGATTATGTTTACCTGGCGAAAAACAAAGAAGAATTTGTGCAGCGGATCAGCCAGGCCATGACCGAAAACATACCCTCCCTTGAACAGCAAAGGGAGTTTTTTGCCAGACAGCACACCTGGGAAGCCAATACCAATGAAATTTACAAGGTCATTGAGAATATTATGTTGAAAAAACAATCCAATTAAAGCTATGACTACGATCATTATTCTATTCTGGATATTTTTATTCCTCATCTTTTATGCCTACCTGGGTTACGGAATTCTGCTCTTTTTCCTGGTCAGGTTGAAAAGGATTTTTATTCAAAAGAAGATCATCCAAAATGATTATGAGCCGGATGTGACACTTTTCGTAGCCGCTTATAATGAAAAGGATTATATCGCCGAAAAAATGCAAAATTCTTTTGCACTGGATTATCCAAGAGAGAAAGTCAGATATATCTGGGTAACCGATGGTTCAGATGATGGCACTCCTGACATCTTGCGTGCCTATCCTGAAGCAGAAGTATATCATCAGGATGCAAGGGCAGGAAAGATTGCCGCTATGAACAGAGGGATGCAATTTGTAAAAACACCGATTGTCATTTTCTCTGATGGAAATACCATGCTTGGAAAAGAATCCATCCGCCGAATCGTCAGTTTATTCCAAGATAAGAAAGTGGGTTGTGTTTCCGGAGAGAAAAGAATTTTCGATAAAGATTCTGTCGCTGCTACTGAAGGAATTTACTGGAAATATGAATCTACCCTTAAAAAATGGGATGCTGAATTATACTCTGTGGTTGGGGCTGCCGGGGAATTATTTGCCTTGCGTACTGAGCTTTTTACACCCGTTGAAAAAGACACCCTACTGGATGATTTTATCATTTCCCTGAGAATTGCCATGAAAGGTTTTACCATTCAGTACGACCCTGAGGCCTATGCCATTGAAAATCCAAGTGCAAGCGTGAAAGAAGAACTGAAACGAAAAATCAGAATTTCTGCTGGAGGAATTCAATCCGTTATCCGGCTTAAAGCTTTATTAAATCCTTTTAAATATGGGATTCTTTCATTTCAGTATATTTCACACCGGGTACTGCGCTGGACGCTGGCCCCCCTCGGACTGCTCGTCATACTTGTTTGCAATTTTTTCATTGCTATGCATCAAGGCTTGACGAACTTCTCTGGAATTTATTCCTGGCTTTTTTACGGACAGCTCGTCTTTTATTTTGCCGCTCTCCTCGGTTGGTATTTGGAAGAAAAAAAAATCAAGGTAAAATTACTGTACATTCCGTATTACTTCTTTATTATGAATCTGGCAGTTTACTTGGGCTTCTTCCGGTATATCAAGAAGCAGCAATCCGTTAACTGGGAAAGAGCAAAAAGAGGCTAAAGCAAGTTATATGAAAAACCTTAGCATAAAAGGGATAACCATCATTCTTCTCATGCTTTCTTTTATGACAGCCTCCGTTCAGATTTTTAGCCAATCTTCAGGTTGTAAAATGACGGTAGATCTTTCCACTACTTATATCGATGGAAGAAGCAATGCCAGCCATGTCAGACCCGGTGATACCATTTGTGTGCTTTCCGGACTCAGGCTTTTCCTTCGTTTCACTCATCTACAGGGAACAGCTATCTCACCTATTGTCATTATAAATTCAGGAGGACAGGCAGTTGTCAGCGGATATAATTACGGTATAAAAATAGACTCCTGTGCTCATATCATCTTTTCAGGCCATGGAATTCTTTCGCTGCCTTACGGTTTTCTGGCCACACAAGTGAATGGAGCAGGGATTTCAGTCGATGGATTAAGTACCGATATAGAGGTCAAGGGGGTGGAAATTAGTTATACCAGCCTGGTTGGAATGTTTGCAAAAACAGATCCAGACACAACATTCACATCCACCCGTGAAAAATATACCCTCAGAAATCTTCTTGTGCACGAGAACTATATACATCATACAGGGATGGAAGGGCTGTATATTGGAAGTACTTTTTATCTGGGAAAAACACTTCAATTCCATGGAAAGGACACCCTGGTTTATCCTCATCTCCTCCGGGGCGTCGAAGTGTATAATAACCGTGTTGAATACACTGCATGGGATGGCATTCAGGTATCATCCGCTGATTCCGGATGTTCCATCCATGACAATGAAATCTATCACGACAGCGAAGCCGGCTACCTGAATCAGATGAGTGGTATTCTTAATGGAGGCGGTTCCAGATGTGATTGCTATAATAATAAAATCATGGATGGCAAAGGGGATGGTATTGACATCTTTTCTCTGGGTGGACAAAAAATTTATAACAACCTGATTGTGAATCCGGGAAAATCATTCTATCCCGATCAGAACTACTCTCCGTATATGAAGCATGGGATTTATCTGGGTGATTATGCCACTGTCCCAGGAGAGGATTATACCGTGACCTATAATACCATTCTGTCGCCAAAAACTTTCGGTGTCAGGTCGGCAAATTATCATAGCAGCATTATTTTAGTATCAAATAACATTATCGTTGACCCCGGAGGATATTCCTTGGAAGGGGAAAAATCCTATGTCAGTTCTCTTGCTTCTTCCATTCCGGCAACGGATGTCAATAACCTGAAAAACAGGGAATACTCTCCCATCCAATTCATGGATCCCATCGAGGGTAATTTTGATCTGAAGCCTACTTCTCCGGCAGTCAATAAAGGAAACTGGTCGGGTTTCGTTATTGGGATGGATGTGCTGAATCGTACAAGACCATTTGCAAACCTCAATGATATCGGTGCATTTGAATGCCATGATTCCTCTTTACTGAATATTCCGGAACATAAAGGAAACGAAATCCTTCAACTGCAACCCTCTCCCAATCCATTCAAACATTTCATCAATGTGAAATATATCCTGAACAGTAAAACAAACGTAACTTTTTCGATTTATGATTCCCAGGGAGTTATGTCGGCCCCAGCGATTAAAATGATTCAGGGACCTGGAAATTATCAAAAAACCATCAGTGGACTGGATTTACCTGCCGGACATTATTTCCTTAAACTGACTACAGATCATGATTTTATGATAAAAAGTATAATTTCTATCAAATGAGGTTAATATCAGCGAGTTTACATTAATTTTACATCAAATTCAATCGCCATGGATAGCAAGTTAAAAAACATTATTCCTTTCTGGCTTGGAAGGAAACTCAGGGGGTGGCTACAAAAAGCCAAAGCCCTGTATTATAAAGGAGATTTATATTACTGTCCTTATTGCAAACATTCGTTCCGTTCCTTTCTTCCCGGTGGATCTGATGTTCCTGTGTTGTATGAAAAAAAAGTGATCGGTGCCGGTTATCGTCAAAATGATGTATGCCCCCGTTGCTATTCCCTGGACCGTGACAGGCTTATTTATCTTTTCCTGCATGATAAAACTAATGTATTTACTGCACCCATGAAAATATTTCATGTAGCTCCAGAGGGTTGTTTAAGGGCATTGCTTAACGGGCTTCCTAACCTCACATACATCGCAGGAGTAAAATACCTTGAAGGTTATTATTATGAGCGCCAGACCAACCTTCTAGATATTACCAATATCCCTTATAATGATGAAGCCTTTGATGTAGTCATTTGCAACCATGTCCTGGAACATATCGAAGACGACAAACTGGCTATGAGGGAACTGTACCGCGTCCTGAAACCAGGAGGAATGGCTATCCTTCAGGTTCCCATATCCGCAGTTTTAACCACGACTTATGAAGATCCCACCATCATTCAGCCGGAAGACCGTGAAAAAGCCTTCGGACAATTCGATCACGTCAGAATCTACGGACAGGATTATCAAACCCGTCTGGAAAATACTGGTTTTATCGTCAGACCCTATTCTCCTTATTCTGAAAAATCAAATGAGGAGTTAAAAAAATTCGCCATCAATCCGGCTGAAAAACTATTTGTCGCCTATAAATAAACCATCTCAATGCTGATTACCATTATCCTTCTTTCCTGTTTTCTGTTGAGCTGTACTGCTTTGCTATTTCTTATGAATAAGAAAAATAAAAGTCTTTCAGAAGAAGTAAAGGCCAAAGACCAGGAACTCCAGGAGTCAAAATCATCCCTGGTAAAAATGAGGAATGATGTAGATCATATCATTGAAGAAAAAATCAATACGTTTAAGGCAGACTATATCGCCAAAGAAAAAAGTGACCTGAGCATCAAAAAAGCGCTGAAAAAATCTGAAGAAGCCAATTTCCTCAAGAATGCCTTCCTTTCAAATATCAGCCATGAAATCCGTACTCCCCTGAATAACATTATAGGGTTTTCCAACTTATTGGAGGCTGAAATTTCTCTTTTGGAAAATAAAGAACTGTTTGAATATGCACGAGCCATTTCTGAGAGCGGGGACCGTCTTTTACATCTACTAAACAACATCATCGATATCAGTAAGATTGAAGCCAATGACATGCAGATCAAACTTCAATCCTGCAATATTACCCACATTGTTGCCAATGCCATGCAATTGTTCATTTTCAAAGCGAATGAACAGAAATTAAAACTTAATTTTATCGGGAATGAAGTTCCGAATGCCCTGGTGGATGAAAAAAGCCTGGTTAAAGTTGTGGGGTCAATTATCGATAATGCCATTAAATATACGGAAAAGGGATTCGTCAATGTCACTACCGACTTTCTCAAAGATACTCATGAGATATCAATCCGGGTGAAAGATTCCGGTGTCGGGATTGATCCCTCCTATATCCCTGCACTTTTCGACCCGTTCAGACAGGAAAGTTCAGGCTTTTCGAAAGACAGCCAATCCGGTGGACTTGGTCTTCCTTTAGCTAAAAGCCTGATAGATCTTATGCGCGGTCGTATCGAGATAGAATCTGTCAAGGGAAGTGGCACAACCGTGACCATTTATTTTCCCTCTGAAAAAACGAGTCAAGAAGTCAAACAACCTCCCGAACTCACCCGGAAACAAAAATTCAAAGCCCTGCAAGGACTTGAAATATTCATAGTGGAAGATGATCTGATGAATAAAATTGTCCTCTGCGAGATGACAAAAGTTCTTGGTAATGTGGTTGCTGCAGTCAATGGTGATGAAACCCTGAAAATCATTGAACAAACCCAGAAAGAGGGAAAAGTATTTGATATCATGCTGTTCGATATCAACCTCCCTCCTCCATGGGATGGAATTAAACTGATGCAGGAAATCAGAAAAAAATGGAAGGTGTATAGAACCATACCCTTTGTCGCGCAGACAGCCTATGCCATGACCGGTGATAAAGAAAAATTACTTGAATCTGGTTTTGATGATTATATCGCCAAACCGATCAATCAACAAGAACTATATTCGATCATTAAAAACCAGTTGAACAAATTTTAACTATGAATGAGGCCGATAAAATTCTGAACCTTGAAAAACATATCAGGGAACTGGAATTACTTTTAAAAGAGACAAAAAATCAGGCGGATAAAGCCATTAAGACCAAAACAATGTTTTTGGCCAACATGAGTCATGAAATCAGGACTCCTATGAATAGTATCATCGGGATATATAATATCCTGAACCAGACAAATCTGAGTGAGGAGCAAAAAGAATTTCTCGATATTATCCATATTTCAAGCCAAAACCTGCTGGCTATTATCAATGACATTCTGGATCTTTCGAAAATTGAAGCAGGCCAGCTAAAAATTGAACACAAACCCTTTCTACTGCATGAAGAAATCCAACAGGTAATAAAATTATTATCCTTAAAAGCAAAAGGAAAAAGAATAGATTTGTTTTCAAAAATTCAGTCCACGGTTCCTACCTGTGTGATTGGAGATCCTACCCGCTTGAGACAGATTCTGATCAACCTCACAAATAATGCCATTAAATTCACCAATGAGGGAAGTGTGCTAGTGGGTGTTGAAACCCTTGAATTTGATGCTGACAATATTCATGAAATACAGGAATTTATTCCACCTGTTTTTTTTGAAAAAGAAAAAATTCCTTCTGATATAGTGCTCCTGAAATTTGAAGTTACAGATACTGGGTTGGGGATATCTCCTGAAGAACAAGAAAATTTATTTAATGAATATGCTCAATTGGAGAATTCACTGATCCGTCAGTTTGAAGGTACCGGACTTGGATTATCCATCTCAAAAAACCTAACTGAATTGATGCAGGGAAAAATCGGGGTGATCAGTACTAAGGGCAAGGGATCTACATTCTGGTTTACCCTCGGGTTGATCAAAGGGGATGAATGCCAAATCCTGAACAATCGTTTGGAAACTCAGCCTAAAATTAAGCAATCCAGACCTTTAACAATTCTCTTGGTGGAAGATAATATTTTAAACCAAAAATTCGCCGTTACAACTTTACAAAGGGCAGGCCATAAGGTTGAATTGGCCGAAAACGGGAAAATGGCAGTTGAAAAGTTTAAAAAGAATAATTATGACCTTATCCTGATGGATATTGCCATGCCTATCATGGATGGGATTGAAGCAACTCATCTGATTAGGGAATTGGAAGAGAAAATTCCATCAGAAAGAATGGGGAAAAGTGAAAAGGTTAAAATCTTGGCCATTACTGCACATGTCATGGTTACCGACCGTGAAAAATGCCTCAAAGCAGGGATGGATGAGTACCTTGCCAAACCCTATCGTCCACAGGAACTGATCTCTATGATAGAGAACCTGAACATCTGATAGGATCATTTATTTTTTAAGAATTTTTCCGGTATAGGTTTCTTTCCCCGCGCTGATCATGAGAAAGTAGATCCCTTTGGAGAATTGGGATAAATCAATGTTGTTAACCAGATCTCCCAAAAAAATTGATCGTAAAATTATTCCTTTTGAATCAAGGAGGTTCAACTGCAAGGGTAAAATGGCTTTATCCTTCACGGAGAGAATAACTTCATTGGTTGCCGGATTAGGATACAGCATAAAGTGATGTTGAAAATCCTTATCCTGGAATCCGGGACATAAAATAAAGGTTATATTGGAAGTATCCCGGTCAATGCAACCATCTAAAGTCACGTAAACCCAGATTTGGGCAAGCCCCAGACCATAACCGCTTGAATCAACCACGATACTGGAGGAAGTTTCCCCCGTCGACCATAAATAATTATCGAATCCTGAACCGGCATTCAGAAGTATGGAATTCTGACCGCAAACTTCTGCATCCGGTAAGGGCTGTATGACGGGTTGAGGATAGATGGTGATATAAGCAGTATCAGTATTACTGCAAGCCGTTATTTCATCCGTGACGGTGTACCAGATTTGATTCATTCCCGGGTTAGCACGGGCAGGGAATAAAGTATCTCCTTCAACCCCGGAAGTACCCGAAAATACACCACCCGGAGGCCATCCGGGAATGGTAAATGGTGGAAAATCCTGGCAATAAGTAGGCTGAATGCCAAAAATGACTGCATCGGGAAGGGGTAATACGGTAACTAAAACCGTATCACTGGCAGAACAGTCATGTTCATTAGTAACCAGTACGGAAAATTCCATATTTTCCAATGGTGATACGGTTATACTCTCAGTAGTATCCCCTGTACTCCATAAATAATGTATCCCTCCGGAAGCAGTTAACTTCAACTTTTGATGCTTGCATATTATGGTATCTGTTGGTAATCCCGGATCAGGATATGCAAAGCGTTTCACTTCGATGCTGTCCCAGTATATATTCCCTCCGATGGGGTTACGGGCCTGAACTGTATACATCGTGGTCATCATGGGATTCACTGTGGGATTGTATAGATGGGGATTGTCCATCGAGGGATCAAAAGGACGAGAAGTCCATGTAACCACATCATTTTCAAGCGTATCCAATAATGACAGCATAATTGGTAAGCCTGCACAGGCATCCTCTATCGGGCTTGATACAAAAGAAAACAGGCAACTGTCTGCAATGCCGTCAGGACTGTTGGCAACGACGTAGGCAGAATCTGAGCCCTCCCAGAATGAAACGGGTTTCAGCACCTTTAAAATATTCCCTGGTAAAATAGTCATGTTTAATAAACCTGAAGTCGGGGCAGACCAGGTGATGGTTGCCGGGTTATATAAAGAATCGATGACCAGGTCATTGAGGGCGACAGATGCAAAAGGTTCATTAGCCGTTCTCATCTGCCGGGGATACTTGACTTGTTTAAGAAAACCAGCAGATCGCATGGACATTCCGCTAATCCGGATGGTGTCGGCCGTAGTATCTGCATGAATACCATAAACCGTCATAAAAGAGATAGAGTCAGGAACATCAATGAGTGCATAATGTTCTGACCATATACTTGTATCGGATGGAAAATCAAAAGTATAAAGCAAACCCCTTTCCGGGAATTCGAAACGCAGGGTCACAACACTGCCGGGAACATCCTGACCCCTGGTCCAGATGGTAAATTTATTTTTGCCCTTTTCCAGACCTGCCAGGGTATTAATTTGAAAAATATAACCTAGACCCTGCATTAGGAAACTCTTGTACCCGCTTTCAGGTACCCCGTCAGTTGTATCAAATACACTGGTAACGATCTGATTGTTTTCGTACCCATCCGGATAAAAATCATGATCAAGGTCAACGTTTAAATTCGGAAAGATATTGACTACCCTGTTTGGAACACTATCGTAAAGCAGTGCTTTCCATTGGGCATAGGTCCTGATTGGGATATTATTGGAAACACACCAGGAGAGCAGGCTGTCTGTTCGCTGAAGAAAAGCATCCCAGCCTCCCAGGGGATTCTGAAATCTGGCCAGGTCAATTTTCACATAATGCTGAGCGACAGCATCTGCAATCATGTGCTTTGTCGTCTTCAGATCCTGTGTTTCATTCGACAGGCTAGCTTGCATCCCGTATGGGGCAACCTGATAAGGAGTGTATTCATTATAGCAAAGTTTGGCATAATTGATATAATTTGAACCTTGCTGGTATTGCAGAGAATCTCCCATATTCCACTTCAACTCATAGGCACTGATCCATGGCATTTGCCCATTGGGATGAATCCAGGTATAAGGTCTGGGGAGGTCAAGATCTGAATAAATTTTCAGTGACTGCTTGCCAAGCAAGCGAATACCGTCCTGATCCATGATCACATTCTGCTGGGTCAGCTTGTGGTAAGAAACTCCATTCTGAGCAATCAGGTTTACCGGTTCTTCCCAGAAGGACCGAATATATACTGAATCCACATCATTAGGATTACTTGCCCTGAGATCGTACCATAAATAAATGGAATGAAAAGGCTCAGACAAATACAGCGCAAAATAATAGGGATTGCCAGAAAGATCGGAAAACTCGCCAGGGTTCTGGCTGATTAATAGATTACCGGAAACATCTATCCATCCTTCCAGATGTGACTGTGTCGTATCAATGCTATTGATTTTCAGGCAAACTTTCTCCAGATTAATATGATCCACTCCTGGTTGATTGATATACAATGTATCCTCATCTGGATTGATCAGGTTAAAATACTGCGTTTGATGTGTAGGAGTATTATCCATCACCTCATGCCCTTTATTCATCCAGGCTTTCAATGAATCAACGTAAGCAGGAGTGATAGGGAATACCCATGAAGTCATGGCCATACAGAAATTCTGTTGATGAACAGAAAAGAGCGCATCATACTGTGATAACTTCGTAAGAGAAGGATTTTCATCAACCCGGAAGCAAACACCCCCATGCTTCCCTTCGCTCTGCGCAAACCCATATAGGTTTATGGCAATAAGAAAGAAGAGCAAGATATTTCTAATCACCTGAGGTTTTATCATTTTGTATTATAGTCTTTAATTTTAAGAGAAACCGTTTTTCTCTTCAGCATATAACCCACAGAGATCTCATGGGTTCCCGCACTATTTCCAAGTAATGCAGATCCCGAAAACTCATAATTATAATTGATGACCAAAGCATTGACGATGGCTAGTCCGGCTGTAATTCCGATGATATTGCTTTTTCTGTATAATACGCCTAACCAATAACTATCGTGATATTTTACCATCGTACTGAACTCAATTGTCCATGGAGTGTATTGTGTATTTCGGTACAGCAGGTCAAATTTCAATTTCCAATCCGACTTTAAATCAAGCGTATAATTGGTATAGAAAAGCCAGTTTCTGTCCATGGTCAGAACATGATGGTACAAATCCTGATTATAAAATGATTTATTGTTGAATAAAACCGGGAATCCAATGCAAACATTCAGGTCTTTCCATGTATAAAGAAGACTTGTTCCAACGTTCATATAAGTTTCCGACCTTTTTCCACTTTGAAGCAAGGGGTCGTCACTGCTCCCAACGATCGAATGGTCGAGATCAATGGAATTCTGATAAACGGATACATTAACGGCGAAACTTAAAAAATGCTCCTTTGCAAGCTGAAGGTGATAGGCATAATTAAGATTTCCCATGAAGTTCGTTAGCGGCCCGGCTTTATTGATCTGAATATTCCCTCCTATTCCCATATTTTTATTCAGGGCACCATCAACATTCAAAGCACCGACAATCGGGCCACCGGGAATATTCACCCATTCGTTACGATAAGTAAGAAATGCTTGAAAAAGATTAGTTTTTCCTGTAAATGCTGGAGAAATGGAGACAGGGTTAAATAAGTAATTATCTAATATCGGAAAGGGTTGTGAAAATCCTCCGGAAAAAAAGCCCATCATAAGCAGGACTATATGGAAAGCCTTTTTCATTTCAAGATGTTAACTGTCCCTTTATATAATTTTCCATCAAAACAACGGACAAAATAAAAATACGTATCATTAGACAGCACTTTCCCCTGATAGGTTCCGTTCCATTCATTCTGGTAATCATTATTGAAAAACACCTGAGTTCCCCAACGGTCATAGACATTGACGACACAGGGACCGACCTTGTGCAGATTGAGTATTTCCCATCGGTCGTTATATCCGTCACCATTTGGAGTGAATAGAGTCGTTATGACAGGATTCGTTCCATATTGTTTCACGGTGATATGAAAGTCAGTTTGTTTAGAACAGCCATTTTTAAAAACCCTGACCCAATAATTCCCCTGCTGTTTTATCACGATTGAACTACTGGTTTGATCTGTTGACCATAATATGCTATCATTGTCTCCGACAATGGAAGCAATGACGCTATCTCCTTCAATAAAGCTGGTATCACCTGAAAAAACAAGGGAATACTCGGGTAAGGGTGGAATGATAATGTTCTGTTCCGCTGTGTCTAAACAACCAGACCTCGTCAGGACAATAAATTTAGTAATGTACTCCCCAGCAGAGGTGAAATAGTGAATCGGGTTTTTTTCATTATTCGGCAAGCTTCCATCCCCAAAGTTCCAAGTGTAATTTTGGACGGTATCCATGATCAGTTGGGAGCGGTCAAAAAAATAAACAGCTTGGTTAATGCAGTTGGGAATAAAAGTGAAATCAGCATCGACTGAAGTAACGAGAACAAATTTATAGATGGCTTTTGCATAGCCTGTATGGGTAATTATTTTCAATCCTACATTGTGCTTCCCCGCAACGGAAAAAAAATGGGTTACGACCCTGCCGGTATCATCACCGAAATACCCGTCGCCATTAAGATCCCATAACCGGTATTGAATACTATCCGAGGGAGTTGAATGATCTACTAAGGTGGTCACCTGCCCGAGACAAACCTTATTGGCAGTGAAATCGGGTATCAAGGCAACCACCGGAGTAGATAATCCCAAAAGAAAAAGATAAAAGACAAATAAAAAATTTTTCAAATGAATAAGGATTATGGATTACTTAATATCCAATAACTCCACGTCAAATACCAGGGTGGAATAGGGTGGTATGGTTCCCATATCACGTTCGCCGTATCCAATGGAAGATGGGATGATAAGAGTAGCTTTACCTCCGACATTCATCAGGGCAATCCCTTCATCCCAACCTTTGATTACCTGACCTTTTCCCAGTTCAAATTCGAAGGGCTGATTTCTGTCGCGGGAAGAATCGAATTTTGTTCCGTTAAGCAGGGTTCCCGTATAATGCACCGATACTTTTTTACCAGCCATGGCTTTTGCTCCGCTTCCTTTTGCTTTTTCAACATAGATAAGACCGCTGGGAGTTGGTTTGGCAGTGATATTATGTTCTTTTAAATATTTCTCTCTTAACATGGTTTCCTGCTGTTTGTTTGTTTCCAGTTTTATCTGTTCTTTTTTCTTGGCATCGGCCAGTTCTTTCTCGTGTTCAGCTTTTGATTGCACATCCACAATCTCAACATCATAAATCAGAGTGGAATATGGAGGAACAATAGCTCCCCTGCCCATTTCACCAAATCCTATTTGGGAAGGGACGATCAGTTTAGCTTTCCCACCTTTTTTCAACTTTTTCACGCCTTCTTCCATTCCCTGGGTGTCAAACCTCTTTCCAAATTCGAATTTTATGGGTTCTGGTTGTTCATAGGAGGAGAAAATCTGCTTTCCATCAATAAGGGACACTTTAAAGTGTATCTTCACCCAACAGCCAGAATCAATGCTTGCGCCTTTCCCTGCTTGTTGTTCAATATAATACAGTCCGGATGGCAAGGGTTCAATGGTTATTTTCTGATCCTGAATATATTGTTGCAATGCAACTTCCTCCTTTTTCATTAAACTTTGTGGTGAATCAACCGATAAGAGGGTGATGTAAAAATAGATGACGCTATTGGAATCGACAAATGAAGGTCTCGTTTTCTGGCGAAATGTTTTAAAGAATAATGAGTCTGCATTGAGAATGAAAGAAGCACTATCCCCGGCAGTCATCATTTGAATCCCTTCGTAGATATCTCCCTTGAAATCAGATTGAGGCAGCTGAAAACGAACTGGACTTCCCATGGCTTTTTTGCTGTCGAAAAGGACAGAATCTTTATAAACATACCGCATATTCAGCGAAACCCAATCGCCAAGCTTTGGTTTCAGGGTATCTTCACCAACTTTATAAAGCTTGTAATACAAACCTGAAGCCGATTTTTCATAACCTGCATATTTCGAAGAACAAGCAAGAGAAGCAAAGGCAATCAGTACAAAAATGGCTAACGAATTCAAAAACAATCTTTTCATAATCTGGTTTTTAATCAATTAAGTGAATATTTAGTTTAAATTATCTGCTATTTTTAAAAGCTCAAGATACAAAGTCCTTCATTCACGGAAACTTCAATTCTTTTGTTTTTTTCAACATCTTTTTAACTTAAAATCATGTTAAAAATTAACATTCATTGATTTAATCCAGTCCATAAACTTTTATTGGTTTTCAAGGAGCTTTCCTGACCTCCAGCAATTGAACATCATACACCAATGATGCTCTTTCCGGAATGTCTTTCAAATTCCCCAGTAAACCATAGGCAAGATGCGAAGGTACAATAAATTTTGCCAGATCTCCTTCACGCAGTAGGAGAATGCCTTCTTCCAGGCCAGGCTCTGTCATTCCTCGTCCCAATTGAATTTCCTTGATCACCATATGATTATTTTCCGTTAGGGTCTTTCCAGTTAAAAGTTTGAGGGAGTAACGGAACTTAACAAAACTGCCCACCAAGGCCTTATTCCCTTTCCCTTCTTTATAGATCATGTACCTCAGACCCGTTGAAGTAATCTTCATCTTCCATTGATAACGGGCAATAAAATCATCAATCTCCTGACTTTCTTTTTCCACTATTTTTTTATTCATGTTTAATAAAGTATCGTCCATCATTCGAAGCGGAGAAGTTGTTTTTACAAGAGACGGATCATTTTGGCATGAATACAGTATAGCCAAAGCACAAACTGCGGGAGCTATAATTCTGAGCAGAAAATGTTCCATTTTCAGCAGTTAATATACTGATTTCAATTGCTTCTGAAATTTCGGAAGAATATCGAGAAAAATCCTGAGCGTTTCTTCCAGACTGGTATCGCAATTTGCGCCTGAAGCATTGGAATGCCCTCCGCCATTGAAGTATTTTCTGGCTAATTCGTCCACCGAAAAATTCCCCTTTGATCTGAATGATATTTTCACCTGTCCGTCCCTGTCCATAAATAAGGCTGCCAGGTTGATATTCTTCATCGAAAGGGCATAATTAACCACTCCTTCCGTATCACCAACCTGGTAATCAAAGCGATCCAGTTCCTCCCTGCTTAAGCTAATGTATGCGGTGTGATAATCAGGCAAAACCACCAGTTTGTCGCTGATAGAATAGCCCAGCAGACGTAAGCGCTTCTCTGAATAGGTATCATAAATCAATCGGTGAATATGTTCTCCGTCAATCCCTAATCGGTATAGATCAGCAACAATTTCATAAGTTTTAACATAATTACAGGAATAGCTGAATGAACCCGTGTCAGTAACGATCCCGGCATAAATACAGGCAGCAATAGACTTATCCAGCAAGGCATGGTCACCTGAAGCGAGGATAAAATCATAAATCAGCTCTGAAGTTGACGAAGTATCCGGAATTGATATTTTCAGGTCAAAATGGGAAGAAGGAGAAAGGTGATGATCAATCAAAATTTTCTTTGCTTTTGATTTCATGATCTGGACCCCGGCTTCATTGAGGCGATTAAGATGATTGAAATCCAGACAAAAAACCATATCTGCTTCCCCAATGATGGAGTTACACTTATCAGGATCCTGTTTGAAAATTAAAACATTCTCCTGTCCCGGCATCCAGGTTAAAAACTCCGGAAAGGGATCAGGTACTATAATTTTTACCTGATGATGCTTTTTTAATAAATATGCAGATAAAGCCAGACTTGAACCAATGGCATCCCCATCAGGATTGGTATGGGTGGTAATGAGTATGCTTGCGGGCTGGGTTAAAAGATCATTGATCTTCTGAAAATCAGTATTTTCCAAATATTTACTCCATTTTTAGGTGTCACAAAAATACGGATTATTTAAAATTAAAATGCTATTTTTGTCAGCCTGATACAATACTTCTATCATGAATGGGATGAAAACTTTTACGATGATAAAACCCTCGGCATTTAGCAGTGGATACACAGGCAGCATTTTAACACAGATTGAAGCTGCAGGATTCAAAATCAAGGCTTTGAAATTGGTCAAACTGAATCGAGAAAAAGCCGGTACGTTCTATGAAATGCATGAAGGCAAACCATTTTACGATGAACTGGTAAACTTCATGTCATCCGGCCCCGTAATAGCAGCAATTCTGGAAAAAGAAAATGCAGTAAATTCGTTTCGTGACCTGATCGGAGCTACAGACCCTGAAAAAGCAAATCCAGGTACCATCCGGAAACAATTCGGAAAAAATGTAAGGGAGAATGCCATCCATGGATCGGATAGCGATGAAAGCGCTGAAAGAGAAAGTAATTTCTTCTTTTCCCTCCTTGAGCAACAATGATCATTCCTCTTTGTCAGGAAAATATTCCCTGAACGATCTGTCCTGATAAAAGACCAGTATCTTTTCTATTTTTTTATCCTCTTGGATTATTTTTTTCGAAAAAACAGATCCAGTTTCAGGAATATTCGGTTTCGAAATTTCTGAAATTGGTTGATTAACTTTGGTTTCTCTGCTGAGTTCTTTTTCTTCCTCCTGATATTTTCCAAATAAGAGCCAGGCAGTATTTACTTCCGGAAAACGATTCAGAATTTTTAAGATGAATTCAAGACTGGGTTTGTTTCGCCCTGAAAGGATATGAGAAATCCCAGAACGTTGGACACCAATTTCCTCCGCAAATTGAGAAGGAGATAGTTTTTTTTCCTGCATTATTTCCTGAATTCGAGAAATCATGACCTTTTTTCTACAAAGGTAAACGATTTACAAGAATGTTTACAATCATAAATAACAATAATTTTATTTTTATTTTATTTAATCTTATAATTTAAATAATCATTATTATTCACTGAATAACAATGTTTTAAAATTTAATTATTTGATCTGATTACGATTGTATACAGGGATTTAATATTAATAGATTACAATTGTAAACTTAATGTTTTGTGGTTTTATCAAATATTTTATACATTTATGCCATATTATTCCTTAATTTCTATATCTATGGGTTCATGGAAAGTCAGCTGGGTCAAAGATTATGTTTTTTCAAAAGAAGTATACAGTAAAAATACACAGGTTTTAAAGTCTCCCCTCTCGTTCTATTTTGCCGTGTTTTTAAAACTTTTTCCCGGATTGTACAACAAACCCGTCCGTTTTCATTTAAAGAATGGAGGGAGTTTTCTTTGCCCTGATTTTATGAGTGTGTACATCTACTGGGAAATATTTCTGTTCAAAGTGTACGATTATCAGGCAAGCAGTAAAGAAGAAATCACCATTCTCGATGTAGGCGCAAATATTGGTCTATCAACCATTCATTTCAAACAACGTTTCCCTTTGGCAGAAGTACTTTGTTTCGAGCCATTTAAAAAAAATTATGACTACCTTAACCTCAATATTCAAAGCAGTAATTTTCAAAATATTAAAACATTCCAATTGGGTGTAGCCGGCGAAAAACGGCATTCATTACTCTACATCCATAAAAAAAATTCAGGAGCACATTCCATATACCCGGAGGAATTAAGCCTGGGAAGTGTTGAAATTGAATTGATTAGCCTCCAGGATGCCCTTAACCTTACTAAAACTGGTAAATGTGATATCCTTAAACTTGACTGTGAAGGTGCTGAATATGAAATAATTAAATCGATAACACCAGTTATGACAGCAAAGATCAAACAGATTTATTATGAAGCTACCGTCACACGTTACGATCCGAAAGAACTGAATGATCACCTAGCATCCATCGGATATGAAGTAAATCTTGTGGATGGCTATGTTTATTCAGCGAAACGAATTGAAAGATAAGTTACAATACCTTCACCAATTTGGACACAAAGGATATTTTCTCTCCATTAATTTTTATAAAATAGTAACCCGGGTTTACCTTTTCTAACCCATTGAAAGGAATACGATTCAATCCTGCACTGGAATGAAATCCTGTAAGCTGACGCCACTCCCTCCCCAATTGATCCATCAGAATGATATCGATGATTTGGTCCTGTTCAGAAAAAAATTCAAGGGTAAATCCTTCGGTAAACGGATTGGGATAGATTATTAATGCTTTACTTTGGTTAAGCTGATTATAATATATGGAATTCAAAGCTTTAACAAAATCAGGAATACCATATCCCAGAAGTGAATCCGGACTTGTAAACTGACTTGAACTCACTTCAATAGACTTTATGATCTGATAATTATTAGTGAACGCTGATGACTGCCATAAACATGCCACCATTCCTGCAATGACCGGAGCGGAAAAAGAGGTTCCATTGGCCTGCATAATCCCGCCTCCCGTAGCTGCCACCACGGTATTTTTACCCATTGCGGCAATATTAGGTTTGACTCTTGAATCAACTTTTCCGTTTGAACTAAAATAAGCATAATGCCCCAGGGAATCAACTGCTGCAATCCCCATGACGCTATTACCATCAGCAGGAGCACTGATACATCGCCATGAAGTTCCCCCCGAATTGCCCGCGCTATTCACTACGATCATGCCTTTGCTTCCGGCGATATTGGCCCCGCGGGTTACCACTGTCGTATTGCCGTCCATATCAGAACAGCGGTGATCTTTAGAGGGATCATCAAAAGTAGAATACCCGAGCGATGAATTGATTACATCTGCCCCGACACTGTCGGCATATTCTGCCGCCGTTACCCAATTGTATTCTTCGATTAAGTTTTCCGTATTACTATCTTCCGATCTCAGTAACCAGTAACCAGCTTTTGGCGCTGTTCCAACCAGTTGACCCGGAAGGTTCCCTCCCATCACGGACAAAACTTCCATGCCATGCGGATGCTCCTGGAAGACATCATTTCCTGGATTGACAAAATCCCGGGTTCCAAGAATCTGATCATGATGCCAGAGACTGTCAAATGCGGGCAGGGTATTTACCTGAAAAAAACCGGCATCCAGAATTGCAATCACCATTCCTTCTCCCCGGTATCCCATCTGATGCAATTGAACTCCGTTGACCATTTGGATTTGACGGTATGATCTTCCATAATTATCGCCATGGGAGAAGGCCGACCATGGCTGGCACATGATTTCCCTGATCAGAGATGTTGAGCTATCTTCACACTCAAATTTATTTTTTCTCCCCTCCCCTGTTTCTTTTTCTGTGAACTTGTTTTTATCCTTTACAACATTCAACACGAAGGGAAGTGATAAAATTGTATCAAGCAGCGCTATATTGTTTGTAAAAATCGTAATTCCATTTAGCCATTTTGACTGGTTAATAACAGTGACACCAAGGTTAGCGATGGTCTCCACATAATCTGAAATCACTGGAAGGTCGTTCTCTTCAAGGCTAATCATAAGCCGTTGTCGCCGCTCAACGGCCCGTTGCGAAAGAAATTCCTGAGGACGGTCGAGTGAGTATGGTGAATTGTTTTTATCCCTGAATCCAATGAAATATTTATCAGGGGCAATCTGAGCAGATATGATGATCGGAAAAAAAGCGATCAACATCATCAATACTGTGTTTCTCATTTTTATAATAAATTTGTCTAAAATTAAAAAATATCAAGATATGATCACTACCCGTGACCTGAAACAGTTAGAGGAAAAGGGAATTCCTTTGCATGTCATTGAAAAACAAATAGATAATTTTAAAAAGGGGTTTCCTTACATACAGCTTGTTAAACCGGCAACTTCCGGAAACGGTATCTTGAGCTTTAGGGAGGAGGAAAAATTGTTTTTCCGCCAGAATTATACCTCCTTACTGCCTGAATTAAGGGTGGTGAAGTTTGTCCCGGCCTCTGGAGCCGCAAGCAGGATGTTCAAACATTTGTTTGATTTTCAGGAAAAATACCGTATGGGTGAAAGGATTGATATTGATTTTGTTCAGGAACCGGGATTTGAAACTGTTCAATATTTTTTAAAATATCTTCCTCGAATTGCTTTTTATTCAACATTGGTCGAAATGCTTGGACAGCATGGTTTGAAAATTGAGAAGCTATATGACGAAAAGGATTTTAAGCTGTTGCTCGAATTCATTCTTCATGAAAAAGGATTCAATTATGCCAATCTGCCCAAAGCCCTGATCTTATTTCATGACTATCCTGATGGAGCCAGGGTATCTGCAGAAGAACACCTCGTAGAAGCAGCCCGTTACACTCCTGACAAACAGAGAATTGCAAGAATTCATTTCACTATTTCACCAGAACATCTGGAGAAGTTCAAGGCTTTGTTTGAACAGGTAAGAAGCAAATATGAACAAAAGTATCAGGTAAGCTTCGAAATTTCCTATTCTGTTCAAAAACCTTCAACTGATATTCTGGCGGTAGATTTAAACAATGAACCTTTCAGAAATGCTGACGGGGAACTCTTGTTCCGACCCGGAGGTCATGGCGCACTCTTGGAAAACCTTAACGAAATTGATGCTGACCTGGTATTTATTAAAAATATTGATAACATCATACCCGACCGGTTAAAGGAAAAAACAATTGCTTATAAGGAACTCATCGCAGGTTATCTTTTATGGGTCAGGGAAAAAATTTTCAATTTCCTGAACAAAGCCGAGGAAGGATTGCTGTCATCTGAAGTCGTGGAAGAAATGATCCAGTTTGCCCAAACAAATCTTATGCTTTCCTTTCCACAATCTTTTCATCAATCAAACCAGCTTGAAAAAATTAACCATCTGATTCAACGATTGTCCCGTCCCATCAGGGTATGCGGAATGGTAAAAAATGAAGGGGAACCGGGTGGAGGGCCATTCTGGGTCAGCCAAGAAAACGGTCAGAATTCACTGCAGATCGTCGAATCCTCCCAGGTTAACCTCCAAGACCCCCAACAGAATAAAATTTGGCATTTGGCTACCTATTTCAACCCTGTGGATCTTGTATGCAGTTTCCGTGATCATCATGGAAAAAAATATCAATTGACAAAATATACCGATGAGAAGACTGGATTTATCTCCCTTAAATCCAGCGGGGGGAGAAATCTGAAAGCACAGGAACTTCCGGGATTATGGAATGGCAGTATGGCGGCATGGCTGACGATATTCGTTGAAGTCCCCATCATCACTTTCAATCCTGTAAAAACAGTCAATGATTTGCTCAGGAAGGAGCATTTACCATGCGAATTGTAATGACAAAAATCAAGCATTTACTGGTTAGTCGCAAAGAACGCTGGGGCTTGACCCGCTGGGGATGGTTGATTCTTATGATCATCATCCTACTACCCAATATCATTATCTTTGCCAACCTTTACCGCATTCTTGCTCCTGTTGACCGTGTAAAGACTGATGTCCTTGTACTGGAAGGTTTTATCAGCGACTATGTTTTGGAAACCGCCATTAAAGAATTCAGGGATCATCAATACCACCTTTTAATTACAACAGGGACACCGCTAGAGTGGGGACATCTATTGGTTGCATACGACAATACTGCCAGACTTGCTGCTTCATCCCTTATCAAACTCGGTTTTGATTCCACCAAACTTGCCGTTGTCGGAACAAAAGAGATCCGCAATGACCGCACTTATAACTCAGCACTCGAATTGAAAGAATGGCTAAAAAAAAACAGACCTCAAGTGAAAGCCCTCAATCTGATGACTATGAGTGTTCATGGCGCCCGTAGCCGCAAAATGTTCCAGGCTGCTTTGGGTGATTCAATTAAAGTCGGAATTATTTCGGTGGAAAATTTTTATTATAATGCGCATAACTGGTGGAGATCCAGCAAGGGATTCCGTGAAACGATGAATGAAGCCTTCGGATATTTCTATGTACAATTGTTCTTCAGACCCTATGGAAAAAATGAACAGATTAAACACTGACAGCCTTATGATAAAACCTTCCCGGATTCCTCTTTTACTCATTTTCCTATGTCTCGCTTTTTATGGCAGTACCCAGGATGCATACCAGGTTAATTTCCGGATCAGGGGTTTGAGTGACACCGTTTGTCTGGTTGCAAATTATTATGGCAACGGCACTTATGTCAGGGATACCTTGAAAGTCGATGCTGCAGGACGATGTACCTTTAAAGCCGGGGCTGATCTCCCAAGGGGAATTTACATTCTGGTCATCAATGATAAAAACTATTTTGACTTTATCATCAATAATGATAAAAAATTCAAAATTGAAACGGATCGCCAAAAACCCATGGAAAAGATGACGATTACCTCATCTCCGGAAAATAGTTTATTCTACAAATACTTAAAATACAACAAGTCACAGTTCGATAGTATCCAAACCTTTCAGGAAAAAATTAAACGATTTGAAAATCAGCCCGACTCTGTTGAGCTGCTGAATTCTTTGATCAGGGCAAAAAACACCGCCTTGATCCAGTACAAGCTTGAACTGATCAAAAAGCACCCTTCTTCTTTCCTGGCCTTTTTGATCACCACCATGAAAGAACCTGAGGTCAGCAATGATTCAGCATTTTCCTATCAGGATTATACTTCCCGCTTTTGGGAAGGTACTGATTTCAGCGATGACCGTCTGCTCAGAACTCCTGTTTTTCATAATAAACTGAAAAAATATTTTGACCAGGTTCTGATTCAGCAACCGGATACCCTGATCAGGGAGATAGATAACATACTTGGAAAAGCCAAACCCAACCAGGAAATGTTCAAATATCTCATCTGGTTTTTTACCTACCATTATGAGAGCTCCGATATCATGGGTTTTGATCGGATTTTTGTTGACATTGTTGACAAATACTACCTGACAGGAGAAGTGACTTGGCTCAGTAAAACCATGATTGAGAATATAATTAAAAAAGCCAACCGCTTGCGTCCTATACTTATCGGGCAAACTGCTCCGAACATGATCATGCAGGATACTAGTTACCGCCTTGTTTCCATGATGAATATCAAAGCAAAATACCTGATCCTGTTATTCTGGGACCCTGATTGCGGGCACTGTGAAAATGAAATTCCCATACTGAAAACAATGTACGATGAACATAAGGAAGAATTCGGCCTGGAAATATTTGCCGTATGTTCAGATACTTCGCTGGCTAAGTGGAAAAACATTATCCGTAAGAAGAATCTGAACTGGATCAATGTCAATGGCCCACGAACACTGACAGGTGACTATCACGAACAGTATGATATCATTTCCACTCCGGTCATATACGTCCTTAATGAACGCAAAGAAATTATCGCAAAACGTTTGAACGCAGATCAGCTTCTCAGGTTCCTTGAAAACCACAAAAAGTACCAGAAAAAACAATAAAAAAAGGCTGTTGTATAACAGCCCTGTTCATTTATTTGTTGATTTCATCAACAATGGCCTTAAAGGCCTCCGGGTGGTTCATGGCTAGGTCGGCAAGGGTCTTACGATTCAATGCAATATGATGTTCCGCCAGTTTGCCCATAAAAACCGAGTAGGACATTCCATGTTCACGAACTCCTGCATTGATACGGGTGATCCACAAACCACGGAAGTTTCTTTTCTTTGTGCGACGATCGCGATAAGCATAAGTCAACCCTTTTTCAACAGAGTTTTTTGCAACTGTATAGACATTTTTCCTTCGTCCGAATTGGCCTTTTGCTCTTTTTAGTACTTTTTTCCTGCGCTCTCTTGAAGCAACAGCATTTACTGATCTTGGCATAATTTTAATTTTTTTACCTGAGCGTCCTTAAAAGGATCTTGAAGCTACAGGCAAGTTAAACAATGAATGAATTAACCTTGAAGCATTTCTTTTACATTGGCCTGATCTGCCTTGTCAACCACGGTGGAATAAGTTAGATTCCTTTTCCGTTTTGTGGTTTTTTTCGTCAGAATGTGGCTTTTGTATGCATGTTTCCGCTTCACTTTTCCAGTACCCGTCAGCTCAAACCTTTTCTTGGCACCGGATTTTGTTTTCATTTTTGGCATGTCACCTTTTATTGAATTAATGAATTACTGAATTATTTTTTGGGTGCGATAATCATAATCATCCTTTTACCTTCAAGGCGGGGCAATTGTTCAATTTTGCCAACATCGACCAAGCCCTGGGCAAATTTCAGGAGGATTAATTCTCCTTGTTCTTTATAAATGATGGAACGACCCTTAAAGAAAACATCAACTTTAACCTTTGCCCCATCTTTTAAAAATTTTATGGCATGATTCATTTTAAAGTTGAAATCATGATCATCTGTATTGGGTCCAAGTCTGATTTCCTTGACAATGATCTTGGCTGTTTTAGCCTTCATTTCCTTTTGCTTCTTCTTCAGTTCATAAAGGAATTTTTTATAATCAATGACTTTACAAACCGGAGGGTTGGCAGTAGGAGAAATTTCCACAAGGTCAAGTCCCAGGTTCTCAGATAAAATCAGGGCTTCTCTGATATTGTAGATGCCCGGATTAATATTTTCACCTACTACACGGACCACAGGTGACTTGATATGTTCATTGATCTTGTAAGGTTCTTCTTTTTTCCCGGGCTTAACAAATCTTCTCGGGCCGCTGAATTGAGTGACTATATTTCTTCCTCCTATATTTAATGAATACTGATATTATAAATCTCCCAGTTCGTTTTGAACTTCCCGGGTCAAATTTGAAACAAACTCATCTATTTTCTGGGATCCCAAATCTCCCGATCCATGCTTACGAACAGAAACAACACCCTCTTTTTCTTCTCTTTCACCGATAACCAGCATATAAGGGATTTTCATTAATTCTGCATCCCGTATCTTCTTGCCAGTCTTTTCGTTCCGTTCATCAATTTGGGTGCGAATATCGGAATTATTTAGCAATTGGCAAACTTTTTTCGCGTAATCAATGAATTTCTCGCTAATGGGTAAGATGATCACTTGTTCGGGAGTCAGCCACAAGGGGAAATTCCCGGCAGTATGCTCCAGTAAAACAGCGACAAATCTTTCCATGGAACCGAATGGGGCACGATGTATCATGACCGGACGGTGTTTCTGGTTATCTTTCCCGATATATTCCAGTTCAAATCGTTCCGGAAGATTGTAATCGACCTGTATTGTACCCAGCTGCCATTTTCTGCCCAGGGCATCTTTGACCATAAAGTCCATTTTCGGACCGTAAAAAGCAGCTTCACCGGGAACGATCACAGTATTCAACCCCTTTTCTTCCGCAACTTCAAGGATAGCCCGTTCTGCTTTTTCCCAGTTTTCATCACTCCCGATATATTTTTCCTTATCATTGGGATCCCTAAGGGAAATCTGGACAATAAAATCCTTAAAATTCAATGCTTTGAAAATCAGCATCACGATATCCATCACTCCCTTGAACTCATCTTTTACTTGCTCAGGAGTACAAAAGATATGGGCATCATCCTGAGTGAAACCCCTGACTCTTGTCAATCCGTGCAATTCCCCGCTTTGTTCATAACGGTAAACGGTTCCGAATTCAGCAAGACGCAGAGGAAGATCCCGGTAGGAATGCGGTGATGCATTATAGATTTCGCAATGGTGGGGGCAATTCATGGGTTTCAAAAAGAATTCCTCACCGGGAACAGGTGTGGAAATCGGGCGGAAAGAGCTCTCCCCATATTTCTGAAAATGTCCAGAGGTTTTATACAATTCCACATTGCCAATATGGGGACAAATCACCTGCTGGTAACCTGCTTTTTTCTGAACTCTTTTCAGAAACATTTCCAGTCGTTCGCGTAATTGTGCTCCCTTGGGAAGCCAAAGAGGCAATCCAAGACCGACTTTCTGTGAAAAGGTAAATAATTCCATTTCCTTTCCCAGTTTACGGTGGTCGCGTTTTTTTGCTTCCTCAAGCATCAGAAGAAAATCCTGAAGTTCTTTTTGTTTCTGGAAAGTGATTCCATATATCCTGGTCAGCTGCTTCCTGGTTTCATCCCCTCTCCAGTAAGCACCGGCAATATTTAACAGCTTTACCGCTTTAATGATGCTTGTATCAGGAAGGTGAGGACCACGGCAGAGATCAGTAAAATGACCAGATTCATAAAAAGTAATCTGGCCGTCCTGAAGATCCTGAAGCAATTCTAATTTATATTCATCTCCTTTCCTTGTAAAATATGCGATAGCTTCTGATTTTGTAACCTCTTTACGTACAAATTGCTGCTTTTCCCTCGCCAAATCGAGCATCTTTTGTTCAATTTTCGGAAAATCGTCTGAGGAAATTGCATAAGTCCCAAAGTCAATATCATAATAAAACCCGTTCTCGATATCTGGTCCTATCCCGAATTTTACCCCTGGGTAGAGCAGTTCAATCGCTTCAGCCATGAGGTGGGCTGATGAATGCCATAGCGTTGCTTTTCCTAAAGGATCCTCAAGGGTTAAAAGTTTGATTTTCGCGTCTTTGAAAATGGGTCTTGTGGCATCCCAGACTTCATCATTCACCTTGGCGGCAACGACATTCCTGGCAAGTCCTTCGCTTATGCTTCTTGCTATTTCCAATCCGTTGGTCCCTTCAGGATACTGTCGTACTGAATTATCGGGTAAGGTTATTGTGATCATTATACTATCCAGGTTTTTTTCGGGCTGCAAAGGTAAGATTTTTTTGTCAATCTATCTGTTTCCTGTGATTTTAAACTCTGTACGTCTGTTATTCGCCCTGCCCTGTTCTGTTTCATTGTTGTCCACAGGTTTCGAAAGTCCATATCCAATATACGTCAAGCGCGTTTTCCCGATCCCATTATTCACCAGATAGTCAAAAACAGACTTAGCCCTGTTCAGTGAAAGTTCAAGATTATGCTGTGGTGTGCCAGCATTGTCAGTATGCCCGCTGATTTCAATCATCATCCCCGGGTTTTTCCGGAGTAGTTCAATCAGTCTTTGAAGTTCTGCTTTTGACTCATCCTTAAGAATAAACTGGTCGGTATCAAAAAAAATGTTTTTCAGTACCACTGTCTCCCCTATCCTGATCTCCTGTAGAGGAATATTTTTTTCAAAGGGTTTCAGCACTGTATTTCCCGTCGTCAATGAAAAATGATCGGAATAAAAAAGATAGCCCGGTTTACTGACATTCAGGGCATATTCCCTGTCAACAGGAAGGATCAGGAGAAATTCACCGCTAACAGGATCCGATGTGGCATTGACGATTGTTTTTCCATCCTTGAGATCAATCAGTTCAAAACCAGCTTCCAATCGCTGCTTTGTTTCCTTATGATAGACAATCCCTTTCAAGTAAGTTACGGGATTCGGTCTGGCTTCAGGATAAAGGTCAAAACAATAAATATCCTGCTTCCCCCTGCCACCCAGTTTATCCGAAGAAATATAGGCAGTTCTGCCACTGGCATTGACTACGAGTGTCAGCTCATCTGCATACGTATTGATCGGGTACCCTAAATTCATTGCTTTTCCCCACTGACCTTCAGGATTTTTTCTGGAATAGAAAAGATCCAGGCCTCCCATTCCCTGAAAGCCACGGGATGCAAAGTAGAGGGTATGATCATCAGGATGGATAAAGGGAGTTTGTTCTTCTGTTTGAGAATTAATAGAATCACCCAGATTTTCCGGCGGACTCCATTGTCCGCTTTCAAGCAATACGGTCTTCCAGATATCCGAACTGCCTTTCCCTCCAGGCCTTTTACTGGCAAAATACAGGGTTTTTCCATCCGAAGAAAAGCTTGGTTGTGAATCCCAAGCTGTACTGTTGACCTGTTCTCCGAGGTTTTCCGGAGTTGTCCATTGATTTCCTGATTTTTTTGACCAATAGATGTCGCAACTTCCAAAACCATCCGGACGATTGCAGGCAGCAAAAAAAAGAAATTGCCCGTCGGGCGAAATTGTCAAGGCCCCCTCATTTCCTCTCGTGTTGATTGGAGGTCCCAGATTTAGTGCTTTTTTCCATAGGGAATCCAGGATCCTGTCGGAATGATAAAAATCCTCTTCATAGGATTGGGAATGGGTGGTTATATCCTTGAATCTTGCCTCCTTACGTGTAAAATAGATTTTTAAGTCATCTGATGATAACGCATTGATATATTCATCGTTCAGGGTATTAATACTGTCCCCAAGGTTTACAGGGTTAAAAGGGACAGGGTTTTTCATGGCTTGGATTCCGTAATCACAGGCAACAATGCCATTCGACGCCTTGTCCTTCTTCACAGATGGAATGGTCTCATATGTCAGAAATTTCAGAAAACTCTGCCTGGCCGATGCATATTGTCCGGTTTTTAATTCCAGGCTGGCAATCATATAATACAGGTTGGGTGAAAAATCCGGGCTTGTCTCTATGGCATGACGATAGGCGATAACAGCCTCCTGAAAAAGCAAAAGATCTGATTTGATATCTCCTTTTAAAATATAGGCTTCTGTAAATGCAGGGTCAGCATGAATCGCCTTTTCCAGAAGGTTTAGTGAGCGTTCCATATCCCTGGCATTATAAGCCTCATAGGATTCATAGAAAAGCTTTTCTGCTTTTTTATTTTTTGTCGTCAAGAACTGTTCGGGTTTTTGGGCATTAAGAAGAGCGGGCAATAACAGCAGAATGAAGGGAATGAACAGTTTGAAAGGCTTAATTAAGTCCGGAATAATTCTCATGGAATCCTCATATATTTATGACTTTGAATCGAAATCCTCCATTTCGGGTGTTCTTTGATGTAGCTAATAATCGAAGGCATCATCTCATGCCGTTTGCTCCATTCGGGCTGAAGGTATAGGAAGCAACTTTTTCCGACTTTTCCTGCATTTTCTTCTGCCCAAGTAAAATCATCAGGCTCATGGATGATTACCTTTAACTCATTGGCAATCGGCAATACTGCGGGTAAAGGTGGAGAATCTTTTTTCGGAGACAGGCAGATCCAGTCCCAGATGCCGCTTAGCGGAAAAGACCCCGAGGTTTCCAAATAGCAGGTGATACTTGTGAGTTTCAATCCTTCACACAAATAATTCAGGTTCACCATCAGCGGTTCCCCGCCGGTAACGACCACAGCTTTTGCAGGATAAGCATCAGCCATACGGATTACTTCATCAGTCTCAACCGTTTGAAAGGCTGAGGCCTTCCATGATTCTTTAATATCACACCAATGGCAACCCACATCACAACCACCGAGTCTGATGAAAAAGGCGGCTTGTCCGGTATTGAAGCCTTCTCCCTGTATAGAATAAAATGCTTCCATCAGCGGCAGCTGGCGGCCATCCACTAGTTCAGTATTCATTGAATGATCCAAAATTATTTACTTAACATTTCTTTTAGAGGCCTGGAGGGCATTCATCAATAGAGAGGCAATGGTCATGGGACCTATTCCTCCGGGAACCGGGGTAATATAACTGCACTTCCTAGAGACTTCATCATACGCTACATCTCCTTTCAACCTATAACCCGTTTTCGTATCGTCAGAGGAGATCCTATGAATGCCCACATCTATGACCACAGCCCCATTTTTCACCATGTCTGCGGTGACAAAACCCTGTTTTCCCATGGCAACAATTAAAATATCTGCTTCAGCGGCAATTGTTTTTATATTTTTTGTAAAACTATGGCAAAGCGTAACAGTGGCATTTCCCCTTTCATGTTTTCGCGACATCAGAATGCTGACCGGGGTTCCCACAATATGGCTCCGGCCAAGGACGACGCAGGATTTGCCGGCAGTTTCAATGTTATACCGATCCAGCAACGTAATGATACCCAAAGGGGTGGCAGGGATATAAGCCGGAAGTCCAAGGACCATTTTCCCGATATTTACCGGATGGAAACCGTCAATATCTTTGAATGGGTTAATCCTTTCGATAATTTTTTGTTCGTCAATATGGGCGGGCAAGGGTAATTGTACGATAAAACCATCAATCTCATCATCCTCATTCAAAAAATCGACTATTTCCAGTAGTTTACCTTCATTAATCTGAGCGGGATACCTGTAAACTGAAGAGATAAAGCCAACTTCCCTGCATGCCTTTTCTTTACCTGCCACATAAGTCTGGCTTGCCGGATCATCCCCTACCAATATAGCTGCAATATGGGGAGCTGCCAAGCCTTTGTCAAGCCTTTCTTTTTTGACTTCATCTGCAATTTCCGTCTTGATCTGGCCGGAAACCATTTTCCCATCAAGGATTTTCATCATTTCGGAATTAGTTCATATTTTTCATATTCTTCATCATATTGGCCATATTTCTGCCTTTGCTGGAAGAAACCATTTTCATCATTTTCCTTGTATCTTCGAATTGTTTGAGCAATCGGTTCACTTCCTGAATATTGGTACCCGAACCAAGGGCTATACGCTTCCTTCGTCCTCCGTTCAAAATGCCCGGGTTTGAACGTTCCGCAGGGGTCATGGCATAGATAATGGCTTCAATCCCCTTGAAGGCATTATCATCGATATCCATGTTGCGGATTGCTTTCCCCATACCGGGGATCATGCCCAGCAGATCTTTCACATTCCCCATTTTCTTGATTTGTTTGATCTGGTCAAGGAAATCATTAAAGTCGAACTGATTCTTGGCAATCTTGCGCTGGAGTCTTTGGGATTCTTCTTCATCAAATTGTTCCTGGGCTTTTTCCACCAAGGATACAATATCTCCCATACCCAGGATACGGTCAGCCATACGTTCTGGATAGAAAATATCAATGGCATCCATCTTTTCGCCCAGCCCGACAAATTTTATAGGTTTATTTACAACTGCTTTGATGCTGAGTGCCGCACCACCACGGGTATCTCCATCCAGCTTGGTCAGGACAACGCCATTAAAATCAAGTTTTTCATTAAAGGCTTTGGCTGTATTAACAGCATCCTGACCGGTCATGGCATCGACCACGAAAAGGGTTTCCTGGGGATTGACTGCTTTTTTGATTTCAGCGATTTCATTCATCATCTCCTCATCAATGGACAAGCGTCCGGCAGTATCGATGATCACCACCTGACATCCTTTATCCTTGGCAGCACGTATGGCACGATGAGCAATTTTTACAGGTTCGGAATTGCCTTCTTCACTATATACTTCAACTCCTATCTGAGACCCAAGGACATTCAACTGCTCGATGGCTGCCGGACGGTAAACATCACAAGCAACCAATAACACTTTTTTTGATTTCCTGTTGGTAAGAAAATTGGCCAGTTTAGCCGAAAATGTTGTTTTTCCTGAACCCTGAAGACCGGCAATTAATATAATGGCCGGATCACTTTTCAGATTCATCTCTGATTTTTCAGTTCCCATCAGTTTCACAAGTTCGTCATGGACGATCTTGACCATTAATTGGCCCGGGGAAACGGCAGTAAGGACATTTTCACCAAGCGCTTTTTCCTTGACCTGATCGGTAAACTGTTTGGCAATTTTGAAACTCACGTCTGCATCAAGCAGGGCTTTTCTGACATCTTTCAAGGTCTCTGCCACATTGATCTCTGTTATATGACCATGTCCTTTCAGAACCTTAAACGCCCTGTCGAGTTTATCACTCAAACCTTCAAACATACTGTTTTTTTTAATTTATTAAATGGCTGCAAAATTACGAATTTCCAAAGATGAATTTTGTTGTTTTTTTTTCAGTATTATGCTGGAATGATATTTTTTTTTGTATGTTTGTAGAAACATTCATTATTCATTTAAACTTAAAGCCATGAAGAAAACATTACTTTTTACATTAATTTTTGTAGGGATTTCTTTGTTTGTCAATGCCCAGGCTTTCTGGCTTGAGCAGGCAAGCGGTTTCACAACACCTTCAAGGGGAATTTTTTACATTGATGTAGTTGACCAGGATGTTGCCTGGGCAACAGCATATGACGGCAGCGGAGGTGGTGCTACGATCAACGAATTTACCCGTACCATCGATGGTGGAAACACTTGGATTCCTGGCCAGGTTCTTGGCGGAACTACTTACGGGCTAGGCAATATCTGTGCCATCAGCGCCGATATAGCCTATGTTGCAGTTTATAATGGTGTCGGAAATCAGGATAACACCTGCGGCGTTTACAAAACCACGAATGGCGGTGCCACCTGGACACAACTTCCCGGTGCCCTTCAGGGGTCTGCTTCCTTCGCGAATAATGCATATTTCTGGAATGAAAATGATGGCATGTGTCACGGAGATGTCAAAGATGGATACTTTGAAATTTATTGGACAGACAACGGCGGAACTACCTGGAACAGGGTACCCCAGACTGACATCAACGGCACTGTTGCTTCCGGCGAAGGCGGATGGACAGGGGTTATTGAAGCAGTTGGAGATTCCACTATCATGTTTGGCACCAATAAGTCCAAGATCTATATCTCAAACGACCGTGGACGCCATTGGTTTGCAAAAGCCACAGGAGTTGCAACCACTGGAACAACAGCAGGGATCAATGAAATTGCTTTCGTTGATGAAATGCATGGATTGGTCGCTCATGCCAATACCACCAATTTACTTCAGCTTGCCGAAACTTCTGATGGTGGTCAGACCTGGACTCTGATTACCTATACTGGAAATGCCTTTAGCAATAGCTTATGCGCTGTCAAAGGCTCTCCCAATACTTACTTAACTACCGGTGCCGCTACAGGCAAAGTGGGTATAACCTATTCCTTTGATGGAGGACATACCTGGAATGATTTCATTGATTACATGGCCTCACAGTATCTGGCTATCGACATGATCAACGATTCTGTTGGCTGGGTCGGAGCATTCAATACAGATGCTACCGATGGCGGAATGTGGAAATGGAATCCTATTTATACCCTTGCAGAACCCGTGGCTGATTTTGTCGCTGATGAAACCGCGATTCCTTTCGGGGGACAGGTAAACTTTACAAACCTTTCCTTGGGTAACCCCACTAACTTTACATGGACATTTGAAGGTGGCGCTCCCCCTTCTTCCAATATTCAAACACCACCGGCTGTTACCTACAACCTTCCGGGATCCTACGATGTAACACTCGTCGTTACCAACATTTTCGGAACCAATACAATGACAAAGCCTGACTATATCTATGTCGGTGGCGTCGGGATCAATGAAACCAACAACGCAAGTGTAAAAACTTATCCGAATCCGGTCAGGGGACAGTTAAATATCGAAGCTACGTCCAGGATTAAAGAAGTACAGCTTTATAACCTCATGGGACAGGTTGTACTGCATCAGTTCATTGACAATCAAACAACAACCATCAATGTTGCTGATCTGAAATCTGGGATTTACAACTTGAAACTGAACATGGAAGAGGGTACAATCAACAAAAAAATCGTAGTTAACTAGAGCATTCCTTTTTCAAAAAGAAGGCTGTCCAAATTTAGCGACAGCCTTTTTTTTTTTACATTCTTTCAGGGCTTTCAATGCCTAATAGACTCATCCCGTTTCGGATCACATTTCCTGTAAATAAGGAAAGTGCCAATCTAAGTACGATCTTTTGCTTATCTTTTTCCTTAAGCACCGGGATTTCCTGATAGAACTGATTGTACTCCCTGGCCAGCTCATAAATATAATTCGCTATGATGGCAGGGCTAAAGCTTGACCATGATTCCCTGACCACAACCGGGAATTGATATAATATTTTGAGAATGTTCAACTCGGTTTTCATCAAATCAAGTCCATCAGTTGTAACGGTAGGGAATTGAAATCCCAGATCAAAGCCTTTTTTCAGCAGAGATCTTATCCGGGCATGGGTATATTGAATAAAAGGCCCTGTATTTCCATTAAAATCAATAGATTCCTGTGGGTCGAACAACATATTTTTTTTAGGATCAACTTTAAGGATAAAATATTTCAACGCACCAAGACCGATCTGATGAAATAATTGGGCTCCTTCTTTTTCGCTGTAATCATTTGCTTTCCCTAATTCCCTGGTGGTTTTTTCAGCTATTCCAAGCATTTCCCTGATCAGGTCATCCGCATCCACAACAGTTCCTTCACGGGATTTCATTTTTCCGGAAGGAAGCTCCACCATACCGTAAGAAAGATGAAATAATTGAGCAGAATAAGGTTTTCCCAACTTCTTCAAGACTTGTTTCAATACATCAAAATGATAATTCTGTTCATTTCCGACCACATAAATTATGCCGGAGGGGTGATACTCCCGATACCTTAATTCTGCCGTCCCGATATCCTGAGTCATATAAACCGAAGTACCGTCAGCCCGGAGTAAGAGTTTTTCATCCAGGCCTATGGCTTTCAAATCAGCCCAAATGCTTCCATCATCTTTTTGAAGCAAAAGACCATTTTCCAGGCCAGCTCTGACGATTTCCTTACCAAGCAAATAAGTATCACTTTCGTAGTAAATTCTATCAAAATCCACACCAAGATTGCGATAGGTCTCATTAAACCCATCGTAAACCCAGTTATTCATTGTTTTCCATAAGGAAATGATTTCCGTATCCTGAGCTTCCCACTTTCTAAGCATCTCCTGGGCTTCCTGGTTAAGGGGTGCTTGAATGAGCGCTTCTTCCTCTGTCAAGCCCTTCTCCATAAGGTCTCTAACTTCTGATTTCAGGTTTTGATTAAAAAGGACATAGTATTTACCAACCAGATGATCTCCTTTGATTCCTGAGGAATGAGGTGTTTCATCCAAGCCCCATTTCAGATATGCCAGCATGGATTTGCAGATATGAATTCCCCGGTCATTGATCAGGTTCATTTTAACCACCTGATTCCCGTTTGCACGGGCAATTTCAGAGAGAGAATACCCCAGAAGGTTATTTCTGATATGCCCCAGATGAAGGGGTTTATTGGTATTGGGTGAGGAATACTCAATGAGCACCGGAGAACCGGATTTCATGGGTTGAAATCCAAAGTCTGGCTCATTCATGTTATCCCTTAAAAATTTTAACCACCATTCAGGTCTCAGATGAATGTTAAGAAACCCCTTTATTACCTTGTATTCCTTAATTTCGGGAAGGACTGAACATAAAAAATCTCCGATTTCAGCAGCAGTAATTTCCGGAGATTTCCGGGAGAATTTTACCATAGGAAAAACCAGGAGGGTAAAATCCCCTTCTATTTCTTTCTTTGTTCTTTCAAGCCCGATTTGATCCGGGGAAATTTCCTGATGATATAGTTGCCGGACAGCCTCTGATGCGGTTTCGACTAATTTCTGTTCTATCATTATACCGTCAAATGTCATACAAAGGTAAGGGATTTTTTTTGTTCTGATTTGGCTAATTACCAAAAAAGAAGTAGGTTTGCAAACGCATTTCAGTTCAGAAAGATAAATAGAAACTCCATATTGTCAAACCCGAAAAAACGAGGTCAGAATGAAAAAAAATGTAATCATCATCGGTGCGGCTGGTCGAGATTTTCACAATTTCAACACGTATTACCGTGACAATGCTGCTTTTAATGTTGTAGCTTTTACTGCGGCCCAGATTCCGGACATAGATGGCCGGAAATATCCTGCCGCCCTAGCTGGGAAATTATATCCTAAGGGGATACCCATTTATGCAGAATCTGATTTACCTGCCCTGATCAGAAAGCATAAAGTAGATATCTGTAATTTTGCCTATAGCGATGTCCCCTATCAAAGGGTGATGAATATGAGTTCCATCGTGAATGCTGCAGGTGCCAATTTTTTACTCATCGGCCCCGGAGATACAATGCTAAAAAGTCATAAACCCGTGATTGCCGTTGGAGCAACCCGCACGGGATGCGGAAAAAGCCAAACTTCCCGTAGGATCATTGAAATTCTGATGGCCAAGGGCTTAAAGGTCGTTGCCGTCCGTCATCCCATGCCTTATGGTGACCTGGTTGCCCAGAAAGTTCAGCGTTTTGCAACGGTCAAAGACCTGGCCAAGCATAAATGCACCATTGAAGAAATGGAAGAGTACGAACCCCATGTTGACCGTGGAAATGTAATATATGCCGGTGTTGATTATGAGGCAATATTACGCGCAGCAGAAAAAGATCCGGGTGGATGCGATATCATCCTCTGGGATGGCGGCAATAATGACTTTCCTTTTTACAAACCAGATCTGATGGTCACCGTTGCGGATCCCCATCGCCCCGGTGCAGAAGTCAATTATTATCCGGGTGAAGTCAATATCCGGATTGCCGATGTTGTTGTTCTTAATAAAATAGATTCGGCTTATCCTGAAAACATCAAAGCAGTAAGGGATAATATACAGCGCATCAATCCAAAAGCGATTGTTGTTGACGGGGCTTCCCCGATTCGCGTGGATGATGAATCTGTTATACGTGGTAAAAAAGTGTTGGTCATTGAAGATGGTCCTACGCTAACCCACGGGGAAATGAAAATTGGTGCCGGTGTTGTTGCTGCACAAAAATACGGAGCTGCTGAAATGGTTGATCCCCGTCCCTACGTCGTGGGAAAACTGGCCGAAACTTTTGCTATTTATCCGAATATCGGAACTTTACTACCGGCTATGGGTTATGGTGTCCAACAAATTAAGGACCTGGAAGCAACCATTAATAAAGTTCAATGCGATTCTGTATTAATCGCCACCCCCATTGATCTAAACCGCCTGATAAAGATTAAAAAACCAAATACGAGGGTATATTATGATTTACAGGAAATAGGGAAACCGGATCTGACGATGATACTGTCTGATTTTCTTAAAAAACACAAGATTAAATGATATAAAAATCCCGGTTTTCACCGGGATTTTTTTTTACCTTTGATAACCGATTTACAATTAAAAATCAATGAAGAATAAAAGTTTAGTTTCTATCAACGACTTCTCCCGGGATGAACACATACGCATTCTTGACCTGGCAGAAGCTTTTGAAAAATGCCCCAGGCAACGTATCCTGGAAGATTTCGTTGTCGCCACACTCTTTTTCGAACCTTCTACCCGGACAAGATTGAGTTTCGAAAGCGCTGCAACCAGGCTTGGGGCAAGAATTATCGGGTTTTCGGACTCCAGCAGTTCAAGCGTACAAAAGGGAGAATCGCTTCGGGATACGATTCTGACTGTGGGAAATTATTCGGATATTATCGTAATGCGTCATCCCAGGGAAGGAAGTGCGCGTTATGCCAGCGAAATGGCACAAGTTCCCATAATCAATGCAGGAGACGGAGCCAACCAGCATCCCACACAGACATTACTCGATTTATATTCCATCCGAAAAACCCAGGGAAGATTGGATAATCTTCACGTTGCTTTTGTCGGAGATTTAAAATACGGAAGAACTGTACATTCACTGGTTATGGCATTATGTAATTTCAATACAAGCTTTCACCTGGTATCTCCGCTGGAACTTAAATTACCCAGCTCGGTAAAGATGCACATTAAAAACAATTCGCTCGAATATCATCAATATACTGATCTTCAGGAAGTTATTCCTAAAGTTGACATTCTGTATATGACCCGTATCCAGAAGGAAAGATTCTCAGATCCCATAGAGTACGAAAAAGTCAAGAACTCTTATGTCCTCAGAAATAGAATGTTGGAAGAAGGCAGATCAAATTTGAAAATCTTGCATCCTTTGCCCAGGGTCAATGAAATCACCACAGATGTAGATGATAATCCAAAAGCTTATTATTTTACCCAGGCGCTCAACGGTGTATTTATCAGACAGGCACTGCTGGCTTCCATTCTTGGCGTTGTTGAATAAATTAAAATTTGTATCATGGAAAAAGAAGATCTCAGGAAGGAATTGAAAGTTTCAGCCATTGAAAACGGCTCAGTGATAGATCATATCCCCACCCAAAGCGTTTTTCAGGTCATTAAAATACTAAACCTGAGCGCCTGCGCAACCCAATTGCTGATAGGTACCAACCTCGACAGCAGAAAAATGGGTAAAAAGGGGATTATTAAAATCAGCAATAAATTTTTCAAAAGTGATGAAATTAATAAGATCGCACTGGTCGCCCCAACCGCCACCCTGATTGTTATTAAAAATTTTAAGGTGACTGAAAAGAAAAAAGTTGAAATTCCTGATCAGGCCGAGAAAATCGTGAAGTGTTTTAATCCTAACTGCATTACCAACCACGAGGACATCCCTACCTTATTCACCGTGATTGATAAAACCAACCTGAAATTACGTTGTCACTATTGTGAAAAAATTACAGCCAAGGATAATATGTCATTTCTTTAGCACATGAAAAAAATATCGTTTATCCTCTTTCTGTCAGGTTTATTTTTTTCGGGTTATGCCCAATTCTCTGCAACGGATTCTGCTCAAACCACTTATTTTCCCCGTAAATTCAACATTCATTTCAGTGTCGGTAGTCAGTTTTCTTCATACACTGGGTATGGATACGGACTCAGCACTTTTATTTCACCCTCTCTCACCTACGATGTCAGCAAGCGTTTTCAGATCCGGGGGGGCCTGAGCTTGATCACTACAAACTATTCTGGGATCCAATCATTTTTATCCGAGCAAGGTGATTCAAAAAGCCAGGGAAACTATACTTCGGCCTTTCTTTATGTTAGCGGGACTTATCTCTTAAATAAAAACCTTACCCTCACCGGAATGGCATTTAAGGAATTTCCTTTGGCCGGAGATCCATTGTCCTTTTCTCCTTATCAGTCGTATTCAAGAGAAGGCGCCCAGGGTATCAGAATGGATGTGAATTATAAAATCGGTGAAAATGTTCAGATACAGGCCGGTTTCGGATATTCCAAAGGAATTAACCCCTACATGTCCCCATATGGCAATTCATTCCTTAATTCCAATAATCGCTATGGGCTGATGCCTTATTGGTAAATTATTTCTCTGAAAAATGATCTGCAATATATTTAAGGGCTTCACTTACAGCCAAAGCAACACTACTTGGTCCTAAACGGATGTAAAACTCTTCTTCAAATCCAGGTTGCCTTAAGAAAGCCGGTCTTGAACTTCTTGAACATCGTACTCTACAAACAGTTTTACCTTCAATTTTCTCGAGATTGGTTTTTACATAGGGGCTGGTATCCCTTCCGAATGCCGTCTTGACCAGGGTCCAGAAATGTAAGAGAAACTTGTCCTCATTGGGGAAACGATCGGATTCTATTCCTTCAACAGAACCATCATCCCTGATGCCAATCAATAAAGTTCCCCCTCCGGAATTAAGAAAAGCAGAAATCGTTTTTAAAACAGCTCTTTCCACCTGCTGACTGCTTTTCCCGGCTTTGAGATCCCATCGCAAGGTGGATTTGAACTCGAGGTCGTTGCTCTCTCCCGCTTTGATGATATCAAGAAGATTTCCGGTTTTATGATCAATGAATGTAATCAGGTAATCCAGCGCAATCTGAGATGATCTCTGGTAATCCATGAACAGGGCAAACGGATCCATTTTCCCTTCCGGAACACTTAAAGCAAATAAGCCATTAACATATTCAGTAGCATTAATCTGGCGGTTTACAAAAAGTAAGGGCATGATGATCCCCGACTGGTGCTGTGAAGATAGCACGTTAATTATTGTTTTTTCAGCGGGATGAAGAGAGAGATAGTGGTTATAAATAAACTCCGGAATACCGGAAGGATCAGAAATGGAAATAAACCGATTAAAAGCATCTACCAAGCCTGAAACTCCCATGAAGAGGATATTCAGTAAATCAGGATGTTTGTCAAGCACCCAATGAATCCTAGAGGAATCAAAAAGCTGTGCTTTTTTTTTCGACCCTGTTTTCATCTGAATAAAAGGATCACTGGAAGAAAGTTCATGAAACTGAGTCAGAAAAGGATCCATCCCCATGCTGATATGATCAATCTGGAAGGATAGCAGAGAATATGCACTAAAAGCAGAGAACTGCCCGGACAAGCACAGCGACAATTCAAGGATGATCTGTTTGAGCACCCTGGGATTAGCATGGGCAACTTCTTTACCTCCGGGTGTCAGCAAAGCGGTATCCCCCAGGAAGATCACATAATCATTATCCCTCATGACCAGGTCCAGCAGATGCGGTTGAATCTCTTGATTCATGTTTTTAAGATTGTATTACACAAAAATAGAAGGAATTATGCAATATAAGAAGGAAATCTTATCATTTATGGGATGCGGAGAGACAGGGATTCGAACCCTGGGACCCCCTTACGGGGGTCAACGGTTTTCGAGACCGCCCCATTCGACCGCTCTGGCATCTCTCCTATGCGGAGAGAGAGGGATTCGAACCCCCGGACCCTTGCAGGTCAACGGTTTTCAAGACCGCCGCAATCGACCACTCTGCCATCTCTCCGGGAGCAAAAGTACAAATATTTTCCAAATAACATCAATTCCAGGGAATCCATTTCAACACTTGCCTGGAATATGATCGAATTGATCGATTTTTATTGCAATCCTGACCGTTTATAAATATATTTGTGGTTGAAATATTACCAACATTACACATTATGAAAAAAGTATTTTTCCTTACTATTCTCCTCTTTTTCCTGTCTTCAGGACTTCATCTAAATGCCCGTAACCTATGGGCATTTTTGACCTATACCTGTTTTAATTCACCAGAGGGTCCCTATGTGGAAACATATCTTTCGTTTGCTGGTAACAGTTTGCAGTATAAGAAGCTAGATAATGGAAAATTTCAGGCAGCGGTCAATGTACTGATGATATTCAGACAAGCAGATCAGATCAAAGCTTATAACAAATATACGTTTTTAAGCCCGGAAATTAGTGATACCACAAATATTAATCTTCACTTTATCGACCAGCAACGTTTTTCACTTTCCAATGGCCGATATGATTTCGAGATTCAACTTGCCGACAATAACAAAACGGCCAAAGCATTACCCTATATTCAAACCATTGAAGTAGATTTTCCGGCAGACAAACCTTCTATCTCAGGGATAGAGTTAGTCAAATCCTATACAAAAAACGATTCACCTAATGTATTATCCAAAAGCGGTTATGATCTGGTACCCTACGTCTTTACATTCTACCCCGAATCGGATTCACGCATGATCTTTTATTGTGAATTGTATAATCTGGATAAAGCCATTGGATCCGATCAGAAATTTCTGCTTTCCTATTACTTGGAGACATTTGAAAACAATATTAAACTCCAAGATTTTGTGAAAATCAAAAAGGAAACCAGTAAAAGCGTAAATGTACTGCTTTCTGAATTTAATGTTGAAAACCTTGCCAGTGGCAATTATAACCTTGTCGTTGAAGCCAGAGATCAAAAAAATGAATTGATTACCTCCAGAAAATTATTCATTCAACGCTCAAATCCTAATGCCAAAGTCACGCTTGCCAGTTTCCTGTCCGCGGATATCCAGAGTACTTTTGTCGAGAAAATTACGGATTATGACTCCCTGAAGGAGTTTATCAATTCCACTTATCCGATTGCCTCCGGAATGGAAAAAACATTCATTAAAAATACGATGAAATTATCTGACTTAAAGACCCTTCAACAGTTTTTCTATAGTTTCTGGGAAGTCAGGGGAAAAGGAAGTCCAGAAACAACCTGGCTTGCTTATAAACACCAAGCCAAGGTAGCTCAGGAAAATTTCGGCACCCCGATTAAAAAAGGGTATGTAACTGATCGTGGAAGGGTATTTCTGCAATATGGACCTCCAAATTCCCGCGAAATCCATAATAACGAACCTGGAAGTTATCCCTACGAAATCTGGCAATATTATTCCCTTAACAACAACCAACGTAATAAACGTTTTGTCTTCTATTCTCAGGATATGGTGACCAGCGATTACACCCTCCTGCACTCAGATGCTCTTGGTGAGGTCTATAATGCTAGGTGGAAAATGGTCATCCGGGAAAGGGTGCATCCCACAGGTAACATTGACGATACCCAGACCATCGATACCTGGGGTGAGTTTCAAAACAGTTCGTGGGATCTCCCGACAAGTAATCTATAGGCCTTTCTACAGTCATGTTTTTCTGACTGGCATCTTTTTTTTTCTTACTTTTACAACATCGTTGACGGCTGTGTGATCAATTTTTCGTCTTGACAATCTCAAATTTATACCCTGATGCGTGTTGCTGTTGTAATTTTGAACTGGAACGGCCGCAGATACCTGGAGAAGTTCCTTCCGATGTTGGTTCGTCACAGCCAAGGTGATGCGGAGATTGTCGTTGCTGACAATGCCTCAACCGATGACTCTGTGCAATTCCTGAAAACACGTTATCCCGAGATCAGGATTATTCAGAATCCCAGTAATGGAGGATTTGCATTGGGGTATAACCTGGCACTCCGGCAGGTGGATGCAGAGTACTATATTCTGCTGAATTCCGATATTGAAGTCACCGAAAACTGGATTAAACCGATCATCAGCCTAATGGACTCTGATCATGAAATTGCTGCTTGTCAGCCTAAGATAAGATCCTATCTGGAACCCAAAAAATTCGAGTATGCCGGTGCAGCAGGAGGTTTTCTTGATAAATATGGTTACCCTTTCTGCCGTGGAAGAATTTTCCTAAGTATTGAAGAAGACCTGGGGCAGTATGATGATCAAATTGAAATATTCTGGGCGACAGGAGCCTGTATGTTTGTCAGGGCAAGACTATTTCACGAATATGGCGGTTTGGATGAAGATTTTTTCGCCCATATGGAAGAAATTGATTTTTGCTGGCGCCTTCAGAATGCGGGATTTAAGATAATGTATTGTCCGCATTCTACAGTATTTCATATTGGCGGGGGGACGCTTCCCAAAATTTCCTGGAGAAAGACTTTCCTGAACTTCCGGAATAATTTTTACTTATTGTATAAAAATCTGCCGGAGGACAGGTTAATCAAAGTTTTTACCATCCGCCTCATCCTGGACAGCATTGCTGCAATTAAATTTCTTATCCAGGCAGGTTTCAAGGATTTCTGGGCCGTTTCAAAGGCACATACCAGCTTTTACAGGAATCTTCAGCGAACGAAAAGCAAACGAAAATCCCTGAAACAGGGCTGCATGAAACATGTTTATGAAAATACGATTGTGACCGATTACTACCTGAAAGGCAGAAAGAAATTTTCCCAGCTCAATCCGGAAAAATTTATAAAACGCTGATATTACAACAAGGGATTTACCAAACTCTCGATGGCAAGCCGATAGGAGTCGAGTCCGAAGCCGATGATAATCCCTTTGGCGTTGGCAGATAAAAAGGAAGTATGACGAAATGATTCCCTGGAGAAGGTATTGGAAATATGGACCTCAATCACGGGAGCATTAATGGCTTTTATGGCATCTGCAATGGCCACGGAAGTATGAGTGTACCCCCCGGCATTCAGGATAACACCGTCGTATAAAAAACCCGCTTTCTGAATGGCATCAATAATTTCCCCTTCAATATTGCTTTGAAAATATGCCAGGTCAACATGATGAAAATGTTTTCGCAGTTTTTTAAGATAGGTTTCAAATTTCTGTTTACCATAGATTTCTTCTTCCCTGATACCCAGCAGGTTTAGATTGGGACCGTTGATGATCAGCAGTTTCATAATGAATGGGTCAAAAGACAAAAATAAGATAAATAATAAAATAATGAAACAGCGAAATAAATTATAATGTAACTTTGCAAGGATATTTCTCCTCAGGGGGTGCCTTAACATACGGGCTGAGATTATACCCCATGAACCTGATCCGGATAATGCCGGCGTAGGCAAAAAAAAGAAACATGAAAAATCATCATCCTTATTCAGCAAACATTCTGCTTTGGGTTATTTGCTGCATTCTTTTATGCAACATTCGGCTTCAGGCACAAGTGAACATCAGCGGCACAGTCGCTGACCAAATCACAAAAAAACCTTTATCAGGGGCACACATCAATCTCCTTGAAAACAATTCACAAACATTCACAGACGAAAAGGGACATTTTCATTTATCCAGGCAAAAAACTGGCCGGGTTAAGATGAATGTATCTTTTATGGGTTATAGAACAAAACATCTTCAGTTCGATCTGAGAAGGGATACGGTTCTGGATATAAGCCTGGAAGAGTCACCCTTATTGGGCGAAGAAGTCAATATCATTGCTACGAGAGCACAGGAGAAAACTCCAAATACGTTTACAGCCATTACGGCCAAAGAAATTAAAAATATAAACCTTGGAAAGGACCTTCCTTTTCTGTTAGTGAATGCTCCATCGATCATGGCTACTTCTGATGCCGGTAATGGAATTGGATATACAGGAATCAGTATCCGAGGAACCGATCTGACACGCATTAATGTCACCGTCAACGGGATTCCATTAAATGATGCAGAATCACAGGGGGTCTGGTTTGTCGATCTTCCTGACTTAGCTTCCTCAGCAGATAATATTCAAGTACAAAGAGGGGTCGGAACCTCCACAAACGGAGCAGGAGCCTTTGGCGGCACCATCAATATCCAAACTTCCGGATTGTCACAGGATCCCTATGGAGAACTAAATCTGACCGGTGGTTCTTATGGCACATTCAAATCCAGTATAAGATTCGGCACCGGCCTGATGGCCAGTAAAATCTGTTTTGACGGACGACTTTCGTATATCACTTCTGATGGTTATATTGACCGGGCATACGCTAAACTGAAATCGTATTATATTTCTGGCGGATATTATGGAAAAAATACCACCCTCCGCCTCATCGCCAGTTCCGGTTTCGAAAAAACCTATCAGGCCTGGGAAGGCGTTCCAATGGATTCACTAAGTACAAACCGAACATATAATCCGGCAGGTGAATACATTGATAAATTCGGACATATTTCTTACTATAATAATCAGATCGATAATTATCAGCAGGATCACTACCAGGCAATCTTTTCACAGACCCTGATGAAGAACTGGAATATGAACCTGGCCCTCCATTATACAAAAGGCAAAGGCTATTATGAGAACTATAAACAGAAAGAGTCCTTTGCCGAATACGGCCTTGACGATGTGATCATCGGTTCCGATACCATTACTACCACTGATCTAGTCAACCGGAAAATGATGGATAATGATTTTTGCGGTTTGACTTTTTCAAGCAACTACACGATACCGAATCATTTGACAGTAACCCTCGGGGGAGCCTGGAACCGTTATTTTGGAAGACATTTCGGTAAGATCATCTGGGCAGATTATGCCTCCAATGGGGATAACAACCGTAACTGGTATTACAACACTGGTCTAAAAAAGGATTTTAATGTGTTCTCAAAAATAAATTTCCAATTGATCAGTAAAGTAAATCTTTATCTTGACCTCCAATACAGGTATGTATCTTATGCCATGCATGGCACCCTCGATGACCTGAGATCCATCGATCAGCAGCATACGTTTAATTTCTTCAATCCGAAGGGGGGAATTTTCTTTGATCTCAGTAACCACCATCAGGCTTATGTTTCATTTGGCATGACCCATAGAGAACCAAGCAGAAATAACTACAAAGATGCGGATCCAGACCGTAACCCCACTTTTGAAACACTTTTCGATACCGAACTCGGTTATAATTACAAATCCTCCGCTTTTTTCGGAAGTGTGAACCTGTATTTCATGAATTATCATAACCAGCTTGTATTGACCGGTGAAATCAATAATGTTGGGGAAGCCATTATGGTGAATGTTCCGAAAAGTTACCGGCTGGGAGTAGAACTTTCCGCAAGTCTCCGGCTATTTAAAAAACTGGAGTGGAATGCAAATCTGACCCTGAGCCGGAATAAAATAAAAGATTTCACTTCCTACATTGATATATATGATTCTACCGGATTCATTGGACAGATGCAGGAAGATCTGGGGCTGACGGATCTTTCGTTCTCGCCAAATATCCTGGCAGGCAGTACCATTACCTATAAGCCAGTAACTTCACTTGCGTTTTCCCTGATTTCAAAATATGTCGGTAGACAATTCATCGATAATACCAGCAATAAAAATCGCTCCCTTAATCCTTATTTTATCCATAGCCTTGCTGCATCGTATGCCTTAAAAGTGAAGCCTTTTAATGAAATCAACCTTCACTTCATGATCAATAACCTTTTTAACAGTAAATATGAGACCAATGCCTGGGTGTATCAGTATTACTATGACCATCAGTATGGTGAAGCCAACGGATATTTCCCTCAGGCATTAATCAACTTTCTGATTGGAATCACTTTTAAAATCTGAAATTTACTGGGAATGGTTTAAAATTGAAGGAAAAATCCTAATCTTGCATGGGATTTATGGAAAAAAAAATCAACATAAAGAATAAACGGGCTTCCCATGAATATTTTTTTATCCAGGAATATACCTCGGGGATCCAGCTTTGCGGAACGGAAATCAAATCGATCAGAGACGGTAAGGCTTCAATCGTTGATGCTTATTGCACTTTTACAGGGAATGAGCTTTTTGTCCGAAACATGCACATTGCTGAATACACCATGGGTTCCCATTATAACCATGAGCCTAAAAGGGACAGGAAATTATTGCTTAAAAAAAGGGAACTGAAAAAGCTCCAGACAAAAAGCAAAGACAAAGGGTTTACCATTGTACCGACTTTACTTTTTATCAATGAAGAGGGCCGGGCTAAACTAAACATTTCCCTGGCCAGGGGTAAACATGCTTATGACAAACGGGAATCCCTGAAACAAAAGGAAATCAAGAGGGAAATGGACAGAATATAAAAAAGGCTGTTGTCAGACAACAGCCTTTGGGTGGAAGATGGGATTCGAACCCACGGCCTTCAGAGCCACAATCTGACGCTCTAACCAACTGAGCTACGACCACCATGTAAAGTTTGGCAAAAGTACAAAAAAAATTAACTTTGTCAAAAATCACTATCCTTCTGCTTCGTGTTTTTTCGTCGACGGACATACATCACTTCGGGTTCACTGTCAGCCCTTGCCTGGAAGAAATTTAAAAGGAATAAACTTGGTATGGGTTCCCTTATTTTTCTTGCGCTTATCACCCTTATTGCTCTTCTTGGGTACCTGGTCACACCGGACAATTCTCCATTTGCCAATGAGCAACACCTTGAGCTTGGCCTGAAAAAACCCGGAACCAGCGTTACATTACTTAAAGTCAAAACAGGCCAGGAAATTGAAAAGAAGTCTTGGTTTTCTATCATGATCTCAGGCAACAAATCCGGTTATACCTATATCCCGGTTCAATCCTATCAATTTAAAAAAGATACCGTACAATATCAGGATTATTCAAATCCTCCCTTTCCCAATGCGCCCTGGAACCGTATGCAAAACAATAAACTTGTCGGATTTGAGCACAGGACCTATTGGTTAGGTACCGACCGCTTCGGGAGAGATTACCTCAGCGAATTAATCATCGGAACTAGGATAAGTCTTTCGGTCGGATTCATCTCTGTTGTTATCTCACTCATTTTAGGTATCTTTATCGGAGCCATCGGCGGTTATTACAGAGGCTGGATTGACAATGTCATTCTCTGGTTTATCAATGTGGTTTGGTCTATCCCTACCCTTTTACTTGTGATTGCCATAACTTTTGCCTTGGGAAAAGGATTCTGGCAGGTTTTTGTTGCCGTCGGATTGACCATGTGGGTGGAAGTGGCAAGAGTGGTCAGGGGTCAGGTTTTAAGTCTCCGCGAAAAGGAATTTGTTGAGGCCGGGAGAGCTCTGGGATTTTCTGATATGAGGATCATCATCCACCATATTTTACCCAATGTCATGGCTGCAGTCATTGTTATTTCTGCTGCGAATTTTGCATCCGCGATCCTGATGGAAGCAGGGTTAAGTTTTCTGGGACTTGGTGTCCAACCCCCTGTGCCTTCATGGGGGAGTATGATCAAGGAAAATTATGGATATATCATTCTGGATTATGCCTATCTGGCTATTCTTCCTGGTCTCGCCATCATGTTGCTGGTCCTTGCATTTATGCTTATCGGTAATGCGCTCAGGGATGCACTCGATGTGAGATCGTCTGAATTCTGAATTCACTATGGTTTAAATTCAAGGTTTCCGCATGGAGTTTCCTTCCCCCCCCTGCATCTACCTTTATTGAAAAACAACTTGATCGAAAAGTACAGATCCAGTCCGGTAAAATCATTCAGGTTAAAAAAACCACCCAGTTTATCAGTTCCTATGGTAAATCCATAAACACGAAAAGCCAAACCTATTCTTGTCAGATACCAGTCGTACAATGAAACCGGAAGACTCACTTCAAAATTCCGGGTTTCGTAACGAGGAGTGATGGACAATTCGGCTGGTCTTCCGACCGCATTACGACTCAAGGGAATGCCATAGATAAGACTGGCATTAACATACCAGTTTTTTCGGAAATGATAATCAAATTGGAAACTGAAGGCTGTAGGTAACCACATATAAAATTGGTCGGCTACTAAAGCTTCCTGGTTATCGCCATAAAATTTATAACTGACGGTGTCCATGAGTTGATTGATATCCCTAAACTCGAAGCTGGTCAGGTTATCCCAGTATGAAGCCCGGTTATCAATCCGATATTTCCTGGCATTGGTTCTGAAATGAATGGCTCCGATATCGATCAATGCAATCCCAATTCTGTACTCATAATCATCATAGCGCTGAGCACATAAAGAAGGGAAGTAATCTCTTTGCAGACTCTTGACTGTACGTACGTATGTAAGGCCTATATCAAATGCAAATCCACCTCCTTTAACCCATTGATTTGCCTGGGATAAATTATTGCCATAATCTACAGGGATAGCCAATCCTATATCTGCATCAAAGTTTTTGACATTTAGTGTAGAATCGTCAATCACTATATAATCCAACTGACGTGAAAAAACATATCCACCGGCAATCCCAAAAAGCCTTCGTGCCGAAATCCCGGCAGATACTTTATTGAATCCTCGTGCATAAAAAGTATATGCATAACTAAGGCCAATCTCTGCCCAGGCCAGTTCAGCAACGGAAAAAGGTTTCTTATCCTGATAATTGATATTCTGCTGAGGCTTGAAGTTTAAGCCCAGGTAACTAAAATTAGCCAGGTCATAGGGAACTTTGTAGATGGAGGCGACCTGTCGGGCTGCCGTGGTAATTGCAAAAGCATGATTACCCCAGATCAGCATGGCACCGGGTCCGTTTATCCTGATGCTGGAAAATATATTTTTTACACGCTTATTGTGATAAACATAGAATGTTCGTTCTTCAGTTCCATAATCCTCGGTATGAACTGGCAGTTCATATCCCGGTTTAAAAAAATTTAAAAACCGGTAATCCTTATTATCCAGATAAAGAAAATTATTCTGAAGAAATAAATCCACACCCAGGAACTGAATATCAAGATAGGTTTTAGAGTTATGCATCCCGCTTGGATTGACCTGTACACTGTTAATCCCGGAATAATTCCCCAGAACCAATCCTGTCATATCCTGTCCGATGACCGTGCAGACAACAGAAAAAAACATGAAATGAAATAATAGAATATACTGAAAACTTTTCTTTTTCCAGATCATCTATACAAATACCTTAACCCAAGAGGGAATATACCCCCTGACATTTTAACGAAATCTTCCCTATAATATTTCAGCTTGATCCTTTTGCTTGAACTAATGACAAATTGGGAGGATGGTAAACCTCATGCTAATCATTTTCTGAAATCAGCAATAATCATTTTAGAAAATCCAATGGGACTATAATTACCGATGCACTGAAATTATCTTTATCTTTGCACAGCCGTTATGGGGTCAGAGGCGGATGTGGCGTAATTGGTAGCCGCGCAAGACTTAGGATCTTGTGCCTCAGGGCGTGGGGGTTCGAGTCCCTTCATCCGCACATGTATGATTCCCGGCCATAACCCGGAAAAAATTAACTGTTAAATGAATATTCATGAACATTAGCTTAGAAAAAACAGCTGAACTTACTGCCATTGTTAAAGTCGAAATTGAACCTTCTGACTATAATGAAAAAGTGGAAAAAGTCATTTTGGATCATAAACGGAAAGCTAACATCCCGGGATTCCGGCCAGGTCATGTCCCTACAGGGTTAATCAAAAAAATGTATGGAAAATCAATATTGGCTGAAGAAGTCAATAGACTGCTTTCCGAAAGCCTGATGAATTATATCAGGGATGAAAAACTCGATATTCTGGGCCATCCCTTACCAAACACAGAAAAAAGCAATCCAATCGATTTTGAACATCAGACGGCATTCGAATTTTATTTCGATCTGGGACTGTCCCCTGATTTTACCATTCCGCTCTCCAACGATACTGAAGTGGAATACCTGGAAATCATGGTCAGCAATGATATGGTCGACAAATATATTGAAGATACCCGAAAAAGGTTCGGCAAGCCAGTTGTTACTGAATCAGCGGAACCCAATGCAGAGACCCAACAAACTGAACCCGCAGAAATGAACCCTGATTTCTATAACCAGGTTTATCCCGGAATGGATATTCAGACTGAGGAGGATTTCAGAGAGCAGGTGAGAAAGGATGCCAGCAATGGTTTTGCTGCTGAAGCAGACAAGATGTTTTTCAATGAGGCAACCGAAACGCTCGTCAAGCAAACCAACATTCCCCTACCCGACATTTTTATGAAACGCTGGTTAATTGAAAGTAATGAGGGTAAGTATTCTCCGGAAGAAATCGAGAAGAATTATCCGTCTTTTACCGAATCCATAAAATGGCAACTGATTGAAAATAAAATCATCCAGGAAAACAAAATCGAGGTCAAAGATGAAGATATCAGGAATTATATCCGGACTTTTATGTTGCGTCAGGTGAATCTTGAAAATTCAGACCCCGAAATTCAGACACGGTATGATTCCATTGTGGATGCATTCATGCAAAACAAAGAACAGGTACAACGTATCAATGATCAATTATATAATGCACGCATGCTAGAATTATTCAAAGCAAAGCTGGGGATGAAAACAAGGCAGGTCAGCTATGAAGAATTCATTCAGGAGGCTTCAGCCAAACATGCTCATGAACACCATCATGAACATAATCATGAACATGAATCACCAACCGACCAGAACTCAGAATAATAAAAAAATCAATATGGATGAATTTTCGAAATATGCTGTCCACCACCGTGGAATCAGCAGTCTGACACTGGAGAAGTACAAATCCGTCTACGGGAATTACATCTCCCCCACCATTATTGAAGAACGACAACTTAACATTGCGACCATGGACGTTTTTTCACGTCTTATGATGGATCGCATTATTTTCCTTGGCGTTCCCATCGACGACTATGTCGCCAACATCATTCAGGCACAACTTCTCTTTCTGGAGTCCGTTGATTCCAAAAAAGACATACAGATTTACCTGAACACACCAGGAGGTTCAGTTTATGCAGGATTGGGGATATATGACACCATGCAATATATCGGACCTGATATCGCCACCATTTGCACCGGAATGGCTGCTTCCATGGGTGCAATTTTATTGTGTGCCGGTGAAAAAGGAAAAAGAACTGCACTCAGACATTCCAGGATACTCATCCATCAACCCATGGGGAGCGCGGAAGGTCCGGCATCGGATATAGAGATTACCACAAGGGAAATTCAAAAACTCAAGAAAGAGCTTTATGAGATCATTTCCTTGCATTCGGGACAATCCTATAAGAAAATTCTTAAGGATGCTGACCGTGATTACTGGATGACCTCTGAGGAAGCTAAGTCATATGGGATGATCGATGAGATTCTGACACGTTCGAAAAAAGATAATATCCATTAGTAGTATGGCAAAATCAGGAGAAAAATGTTCATTTTGCGGCAGGGGGAAACATGAAACCAGGGTAATGATCGCCGGTATTAATGCGCATATCTGCGACAGTTGTATCCAGCAAGCACAGATCATCCTGGATGAAGAGCTATCGGTTGCCAGAAACAAGGAAAACCCCGATTTCAAGCTGTTAAAACCTGCTGAAATCAAACATTCTCTGGATCAATACGTGATCGGTCAGGAAGAAGCTAAACGCGTTATTGCCGTTGCCGTTTACAATCATTACAAGCGGATTGCCCACGTCAGGAAAGCCCAAGAAGAGGACGTGGAAATTGAAAAATCCAATATCATCCTCGTTGGAGAAACGGGGACCGGAAAAACGCTTCTGGCCAGAACCATTGCCCGCTTACTAAATGTCCCCTTCTGTATTGCCGATGCCACAGCCCTTACTGAAGCAGGTTATGTAGGAGAAGATGTGGAAAGTATCCTGACAAGGTTGCTTCAGGTTGCTGATTATAACCTTGCTGCCGCCGAAAGAGGTATTGTTTTTATCGATGAAATTGATAAAATTGCCCGAAAGGGTGATAATCCATCCATTACCAGGGATGTCAGCGGTGAAGGCGTACAACAGGCATTGCTTAAAATGCTTGAAGGTTCTATTGTGAACGTTCCTCCACAGGGAGGGCGAAAACATCCTGAACAGAAACTGATACAGATCAATACCCAGAACATCCTCTTTATTACCGGTGGCGCTTTTGATGGCATCGATAAAAAAATTGCTGCCAGGCTTCAAACCAATAAAATCGGCTATAAAGTTGATAAAAAGCGGGAATACATAGACAAAGAGAACATTCTCCAGTATATTTCACCCGTGGATCTGAAAGCTTACGGTTTGATCCCGGAGCTTGTGGGTCGATTACCCATCATCACTTTTATGCATGCCCTTGATCATGATTCCCTGAGAAGGATACTGACGGAACCAAAAAATTCCCTGGTCAGACAATATACCAAGTTGTTTGATTTGGATAATATTAAACTTAGCTTTGATGAAGCTGCCCTGGACTTTATTGTGGACAAGTCGATTGAATATAAACTGGGAGCCAGGGGATTGCGTTCCATCCTAGAGGGAATTATGACAGATTCCATGTTTGACCTACCCTCAAAAGGAAGCACAAAAAGCCTGAAAGTAAACCGGGAATTTGTCGAGGAGAAATTCCAGAATACAAGTATGGCCCGGTTAAGAGTTGCCTGAAGTGTTTAACCAGATGGCGCATCCATGAAAAAAGGAATGCTGACCCTTGTCTTGACTTCATTCCTAATCGCTGTCGCATCAGCTCAGGATACGGTAAAAATTATCGTTCCCGCCAAGATCCTCGGAAATGACACTATCCCTCTGCTGGATGTCAACGCAGTCGTTATTTTTCCCGTCATGCAGTTCGCCTCGAAAAGGGAAGCATCCCGCTATGATAAACTCGTATACAATGTCAGAAAAGTTTATCCTTATGCCAAACTTGCCGGCATTAAGCTCAGGAAGTACAAAGAAATCCTGGAAGGGATGAGTAATGAAAAGGAAAGAAAGAACTTTACAAAAATGGCCGAAAAAGAACTTGAAGACGAGTTCGGGAATGATATCAGGGATCTTACGTTTTCACAAGGTAAGATTCTGATCAAATTAATCTACCGGGAAACAGGCAACTCTTCTTTTGAAATTGTCAGGGAACTCCGGGGGGGCTTTACCGCGTTTATTTTTCAAACCCTGGCTTCTTTATTTGGTTACAACCTGAAAACAACTTATGATCCGGAAGGAGAAGATCAGGCCATTGAAAAGGTGGTTCAGATGATCGAAGCCGGTGCATTTTAGTGTTGAAATTAATTCATAAATCTTAACTTTACAAACTCATTCATGCTGTTTTCATGAAACTTTCGATTGTCATTGTTAACTATAACGTCAAATATTTCCTTGAACAATGCTTGCATTCCGTTCAGAAAGCAACCATTGGCATTGAATCAGAAATATTTGTCGTAGACAACAACTCGGTTGATGGTTCGCTGAAGATGGTCAGGGATAAATTCCCTGAGGTTTACCTTATCGAAAACAAAGACAATAAAGGGTTCTCCAAAGCCAATAACCAGGCTATACGGAAAGCGAATGGAGAATACATTTTATTGCTGAACCCGGATACGATTGTCGAGGATGACACCCTGCATAAATCCCTCAGATTCATGGATGAACATCCTGAAGCCGGAGGATTGGGGGTAAAAATGATAGACGGGAAAGGCAAATTTTTACCTGAAAGCAAACGTGGTCTCCCATCCCCTTCCGTTTCTTTTTTTAAAATTTTCGGACTATCGACCTTATTTCCGAAATCAAGAATCTTCAGCAAGTATCATCTGGGCTACCTGGATAAGGATAAAATTCATCAGATTGATATCCTCGCAGGTGCATTCATGCTTCTTCGGAAAAAAGTTTTGGATGAAATCGGATTGCTTGATGAAGCATTTTTTATGTATGGTGAAGATATTGATTTGAGCTATCGTATCACCCAGGCCGGTTATAAAAACTATTATTTCCCGGAAACAAGGATTATCCATTACAAGGGGGAAAGCACAAAAAAAAGCAGCATCAATTATGTGTTCATGTTCTATCATGCCATGATCATTTTTGCAAAAAAACATTTTTCTAGGCAAAATGCACGTTCTTTTTCACTCATGATCAATTTCGCTATATATCTCCGTGCCTTCTTTTCAATTATAAACCGTTTTGCTACCCGATTGTTGCTGCCCCTCTTAGATGCCCTCATGATTTTCGGCGGGATTAATTTCATCAGGGGGTATTGGGAACGCGTATTTATCTTTCCTGAAGGAGGTCATTATCCACAGGCTTTCATCTGGATCGTTGTACCGATTTATATCCTCATATGGCTTCTTTGTGTATTTTTCAACGGAGGTTATGACAAACCTGTCCGACTACGTAAATTGACGCTCGGGATGTTAACAGGGACCCTCATTATTTTGGTACTGTACAGCTTACTGAGTGAAAATTACCGATTTTCCCGCGCCTTAATCCTTTTGGGTGCTGCCTGGGGAATAATTTCCATGCTGGCTATACGTTTATTGCTGCACATCTTAAAATTCAATGGTTTCAGGCTTAATTCTGAAAAAAATAAACGATTCATTATTGTGGGTGAAAAAGAGGAGGCTGAAAGGGTTTCCGAACTTCTCCAAAAAACTGCTATCAATCCTGCTTTCATAGGGCTGGTTAGTTATCTCCATCACCGGGGAAATCTGAATGGGTATATCGGATATCTCGGACAAATCAAAGAAATCATTACCATTCATAAAATAGATGAGGTGATTTTCTGTGCCAAGGATGTCCCGGCTCAGGTGATCATTGATAAGATGTCGGAACTTAAAGAAGAACAGGTTGATTATAAAATCGCGCCTCCGGAAAGCCTTTCCATCATCGGGAGCAATTCCATCAACACTTCAGGAGATCTGTATGTAATCGATATAAATGCAATTACTAAAAAATCGAACCGTAGGAACAAACGTCTTCTTGATGTCATGGTCTCATTAGTACTACTCATTTTTTACCCGGTATTCCTCTTTTTTGTCAAAAATCCATTAACACTCCTGGAAAATATTTTCAGGGTTTTGTTTTCCATCAAATCATGGGTTGGCTATACCATGCTCTCCGAATCAGATATAAAAAGACTACCATCCATAAAGCAAGGAATTCTATCCCCCCTTGATGCATTCCGCAATCAAAATGTACCGGAAGAAGCCACATCCAGGATTAATATGCTGTACGCGAGGGATTATAAACTCACCAACGACCTGAATATCATCATTAAAGGATTTCGCCAATTAGGTCGTTCGTAGAAAAACCTTAACTTTGTTTTTTATTAAACGATCTCTTTATGGCAACATCTGAAATTATTATACCAAAATTGGGGGAAAGTGTCATTGAGGCAACCATCACGAGATGGTTGAAATCAGTAGGTGATCATATCTCAGAAGATGAAGCAGTCGCAGAGATTGCGACCGATAAAGTTGATTCCGAAATTTCTTCCCCTTTCACAGGAAAACTTTTAAAGATAATTGTTCAGGAAGGTGAAACAGCCGCTGTGGGAAAACCTATCGCCCTCATTGAAACCACCGGGACAAACAAAGATCAAACAGTTCCAATCATTCCCCGAATCATTCCAGAGGAAAAAACCATTGCTTCCCCTGATCAGAAAGATCCAGGCGAAAGTCAGCAAGGAAATCGCTTTTATTCTCCCCTGGTCCGTAATATTGCCAGACAGGAGCATATCAGTTTTCAGGAACTTGATACCATTGCTGGAACCGGAAAAAACGATCGACTGACAAAACAGGATCTGATTCATTATCTTAACATACGATCCGAGGAAAAACAGAGGAAATTACCTGACATTGTTACGACAGACATACAAAAAACTGACGTTTCTTCCCGGGAAGGTGACCGGATCATTGAGATGGACCGTATCCGGCAGTTGATTTCCAGCCACATGGTTAATTCACTGCGTACCTCGGCTCATGTCACTTCATTCATGGAAGCGGATATGTCACGGATTGTTCAATGGAGGGAAAAAAATAAGGAGAATTTTCTGAAGCGGGAGAAAGAAAAGCTCACCTACACACCGGTTTTCATTGAAGCCATCGCCAAAACGGTCAGGGATTACCCCATGGTCAATGTCTCCGTTGACGGAACCAAGATCATTATCCATGATCCTATCAACATCGGTATGGCGGTTGCCCTTCCGAATTTTAACCTGATCGTGCCGGTAATTAAGAATGCTCATCAGAAAAGCTTGTTGGGTATTATCAAGGAAGTGAATGACCTGGCTGAAAGGGCCAGAAAAAATAAACTGCTTCCCGATGACATCTCAGGCGGAACGATTTCGCTAACCAATCTTGGATCCTTCGGCACCCTGATGGGCACCCCTGTCATCAACCAGCCTCAGACCGCAATCATCGCTGTTGGTGCTATTAAAAAGAAAGCTGTGGTGATTGAAAATGAAGCAGGCGACAGCATCGCGATCCGTCCGGTTATGATGATTTCCATTACTTACGATCACCGGGTTATTGATGGCGCATTGGCAGGACAGTTTTTAACCCGATTGGTATCATACCTTGAAGATTTTAACCCTAACCAATCTATCTGATGGAACTAAAACTGACCCGGCCCCTGGTTTTTTTTGATCTGGAGACAACAGGAATCAAAGTAGCCACCGACCGTATCGTTGAATTATGCCTGTTCAGGATACAACCTGACACTAGCACAAAAATCAAAACCCAGAGGATCAATCCTGAAATTCCCATACCCCCGGAAGTTACCGCGATTCATGGAATCACCGATGATGATGTAAAAGATGCCCCCACCTTTAAAATGGTCGCCCATGAACTGCTACAGTTCCTGGAGGGGTGTGACCTTGCTGGATATAATTCCAATCATTTCGACATCCCCCTCCTCGTTGAAGAATTCCTCAGGGCTGAAGTCGACTTTGACCTGAAGGGAAGAAGATTTGTGGATGTGCAGAACATTTTTCACAAAATGGAACCCCGTAACCTTTTTGCTGCCTATAAATTTTATTGCGGTAAAGAATTGGTCAATGCACACAGTGCCGAAGCAGATACGAAGGCCACCTATGAAATCCTGAAATCCCAGCTTGATCATTACCAGGATATCACGTTTAAAGACCGTAAAGGGAATGTCAGCCAACCCGTGATCAATGATATTAAAGCCTTGAGTGATTTTTCTTTCTCTACCCGATCGGTTGATCTGGTGGGACATATTGTTTGGAATGAAAAGAACCAGGAGGTTTTTAATTTTGGTAAACATAAGGGCAAGCTGGTTGCTCAGGTTTTCAGGGATGAACCCTCTTATTATGACTGGATTATGAAAAGTGAATTCCCGCTATCCACGAAAAAAGTTGTTACATCCATATACCTCAAGAGTAAAAACAGCGGATCTGTAAAACTGGAATTATTTTAAGCATGAAAATCATTTGTATAGGCAGAAATTATGTGGAACATATCAAAGAATTAAACAGCGCCATGCCTTCTGCCCCTGTTTTTTTTCTTAAACCCGATACTGCCCTGCTGATCCGTAACCGTCCGTTTTATTATCCTTCTTTTACAAAAGTAATTCATCACGAAATAGAGCTTGTCATCAGGATCTGTAAGGTGGGAAAAAATATCCAGGAAGGGTTTGCCCATACCTATTATGATGAGATCACAATTGGTTTTGATTTAACAGCCAGGGATCTTCAGGACTCAGCCAAACAAAAAGGGCTTCCTTGGGCACTTTCCAAAGGCTTTGATCACTCTGCTCCGCTTGGAACATTTCTTCCCAAGTATAAATTTCCTGATATAAAAAACATAAACTTCCACCTGGATTTGAATGGGAATACCGTTCAGAAAGGAAATTCCTCAATGATGATCTTTTCCATTGATGCCATTATTTCCCATATATCCCAATTTATGACCCTCCGTACAGGAGATCTGATTTTCACAGGAACACCCGCTGGAGTTGGTCCCATTGTCATGGGTGACAAAATGGAAGGGTTCTTGGAAGGAGAAAAGGTATTATCCTGTCTGGTTAAATGATGAGCGCTATCTATTGCAAAACAATTTCTTCAATGACGAAGCGTCCTGCATCCTTATTCAGCGAGAGGATGATCTTTTCCCTCATATAAAATAATTCATTCCGAAGGGCATCGGAATCCAGTTTAACAAAAAGTTTTTTATTCCGTATATATATCCTTTGCGTATGTCTGGCAATCATTGAGCCGACAACCTTATCCCAGGAATGAAGAAGTTTTGTTTCACTGAGTTTATCTTCCAGATGATAGGTCTTTAAAAACGCTTCAATGGCCTGTTTTAAAGGTTGTTCTTCCGAATTTCGCGAGGGTCGTGACATGGGATAAAGTTATTGATTTTTGCTCATTGAAATGGAAGAGGAAGGATAAATATGCTATGGTCTATTCCCATCTGATTGAAAATATTGCGAATCCGGCTTTCACTGGTATCCGTTATAAAAACCTGTCCGAAACTATTTCTGCTGACCAATTGGATGAGTTGCTGAACCCTGAAATCGTCCAGTTTGTCAAATACATCATCCAGTAAAAGAACAGGTTCAAATCCCTTGATATTTCTGGTATATTCAAACTGAGCAAGTTTAACGGCAATCAAAAATGATTTCTGTTGCCCCTGGGATCCATATTTTTTTATCGGAAATCCATCGATTTCAAGCTCCAAATCATCTTTATGAATGCCTGTGGTCGTATATTGAGCGGCACTATCCCTGGACCGTGATTTTTTCATCAATTCCCTGAAAGAGCCATGCATAAGCTGTGACTGGTACCTGATGTCCACGATTTCCAAACCCCCGCTGATCCATTGAAAATAGTGCCGGAAGACAGGAGTCAGTTGGTCCAGAAAATTTTTTCTCTTTTCAAAAATCTCCTGCCCAAAACGGATGAGTTGTTCGTCCCAACCCTCCAGAATACCATCATCAAAATAAGCATTCATTGCAAATTGTTTCAGCAAGGTATTGCGCTGATAAAGTGCTTTATTGTACTGGATCAGGTCATCCAGGTATACTTTATCGAACTGCGAAATAACGCTGTCAATATACTTTCTCCTGAGCTCACTGCCATCATTGATCAAATCACTGTCATAAGGAGAGATCATCACCAAGGGGAATTTCCCGATATGATCGGCCAGGCGGTCGTACTCCTTTTTATTGAGTAAGAACTTCTTTCTTTGGTTTCTCTTTTGAATGCACTGAACGAGTTCCGCTTTTTCGAAATCACAGTAATAAGTGCCATGTATGGCAAAAAAATCATTTTCATGTCGGATATTTTGGATATCCAGTGGATTAAAAAAACTTTTACAGAATGAAAGGTAATGAATAGCATCCAACAGATTGGTTTTCCCTACACCGTTATTTCCAATGAAACAGTTGATCTTTTCTGAAAATTCAAAATCAGCCTGTTCGAAATTTTTAAAATTAGTCAATATCAATTTTTGCAAATACATATCAGTTTCCCATTTGCAAGATTTGAACACCGACTTTTTCCATCAGCCACATGGGTGTAGAAGTAGCCCCGCATACTCCGACTTCAGAAAGTCCCTCAAACCATTCTTTTTTTAGTTCCTCAGGACTTGAAACAAAGTATGTATTCGGATTAACATCTTTGCATACCTGATATAAGATTAACCCATTGGAACTCTTTTTACCACTGACAAAAACAACAATGTCAAAGCGAGTGGCAAATTCCCTCAACAATCCGGAACGGTTGGAAACCTGTCGGCATATGCTGTCATTCCATTCGAAATCGTATGGTGTTCCTTGACTTTCAATGCTAAGGCGTTTTTCGATCAAACCAACCAGATCATGAAATCCATCCACTCCTTTTGTCGTCTGGCTGTACAATCGAATGGGTTTTGAAAAATCTATCTTATCCAGATCATTTTCATCCCCCACGATGATGGCACTTCCATTTGTTTGCCCCTTTAAACCATTGACCTCTGCATGTCCTTCTTTACCATAGATAACAATCTGACCATTCCTGGCTTTCATCTCCTGAAACCCCTTATGAATAACATGCTGGAGATTCAGCACAATGGGACAGGAAGCGTCAATCAGCTCAATATCGTTGTTCAGGGCAATCTGGTATGTAGTGGGAGGTTCACCGTGAGCCCGGATCAGGACTTTAACATGATGTAATTCTTTGAGATCATCATGATTAATAATGATCAGCCCCAGTTCCCGGAGGCGATTTACCTCCATGTTATTATGTACAATGTCTCCAAGACAGTATAAGCGCGGAGATTTTGCCAATTCCCTTTCTGCCACTTCTATGGCATAAACCACTCCGAAGCAGAAACCGGAATGTGGATCAATGGTTACATTCATTTCTTTTTAGAAAAATCCTGAAGGCTAACTGTCACCGTAATATAATTCGGATTACTACCACCAGCCTGGAAGGTTGACCGGGTATAACTCAGGTTGAACATTTTTATCCGGAGTCCTGCACCTACTGTAAATCCAGCCAGTCCTGCCCTGTTGTTCAATTTAAGTTCCTGTCGGCGCAGGTAATTATATCCCAGGCGGAGCGAGAGGGTTTTTGCAATGGTAACTTCAGCACCGAGAACGATATGACGCATCAGGTTGTCTGCAAATTTCCCGATTCCAGTTTTCTGTTTTGTCTCCCCGCTGATGGGGTCTGCAGCATTTGCCGGATCATCCGGGTCTGTATAGGAAAGATCCCATCTTTCCAGATGGGTTATTAATTGAGAAAATCTGACCGGAATATGTCTGAGTTTTTGTGATAGTCCGATCTGAATTTCGAAAGGAAGGGGTTCACGTTCACCCGGTCGGTATGCAATAATCTGAGCACCAATATTCCGACCAATCAGGGAAGCTGTAAAAAGATCATCCTTTGTACTATATGTTCCCGCAACATCCACTGCTATCCCGAAAGAATTATAATCAGCCATCTGGGAATAGATGAGTTTTCCGTTTGCGCCTATGGAGAAATGCGGACTGAGTTGTCTTCCCCAGCCAATCGTCAAGGCATAATCGGCAGCAGAAAAAGAACCCAGGATATTTCCGGCAGCATCGGTTTCGGTAAATTTACCGTAATCGAAGAACTGGAAAGTTCCGACAAAACTACCTGCTTTATTGAATGTATGGGAAAACATCACATATCCGTAATTGAGCCCGGTAAAATAATTAACAAAGCTCAGCGAGAGGTTATTATTCATTTCAGATGTGATCAAAGACGGATTTGCAAGGGTCAGGGTAATGTCGTTGTCTTTGATGGCGAGGAAATCTCCTCCCAGACCTGCTACCCTGGCCGAGTTGGTCAGGCTAAGAAAACGGTAGGTACTGTATCCGCCGCTTTGAGCAATGGTTTGCACGGTAGCGATAAGTAGAAAAAAACAGATCAGGAGAAAGGTTCGTATCAGTGTTCGCACAGGTATCAGGAGTTGAATGTAAATTAACGACAGGTTTGTTCAAATAGTATTTTTATGTAATAATTAATGGTGAAATGCAAAGCATAATCCTGTTCAGACTATCAATCCCCGGCCAGTTTTTGCAATCTTTTTTTCTTTATTAAGATCAGCAACCAGTTTGTCCAGAATTCCGTTAATAAACAACTTGCTTTTCACGGAACTGAACTGCTTTGAAATTTCAATATATTCATTCATGGTTACTTTTACCGGAATTTGGGAGAAATATATAAATTCCGTCAAGGCCATCTTGATTAAAATGACATCAGTCAGTGCAATCCTTTCCAGTTCCCAGTTACGCGTACGTGTCTCTATCATCAGGTTAAATTCTTCACTATGCAGAATCGACTTCCTGAATAATTCAAGAATAAAAATCCTGTCGTTTTCCGGGTCATCCTCCTGATCTTTTTTCAACAGAGATAAGAGCTCCTGTTCCGGTGAAAAAGATTCATTCAGTAATTTCAAGGTTTTTAACACAAAAACGGCAGCGACTTCAAAATCATCTTCCCAGAAAAGGTTACGTTCTTCGCAATAGAACTGAAGATCGCCTGATTTTGCAATATATTTCCTGAAAAGCCTGAGAAGGTAGACCTGATCCTCTTGATAGGTGGTTTTCCCAGAATTCAGATATTCTGCATGATCCTTGCTGTTTTTAATCTTCAGATAGGCTTTTCTGATCATTTCCTGCTCTTCAGTCCAGGAAAACTTATATTGCCGGAACCTGCCTGCAAGTTCATGATTTTCCTGAAGCTGGATCACCAGTTTATTGTTGAGTAGCTTCAGGTTTGGATTCAGTTCTTCCTGGGTCGGGATGAATTTTGTCTTCGCTTCCTCCATACGGAAACGATAGAAGTGCAGGACTTCCAATAAAAAAGAAAGTTGTAGGAAATAAAGTTCGGAAATTTTATTAATACTTAAGAGAAGGTTTTTCTCAGCTATATCAAGACGGGTTTCACCCCCCTGAAAATACGCGTACAATGCCTGAAGCACCTTGATCCTGAAATGCCTTCTACCTAACATATTTCATGATTAATAAGAACAAACATTAGCAATGAATAACAGGATGCAAATCTAAGGAATTAAAATAAGCTTTCATTTTCAAATAATATTTTTATTTTTGCGTTTGAGGAAAGAATAATTAACCTATCATAAAATCGACACTGCATCAATGGAAGATCTTGAGAATAAGGATAGAGAAAGGGGTGAAATTTTTTCACGCGCTGTTCGGGCAGGTAAACGGACTTACTTTTTTGACGTTAAAGCTACCGTTGGCGATGAGTATTACCTGACGATTACGGAAAGTAAGCGCCGTTTCAACAATGAACAAGGTAAGTTTTTTTATGAAAAACATAAGCTCTTTCTGTATAAGGAGGATTTCGAAAAATTCTACCATGGCCTGAATGACGCCATTTCCTTTGTTAAAACAGGGAAAGCTCCCGATCTGCCCGAGTACAGGGAGGTTCCCCCTATTGAACCCGACGGGAAGGAAATTGAAAAAGACCATGTCAGTATCGAGTTTGAAGATTTAAATTCAGATTCAGAACAATAATCCTTATCCCGGAAATGTACCTAATGGTTTGAAGTATTCATCCTGATGGTTGAATTTCTTTTAAAACTTTTCAACATTATCTTTCCTGTTCTTATTTAGATTTAACTTTGCCAAATGTAAGTATTACCCATGGGGAAAGTAATTGCCATAGCCAATCAGAAAGGCGGAGTCGGAAAAACCACAACGGCTATAAATCTTGCTGCAGGTTTAGCGGTTCTTGAACATACCACCCTGATTATTGACGCAGATCCCCAAGCCAATGCAACTTCCGGTGTGGGTTTTGATCCGCGTAATATCAAGACGAGTATCTATGAATGCATTATGGATGATGTAGAACCACAGAACATCATTCTCAACACCACTACTCCATTTCTTGACCTTCTGCCGGCTCATATTGATCTGGTTGGAGCCGAAATTGAAATGATCTCCCTGCCCAACAGAGAGAAAATGATGAGGAAAGTGATCAATAAAGTCAAAGATAATTATGAATTTATCATCATTGATTGCTCGCCCTCCCTGGGTTTGATCACAGTCAACTCACTGACTGCGGCAGATTCAGTCATCATCCCGGTACAATGTGAATACTTCGCACTCGAAGGCCTTGGCAAATTGCTGAATACCATTAAAATTGTCCAATCTAGACTTAATCCCGAACTGGATATCGAAGGGATACTGCTCACCATGTACGACAACCGGCTAAACCTGGCCAAACAGGTAGTGGATGAAGTCAAGACCCATTTCCAGCAAATGGTTTTCAAAACCCTCATTAACCGGAATACAAAACTCGGAGAGGCGCCGAGTTTCGGAGTAACTATCATGATGCATGACATTAATAGTTCAGGTGCCATCAATTATCTGAACCTCGCCCGGGAGATCCTTCAGAATAATGAGTTAACCCGATTAAAGAACGAAGAAAAAGAGATCAATGTCTGAAATACATGGCAAGAAAAAGGCATTGGGAAGAGGACTGAGTGCTCTTCTTGATCATCCGGGTAGTGCATCCAATTCTCAGGAAATATCAGGAAACTATGACCTTGGAGCAGTTACTCAAATCAAGGTAGAACAAATCGAAGCCAATCCTTTTCAGCCCAGAAAATATTTCCGTGAAACAGAACTGGCTGAACTTGCATTATCCATTCAGCAACAGGGTATTATCCAACCCCTTACCCTCAGAAAATTAGGACACGAAAAATACCAGCTCATTGCTGGTGAACGCAGGTGGAAAGCCTCGAAAATTGCCGGCTTAACTGAAGTTCCGGCTTATATCCGTGTGGCCAACGATGAACAAATGCTCGAAATGGCTCTGGTTGAAAACATTCAAAGAGAGGATTTAAATCCCCTTGAAATCGCCTTTAGTTTTCAACGACTGCTCGAAGAATGTAAATTCCGACAGGAAGACCTCAGCCAGAAATTGGGAAAAGACCGTTCCACCATATCCAATTATATCAGATTACTCAAACTCCCTACAGAAATCCAGATCGCGGTAAGGGATAACCTGATCTCCATGGGGCATGCCAGAGCCATTGTCAACGTTGAGGATGAAAAGGAACAATTGCTCATCCTCCAGCAAATCCTTGAACAAAAATTATCTGTACGACAGGTTGAAGAAACGGTTAGGGAACTCAATCAAACCAAATCATCCAAAGAAAAGCGAAAAGTCACCCTCCTTCCCAAATTCGATGATGCAAAAAACATACTTCATACCATCCTGGAGTCCAAGGTTGAATTGAAAATAAATGATAAAGGGGCGGGATCTATCATCATCCCTTTTAAGTCGGAGGAAGATTTCGACCGGATATTTACGAAACTTAAATCTTAAATGAAAGTTTCTTTTCCTTTCATTTTTTTGTTAATCCTGACCTTAATGTTACCTGTTTCAGCTCACCCGCAAACAGAAAAATCTACTGTGGAGCCCCCTGATTCCGTGAGGCAAAAAGAACATTCTCCGACCAAGGCTACCATTATGTCGGCACTGCTCCCCGGTCTTGGCCAGATTTATAACAAAAAATACTGGAAAGTTCCCATCATATATGCAGGAATCGGGGTCATGACATACTTCATCGCCTTTAATACCGATGAATACCTGAACTATAAATGTGCCTATATTGAAAAGAGCAACGGGAATACCAATGGAAATTACAAAGAGCTGGCCAATCGATATACCCTTGAGGAATTGCTATCTGCAAGGGAATATTACCGGAGAAACCTCGAAATATCCTGCCTGATCTCAGCTGTGTGGTATGTTTTAAATATAGTGGATGCGGCCGTCGATGCCCATTTGTACACCTATAACATCAGTGATAAATTAGCCCTGAAATTGGAGCCTGTAGTCGAACCCACGGGATATGCCCGTCGGACGGCCACCGGACTCAAAATCAGTTTTCATTTTTAACCTTCTTTTCAAAGCTTTTATGAAGATTGCAATCATCGGATATGGAAAAATGGGACAGGAAATCGAAAAACTGGCCATTAAAAGGAAACACGAGATCATTGTTTGCATCGATGGTCAGGAAGATTGGGATAAATCAGGTAACGAACTCCCGCTTGCCGATGTTGCAATTGAGTTTTCCACTCCGGCCTGTGTGGTTGACAACATTTATCGTTGCTTTGATGCCCATGTTCCAATTGTGACCGGTACAACGGGCTGGTCAGAAAAGCTGGAACAAATCCGGAAGGATTGCATTGATCGAAAACAGGGAATGATGTATTCTCCCAATTTCAGTATCGGCGTCAATCTGTTCTTTGACCTTAACCGCTATCTGGCAAACATGATGACAAAATGGGAGGGGTATGAGATCTCGATTGAAGAAACTCATCATATTCACAAGCAGGATGCTCCCAGTGGTACGGCCATTGTCCTGGCCAACGACATCATCAACCTGATCGAAAGAAAAGAAAAGTGGGTAAAAGAAGTTCCAAGCAATCCGGATGAACTGGGTATTAAATCTTTTCGCGAAGAGAATATTCCAGGGATTCATCAGGTGAAGTACGAATCGGATGAGGATATCATTGAAATCCGCCATCATGCTAAAAACCGCAAGGGATTTGCACTTGGTGCAATCCAGGCAGCAGAATGGATGATCGGGAAGACAGGATTCTTTGAACTGAGTACCTTCCTTCAGTCAAAAAAAATGGAAGAGGCTGGATAAGAAAGCCTTTACTTATACGTTATTCTTAACATTAATCAACATTCTATGAACCTCTACCTTGTTTTATTTATCGTTTTTTTCGTATTGTCCATGGCCGGGCTCTGGGGAATCTTTAACAAATCTGGAGAAAAAGGATGGAAAATCCTGATCCCTTTTTACAACTGGTATATCTGGCTAAAAATTGTCAGAAAACCAATGTGGTGGTATATTTTCCTGCTCGTTCCTTTCATCAATGTGTTTGTCCTTTTATTGATGATCGTTGAAACCTGCAAATGCTTTAAAAAATATGGTCTGGGACAACAAGCGCTGGGCGTTCTTTTCCCTTTTGTCTATCTTCCTTATCTCGCTTTCTCTGATCATGAAACATATACTGATCCCAAAAAACAAACTCCCCCCAAAAAATCAGCTACACGCGAATGGGTGGATGCTATTATTTTTGCCGTAATTGCTGCCAGCATCATCCGTATTTTTTTAATAGAGGCCTACACCATTCCCACTTCTTCCATGGAAAAAACCCTGCTTGTTGGGGATTATCTTTTCGTTTCAAAGCTTAGTTACGGACCAAAAGTACCCAATACTCCCCTTTCGTTTCCCTTTGTTCACCATACTTTACCCCTGACTGAAACTGTAAAATCTTATGTTCAGTGGATCACACTCCCCTATTACCGCTTTCCCGGGCTGGCAAAAATAAAAAACATGGATGTGGTGGTCTTTAACTACCCCGACGGCGATACGCTTTCTACCAAATTCCAGAGCAATGCCAGCTATTACCAGTTAGTGCGGCAATTCGGGCGGGATAACGTCTGGAATGACAAACTTAATTTCGGGGAAATCATCACCCGGCCTGTCGACAAAAGAGAAAACTTCATCAAGAGATGCATCGGGATACCCGGTGATACCATTCAGATTATTGATCAAAAGGTTTTTATCAACGGGAAACCTGAGCACAACTTTGGCAAGAAACAATTTAAGTATTTAATCAAAACCAACGGAGACCCTATCAATACGAAAAATCTTGAAAAACTCGATATAACAGAAAATATTGCCACTGATAACCGGGGAACCTATGAAATGACTTTATCGGAAAATGCAGTAGAAAAGATCAGACAATTCAGTAATGTCATCGCAATTGAGCCTGAGATCGTGCCAAAAGGGACCCGTGATCCCAATTTATTCCCTTTTGATTCTGCCTATGCATGGAATGTGGATAACTTCGGACCTTTATGGGTTCCCAAAAAGGGCGTCACCATTCCGCTTGACCTGAAAAATATTTGCCTGTACGAACGTATCATCAGGGTTTTTGAAGGAAATGACCTCATCCTTAAAGAAGGTAAAATTTTCATCAATGGAAAGGAAACCAATCATTATACGTTTACCATGGATTATTTTTGGATGATGGGCGATAACCGTCATAATTCCGCCGACTCGAGGTACTGGGGATTCGTTCCCGAAGACCATATCGTGGGGAAAGCCGTTTTTGTCTGGTTATCGCTTGACCCAAACAAATCTCTTTTTGATGGAAAAATCAGGTGGAGGAAACTGATGAGAATCGTAAAATAGGCTAATTTTGTAATGAAAATATATATCGCGTCAAATTATATAAATCATACAACATGAAAAAAATACTGACCACATGCCTGATCCTCATGGCAATTATCTTTTCTGCGAATACTTCCATTCAAGCCACTAAACCTTTTGAAGGCGTAGTGACTTATAAAATAACTTATCCCGGCAGTAAGTTTACCGAAAGCCAGTTGGCCATGTTCCCTAAAATTCTGACCGTGACCATCAAGGGTCCCAAATCGAAAACTGAAATTGCAACAGGGATGGGTATTCAAACAGAGATCACGGATTATATCAATAAAACAAAATTCAGGTTAATCAATATGGGAGGGCAGAAATTTGCTGTAAAAACAACGGCAGAAGAAATTGAAAATGAAATTGCAAAAAGCCCAAAACCCACGATTGAACTTTCCGGTGACCAAAAAATGATTGCCGGTTATGCCTGTAATAAAGCAACCATCACGGTGGAAGAAAATGCAACAAAGAATACCTATGAAATTTATTATACTCGGGAACTAGGAGGAAAACAAGCCAATTTCGACAATCCCCTGTACAAAGATATCGACGGAATTTTATTGGAATTTTCCTTGAAAACTCCGCAATTCATGATGAAATTTACTGCTGCCTCAGTGGAAAAGAAGAATATCTCAGCAAAGGAATTTGAAATCCCCTCTGATTATACTCTTACTACACAGGAAGAGCTGAAATCGAAATTTGGAGGGATGGAATAATAATCCATGGCAAAACAAAACATTCCTTTAAAAACAAATACTTTCAAAGAGGATCTTACCCCTGATGATCCCCCGATCCCTGCCGTGGAAGTTCCTGAAAAAAAAATTAAGAAGACCAAAAAAACAAGATCAGAAAAACCGAAAAGAGAAAAACGGCTGCCCAGTGAACAAGAACTTGCAAAACGTGAACAAAGACTCAGAGTGCTGGGTTTGTTTCTCCTGATATTGGCATTATACTTACTTTTTTCCCTTGCATCATATGTTCAAACCTGGAAAACGGATTATAGTTTCACCGATACTGTTTTTAAACATTTTACTTTCGATCATCTCTTTGACAACACTTTCCCGGTAGAAAACTGGATGGGAAAAACAGGAGCTATCGTGGCCTATCTTTTAATATCCAAATGGTTTGGCCTTGCCTCCTTTCTTTTTATCATTATCCTTCTGAATTCCGGGATGAAACTTTTTTTCGGCATCAAAATTTTCCCTGTTTGGAAAACCATGGAATATTGCTTTTTCGGGATTCTCTGGATACCCATTTTTTTTGGTCTGATCTGGCCTGAAAACGACCTGCTGAGCGGTGTCTATGGGTTTCAGATGAACCTTTGGGGAATGGAGTTTTTAGGCAGCTCCGGGCTTAGTCTGCTGCTTGGATTTACCTTCCTCAGTTTTCTTATCCTTGCCTTCAATATCCCATTTCGCTGGCTTGCTTCAGGAAGAAAGCAAGAAATCCGCGTGGAAGAAACCCCCACCGAAATTGAGCCATCACCGCTTTTCAACACCCTGAATGAGGACACTGCTGCTCAACCCAACGAAATAGACTTTGATCTGCCTAAGACTGAGGAGGAATTTCCTGTTGAACCCTCTGGCATTGAGCTTCAGATTGAACCCCAAAAGGAAGAAATCAAGGGTGTTTTTGAAGAAAAAGACAACCGTCAGGGACTGGAGACAAAATATGATCCCACGCTGGATCTTTCAGGATATAAATTTCCACCCATTGATCTGCTGAATGAATATGGTAGCAGCGATGCCATTAATGTCAGAAAGGAGGAACTGGAAGCCAACAAAGATAAAATTGTCCAGACTCTAGGCAATTACGATATCCGTATCCAGAAGATCAAGGCCACCATTGGACCTGCTGTAACTTTATATGAAATTGTTCCTGAAGCCGGAGTCAGAATATCAAAGATAAAAAACCTTGAAGATGATATTGCCCTCAGTCTCGCTGCTTTAGGTATCCGCATCATTGCGCCCATTCCCGGAAAGGGTACCATAGGCATAGAAGTTCCAAATCAGCATCCAGAAATTGTTTCCATAAAATCCCTCTTGGCCTCGGAAAAATTCAAAAGCACTTCCTTTGAATTGCCATTTGTTATGGGAAAAACGATTTCAAATGAGACCTTTATCGCTGATCTGGCCAAAATGCCTCACCTGCTGATGGCCGGAGCTACCGGACAAGGAAAATCCGTCGGATTGAATACCATTATCACCTCCCTGCTCTATAAGAAACATCCCGCACAGGTTAAATTCGTTCTCATTGATCCAAAAAAAGTTGAACTTACTCTCTACAGTAAAATAGAACGGCATTATTTAGCCAAACTTCCTGATTCGGAAGAAGCGATCATTACTGATACTAAAAAAGTGATCCGTACCCTGAATTCCCTGAACATTGAAATGGACAGCCGTTACGATCTGCTCAGGGATGCACAGGTCAGAAATATAAAGGAATACAATGAGAAGTTTTTCTCCCGTCAGTTAAATCCGAATGAAGGACACAAATTCCTTCCTTACATTGTATTAGTGATCGATGAATTTGCTGATCTGATTATGACAGCCGGCAGGGAAATTGAAACCCCACTGACTCGTTTGGCACAATTGGCAAGAGCTACAGGGATCCATCTCATCATTGCCACACAACGTCCATCGGTCAATATCATAACCGGTACCATAAAAGCGAATTTTCCTGCCAGGATTGCTTTCAGGGTTATTTCCAAAATTGACAGCCGTACCATTCTTGATTCCTCGGGCGCTGACCAGCTCATTGGCAGGGGCGACATGCTACTGTCAACAGGAAGTGATCTGATCCGTCTCCAATGTGCTTTTGTTGACACACCGGAAATTGACAAAGTCACTGAATTCATTGGCTCACAAAGAGGATACCCCTCTGCCTTTGACCTGCCGGAATACTATGATGAAGGAAGCGGACCGAGCAAGGAATTTGATCCCGACCAAAAAGATGAATTCTTTAATGAAGCAGCAAGGCTGGTTGTGCAGCATCAGCATGGTTCCACTTCCCTGATACAACGGAAGCTGAAGCTGGGCTATAACAGAGCCGGTAGAATCATCGACCAACTTGAAGCTTCCGGAATCGTTGGTCCCTTTGAAGGTAGCAAGGCCAGAGAAGTCAGATTTAAAGACCTATCATCACTGGAACAACATTTAAATGAATTGGGAGAAATCTAATAACCAATAACATCATGAGAAATATATTTTCCGTTATCCTTCTTTTTGCTTCCTTGATGAGCCTGGCTCAACACAAGGACCAAAAAGCCATTGCTTTACTGGATGCCCTGAGTACGAAAACCAAAGGATCTAAATCCATCAAAGCTGAGTTTTCTTATTCCATGGTCAACGAAAAAGCAAAAATCAATGAGGAAAAAACCGGTTCGCTGTTGCTTTCAGGTAATAAATATAGGATGAGTGCAGCCGGTCGTATCATTTATTGCGATGGAAAAACCATCTGGACCTATATTGAAAAATCCAATGAAGTTCAGATCAGTACGCTTGATGAAGCGGATGATTCCATGACCCCTTCCAAATTGCTTAGCTCATACAACGAAAATTACAAAGCCAGGATCATTAAAGAAAAGAAACAAGATGCAAATACTGAATTGATTGAACTGATCCCAAACAAACAAAAAAATATCACCAAGGCAATTCTTGGAATTGATAAAGCGAAAACCCAGGTAAAAAGTTTCAAACTTTTTGACAAGAACGGCAGTGTTTATGCTTATACCATTACCCGATACCAGACTGATATTCCCGTTACCATTGCCGATTTCACCTTCGATGCTGCCAAGCATCCCGGTGTTGACATTCAGGACCTTCGCTGATCAGTGATGGACACTACAGTAAACGATCACATCTCTTTGGCAAAAATCGCATGTTCGATACGAAAATCGGTCATTCTTTCCCTTTGCGAAGCCGGATCCGGTCATCTTGGTGGCTCCCTTGGGCTGACTGATATTTTTACAGCTTTATATTTTGCTATCCTGCGACATAACCCGGAAAAGCCTGATTGGCCTAATCGTGACCGAGTAATCCTATCCATCGGTCATGTGGCTCCTGTTCTTTATGCCACCCTGGCTCATTCAGGATATTTTCCCAGGGAAGAGTTGCTCACCCTTCGTAAACTTGGCAGCCGGCTTCAAGGACATCCCGGAAGAGATCATGGATTACCGGGAATAGAACTTTCAGCCGGTTCTCTCGGTCAAGGTCTGGGCGTTGCCGTTGGATTGTCCCTGGCCAATAAAATTGACCGGTCAGACAGTCAAACATACTGTATCCTTGGAGATGGAGAATTACAGGAAGGATCAGTATGGGAAGCAGCCATGTCGGCAGCCCATCATCAATTGGGCAATCTTACCGCCATTGTTGACCGGAATGGCTTACAAATTGACGGCAACACTGCAACTGTCATGAAAATTGAGCCCCTTTTAAAAAAATGGGATGCTTTCGGATGGCAGGTAATTGAATGTGACGGACATGATTTTCCTTCCATTTTAATTGCTTTCGAAAAAAGAAAAGAAAGACCTGAACAACCTTCCGTGATTATTGCCCATACCATAATGGGAAAAGGAGTGAAAAGCATTGAAGGAGATTATCACTGGCATGGAAAAGTGCCTACCAAAGAGCAGGTGGAAGGTTTTTTAATTGAACTAGGGCAGGGAAATGAAGTATCAAAGTGACAAGGTAACAGCGAACAAGGTGATTATATAAATATTTGTGTATTTGTAGATTGATGCATTGCTGCTTAGTATATTCATAAAAATGCCCATAACATTAAATAACAGGGGTAATAAGGCAACTAAAACAGGATTTGGTGAAGGTTTGCTGAGGGCTGGGGAACTTGATCCCCGTATCATTGCTTTGGGAGCCGATATTACTGCTTCCGTCGGAGTCAATTTATTTGCTGAACGATTTCCGGATCGTTTTTTCAGCCTGGGAATTGCCGAGCAAAACTGTGTTGCCGTAGCAGCGGGTCTTGCTCTCGGTGGAAAAATTCCCGTATTTGCAACCTATGGTGTTTTCTCGGCCTTAAGATCTGCTGACCAGATACGTGTATCAGTTTGTTATAATAATTTACATGTCATCATCGGAGGGGCCCACGCAGGCGTCTCTGTGGGCCCTGATGGAGCCACTCATCAAGCCTTGGAAGATCTCGCGATCATGCGTGTACTACCCAATATGACCGTTCTTTCCCCATGTGATGCCACCCAAACCAAACTTGCTGTGCAGGCCGCTTTGATACAATGCAAAGGTCCCGTTTATATACGGTTTGGGCGTGAACCCAGGCCTGACTTCACTCATGAAGAAATGGGTTTCAGAATTGAAAAAGCCCAGGAACTGAACCCAGGAATGGACATCACCGTAATCGCTACCGGACATATGGTTTGGGAAGCATTACAAGCAGCTTACGAAATGAAACAAAAAGGAATTACCATAAGGGTGATTAATGTTCATACCATAAAACCCCTGGATGAGGAAACTATTATTCGGGCTGCAAAGGAAACCAATGCTGTGATTACTGCAGAAGAACATCAGGTGGCAGGTGGGTTGGGAGGATCTGTGGCAGAACTGCTTTCCAGGCATTGTCCCGTCCCTATGGATTTTATCGGGATGAATAATAGTTTCGGGGAATCAGGGCAACCGGAAGAATTAATGGCTAAATATAAAATGAACGCTGCTGCCATACAAATGGCCGTGATCGGATTATTACAACGGAAACATGAATCTACCTAAGAAAAGCATCGGGAGGATAATCAATTTTTACCAGAAACAATCCGCATGCTGGAACCGAATCCCCGGCATTTGAGCGATTCCTGCTGACAATGATCGCCTTCATCTCTTCTATGGTGATCTTTCCTGTTCCCAATTGAAGCAATGTCCCGACAATAGCTCTTACCATATTTCTCAAGAACCTATCCGCAGTGATTGTAAAAACAAGTTCCTGATCACACCTCTCCCAATGCGCAGAGATTACGTGGCAAATATTGGTTTTCGTATCGGTACCCACTTTGGAGAATGAAGTGAAGTCGGAAACTTCCATTAATAATGCTACTCCCTGATTCATTAAATCCAGGTCTATCTTTCCAAAAAGAAAATGAGAGAATTCATGCCTGAATGGGTTTTTAATGGTGGAAATATAATATTTGTATGTCCTGGAAACAGCTGAAAATCTTGCATGCATCCGGGGTGTTACAGGAAAAATATCAAATATTGCAATATCTTCCGTGAGAAATGAATTGAGTTTAAATACAAGTTTCTTCAGTTCCGTGGGAGAAATCTCTTTTTTTAAATCAAAATGAGCATAATATTCAAGGGCATGAACTCCGGCATCAGTACGTCCGGCGCCGGTAAGGGCAACAGGAGAACGAAGTATCAGGCTGATTGCTTCCTCAATGGATTGCTGAACAGAAATTCCGTTGGGTTGGCGTTGCCATCCATGAAATTTAGTTCCTTGATAGACTAATTTAACGAAATATCGTTGCAAATTCAATAACTTTTTGATCCAAAAAACAAAAATACTGATTCTTTCCCTCTTAAATTCCGGATAATTATTTAGACTAACTATAAATTTCTCAAGAATGGGAAAAAACAGGGAATTGTGAAAGGAATAACAAAAGAAAATGATAATTTTGTTCCATAATTGTTAACCGTTTCACAATGATTACATTTAACCAGGAAACAAAACATTTTTTTCATCCATTAATCCAATCGTTATGACCGAAAGTAAAGAATTTATAAAGGAATTAGCTGATAAATATGGCAGAAACAGGAGCAGTCTTCTGCCTATTTTACAGGGGGTTATTGAAAAGGAGAATTACCTGTCGGATGTTTATATGACTGATATTGCTAAAGAATTGGATCTTTCTGCAGCTCAGGTATATGGCACCGCGACTTTTTATTCTTTTCTGGATACTGAACCCCGTGGGAAATATATCATCCGTGTTTGTAAAACGATCACCTGCGACATGCATGGAAAGAAGCAGATCATTCAGACCCTCGAAGACATGCTTAAAATCAAGGTGGGTGAAACAACGACCAATAAAAAGTTCACTCTTCTTGAAACGAACTGCCTGGGTTGGTGTCATGAAGGACCGGCCATGTTGATCAATGAAAAACCTTATTCCGGGTTGACCCCAGAGCGGATTCATGAGATCATCAGCGAGTACATGAATAAATAATTTAAACATAAAAAGGAGACTATATCATGTCAGAAGCTACATTAAAAAGAGTTGACCTCATATTCGGCGAATATTCCAATGTTAAATATAAAATCCTGGCCGAAACCCTGAAAAAATCGAATGAAGAAATTTTAAAAGATTTACTCGATTCTGGTTTACGTGGAAGAGGTGGAGCAGGTTTCCCAACGGCTATGAAATGGAAATATACTGCTGAAACCCCGGGCGATGAAAAATATGTGATCTGCAATGCAGATGAAGGTGAACCGGGTACTTTTAAAGACCGTGAAATTCTCAGCAGGGTTCCCAGAAAAGTATTTTCGGGAATGGCCATTTGCGGGAAGGTGATTGGAGCAAAGAAAGGGTATATGTATTTGCGCGGGGAATATAAATTTTTATTGCCCGAACTAACCAGGGAATTGGAAACTTATCATGAGCATGCAAAAAAACTGGGGCATGATTTTTCTATCGAAATTCGACTTGGCGCCGGCGCCTACATCTGCGGTGAAGAAAGTGCACTATTTGATTCTATGGAAGGAAGCCGAGGAGAACCCCGAAATAAACCCCCCTATCCCACTACTTCTGGTTTTATGAAAAAACCCACCGTAATCAATAACGTGGAAACATTTGTCAACGTTGTCATGATCATGCGCCTGGGGCCTGAACAGTACAAAAAACTCGGAACTACCGACTCCCGCGGATCTAAAGTTTTTTCCGTTTCAGGCGATACCCCCATCCCGGGAATCTATGAACTGGAATTAGGCATGTCACTTGATCGTTTTGTTGATGAATTCGGCGATGGTGACACCAAAGCCGTTCAGGTTGGAGGAGCCTCAGGTTTTTGCGTACCCAGAAAAAAATTCAAAGATACCATCATCGGTTTTGAAGGTGTCCCAACCGGAGGATCCATGATGCTTTTCAATAGTTCCCGCTCCATGTACAATGTTCTCCATAATTATCTTGAGTTTTTTGAAGAAGAATCTTGTGGTCAATGTACACCCTGTCGGGTCGGATGCCAACAACTTAAGAAAGGTATTGTTGCCGTAAAAAAAGGAGAGAAAAAAGCTGCTTATCTTGATCAGTTAATGAAACTCAGTGAAAGCATGAAGATCACGGCAAAATGCGGTCTTGGCCAGTCGGTAGCCAATTCTTTCTCTTCCATCGTGAACAACTTCAAGGAAGAGATGATTTATTAAACCATTATTAACAAGATAATCCGAAAAAAAGATATGGCAAAGAAAATTAATTTAACCATCGATGGTATCAGTGTAAGTGTGGAGGAAGGTACAACCATCCTCGAAGCTGCCCATCAACTGAATATCCATATTCCCACCCTTTGTTATCATGAAGATCTCTGTGTTGCAGGAAATTGCAGGGTTTGCGTGGTAGAACAGGAAAAAGCCAAAACACTTCCTGCAGCCTGTGCTATGCCAGCTTCTGAAGGGATGGTGATATACACCAACAGCATGAAGGTTCGAATGGCAAGGAAACACATCGTTGAACTGTTATTATCGGAGCATAATGCAGATTGCACCAAATGTTATAAAAACGGGAATTGTGAACTCCAGGGACTGGCATCCCAAATGCTTACCGGAGATCATTTATTCCTTGACCTTGTTCCAGATAAGAAATATTCTATCGACATGTTTAACTCGGCTATCATAAAAGATGACAGCCGATGCATTCGTTGTCAACGCTGTGTGAGGACATGTGAAGAAATTCAAAGTGTCTCTGCCTTAAGCGTAGCCTATAAGGGCGACAAGATGAAAATATCCACTTTCTTTGAGCATCCACTCTTTGAAGTTGTCTGTACCAACTGTGGACAATGTGTGAATCGCTGTCCGACCGGAGCCCTGATCGAGCGTAACTATATTGATCAGGTTTGGGATGCCATATATGATACAACACAACACGTAGTAGTACAAACTGCACCAGCCGTTCGCATTGCACTTGGAGAGGCATTGGGTATGCCTCCTGGAAAAATTGTTACAGGAAAAATGGTCGCTGCACTGAAAAGACTTGGTTTTAATTCAGTCCTTGACACCGATTTCACTGCCGATCTAACCATCATCGAAGAAGGCAATGAGCTCCTGACACGACTCAAGAAAGCACTGGTTGATAAAGACCCCAGCATTGCTCTTCCGATGACTACATCCTGCTCCCCGGGCTGGATAAAATTTATCGAACACACCTTCCCTGAATATCTTCCAAATGTTTCTTCCTGCAAATCGCCCCAACAAATGTTCGGAGCTCTTGCTAAAACATATTACGCCCAGAAACGGAAACTCGATCCGAAAAACATAGTGTCCGTTTCCATCATGCCATGTACGGCCAAAAAATTCGAAGCTGACCGCCCTGAAATGCGCTCGAGCGGCTATAAAGATGTGGATTACGTATTAACCACAAGAGAGTTAGCCATCATGATCAAACAGGCAGGCCTGGATTTTGATTCCCTTCCTGATGAGCACTTTGACAGTATCATGGGATCCTCCACCGGTGCCGCAGTGATCTTCGGTTCTACCGGAGGGGTAATGGAAGCTGCTTTGAGAACGGCTTATGAAGTAGTTACCGGTCGTGAAGTTCCCTTCGAAGGCTTGAACATTACTCCGGTAAGAGGTTCTGAAGGAGAAATCAGGGAAGCTTCCATAAAAATTGAACGAACCAAACCTGAATGGAATTTCCTGGAAGGGGTAGAGTTGAAATGTGTGGTTGCCAATGGTCTGGCCAATGCAAAAAAAGTAATGCAGAATGTTAAAGATGGCTCTGCCAATTATCACTTTATTGAAATTATGGCCTGCCCTGGCGGATGCTTGGGAGGCGGAGGACAACCTATTCCCACAAATCCCGAGATACGTTCAAAACGTAAGACAGCAATCTATGAAGAAGACATGGGAATGACCATCAGAAAATCTCATGAAAATCCTGAAATAATCGCGATCTACGAGGAGTTTCTGGAAAAACCCCTGGGCCATAAATCACATGAACTACTCCATACTCACTATACTCCACGAAAGAGATACTAACCCTTCTAAGTAGTTTTAAGCTGCACCAGAAAGTGCAGCTTTTTTTTGCTAAAAAGGCTGCCGGTAATCCGGCAGCCTGCGCAATGATAATCAAAATTACAGGTATTAAAACGAAAAAAACTATATCTCAGGCGTATCCTGTTTTTCATTTGACGGTGGAAGAGGTTTTTCAGGTATTGCAGGAGGAAGTGGGGGACCAGGTTGACCTTGTTCGTAAATGATCTTCTTTTTCTTATTTCCCTTTCCCAGATGACCAAATGAACGGGGTTGCTTAATTACCACGACACGATCTTCCTGAAGGAAAAAAGGAGCATCCTCGACATCAATGATAATTCTTTTCCCACCTTTTCGATCTTTAACAGAATAACTTTTCACTCTTTCCATGGGTATTCTGCCTAAAATATCGGATAAATCGCCATGACCCCTTTGAGGCATCCTCATTTCAGGCATGGAATAAAAATTTCCACCATTGAAATCCGAAAATTTTTCAACGTCCATGTCAGGCAAGCAGGGTATATCGAATCTGAAATCTATGTCGTCATATCCAAATTTCATGCCTTTCATTGTTTTGAGTTCTTTCAGCATGGCTTGTAGTTCTTCATGATCAATCCCTGAGGTTAAATCGAAAGTTGTATCGATCACCTTGGTATTACCATCCTCTTTAGAAAGAATTTTTAAGTGTACTGTCTTCTTCGATTCCTTATTATCATTTTCCTGGGCATTGACTGGATGAAGAAGGAAAATAATAAACACCCATAGCAACCCCGTTGCTAATATGTATTTTCCTGGAAAGAGTCTTTTTTTCATGATGATTAAATTTATTGTTATAATGCAAAACTATTGCAAGGATTCAGGGGAAAATGTTAAGGGAGCGTTAAAAATGGTTAAGGAAACGTTAATCATTAAATATCAGAAGTTCAAATGCCTATTTTTGCTTTATGAATAAGAAAATGCTATATATTCTGATCGCTTCCATCTGTATCTCCCTGATCGGGATAATTTTTGTCCAATACCTGTGGATCCATGATGCATTTCAGATCAAGGAGGCACAATTTAACCGTAGTGTCAATGAAGCCCTGGGCAATGCTGTCAATAAATTGGAAACCAGAGAAAATATGTTCTTCATCAGCAGAAATTTTGAAGGAGATAGTATTATGTCAATCGTTCAGGCATTTACAAATGACACTAACCGGTTAATGAAAAAGAAACTTGATTCCTTAATACAATTAAACGAGATTTTATACGCTTCCCAAATGCCTCCTCCCCCTCCAATTGCCCGGATTTATCATACCCCACCTGGTTATATGCATTATTCTTACCAAATTCATATTCAACCTGAATTGGTGGACTCTGCATTCACAACCATGCATGAATTCAATTCATTCGTTCCTGATGTTGGTGCATTGGAAATGGATTTTTCATTCGATGACCAAGTCCGTCAGATGGATTCCATTTTTGAAATGAATCAACGTCTTTTTGAGATTCAGGCTTTTGGTAAGCCTTTCTCAGATAAATTGGATGGGCAGAAATCAAAAAGAAAACAAGGGAAAAAGCCATCATTCAACAAAAACATCCACCGATTGGATGAAAAGGCAAAAAAAATTCAGACTTTCATAAAAAAAATGGCCATCGAGTTGGAAGCCCGTCCCGCCCCGATACAACAACGAATAAATAAAAGAAACCTGCAGTCATACCTGCAAGAAGCAATCTCTGATAAAGGGATCGAACTCCCCTTTGAGTTTGCCGTTTTTACTCCATCCAATGAAAATAATCTCATTCCCATTCAATCCAATGGTTTTAAAAAGGAAAACCTTTCCACAGAACATCGTGTTTCACTTTTCCCTAATGATTTATTTAAAAAGCCTGATGTATTGCTTGTATATTTTCCCGGTCAGAAATCACATGTATTTAAATCACTATCTTTATTACTGATCGGTTCCGTATTGTTTACCCTCATTATCGTCCTGTCATCCGGAGCGAGCATTGTAGTAATGATCCGCCAGAAAAAGATCTCGGAAATTAAAACCGATTTCATTAACAATATGACCCATGAATTTAAAACCCCTATTGCCACCATTTCAATTGCCGCTGATTCTATCAATAATCCAAGGGTCATTGATGAGCCAGAAAAGATCCGGGGGTATACCCGTATCATCAAGGAAGAAAATAACCGGATGAATGCCCGTGTGGAACAAGTACTTCAAATGGCTTTACTCGATAGCCGCGATTTCAAGCTAAATACTGCAACAGTGAATATGCACTCCCTCATTGAAGAGGCGGCTTCCCATTTCAGACTTCAGATTGAAAAGCGACAGGGAAGCCTTACCTTGCAATTCTCTGCCACCCATGCAGTCGTTGAAGCAGATGAGGACCATATGCGCAACGTAATCATAAACCTTTTGGATAATGCCAATAAATATTCGGCCTCAAATCCTGAAATCCTTGTCTCCACCCTTAACCGTTCCGGGAAGTTTTTCTTTGCCGTTGAAGATCACGGAATGGGAATGAACCATGAAACCCAGCATAAAATTTTTGATAAATTTTTCAGGGTAAGCACGGGAAACATTCACATGACCAAAGGATTCGGACTGGGACTCAGCTACGTTAAAGCCATTGTTCTGTCCCATAAAGGTGAAATCGGATTATCGAGCGAAATCGGAAAGGGCAGCCGGTTCGAAATTGGCCTGCCATATGTTCAGGAACCCAGACTGACAGGAAATGGGAATAATCCCTAATTTTACCCATCAAAGAAGAGAAGGAGGAATGCAATGAACAACAAAATAAAAATCCTGCTAGTCGAAGATGATCCCAACTTCGGGTCAATCCTGAAGTCATATCTTGAGCTGAATGATTTCGAAGTAATCCTGAAAAGTGACGGGAAACAAGGACTTTCCGCCTTTAAAAGCGAAACCGTGGACATCTGTATCCTGGATGTGATGATGCCAGAGATGGATGGCTTTACCCTTGCCAAAGAAATTAAAAAGACCAACAGTGATATCCCTTTTATCTTTCTCACTGCAAAAACATTGAAAACAGATATGCTTGAGGGATTCCGAACAGGAGCAGATGATTATATAACCAAACCCTTTGATTCAGAAGTGTTGTTGTATAAGCTCATGGCAATCCTGAAAAGACACCCAAAGGTAGAAGAAAGCGACTCTTTGATGAAAGAAATCCAGGTGGGAAAGTTTACTTTTAATTACGCCCTGCGTACCTTAAGTATCAACAATACTTCTCAACAATTATCTCCAAAAGAAGCCAGCTTACTACGAATGCTTTGTATATCCAAAGAAGGAATATTAACCAGAAAAGATGCTCTTGAGAAAATTTGGGGGACTGATAATTACTTCAATGGAAGAAGCATGGACGTGTTTATTGCCCGATTGAGAAAATATCTCAAAGCAGACCCCTCTATAGAAATTGCCAACATTCATGGCAATGGCTTTCGTCTGATCCGGATATAAAGCAGGAAAGCATTCTCAGACAGCATCATTTTTCTGCAAAAATTTTTATTCAGTGCCTTGAATTACCATGTTTTATGTTTTCATAACTGTTAATATGTGTGAATTTATTAACAATGTGAATAATTTAACATAAAATATTTGCACACGATTTTTGAGATTTGTATTTTTGTGCCCGAAATGAAGTGCGCAATACATTTTTTAATTTTTGAATAATGAAAAACATGAATTAAAAAATTATCTTGTGAAAGCAATAACAAGAATACAAAGTAATCATAAAAATTTGCATTTTTGCATTAAGGGTTTACCCATGAAAAGCATATTCAGATAGTATGTATTTAAGTTGATCGCATATGGAAAAGATAAAATCTGTAGCCGAGTTAAAAAGCCTGCAGAAAAACCTGAAGTCGAAAATTGTTCATAGTGGGCAAGGTACAGAGCCTGATCCACTAATCCAGGTGAAAGTTGCCATGGCAACCTGTGGAATTGCTTCCGGTGCAAAGGAAGTGATGGAAGCTTTCATAGAAGAGTTTGCCAAACGTAATATTCATGCAACGGTCACTAAAACCGGCTGTATGGGCTACTGCTATGCAGAACCCACCGTTGAAATAACCAAACCGGGTTATGAGCCAATCACATTCGGATATGTGGATATTAAAAAAGCATCCAAGCTTATTGATAAATTTATCCTGAACAACGAACTAGTAGAAGGCATTATCCCTGTGAATTACGAATCGATTGATAAACCATAAATCCGGGAATCGAATAATGACAAAAATAAAATACCATATCCTCGTTTGCGGCGGCTCGGTATGTCAAGCCTCCCAGAGTGAAAACATCCTGAGCGCTTTTCAGGAGATAATTTCGGAAAAAGGGCTTGAGTCTGTAGTTCAAGTGATTAAAACCGGTTGTTTTGGTTTCTGTGAAAAAGGTCCCATTGTAAACATACTCCCGGATAATACCTTCTATCTCAACGTTACTCCTGAAGATTGCAAGGATATCCTTGAGGAACACATTCTTAAAGGAAAAACAGTCAATCGTTTGTTATTGGATGACACTGAAGCCAATAAAGGCATCAGCGATTCGAAACCCAAGCTTGTTCCAAGGAAACAAATCAGGATCGCGTTACGAAACTGTGGTGTTATCAATCCCGAGAATATTGATGAATATATCGCCAGGGATGGCTATCAGGCGATAGGAAAAGTACTGACTGAACTATCCCCCGAAGCCACCATTGAAATCATAAAAAAATCGGGGCTTCGCGGCCGCGGAGGAGGAGGCTTCCCGACCGGATTGAAATGGGAAATCACAAGAAAAGTTGAATCCGATCAGAAATATGTTGTCTGTAATGCAGATGAAGGTGATCCAGGCGCATTTATGGACCGATCTGTCCTTGAAGGGGACCCCCATACCGTGCTTGAGGCCATGGCCATCAATGGGTACTGTACAGGGGCTGACAGAGGACTGATTTACATACGTGCTGAATACCCGCTGGCTGTTGAGCGTCTCAAAATTGCCATGAACCAGGCAAGAGAATATGGTTTACTTGGAAAGGATATTTTAGGCACAGGTTTTAATTTTGATATTGAGATCCGTTATGGTGCCGGAGCGTTCGTATGCGGTGAAGAAACAGCCCTTATTCATTCGATGGAAGGTCTGAGAGGTGAACCTACATTTAAACCTCCATTCCCTTCAGAGTCAGGTTTTTTGGGTAAACCAACCAATGTCAATAATGTTGAAACCTATGCCAATATCCCAGTCATCATCAATAAAGGAGCTGATTGGTTTTCCCATATCGGAACGGAAAAGTCGAAAGGGACGAAAGTCTTTGCCCTGGCGGGAAAAATCAATAATGTTGGCCTGATTGAAGTTCCCATGGGCATTACCCTCAGGGAGGTCATCTATGAAATCGGAGGCGGAATTAAAAATGACCGGAAGTTTAAAGCCGTTCAGACGGGTGGTCCTTCCGGTGGTATGCTAACGGAAAAAGATCTAGATACGCCTATAGACTATGACAACCTGATTGCAGCCGGTTCCATGATGGGTTCGGGAGGAATGATTGTCATGGATGAAGATGACTGTATGGTTGCCATGGCTAAATTCTATCTGGAATTTACCGTTGAAGAATCCTGTGGAAAATGTTCCCCTTGCAGGATTGGCAATAAACGTTTATTTGAAATGCTTGAAAAGATAACAAACGGGCATGCACTTCCTGAAGATCTTGATAAATTAAGAAATCTGAGCAATGTTATCAAGGACACTTCGCTTTGCGGGCTTGGACAGACTTCACCAAACCCTGTACTTTCATCTCTCGATAATTTTTACCATGAGTACCTTGAGCATGTTATGGATAAAAAGTGCCGGGCAGGTAATTGCAAAGCCCTCATGCAATACATTATCAATCCAGATAACTGCATCGGCTGTACCCTTTGTGCAAGAAATTGCCCTGTCAATGCCATTTCAGGCGAGCGTAAGCAAGCCCACTTCATTGATCAGGAAAAATGTATCAAATGTGGTGCCTGTATGGAGAAATGTAAGTTCAATGCAATTTTTGTTAAATAACAGGAGGAATACATGGAAATGGTAAAACTGACAATCGACGGAAAACCTGTTGAAGCCGAAAAAGGCACGACGATATTAAAAGCAGCCAAGACGATTGGCATTGACATACCTACCCTCTGCTACTTTCAACTGAAAGATATGGGTATTGAAAATCGTCCCGGAGGATGTCGAATTTGTGTGGTTGAAATCAAGGGACGTAGAAACCTCGCCCCTGCCTGCGCCACTTATGTGGCTCCGGGGATGGAAATTAACACCCATAATATAAGAGTATTAAACGCACGCAGAACCGTACTGGAACTCATCCTTTCTGATCATCCTGCGGAATGCCTAACCTGTGCCAAGTCGGGTAATTGTGAACTCCAAAGCTTGGCTCAGCAACTCGGAGTTCGTGAAATACCCTTCCAGGGCGAACAATCCACCTATCGTAAAGATACCTCTCCAGCTATCATCCGTGATGTGGATAAATGCATTATGTGTCGCAGGTGTGAAATGATGTGTAATGATGTTCAGACCGTAGGTGCGCTATCCGCTGTAAACAGGGGATTTATGGCCGTTGTAGCCCCTGCATTTGAAATGAACCTCGAAAAATCCCCCTGTACTTACTGTGGACAGTGCGTTTCCGTTTGTCCTACCGGTGCATTAACCGAAGTGGATCATTCACGCAATGTCATTAATTCACTGGCTGATCCTGCTAAAACTGTTGTGGTTCAGACCGCTCCGGCAGTCAGGGCAGCATTGGGAGAAGAATTTGGCCTTGAGCCAGGCACCCTGGTAACAGGTAAGATGGTCGCAGCACTCCGACGACTCGGTTTTGACTACGTGTTCGACACTGATTTTGCTGCCGACCTGACTATCATGGAAGAAGGAAGCGAATTACTCGACCGTCTTACCCGTTACCTCAAAGGTGATCAAGAGGTAAAGCTGCCCATACTCACCTCCTGTTGCCCGGGTTGGGTTAATTTCTTTGAACATAATTTTCCTGACATGATGGACATTCCTTCAACGGCCAAGTCACCTCAGCAGATGTTTGGGCCCATTGCCAAGGAATATTTCGGGAAGAAACTGGGTATCGATCGGAAAAACCTGATCGTGGTTTCTATTATGCCCTGTCTTGCAAAAAAATACGAATGCCAGCGGGATGAATTTAAGGTGAATGGCGATCCGGATGTCAACTATTCCTTATCGACCCGGGAACTTGCCCAATTGATCAAACAGGCCAATATTGACTTTAACAGTCTGCCTGATGAGGATTTTGATAATCCCCTCGGCGAATCTTCCGGTGCCGGAGTAATATTCGGAAACACGGGCGGAGTGATTGAAGCTGCCTGCCGTACTGCCTATGAATTATATACCGGAAAAAAATTAGAGAAGGTTGAGTTTGAAGCATTAAGGGGCATGGAAAACATTCGTCATGCCACCCTTGATTTCGATGGACTTCCGATCAATATCGGAATTGCTCACGGATTGGGGAATGCACGCAAATTACTGGAAGACATCCAGGCAGGGAAAAATCAGTTCCATGCCATTGAAATCATGGCCTGCCCTGGTGGTTGTATCGGAGGTGGTGGACAACCCTATCATCATGGAGATTCTTCAATTCTTAAAAAGAGAGCTGCTGCCATTTACCGAGAAGATGCCGGAAAACCCATTCGTAAATCACATGAAAATCCATTCATCGTTGAACTTTACAAAGAATTCCTAGGAAAACCCTTAAGTGAAAAATCGCATCATCTTTTGCATACGCATTATTTTGACAAGAGTGCGAATGTTTTCATTGAAGAATAATTAGTGAAAAAAAATTGATTATGGCAAAAATTAAATTATCGGATAGAAAAGTTCAGGAACTGAAAGAGGTATGTAAATCTTTTAACCATGAAAAAGGTGAACTGATCAACGTTTTACATAAAGCCCAAAGTATTTTCGGTTATCTCCCGGCCGAAGTTCAGGAAGTAATTGCCAAAGAACTTAAAGTTTCAGTCGCTCATGTGTACGGAGTGGTCACTTTTTACTCCTTTTTCACGATGACCCCAAAGGGGGAACATCCCATTTCAATTTGCCTTGGAACGGCATGCTATGTGAGGGGAGCTGAAAAAGTTCTCGAAGAATTCAAGCGTCAATTGAAAATTCAGGTCGGTGAAACCACTTCTGACGGGAAATTTTCCCTGAGTTGTCTGCGTTGTGTCGGAGCCTGCGGATTAGCCCCAGTAGTTATGGTCGGGGAAAAAGTTTATGGACGTGTTTCTCCGGAAGGAGTTCAGGATATTGTTGCCGAGTATGGCAACTAGTTTGTTTTTTGGTTAATACTCATTTTACGATAGCCTGTCTGATGAAAATCAGGCAGGCTATCGTGTTAACCTAAGTCACCAATCAGGTAGAGAACGGTAACAAAATCAGAAGAACTTCATGGTGACCTCCCTGAGGAATTTTTCTTCCAGGATCCGGGCAATACGGTGAACTACCGTGCGTCTGAGCTCAAGTTCCACCGGGAGGGTCGGATCCTGATGTGCCGTATTGATATTAGTCCCGACAAGGAAATGAATTTCATCGCTTTCAAGAATATAATTGATGATTTCGTCTGCCGGTCCTTTTCCGGGTTTGATATTTTGATTATACTGTTTCAGTAACTCACTGACCTTACTCAATGTAAGAATGCCTTCTGTGATGAGTTCCACACCATTCATATGTGCAACCGGCGGCAACTCAGGATCAAGCATAACATCGCTATCCTGAATGGTTTCTTCCCATTCCCTGGCCACCATGTCGGCAGTGGTAGCTCCGGAAATAATTTTTTTTCCTTCAAATTGTTTCAACAAACCACAAAAAAGTTTGTCATTTTCCGGATTCTGGGGAGGCCCGGTACATATCATCAGTTTACGGGGTTGCCTGAAATAAATAACGCCACAACTGATGTCGTCAAGGGGATGGAAACCATCGTTAAGATTGGCTCTGTTCACTACGGTGGTAGCTAGCTTCACGGCAGAAATATCATGTTCTTCCTGTATGGCACTTAAAACAAATTTTTCGAAGTTTGACAATCCCCAACCCGTAGGATATTTTTCACTTCCCAATCCTGATTGTATCACTCCATCGGAGCAGAAAACGATACGGTCTTCCTTGTGAGGGTGGAAGGAACAGCTTAACACTTCCTTTCCCGCATGTTTGTCCCCATCCAATACCACGCAATTCCATAAGGGTTCATGAATATGAGCGCCCCTGAGGATCAGTGTCCTCGGATTTTCGTATTCAAGAATCCTTACCTCACCTTCCACATCGATCTCGACAATGGTGAAAGTGGAATAATTCAAGTGTTTGACACTATCAACAGGAAGGGTATTCATAATAATTTCAGCAATCTTCTGAACACTTTTATGTTCCTGAGTGAAGTTAACGGCTAAAGTTGCAGTAAGTGTAGCTAATAGATTTGCTTTGATGCCATGTCCCATTCCATCCGAAAGCACGACAATGATTCTTCCTTCCTCTTTAATCCGCCGGGAAATGAACACATCTCCACACACTCGGGCATCTCCGTGACTTTTTTGCTGGCAGGTGACTTCAATGAAGAATTTTTCATTCATAGGATAAATAATTTACGATGTTCTATATCGGAAATTATTTTTTGGGCAAATTCCGATGTGATTCGATGATGGAGTTAAGCATTTGCTCTGTTTTCGCGGCTCCTTCACCGAGAAGGTAAGCAATTTTCTGAACCATATCGAAATTTTCGTCAATCACTTCTGTGAGCCGGTTGATTATCTGTTCCTTTCTGACTTCGGGGATATACATATCCCTTAGAATTGCGCCGGCAAATTTTTTATTCTTAATTGGAAAGATTGAAACGCTTAATTTATTATCCTGATACATCACATCTTTATATTCGATGGACTCATCTGAAGAAAAGACATAGGAGAATAATTTATAAAAATGGACCGGCAGTAAAGACTTCAGGTCAGCGCCAGCCAAGCCGGGGATAACCTCATCCACCATGGCAGCTTCCTCTCCAAGAATCCGGATAAAGGCTTTATTTGATTGAATGATCCTGAGGTTTTCATCCACTATCACAACGCCAGAAACAAGTTTTTGAAGCATGGAAGAAATGATCTCAGAAGACTCTTTCTGGGTTTCATGTTCCTGTTTTGATTTCTCTTCTGAAGCCTTTAAAGCAGCCTGGGTTTTAGCCAGTTTTTCATTGGTGGAACGCAGGGTTTGAATATATTCCTGACGATTCCTACCACTGAACACATGGCACATTTCTGTAGTGGCCAAGCCTTGTGCAATAGCTATCGCGAAATCCCTGCACCTGGCATATCCACATGCTTCACAACCGATTTCATTATGCATTTCCCCTTCCCGCTTGATCATTTTCAATACTTCAAGGATTTTCTCTTCCGGGGGGATGGGGATGCGCTGGTCGTCAGGTAAATATTGCCGGGAGTATTCGAGATTACTGAAGGTTAACATGTCCTTCTCCCATATATTTTTATCAAAATTCAGGAGACGTTTATTAGCATAATCCGTGACCAACGTCCTGCGTAAAAATTTTTCGCCCCCAGGAGAGGTCCCTGGTCCCATCAAACATCCTTCATCATAAAAAATGTTAAAGTGGCGTTTGACCATGTCGATGCGGGAATCAAATTCTTTGACCGCATCCAGCATATTATTTCTGCCTTCCGTTGTAATTACACTTCCGGAAAGCAAATCCTCATTGACGTCAACCGCCTGCAATATCCCGTTGCTAATCGGGTACAAAGAACCTTTATAACCAAGCGGGGGATCGAATTCAGAAAATTCAACCTGGCTTTCCCTGATATTCATTCTGGTGAATAATTGCCTTAATTCCACAAATGTCAGTACGGCATCTATGGTTGCATCACCGGTATAGGTTAATGCTTCATCTTTTGTTGCAATACAAGGACCAATAAAAACAATGCTCAGATCCTGTCCATACCGGTGGCGAAGCACCTTGGCAGTCGCAGCCATAGGAGAGACCAGAGGGATCAGATGGGTAATCAAGTGGGGATAATACTTAACAATAAAAGAAACCACAGCCGGACAATTTCCAGTAATATGAAATTTGCCTTTAAAATCATCAAACAATTCTTTGTATTTGGAAGCGATGAGGTCAACTCCGAAAGAAACTTCGCTGACATAGGCAAAGCCAAGTTGTTTGATCATCTCGACAAACTTCCTGTAATCAGTAATGTCATGAAACTCTCCTGAAATAGCCGGGTCGCAGATGGCTGCAATTCTTTTTCCAGAAGAAAGCAAGCTTTTTGTCTCTTCAATGGAATCCCGGTAAAAAATAGCAGCAGGTGAACAGGCCCTGTAACAACTCCCACAACCAATACAACGATCGGAAACAATAGAGGGCAATTCGGTCAGCACATCAACACGAATTGCTTTAACCGGACAGATGCGGACACATGAATAACATTTAATACAGAGGTCATGCGAAATCCTGAAAAGTGGAATAGGGTGCATCTTCTTCGCTATTGGTCAAAAATACAAATAAGTCGTGAGATTTTCCATGAATCAAAAAAATATTTTATCATTTCCATAATTTTATATTTTGTTTATTTATTCACAATGATATATTTTTAACAGATAAACCTTTCAATCTTAGGTTTCTTTTTGTATTTTTGTAAATAGAAATCTATTTAAATCCATGCCAAACGAAATTGACCAAATACTGGGAAAATATCCTCCCAATAAACAAGAGAATTTACTCCCGATATTGCAAAACATTCAGAAGGAACAAGGTTACCTTTCGGATGAAATCCTTGAAGCTGTATCCCGGTATCTTAAGCTGCCTGTCAATAAAATATTTGCAGTCGCAGCTTTTTATGATCAGTTCCGAAATACTCAGCTTGGCCGTTATCATATCCAGGTTTGCCGGGGAACAGCTTGTCATTTATTCGGATCTTCAACTATTCTGAAAGAGCTTGAAAAACAATTCAAGGTAAAAGCTGGAGGATTGAGTCGAGATAAAAAATACAGTCTTGAAGTGGTGAACTGTATGGGAGCTTGTGATCAGGGTCCTGTGATAAAGGTCAATGAGCACTATTATCGCAGGGTTAACGCAGATGAATTGACAAAAATGATAAGGTCTCTCAAAGAAAAAAAGGTTTAATATGTCTGAAAAAACATCCACCGATAATAAAAATTTCCTTTTAGAAAAAGTCCTAAAAAACTATTCCGGAATTTTTGACAAAAAAACCGAGGATCGGTTGATATTTTTAAGGCGGGAAAAAATTGAACGACCTCATATATATATCGGGACCAGCACCTGTGGTGTGATTTCAGGTGCTCTCCATACATGGAAAGCGGTTGAACAATTTATCCTGGCCAACCACATGGATGTTGAATTAATCGCTGTCGGTTGTGCTGGTTTATGTTCCGCAGAACCTTTACTGGATATTCAGCTTCCGGGTAAATCGAGGGTTTCTTTTCACCATGTAACGGAAGACAAGGTTGAAAATTTGCTTCAGTCCGTTTTTCACAGAACAATTCCCGAGGATATGGTCCTTGGTCAATACAGAAGCATGTATCATGAGGGTTGGGCCAATCTCCCCTATATGGATCAGCTTCCCTTTTTTGCCCTGCAACACAGGAATATCCTGAGAAATGCAGGCTTGATTTCTCCAAGGAATATTGATGATTACCTGGCATGGGGAGGATATCGCGCATTGTACAAAACGGTGTTGAATTATACTGCTGACAAAGTTTGTGAGATTGCGGAACAAAGTCAGTTGAGAGGCAGGTCAGGAAGCGGATACTTAACAGGAAAGAAATGGAAGGTTGCCCTGGATACCGCGGGTGACAAAAAATTCCTGATCTGTAATGCAGATGAAAGCGACCCTGGTGCGTTCATGAACCGTGCGCTCATCGAATCTGATCCTCACCGCGTTCTGGAAGGGATTGCAATCGCCGCCTATGCCTGTGGAGCCAGTCATGCGTTTGTATATATCCGATCTAACCCGGCTCAACCCTTTGAAATTCTTGAGCATGCTATGCTCCAGGCAAAGGAATACGGTTTTCTGGGAGAAAATATTTTTGGCAGTGGTTTTAATCTTTCTGTTCAAATTCGCCAGGGTGCAGGAGCTTTTGTCTGTGGTGAAGAAACCGCGTTGATTGCAAGTCTGGAGGGCAATCGTGGGTTACCCAAATCGAAGCCCCCCTATCCTGCTGAAATCGGGTACCAGGGATATCCAACCATCGTCAATAATGTTGAAACCCTGGCCAATATCCCTTCCATCATAGAGAACGGACCTTCCTGGTTCAAAGCAATAGGTAGCAAAGAAAGTAAAGGCACAAAAATATTATCCATATCGGGTATGGCTGTCCATTCAGGGTATGTTGAAGTACCCATGGGAATCCCGATTTCGGAAATTGTCAATAAAATAGCAGGCGGAGTTAGGAACAGCAAACCACTGAAGGCTATTCTATTGGGAGGGACATCAGGTATTTTTATCCCTGCGCAGGACATGGAAAGGTGTCTTGGGTATGAATTTCTTCATGAGATCGGAGCATCCCTGGGTTCAGGTGGACTGATTGTTTTGGATGATTCCGTATGTATGGTTAGCCTATCTAAGTATTTGATGGAATTTCTGCAGAACGAAAGTTGCGGGAAGTGTATCCCATGCAGGGAAGGAACAAAACGTATGCTCGAAATCCTGGATGCCATTACCCGAAGGCCTAAAGAAGAATCTTCTCATAAAACCCTTGAACGTTTCAAGGGAGTTGTTCAGTTGGAGAACCTTGCAGAAGTAATCCGCGATACATCCCTTTGCGGTCTGGGACAGCATGCACCCAACCCCGTGTTAAGTTCCCTGAAATGGTTCAGGGAAGAATATGAAGAACATATTTTTGATCGCCGATGTGCAGCCGGTGTTTGCCATGATCTGAGAACATTCTTTATTGATCCCGAGGTGTGTAATGGCTGTAATGTGTGCCAGAGAAAATGTCCGGAAAATGCCATCATTGGTAGCATTAAGATGCCTCACTTCATCATTGAAGTAAAATGTACCGGTTGTGGTATTTGTTACGACAGTTGTAAATTCAATGCCATTTATTATAAATAACCCAAAGCATGCTCTTCAATATCGAAATAAATAATCAAAGTGTTCCTGCCAAGCGGGGTGAAACCATATTGACGGTCCTGCAACGGAATGGTATCAAGCTCCCTACCTTATGCCATTTGAGCAATTTTACACCAAGTGGTGCCTGCAGAATGTGCATTGTGGAAGTGGATGGTTTACCTGCGCTTGTCCCGGCTTGTTCTCACTTGGTCGAAGAATGGATGAAAATTTACACCCACTCCCCCCGCGTGTTGAGAGCAAGAAAAACCATAGTAGAACTTTTACTTGCTAACCACCCTGATGATTGCTTATACTGTGAAAGAAACGGCAACTGCGAATTACAGAAACTAGCGACAGAGCTTGATATCAGGGAAAGAAAATACCATGGAAAATATACCAGGGTGCAGATTGATAAAGGCTGTGACAGCATTGTGCGTGATCCGGAAAAATGTATTCTTTGCGGTCGCTGCATGCGTGTTTGCGATGAAATAATCGGAGTATCTGCCATTGAAGTTATGGGCAGGGGAAGCAACAGCAGGATAGGCACGACCTACAACAAGGGACTGAACCCATTGAACTGCGTGAAATGTGGACAATGTATAATGGTCTGCCCTACCGGGGCACTTATTGAAAATTCCAGCCTTCGCCAAGTCATAGAAGCCTTGAACAATCCGAAATTGCACACGGTGATACAGTTTTCACCGACTGTTCCGGCTGCCATCGCAGAAGATCTTGGACTCAGAGCCAATAAAGACATCGTTAACTTGCTCAGGGCTGCCCTGCTAAAAATTGGCTTCCGCCAGGTGTTTGATACCGCTTTTTCTGCAGATATTAACATTATGGAAGTGGCTAATGAGTTGATGGACAGGTTAACAAAAAAAGAAAAGCTTCCGGTCTTCACCAGTTGTTGCCCTTCCTGGGTCAAATATATTGAAGATGTTCGTCCAGAATTTATCAAACATTTATCCACCAGCCTTTCACCCCAGCAAATCATGGGTAACCTGATCAAGCGCTACATATCAAGTTCTGCAGGCCGGGCAACGGAAAATGTATTTGTCGTTTCTGTCATGCCTTGTACCTCCAAAAAGTATGAAGCAAAGCATACGCTCATGAAGGATGAAAAGACTCATATGGTTGATGTTGTACTCACGACAAGGGAACTTGCCAGGCTATTTCGTCTTTTCGGTACTGATTTCAACAATATTGAACCTGAACCCTCTGAAACCGCCTTCAGCTTCTGCAGCTCTTCCGGAAAACTTTACGGAATTTGCGGAGGTGTATCTGAAGGTATTCTCCGTACCTTACATTTCATGATGACCGGCCAGGAATTAAACCCGATGAAAATAGCAGAATTACGCGGACTGAAAACAAAAAAGGAAGCGAAAATAAAAATCGGCAAGCAGTTCATCAATGTTGTGGCTGTCAGTGGTCTTGCCAATGTCAAGAACCTCCTCTCTGACATCGAGGCAGGGAAAGATGATGTTCATCTTGTTGAAGTAATGGCTTGTCCCTATGGATGTATTAATGGTGGAGGACAACCCATCGGAAGCGATGAAAAAAATCTGAAGACCAGAATGAAAGTGCTATATGACATGGATGAAGAAGAAATGATCAAAGTTGCCCATAAAAATCAAATTCTTTCAGACCTCTATGAAAAGTTCATCGGGAAACCGACTACTGAAACTAACACTGACTTACTTCATCTATCAAGAATTAAACCGGAAAGTATATGAGTCAATCCTATCACCGGCAACTTGTTTTCACCCTGAAGGACAGGTGCAGGGTTTGCTATACTTGTCTCAGAGAATGCCCAGTAAAAGCCATTAAAATCATCAATGGACAGGCAGAAGTGATCAACGATCGATGTATCGGATGCGGGAACTGCGTTAAAGTTTGCAGTCAGGGAGCGAAAATCCCCTTACGTTCAGTCGGAGAGGTCGACAAGATGCTGAAATCTGATCAAAAAATTGCTGTTTGCATTGCTCCAAGCTTTCCTGCCGAGTTTACTGAAATAGAAGATCCAAAGGTATTGGTCGGTATGTTGCGTAAGCTGGGCTTTGACTATGTAACGGAAGTATCATTCGGGGCTGACATTGTTGCCAGGGAATATGAAAAAAAGATCAAATCAAACCAGGGAGATGGGATAATTTCCTCTGACTGTCCTGCCATCGTGTATTTTATCCGCCATTATCACCCTGACCTTGTCGGGAACCTTGCTCCCATTGCCTCTCCCATGTTAGCTATGACCCGTGTATTAAGAGAAAAATACGGTCATGAAACCAAAGTTGTTTTTATCGGTCCTTGTTTTGCAAAAAAAGCAGAAAGCATGGAAGTGGACGAGGTGCTGACATTTATGGAATTGCGTGAAATGTTTCAGGAAATGAATATTCAGGCCGGCGATGTCGAGCCCTCCGATTTTGACCCTCCTCACTCCGGAAAAGGAGCGATTTTTCCGATCAGTCGTGGTTTATATTATACTGCCAACGGGGAAGAAAACATTCCTGAAGAACATGTAATCGTAGCAGAAGGACGCATCCAATATAAAGAAGCCATAAGGGAGTATGAGGATGGATTGATCAAGGATAAAAACCTCCTGCTATTATGTTGTGAAGGTTGTATTATGGGGCCGGGAACATCACCTGGCGGAAAAAGATTTGTACGAAGCGCTGCCATCGGGAAATATGCTTCCTCCAAACTAAGAAATATGAACCGGGAAATCTGGGAAAAGGAGATCAAAGAATTCAGTAAGATAGACTTATCACAGCATTTCTCACCTGAAGACCGCCGGCTTTTACCTCCCACCAATGAAGATGTGCTGGAAGCCCTTCATGGCATGGGAAAATTCACACCTCAGGATCATCTCAACTGCGGCGCTTGCGGATACGATACCTGTGTTGATCATGCCAGTGCCATTGTCAATGGCCTGGCTGAAACGGAAATGTGTTTGCCATATGCCATTGAAAAACTTCATGATTCCATTAATAGCCTGAATGTTTCCAATGAAAAACTGGCCAAGGCCAAAGCCGCTCTGAAGCAATCAGAGAAGCTGGCCCATATGGGTCAGCTTTCTGCCGGAATCGCCCATGAGCTGAATAATCCCCTCGGGGTTATTACCATGTATTCAAATATCCTGATGGATGAAGCTCCCGAGGGAGATGCTGCAAGAGATGACCTGAAACTAATCGTAGAACAAGCTGATCGTTGTAAAAAAATCGTCAGCGGATTACTGAATTTTGCCCGCAAGAACCAGGTGAATTTTTCTGAAACTAATGTGGTGAAATTTACTGAACATAGTTTAAATTCCATCATCAAACCGGAACATATCCACTTTTCATTTGAACCAAACATTGCTGACCCGATCGCTATGCTTGACATTGATCAGATGATGCAGGTGCTGACCAACCTTGAAAAAAATGCGATCGAAGCCATGCCTGATGGCGGTTTGCTCAAAATTGGGGTCGAAGGGAATGGCCATGAGATTACCTTCGTGGTAACGGATACAGGTAGCGGTATTGCCAAACAAAATATGGATAAGCTTTTCACCCCATTTTTCACCACCAAGGAGATGGGAAAAGGTACCGGTTTAGGACTTGCACTGATCTATGGAATTGTCAAAATGCATAAAGGAAAAATCCATGTCGACTCTAATGATGATCCGGATGCAGGCCCAACAGGAACAACATTCAGGATCACCATACCAAGAGGAATGTAAAAAGTTGGTGAAGTGGTAAGGTGTAATAGAAGGATACATCATTAATTTTTAATTCTTAATTAAATATGAAGCCAGGGAATATAACGATTCTAATTGTGGATGACGATCCGGATTATCTATTGCAATTAAAGACTAAGTTGGAAAAATTCGGGTTCAAAACGATCACTGCCGACGGTCAGAAAGAAGCTGAATCTTTGATCGAGAAAACGAAGCCTGACCTTGCCATTCTTGACCTGATGATGGAAAATGAAGACAGCGGGTTTATTTTATGTTATAAAATGAAGAAGAAATATCCCGATGTTCCCATTATCATTGCCACGGGAGTCGCAGCAGAAACAGGCATCAGTTTTGACATCAACGATGAAAACAACAGAAAATGGATTAAAGCTGATTGTTTTCTGGATAAGGGTATTCGCTCTGAAAAGTTAAAAGAGGAAATTGATAAATTATTGATTAATCACTAATGATGAGGTAAAAAAGATTATGCCGACATTAAAAATTCTTGTTGTTGATGATGAACCCGGTATTCGTAGCGGAGTAGGCCGCATCTTAAGAAACTTTCGGGTAGACTATCCATTCATGGATGAAGCATTTGATTTTGAAGTCCTTGAGGCCTCTACCGGTGAAGCCGGGATAGAAATCATTGAGCGAGATATGCCGGATATTCTCTTGCTGGATAATAAGCTACCGGGTATCCAGGGAATCGAGGTTCTTGAGTACATTAAAAAGAAGCAACTAAATATTGTGGTCGTCATGATCACTTCCTATGCTTCACTCGAACTGGCGGTAAAAGCCACCAGCGACGGGGCCTATGATTTCATCCCGAAACCCTTCACACCCCAGGAATTGAAATCCTCTGTTGAAAATATCACCAAGCGGGTATTTTTGAAAAAAATGACCACTAAACTTCATGATACGGGCAAACAGATCCGCTTCACCTTTTTATCTGTACTCAGCCATGAACTCAAGGCCCCGCTGAATGCCATTGAAGGTTATCTTAAAATGATCAGGGAAAGACAACAGGGAAACAATCTGGAGGATTATGATGTTATGCTCGACCGTTCACTCGAAAGGGTGAAAGGAATGCGTACCCTGATTCTCGATTTGCTTGATCTTACTAAAGTGGAATCTGGAAAAAATAAAAGAAATATCACGGACGTTGACCTCATACACGTCATCAAAACCGCGATGGATACCATGCGACCATACTCCATACAACGGGATGTGAAAATGGTTCTGGATGGGCCAGCTCAATTGTTAATCAAGGCAGATGCTGATGAGCTGGAGATTATTTTCAACAATCTTATTTCAAATGCCATAAAATACAATAAGGACGGAGGACAAGTGAGCTGTCGCGTAAAAGACAATCATGGATGTATTGAAATAACCGTGGAAGATACAGGAATTGGCATGAATGCTTCTGACATGGAGAAAATATTTGGTGATTTTGTCAGAATAAAAAACGAAAAGACAAAAAATATTTCGGGAACGGGACTTGGTCTTTCCATTGTCAAAAAACTCATCGAGAATTACTCAGGAACCATTGAAGTTTCAAGCATTCCGGATCAGGGCAGCACCTTTAAACTCAGACTTCCAATCAATCAAGCATGTTTATAAAAAGTATTCCCCATAAAACCGTGGAACGACTAAGCCAGTATCGTCGTTCCCTATTAATGACCCTCTCAAAGGAAAAGACCCATGTTTTTTCCCATGAAATCGCGCAGATGTTGCATCTGACCCCTGTTCAAGTTCGGCGCGACCTGATGTTGATCGGATATTCCGGTAATCTGCGCAAAGGATATGACATCAAGGAACTGATCGAGCTTATCGGAAAAATTATTGATTCTGAAAAAGGGCAAAGGGTTGCCGTTGCCGGATTGGGAAATCTTGGGAAAGCCATGATCAGCTATTTTAAAGGGAAGCGATCAAAACTCAGTATCATTGCAGCCTTTGATATTAACCCTGAAAAAATCAACCGGGTGTACGACGGAGTCCCCTGTTATCATTTGAACCAGATGACCGACATCATCAAACAGCATAATATCTCCATCGGTATTATCACTGTTCCGACGGAGCAAGCCCCCGAAATTGCTGAAACCATGGTGCTGGCAGGCATTAAAGGGATACTGAATTACACACCAAAACCACTGAATGTCCCTCCCTATGTTTACCTGGAAGAATATGACATGATCACTTCTCTCGAAAAAGTGGCTTTTTTTGCCAAAAAGAATGATGAACGAATTAAGTAGAAAATTATCGCTGTGAAAATATTTTATAATTTTGACCACGTCAGCCATATCCGCAATGCGGTAGTCACCACAGGCTCATTCGACGGGGTACATATAGGGCATAAAGTCATCCTGCAGAGGTTGAAGAAAATTGCCAATGAAATAAGCGGTGAAACGGTTCTAATCACTTTCCACCCCCACCCCAGAAAGGTACTATATCCTGAAACTGCAGGAAAAAATCTCTTTCTGATTAACTCTCAAAGAGAAAAAATTGCCCTGCTTGAAAAAGCGGGCTTGGATAACCTCATCATTGTGACTTTTACCCTTGAATTTTCAAAGATCACTTCTGTTGATTTTATTAAAAATATCCTGATGAATAAACTCCATGCCCGTAAGATCGTCATTGGCTTTAACCATCATTTCGGTCATAACAGGGAAGGAGATTATGAGGCCTTGCAAAAATTGGGCAATGAATCCGGTTTTGAAGTAGAAGAAATTCCTGAACAGGATATCCAGAATGAATCCGTTAGTTCCACAAAAATCAGAAAAGCCTTAATGGAGGGGAATATTCAGAAAGCCAATGCCTATTTAGACCATCAATACATCATCAAGGGACCTGTTATTAAAAGCCCTCCTATCCTGGAAGAAATAGGTTTTCCCTGCTATTCAGTCAGAATTGAGGAAGATTGCAAACTGGTGCCACCCAACGGGGTCTATGCCGTTACGGTAATTGGGGAAGACAGTTTCTCAAGGGGAATGTGTTTTATCAGGAAGAATGAGACAAATCCATTGGATACCCTAGTAGAAACACATCTGTTCGAAAACTACGGAAATATAGAAGGACAAGTGGTGACTGTTCTTTTCCATAAGAGAATCAGAGAAGAAAAGGTTCTCGGTACCATTGAAGAATTAAAAAAACAACTGATGGCCGATAAAGCCCAGGTTGACGAACTGATTTTCTGATGAAAAGTACTCCAACAAACGAATTATGCATTACCTTTCTAGGGACAGGAACTTCTATCGGTGTACCTGTTATTACTTGCGATTGCCCTGTATGTATTTCCCCCGATCCTCATGATAAACGTTTACGCACCTCGATTATGATCGAAGTCAGTGGAAAAACCTTTGTCATTGATTGTGGCCCTGATTTCAGAATACAGATGCTGCGTGAAAATGTATCCAACCTCGATGCTGTAATTTTCACGCATGAACATCGTGATCATATTGCTGGGCTCGATGATGTCAGAGCATTCAATTATGTCCTGAATAAGAAAATAGATATCTATGGCACAGCAAGGGTGATGGAGACCATACAGATTGAATTCCCCTACATCTTCTCGGAATCCCGCTATTTTGGTGCACCACAACTGACCATACACCCCATCACGGATGCTCCTTTCAGTATCCAGGGAATTGTATTCACTCCCATCATGGTAATGCATGAAAAACTGCCAGTTATGGGGTTCAGGATCGGCGACTTCACTTACATCACCGATGCCAGCTATATCCCTCCGGAGGAAATGGACAAGATCAGGGGATCAAAGGTCATCGTATTGAATGCTTTAAGAAACTCAAAGCATGTTTCGCATTTTTCTGTTGGTGAAGCCGTTCATATCCTTACTGAACTCAGGCCTGAAGCTGCTTACCTGACCCATTTGAGCCATTTTGTGGGGCTTCATGATGAAGTAAACAGTCGTTTACCGGACTTCATCCGCCTGGCCTATGACGGGTTGAAAATTATAATTTAATGCATTCCTGCATGCATGCATTGATCTATAAAACCTTAAAAGATGCAGATTGATATTTTGACCTTGTTTCCTGAGATGTTTGACGGACCTTTTCAACATTCCATCATCAAAAGAGCTGTAGAAAAGGGACTGGTTCAAATCAATCTTTTCAATATCCGTGACTGGTCAAAGGGAAAACATAAAAATGTGGACGATTATCCCTATGGCGGAGGTGCCGGGATGGTGATGATGACGGAACCAGTGGTCAGTGGTATTGAAGACTTACAAACAAAAAAGGTTTATGATGAAATCATTTACCTGAGTCCTGACGGGGAATTACTGGATCAGCAGCTTGCCAACCAGCTTTCACTGAAAAAAAACATGATTTTTCTCTGCGGGCATTACAAAGGTATTGATGAACGGATACGTCAGCATTACATCACCCGGGAAATTTCCATCGGGAATTATGTTCTATCAGGGGGTGAAATGGCTGCTGTCATACTTACCGATACGATCGTACGGCTGATTCCCGGGGTTCTGAACGATGAAACTTCAGCGCTTTCCGATTCCTATCAGGATGGTTTATTATCGCCTCCGGAGTACACTCGTCCGGCTGATTTCAGGGGATATAAGGTTCCTGAAATCCTTTTGTCTGGGAATGAAAAGGAAATTGCAAAATGGAGGCTGGAACAATCCCTTGAGCGTACCCGTCAACGTCGGCCGGATATGCTGAAATAAGTCAGGCATGCCGATCTGATAAAATTTCCCGGAAAGTTTTATTTTGTTGAAAAAATTTGTAAATTTGCAGCCTTTTTAGTGCAAACCCGTTTAACTTTTGAAAGTCATGAATAAAGGAGAGATTATCAGCTTTGTGGAGGAATCCATTATTACGAAGAAAGAATTTCCCCAGTTCAAAGCAGGAGATACCGTCACTGTCCATTATAAAATTAAAGAGGGGAACAAGGAGCGTATTCAGACTTTCCAGGGGGTTGTGATTCAGCGATCAGGCAAAGGAATGAACGAAACTTTTACGGTCAGAAAAATATCCGGCAATATTGGTGTTGAAAGAATATTTCCAGCCACTTCTCCTTTTATAGAGAAGATCGAAGTCAACAAACATGGCGTTGTAAGAAGAGCGCGTATTTTCTACCTCCGTGGATTACAAGGTAAGAAAGCCCGTATCAAGGAAGAACGTAAATAAAAAAAAAATCCCGATTTCCCGGGATTTTTTTTTAATTCAACACCAGGTGAATCATTCCAGCATCTTTTGTATGCAGCACGGTGAGTGCTTTTGAATAATTCAGGATGTTCCGGATTACCGATGCGCTAGGACCGGTTTCAATTTTTTTCCTCTTATCATGAGAAGAATTTTCCTTTGAAATCAAAGAATAAATAGTAGCAGCTCGCTTCATAGGCATAATATTGGTTTGAAATTTTATTCATACCTATGAAACGAGATATTTTTCCCAATATTTTAGAAGTGGAAAAATAATTTCGCCATTATTTGGCTATACCTTGCTTACCTCAAACCGACAGTATCACATTATTCTCTTTGACCAATTTACGGAGATTGATCAGGGCATAGCGCATACGGCCCAGGGCAGTATTGATGCTCACATTGGTCACCTCGGCAATATCCTTGAAACTCATGTCGCCATAATGACGCATCACCAATACTTCCTTTTGCTCTTCAGGCAAGTAATCGATTAGCTTTTTCACATCCTTATGAATCTGCTCAGTGATCATTAGTTCTTCCACTGATTCTACCGGAATCCTGATTTTATCAAAGATATCGAAATCATCTCTGTTGTCGATGATGGGAATCCGCTTAGCTTTTCGGAAATAATCAATGATCAGGTTATGGGCGATCCGCATGACCCATTGGATAAATTTACCTTCTTCTTTATACTGACCGGAACGGAAAGTATTGATCACCTTAATGAAAGTGTCCTGAAAAAGGTCTTCTGCCAAATCCTTATCTTTAACTACCATAAGGATATAAGCGAAAACACGGTTCTTGTGCCGAAAGATTAATTTTTCGAGGGCGGATTGATGACCGGCTATATACCTGCCAATCAGCTCCTGGTCTGTCATGACTTGGGCTTGCATTGGTTCTCCTTTTTTAGTCAAAAAGAGTAGATATCAGCCTATATATTCCCTCCTATATGTTATGCGCAAGGGGTAAAAATATTGCGCGATTTACCAATTAGTACGTAATTGCCTTATTTTAGTTGCACAAATGTAAATAAAAAAAATAAAAAAGCAAGTTTTCTTTATAATTTTGTTGTTTTTGCATGTCTGAAGAATGCTATGATTAATGCTGAAACGCAAGATCCCAGGAATTATATTATCATTAAAGGAGCGCGGGTCAATAACCTGAAAAATATCAACCTGGCCATTCCGCGAAACAAATTCGTGGTTATTACCGGTTTGTCGGGGTCTGGAAAATCTTCCCTGGCTTTTGATACCTTGTATGCCGAGGGACAGAGGCGTTATGTGGAAAGCCTCAGTGCTTATGCACGTCAGTTTTTAGGGAGAATGAGCAAGCCTGAAGTAGACAGTATCACTGGCATTGCTCCGGCCATTGCCATAGAACAGCGGGTCAACACGCTTAATCCACGATCCACGGTTGGCACATCCACAGAAATTTATGAGTACCTTAAACTGCTTTTTGCCAGGATAGGGAGAACCATTTCACCTTTATCCGCTGAGGTTGTCAGACGCGATAGTGTTACTGATGTGGTGGATGCCATTATGAGTTTGGCCGAAGATACTCCGGTCAGCATTTTTGCCCCACTTGAAATAAAAACCATGGAAGGCAACCTCAGGCAGAAATGCCAGGTATTGATGCAACAAGGGTTTTCGCGAATCATGCTGGATGAGCAAATCCTGCATCTGGATGAGATAGATACCGAAGACATTCCTGCTTTCAGTCAGTTTTTTATTTTGGTTGACCGCTTTTCTGTTCAGCATCAGGATCTGGATCTGCCAGGAAGGATAGCGGATTCTGTCCAAATTGCCTTCTTCGAATCCAGTGGGAGTTGCATGGTTGAAATGATCTCGGGAGCTAAAATCAGAAGAACCTACTCCAATAAATTTGAAGCTGACGGAATCATTTTCGAAGAACCTTCAGAAAACCTTTTCAGTTTTAACAATCCTTACGGTGCCTGTAAAACCTGCGAAGGATTCGGCAGTGTGATCGGCATCGATGAAGATCTGGTTATTCCCAACAAGCACCTTTCTATTTATGAGGATGCTATTGCCTGCTGGAAAGGAGAAAAAATGGGAGAATGGAAACAGGAATTGATCCTTCATGCGCATCAATTTGAATTCCCTATTCACAAACCATTTTTCGAACTTAGTCCTTCACAAAAAGAACTGCTTTGGACCGGAAACGAATTCTTCAAGGGTTTGAACAAATTTTTCGAATATGTTGAAAGTCAGAATTACAAAATCCAATACCGTGTGATGATGTCCCGCTACAGGGGAAAGACGGTATGTCCGGAATGTAAGGGAACCCGTTTACGAAAAGATGCAAATTACGTCAGGATCCATGAGAAATCAATCAGTGATCTTGTGTTGATGCCTATTTCTGAATTAACCTTATTCTTCCACAACCTGAAATTAAACAATGAAGAACAAACCATAAGCCGAAGGTTGCTGACAGAGATTAAAAACCGGCTTGATGTGCTGAATGATGTCGGTCTTGGTTATCTTACCCTGAATCGTCTGTCGTCCACCCTTTCGGGTGGTGAATCACAACGCATCAACCTCGCCACAGCACTGGGCAGTAGTCTGGTTGGTTCGATGTATATACTTGACGAACCCAGTATCGGTTTGCATCCCCGGGATACCCGTCGACTTATTGAAGTTTTATGCCGACTTCGTGATGTCGGAAATACCGTTATTGTCGTGGAACACGAAGAAGAGATCATCCGGGCAGCAGACCAGGTTATTGATATCGGACCGCTGGCAGGCAGTCATGGAGGAGAAATCATATTTCAGGGTAAATATGCTGACCTGATGAAGGATCAGCTTAGCCTTACCGGAAAATACCTGGGTCATCAACTGCAGATACCACTTCCTTCCGTTAGGAGGAAATGGAAGGAATACATAGAAATCAAAGGTGCCAGAGAAAACAACCTCAAGAACATCACGGTAAAAATTCCCTTGCATATTCTAACAGTTATAACCGGCGTGAGTGGTTCCGGTAAAACATCACTGGTCAGACGCATCCTATACCCTGCCCTGAAAAAGCTGTACGGTGGATACGGGGAAAGAACCGGGAAATTTGACCGGCTTGATGGCGATATTCATCGTATCGGTAATGTCGAAATGGTTGACCAGAATCCGATTGGACGGTCCACAAGATCCAATCCTGCCACTTACATCAAGGCTTTTGATGAGATACGTACCTTGTTCGCTGAACAGCAATTGTCGAAAGTAAGGGGGTATAAACCCGGATTTTTTTCCTTTAATATCGAGGGCGGACGATGCGAAGAATGTGAAGGAGAAGGTGTAGTAAAAATCGAAATGCAGTTCATGGCAGATCTCTTTCTGACCTGCGATAGTTGCAAGGGAAAACGGTTCAGGGAAGAAGTGCTGGATGTGAAATTCAGGGAGAAGACCATTGTCGATATCCTGAACATGACCGTGGATGAGGCCATGGCGTTTTTTGATCATGAATCGAAACCCGGCGCACATGAAAAACGGATACTGCAGAAGTTAAAACCATTGCAGGATGTGGGACTTGGATATCTCCGCTTGGGGCAGTCCTCTTCCACCCTGTCAGGGGGTGAAGCCCAGCGGATCAAACTGGCTTTTTTCCTGTCGAAAGGGAATAGTGAAAAAGCAAGCCTTTTTATTTTTGATGAACCAACCACAGGATTGCATTTTCACGACATCCATAAACTGCTTGTTTCCTTAGCTTCTCTGATGGTTAATGGTCACACGATAGTGGTGATTGAGCACAACCCCGAAGTGATCAAATGTGCTGACTGGGTTATCGATCTGGGTAAAGAAGGTGGTGATACTGGAGGAAACGTGGTTTATGAAGGCACCCCGGAAGGACTGGCACAATATGAAGGATCATATACGGGATATTATTTGAAGGAAAAATTAAAAATGAAAAATTAGGAATTAAGAGTTAAAATAAGAATATAGAATTAATCCTAGGTATTATGAGAAGCATTAATCCGGTGAATATGCAGATAATCCGTGAGTATACGGAGCATTCGGAAAAGGAAGTCAGGCAGATTATCGAATCGGTTCATCAGACCTGGCTTTCGTGGAAAGAAACTTCCTTTGAACATCGCGGAGATTTGTTCAGGAAAGCCGCACAGATATTGCGTAACCGTAAATCAGAGCTGGCTAAACTGATGACCCTTGAGATGGGTAAGATCATCAGGGAATCAGAGGCAGAAATCGAAAAATGCGCCTTGGTCTGTGATTTCTATGCCAAACAAGCTGAATGTATGCTGGCTGATGAGATTATCCCTTCTGATGCCGGAAAGAGCTTTGTTTCTTTTCAACCCCTAGGGGTTATCCTTGCAGTCATGCCCTGGAATTTTCCTTTCTGGCAGGTTTTTCGTTTTTCTGCACCCACGCTGATGGCTGGCAATGCCGCATTGCTAAAACATGCCTCCAATGTACCCGGCTGTGCCCTGGCAATCGAAAACATTTTTATTGAAGCAGGATTTCCATCCGATCTGTTCCGTACCCTGATGATCCCGTCTTCTCAGGTTGAGCCGGTCATCACCCATCTTTTGGTTAAAGCGGTATCATTGACCGGGAGTGAAGCAGCAGGCAGTCAGGTAGCTTCTCTGGCTGGAAAACACATTAAAAAAAGCCTTCTGGAATTGGGCGGGTCTGATCCCTTTATCATTCTTGAGAATGCCGATCTTGAAATGGCTGCCAGGACAGCTGTTACAGCCAGGATGATCAACCAGGGGCAAAGTTGTATTGCCGCGAAAAGGTTTATCGTTATAGAAAAAGTAGCTGATGAATTTGTTCATCGCGTAAAGATTCTGATGGCTGGACTGAAGACGGGAGACCCTATGGATCCCGGAACTCAGGTCGGTCCCCTGGCCCGTCCCGATCTGGTCGATGATATCGAAAGGCAGGTCAATGAATCCATTGCTCAAGGGGCGAAGCTTGTAATCGGTGGCAAACGTCCTGATCATCCAGGCTGTTATTTTGAGCCAACCATCCTGGATAATGTCAGGAAAGGAATGCTGGTTCATGATCAGGAAACCTTCGGCCCTGTGATCGCAGTGATACGGGTTGGCAATGAAGAGGATGCTATCAGTGCGGCTAATGATACCAACTTTGGGCTGGGAGGTTGTGTTTGGACCCGCGATCTTGACCGCGGTGAAACCCTTGCCCGGAAGATCAATACCGGAGCCATGTTTGTGAACGGAATGACCAAATCAGATCCCCGACTTCCCTTCGGGGGGATTAATAAATCAGGTTATGGCCGGGAACTCGGACTTCCTGGCATCCGAGAATTCGTTAATCAGAAGACCATCTGGATAGGGTAATTCATTTGAGTTAATTCTTCATTAACAAATCATTAAGTCCATAAATTATTAAATACTGATACCGATATTTGTATAAAAATTCGGTATGATGAAGATTGCCACCTGTCAATTTACGGATGCATATTTTCCGATTATGGACGGAGTCGGGATGACCGCACATAATTATGCACACTGGCTCAATGAAAAATATGGGAAAACCGCCCTTGTCGCTCCAAAAGTAAGTGATTACGATGATGATGAAAATTACAAGGTCCATCGGTTTAAATCGGTATTGATTCCCGGAATGAACCCTTACCGGATCGGGTTGCCTTTGATTGACGTTCAATTTAAAAAGAAACTAAAAAAAAGCAGTTTCGACATCCTTCATGCCCACAGTCCTTTTATCAGCGGTCAGCTTGCGCATAAATTAGCAAGAACCCTTGATGTTCCTTTGGTCGCAACATTTCATTCAAAATACAGGGAGGATTTTAAAAAAGTACTGAACAACGATCTTTTTGTTGAATTCCTGATGAACATGACGCTCGACTTCTATATGACTGCTAATGTTGTCTGGGTTCCCAACAAGTCCACGGGAGCAACCTTAAGAGAATACGGATATGATGGGAAATATGAGATCATGCCCAATGGGACGGATATGGAAATTCCTTCTGTCCCCAAGAAATTAAAATTCCGGAAAAAGGGACTGGGAATTACGGGTTTTGATGCCAATGACTTTGTTCTTTTATTTGTTGGGCAGCACAGATGGGAGAAGAATGTCGGTATGATACTAGAAGGTTTATCCCAGCTAAAAAACAAAAATGAATCATTTAAAATGATCTTTGTAGGCGAAGGATATGCATACAAGGAAATGAAAAAGATAGTCAGGCAATCAGGGCTTAAGGATGAGGTTAAATTTCTCGGTCTGATTAGCGACCGCCACATCCTCAGTTATATCTATGCATCAGCCGATTTATTTGTTTTTCCATCCATCTACGACAATTCCCCTTTGGTCATTCAGGAAGCCGCAGCCTTTGACGTCCCCTCAATCCTGGTGAAAGGCAGTTCAGCTGCAGAAGGAATTACCGATAAGGTAAATGGGTTTCTCGTAGAAAACAGCCCGGAAGCTCTGGCTAACCTGATTTCAGACTTGATGAAATATCCTGAGACCATCAGGCTTGCTGGCGAAGGTGCACGAAAATCAATCTACCGAAATTGGGAAACCTTAGCCGATGATGTTTATCATCGTTATTGTGAAATCATTCATGAATACAATAATCCCGTTGGGGTGTAGTTCCGAAAAATTCTCAAAGCCTGTCGTATTGAAGTCGATTTGAGATGGGCTTTTCAATTCATATTCCAGTTAATCATCCTATATCTTCCCTGTACTGGGAAAGAAATCATTCCGATGTTCTTAAGAATAGTTGAAGGTTTCTGAAAATTACTTATTTTTGCACTCCCCAAACACATCGGGATCAACTTTAAGCTGGCGGGGTAGCTCAGATGGTTAGAGCGTCGGATTCATAACCCGGAGGTCACGAGTTCAATTCTCGTCCCCGCTACAAGACAAATGTGAAATGGCAAACTGGGAATTTGTTTTGTC
>CAYSAU010000006.1:131319-164698 GCA_964429135.1 uncultured Prolixibacteraceae bacterium | reverse complement strand
AATCCGACCCTGTGCCAAAACTCATCACCAGGAGTTCCCGTTCCTCCACCAATTAAATATCCATCAGGTAGTTCCAATACCGTAACACCTGCATCCCAAATCCCGGGCTGGCCAAATTCAAATCGTTTATTGAAATATTCCTGACCATAGCCGGGAATACCGAGCAGGCCAGCAATCAATATTAAGAGGATTTTCGACATAATTTTTCGATTATAAAGGCCCCCTATGCAAAGATAGCATAAGGAGCCTCAAAATTCAACCGGGACAATACAACAAATTGCATAAAGAACAGGAAAAGGGTTAACAGTATTACGTTTTTTGTCTTCATTGTTATTTTTTTAAATACAAGTATGTATGACTTCTGAAAAATTGAAAATATTGATGAAAACACCGTTTTCATCAATTCATGGTTATGTTATAATTTTATCTTTGCACAGCCTCCTTTCTTTTGTTGGTGAGTATGATTATGCTGATCATTGTTTGCTTACAAAGTGTAAAGGGGGTATTTTTTTGCCACTGGAATTACAATTATCATGCCATATTTTTAAAGTGCTGATAAACAAAATAATAGAAAATTTTGTTGGAAAATTTTAGAAAAATAGTGTCAAAAATTTAGACACTACTGTCTAATTTTTTGACACTACAACCCGATGTTTAATGATCTTCCTTGATGTTATTTACAGCAATTCATTCGCCAGGTTTGCTAGTTCTGAGCGTTCCCCTTTTTCAAGTCTTACGTGAGCATAGATATCATGTTTTTTTACTTTATCGATAAGGGTTGAAAGTCCGTTGGACTGGGCATCCAGGTAAGGAGTGTCGATCTGGTATATGTCGCCGGTAAAAATGATCTTGGTGTTTTCCCCGGCCCGGGTAATGATGGTCTTTATTTCATGGGGAGTCAGGTTCTGGGCTTCATCCACGATAAAACAAACATTGGATATGCTGCGGCCACGGATATAGGCCAAAGGTGTAATCATCAGTTTTTCATTTTCAACCGATTCCGTGATCATTTTAAACTCTTTGTCTTTTTCGCTGTACTGGTTCTGGATAAACTTCAGGTTATCCCATAAGGGCTGCATATAGGGATCAAGTTTTGACTTGATATCGCCGGGTAAAAAACCGATGTCTTTATTGCTTAATGGGACCACCGGCCTTGCCAGGTAAATCTGTTTGAAATTCCGTTTTTGCTCTAATGCCCCGGCAAGCGCCAGCAGGGTTTTCCCGGTACCGGCTATCCCCTGGAGGGTGACCAGCTTCACGTCCGGATTCAGGATGGCATGCAGGGCAAAAACCTGTTCCGCATTCCGTGGCGTGATCTTATAACAACTCCGTTTTTCCAGCTTTTCTATCCTTTCCGTCACCGGATTGAAGAAAGCCAGCACTGAACTTTTACCATTCTTCAGAATGAAATAATGATTCGGGATGGGATTCTTCATCCCGATGTCATCCGGCAGGCACCAGCCTGCCTCATAAATGATATCAATGATGGTTTTATCCAGGTTCTCCACCAGGGTTTTACCCGAATACAGTCCCTCCACATCTTTGATCTTGCCTGTTTCAAAATCTTCGGATGAGATGTTCAGGGATTTGGCCTTCAGCCTTAAATTCACATCCTTGGAAACCAGGATAACCTTTTTATTCGGGTTTTCCATCATCATCACCAGGGCGGCATTCAGGATGCGGTGATCCGGTTTGTTTTCGCCAAAAACTTTGATGGCATCAAGTTCGCTTTGCTCATTCATGACCACTTTAAACTTCCCGCCTTTGGCGCCTCCCAATGAAATCCAGCGGGTCAGCGTAGCCTTGTTGGACAGTTTGTCGATGATGCGGATAAATTCCCTGGCTTCAAAGTTGATGGTATCATTGCCCTTTTTAAAGTTGTCAAGCTCTTCTAAAACCGTGATAGGAATAGCCACGTCATTGTCGTCGAAACTGTGAATCGCGTTATGGTTGTAAAGGATAACTGAGGTATCCAACACGAAGATTTTCTTCTCTTTTATTTTCTTTTTCAGCATAAAAGATGGTTTGATTCTGATCAAAAGTAACCAAGAAAATGCCGATTTCACGGTTTTGAAAAGGAAGATTTAAACAATGGATTGTTAAGTTCGTAGAAGTCTTAACTTTGCGCTAATTAACCTCCATGAAAGAAAAAAAACTATTCCTGCTTGATGCCATGGCCCTCATATACCGGGCTTATTTTGCATTCAACAAAAATCCCCGCTTAAACTCCAAAGGGTTTAACACTTCCGCGATTTTTGGCTTTGCCAACGTGTTGTTCGAACTGCTGAAAAAAGAAAGGCCGACCCACATCGGTGTGGCTTTTGACACCATGGCCCCCACGGTGAGAAAAATAGGATTTGAAGCGTATAAGGCCCACCGTCAGGAAACACCGGAAGACATCATAAAATCCCTTCCCTATATCCATGAACTGATCAGGGGTTTTAACATCCCGACTTTGTTCGTGGATGGTTATGAAGCCGATGACGTGATCGGAACCCTGGCAAAAAAGGCCGAAAAAGCGGGGTTTATTACTTATATGATGACTTCCGACAAGGATTTCGGACAACTGGTAAGCGACCGAATCTTTATTTATAAACCGGGAAAATTCGGCAGTGATTCTGAAATCCTTGGGGTCAGGGAAGTGTGTGAAAAATTCAGCATTCGGCGCCCTGAGCAGGTGATTGACCTCCTGGGGCTCTGGGGTGACGCTTCCGACAATATCCCCGGAATCCCCGGCGTTGGAGAGGTCACCGCGAAAAAATTACTGAATGAATTCGATTCCATTGAAAACATCATTGCCAACGCGGATAAAATCAGCAATGAAAAACTCCGGCAGAAAGTCATTACCTTCCAGGATCAGGCGATGATGTCGAAAGCGCTTGCCACCATCATCCTGGATGTTCCCATTGAATTCGATGAACATACCCTGATCATGGAAACCCCGGATATGGACCGATTAAAACGTCTATTTGATGAACTTGAGTTCAGGACATTTGCACAAAGGGTCACCACCTGGGTGTCAACGCAAGATAGCCCGGAAAAAAATATCCAACATCCGGCTTCCAGCATCCACTCCTCTGCACATACCTATCATCTGGCCGATACCCCTGAAAAACGCGAGGAACTCATTGCCTTGTTGAAAGCTCTGCCGTCTTTTTGTTTCGATACAGAAACCACCGGCCTGGATCCCAACAACGCTGAACTTGTCGGCATGTCGTTTGCCTGGCAGGCACATGAAGCCTGGTATGTTCCTTTTTCGGAAAATTACCATCAAACCCTGGAGATTGTTACCGGGTTTAAAGCTTTACTGGAAAATGAAACCATTGAAAAAACAGGACAAAACCTGAAGTTCGATATTTCTATTCTTAAATGGTACGATATCAATGTCAAAGGTCCCTTATTTGACACCATGCTGGCCCATTATCTCATCCAGCCTGACATGAAGCATAATATGGATTATTTGGCTGAGACCTACCTGGGGTACAAACCGGTTTCCATTGAAAGTCTGATTGGTAAAAAAGGGCAGCATCAGCTCAGTATGCGCAGCCTTGACCTGGCAACCATCAAAGAGTATGCTGCCGAGGATGCCGATATCACCCTTCAGTTGAAGAAGGCTTTTATACCTCTCCTGGAAGAATCCGGTACACGGGAACTTTTTGACCATATCGAAATTCCCCTGATCCCTGTATTGGCATCCATGGAAGCAGAAGGGGTAAGAATTGATCCCGTAACCCTGAATGATTTCTCTGCCGAACTTGAAAAAGACATCGGGCTCCTGGTAAAAGCGATTCATCAGGATGCCGGAATGGAATTTAACATTGCTTCTCCCAAGCAATTAGGAGAAATATTATACGATAAACTGAAAATTGTCGAAAATCCAAAGCAGACCAAAACCAAGCAGAATTCAACGGCTGAGGATGTTCTGGCCAGGATGGAACACAAACATCCTATCATCGGGAAAATCCTTGAATACCGGTCCCTGGCCAAGCTTAAATCGACTTATGTGGATGTTCTTCCCACCCTTATCAATCCGAGGGATGGGAGGGTACATACTTCTTATAACCAGGCTGTCGCGGCAACCGGTCGGCTAAGCTCAAATAATCCAAATTTGCAGAATATCCCGATCCGGACAGAGAAAGGCCGGGAAATCCGTAAGGCATTTGTTCCCCGCAATGAACAATATTGCCTGCTTTCGGCCGATTATTCCCAGATAGAACTTCGCATCATTGCCCATTTGAGCAAAGATCCCGGCATGATTGCCGATTTCAATGCGGGTCTGGATATTCACACTGCCACTGCATCCAAAGTATATGGCGTCGATCTCGGATCCGTGACAAGAGAGATGCGAAGGAATGCCAAAATGGTTAATTTCGGGATCATTTATGGAATTTCCGCTTTCGGACTGGCTGAACGGCTCAATATTCCCCGTAAGGAAGCCGCGGAGATCATACATCAGTATTTTATCAAATATCCGGGGATAAAAAATTACATGGACATCACCATTGCATCGGCTAAAAGCTACGGATTTGTTGAAACCATGATGAAACGCCGGCGATATCTCCGTGACATCAATTCCGGCAATGCAAGCTTGCGTGGATTCGCCGAAAGAAATGCCATCAATGCACCGATACAGGGAACCGCCGCGGACATGATCAAAATTGCAATGATCAATATTTTCCGGGCAATTGAAACACGTGGACTAAAATCAAAAATGATACTCCAGGTTCATGATGAACTGGTCTTTGATGCACATAAAGAAGAAATCGAAATGCTAAAACCCTTGGTTTTGGAGGGAATGCAAAATGCCATTCGCCTGGATGTGCCTGTACTGGTAGAAATGAACACAGGAAAAAACTGGCTGGAAGCACATTAAAAGTTAGGGAACTGAAGAGTTAATGTTTTTTGTTACTTTGTCGCTTTATCACTTAAATTCTCCTTATGCCTTACCAACATGATTCACGGACTGTCATGACCCTCGATGCAGGGGGAACCAATTTTGTTTTTAATGCCGTTCAGGCAGAAAATGAAATACTGGAACCCATCATCCTTCCCGCCAAAGGAGAAAGCCTGGAAGCGGTTCTGAAAACCATCATCCGGGGATTCGGAGAAGTGGAGTCTAAACTGCTACACAAGCCTGTGGCCATCAGTTTTGCATTCCCGGGACCTGCCGATTATGAGAACGGTATTATCGGGGATCTGCAGAATCTCCCTTTTTTTAAAGGCGGAGTGGCATTAGGGCCTATGTTAAGTGAACAATTCAATCTCCCGGTATTCATTAATAATGATGGTGACCTTTTTGCCTATGGGGAGGCCATCGCAGGATTTTTACCCAATATCAACCAAAGACTGGAAGAAGCAGGAAACCCGAAACGATACCGTAACCTGCTCGGGGTCACCTTCGGAACAGGTTTTGGAGGAGGGATCGTTACCCGGGATGGTTTGCTTTTTGGAGATAATTCATCAGGTGGGGAAATCAACCGTATGCGGAACTTCACTTTTAAAAATTATGATGTGGAAGAAAGCGTCAGTATCCGCGGATTAAAAAGAAACTATGGCCTTTATGCAAACATCGACCCGGCAAGTTGTCCGGAACCCAAAGAGATATTCGAGATCGGTAACGGTATGCTGAAAGGCGACTCCCAGGCTTCCCTTAAAGCGTTTGAAGCTTTCGCCATCAATGCTGCCGATGCCCTGGCTAACGCCATCACGTTAATTGACGGACTGGTGGTGATCGGAGGTGGATTATCAGGCGCTTACCCCCTGTTCATGAATACACTGGTCGCGGAAATGAACCGTCCCTTTGAAACCCAGTCCGGGCACTTGCTTGATCGCATGGAAATCACCGCGTATAACTTGGAAGATAAAGAACAGCTTGCTGACTTTTTATCTCCAACCCTAACAGAAATTCAGATCCCCTTCAGTCAGCGAAAGCTTCACTACAACCCTAACAAAAAAATGGGAGTCGGAATCAGCCGGCTGGGGACATCCCGTGCTGTTTCTATTGGAGCTTATGCCTATGCATTACACAAACTTGATCATTGACAATATACTAGGTCATATATCAACGGATATTGATTTTTCAATATTTTTTTATCTTTTCTTGTTCTGCTATTAAAAATCCTGTATTTTTGTCCCTAACATTGAAGTTAAACCCATTTAAACCCTATTCGCATGAAAAAACTGATACTTTTTGGTGTTTTGTTGTCCTGCTACTTTTTTGTTCAGGCCCAGGATGTAGCCCGTGAGATGGTGATTCTGGAAATTACCACCAGTACGAAATGTACTTATTGCCCCGGTGCTGCCATGGGCGCTGAAGACCTTCTGGCCAACGGAAAATTCGTGGCCGTCATTGAGCATCACAATACAGCTCAGGGCTCGGATCCTTTTGTCACCTCAGCCTCTCAGGCTCGTTGTGTGAGTTTAGGCTACGGGGGTTCCAATCCCACAGCATTTTTCGATGCAAAACTCAAGGTTGTCGGCGGGAGTCATACCCAGAGCATGTATTCCAATTACCTGCCCAAGTACAACACCCGTATCTCCAAACCCTCTCCTCTTTACCTGACCATGGATGTAACCAACGAAGGGCTAGATTATACTGCCGAGGTTACAGTGGTGAAAACCAACACCATCTCTTCCACTAACCTACGTATGATGTTTGTCGTAACCCAGTCGCACATTGCCTATAACTGGCAAGGTCAAAATCAACTCAATTATGTAAACCGGATTATGCTTCCCGATGCCAACGGAACGGAAGTTGATTTTTCCTCCGGTAACACCCAGACCTTTACGATGAATTTTACTCTGGATGCTGCATGGCCATTGGAAGATTGCGAGATCATTGCTTTTGTTGAAGACATGACCGGAAAAGAAGTATTAAATGGTAAAAAAAGGGCAGTCATCGATCTGCAACCTGAATTCACAGCCAGCGAAACTTCGGTAGTGACCAACCAGCCGGTTACTTTTACCAATACCACAATCGGAGGTTATATCGATGCCCCTGAAACTTACCAATGGTTTTTCCCGGGTGCAATTCCCGATGCTTCTACGGAAAAAGATCCGACTGTCACCTATGCCGATGCCGGAAATTATGATGTGACCCTGATCGTGAACAGAGGGGGGCAAATTGACACGCTGACCAAATCCCAATATATTCAGGTGAACTATCCGGTGGGAGCTCAAGATAACATCATTAACAGTTCCCGTGTTTTCCCTAATCCCAGTAATGGTGTTTTCCGCCTGGATCTTTTCAGTACAACAACCATTTCCATGAACCTCTCGGTGGTGAACCTCATCAATATCCCCGTATTTCAGGAATCAGGCATCATCTTTAATGGTGCTTATACCCGGGATCTGGATTTGAGCCAGCTTGCCAAAGGTGTCTATTTTATCATCCTTGAAACGCAAGGGTCTAAAACCGTTAAAAAAATCGTGATCAATTAATTGATGATCTTGATTGGATCTTGAAAAACCGTCATAAAAATGACGGTTTTTTTTATTTACCCTAACATCCAACCATTTTTTTCGTAATTTTGTCTTTATAATAAACAAATTATGAGAACTACCGGGATTTTTACCCTTGCTTTTTTCCTTACACTTTCAAGCTTTGCCGGAAGCATTGAAAAAACTTATTATTTTGCCCATCCAAAAATTCATGAAAACGGGACTTATCAGACCATCCATTTTGAAAACACAAGGTTAATGGCAAAACCCGGTGAGCCTGTCATGCCCTATCATCCTGTTTCGCTTCTCCTCCCGCCGGGGGATATCGCTACCGGTATTGAAGTCATTGCAGAAGATGAAGTGTTGATACCCGGACAGTTTGAAATTTATCCCCAGCAACATTCGCTGCCTTTATCAAAGAGTGAAGATATCAGGTTTATTAAAAACGAATCCATTTACCTTTTGAACGGGAAATATCCTTTCTCTCCTGCTGCTGAAGTGTCAACGCATTATATGAACGGATATGCCTTTGCCCTGACGGCTTTTACACCTTTGACCTACCATCCTTCAACGAAAACGATTTCCTACTTCAGCAAAGTGACCCTTAGGATTTCCACCAAACAGGATGATAAATCAATCCGTGCCATGGCGTTTTTATCAAGCGCTGAAAACACCTTAAAAAGGGTCCTTGACTTTGCACAAAATCCGGAAATGATTAATCTCTATCCGAAAAAAACATCCTCTTCAACCGCCTACCAATATCTGGTCATCAGTCCGCAACAGTTCGTCAGTCAATACGATTCCCTGCTTGATTATTATGCTGAAACAGGGATATCAAGCCAGGTAAAAACAACAGAATGGATCAGTTCCAATTATCCCGGCCATGATCTTCAGCAAAAAATCAGGAATTGCATCAAACAGGAAGTTACCCTGAATGACATTGAATTCGTTCTTCTGGGTGGAGATGTGGAGCATATTCCATACCGGGGATTTTATTGTTATGCTGTCTCCGATCCCAATCAGGAAGATATAAACATTCCTGCAGATCTTTATTATTCAGCGCTTGACGGGGAATGGAACGACACAAACCTGATCGGCGGCCATATCGAATGGTGGGGCGAACCCGGAGAAGACGATCTTCTACCCGATGTTGCCGTGTCCAGATTCCCCATCAGTACGGCTGAAGAATTACAACACATGGTACACAAATCTTTGTATTATCAGAAATATCCTGTTCTTGGAGAATTCACCAAGCCATACATGGCCGGTGAATTTTTATACAGCCCTCCTCCCACTTACGGGAGCGATTATATGGAGCTGCTCATTGATGACCATAATGACAATGGCTATTTCACTCACGGTATTCCTTCTGCAGGTAATATTATCACCCGGATTTATGATACCCCCTCTTATAGCTGGAATAAAAATGAACTCATTGCCGGGATCAATTCCGGAAAATCATTTATCCATCACCTGGGTCATTCCAATTGGGATTATATGATGAGATTGAGTGTCAGCGATATTACCAACCAGGCTTTTTCATCAGTAAACGGGGTGAATCACAATTTCACGCTGATCTACACCCAGGGGTGTATAGCCGGTGCTTTCGATTATCCGGACTGCATCGCTGAAAAAGCCGTAACCATCAATAATTTCTGTGTTGCCGGTGTCTTTAATTCCCGCTTTGGATGGTTCAACCAGGGGACGACGGATGGCCCTTCCCAGCACCTGCAGCGGGAGTTTGTCAGCGCTTTATACAATGATACCCTTGAAAATCAAGTCAAAGAACTCGGGGCTGCCCATATGATATCGAAAATTAAAACAGCCCCCTGGGTCGGAATACCCGGAGAGTTTGAACCCGGCGCCCAAAGATGGGTACATTATGACTGCAATGCCCTGGGCGATCCGGCCTTGAAAATATGGACAACTGCCCCTGCCTTATCTGTTCTTCCTGCAAACCAAGATGTTCCATCTTCATCCGGAAGCACTACTTTCACGGTCACTTCCAATGCTTCATGGAACGCCTTGAGCGAGGCTGATTGGTGCACCGTCACTTCCACCGGGAATGGGAATGGAAGCATTATTGCATCCTTTGAAGCCAATCCGGAAGAACAGTTCCGTACCGCCCGCATCACGATAAGCGCCATTGGGGCCACACCTGTCATGGTTACAGTAACCCAGGCTCCGCTTGTTTCTGTGGAGGAATTAATGGCAGGGCATGTCAGATTTTTCCCAAATCCGGTTAAAGAGGAGCTAAACATTTCTTTCCATCTCCTGAATCCGGGGGATGTGTATATCCGGTTGAACAACATCACAGGACAATTGGTTCGTGAAACCTTTCTTCCTTTACAGTCTGCCGGTAATCACCTTGTCTCCATGAATGTCAAAGATCTTGTCCCCGGTTTTTACTCCTGTTCGTTTGAGCTGGAAAAAGGGAGGGAAACAAAAAAAATTCTGATTATTAAATAATTTTAATTTCACCAACAACCCCAAGTAATTATGAAAAAAATCACTACCCTCTTAGGCATGCTTTTAATCCTGGTCGTTTTTGTCCAGGCACAAAAACATGATTACCCCGATGCATGGGGTAAAGCCGGTTTTAACCTTACCGATAACCAGGCTGCTTCTGTTCAGGTGGTTCATTCCATCTGCACATTTGAATTCAGCCCGGTGGAGGTGGAAGGTAAAATCATGCAAAACATTAAATTGCCCGGCACTTTTCTTCCCAATGAAGAAGGAATGCCCAACCTGCCGGGGAATGGAAGATATATTGCCATGCCCAATGGGGCCACGCCTCATTTCAGGATCATTTCCCAGCGCACCGAAACATTTCATAATATGGAAATTGCGCCCTCGCCTAAAATCCCAACAGATATTGAACCCGATTTACCCCTGATAAAAAACCAGCAAGCATATTCAAAAAATGCATTCTATCCTGAATCTCCTGTTCAGATTTCCGAAATTCAGCAAATACGCGGTGTTGATGTGGTCATTCTCGGAATCACTCCTTTCCAGTACAACCCTGTGACCAAAGATCTGGTTGTTTATCGCGACCTGAAAGTGGAAGTCGATTTTGAAGGGGGTAACGGAATATTTGGAGATCCTGCTTTTCGCAGTTACTGGTGGGATCCCATCATGGAAGATAATATTTTAAATTATGCTTCACTGCCCGCCATTGATTACCATAAAAGGCTTCAATCCCATATCAACACCAAAGGTTTGAAGGATAATGAATGTGAATATATCATCATTACCCCGACAGGCTCAAGTTTCCTTGCCTGGGCAGATACCGTCAGGAAATTTCGCAGTGAACAGGGGATACTCGCCAAAGTTTTCACCCTCGATGATGTGGGTGGTAATACCGTTAGCGCCATTGAAAGCTTTATCGACAATGCTTATAATACCTGGACCCTTAAACCTGTTGCTTGCGTTCTTTTAGCTGATTATGGTTCAGATGCAACAAAAAACATCATCTCTCCCTTGTTAAATCATCCTGCAGGCTATCCTAATTTTGCCTCCGACAACCAATACGCCGATGTAAACGGGGATAAGTTACCGGATGTAGTTTTTTCACGCATCGTGGCCAATGACGCAACTCAATTACAGGTACTGATTTCGAAATTCTTACAGAATGAACGGACTCCTTCGGTTGATCCCCTGGTCTATGACAAACCCATTTCGGCTTTGGGTTGGCAAACGGTTCGGTGGTTCCAGCTTTGTTCGGAAATCGTCGGGGGATATTTCAAAAATGTCTGGAATAAGCATCCCCGCAGGATCAACGCAATTTATGAGGGGACACCGGGTTCTACCTGGTCCACCGCCACTAATACATCAGCGATAACCAGTTATTTTGGCCCGAGTGGGCTGGGATATATCCCCGCCACTCCTTCAGAATTGGGTGGATGGTCAGGAGGAAACGCTGCAAAAATTACCAACGCCATTGACTCCGGCGCCTTTATGCTCCTTCACAGAGACCATGGCGAATATACAGGATGGGGAGAACCTGCTTACTCAAATTCGAACATCACTCAATTGAATAACACGGTACTTCCTTTTGTTTTTTCCATTAATTGCCAGACCGGCGCCTATCACCGTTCCTCCGAATGTTTCGGCGAAAAATTTGTCCGTCATACAAAAAACGGACATAATGCAGGTGCTTTAGGAATTGTTTGCCCCACTGAAGTTTCTTACTCCTTTGTCAACGATACCTTTGTCTGGGGAATGTTTGATAATTTGTTCCCTGATTTTATGCCGGAATATGGCACCACTCCCCCTTCCAGAGGCATTTTACCTGCTTTCGGTAATGCAGCCGGTAAGTATTTCCTGAAACAATCCTCATGGCCCTCGAATCCCGGAGATAAAACGGTTACCTTTAACCTCTTCCATATGCTGGGAGAAGCTTTCCAAGTGGTTTACTCCGCCATCCCTCAGCAGCTTACCGTTAACCACAGCCCCATCATTGAATATGGCAGTACAGAATTTCCCGTTCAAGCCAATGAAGGAGCGCTGATAGCCTTAACCGTGAATTCGGAAATTATTGCCACTGCCACCGGCATTGCCGGAGGGCCGGTTATCATTCCGATCCCTGTACTCTCAGTGGGAACACAGGTTTTAATCACCGTCACCAAACAAAACTTCTTCCGTTATACCGGCATGGCCAGTGTCAATTCAACACAACTGGTAGCCAATTTCACTGCCAATCATACCAGCATGTGTATTGGCGCCAACGCTGATTTTTCGGATCTTTCAGGAGGAAACCCCGAAAGTTGGCAATGGGTATTTAACGGAGGAGTCCCTTCCACTTCAACCCTTCAGAACCCTGTCGGAATCGTTTACAGTACGGCAGGAGAATATGATGTTACCCTGACCATACAGAAACCCGGCGCGGACCCTGTTTCCACGACAAAAACAGCCTATATTCATGTTTTTGACTTCCCGGAAGCAGCTTTTACAACTTCCATCAATTGCCCGGGAGAGGAAAGTACCTTTGCCGACAATTCTAATCCTCATGGTAGTACAATTTCAAGCTGGAAATGGACTTTTGGTGATCCTGCTTCGGGTGAAGCCGATACCTCTTATCTGCAAAACCCATTGCATACTTATTCCCTACCCGGGACCTATTCGGTCAGCCTGACGGTTTTCAATGCCATTGGATGTACTGATATTCACACCATAGAAATCGTGGTTCCCGATATCCCCGGGAAAGCTGCTGATCCCACAGGACCCGTTCAGATTTGCCAGGGACAAAGCGCTCAGGAATATTCGACTACAGGAGCAACCGATGCCACCTCCTATGCCTGGGCAGTCACCCCGGTCGAAGCAGGAACCGTTAGTGGTGATGAAGCCTCCATAATCCTTGAAGTCTCTCCTGGATACACCGGAACACTCAGTCTTCAGGTCAGTGGAGTCAATGACTGCGGGAAAGGCGAAATTTCTAATGAGTTTGTTGTCAGTGTCCTGGCTACTCCTGTCGCACCGGATCAACCGGCCGGAGCCGACAGTGTGAACCTTAATAAAGTCAACACTTCCGAATTCACCATCACGGAAGTTCCCGGTGCTACGTCCTACGCTTGGGGAATTTCACCCTCAGATGCCGGAACGATTTCCGGAACAGGTCTTAACGGCACTGTCATCTGGACCCCAACTTTCAGGGGAGTTGCCGGTATTTCTGTCTCAGCTGCCAACCAGGATTGTCCCGGCCCGGTTTCTGAAGTAAAAGAAGTGACGGTTTATGCCCCGGTGGGTATAGGAGAAAAGGATCAATTCCACTATGAAGTTTACCCGAATCCGACAAGCGGGAAAATCAATCTGGATATTACCTTTGAGCAAAATGCGACCATCAATATCATCATTTATAATACCATCGGCAACATCGTCTTCCGGGATCAACAAGTCAACATCCCTGGCAGACTGCACCGGGTAATCGATTTGTCTGCTTTGCCCGGCGGTATTTACCTGCTGAAACTGGAAAATGAGCATATTTCCAATTCAACCCGTATTGTGATCGGGAAATAGTTTTGCTGCTTTTTACTTTTCTTGGGAAGCTGTCCTCTCCGGGCAGCTTCTTTTTTTATTCTTCCGATCGTCTGATGATCAGTTTATCAATGCGGTTCCCATCCAGATCAATGATCTCAAACTCAAAATCTTTCCACTTGAACTTTTCCCCCGGGTTCGGAATATGTCGGAGCACACTCATAGCCAAACCAGCCAGGGTATTGAATTTTATTTTCCCTTTATCAAAACCTTGAATATTGAATTCGTAGGCGAATTCATAAAACGGCATTTGGCCATCGGCCAACCAGCTTCCATCTTCCCTTTGGGTGATCTGAAGTTCATCCGGGCTGGGTTCATTAAAATCACCGACAATGGCTTCCAGGATATCATTCAATGTAACCATGCCAACGGTGGAACCGTATTCATCGATCACCAATCCGTAATGTATTTTGTTTTGCTTGAATAACTCAAGGGTTTCATAAGCCGACAATGTTTCCAGGATAAACTGAGCCGGCTTGATTTGCTGCTGCAAATCGAAATTTTCCTGGCAAATGTTATCTAAAAAAATATCTTTGATGAATACCACGCCAACTACATCATCCAGATCTCCTCTGCATACCGGATAAACTGAATGAAGTTCTTCTCTCATTTTTTCCCTCATCTGTCCGGCGGTATCATGGATGTCCAACCAGATCAGATCAGAATGGTGGGTCATCAGAGATTCGATTTTCAGATCACCCAGATGAAAAACCCTACCCACAATATCCTGCTCTATTTCCTGTACTTCTCCGTCTTCCGTGCCTTCCTGTATCATAGCTTTAATCTCCTCTTCTGTGACCTTTGAGTCCACGGAAGGTTTGATCCTCAGTAATTTCAGGATAAACTCGCTGCAGACGGAAAGCACCCAGCTTATCGGATAAGTCAGATAGGCGAGTGCAAGAACAGGGCGGATCATCAATTTGATAATGCGCTCGGGATTAACCAATCCTATTTTTTTAGGAACAAGTTCACCGATCAACATTGAAAAAAATGTGACAAGAGTTACAATGATCAGCACTGAAAGAGAACTGCTCAGAGAGGGTGAAAGCCCTACTTGCATCAAGAATTCCGAAGCATTCCTTGAAAATTCAGCGGCAGAAAACACTCCGGTCAGAATACCGATCAAGGTCACACCAACCTGAATAGTGGATAGGATGTTCGAAGGGTTATTGGCTTGTTCAAGGGCAAGTTTTGCCAGTTTATCCCCTGCCTGGGCATCGTAATCCAGTTTTGATTTCCGGGCAGAAACCAGTGCTATTTCAGTCATGACCAGCATCCCGTTAATGAGAAATAAACACAACAGCACAAAAACAGCAGTACTCATGATTTTCTATTTTATTGATTTCAAACTACAAAGATATACAAACCCTTTGTACCTTTGTTTTGGATAACAGGAATCCCATCATGCAGAAAATCATTCTTCTGATCTTTTTACTGATTTTATTTTCCCCCTGTGTTTTTTCCCAGCAACCCGGTAAACTACCAGAAGTCACCCCTGCCGGAAAAGGTATTGTAAATACAAGAATTGATAATATAGGATACTGGAAGGAGATGGTACAGTTCGGATTTGTTAAACCAGGATTGGTTTATCCTGTACGGCCAGCCATTTTTACCAACAGTGAAATTATCGGGACAGCCAACCCCTATCAGGATTCACCGGATATTCCAATCAGTGATCTGGATTCTGTAACCCAGAGTGAAAATTCCATTTTTATCGACCCGGAAGAAGAAGGAATGATGCTGAATTCAAACAATTCAAGCAACTGGATTGATTATTATGCCAGGGACAAATATGGAGCAGATGGTTTATTTTCGCCTGATGGTGCACTGTCATGGGATGGGAGTCTGAGGGGAGTTGGAAAGGAAAATGGCGGGGACCCTGCCACGGCCATTGATTTGAATGGACGTTTATATGTCGGAACAATCAGCATCGATGGTGGGCAATCTGTTGCCTACAGCGATGATAGAGGAAAATCCTGGCATGAAATAGTCGTTTTTCCAGGGCCGACCAACGTATATGGTCTACTCGATAAAAATCATCTGTGGATTGATAATGCAGCGGGAAGTCCGTACACGGGAAACCTTTATGATGCCTGGACGAATTTTATTCCGGGTTCTCCCGACACCAATCAGGTTCAGCTATCCCGTTCTGTTGACCGGGGAATTCACTGGTCTTCACCCTATACCATTAGTCGGGCAGTCTCAGCCGGGAAATTAAATCATGGCGTGAATATACAAACAGGACCAATGGGTGAAGTTTATGCCGTATGGAGCATTTATGATACCTGGCCTTCCGATGAAGTGGCTCTGGGATTTACTAAATCCATCGATGGAGGAGGAATTTTTACCCCTGCCCGGCGTATTGCCGACAACATCAAAGGCATCCGGGCCAGCCTGACCGGAAAAAATATGAGGGTAAATTCCTTCCCTTCCATGACAGTGGACAACAGTAACGGCCCTTACCGGGGAAGAATCTATATCGTCTGGACGAACATAGGGATCCCCGGTATCAATACCGGGAATGATATCGATGTTTACCTTATCCGATCCGATGACCAGGGAGAAACCTGGTCAAACCCTTTGAGGATAAACCAGGATGCTCCGGGACTTGGGAAACAACATTTTTTCCCTTGGATCTGTTGCGACCCTATCACCGGAGGACTGGCTGTAATCTATTATGACGACAGAAACCTTTCTCCTACCGATTGCGAAACCTATGTTTCCTGTTCTCATGACGGAGGAATGTCATGGACAGACATGAAAGTGAGCGATGTTTCCTTTACACCTTCCCCTATCCCAGGAATCGCTTTTAGCTATTTCGGAGATTATATTGGGATACAATCGCGGAATATGAAAGTTTATCCCATCTGGACCGATAACCGAACGGGAAATGCCATGGCCTATGTTTCCCCCTTCGACCTGAGACCTGCTCCCGGCCAGGCCTGGGTCGTATTTCATGAGTATGAACTGGAAGAAATAAAAAAATCGACTTCACAAAAAATGAATTACGGTGACTCCCTTTATCTCTCCCTTTGCCTGAAAAATGTCGGAGATCAAACCGCTCAGGATGTACAGGTAAAAATCACTTCCCGTTCTCCCTATATTCTTATCACCGACAGCCTGGCTGATTATGGTGAAATCCTGGCAGATTCCGTAAAAACCATTCTCCATGGCTTTTCTTTGAAGGTATCTGATACCATTCCCGACAAACTCAATGTCCGTATCGATATACAGGTATCTGGTAATGACACGAACTGGCTAAGCCATTTTTCTATCGAATCCCAGGCCCCCGGATTGAACATTGCCGGACTTCGCGTGGTTGACAGCGCGGGGGGGAACTACAATGGTCATCTCGATCCCGGAGAGACGGCAGTGCTGGTAATCAGCCATAACAATAGCGGCGCTTTCCCCTGTGATACCGTAACAGGCCGGCTGAATACCGATACACCCCTGATTAGTCTTGACAAGGATAGCGTTTCCTTGGGAGAAATCATACAGGGACAGCATTCAGATGCCTTCTTCACGGCCACAGTAGATGAAGATCTGCCATTGGGTACCACCATATTTTTGCAATATCAGGCAAACTCAGGAAAATATCTCCGAAAAAAAATCTTCCGGCAGGTGATCGGAATCATTGCAGAAGACTGGGAGTCGAATGGCTTTCAAAAATTCCCCTGGCAGCTTTCAGGGAATAACAACTGGACCATCACCAATAAATTGCCCTGGGAGGGATTGTATGCATCAGCATCCGGTAAAATCGGTCATGGTCAGACTTCCCAACTTTCAGTCAACTTTTATTCAGCCATTGAAGACAGCATTTCATTCTATTTGAAAACATCTACAGAAGTCGATTACGACTTCTTGTTTTTTTACATCGACAGTACATTCATGGGGGCCTGGTCGGGAGTCAATCCATGGACCAGGCTTGCTTTTCCCGTGGCCGGGGGATTACATCACTTTACCTGGAGATACGTGAAAGATGTTGCCCTGAGTTTTGGAGAAGATAAAGTGTGGCTGGATATGATCACTTTTCCTGCACCAATGCTTCCGGAAGTTTCTGCCGGTGAAAACGACACCATCTGCCCCGGTCAGACCTACCGGCTCAAGGCGACTGCATCCGGTTTTGATTCACTGCTTTGGAACAGCAGCGGAGATGGGAAATTTGACTCGGCCAACTTGCTGAATCCCATCTATACACCTGGGCCCGGTGATATTCTAAACGGAGTTGTCCATCTTAAACTTAACGTTTTTGCCAACTACAGCAGGATAAGCAAAAGCATGGATCTAATAATAAACTGTGATGCCCTCCCCGACCCGGAATTTTTTCCCATCATCGAAATTTATCCTAACCCAGGTGATGGCCGTTTTACCCTGGAAATCTATTCTCTTCAGCCCGGACCAATGACAATCAGTTTGTCAAATGCAAGCCATTCTCTTTTATATGTTAAGAAAGAAAATATTAACCAGGGCTTCTGGAAGAAAAAATTTAATTTTTCATCACATTCTTCAGGTGTTTATTTTCTTACCCTGGAAAAAGATCATCGTTTGTGTTATCGAAAACTAATCTTTATCAAATAATTAACCTTTAAAGAAAGAAAAATCCCACGCCAGATACGGCAAGAATTGCTCCGGCGACTTCTTTAAATGTTATTTTTTCCTTATAGATAATTCTAGAAGGTGCAATGATCAGGACAGGTACAAGAGCCATGATGGTTGCGGCAATTCCGGTTTCGGCATATTTTATCGAGATCAGGGAAAAAGAAACTCCAAGAAAGGGTCCGAAAAAGGCCCCGAGCGATAATTGCATCATGGGCTTTCGCATGGTCAGGGCACGGAATGCTTCTTTCCAGAAACCGAGGAAACTGAATAATATTCCAAACCCTACCATGCCGGCTATGACCCTGATCTGGGTGGAAGCAAAAGTATCATAATCCTTCATTCCATATTTGCTGAGAACCAACCCGGCTGCCTGACCAATGGCGCCTCCAAGACCAAGCAGTATACCCCATACGGGATAATTGAACCTGACCCCGGAAAAATTATTTTTATTCCCATTCTTAGGAGCCCGTTTTAATACCACCAGGGCAATTCCGATGATGGTCAGGGTCATTCCGATCCAACTTTTCAAAGACAAAGTTTCTCCCAAAACCATCCATCCGATCAAAGCGGTCATAGGCGGTGCCAAAGCCATTAGTAGCATGGAAATCCTGGCTCCGATTACAACAAAGGCCTGAAATAGACAAAGGTCACCGAAAACGAATCCTATAAGACCAGACAAAGTAAGATAAAACCAAGCTTGAGGCGAGGCATCAAGCGGGAATAATAGGCCGCGATAGAAGAAAGTAAATATGCTTAAAAAAATAAATCCAACGGTTAACCTGAGGAGATTGACGATCATGGACCCGATTTTCCGGCTTGCCGCTTCAAAAGCAAGGGCGGTGATGGTCCAGAAAACAGCAGTCAGCAATGCTGCAAATTCCCCAATGTGATGTTCAAACAAAACTTCCTCCTGTTATCTACCCGTCAGCCAGACTTCCGGATTCTGAATGATTTTACCTTTCCATATTTCAAAATGCAATTCCGATTTTGAACCATCAGCGGATGAAAAAACCCTGCCTATGGTTTGCCGGGTCGAAACTTCCTGACCTTCTTTAACTGTTACATCCGACAGGTTTGAATATACCGTAAGATAGTCCCCATGTCGTATAATCACTACTTTGTTCAGGTTCGGAAAAGACATAACCCGACTGACTTTGCCCCCAAAAACAGCTTTGACCAGTGAACCCCTTTCCGTCATAATATCAATTCCATTGTTTTTAACCTTCACATGTTCCAGAACGGGATGGGAGTGCTCTCCAAAAGAACTGGAAATAAATCCCCTTTCGCAAGGCCAGGGTAATTTCCCCCGGTTGGCTGAAAAAGAATTGGATAGTTCTCTTTCTTTAGGAGTCATTTCGAGCCCCGGCTTGGCAGAGGGTGTTTTTGCCCGGGTATCTTCAGAGATCAGTTTTTCAATTTCATATTCCAACCGTTGTGCAGCCTGTTGCTTGACCCTGAGGGTGGCCAGTAATTGTTTTTCCTTACTGCTATATTCTTTTACAGATTTTGCCTTTTCCTGCTTTTCTTTATCCAGTTTCTGCTTTTCATGAATCTGAGACTGAATTAGTGATAATTTCTGACTTTTTATCTGTTCCAGCTCCCTACGTTTAGAGTTGAGTGCCAGTTGTGTGGACTGAATCCGTTCAGCCTGCCTGCGGCGATATGAGGCATACTGCTGATAGTATTTCAAACGTTGATAAGCCTGGTTGAAATCTTTCGCTGAAAATATGAACATCAGCTTATTCTGGCCATTCATCATACGGTATGCATGATAAATCATACGGGCATACTCATTCCGTAACGCTTCCATCTGTTGCGACATTTTATCAATCTGATGATTTTCAGTGAGAATCTCCGTCTGAACCTGGTTCAGCTCCCGGTTTATGGCATCAATTAACGCTTCACGGCTTTTTATCTGTTTGGAGAGAATCTGGAGTTTGTTCAGGGAGCTTTTTTTATTCTGTTGGGTTTTCTCAAGGAGTTCGGTAGTATAGCGGATTTCATCCTCCAGCTGCTTTTTGGTTTTCTGAAGCTTATCCCTGTCCGTCTGGGAGAATGCTGTCAAATGAATGACAAGGAAAACAATCGAAAGAATAAATGGATAAACCCAAGATTGGACTCCAATATTCTTATCGCGCAAAGGATTCTTTGACATTAATCAGACTAGTTTACAGGGTGGTAATGGTCAGGGATTTTAAACGGGAATAACTGTGGAGCATTAATCGTGATCCTTGAAAAATCTGCTTTGACCCGGATAACATTTTCCGCTCTGATGAAGTATTCAACCCTCTTAGGGAACAGTTGATCCGCAACGGATTCAAATTGATCATATTTTGCCTCAAGCTTAATGTTATCCCGACGTATTTCCTTTACATCAGCCTGAAGGATTTTAAATGTATGAGGGTCAAGCCAGATATTCTGGATATAAATTTTCAGCGCATCCAGGCTGGTTCTGGCAAATTTCCGGAGTTTTCGCCTTTCCATGGTCGATAGTTTATATACCCCCTGATCAATGCCGGCCCTGAATTTCCCATCTTCATAAAACTGGATATCTGTCCCGATTAAAAAAGCCTGAAGGATATCGAAGTCGATATTCGTGTTAAGAAACCGATTGACATATTCATAATTACCTGTAAAATATGTATCATTCAAACGGTTGATCATTTTTACAGAATCCCTCGAAATCAGAATCCTGATCACCTCAATTCCCAACATAGGGGTCAGGGAGATCCAAATCAGGCTATCCTTTCTAATCCTCATCTGACCACTAAAGGAATTCTTACTCCCTTTGTTTTCGTAATCTGCAGAAAATTTCGCAGAAAGCCACTCAAATTTCAATTCATTTTCCTTGAGTTTATTGAACAGATAATCCGCCCCTTCTTCTTTAATTGGCGTTCTGATGGCTTTTCGTGAAGGATTGCAGGCAATGAAAAATAAAAATAAAAACAAAACAAGAGAAATATTTCTTCTACTCATATAATTTCTTTTCAGCCAATTTTTGTTCCAGAAAGGAAGATCCCCCTCCTTTCTTCTTCGCTTTAACCCAGTATTCGTATGCCCTTCCCGTGTCGCCAAGCCGGAAAAGAACATCTCCGTAGTGCTCGAGTACTTCACTGCTGACACCTTCTTTGTCTTCCAACGATTTCCCTATCCATTCCAGCGCTTCACTGTATTTCCCCTGCTTATAAAAAATCCAACCATAAGTATCCTGAAAGGAGGAATTACGGGGTTCTATTTCGACAGCTTTTTTCGCCATTCTTTCCGCCTTTTCAAGATCTCTCCCTCGCAGTGTCAGATAATAGGCATAATTATTCAGCACATAGGCATTATTGCCATTGATCTTTAACGATTGTTCGTAGGAAATAAAAGCATTTTCATCCTGTTGCAGGGCATGATAGGTGTCGCCAAGGTACATGTAAAACTGTGCCAGCATTTCATCATTACTGACAACCAGCTTCAGCCCCGAATTCAATGAGCGGATACCTTCCTCGAACTTCTTTAACTGATAGCAAGCCAGCCCTGAAAACAAGTAAGGCAGGGGTTGTTCTGGAAAGAGTTCAAAGGTACGCTGACTGTAATCGAAAAGGTGTTGATAATCTCCGAGTTGCAGATCAAGTCGGAGCAATTGTTCCCAGACAATATATTTGCTACTGTCGAGGGCCAATACTTTCAGAAATGATACCCTGGCTTCAGGATATTTTTTTTCCTGCAACAATAAATCTCCATAAATGGAATGTGATTTGGGATCGCCGGGATGGGTATCCATCAAAATTTTTGAAAGGATGAAGGCTTGATCTTTCAGTTCAGAGTAAATTTCATTGATGGAATAAAAAGAAAGGAGGATATTCACTTTGGTGTCCACATCCAGATTCGGATTCGCAAAACCAAGTTTGAGTTCTTCAAATGCTTTTTCTTTTTTCCCGGCTTTACGGTAATAGTCAGCCATGGACATGTGGATATAGGCATTATCCGGCTCCATCTGGGCAATTTTCTTATACACTTCAAGTGCCTCAATGGATTTTCCATTGGCCATAAAAAACTCTGCAAGTATTGAATAATAACGGCTTTCACCTGGAAATGCCTGAATCAGTTTTCTGAGTTCATTTTCGGCATTAGTCATGTCGTTCAGGCGAAGATATATTTTATTCTTTTGTAAGGTGATCTCTTCCGAAATACCGGCTTTTTCTTCCACGCGATCATACATCCTGATCGCATTCCTGTAATCCCCCACCATCAGATAGAGGGTAGCCAACTGATAATAATAATCCAGGTTTTCAGGATTTTTACCGGCAATGGTTTCAAAAATCAGGATAGCCTTTTCATATTTTCCGCCCTGTTGGTATAAATCTGCAAGAAATAACTGGTACCAGATATTTTCAGTATCCAATTCACTGGCTTTTTGTGCCAGATGCAATGCATCAGAAAAATTCTGGCGGCTGGCTTCAAGTCTCGCCAATTCAAAACATCCGGCAGGATCAAGCGGATAACGGTTGATATAATGACGGAACATGGTGATCGCACCTTCGGTATTCCCAATCATTGCTTCTTTTTTTGCTTCAATCAGCATGCTGAGATTACTGATCGGTTTCTCCTTTTCTCCATCAGGTGAAATATCTGATTGCTCATCCGTAAATAAAATTGACGTTCTGATATCCGGATTTCCTGTATAAACAGAAGATAAAAGAATAAAAGGAGAATTAAATATGATTAATAAAACCAAATATTTTATCCAATAATTCCTCATTCCTAACTTTTAATTCCTGATTCATTAACTGTTTCCCGTATGACCAAATCCACCCGCTCCCCTTTCCGTCTGAATGAGCTTATCCACCTTTACCCATTCAGCTCTTTCATGACCGGCGATGATCATCTGGGCAATACGGTCTCCATCCCTGATCACAAAAGTTTCATGGGAAAGATTGATCAAAATCACCATGATTTCACCCCTGTAATCCGCATCAATGGTTCCCGGCGTATTCAGCACCGTGATTCCGCTTTTTATTGCTAATCCGCTGCGTGGCCGCACCTGTGCTTCATAACCAACAGGAAGTTCGATAAAAAGGCCGGTGGGGATCAAGGCCCTTTCCATGGGTTTAAGGCTAATCTCTTGATTCAAATCGGCGCGTAAATCCATCCCGGCAGAAGCCGTTGTTTCATAAGCCGGCAATGGATGTTTGGCATGACTTACAATCCTGATCTTCATAGTGAAATATAGGAAGACAAAGGTATAAAAAAACTTGATCTAACCGGATGGTGTGCGGTTTGGCTTTTCAACGAACCAGGCAGTAGATATAAAAACCATCAGCAATGCAACACTCAATCCTAAATTCAAGGCTATGTTCTCGACATGTATCCAGCGACTGAAGAAATAAAGCAGAAGGGCCAAGCCGAGATAACCAAAAAACTTTTTCAACTGATACGGAATAGGATAGTATTTCCGGCCAACCAGATAGGCCAGTACCATCATGCTTGCATAACAAAAAAATGTCGCCCAGGCTGACCCCAGGTAACCAAATATCAGATGATCCGAAGAACGTGGTATCCAGTAGATGTTCAACCCCAGGGAAACCACTGCACCGATGAATGCAAAAAAAGCACCCCACATGGTTTTACCGGTCAGTTTAAACCAAATGGACAGGTTGTAATAAACACCTAAAAACACCTTGGCCATCATAAGAACCGGAATGACATTCCGCGCAGCACGGAATTTTGGCCCGATAAAATAGATGAAAAAACTATCGAGGAAGAGCAGGGTGGTCAGAAAGATCAGTGATATGGTAATGATGAAGAAATTCATGACGCGAGCATAAACCACTTTGGCATCCACATTTTTCATCTGAGAAAAGAAAAAGGGTTCAGCCGCAAAACGATAAGCCTGAATAAACAATACTATCAGAATTGCTATCTTATAACAGGCACTGTAAATCCCCACCTGGGACTCGGCAATATCCGGCGGTAAAAGATACCGAAGAAGAATCCTGTCAAAAGTTTCATTGATAATACCGGCCATACCTGCGAATAACAGAGGAATAGCATATGCCAGCATACGTTTCAGGAGGTTCAGATCCAGTATCCATTTTAAGTGCAGAACCTGAGGGACCAGCAGTATTAATGTCAGCAAACTGGCCAGGAGATTGGAAATAAAAATGTACTCTATTGTCCAATCGGGGCGGTACATCCACAGGATGTACCTGGATATCCCAGATCCTTGATCATGATGGTATACAAAGGGCAATAACAACAGGAAAAACAGATTTAGCAGTATGGTGGTAATGATATTGATGGATTTTACCGTGGCAAAAAGTATAGGGCGGTTCAGGGAGCGAAGCCGGGCAAAAGGGATGGCCGCCAGCACATCGAGTGCCAGAATCCAGGCAAACCAGAGGATGAAGTTGGGGTATTGTGGATAGTCAATCCAGCGGGCAATGGTTTGCGGAAACAGGTGAACCAGGATGAGGAACACCGAAGTGGAAAAAACCAATGAGATCAACCCCGTGCTATAGACCCGTGATTTATTCGCTTCCGTTTCACTGAAACGAAAAAAAGCAGTCTCCATCCCATACGTCAGAATCACCATCAATAAGGCCGTGAATGAATAGAAAATATTCACCACCCCGTACTCCTGCTGAGTCAGTAGTCCATAAGTATATAAAGGAACCAATAAATAATTCAGAAAACGTCCCAGAATGCTTGGAATCCCATAAATGGCCGTTTGCCCAGCAAGTCGCTTCAGAGGGTTCATCGAACAAAGATAAATATATTTACTGAGCAGGTGAGTTGGTGAGTTGGTGAAAAGAATTCTGCTAATTCCTTTACCTTTGTGGCATGGCCAAAAACAGGTTTTACGTCGTCTGGCAAGGTAAAAAACCCGGAATTTATGAAGGCTGGGAGGCATGCAGCAAGCAAGTAACGGGTTTTACCAATGCAAAATACAAAGGGTTTCCCACCCTGGATCTTGCCAATGCCGCGCTGAATGATGATCCCCGTAAATACATGGAGAAAGGACTCAATGCGCCTAAAAAAATCTTTTGTTCCAATCCGCTTATCGGTGAACCTATCGCTGACAGTATTTGTGTTGATGCAGCCTGTGCGGGCAATCCTGGCATCCTTGAATACAGAGGTGTTGACACTAAATCAGGAGCAGAACTTTTCAGGATGGGTCCATTTCCTGAAGGAACGGTTAACCTTGGTGAATTTCTTGGTATCGTGCATGCGCTTGCCTACTTAAAACAGAGGGAATCCGACTGGCCTGTTTACTCCGATTCCCGCACTGCCATTGCCTGGGTAAGGAAAAAAGCCATCAAAACCAATCTGGCCGCAACACCAAAAAATAAATATCTTTTTGATCTGGTCAACCGAGGCATTTCTTGGCTCAAAGAAAATCAATGGCCAAACAAAATTTTAAAATGGGAAACTGAATTTTGGGGGGAAATTCCGGCCGACTTCGGAAGAAAATGATCAAAGCGTGGCATAAAATGCGTCTTCGATATGATTGATCTGCTCTCCTCCTGGGCTGAATAAAATGGCAATCACATCAAAACGGACTTCAAGGTTTATCCGATTGTAACGTACATACGCATTGGCTGAACGTACTAATATTCTTTGTTTATCGCGGGTTACTGCCGTTTCAGGCTCTGCAAAATAGTTTGAAAGTCTGGTCTTCACTTCAACAATCACAATAAACGGTCCATCCCTCGCGATGATATCAATTTCATTTTTCCCGAACCTCCAGTTACGGTCAAGAATGCGATACCCTTTCTTAAGCAGATAGGAGCTTGCAATTTCTTCTCCATTTTTCCCGATTTCAACATTATCCTGCATCCCGATTTTTTATGCTTAATCGGTCAATCTGTAAAAAGTAATACGCGTGTTAAAAAAACGATAATTCCGTTTTCTGACCAACCGTTAGATGTAATTTCCGACCGAGGATAAGAGCAAGGTTTTTATCAAGATGACCGGCCTGAAAATCAAAGCAGACCGGATACTTAAATTCACTCACCGCTTCTGCAACAATTTCAACAGGTGATTTACCAAAAGGAATGGCATTGTCATTCATTTTTGATAACCCACCTACAATCAAACCCTTTAATTTTGACAGTTTCCCTGCCCGCTTCAGGGTGATCATCATCCGATCAAGGTGATAGAGGTACTCATCCACGTCTTCAATGAACAGTATTTTCCCATCGGTATTCAGTGAAGACAGGGATCCGGCCAAATTCACCAGAATGGACAGGTTGCCCCCGACCAGCACGCCTTCAGCTTCGCCTTGACGAGAAAAGGTTGCGCTTGGATAGGAATAGGAAATCCGATATCCGAACAACGCATTGATCATTGTGCTGACAGAATCATCCGGAATGTCTGATACAATATTTTTTGGCATTGTAGCATGAAGTGTTTCCACTTTATATCGTTCATGAATATGCGAATGAAATACCGTGATATCACTATATCCGATGATCCATTTGGGCTTTTCAACAAAACGAGAAAAATCCAGATGGTCTATGATCCTTATCGATCCATATCCTCCTCGGGAACAAAGAATGGCACGAATGGAATCATCATCAAGCATTTGCTGAAAGTCCAGGCAACGCTGCTCGTCTGTTCCGGCAAATTGATGATGCTTACTGAAAACATGCGAACCAAGAATCACTTCCAGACCGTATTTTTGGAATACACGAATACTGGGATGCACCTCATCAAAAGTGATGCTGCGCGAAGGGGAGACAATGCCGATTTTATCTCCTTTGATCAGATAGGGCGGTTGAATCATCATAGCAAAATTAACAAAACTCAAGGAATTTGTATATTTGTCTTCGCATCCAAGCTAAAAAAGCAAATACCGCAGATAAAAAATGAACGAACTGCAAAAATTTAAACGCTATACCGTAACTTCCGCCCTCCCCTATGCCAATGGCCCCATACATATCGGACATCTGGCCGGAGTCTATATCCCTGCTGATATCTATTCACGCTTCCTTAGAATGAATGAACAAGATGTGATTTTTATCGGGGGCTCGGATGAGCATGGTGTACCCATAACCATCAAAGCCTTACAACAAGGAATATCTCCACAGGATATCGTCGACAAATATCATGGGATCATTAAAAAATCTTTTGAAGATTTTGGGATTTCCTTCGATATTTATTCCCGAACCTCAAATCCTGTACATCATGAAACCGCTTCGGGTTTTTTTCGGAAATTGTACGATTCCGGTCAGTTTATCGAAAAAGTTTCACAACAATATTATGATGAAGCAAGTGCACATTTCCTGGCTGATCGTTACATCACGGGAATTTGCCCCCATTGCGGTTATGAAAAAGCATATGGCGATCAATGCGAGAAATGCGGCACTTCCCTCAATCCCACCGACCTGATCAATCCCACTTCCGTACTTAGTGGTAATAAACCCGTTTTAAAAGATACCCGTCATTGGTTCCTTCCTCTTGATCAGTACGAATCATGGTTACGTGAATGGATCCTTGAAGGCCATAAGGATGACTGGAAAATCAATGTTTACGGACAATGCAAGTCATGGATCGATCAGGGACTTCAGCCCAGGGCTGTAACCCGTGACCTGGATTGGGGAGTGAAAGTTCCGGTGGAAGGCGCCGATGGAAAAGTTTTATACGTTTGGTTCGATGCACCCATCGGGTATATATCAGCCACCAAAGAACTGACACCGGATTGGGAAAAATACTGGAAAGACAAAGAAACCAAACTCGTTCATTTTATCGGAAAAGACAACATTGTTTTCCATTGCATTATTTTCCCGGCTATGCTAAAAGCAGAAGGCTCTTACATCCTTCCTGAAAATGTTCCTGCCAATGAGTTCCTTAACCTTGAAAATGATAAAATCTCTACTTCCCGCAACTGGGCTGTCTGGCTGCACGAATACCTGGAGGATTTTCCCGGGAAACAGGATGTCCTTCGGTATGTGCTGACATCCAACGCCCCGGAAACCAAAGACAACGATTTCACCTGGAAAGATTTCCAAGCCAAGAACAACAATGAGCTGGTAGCCATCCTGGGCAACTTTGTGAACCGAACCATAGTACTTACAGAAAAATATTTTCAGGGAAAAGTACCCTGCCAACATGAGCTTAGTAGTTATGATCAGTCAACCCTCAGGGAAATGAAAACTTTTCCTGAACGGATCGGAAAAAGCATTGAACATTATCGCTTCCGGGAAGGGTTGACAGAAATGATGAACCTGGCCAGGCTTGGCAATAAATATCTTACTGATAACGAGCCATGGAAAATCTTTTCCTCCAATCCCGGGAGGGTTGAAACCATTCTGAACATCTCCCTTCAAATCTGTGCACAGCTTTCTATTCTCTCGGAACCTTTCCTTCCTTTCAGTGCAGCAAAAATACGGCATACCTTAAATCTCCAGGCTTTCAGTTGGAAAGACGCCGACCGCTTAAATTGGTTGACCACTGGTCATCAACTTAACCCGGCTTCTTTGCTCTTTGAAAAAATTGATGATAATAGCATAGAAAAACAAGTGCAAAAACTGCTGCATACAAAACAGGCCAACGAAGCGCTTCAATCCCGGGTGAAGCTTAAGCCAGGGAAAGACTTGATTCAATATGAAGATTTTTCGAAAATGGACATTCGTACAGGGACCATCCTGGAAGCAGAAAAAGTCCCAAAAACCGATAAACTGCTGAAGTTAAAAATCGATACAGGTCTTGACCAGAGAACCGTGGTTTCAGGGATTGCCAGCTTTTTTAAACCAGAAGAAATCATTGGAAAAAGAGTATGCATCCTGGTCAACCTTGCTCCGCGCAAACTTAAGGGTATTGATTCTCAGGGCATGATACTGATGGCCGAGAACCCGGATGGGACACTGTTTTTTGTGACTCCGGCTGAAGGAGTTTTAAATGGAGCAGATGTAAAGTAAACGAATACCAAAATCCAAACCATGAAAAATATACTTATTCTTTCCTCCTTAGTTGTTTTTTCAATGGTGGCTGGATGCAAAAAGACAGAACAACCAGCCGACCCCAACCAGCAACTTATCGACCGAATGAAATACTCTGCCGATTCGGTCATCAAAAATACCCCGGTACCCGGACTGGTAGCGCTGGTGGTCGATTATAAACGCGGAATTAACTGGCTGTATGCTCCGGGTGTCAGCAATCAAGAGACCATGGCGCCTATGGATGTCAATCACACATTCAGGATCGCCAGCAATACCAAAACCTTTACCATAACCGTACTGCTGCAACTTGTGGGGGAAGGAAAAATTTCGCTTAACGATAAACTGTCAAAATACCTACCCCAATACCCTGCCGCCGACAGCATAACCCTTACCATGTTAGCCAACATGACCAGCGGATTGTTCGACTATTTTGATGATGAACGCTGGTCTAACAGCTTTAAAACTAACCCCCTGCGCATTTGGGCACCCTATGAATTTGCCGATATCTCTTTCTCCCATCCCCTCCTTTTTCAACCTGGTACAAATTATAAATATACAAACACCAACACCATCCTCCTGGGAATGGTCATCGAAACAGTTACCGGTAATACGATCGAAACAGAGATCAATAACCGGATCGTTCAACCGCTGCAACTGGTGAACACAGGCATCAACCGAAGCGGTACTGCATTGCCCGGGAACCATGGCAGGGGGTACGACTTCTCTGAATTGGGAATAACCGGCGATGTTACCGAGTCTTACGATGTTTCCAACTCAGGGGCAGCAGGTGCGGTTTATTCCACACCGAGAGAACTGCAAAAATACATTGAACAACTGGTGAAAGGCGGATTTCTTCCCGACTCCCTTCAATACAGGCGTCTCAACAAGGACTACCACCCCATTGCTCCCGGCAACATCTATCAATCATATGGTCTTGGACTTTTAAAGGTAGGCACCTTTTACGGACATAATGGGGTTGTGTGGGGTTACACTTCATCTATGTACCATAGCCTTGACAAGCAATGTACCGTGATCATATACTACAATAAATGTGACCCGGCCCATTACTTTCCGGATAATCTCTTCTTCAGATTTATGGAAATTCTCTATTCAAAATATGATTTCTGATTAGGCTTTCAGAAAACAAAGAGGCAGTTGCTTGGAAAAATAACCCCATGACAACCCTCTCAATCCTGACAGGAATTGTTTTGGGTGACAGAATTTTCTATCTTTGCAGACCAAATGAAAGATCCCAGGCGACATGTTCGTTTTGTTCAATCATCAATCTAACAATCGTAATTTGATTCGGCCCTGTAGTTCAATGGATAGAACGGAAGTTTCCTAAACTTTAAATGCAGGTTCGATTCCTGCCGGGGCTACCTTAAAAGCTTGTAAACGTCAATGTTTACAGGCTTTTTCATTTTTCCCAAACATAATGTTCAAGCATAGTCCCCGAACTATTTCCAAATTTAAAAAAGGATACAATCTCAATTATTATAGATATAACGCTATTATTGATGAATACAAATATCAACGGCCTTAACAGGTATTGAAATTTCTTTTAAGTCGATTAAAACATTAATATATTTATCAAGGTTCACCATATCTATTTTTTTAGTCTTTGACAGAGGAAGAATATTCATATTTTTTGCAATTTCAATTTCAATGTTAGTGGCTTTTGCCAGAATTATTCTTGATTCATCTGGATTACTATTAATAAAATCAATTGCCTTATCCATTGCAGTGAAATACTTTGCAGCAGTTTCTATGTTTGAATTGTACCAAGAGGTATTTACACCAGCAACACCAATTGGATTTGGGGTAAATTGAGAACCATAAATTGAGGGATATATTTTTTTAAATTTAAATTTCACTATTCCTGTGGACAAAACAGGCTCATACGCAAAAAGTGCATCTATTTCATTATTCTCCAATGATTGAATATGTACATTAGGGTCTAATTCCATAAAAATGGGTGGCGAAAGTTTAGGATATAATCTGGAAAAGAGATTTAGTAGAGATACCTTAGCAGTTGAACCAGGAAATCCTCCGATTCGTTTGCCAGATAATTTGTCGAAAGAATTAATTTTTGAATCGCTTTTTACCAAAATACCGTCAAAACCATTTGCAGTTGTAATGTTGCTTGTCGAAAATATTTTTATAGAATTGTTAGATATTTCATTTTGCTTGAGTAAAGGTGTTATTGCTAATTCAACACCTATGTTAACATGACCAGCAGCGAGTTCTTGAGCTATGAGGTCACTTGTTTTAATCTCAACTGCTTCAACATTTAACCCCTGTTCTTTGTAAAAACCCTTTTCAACTGCAACGAAATGCGTCAAACTTGAAACCATGTGTAAATAACCAACTTTGACATTTTCAACATTTTTTTGGTCTTTTGTAGTGCTTTTTGGATTTTGATTACAAGATGTTAAAAGAAAAATCGCAATCAGTATTGCAACTGTTCTAAATTTAAGATTCATTTTCATATTTACTTCTTTTGTATCTGTGAAAAAGTCGGGGAATTTATATTTTATCAGTAATTTTTATCGAGAATAATCACCTCTGCGCCATTAATCACCCAACAGATTATAAATCAGATGATATGCTCCGCATTAATTGCCTTAACTTATGTAAAGTTATTATTTATTTTTATTCCAGCAAAATATTTCACCATTTTTAATACTTGAAAGCATGATCGTGCTCAGGCAGAAAAATCACGATGAAATGATTTCTTTTGATCCTTATTAATAATAAATATTATTTATATTTGTACCAAATTAAAATAAAGATTTGGCGATGAAAAAAAAACTGTTTGCGCTTATAACCCTGTTTTTGGGGTTATCCGCTCCAATATATGCACAAAACTCCCCGTTTAAACTTCCGGAATTACCCTATGCTTACGATGCACTCGAACCCATTATTGATGCCCGGACCATGGAAATTCATTATACAAAACATCATGCTACCTATGTCAAAAACTTGAATGCAGCGCTGGCAGGCAAAGAATATGAATCTTTCTCCATGGAAAAACTTTTACTGGGAGCAGGTAAATACGGAGATGCGATCCGGAACAATGCAGGAGGAACTTACAATCATACCCTTTTCTGGGATATTCTTTCCCTTAGCAGTCCTTTTAATCCTCAAAGTGAAATCGGAAAAGCCGTCATTACCACCTTCGGTTCGCTGGATAGCCTGAAAATACTGATGACAAAAGCAGGAGCAACACGTTTTGGTTCCGGCTGGGCATGGTTATACCTTGGCCCGGATAAAAAACTGGCCGTTTGCTCATCTCCTAACCAGGATAATCCAATCATGGACATATCCCCCGAAAGAGGAATCCCTATCCTGGGGATTGATGTTTGGGAACATGCTTATTACCTAAAGTACCAGAATAAACGCGGAGATTATCTTGCAGCCATGCTGGATGCCATCAACTGGGAGGCTGTCAACCAAAAATACATGGATGCCCTGAACAGTAAATTGCTGGAGGAGATCAATGCGGATTTAAAATAAAACTTATCAACGGATCAGGGTGACTGTTCCTTTCAGGATAACCGGTTTTGCATCAGGGGAGGAGGAGGAAACCTGATAGCTTACCACCCAGGTATAAGTATCCTGCTGACAATATTTTCCGTTTTGTGTTCCATTCCATCCCTTTTGAATGTCATTAGCGTCAAAGATCAATTCTCCCCAGCGGTTAAATACCTGCATAGAAAAACTGCTAAGATTGTCGATATTGCCTATCAAACGAAACTGATCGTTAAGATTGTCGCCATTGGGTGAAAACGCTGTCGGAGCATAAAGCATCTGACCACATTTTTTAAAATAGACAGTGTCGCTGCCCGTACATCCCAGAGCGTCAGTAACAGTTACATAAAATTGCCCTTCATCAATGGCAGAATAATATTGATCTGTGCTGCCGTCTTGCCATAAGTACGAAGAAAACCCCATCCCTGCATCCAGCATCACCAACTGACCGGCACAAAGAAATTCCTTGTCTGTGAGCTCAACCTGAGGGGATGGAGCAGCAGTGAAGGTCAGCGGAGCAGAGGTAACTGGGTTTGCCGCTACACAGCTAAGCGATGAGGTCAACATACAATAAACGACATCACCATCAGCGGGTATATCTGACCATGTAACACTGTTCCCGCCAACCTCTACCCCGTTTTTATACCATTGAAATAATGGCAAAGCTCCGCCGTTAACAGCATTTGCAGTGAAGATGACAACAGTTCCTTTACATATCGTTGTACCGGGATTAGCCGCTATACTTATACCGGCAGCAACAGATGAACTTACCTCCATAATGATATTGTTTGAAGAGGCCGGGTTGCCGGAGGCACAGGAGGAATTTGAAGTCAGCACACAGGAAATAATAT
>CAYSAU010000006.1:0-131219 GCA_964429135.1 uncultured Prolixibacteraceae bacterium | reverse complement strand
TGCCCCCATTGGTCGGGGTGGCCGTATAGGTTACTACAGTGCCGGTACATACCGTGGTTCCCGGATCGGCCTGGATGGTCACTTCCACCGGAACCGTGGTATTCACGTTCATGATAATGTTATTCGATGTTGCCGGGTTGCCGGAGGCACAGGAGGAATTTGAAGTCAGCACACAGGAAATAATATCGCCATCGACAGGGGTATAAGTATAAATCGGACTGTTTGACCCTGCATTTCCGCCATTGACTTTCCACTGATAGACCGGTGTTGTGCCCCCATTGGTCGGGGTGGCCGTATAGGTTACTACAGTGCCGGTACATACCGTATTTCCGGGATCAGCTGTAATGACAACACTGACCGGATTTATGGGGTTTACAGTCACCGTAACACTTGTACAGGATGAATTTCCACAGGCATTTTCCCAGCGGGCAAAATAAGTAGTTGTCGCATCCGGAGAAGGAATGGTAATGCTGTTGCCGGTTCCGCTGCCGGCACCGATTAATGTCCCCCCGCAGGAGCCAGAATACCAGTTCAGGGTGGTCCCAGATCCACCGCTGGCTGAAAGGGTGATATTCCCTGGATCATCAGCACAGAAACCATTGCGGTCGCTTACTGCGGTGAGAGGTGGCAGGGGCATAGGGCCTTCCACCAGACAGGAAGCAAACGAGTTCTCATTATAGGCACGGCCCCTGGCAATGTGGTAATTGTTTCCATTCAGGTTATCCGTGGAATACCTGAAGGCATAAACACTGTAAAAAATCCCGTAAGGACAGGGAACGCTGAAATTGTCAACAAAGGTATGGGTCTGAGAGGTGTTGATCAAGGCAACCACGATGGGGCCATCCGGGATGATTTGTTCGCCGACACTGTATGTTTTTCCATCAATCGGAGAAGCAAAAGTTCCTGTTGTATTTCTGAGCACGATATATCCTTGAGTACCGTCAGCCGGATTGAGATCTTCTGCCAGGGACCAGTTTAAAGTGACCTGGGTATTGTTAGCATTGATGACACCTGTAAGGGTTGGATTAATCCAGTCAGGTTGCCTGAGACTTCTCCAGAAATCTGAATTCAAACTGGCAGAAGTGGTACATTGATTGGGAAGCCCAAAAGTAGTAACCGTGCTACTTTTTGATGTCCAGGTGGTACCATCCTGCGGAGTATTCCAGCCATACTCGTTGATATTTGAGCCCGGGCAAACAAACACTGCCTCTCCGTTAGAAAGAGCAGATTTGTGATTTAATTTAGGAAGTGGAATAGTATGCCATGAACCACCCGGAGCAGGTGGTGGAGGGGGTGGAATGGTTGGTATATGACCTAAGGCATGGACAAATGTTCCTGATGAATTCAGAAGTTGAAGTAAGTCGCCTGCGGCCGCTACATTGAGGGTTGCTCCGGCAAACAGCGGTGAAGTGCCAAAAGCAGCATTGGTAAGAATAAAAAAAGATGGATCATTGGCTGAAACTTCTATATATCCGTCTGATTTATCCTGATCTATGGGATGAATTGTCCCCGTTGAACCAATACCGCGGTGCCAGACCATGATGATCGTTCCTGCCCTGAGGTTATTCCATAAGGTAATATTGGCAAAGTTTATCCATGGCTGGAAAACTTTTTGCTCAGAGTTGTTATCCTGTAGCGTCCAATTCCGCATATCTGTATTATCGGAAACGACCAGTAACTCGGTCCATTCGTCCCTGGGATCAATTGCATTGTAATAACTGCTAACAACAACAGCCTGCGCTAAAATATCAAATGAAGAAATAAGTTGAAAAAGGAGGAAAACAATGCGCAGTATTCTACCCATAAAAAAAATCCTTTTTGATCACTGGTTGATGATCAGCAATCGCCTGCTCAGGAGTTTTTTATTATCCAACAGGATTTTACAAAGATACAATCCCGCCGGCATATTGTTTCGGTGTATTTGAAAAGATTTACTGTTCACAAACAAGGTCTTGTTCACCAAATGTCCCAAATTGTCATATAGTTCGAAATCCATCCGATCATATGATTTATCGAAGGAAACGACAGCCTGGTTTTTCATTGGATTAGGCGTAATCCTGACCTTTTCGGCAGAGGAGGATGGATCCACTAATCCTGATCCGAGATCAATGGCAAACAAACGGATATGGTCGATCATCCAGCCCTCCTTATCGTGATGATCGGCATCAGAAATAAAATTAAACCTCACGATCATCGTATCAGGTGGAAAATTGAATATAGGATCAAGCGGAATGTCACACCAGGCCATGCTGGTATGAATCCATCCGTTTGAATGACCCGAAAATCCATATTCCCCGTTGTATAATGTATTGGAAGTGGAATACATGTTCATATTCACCCATCCCCAGGCAGGGGTTATTCCCAAAGGATAAATATTATCATTGATCACATTTATCCAGGTCCATCCTTTATCCCAGGAAACCTGTATATATCCTCCATCATTCAAGGTGTCCGTGTCAAATTTATGCCGGAAATCCAGCCAGATATCCCAGGGATATGCATTCCAGTAGGATGCTCCCATATTGAATTCTCCTATAAAAAGATCGAACCAGGAATGATTGCTGGGGGGATAGGGATTTATAGTATCGGTTACCATGGCATTGGGCATGGAATAAGCAGCGTTAAAAAAAGATTTCTGAGGAGTTCCTATTTGCCATAGGTTACCGGGAACATTCGGATTGTTTATATCCGTGGTGGGGTTTTCGAAATTAATTACGGTAAAAATTTCAAGGGTGTCCCCTGGATATTTCTGGCTAAAAGACTGAACAGGTAAAAACCAATAGCCAGTTAGTCCGAGAATTAAAAGAAAATATTTTTTCATGATTGATTGAATTATCAATCAAAAGTAATGTAAAGAAGAGAAATTTGCAAATCTGCTTACTCGTATCTTAAGGCATCAATAGGATTCAAGCGGGCCGCTTTCCTTGCCGGATACCATCCAAAAAATATCCCTATGGCTGAGGAAAAAACAAACGACATCAGTATGGATTGAATGGTGATGGTTACCGGCCAGTTCATCAGGCTGGCAATGAGTTGTGATGTCAGAATACCCATGGCTATTCCGAGAAGTCCTCCCAGCAGGCTGATCAGTAAAGCTTCGATCAGGAATTGAAGCAGGACATCTCTGCCCCTGGCACCTACGCTCATACGTATCCCGATCTCACGGGTACGCTCTGTTACTGAAACCAGCATGATATTCATAATGCCAATGCCGCCTACCAGAAGGGAAATGCTGGCAATACTGGCCAGGAGCACGGTGAGGATGCTGGATGTGGAGGTGGCTGCTGAAGCGATATCGGATTGAGTCCTGATGGTGAAATCAGGATCTTCCGATGGCCCAAGGCGATGCCTTTCTTTCAACACAGCAGTAATTTCCTCTGTCGCGGTAGGGATTAACGCTTCGGTGACAGCAGAAGCCATCATATTCTGTATATAAGTAATGGCAAGCATTCTTTTTTGAACGGTGGAAAAAGGCGCAATGACCATATCATCCTGGTCCTGTCCGAAAGCATTCTGTCCTTTTTTCTCAGTAATACCGATAATTTTAAAGGGGATTTTATTGATACGGATATACCGTCCTACTGCATCCATGCCTTCTCCAAAAAGATTGGTGACTACTGTCTGGCCGACAACGCAAACTTTCGCCGCGCTCCGTTCATCATTCATGGTGAAAACATTGCCATTCTCCACTTTCAGGTTTCGGATATTGAAATAATCAGGATAAACGCCATAGACAGACGTTCTCCAGTTCAGGTTAGATGCGACCAGTTGACCGCTGGTTCTGACCTGAGGCGTAAGATAAGCAATGGAAGGACATCGCTCAATCAGCGCCTGGGCATCGTCAAGGGTCATTCTCTGAGAAGTCCCTGCTTCCATTCTGACCCCTCCGCTACTGCTGGCCGAAGGGAAGATCATCATAACATTGGTTCCCAGGGAAGATATCTGTTGCTGGATACTTTTTTTGGAACCCTGCCCGATGGCCAGCATGGCAATGACCGAAGCCACACCGATGATAATGCCCAGCATGGTGAGAAAGGTCCTCATTTTATTTTTAGCCAACGACCGGATTGCCGCAATAAGTAAGTTATTCAGTTTCATATTTCAGTATCCTCCACGTTTACCGGTAATTGGATTAATTCTTCACGACCATTCTTTACCTTTTTATTTTCCAGTATCCGGATGATTTTTCCATCGCGAAAAGTCACGTTTTGTTTTGTAAATGAAGCAATATCCGGTTCATGTGTGACGATCACCAGGGTGATTCCTTTCTGGTTCAATTGCTGAAAAATATCGATCACTTCCAGGCTTGTCCTGGTATCCAGGTTACCGGTCGGTTCATCAGCCAGAATCACGACCGGATCATTGACCAGGGAACGTGCAATGGCCACCCTTTGCTGTTCCCCTCCCGAGAGCTGGTTCGGCATGTGGTGGGCGCGATCAGCGAGACCAACTGATTCTAAAGCATTTAGCGATCGTTCGCGCATTTCCCTTGAACTGATCTTATGATTGTACATCAGGGGTAATTCGACGTTTTCAAGCGCGGAGGTTCTGGAAAGCAAATTGAAAGACTGAAAAACAAAACCAATTTTACGGTTTCTGAGATTGGCTAACTGATCTTTTGTCAGGCTACTTACATCCACCCCGTCAATCAGGTAGTTTCCTTTTGTCGGGACATCCAGGCAGCCGATGATATTCATAAAGGTCGATTTTCCTGATCCGCTTTTCCCCATGATAGCCACAAAATCGCCTTGCTGAATATCCAGGTTTACCCCGCGAAGGGCATGGACTTCAACATCGCCCATTTTATATACCTTGACCAGGTTTTTGACAGAAATGATGTTTTCTTTCATTTGCGTTTTCTTAGCGTGGGCCTCCTCCTCTTGGCATTTGAGGAGTAAATGGGTTTTGTTGGGTTTGTTGGGAAGACCTCGTGGAATTCTGTCCGGTTGAACCCGTGATGACGATATCGCCTTCTTTGATATTCCTGCCCTCCACTTCGATATAACTTCCGTCAGTAATCCCAAGTTTCACCCGCTTTGGCTGTATATTTTCCCCTTCTTTAATGTAGATCATCCCCATATTTGCCCATTTCATCTGATTGTTACCTGACCTTTGAAATCCATTTTTCATGCGTTGTTCCCGTTTCTTTTTTATGGAGTCTGGGAGATTTCGTTCGATTTTTTCCAACACTTCAGCCGGGGGAGTGTATTTCAAAGCTGCCGCAGGCACCTTTAGAACGTCATTGGCTTCCTGGATCATCACCGTGATATTGGCCGTCATCCCTGGTAAAAGCTTCAGGTCGGGGTTAGGAACATCAATGATGACCGTATAATTCACTACATTCTGGGTCACGACCGGTTGAAGTCTGACCTGTTGAACTGTTCCGTTAAAACTGAGTTCATCATAAGCATCCACAGAAAATTTGACCTCCTGTCCGACCTTGATTTTCCCGATATCTGCTTCGTCAATACTTGCCTGGACTTGCATTTTCGTCAGGTCATTGGCTATGGTGAACATGGTCGGTGTGCTGAAACTGGCGGCTACAGTCTGCCCTACATCCACTGCCCGGGAAACCACCACTCCGGAAATCGGGGCAATAATGGTGGCATACCTCAGGTTGATTTTCGCGCGGTTCAGGGAAGCCTTCGCGGTACTGACATTGGTGACCGCGGTTTCATAAGCAGTCAGCGCCAGGTCAAAATCAGCCTGGGCTACCACTTTCTGGTCAAATAACTGTTTGGTACGGTCATATTCCCTTTTTGACTGATTCATTTGAATTTCTGTTCGCTTCAAGGCCACAGCAGCATCTTCAACGGCCTGGGCAAGCAAAGTGGTATCTAAAACTGCTATCACTTGTCCTTCCCTGACTACTGAATTAAAATCAACAAAGATCTTTTTAATTATCCCTGATACCTGTGTTCCTACCTGAACCGTCGTAACAGCCTGTAAGGTGCCACTGGCTTTAACCGTCAGTTGAATATTTCCCCGTTCAACCTGAGCTGTTTTAAAACCCAAGGCAAGCGTTTTTTTCTTTCCGGCAAAAAACCAGGTAGTAAATGCAGCCAATACTATTATGGCGAGTAAAATAATCCAATATTTTTTTTTCATTGTATTTGATGATTAATTCCTAATTCTTCATGTTTCATTAAAACCGTATTTCTTTTCCTTGATAAAAATCAAGGATTTTGCCTTTAAAAATATAATCGAATTTTGCTTGAATCAGATTGGATTGAGACTGTTCATAATTGTTTTTCTGAATTAAAAAATCCGTAGCGGTCATAACACCGACATCAAACTTTTTTTGTGCATTTTCATATACCGACTTCACCGCGGATAACTGTTCTTTCGTGGCTTCATATTTTTTTATTGCGGCTTTTAAATCTGTATAGGTTTGTTCAATGCTTTTTCTCAGCACATTTTTCGTGTTCTGTTCGTTAAGCTGAGCTGTCATGGAGTTAATTTTAGCCCTGTCTATATTGCTTTTTATCTGGCGGTTACTATAGATTGGGATCGAAAGGCCAAGGCTGAATGATTGGCCGATATTATCCCAGAGTTGTTCAAAGAAAGGATAACCCTGGGGGTTTACGTTTCCTTTTTTTCGGCTTGAAGCAAAGTTGGTATTCAGGTTGGCGCCAAAATTTAAACGTGGCCATCGTGCACCCTCTGTCACCTTCAGCGCCATCAGGGTCGCGTTGGTCTTGATGGCCGCGCTGGAAATCTGGGGAAGCACATCCAATGATTTTTTATAAATTTCCTCATTGGTCTGGAGGATCACGGCCGAGGGTTCCGTCATTTCAGGAACAACCACATTGAACTGATCGGTAATGGGAATTTCCATCAACTGCATCAGGGTAACTTTTGCCAAGTCGAGCTGATTCTGGGCAGTTATGACAGCAAGATTATCGGTCGCAAACTGAGACTTGATTTGGAGCAAGTCGCTCTCGGGGGATTTTCCGGCATCGACCATCTTTGCTGTACGGTCAACCTGTACCGCGGTTGCTTCCGCCTGGCTTTTTGCCACAGAAAGAATTTCATTAGCGAACAAAACCTGAAGATAGCCGGTTGTAATATTCAGGGTAACGTCATTTTTTGCTTTTTCAATATCATATTGTCCTGCCTCTACTGTCAGTCGATATTGTCTGATGGTATTGGCATTCTGAAGTCCATTGAAGAGGTTATAACTACTGGATATACCCATATTGGTTGAATGGTAAGCTTCGGTAACAAAGGAGTTGGTAGTTGGGTCAATGTTTTTCCCAAGGTTCAGGGCTTCATTGGCTGAAGCATTTACACTGGGAATCCGGTTGGCTTTGTATTGTTCCAGGCTCACCTTATTAAGTTCATTGCTCAACCGGCTTTGATTAACAGTGATATTCCGATGAAGAGCCGTATCTAAACATTGCTGAAAAGTCCAGGCTTGCGGTTGCGCCAAAACGGTGGCAAACATAATAAATGACAGTATAAAAACGATTCCTTTTTTCAACATTTCAATCTTCAGTTTGGGATTGATTAATAACCTTAAAAAGTTGTTCACGATAGTGCTCACTGATCGGAATTTCGCGTTTGGAAATTCCCAGTTGTTGTTTTTGCACATATTCTATTTTATTAAAAGCCACGATAAAAGATCGGTGGACCCGGATAAATTTATCAGCGGGCAATTTCTCTTCCATTGCTTTCATGCTCATCTGGGTCAGGATTGGATTCTCTCCGGTGTAGATTTTTATATAATCTCCAAGTCCCTCTATGAATAATATCTCGTTAAGGTCAATTTTTACAAGTTTGTAATCGGCTCGTACAAAAATGAAGTCGGAAAATCCTGTTTTTTCTGTTTCAGCCTTTTTGGCCTGATCATGCATTTCCATGTAGTCCCTTGCCTTATTGACTGCTTTCAGAAATCTTTCAAAGGTGTATGGTTTCAACAAGTAATCCACTGCATCCAAATTGAATCCATCGAGGGCGTAATCGGAAAAGGCCGTGGTAAAAATTACCAGGGGTTTTTCGGGAAGGCTCTTTAACATCTGGATACCAGATACGTCAGGCATCTGAATATCGAGGAAGATCAAGTCTATGGTTTGAGAGCGCAGTATGTCCATGGCTTCAAAAGCGCTTTTACACTTTTCAGCCAGTTGAAGAAACGGCACTTTACCGATATTGTCCTCCAGTAAATCGAGGGCAAGCTTTTCATCATCGATGGCCAGACAACGTATCATACTGTGAAATGTATCAGAAGTTCAACCTTGTATTCTGCACCATTATCAGTGATGGTAAGAGAATGCTTATCTGGATATAATAAATTCAGCCGGCGAATGACATTTTTCAAACCAATTCCGGACCCCTGGGAATCTGTTTCATGGTTACCGCTAAAAATTCTATTGGATACCTTGAACAATAGTATTTCTTTATCCGCCATCAGAACAATGTCAATATTTGAATCTTCAAGATAACTCACCCCGTGTTTAAAGGCATTTTCCACGAAGGGGATCAATAACAAGGGTTCAATCATAATTGCCTCGGGATGGCCGGTCAGGGAAAAACGAATTTCAACCCGCTCAGCAATCCTTAACCGCTGGAGTTCAATATAGTTTTGTAAATATTCCACTTCTTTTTCCAGACAGACCTTTTCGTCCCTGGAATCCTGGAGCATATACCGCATGATCTGCGCCAGCTTGATGATGGCATTTTCTGTGTCATCTGATTTCTTCCTTGCCAGAGAACAAATATTGTTCAGGATGTTGAACAGAAAATGTGGGTTGACTTGGGATTTCAGAAAAGCGAGTTCGGAAAACAGTTTTTCCGCCTCTATCTCTTTTTTCTGCTTTTCCGCTATGAACCACTCTGAGGTGATCCGGATGGCCGTACTTAATGCAAAAGCGAGAATGGCTGGATATAAAGGCATGAAAGCAATATGAACAAAAGGTGGCCGATGCCTGTTATGCCCCAATAAATTCCCGATAAAATAAATATAGAAGAAATGAATTAAGCCGATGATGATCAATCCTAAGGCCAATAGTAAAAAATACTGCCATGTTTTTTTTCTCAGTAAAAAATTCGGGATGAGATAAAGATAATTGAGATAAAAATATCCGGCCATCAGCAACAGAGTAAACCAGCTCATGAAAATAAAACGCGTTCTTCCCAACGCTGATTCCATGAAAAACAAAGGAACAATAAAAAAAGATATCCAGATTAAAACATGAATAATCACGGTGTATTTCCCTGAAGACACTTGCTGAAGCCGGGCCATGCGTATGCAGAATTTTTGGTAAAATTATTCAAATCCGGCAAACTCTTAGGATATAATAGACAGAAGTGGCTGTTTTAATGTTGGATAGCTATTTTTTACCGATTTTTAGACAAGGTTTCTAAGATAAATTGTTATATTTGTTTCCTATGCTAAATCAGAAACTACAACAACGTTTAGTTCAAAAGCTGTCCCCCCAACAGGTGCTGGTTATGCGTTTATTGCAGGAGCCCGTTCTATCTCTTGAGCAGCGTATTAAACAGGAACTCGAGGAAAACCCTGCCCTGGAAGAAGCCAGTCGTGATGAAGTTGACCAGGAAAATCTCATGGATGAACAAACGCTGGAATCCATGGATTCAGAGGAAGACGAATTTCGGGAAGATATTGAATCTCTAGAAGTTCAAGAAAATGAATTTTCCTTTGAAGATTATATGGACGAAGATGAAATCCCGGGATATAAGCTGATGGCCGACAACAAAAGCCCGGATGAGAAATACCGGGAAATTCCCATGGCTTCAGGAATAAGTTTTCAGGATTACCTTATCTCCCAGATCGGGTTGCACCAATTTACGGATAAACAATTTATCATTGCCTCGACCCTGATCGGCAACATTGATGAAGCCGGTTATTTGCGCAGGGAAATTTCAGCCCTGGTCGATGATCTGGCTTTTAATCAGAATATTGAAGCAACCCAAAAGGAAATCACCGAGGTGTTAAAAATTGTACAAACCTTTGATCCACCCGGAATCGCTGCCAGAAATCTTCAGGAATGTTTGCTTATTCAGCTGCGTTCAAAATCTAACCATACTTATGCCACCCGACTTGCTGAGGTGATCCTGAAATATTATTTTGATGCCTTCAGCAAAAAACATTATCAAAAAATCCTTCAGAAGGGAAATATTTCAGAAGAAGAGCTGAAAGAGGCCATGGAAGAAATTCAAAACCTTAACCCCAAACCAGGCGCAGCCATTTCCGAAACTTCCCGGATAAATCAGGATATCATTCCCGACTTCACCATATCCAATTCTGACAATAACCTTGAGCTCACGCTGAATTCCAGAAACACACCCGAATTGATCCTGAATCATGATTACATTGAAATAATGAAGGAGTTTAGCCATAAAAAGAAAAATATCAACAATTCAGATAAAGCAGCGCTGTCATTTATCAAACAAAAAATAGACTCAGCAAGGGGATTTATTGATGCCATAAAGCAACGCCAGGAAACCTTATACATCACCATGAAAGCCATTATGGATTATCAACGGGAGTATTTCCTCAGTGGCGATGATACCAAGCTTCGTCCCATGATTCTGAAAGACATCTCCACCCTTGTCGGACTGGATATTTCAACCATATCAAGGGTGGCCAACAGCAAATATGTTCAGACCCCATTCGGAACATTCCTACTGAAGAGTTTTTTTTCTGAATCCATGCATAATATCAATGGGGAAGAAATTTCCACGCGTGAAATAAAAAAAATCCTTGCAGATATTATCCTTACAGAAGATAAGACTAACCCCCTAAAGGATGATGAGCTGATGGAACACCTGAAAACAAAAGGATACAGTATTGCGCGACGTACTGTTGCCAAATACAGAAAACAGCTTCACGTCCCGGTCGCCCGGCTAAGAAAAGAATTCTAATGATCATGTCTTCCGGAATGTCCGAAAAAATTGCCCGGGGGATTTCCTGTCTGCTTCATCCACTCTTCCTGCCATTGTATATGATGTTGCTGTTTGTAGGGACAGATGTTTTTACAGTATCCGCAATCCCCAATCGATTCCGGCTGGTGATTCTGAGTATTGTTTTTCTGATCACTGTTTTTTTTCCTGTTCTCCTGACATTTTTTCTGTTGCGCCTGAAAATCATTTCTTCCTTTTATCTTAACAAAAAAGAAGAAAGGATTTTCCCCCTGCTTTACACTGCCATTCTATATTATCTGACGTATTACCTGCTCAGGAACTTGCAGGTTTTTTCTCTTTTTTGTTATTTTATGCTGGGGGCTACCCTGCTTGCCATTATAAGCCTTATCCTCAGCTTTTACAAAAAAATAAGCCTGCACATGACAGGCATGGGGAGTCTGACCGGGTTTTTCCTGGGGTTATCACTGAATTTCGGGATCCATTTTCTCAGCTTTTTTATTACCACCGTGTTGTTATCCGGCTGGGTGGGTTTTGCCAGAGTAAAATTAAACGCTCACCATCCGTTTGAAATATACACCGGATTTCTTTTGGGAACAGTGTTGTTCACCTCGCTGATGCTGCTGATTTGATCAGAACGGCATTAACAAAAATCCAACGGAAATGGGAGAAATCTGGGGGCCTCTGTTCTTGGAAAATATATTTGAAAGTGAATAATAAGCATTCACATGAAACCACTTATAACCGATGCGAAAAGTTGGACCATAGCTGAATTTTTCAAGATATTTTACATCCCTGAATGATACCCGCAATTTATCTGTAGTGTTAAACAGGTAATCTTCTCCAACCCACTTGGTATGAGCCGGTAATATATACCCCAGTTTGAAACCAAGACCAATGGCCAGTTTATATTTTGTTTTAAAACGGAATTCTATGGGAAGTTCCAGATATGGCATAACCAGCTTACTCCGCTGATAACTGATGGTATCAGGAATTTTGGCAAGTTGTATGGAATCATTGTAGCCTTTTACCTGAAAATTTCCGTACATATTATGAATCCTGACACCCAGTCCAACAGAAAAACCAAAATTACTCTTACCGAAAGGCAGATTATAAGTGGCAAAAACATTAAACCCCTGATTGATGGCCCGGGTTTTGATTCCTGAGGGAAGATTCTGCCAAAAATCCGTGAACATTCCCAGCCCGATACTGATCCTTTTTTTAGTCGACTCATTGACCACCTGAGATTGCCCCTGGTAGGCAGATAATATCCCAACGGCAAAAATCAGGACTAAAAAGCTTCGTAGCATTAATTTTCTTAGGTTCATAGTTGATCGTTTTACCTGAACAAAAATAAGGTTTATTAGTCACGTAGCGAAATTAACGCAGAAACCATTTAAAAATTTGATCTCCCCCAAAGATTTTCAGGATAAACTTTTTGCTTGATCAGTTCTCGAATGCCCTGAATCACTAAGAGGCGATCCTCCTTATAAGTCATCCCCAACCATTTACCCTGGCAATTCAATACCTTAACCTTCGATTCCCCAGCCTGGATCAACTGGTTGACCATACTGGGAATATAAAACTCGGCTTTGAGATTTTCAGCATTGTTTTGAATGAAAGCGGCAAAACCCGCATTTAATTGAGAGAAGAATGACGGGGTAAAGCCCCAGAAGTTCATGGATACAACAGTATCTCCGGAAATGTCATGGCTTTCCCCTTTTTCATCTTTAAAAACAATCCGATGGTCTGTTTTTTCGATATGGGTATGTTCCGTTACCTCCAACAGTTCAGATTGCTTACTGATCCGACAAACCCCTCTTGAAACGGTGCCAAATTCCGAAAGGGTGTTTGAAAGCATATAGCCAACCATACAATAATCATTCTCTCGCGCAGGTGTCCACTCTTTATAATAATCCGCGATCGCCTGGAAAGCTTCTCTCCCGTAGAAATCATCAGCATTGATGACCGCAAAAGGTCCCTGAATTTTTTTCTCTGCCATCATGACTGCATGTCCCGTTCCCCATGGTTTTTGACGTTCATCTGTAATCAATATTCCTTCGGGAACCATCCAGGTTTCCTGAAAAACATAATCAATGTCGATCTTTTCCCAAAGTTTTTCGATAAAAACTTCTTTAAAATCCTTCTCAATGCTTTCCTTGATAATAAAAACAACCTTCCCGAAGCCCGCCTTTATTGCATCATAAATGGAATAATCGATAATGGTTTCGCCTGAGGGGCCAATTTTATCAAGCTGTTTAAGTCCACCGTAGCGACTTCCCACGCCCGCAGCAAGAATTAATAATGTTGGTTTCATCATAACAATTTACCTCCCGAGTGAAGGGTTATTTCCATGACCTGATTTTATGTCCGGCCATGGCATAAAAAATGATTATCAGATAACAGGGAATAGCCAGGGTGTAAGCCTGCTGAGGCGACCAGATATCCGATAAAAAGCCCCAGCATAAAGGCAAGATAGCTCCTCCGGCAATGCTCATGATCAGCAAAGCCGATCCTGTCTTTATGAATTTTCCCAGATCATGAATGGCCAGCGGCCAGATAGCCGGCCAAACCAGGGCATTGGCAAGGCCAAGCAAAGCGATAAATAAAACAGAATAAGGCAATACAAGCTGGATTCTTTGAAAGTTCATCATATCCACAAAAGGCATAGAAATTTTATTGTCCGCCGGTATCAGAATAGCTGAAAGTGTAAATGCAACGCCAAGAATTCCACTCCAGGCCAAAGCTGCTTTTTGAGATAACAATCTGGGAATAATGATAATTCCAATAAAGTAGCCTAAAATCATTGCGATCAATACCATAGATGTAAAGTATTTCGCTGATTCAAGCGGAACCCCGATGGCCTGACCATAGCGAATAATGGTGTCACCGGCAATGACTTCCACCCCCACATAAAAGAATAATGCAATGACCCCGAGAACCAGATGCGGGAATTGAAAAATCGAGGTTTTGGAAGCAGTATAATCCGAATTCATATCGGTTTCATTTTCTTTTTCAACTTCGGGAAGAGGAGCAAATCGAATAAACAATCCCAGGGTGAGGAGGACAATGGTCATCACCAGATATGGGGCAATGACCCGCCTGGCGAGTTCATCCAATGCCATCCCTCTGGCAATAGTATCCAGGGTGGAGAGATGTTGAATAAATGCATCACCATCATTCAAAATATAATACACCAGGATAAGCGGCGCCAGGGTTCCAGCCAGCTTGTTGCAGATTCCCATGATGCTGATCCTGCGTGCAGCTGTTTCCCTTGGGCCAATAATGGTGATATAAGGATTAGAGGCCGTCTGCAATAAAGCTAAACCGCTACCTAAAACAAATAACCCAAGAAGAAAAACAGCATACATTCGCATCCAGGCAGCAGGGATAAAGATCAAGGTTCCAGTTGCCATGACCCACAGACCTATTGTCATGCCCATCTTAAACCCTGTTTTTTTCAACAGCCATGAAGACGGGAGAGCCATGATGGTATATGAAATATAAAAGGAAAAAGCAACAAACAATGCTTGAAAATTCGATAATTCACAGGCTATTTTCAGGTAGGGAATAAGAACCCCGTTAAGCCAGGTTACAAAACCAAAAATAAAAAAAAAGAGGCCAATAATGGTAATGGATAGAATGTACTGTCCCCGGTTTTTCTGGATCATGAAAAAGTTCTTCAGAACAAATTATGGCATAAACAGCAACAAAAATAATTCAATTTTCATTCTGTGCTTACACAAAATATAATACATTTGTAATTAACACATAAGTCAGATTATTCCATGAAGCTGGTACAGGAGAAATTCAATATTTTAATTGTTGATGACAGGCCGGAAAACTTACTCACCCTGGAAACCATTATCGACAGCCCCGAGCTTAATATTATCAAGGCATTATCAGGGAATGAAGCCTTGAGTTTGATGCTGGAACATGAAATATCGCTGGTCCTGCTTGACGTCAATATGCCGGGGATGGATGGATTTGAGACCGCTGAGCTGATGCGTGGCAGTGAGCGTACAAAAAGTATCCCCATCATCTTCATCACGGCAACTTTCCGTCAGCCAAAACAGATTTTCCGCGGTTATGAAACCGGGGCCGTGGACTATCTTTACAAACCCCTTGACAGGAAAATTCTACAGAATAAAATCAGGGCTTACATCGAATTCTTCAAACAAAAACATGCGCTTCAACTTGCCACGAAAAAACTTGAAAAAACCATTGAAGAACTTAATAAGGCCAAACGTGTCGCTGAGGAAGCAACCCTCGCAAAAAGTTCCTTTCTGGCAAGCATGAGCCATGAAATCCGAACCCCTTTGAATGGTATCATTGGCATGACCGATCTCATTCTTATGGATCAGGATATTCCGGAACAATATTTCGAGCATCTGACCGATATAAAACAAAGCAGCGAATCCTTACTTGAAATCATCAACGAGATTCTGGATATCTCGAAGATTGAAGCCGATAAACTTGAAATAGAAGAAATTGAGTTCAGTCTCCGGGATGTACTTGATAAAGTCGTGCGGCTGTTATCCGTTAAAACCCATCAGAAAAAGCTTGATTTTTTATGCTTACATCCACCGGATATGCCTGATCTTCTGATCGGTGACCCCACCCACATCCGGCAAATCCTGATCAATCTTATCGGAAATGCCATAAAATTTACGCCAGAGGGAGGGATTACCCTTTCACTTAAAATTAAAACCCTTAAGAAAGATTCTGTTTCTATCGAATTTGAAGTCAATGATACCGGTATCGGCATTCCTGAAGAAACTATGGATAAACTCTTTGAATCCTATTCTCAGGCAGATGCCTCTATTACCAGAAATTATGGCGGAACAGGTCTGGGATTATCCATATCACAGAAACTGGTGGAACTAATGGGGAGTAAAATTAAAGTCAAAAGCACAGTAGGTAAAGGAAGTTCTTTCTATTTCACCCTCGATCTGAAGGTTGCTGCACCTCTGGGAAAAAACTGGGCTGTGCCAAAACAGGAAAAAATCAAGTTTTCACCTGTTCTGATCATTGATAATAATGCATTGCAAAATCATCAGTTAAAAGATTTCCTTCATTTTTGGAATATCCAGTCCGATATTGCAACCACATCACAGGAAGCGTTGACATTGTTAAATCATCCCGGGAAAGAACACTATGGTCTTATTTTTATCGATCATCTGCTTCAACACCAAAAAGGACTCCTGTTGCATGAATTAATCCGGGAAGCCCTGCCAAAAGAGGCAAATCCGGAATTCATCATCATGACAGACAATAAATCCCTGCATTCCATACGGAAAATTCAGTCATATGGGATCAAACACTACATTTTCAAGCCGGTTCTGCAAAAGGAATTACTTGGTCTGATGAGGAGAATTTCAGGGGAGGAAGCGGAGATCTCTTCGGGTGGACAATATCAGCTCAAAGAATTGGTTGGGTCGAGCTCTGGCTTAAAAATCAATATTCTTCTGGCCGAGGATCAACCGATCAACCGCAAAATTGTTGAAAAATTATTGGGAAAAAAAGGCTGGGCAGTATGTTCTGTAATAAACGGACTGCAAGCCTTACAGAAAGCTCATGAAACCCCCTTCGACCTCATTCTCATGGATGTGATGATGCCCGAAATGGATGGGTTCCAAGCCACTCGTGAAATCAGAAAAGACAAAGAAGGGAAAAATAACAGAACGCCTATCATTGCTTTGACTGCCAATGCCATGAAGGGCGACAGAGAAAAATGCCTGGATGCCGGAATGGACGATTATATTTCTAAACCCATTCATCCGGATGACCTTTTTCAAACCATTGAAAAATATTTTATTCCTAAACATTGATCTCCTATGATCAGGAACATTTCGAGTACACTGAAAAAATCCTTCTCAAGGTTCGATTACCGCACCTTGAAAAACATGGGAATCGGAAAGACCCTGCTACTGTGGTTTCTTGCCATAGCATTAATTCCCCTGACAACCTTAAGTTTTATCAATTATTTAAATTACTACAGGGGATTGAATGTGCTTTCAAAGAAATCCTTGTTTACCACCTCCCAGCTACGGGTTAATTATCTTAATTCCTATTTCCGGGAAATGAGCGATTATATTGAAGATATGTCGGCGAATAGATCCACGGTCACGGCCATGCAAAAACTGCAGGATCATTTCAAACACTTAAAAAAAGCAGATGCCGGATACACCCATTCGAAAACATACAAGGAAATAGCCAATGAACTGCGTTCGGAAATTCAAAAGACCTGGATCCCGGAAGGAATTCTCAATTTTTATTTCATCAGTGCAGGTGGAACCATCCTCTTTGAAATGAATGAAGGCCAGGATCTTGGTGCCGAACTATTCAGAGATCCATTAGCCTCCACAAAATTAAGTAAAACCTGCAAAAAGGTCCTGACATCAGGAAAACCTGGGTTTTCGGACCTTGAAATTTATCCTCCCTCCACCGGAGAATTGAGTGGGTTTTTTGTCCAGGCACTTATCGGTCCTCATGCTGAAAAAATCGGTGTCATGGCCATTCAGATTTCAACCGAACATATTGACAAAATCATTCAATATGGTATCGGTTTCGGGAATACCGGCAAAGTTTATCTGATCGGTCTCGACCTCAATTTGCGTTCGGCCAGTAAGTTCAGTATTTCAGCCGACATTCTGAAAAAACATGAAGAGAACCCTTTAACGCTGACCTGGCAGGGTTTAAAAGTGAATAATATTACCCTTTCCGCAGATGGGAAACCTATTGTAGAAGAAGTTTCCAGCTTTACAAATTCTGAAGGGGTTGTAGTCATGGGGCTATACAGAAGCATAACCGAACTGGAAAAATTAGGGGTAAAGTGGGCATTAGTGGAGGAAATCAATCAGGAAGAAGCTCATGCCGTTGCCAGGGAATTGTCATCTTTTGCCAAACTGTCTCTGATCATAACCACCATTGTGGTTTTTCTTCTTTCCTTCATCGTGACCCGGCGTTTTGTCAATCCGATTAAAAGAATTTCAGAATGGGCCAAGCAGGTGGCACACGGGGAGCTGGTCATCAAAGACATAAAGGTTGCCCAGAATGAAGTCGGTGAAATGAAAGACACGTTTAACTGGTTGGTAACTTCACTCCAGTCTTTTGCAGAAGTCAGCCAGTCGGTTGCCCTTGGTGATTACAGTAAAACCGTTAACATTCGTAGCGATAAAGACGCTCTTGGGATTTCCATGAACCAAATGGTGGAAAGTTTTCGGACGGTTGTCAAACAAGCCAAGGCCATTGCCAGTGGCGACTATTCCACCAATGTAATGCCCAGAAGCGAACAGGATACGCTTGGAATTGCACTCTTTGATATGACCAAAAAGCTCCGTGAAGCTTCGATTGAAATCATGAACCAGGACTGGCTTAAAACCGGTATCAATGAGTTGAGTATAAGGATCAGTGGTGAAAAGAGCATCAAAGCACTGTCGGAAGAAGTCATTCAATTTCTTGCACATTACCTTGAAGCTCAGTTGGGTTTGCTGTATCTCAATGGCAATGAAGATAAGCTATACCTGACCGCTTCCTATGCAGGCGAGGGAGAAGGGAACAGCCCTCCTGCACTGAATATCGGAGAGGGATTGATCGGGCAGGTGGCCAAGGAAAGAAAACCCATGGTGTTTTTCTCCGCCAACCAGGGACTTCCCTGGGTAAATATCGGCCCTGAAAAAATTCAACCCCAGCATTTTATTCTCTTCCCTGTCATTTTTGAAGGACAATTGCTTGGTGTTATAGAGTTCGGATCTTTCAAACCATTTGATGATCAGAAACAACATTTTCTTGAAGTATCCCTTGAAAATATTTCTGTCGCCATAACTACTGCACGCTCCAGGGAAAGGGTAGAAGAACTACTGATCCAAACACAGGAACAGGCAAGAGAACTGGTGATGCAAAAAGAAGAACTTCGTCAGATCAATCAGGAACTGGAAGAACAGACTAAGGCGTTAAAGCTTTCTGAAGAAAACTTACAACACCAACAGGAGGAACTAAGGGTTATTAATGAAGAGCTGGAAGAAAGAACAAAAGTGCTTGAACTCCAAAGAGATGATATTCGAAAGAAAAATGAAGCCCTTGAAATTGCCCAGCATGAAATTCACCAGAAGGCCGAAGCCCTTGAAATTGCCAGCAGATATAAGTCGGAATTTCTGGCCAATATGTCACATGAACTGAGAACTCCTTTAAACAGCATCCTGGTTCTATCCGAGATACTGGCAACAAATAAAAATGGTGGCATGTCAGACGAAGAAGTGGAATTCTCCAATGTCATCAATGCTTCGGGAAAAGATTTACTTGAACTGATCAACGATATTCTGGACCTGTCTAAAGTTGAAGCGGGAAGGCTGGAAATTGACATTGAAGACATGAGTCTGGAAGAACTCGAGGAATTTGTAATTCGTACTTTCTCGCCCCTGACCAACAAAAAAAATATTTCCTTGACAACCAAAATTGAGGAAAATGTTCCTGAGGTAATACAAACAGATCCCCAGCGAGTCCTCCAGATTATAAAAAATTTGATGTCAAACGCCATTAAATTTACCTCGGAGGGCGAGGTTGGTTTACATGTTTTCCGCCCGGATAAAACGGTATCGTTTACCCAGCCAGAACTTATTCCAGATCATGTGATCGGAATTGAAGTATCAGATACCGGGATCGGGATTGCAAAGGAAAAATTAAAAGTGATTTTTGAGGCGTTTCAACAGGCAGATGGTACCATTAACCGGAAATTTGGAGGTACCGGACTTGGCCTGACCATTTCAAGAAGTTTATCCCGCTTACTGGGTGGTGAGATCCAACTCCAGAGTAAACCCGGAAAAGGATCTGTGTTTACTCTTTACCTGCCCATCAGCCTTGACACGAAAAATCCCCGGGAGAAAGCACTGCAATCTGAACCTCAAAACATTTCACCGAAAAAAAATCCTGATCCGATCATCGAAAGTCATCTGGGCCCCGCTTTCCTGCCGGATACTGTTTTTGAAAATAAAAAAATCCTTATCGTAGATGATGATATGAGGAATGTTTTTGTTCTCTCAAAAATTTTAGAAGAAAAAAAAGTTAACATTCTGATAGGACGAAATGGCAGGGAGGGAATAGAAAAAGTTCAGGAGAACCCGGATCTCAATCTTGTCCTCATGGATATCATGATGCCTGAAATTGATGGCTATGCTGCCATGAGGGAAATCAGAAAAGATAAGAGATTTGCCCAGCTCCCCATCATTGCACTAACCGCTAAAGCGATGAAAGGCGACCGCGAAAAATGTATTGAAGCCGGAGCCAATGATTACCTTTCCAAACCGGTACAACCCGAGAAATTATTGAATTTATTAAGGGTTTGGTTACAAAAATAGGAGGATGATGGAATGGGGTGGCTTATGAAAATTGCTTATGGGTCTTAATTTTCTTATAAAATTTCTCCTGTATGACTACGGTCGTATGCAGATGATCTAAGAAGTTTGAAGTCTGGGCAAGAATTTCTAAAACCGTTGAACATTTCCTTTCACTTATCTCACCCTTTTTCAGTTTATGGATAAAGTTGATTTTAATTTTCTCCATTAAATCAAAGGTGGATTTCCATTGTTTTTCAATCTCATCAACCTCGGAAAAATTTCGTTTTGTAATCATATCCCTTGAATAAACAAGACATTTATTTACTTCATTGACAATTTGATGAAGTTCTGTTTTCTCCTGAGCAGAGAATGGGGGATGATGATTTTCCACGTAATCATTATCCAACATAAAAATCTGTTTCAGGTATCCATGGATTTCTTTTGCCTGATTAAGCACCTGCAGATAATAAAACCCTGCTTCAACAGCATCATCATCCAATTTATTAATAATTTTGGTAAAAGTACGCCGCTGTGTCTTGATTTCAGCAGAGAATACTTTTATATCATTCTTTGCCGAATTCAGTAATTTCTTTCTCTCATCAATAAATCCCATCATGACATTATGATACGAAACGATCATTCGCTCAATGAAAGGATTAAGTTCTGATTCACAACGGTGATATATAAATACCGGATCAAACAGATTTTCCTGTTCACTCACCTGTGCCACACGGGATTCCTCTTCTTGCTTTTTATGATGATATTTTTGTGTACGATAAGCAAAATATACGGCCAGGGCGATGACTCCGAAAATTGCAATCACACCCCCGAAATAGATAATGGACACAATGATTCCTGATAAGATAAAGGCAATTATTGCAGTAAAAAACCATCCCCCAATGATTGTTATTACTCCATTCACGCGATATACTGCACTTTCTCTCCCCCACGACCTGTCAGACAATGAAGCTCCCATTGCAACCATAAATGTAATATAGGTTGTTGATAAGGGGAGTTTCATATTGGTCCCCATGGCAATCAGAATGCTGGAAACAATTAAAATCACCGAAGCCCTGAGAAGATCAAAGGCAGGCTCTTTTCCCTTATTTTTTTTGGACTTCGGGACCTGGGCAAAACGCGAATTGATCCAATTCAATACCACTTTAGGCATAATAAAAGAAAATCCTTTGCTAAAAATCAAACCCATGGTGACTAATCCGCGAGCCAACTGAGAGGATTGAAAGGTTTCATCTCCTTCATCCTGACGGCCAAGATTTACAGATGTATTCGTCACCGCCCTGGCTTTTTTCGAAATAAATAAGGTAATAATCATGATAATGCCGGCAATCAATAAAAATAAAGTGGGTGTTTTCACAGGATGATTCAGCATATCCATCGAAAACGAAGCAGGATCTGAACTGCCCGAATGGGTAAAAATCTGGTAAGACTCCAACCCTGCAAGAGGAACCCCGATAAAGTTGACCAGATCGTTGCCCGCAAATGCCATGGCGAGGGCGAATGTCCCGGCCAGCACTACTATCTTCAGAATATTTATTTTAAAAAGCCAATAAAGCAACTGAAAAATTAAGGTAAAAAACACAAAGCTGACAGACAGTACCAACCAGGTATTCTGACTAAACCATGATACTACTCCTTCTGTTAAAAAAGAAGCTCCCCTGGCCCCTTTTACAAATAAAAAATACACTATGGTTGTTATTGCTATTCCTCCCCATATAGCCCCAAAATACTTGATCTTTTCTTTGTATTTAAAAGTAAAAATAATCCGGACAATGTACTGAACGATGGCCGCTACTGAAAATCCAATGACAATGGAAAGCAGTATTCCTGAGATGATGGCAATAACTTTTCCTGTATTGATATAATCTGCATAAGAAGTCATGGATTCACCGGCAGTGATGATCTTAATAGTAGATACGGTAAAAGCCGTTCCCAGTAATTCAAAAACAAGAGAAACCGTTGTAGAGGTGGGCATCCCGGCAGTATTAAACAAATCCAGAAGAATGACATCCGTAATCATGACTGCAAGAAAAATGATCATGATCTCGTTAAAATGAAAGAACTCGGGATTGAAAATCCCTTTACGGGCAACCTCCATCATTCCGCTTGAAAAAGTAGCCCCAATCAGCACGCCAAAAGCAGCAACAATCATTACTGTTCGGAATGTGGCTGCTTTTGAACCTATGGCGGAGTTGACAAAATTTACTGCATCATTGGAAACGCCAACCACAAGGTCGGAAATAGCTAAAAGGATGAGGACAACAATGATAAACAAATAAAAAATTTCCATTCTGGATCTGCTAAGGCATCAAATAATCAATAAAATCAGGTTAAAAATGACCACAAAGAAAAAATTTTTTTTTATCATACTGGTTAAATTAATATTAAATAATTATCACTTTCCCGTAAATAATACCAGCCCTAGGATTTGTTTCGTGGAAATGTTATAATTATTTCCAGCCCGGGGCAGTTTTTCATTTTTAAGTTGCCTTCGATTTGTTTCACAAGCAATTGGACAATCTGAAGCCCCATGGTCTTTGTGTTTTCATGGAACAATTCATCCGGTAAACCCATCCCGTCATCACGAATTCTCAATTGCAGAACTTTCCCCTCCTCCAACAATTTCAAACCGATCCAGATATTCCCTGGTCGGTTTTCAGAAAAAGCATGTTTACAGGAATTAGCTATAACTTCATTGACAATCAATCCAAGTGGAATAGAATTGTCAATGTCCATGGTGATTTCTTCAACGTCAAAATGTAACTGGATTTGCCTGGCATCATAGGTTCCCGTAATCACGGAAGAAAGTGACTGGAGATAATCCGAAAAAGAGATGTTTTCGAAATCTTTGGACCTATAAAGCATCTCATGAACCAATGCCATCGTACGTATTCTAAGCTGAAGATTGGTAAGGGGTTGTATCGGACAATTGGTCCTATCCTTCTGCATGTTGATTAAACTCACCAAAATGGCAAAATTGTTCTTAACTCTATGATGAATTTCTTTTAATAAATTCTCCTTTTGTTTGGTTCCTTCAATGATTTCAACTTCCTTATTTTTTAATTCCTGAATATCTCTCAGGACACTTACTGCCTCTCTGAATTCACCGGTAATTTCATCAAATACGGGGTTCAACAGGATCTCGACCCAAAAAGTTTCACCGTTTTTTCTTAACGAAATAAAGCTGAATTGTTTGGGTTTCCGCTCACGAATCATTTCCGAAAAATGATTTTCAGCTAATTGAATATAAGCGGGATGGGTACAACCATAAGGAATTTTTTTAAGGATTTCTTCTGGGGAATAACCGAATATCTTTTCAGCAGATGGAGAAGCGTATACACATTGTTTTTTAAAATCAATACGGGTGATCAAATCAACCGTATGTTCGGCAATAAACCTGTATTTTTTTTCTCGTGCACGGATTTGGCTTTGCGTCGTCTCATGTTCCCTCATCTCAAGTGATAGCTGGTCATTCACTACTTGAAGCTTGATTTTTCTTCTCCAGTTTCTCATAAACTGAAAAAGAAAGATTATTATGAGAATCAGTGAAAAACCTGTTAAAGACTGAAGAAATACAAGTTGCGCTTTTTGCGTTTGAAGACTCAGTCTTTGGATTTCGTTTTGTTTTAATAGAAGTTCATTATTCCATTCGAGGTTCAAGGCACGTTGATTAGCTTCAATCATAGCGATTTCCGATCGTAATTTTTCCTGACGGATGCTATCCCCCATTGCCGAATACTGTTGAAAATACTCAAGTGCTTGTTTATAGTGCTTGTTTTTATACATATATACGTATAAAATCTTGTAGCCGTGTTCCAGTAAATTTTTTCGGTTGAACTTTTTTGCCTGCTTTAATCCTTCATCCATATATTTCCAAGCAGAATCTGCCTGGTTTAGCACAAAGTAGCTGCCGGCAATATTAATCAATGAACTGTTAGCTTCTTCTTTTTGATATGCCTGTATACGAGCAGTCAATGCTTTTTTGTTCCACTGCAGGGACTCTTCTGGTTTGTTCAACTGACTGTAAATATGTGCAAGCCGGGTATAAACCGTACCAAAAAATGGCAAGGAAACCGTGTCATTATTTCGGATAATTTTAGTGAATAAATCTAAGGCTTCATCAAATTTTTTCTGATCAAGTAAAATACCTCCCATTGAATTATAGATATCCATCTCTGAATTCCGTAACCCTGACTGGCGAAAAGCCAGTATTGCTTTGTTGTACAGTACATAAGCCTCCTCGTATCTGCCTTCAATTTGTCGGATCTTCCCGATGTTCTGGAGGAATAAACCCGTCCAATAAACCTTATTCAATGATTGTGAAAGATCGAGTCCCTGTGTGTAAAAATCTTCCGCATTGGCATAACTTTTCATTTGAAGAAAAAGAATTCCGATTTGGCCTATACTACCCAGCATTCCTTCCTGATTATTGATGCTCTTATAGATAGACAGGGCACCAAGAAAAAACTGTAAGGCGGAAACATGTTTCCCTTTCCCCAATAAATAATTCCCGATGATGATTCGGGCATCTGCTTTCCCTTTTGTGTACCCGGAAGAAGTTGCCATTTTTAATGCTTCATAAGCATAGGAAAAACTTTTTTCAGTAGCAGTGTCGCTCAATAACTTCGCCAACTCCAGAAACACATCAACCTGTTGATGATCATTGGTTTTATTGACTAAAAGCATCAGACTATCATAGGTTGTGCAATTTTGATTAAAGGAGGAATAACAAGTCAGGATGGGACAAAGAAAAAAAAATATCATTAACCCAAGGACTTGCTTTTTCATGCTTGTCAGATAGGTGTGCTTACCGGGATCACTAACCCGGAAGAAACTATTTATTTAATTCGAGGCGATTTTTTATCCCCCGGATAATTTTCAATGGAGTATCTGTAATTACCATATTATAAATCCAGTTCGGAACACTGCCCGCGGGATCTACATACCCTTCAAGGGTAATATGGATAATCCCGTTTTTCATGTCCTGAACGATCCATTTCTGCCAATAGTTCTTGATCCGAACATAGTTGGGGTTTTCAGGAATAACATCCGGAAGGGGCACAGAGTAAACAGTACGGATGCCGGTAACCGGATCCGTGGTGATGGTAGCGTCAACACATAAATCCCTATCCGTAACAGGCCAGGGAGCGCCATAAACCAGATAATACTGAATATGCTTGTCCTTTTCATACAACAGCACCCTGATTTCGCGAAGGTTTTTATCCCACCAATCAACATTCTTCACATTTCCAAGCAAATTACAAACTTTATCCATATCGGTCCGTATTTCAACCACTCCTTTAAAAGATTTCAATGAGCTGTTTTTTTCCATGCGGGTATAAATTTTTATACCTTCTTTTTCTTTAATGAAATCCCAAGCCTGGGAAAAACCTTCCTGGGCAAAGACCAGCCAAGCAATGCAACTTAAATATCGGGTGACAGTGTATAATTTCATCAGTTATATTTTTTTTACAAAGTAACAAGATTCCTGCCTGAAATTCAAATCAAGAAAATTAAAGGGATATCTATTTAAAACAATATCGCTTCATGACTTTATACGCATCCAAAATGCCCAATTCCCCTGCATGACTCAGATCTTCACATCCTTTTTGCTGGTCTTTCAGTAAAATGTGCAATAACCCCCTGTTGTAAAAGGCCTCAGAGAAATCACCACGATGATGAATTGCCATAGTAAAGTCCGTAATGGCTTCCTGATAATTTCCCTGTTTTGCATTCAAAAGCCCCCGGTTATAGTATGCAAATGAAAAACCGGTATCAAGTTGAATGGCCATCGTATATCCATGGATAATATCTTTATAGAATACACGGAAAGAGGTATCCGTTACACATTTATTCAATCCGGGTGGATGTTGCATTATTGTAATCTGGCCGGAATCATCTTCCGCAGAAATCACTTTTTCAATTAATTTATATTTTGAATTCGATAGACAAAAATAGGCGGGAATATAATTGGAATCAAGGCTAAGAGCATCCGTAAAATGTTTTATAGCCAATTCGAAATTTTTCAATGCATGATAATACATCCCTAAGTTAAAATACAGCCGGGGATCATGTTGAAGGGTATCGGGTTGTTTGATCAGATGAGTCCATTCCTGAGCGACTACAGTATCCTCTGTCACCTTTCTCTTATTGCTCAGGGTCAGAATGTTGGTATAATAGTTCCCCCTTTGATAAACATCATACAAACGGATATCTTCCAGTGAAGCTTTGCCCAAAAAAATCTCAAACATTGGCAATAATTCAATTTCAATATATTGATTTTGAAATTTTGTATTCCGGGTGTTCCGTTCTTCAAAATCTCCGCTAAGTTTTATTAGTTGCTGCAGATAGTTTTCTTTTCTGTATTTCAGACTATCCGGAGTCAATCTGTTCTTCTCCCCAAGTGCAACCGCATGCTGGTAGTCCTGGGCTGCACCCCGGGAATCTTTCAGCTTGGATTTTACTACAAACCGTTCATAATACGCATCGGCATAATCCGGAAAAAGCTCAATGGTTTTATTCAGATCTTCAAGTGCTCCTCTGAAATCTGAAAGATCGGCTTTTAAACGACTCCTGTAATAATAGCTGATAATATTCTGAGGGTCCAGTTTGCTGACATTTTCAAAATCCCTGATGGCTCCTTTTTTATCATTCATCCCGATAAGGATGATTGCACGGTTAAAATAAGCATAGGAATTATAGGGAGAAAGTAAAACAACTTTATTCAGATCCTCCAATGCACCTTTCAGGTCTTCTTTTTTCGAACGTACGAAAGACCTGTTAAACAACGCATAAGAATTATTTGAATCAACCCCTATCGCCAGGTTGAGATCCCTCAGGGCTGAGTCGAGCTGATTCTTTTCCAGCCAAACCAGCCCCCTTTGAGTATAACTGAATGGATTAAGGGGATTAATTTCTATGGCCCTGCTCAGGTCTGCAATGGCATTATCGTATCGCTCAAGACCAATCTCGGCACTCCCTTTGATGATGTAAATTCCTTCCTGGGAATCGTTCAACTGAATAGCTTTATTACAATCCCATAAACAGGCATAGTACTTTTTCAGAAAAAGAAAGGTTCGGGCACGATTGGTATAAATTTCAATATTGCTGCTATCCATTTGCTGGGCAAAGGAATAATCCTCAAAAGCTCCTTTTAAATTCTGTTGCTGGCTGCGAACAACTGCCCGATTTACAAAAACATCCGATAAAAATGGAGATAACTCAATCGAGATCGTATAATCACGTTCAGCCCCGTAATAATCATCTAAACAATATTTCGTATATCCTCTCAGGTAAAACAATTCCGGTACTGAAGGCTCTAATTGAATAGCAAAATTCAGATTTTCAAGCGCTTCAATATATTCTCCCTGACGTAAATGGGTCAAGCCTTTTTGCTTGAAACTCTTGTCCTGCTGAGCCAATAATGTCAGAGGAAAAAAGAATGACCCTGAAAAAAGAAGAATCAGATAAAACCTGGTGGTGAATTTGATCAATCTTTTATATATTTGAATGACTTCTCAATTATTTCCAAATTAACGCAAAATACAGTATCAAATTTCACCGACATCATGAATTCAGAAAATAAGAAGCTCAATCCACTGATCTGGTTTATCCTTTTCACTGCCCTTATTTGCCTGCTAAACCTGTTTTTCAATTTACTTAATGGAAAATTCGGGATGTCAGATTTCAGAGTCTATTATATGGCTGCCGGGTCGCTCGCCAAAGGTGAACCAATATACGGACAGGCTTTCGGAGAATTATCCGGCATTTATAAATATAGTCCTTTTATCTTGTTCTTTTTTCTGCCATACACCCTCTTTGGATTTCAGGTTGCCACCCTGATCCATTTTATTATTCTTGGTTTTGCATTTGCCTATACCTTCTTGATAATCAGAAATTTACTGATCGGGTTTTTTTTTAATTCCAGAATAAAAAATGAAGTGGTTTTGTTGATCCTGGCCATGGTATGCATCATGCTTCATCTGGTCAAAGAATTGTATCTCGGCAATGTCAATATATTACTATTGCTACTTTGCCTTCTTTCTTTAAATAAGTATTTAAAAAATAGACCATTTCAAGGGAGTATTCTTCTTGGAATAGTATTACTTACAAAACCCTTTTTTATTTTTCTGCTTATTCCCTTGATCCTTAGGAAAAATTTCAAAGCCATCAAATGGCTTCTCCTGACGATAATTTTTGGCATCGTTTTTCCTGCTTTTATCTTTGGTCCACGCCAGGGATTTCTGCTTCATTTAGAATGGGTAAAAGCGATGTTCATGCATTTTGACGGGTATCCTGGGGTGAATTCCGTTGATTATATGCTAAAGTTTTATTTCTTCCCGGGACTACCTTCCTGGTCAGGCTTTGTTATTATCCTTTTTGCGTTGATCATGCTAGCCGGTTACTCGTTTTGGAATATCCGGAGGGAAAATTACCTGAAGATCAATAAGGAAATAAAAAACAAGCCATTTATTTTTGAATGGTTTATAATTCTGGCGCTGATTCCCGATCTGGTCAGGACAGACTCTGAACATTTTCTTTGTACGGCTCCACTGATCACGTTCATACTCTATCACATCGCTGCGAATAAAAAATATCTGCTGATTCCGGTCATGGTTGTGCTAATCTTTTTTTATGGAGGTAATTCCAATGATCTGCTGGGACATGAACTTTCTCACCAGCTTTTTATCATGGGATTACAGGGTTTAAGTAATCTGCTATTGATTGTTTTCGCTTTACTGCTGTATCTTAAAGACCAGAAAAATCCAACAGGACTTTCGTCATGAATCAAAAAATGTTAAGGGTGTTAAATTGAAATATCGAGCAGAAGATCCTCCCTGATTGTCTCAATTGGAAATTTCATTTGCCGTGTCATTTCCATTAAGACGGCCTTAATCTGTTCCCATGGAGAATTTTCAATCAAAAGGATCGTAAGTTGCTGCCTGAGCTGAAATAAAGTTTTTCTTTCAGAAAAAGAAAATTTCACCCTGTTAAAAAAGTTACTTTCTTCAAAATAATGATACGGGACATTGTTCACCTCCCTGAACAACTCATAGCAGGCTTTTGATGCCTCCTCTGAATTCATACTGTAATGGGACCAGTTCCCCATGGATCCTTCTATTTTCCACTTCTTCCGTATCTGGGGCCAGGACAGTTCACATAAAGGCTGGATGAGCAGCGGGTACATCTGATAACTGGCCAATAAATTTTTCAGGGCAAGTTGATTAAGAAAACCGGCAGTATTTTCTAGCGTATGCGCATTTTCCCCGGGAAAACCAATGACAAAGGTCATGAGGGTACCAATGCCCCGGGCATCCAGTTGCTCTACTCCTTTTTTAATGTTTTCAATTTTCTGATTTTTTTTCATCCGTTCCAGTTGCCCCTGGTCTCCTGATTCGATACCGATAATGCCCATCATCAACCCGGAACGTTCCATCAGATCCAGATCGTCATTGGTGAATGCTTCCGCACGCATGAACCCAATCCATTTTTTCAATCCGGAATCAATCATGGAATGACAAACCTCATGAACTCTTTGTTTATTTATAAACACATTATCATCAGACACATGGATAATAGCAGATTTTTGTCCAAGGCTTTTCTTCATCAGGCTTAACTCCTGTGAAAGGCTTTTTTGTGAACGGAAGAATATACGGGGAAAGAGATGACAAAAATCACAAAAACGGCAACGATAAGGACAACCAATAGAAGTTCGAAAAGGAATTTTATCGGGAATTTCACTAATCAAATCCCATCGTGTATAATCTTCATCATAATTCACCTGCTCATCCTTTCTTTGGGTAAAGAAAAAACCCTTATTCCCCGGTAAACAAAGGTTAGGAATGTCTTTAAATCTTGTATTTATTCCTTTTTCCAACCTTGACAACACTTGTAGTAAAGGAAATTTCCCATGCGGTGAAACGATTATTATATCTGCATTCATAACTGCATGATCAGGATGGAAAAGCATCCCGGGAAGCAAGGGATAATGTAGTGGTTCGTGAAGATGATTGCGGTACAGCAGAAAATTTTTCCAGATCAAAACTCCGCCGGCAATGATAAGGGTATCCTGCATGGCCTGACGGATAGAAGAAAATAATGTCAACAGCGAATCTGTTGAAATAATCATGGTCGTCGACACGCAAACAGCGATGGGATCCTTGCTGGCTATTGTCTGTAATGTTTCCGGATCATATTTATTCGTCAGCAATGTATCATACCCATACTGATGCAATAAACTCTCAAGATAGTAACCCGCCGCCGGGATGTTTTTATCGTGAGCGATACCACGGCAAACGCGCTCAGTAATAAATCCCTTCCCCGCCCATTCATTGAACGCAGCCAGCGACAACTCCCTGTGATTCCGTTTCAGCTTCAGGTTAAAGTTGACATGAAACTGTTGCTCATCAATCATCGGGGCAATGATTCCGATGGTTCCCTTCATCAATATAATCTATATTAAAAAGCCACCTGCAGCATATCCATGCAAGTGGCTGGTTTAACAATGTGGGCCCACCAGGACTTGAACCTGGGACCAATAGATTATGAGTCTACTGCTCTAACCAACTGAGCTATGGGCCCTCTCGAATTTTGAATTAAGGACGGCAAAAGTAGAAAATTATTACGATTTTTGCAAACCAGCTGATTATCTAATCGTTTTTTAATATGCTTGTCCCAAAGTCCCAGCTATTTTTTTTACATGATGGTATCGGATCTATTCCATCCATTAAAAACCTAATCTTCGATTTTGGCGGAGTGATCTGCAACCTGGATATTCATCAAACCGAAAAAAAATTCAGAGAATTGGGCATCCTCCATCCGAAAAATGAAGAATCACTTCGGGAAAGAGATGCGCTTTTCGAAAAAATTGAGGATGGAAGCCTTTCTTCACAGGACTTCCGAACAGCTTTAAGAAAGTATTTTAATCACTTTGTCTCAGATGCTGAACTGGATGAAGCATGGAATGCTTTGTTGCTCGATATCCCTGAACCAAGAATTCGATTCTTGGAAAAATTAAATAAACATTACAGAATATTTCTTTTAAGTAATTCAAATGAAATTCATTACCTGAAATTTCTGGATGATTTTACCCGGCAATACGGATACCAGGACTTTAATGTTCTTTTTGAGAAGGCCTATTTTTCTTTTCAAATTGGCTTAAAGAAGCCCAACAAGGAAATCTTTGATTACGTATTAAAGGATTCCAGGTTGAATGCAGCGGAAACTTTGTTTATCGATGATACTTTAAAACATGTCCAGGCTGCCCAAAAAACAGGCATACATGCTTACCATTTAAAACCTGATCAGGGGGAACAAATCGTGGATCTTTTTAAAAATGAGAGAAAAAACACTTGACTTAAGATTAAAAAATCATTAACTTTGCCGCCCTTTTAAAACGGCTAAGCACCCATGAAACTCTCTCAGTTCCGATTTCATTTACCTCCAGAATTAATTGCCAGCCATCCAGCCAAATTAAGGGATGAAGTTCCCATGTTGATTCTTGACCGAAAAACCCAGACCATTGAACATGGTCATTTTAAAGATATCCTGAACTACTTTGGAGAAGGAGATGTTTTCATCATCAACAACACCAAGGTTTTTCCTGCCCGTCTTTACGGGGAAAAAGAGAAGACTGGCGCCAAGATCGAGGTTTTTCTGCTTCGTGAACTCAATCGGGAATCTCGTTTATGGGATGTTCTTGTTGATCCAGCCAGAAAAATCCGGATTGGGAACAAACTCTACTTTGGTGATGACGAGTCTTTAGTCGCAGAAGTCATTGATAATACAACTTCCAGGGGAAGGACCATACGATTTCTTTTTGACGGACCTTATGAGGAATTTAAAAAAACAATACAGCGACTGGGAGAGACCCCTTTGCCTAAGCTGCATAACCGGCCGGTAACTCCGGAAGACGATGATCGTTACCAGACCATCTTTGCCAAACATGAAGGTGCAGTTGCCGCTCCTTCAGCCGGATTACATTTTAGTCGGGAAATCATGAAACGACTGGAATTACAGGGGGTTAGTTTTGCAGAAGTTACCCTGCATCTTGGATTGGGAAATTTCCGGACCATTGATGTCGAAGACCTTACCAAGCATAAAATGGATTCAGAAGAGGTAAATATTGAGGCTGAAACTGCTGCCATCGTGAACAGGGCAAAGTCCAATCATAAAAAAATTGTTGCTGTAGGCACTACCTCCATGAAGGCCATTGAATCCTCAGTGGCGATTTCCGGAATGCTTAAGCCATACAAGGGGTGGACCAACCGTTTCATTTTCCCACCTTACGATTTCAGTATTGCCAATGCCATGGTCACCAATCTCCACCTTCCCCAATCACCGATGATGATGCTGGTTTCTGCATTTGCCGGCTATGATCTGCTCATGAAGGCCTATGAAGTGGCCGTTGAAAAGAAGTACACCTTCTTTACCTATGGCAATCCCATGCTCATTCTTTAATTTTTCTTTCCTTGAAACAAACGGCCATCATCGTTGCCGGTGGAAGTGGGGAAAGAATGAATACCGCTATTCCTAAGCAATTCCTGCCACTGAAAGGGAAGCCCGTTTTAATGCATACCCTGTCTGCCTTTTCTGCTTATGATTCGGATATGCCTTTGATTGTCGCCCTGCCGGAATCCTGGTTAAAGGAGTGGGAAAAGCTCTGCAAGGATTTCAATTTCGATGTCAAACATAAGGTGGTGAAGGGAGGGGCAACCCGCTTTCATTCGGTTCGTAATGCCCTACGTTTAGTAACCAATGAGGAATGGGTAGCCATTCATGATGGCGCAAGACCTTTGATTACCTCTGAGTTTATTAATTTTTGTTATAAAGCAGCCATATTGCATGGGAATGCTGTTCCCGCGATATCCTTAACAGAATCTTTAAGGGTTGTTGAAAACAATGCTTCTCGCCCGCTGAACCGATCCATGATCCGTATCATTCAGACACCACAGGTTTTTCCTTGCTCACTGATCAAAAAAGCTTACCAAAAAAAATATCAGCCTGATTTTACCGATGATGCCACGGTTTTTGAATCCCTAGGAGAGAAAATTCATTTGGTGGAAGGAATCCCTTTTAATATAAAAATCACCCACCCTTCAGATCTTTTAATTGCAGAAGCATTTTTCAATTTTACCGCCTGATTATGCTTTAATTTTCCTTCCTTTCCAGGAATAAGATAAAAGGTTTCCTGCCATGCCAATAAAAACTACATAAACCAGCTGGAATGCCTGGGCAGGGAAGTAGTACTCCAACAACTCCCGTTTTCTAAAAAATTTTGCCATTAAAGCGACAAGGGGGTAATCGGCTGAAATTTTTAACACCCACAAGACAAAGGAAAGCATTAAAATATAGGGGTAAAATAACCCAATCACTATTCCCGAAAGAAGAAAAAAGTTGGTCAGCCATGTCAAGGCAGCCACAAAAATGATTTCTTTTTGCCGATAACCCCTGCTTTTCGAAACCCACCTCATCCGCTGATTAACAAACCCGGAAAGGGATGATTCAGCACCTGTATAGACGATGGCTTCGGAATCCATGACGAACCCTATGGATTGTGCTCCAAAACGCTCCTTGATCCGACTCATCATAAAAATATCATCTCCCGAAGCATACTGAAAATTCCTGTTAAAACCATCGGTTTCAAAAAAAGCATTACGCTGGTATGCAAGGTTAGCCCCGTTACACATAAGTGGTATTTGTAAGAAAACGGAAGCAGCGGTAGTTCCCATTAATCCCATTTGCTCCAGGGCTTGAATTTTAGCTAAAAGCTTATTTTCCCGTTCCAAACTCACTGGTCCGAGCAGCATCCGGAACCTGCCATTCTGATATGCGCTTACCATTGTAGAAATCCAGGATGAACCTCCATACGAATCGGCATCGGTAGTGACGATTAATTCACCTGAGGCCTGAAGAATCGCCCGGGTCAGGGCTTTCTTTTTACCTGATTCCTGAACGTTAAGATTTTCGCAAGTAATTACTGACAGGGGAAATTCTGGATGCTGCTGTATAAATAGCTTTACATGGGCAATGGTATGGTCTTCGGAAAAATCATCAGAGACCAGAACTTCCAAACACTCCGCCGGATAATCCTGTGCCAATAAGTGTTCCAGGCATTTTCTAACCTTCATAGCCTCATTCCTGACCGGTATGATGACGGAAACTTTTGTTTTTTTTTGAACGTCTGCTTTTCGAATTGAGCTCAGGGATGTTTTCCGCATTTTTATTAACCCAATACTTAAAACGGCCATCAGGACTATATATCCTATGGAAAAAGACAATACAACTATCAAAAATAACGTTCCCATAGCATTGGTTGACATACAAGAGTCAGGATTTTCTGAAAAACTGCAGGTGGAAAACGGAAATGGCTCCTGCCAGGGCAGGTAAACCCAGGTTGATCATCCACAACATGGTTGAAGCTGAAAAGATCCCAAGATTGAATCCGGGAAGAGCCGGAAATGCCTGAGACAGATACAGTCCAAAAAAATATATGGATACTGATCCCCGTATTCCAAGTTCCGTGAGTGCAACCGTAGGAATAACAGCCATTATGAAATAAATCACAAAAATCAAAATCATAGCGTCAGGGAATGGAACCGGAACATCAAATAAATCCAGCAACAAATAGAACTGTGTAGAAAAAACCAGGTATCTTAAAAAACTCATTCCCATCAGGATCATGAGTTCCCGGTTATGAAAAAAACTAAAAACACGGAAAAATTTTCTCAGTTTTTTCAATCCGTTTCTAAGAATTTTTTCTTTTAGCGAGCTAAGAAATGAAACATTAAAAAACACACCCAGCAATAATAAGTCCAGCAATACGATCAGGGAAGCAAGGCCGTAATAAACATATCCGCTGCCATACACCGTATCCCGAAAATATGAGGGTAAAAAAAACAGCAACGACAATGTTCCCGAGATCACTGTCACCAACAGCTGACTCATACTGCCCAAAATCGTTATCAAGATACCTTCGATGCGGCTTGCTTTTTTCAGAATGAAAACCCGGCCAAAGTATTCTCCAATCCGGTTCGGCGTAAAAGAACTGATGCTCACACCTGTTAATACAGCCTGAAGGGCATTAAAAAAACTGATCTTTTCAATTTTCGATATCAGGAATTTCCATTTAAACGTTTCTATACTCCAGTTAATCAACATCAATAAAATCACCAGGAAAAACTGGGTTTTAAACCCGGGTTGATAAAAACCATCAAGGACAGATTTGAATAATACCGGAAACCCTGTTTTAATAAACACTTGTTTATAAATGAAAACACAGGTAACCACCAGGATCAGTAATTGAATCAGCAGGTTCAGTATTTTCCTTATTTTTGTATGGTTCTTCATTAATCCGATATGGCCAGTGAGCGTATCATTCTGGGCGTTGATCCCGGCACCAGTATGATGGGTTACGGGATAATTACAGTCATGGGCACCCAGATAAAGGTACTTGCACTTGGGGTGTTAAAATTAAATAAATACGATGATCATCACCTCCGACTTAAAATTATTTTTGAGCATATTTTATCCCTTATTGAACAATACCACCCGGATGAACTTGCCATTGAGGCCCCTTTCTTCGGCAAGAATGTTCAATCCATGCTTAAACTGGGCCGGGCGCAGGGAGTCGCAATAGCAGCTGCACTTCATCGTTCTCTGCCCGTTTTTGAATACTCTCCGCGTAAAATCAAACAATCCATTACCGGAAAAGGAGGTGCCTCCAAGGAACAGGTTGCCGCAATGTTGTCCCGCCTATTTCATTTACCCACGACTCCTGAATCTCTGGATGCAACGGATGCCTTGGCTGCCGCTGTATGTCACCATTTTCAAAAAGAAAAACCGGAATCCGGAAAAAAATTTAACAGCTGGAAGAGCTTTCTGAATGCTAATCCTGACAGGCTGGGATGACCCGGTCGGATTTTCCCTACATGAGTTTCTGATATACCATCCACCAGCGATCGGGAATATCATTTTCACAGGCAATTTGATAATCCTTATAAGAGCAGGGAACAAGATAATGCCTTTGATATTTAATCCGTTGTTCTGCCGGCAAAGGGATTTCCATCCACCACCGATCGGTTTTTTTACTTTTGAAAAAAACGATTTCCTCTTTATGATCCGTAATGGCAACCCTGTATTTCAGATAATCTTCTTCATTCCGGAATGGAAAATCATGGGCACGGTTATAAAAACCGTCCATAAAATACCATATCATCTGAGCTACTAGATGGGAAGTCTGTCCAGTATTATCATATTTAGGATTCATTTCATAAAATCCTATGGAAGTGAGTTTATCACTTAATCCGGCATAACGAACAATCTGGCATGCTTCTTCCCCATAAAATCCGTTAGGTGTCGCATTCCCGTTTCCAGGGGCATCAGAAAAACGGATGGCGGAAATATCAAAACTAAGCAAGTCGGCATTACGTACAATGGGCTCCACTTCTTCCAGATTCTGACGCACGATTCCGACCCTGTAAGTGTCAAAATAAAGATTCTTCATCAATTTTAACGCATCCTGATCAACGAAGTAAGTCTGGTAGCCGATATTGGCATAATTAAACAGGTAATTCGGCTGGTGCAGGATAATGCTACTAAGGTAGGACTGTGAATTGAGTTCTTCTTCCGATTTCCCAAGATCGAACATGGGATCAATGGCAACGATATTGATGATCTGACCCAGACTCTGATACGCCTGATAATTGGCAAAGGTCAGGTCTTGGCTTCCTCCGACGATTATGGGTAAAACCTCATTTTCAATGAGTTTAGACACCACTGAGGACAGAGCAAAATAAGTGTCAGAAACATTGAATCCTTTTTTAATATTTCCCAGATCAATCATTTTTATCTGTTGATTAACGGGGAACAAGGAATACAGGTACTTTCTAACCACATCAGGGGCCAGGGCACACCCTTCATTATGAATTGCATTTCTGTCATCTTTCACGCCAATGAATGCCAAGTCTGCCGAGGTATAGTCGGGGAAGTTCTGTTCATCGGAATAAATCCTGATCATATTGCCCAGGCGCATTTGCGCGGAGGTTTCTCCCGTGAAAGGGAACTCCTGAAGGTCAATGGGTTCAAAAAAAGCAGCAATATCCATGGGATCTTACTTTTTTCGTTTCGATTTTGATTTAGATGGTTCTGTTTCTGCAAGTATTTTAGTGCAGTCTTCCAGGGTCAGGCTTTTGGGATCTTTCCCTTTTGGAATTTTAAAGTTTTGTTTATTACAGGAAATATAGGCACCATATCGACCATTCAGCACCTGAATCCGCAGGTCATCAACACTAAATTCCTTCAGTAGCCTTTGGCTTTCCTGTTTTTGTTTCTCAATAATAATGTCGATTGCCCTGTCGAGAGTCACGGATAAAGGATCATCCGTTGTAGGCAAAGAAAAAAATTGAGCCTTATAGCGGATATAAGGTCCAAATTTTCCGGTCGCAACCACGACTTCTTCCGAATCATGGGTCCCAAGTTTCCTCGGCAGTTGAAATAATTCCAAGGCTTCTTCCAGGGAAATCGTATCGATGCTCTGACCCTTCTTCAGTGACGCGAATTTAGGTTTTTTTTCTGTATCGGTATTCCCGAGTTGAACCATAGGTCCGTAACGCCCGATTTTCACAAAGACATTTTCGCCGGTTTTCGGGTCCACCCCTAAAAGTTTTTCCCCGCTGACCTTTTTCGTATTTTCTAGGGTAGCCTCAACCTGTTGATGAAACGGAAAATAAAATTCCCGAATCATGTTATTCCACACCAGTTTCCCTTCGGCAATTTCATCAAATTCTGCTTCAACCGAGGCAGTAAAATTATAATCCAGGATATTCTGAAAATGCTGCATGAGAAATCCATTAACCAGATTTCCGATATCAGTCGGAAATAGCTTAGCCTTTTCATATCCAGTGTTTTCAGTTTTAGTTTCCTCAGTAATCTGTTGGTTCTTCAAGGTCATTAAATGGTAAGACCTGGTATATCCCGGCCTGTCTTCCCTTACCACATATCCCCGCTTCTGAATGGTGGAAATGGTCGGAGCATAAGTGGACGGACGTCCGATTCCTAGTTCTTCGAGTTTTTTAACCAGGGAAGCTTCTGTGAAACGGAAAGGTTGCTGACTGAATTTTTCCTGTCCGTTCATGAAATCAAGATCCAATTTTTCACCTTGGATAAGCGGGGGTAAAACTGCTTCTTGAGTGTCATTTTCTTCTTCATCAGCAGTTTCCATATATACTTTCAGGAAACCATCAAACTTGACGACTTCCCCTTTTGCAATAAATTTTTCACGAGTGGAAGACAGCCTAATGATGACATTAGTTTTTTCCAGTTCAGCGTCAGCCATTTGTGAAGCAATGGTTCTTTTCCAGATCAGTTCATATAATCGTTTATGAGATTTATCTCCCTCTATGGTCTTATTCACCATATAGGTTGGCCTGATTGCTTCATGAGCCTCCTGAGCTCCTTTTGTTTTGGTGGTGAAATGACGGATCTTGACATAAGGAGCACCAAAAGATTCTGTGATTTCCTTTTTCGACATGGCGAGGGCCAGATCAGATAGATTTACCGAATCGGTACGCATGTAAGTGATTTTCCCGCTCTCATAAAGTGCCTGAGCTATCCTCATGGTGTTTGCGACCGAAAAACCTAATTTCCTTGAAGCTTCCTGCTGCAAGGTTGAAGTGGTGAAAGGAGGGGCGGGGGATTTCTTTGCTGGTTTGGTGTCTATTTCTTCAACGGTAAATTCGGCCTTTCTGCATTTCTCAAGAAATTCCAGGGTTTCTTCTCGGGTGGTAAAGCGTTTATTTAATTCTGCAGAAATGCGTGAAGATTTTTTCCCTTTTTGAATAAAAAATTCAGCCGTAACCCGGTAGGAGGAATTACTCTGAAAATTCCTGATCTCTTCTTCGCGTTCTGCGATCAGTCGGACTGCAACTGACTGAACCCTGCCAGCCGACAGGGCGGGTTTAATTTTTTTCCATAACAGCGGAGACAGCTCAAATCCAACCAGGCGGTCCAGAACACGTCTTGCTTGCTGGGCATCCACCAGGTGTTTATCAATGGTTCTGGGATTTTCAATGGCTTGCTGAATGGCCTGTCTGGTAATTTCGTGAAAGGCAATCCTCCTTGTATTTTTTTCGTTCAAATCAAGGGCTTCAACAAGGTGCCAAGCGATGGCTTCACCCTCACGATCCTCGTCGGATGCCAGCCATACCACTGCAGCATCCTTAGACAGTTTTTTAAGTTCAGTAACGATTTTCTTTTTATCCGGGGCAATAATGTATTTGGGAATAAATCCACTCTCAATATCAACACCCAGGTCTTTTTTAGACAGGTCCATCACATGCCCCATGCATGACCTAACCAAAAAATCACTTCCGAGAAAACCTCCGATAGTCTTTGCTTTGGCAGGAGACTCCACAATAACAAGATTCTTGCTCATCGATAATTCCGTTTTATTTGTCACGAATCCGGTACAAAAGTAGTACAATAAACATTATACTTACCTTTGTGGTTCAATTTAATGCTTAATCCTATCACTGATAAAAAGTAAATATTCCTTTGAATAAAAGCGTCAAATGCTACATTGAAACCTATGGTTGTCAGATGAATTTTTCTGACAGCGAGATTGTTGTATCAATTCTTTCGGAATGCGGAGTTGAACAAACCAGGGATATCCATTCAGCAGATGTGATTTTTTTCAATACCTGCTCCATTCGTGAAAATGCCGAACTCAAGATAAAAAACCGCTTAAGGAGTATGCGTTCATTGAAAAAGGAAAAACCCGGCATAATCATCGGCCTGCTTGGATGTATGGCTGATCGAATCAAAAATTCCCTTCTTGAAGAAGAACCCATACTTGACCTGATTGCCGGCCCGGATGCCTATCGCAATCTTCCGCGCTTACTTACCAAGGCATTTTCTGGTCAAACGGCTATGGATATCATGCTTTCAGCGGATGAAACTTATGCCGATATCAATCCCGTGAGAATGGATCCCAATGGGATTTCTGCTTTTATATCCATCATGAGGGGATGTGAAAATTTTTGTGCATACTGCGTAGTCCCATTAACCAGAGGCAAGGAAAGAAGCCGTGATTGGGATTCCATTCTCAGGGAAGCCCGTGGATTGTTTCAAGCAGGCTATCGAGAGATTACGCTTTTAGGACAAAACGTGAATTCTTATCGCTGGATGAGTAATGAAAAAACCATCACTTTCCCTGAACTTCTTGATCGTATCGCTCTGATCAACCCATTATTAAGAATACGTTTTGCCACTTCCCATCCCAAAGATATTTCCGATCAATTGTTGGAAGTGATGCAACAGCATCAGAATATCTGCAAGGCCATTCATTTACCGCTGCAATCCGGGAGTGATGCCATGCTGTCTTTGATGAACAGAAAATATACCCGTTCAGACTATACGGAAAGGGTCAAAAAAATCCGAGATCTCCTCCCCGATTGCGCTGTTACAACCGATATCATCACGGGGTTTTGCAATGAAACGGAAGAAGATCATCAGGACACCCTCTCCTTGATGGAATGGGTAGGGTATGATCATGCTTATATGTTTAAATATTCTGCAAGACCTCAGACACTGGCGGCAGAAAAAATGAAAGACAATGTCCCCCCTGAAGTGAAAGAGAGAAGATTAAACGAAATTATTACTTTACAGCAAAAACTGTCTTATCAAAGCAAGAAAGGCGATCTCGGAAAAACTGTTGAAGTTCTAATTGAAGGGAAGTCAAAACGCTCAAATAATCATCTTTTCGGCCGTACTACTCAAAACAAAGTGGTCGTATTCCCGGCCGTGGAATTCGGGCCGGGTGATTATGTTAATGTTAAGATTACTAATTTCACCTCCGCCACGCTGATTGGCGAGATCATTTGATTTTATTACGGGTTCAAAAATTGGTACTTTCTTGAAAAAAATGTATTTTTGCCCTCCAATATTCGCTTATATGAAAAAAAATCTTCCTTTGGCATGTCAATCTCTGCTTTTTTTTCTTCTTTTTGCCCTTGTATTAAGTTCCTGTGTCCCACAGAAAAAAATCAAATACCTTCAAAAACAGCAGAAAGAAGATACCGCCAGCTTTTATGCCAATAAGCGTAATGTGGATTATAAAATACAGCCAAAAGACAATTTATATATCCGGGTTTTCAGTTTAGATGAGAAATCATATTTTTTCTTCAATAAACAATCAGGCAGTTCGTCTTATAATGATTATGCAAATGATGCATCCATTTACCTGAATAGTTACAGTGTCAATACCGATGGGTTCATTGATTTTCCTCTGCTGGGTAAAATCTTTGTCAAGGACCTGAATGTTGATCAGGTGAAAACGCTGATGCAACAGCTCATTAACGAGTATTTAATCGAAACAACCGTTATTGTCAAACTTGTCAACTTCAAGGTGACTTTGGTGGGAGAGGTTAACAGGCCCGGAGAATATACCATTTACAAAGATGACATTGGCATTTTTGAAGCCATTTCCCTGGCAGGAGATATGACAGAATTCGCCAACAGGGGAAAGGTTGCGTTAATCCGTCAGACTAAAAGCGGATCTCAGGTTTATTATCTGGATATGAACAGTGATAAAATCCTTAATTCCGATTTTTATTACCTTCAGCCCAATGACATTCTGTATATCACACCTTTAGGCTATAAACGTTGGGGTTTTGGTCCCACATTTCCCTGGGCCATTGTCCTTACCTCCATTTCAACTGTATTATTGCTGATTAATTACTTTAAAAAATAAGCCACCCGTGAACGAAAACATTCAGGATTTCGCGCAGCAGCAACAACAGTCCGTTGATTACAAGGTGTTGTTGTTTAAATTTTACCGGTATTGGTATCTTTTTGCCGTCACTATCTTTATAGCCCTCATCATTGCTTTCATTTTCAACAAATATTCCAAACCTGTTTACGAAATCAAAACAACTGTCCTGGTCAAGGATAAATCGGAAAATAAGATCAATCCTCAGGACATTATAGGCCTCGGCCTTTTCAATAACATGCAAAACCTGCAGAATGAAATTGGGATTTTATCCTCTTATACTCTTACTTACCGGGCCGTCACAAAAATCGGATTTGAAGTATCCTATTTCAGTGAGGATAATTTTATCACTACGGAATTGTATAAAGATTCTCCTATTACCGTGATCTTTGATACTGCTTTTCCTCAGCCTGTAGGGCTTTTATTTAATTTGAGCATACTTTCAAAAGATAAATTCAGGCTGGAAGCAAAAAATGATGAGGTGAAATTCTTCAAGTTTTCAACTCAAAAAGAGATTGAAGACCGCAAAGAAAACATATCCATTGACGAAACTTATGCTTTCGATAAAGTTATTCAGACCAAGGATTTTAAGTTCAGGGTTGTGTTAAATTCAAATTTCAATCCTGAAAAAGATCTGTCCAGAAATTTCTCTTTCATTTTTAAAAGCTATGAAACCCTGGTCAATGAATACAAATCATTCAGCCTGGAACCCATTAACCGAGAGGCTTCCATAATTGAAATCAAACTCAAAGGCGGAAATGTCAATAAGCTGGTCGATTTTTTAAACATGCTTACACGGGAGTATCTTGCGAGAGGTTTGGAAAAGAAAAATATGGTCGCTCTAAGGACCATTTCTTTTATTGACAATGAATTACAAAATATTGCAGACACCTTGTACAGCAATGAAAAAGCCCTTCAGGTTTTTCGTGCCAGCAAAGAGATCATGAACCTGGATGATGAAGCAAGGCAGGTGTTTGAAAAAATGATGCAACTTCAGGATGAAAAAGCTGTTTTGATCGTGAAATCAAAATACCTGATCAACATGAAGGAATATGTTGAGCAGAATCAAAAACTGGACGAAATGATTGTACCAGCTTCCATGGGTATAGACAATCAGGTATTGAACGATTTGACCCGCCAACTCACAGAATTATATACCAAACGTACGGAAATCGCCCAATATTCAAAAGAAAAGAATCCCAGCCTGCGGTCTCTTGATCTTCAGATCGCCACAACAAAAAAAGCCTTAAACGAAAATATTAAAAGCGCCATTAAAACCAACGATATCGCGGTAAAAGAAATCAACGACAGGGTTGCCCAGATTTCGAGCCGTATTGGTAATCTTCCTGAAACACAAAGAGTGTTATTCGGAATAGAACGCCGGTTTAAACTTACAGATGCTATTTATACTTACCTCTTGCAGAAAAGGTCGGAAGCCCAGATCACTCAGGCAGCCAATCTCTCTGACAATGAAGTCGTGGATCCGGCGAGAGGGGAAGGGGCTACACCTGTTTTCCCTAAAAAGAGCCTGAACTATATCATCGCGTTTATCCTGGGCCTTGTTCTTCCCGTGATTTATATTCTTGGAAAAGATTACTTTAACGATAAAATTATGGAAAGGGAGGATGTAGAAAAGATCACCCAGTTACCCATCGTCGGGCATGTAATCCATAGCGATCGCCAGGCGAAAGTCGCCGTGATCGATTCTCCTAAGTCCACCCTGGCTGAATCTTTCCGTTCTGTTCGTACCAATCTTCAATATTTGCTTCAGGGGAAAGAAAAACAAACCGTGCTGATCACCTCTGACATGGTCAGTGCAGGTAAAACTTTTGTTTCCATCAACCTGGCCTCCATCTTTGCACTTTATGGTAAGAAAACCCTGCTCATGGGTTTTGACTTGCGTAAGCCGAAAATTTACCAGGATTTTGGGCTCACCAATACGGAGGGAATAAGTTCTTACCTGATAAATAAAAGCAAACTTGACGATATCATTCAGTATTCGGGTATCGAAAACCTGGACATTATCATGGCTGGCCCGGTCCCTCCCAACCCTGCCGAATTAATTGCTTCGGCAAGATGTACGGAAATGTTTAATCTGCTGAAAGAAAGATACGACTATATCATCATTGATACTCCTCCTGTCGGCCTGGTCACTGATGCTTTCCTGTTAATGAAAAATGCTGATGCCAACCTCTTCCTGGTTCGCCAGAACTATACTCATAAGAAGGTTTTTTCGACTATCATTCATGATATGGAAAAACGCAATATCCCAAATTTGGCCATTATGATCAATGACGTGAAGCTCAACCGTAATTCCTATGGGTATGGTTACGGATATGGATACGGTTATGGCTATGGATACGGATACGGATCAGGATATGGATACGGGTATGGATATGGGTATGGATATGGGTATTATTCAGATGACAAGGAATCTCAAAAGAAATCATTTCTGCAACGGATTTTCGGAAAATCTTAAACAGGGCAGGAAAGGAACCGGATGAATGATTTTCAAATGACTCATCTGCGGGAACTTGAAGCAGAATCTATTTATGTACTAAGGGAAGTTGCAGCTCAATTTGAGCGTCCCGTATTATTGTTTTCCGGAGGAAAAGACTCCATTGTTCTGGTTCATCTTTCTCTCAAAGCCTTCTATCCAGCCAGCATCCCATTCCCATTACTTCACATCGATACCGGTCATAATTTTCAGGAAACCCTGGATTTCAGAGACCGGCTTGTAAAACGTATTCATGCCAGGCTAATCGTGGGCTCTGTTCAAGAGTCAATTGATAATGGGAGAGTGGTTGAAGAACAGGGCATTAACGCCAGCAGAAACGTTTTACAAACCGTGACCCTTCTTGATACCATTGAAAAGAATAAGTTTGATGCTGCCATTGGGGGCGCCCGTAGGGATGAGGAAAAAGCGAGGGCCAAGGAACGATTCTTTTCCCATAGGGATGAATTCGGTCAATGGGATCCGAAAAACCAAAGACCCGAACTCTGGTATATCTTTAATGGAAAAAAAAGAATGGGGGAACATTTCCGCGTTTTTCCCATTTCAAATTGGACAGAAATGGATGTCTGGCAATATATTCTCATGGAAAAAATTGAGCTGCCAGAAATATATTTCACCCATGAGCGGGATGTTTTTTATCGTGATGGTATTTGGCTGGCTGTTGCACCATTCATGAAAATGAAACCCTCTGAAAAAACAGAACATCGCCGGGTACGGTGCCGTACTGTTGGAGATATTAGCTGTACGGGATTATCCCTTTCAACGGCAGATACCCTTGAAGACATCATCCAAGAAATTGCTGCTACCCGGGTTACTGAACGGGGTGGTCGATATGATGATAAACGCTCAGAGGCTGCCATGGAAGATCGTAAAAAAGAAGGATATTTTTGATGGAAGCAAAGTTTTCAAGTCAGTCCTATCTTGATATGGAGCTACTGCGCTTCACTACGGCTGGCAGTGTTGATGATGGAAAAAGTACGCTGATCGGTCGTTTATTATATGATAGCAAATCGATATTCGAAGACCAGCTTGATGCGGTGAAAAGAGCAAGTGTTCAGAAAGGCAGCGAGTATCTGAACCTGGCTCTATTTACTGACGGCCTCCGTGCTGAAAGAGAACAGGGAATTACCATAGATGTTGCATACCGCTATTTTGCCACTCCTAAACGAAAATTTATCATTGCTGACACTCCGGGGCATATTCAGTACACGAGAAATATGGTCACCGGAGCTTCTACTGCTAATGCAGCCATTATTTTAATTGATGCCCGTAACGGGGTAACAGAACAAACGCACAGACACGCATTTATTGCCTCTCTGCTTCGCATTCCACACATTATTGTATGCATCAATAAAATGGACCTGATGGATTACCGTCAGGATACTTTTGAATCCATTAAATCTGAATTTCAACAATTTGCTTCTCATGTCTTTCCGGATCAGGATTTGAGATTTATCCCCATCAGTGCATTAAAAGGGGATAATGTAGTAGAAGTCTCCGATAATATGCCATGGTTTCCTGAAGAAACCTTACTTCAAACGCTTGAAACAATTCCTATTTCTCATGATCATGACCTTACCCTTCAGCGTTTTCCGGTTCAGTATATTATCCGCCCCGAATCAGATATTTTTCATGATTATCGAGGATATGCAGGAAGGGTTGCCGGGGGTGTATTTCATCCTGGAGATCCGGTGACTATCCTTCCTTCACGATTAAAAAGCGAAATAAAATCCATCGATGCTTATCAAGGTGAAATTCATCAGGCATTCCCTCCGATGTCAGTAACATTCACCCTGAAAGATGATATTGACATCAGCCGAGGAGACATGATTACAGGAGTGGAAAATTTACCCTCCGAAAGTTGTGATATCAAGGCCATGATCTGCTGGATGAACCAAAAACCGCTTCTGGTCAATTCAAAATATCTCCTGAAACACACCACTAGTGATGTCCGCTGTATCATACGTGAGGTGAATTATGTTCTCAACATTAATAATCTCAAGGAAATGAAGGGGTTGCAGAAGGTAAATATCAATGAAATTGCCTGTGTTCATTTGCGTACCACAAAGCCAATCTTCTGTGACGCATACCAGAGGAATAGAATTACCGGAAGCCTCATCCTGATCGATGAAGCGACTTTCGAAACCCTTGGCGCCGGAATGATTATTTGAAATACCGCTTAATTGACAATAAATCAGCTAAAGATCAGTTCATTTAATAACAAATCTGAACATTAATCCCTGAAAATATTTATACATGCGACTTCAATTTTGGTTATCTGTTTCCTTTCTGTTGACCGGCTTTTTCAGCACCCTGAATGCTCAACAAATTCCCATCGGCCAATGGCGGGAGGAATTGCCTTATACCCTTTGTAATGCAGTCACTGAAGCTGATGGTAAAACGTATTGTTCTACCCCATATGCAATTTTTTCAGTTGACAAGGAAGACAATAGTATTCTCCGGACTACAAAAATCAATGGCCTTTCTGATATCGGTATCAGCAGTATCAATTACAGCAAGCCGTACCAAACCCTGGTCATTGCTTATAGCAATGCCAATATTGACCTGATCAAAAATAATGTCATCATCAATATTTCCGACATTAAAAGAAAAGCCATTCTGGGAAATAAAACCATCAACTCCATTTATTTTATCGGCAAATACGCCTATCTGTGCTGTGGCTTCGGTATTGTCGTTCTGGATTTAGAGAAAGAAGAAATCCGTGATACTTACCTGATTGGGAAAGATGGAAGTCAGGTCAATGTGTTGGGGCTTGTCAAGGATAATCATGACAGTCTTTTTGCCGCCACTGAAAAAGGTCTCTATAAGGCTTCTCTGAAAAATCCCAACCTGGTCAATTTTGCCAACTGGCGCAAAGACAGCCGTATGGATTCGATTGCTGAATATAGCACCATCACTTATTTCGCAGGAAAGGTCGTGGTTAATAAAAGGACTCATCTGATACCGAATATTACCCTGGATACCTTATTCACCTATGCTGATGGGGGCTGGAAGAAATGGCCTTATTCTCCTTATGACCCTGTAAGTAAAGTGGAATCCAATGACCAATATCTTGTCGTTTCTTTCAAGTATTATTTGAAAGTCTATGATCAGTCACTGGAATTCCTGGTTCATATCGGAGATTATTATCCGGGTAATCCATATCCCCTGGATGCCATCCCAGACAAAGACGGAATGGTTTGGATTGGGGATACCTATTCTGGACTGATTTCATTCAATCTCAGCAATTACCTAATCAATCATTATAATTTAAGCGGTCCCCTCACCGATAAAGCATTCAGTATGACATGTAACGGCAATGACCTGTACATTGCTCCCGGCGGAAGGGATGCTTCTTATGTTCCTTTATACTTTCAGGGCCAGATATATCATTTCGATAACACAAACTGGACAAATTATGCAGGATATAATCAAGCCTTGCTTTCCCAATGTCATGATGTCGTCACCATTGCGGTGGATCCATACGATAATAAAAGATTTTATGCTGGAACCTGGGGAAAAGGTTTGCTGGAATTTTATGACGGCCAGGCGGTAAACCGGTATACCGAGCATAACAGCACCCTCCGCCATCATTCGGCTTCTGACACCTCGGATATCAGGGTTGGGGGGACTGCATTCGACAAAGACGGAAATCTCTGGGTCGTTACTTCTCATACAAACAGTTGTCTTTCCCTGAAAACAAGAAATCAATGGTATGGGTTTACCATTCCCATAGTGCAGGAAAGTAACCTTGGGACTTTAATGGTTGACAGGAATAATCAGGTTTGGGTGACCATGTACTATGGAAATCTGAATCCTTATTCATTATTTGTATTTACGGATAACGGAACACCTGACAACCCCAATGATGACGAAGTAAAAAAACTTAATTCCACGGCCGGAAACGGTAACCTTCCCGGCAACAATATATTCTGTATGGCGGAAGATAAAAAAGGGGAAATCTGGATAGGAACTGAAAAGGGAATCGGTGTATTTTATTCTCCTGAAAATATATTCGTCCCCGGTCAGAATTTTGATGCCCAGCGTATTCTTGTCGAACAGGACGGGTATGTTCAGTATCTACTGGAAAACGAAGTCGCCACTGCCATTGCCATTGACGGAGCCAACAGGAAATGGATAGGAACTGATCGCGGAGGGGTATTTTTATTTTCCGAGGATGGCACCAAACAAATTTATCATTTTACGGAAACGAATAGTCCGCTTCTCTCCAACCGTATTACTTCCATTGCAATCAACAATATTACGGGGGAAGTATATTTCGGGACGGATAAGGGAATTATTTCCTATAAGAGTACTGCTACCGAGGGAGGAGAAACCAATTCCAATGTGTATGCTTATCCGAATCCCGTGAGAGAAGGCTACGAAGGGGTGATCGCCATCAAAGGGCTGATCAATAATGCCCAAGTCAAGATAGCAGACCTTAATGGTCAATTGGTTTATGCTACCACGGCTGAAGGAGGTCAGGCGATTTGGGATGGGAAAAATTTTTCCGGTAAACGTGCCAAAACCGGGGTTTATATGGTCTTTTCCAGCGACAGTAACGGTAAAGACAAAGTGGTCACAAAAATTCTCATCATTAATTAAGTTAACCTTCACTGGGAATGGGAGCAAATTTCAGGCAACAAATCAAGAATTTTTTGAAATATCATTTTTATATTTTAAAGGTTCGTCATAAATTTTCGCCTGCCATTCAGGTTTCCCAGCGTCAGCTTTTTCATTATTATCAAGACTGTGCAAAAGCAGGGAGGAGGATAGCGCTGAAGGATACAGGATTCAGTAATTTTACGCAATTTGAAGACGACGGGATCATCCTCTTTCTTTTTGCCACACTTGGAACCACCAATAAAACATTTATAGAAATTGGTTCTGACGACGGGGTGAACAGCAACAGTGCCAACCTGATACTCAATTTCGGTTGGCAAGGGCTTTTCATTGACGGGAATCCATCCTCGATCAAGCGGGGTCGGCATTTTTATCACAAATATCCTACACCCTGGGCTCGGCCTCCCAAATTTCTCTGTGCAAAGCTAACCCGTGAAAATGTTAATCAATTGATTGCAGAAGCAGGGTTCACGGGAGAAATTGACTTCTTATCCATTGATATCGATGGAAATGATTACTGGATCTGGGACGCCCTGAAAGTCGTCAACCCGCGCGTGGTTATGATCGAAACCCATGTTGAATTTGGTTATAACAACATTGTGGTTCCTTACGATCCCGGATATTTTTTCCCGGGGAAGCATCCTGTTTACCATGGAGCATCACCCGTTGCCATGAATCATTTGGCGAAACGAAAAGGATATCGTCTTGTTGGGGCAAACAGCTATGGTTTTAATGCTGTTTTTGTGCGAAACGATACTGGTCAGGATCTTTTACCTGAAGTTTCTGTGGAATCCATTTTACAGCATCCATCGACCATTGAAAGTTTCAGGCGTTTTGATGAAATCAAAGATTGGGTTTATGAAAACGGTTAACGTTCTCACCCATGATGCATAAAACGAAAGGCATTGTTCTTCATTCCATCAACTACTCTGAAACCAGTGTGATTGTAAAAATTTACACCGAATTGTTCGGTTTACAGTCCTACCTGTTTAAAGGCGTTTACCGTAAAACATCAAAATTCCGACCTGTTTTCTTTCAACCGTTATCCCTTCTCGAAATGGAGGTTTATCATAAACCTAAAAACAATATACAGTCGGCTAAAGAAGTTCGTTTTTCATACCCATACCAGCAAATTCCTTATGATATTCGCAAGAGTTCCGTGGCGCTTTTTTTAAATGAATTGATTTACAAATCTATACGTGAGGAAGAATCTAATCCAGCCCTTTTCAGCTTTCTCTGGCAATCATTCCTTCAACTTGATACAATTCAGGAAAATATTGGCTGTTTTCATCTCGTTTTTGCCATGCAACTGACCCGATTTCTGGGAATTCAACCACGGGATAATTACTCAGAGGAATACAGCATTTTCATGCTCACAGATGGAGCTTTCAGGGCAGGAATACCAGAACATCCAAATGATCTTAATCCAGAAGAAAGCCGGCACTTTCACCTGCTGTTTACCACTCCTCTTGAACTTTTCGGCACAATCAGTTTATCACATGCGCTCAGAAACCGGTTCATTGAAGTAATCCTCAGGTATTATCAGTTACATCTTCCGGGTTTCAAGGGGTTGAAATCACATCAGGTGCTTCAGGGTGTTTTGTCTTAATTCCCTATCTTTGCCAGAAATTTCTGTAAATTATGAGTGTCCTTTTAAGTGAACAGGAAATCATCCGGAGAAATGCGTTATCCGAATTGATCAGACTTGGCGTCCATCCTTATCCTCCCGATACTTTTCCCGTCAATGCGAGTGCCATTGATATAAAATTAAAATATCCCGAAGATCAAGGCCGTTTTCAGGAAATCCAGGTGGCCGGTAGAATGATGAGCCGAAGGATTATGGGTGCTGCTTCCTTTGCTGAGATTCAGGATAGTACGGGTAGGATTCAGGTATATATCAAGCGTGATGATATTTGTCCTGGGGATGATAAAACCCTATATAATACCGTTTTTAAAAAACTGTTAGACATCGGGGATATCATCGGTGTAAGCGGATTTGTTTTTGTCACCCAGATGGGAGAAATCACCATTCATGTCAAGTCCCTGAAGCTGCTTAGCAAATGCCTGCGTCCTTTGCCAATCGTCAAAGAAAATGAAGGGATCGTCTATGATGCGTTTTCTGATCCAGAACAACGCTACCGGCAACGATATGTTGATCTGATTGTGAATCCTCAGGTCAGGGAAACCTTTGTTAAAAGAACAGCCCTTGTCAATTCCATGCGGAATTTTTTAAATTCAAAAGGATATCTGGAAGTAGAGACTCCCATTCTGCAACCACTTTATGGAGGTGCAGCCGCCCGTCCTTTCAAAACCCATCATAACAGTCTTGACATGACACTGTATCTCCGCATAGCCAATGAATTATACCTGAAACGTTTGATTGTTGGCGGATTCGACGGAGTTTATGAATTTTCCAAGGATTTCAGGAATGAGGGTATGGATCGCTTTCACAATCCTGAATTTACGCAGATGGAGCTCTATGTTGCATTCAAGGATTATGAGTGGATGATGGATCTGGTGGAAGAAATGGTTGAAAAGACAGCAATGGATCTTCATGGAAGTACCGAAGTCAAAGTTGGTGACCAGATAATCGATTTTAAGCGTCCATGGAAAAGATATTCAATGTATGAAGTGATCCGGCAATTTACGGGAATAGACATTGAAGGAAAATCGGAAGAAACACTGGCAGGTATTGCCCGCCAATTGAATGTTCCCATTGATCCCACCATGGCTAAGGGCAAGATCATTGATCAGATTTTCGGAGAAAAATGCGAACCTTTACTGATCCAGCCGACATTTATTACAGATTATCCGCTGGAAATGTCACCTCTGGCTAAAAAGCACCGGGTAAAACAAGGGCTGGTAGAGCGATTTGAAGCCATCTGTAACGGAAAAGAATTGTGCAATGCATTTTCAGAACTGAATGATCCCATTGATCAAAGGGAAAGGTTTGAGTCTCAGCTCGAGCTGGGGAAAAGGGGAGATACAGAATCCATGGTAGTGGATGAAGATTTTCTCCGGTCTCTTGAATTCGGGATGCCTCCTACGGCAGGACTGGGGATTGGCATTGACCGCCTGGCCATGATCATGACCGGCAGCGCTTCTATTCAGGATGTTCTTTTCTTCCCCCAAATGAGGCCGGAAAGAAAAATCAGCGAATAAGAACTATTTTCCGGTTCAACACCTTGTTTTCTGTGGTAAGTTTTAAAAAATAAACCCCTGCTGGCAACAAGTTGCCGTTTTCATCCATTCCATTCCATATCAGTGAACCTGAGTCTGAATTTTCCTTATCAGGAAATTGTGTTATTTTCTTCCCGCTCCAGTTAAAAATCTCTATTTTTACCCCTGTGGGTTTATCCAGGCGATAGCTGATACTCGTCTGATCGCTAAATGGATTGGGGTAGTTGCTCAGGAACCCGGAGCCCGGAACTTCCGATAGGGACTGGCTATTGCTGATTAATTCCGAATTAACCATAATAATTACCCTATGGTTGTTCAGTGCACTAGCTATATTCATGGTATCAATAAAGTACCCGGAAAGATTGGTTTTTACAACAACCGGAGCATGCAGGGTTAGCTGGAGAGAATCTCCGGGATCCATCTGATATGGGAAACTGGCCACAGGCCAGGGAGCTATCCACCAATAGAGGCCTGAAGATTCAATATCCAGAATTGTTTTTTGCGAAATGGTATAATTGTGGATGGTCAGGATTATTCCGTCCATTGCTTCTTCAGGAGTATTAAACCAGACTGTATCAGGAATTGCTGTGATATCGGTATAGACGGTATTGAAAAGAAATGGATCACCTGGGCCAATGAAGGGGCAGGTTTCCCTGCGTCCGGATTCATCAGCGGCAAAAAGATAATAACGGATGGTCTTTCCGGCGGATTGTTTCGGAATTAACCCGGTATAATGATTTCCGGAAGTATTAAGCATGGGAACGATCTGATAGGGTCCATTGTCAACCTGATAATAAATCAGCACGGAATCAGCCTTGACCGGCTTATGGCTGCACACGGTTAGGTCAGCCTGGATAAGGTAATCGTTTTCACAGGGTTGTGGTCCTGATAAAGGAAGATGATGAATATATAAAAGGCCTATGTCAGAGATACCCATTACCCGGCAATGCAATGCATCGGTTGATTCCCATGGTGTTGCAGGATTCCCGGTAATGCCGATGACTTCATAACCCGGTAAGGCGGCTTGATAAACCGCTTTGGCACTATCATCCCAGTTGGAATTCATAAAAGGTAACAGTACTTTATTATTAAGAATCACGGAATTTGAATAGGGTTGATTCCCTGGAGTCATCACCCGGAATACCTTGTAGGGATATCCATAGGAACAAACCTGTGTAGTCCAGTAAGCGGCCGCGGCTTCGATCTGGGAATACTGGGGATGGGAAGGAGGAACCTTCCGGATAAGAATTTTATCCTCAGCCAGAAATTTAGCCCAGCAATCGATATGATCAATATAAGTATTATTCGGATCAGGTCTGACCTGATAACTATCAATCCCCAGATAATCACTCGTTTTTTCAGCAACCTGGTTGTGTGACAAAGATGGATTTTCTTCCCATACCAGCTCAGTGGAAGAAGCACCCCCCATACCATCACTCATATAATTTCCTCCGGTGTGAATCAGGTTCATCCCGAAACAACGGATTCCAAGTTTTTGCGCAACTTTTACGGGAATTGCATCATCATTCGGGCGGGGCCGGTTATATGGGAAATCAACGATCGCGACACTGTCGGGAGCATACGTAATAAACCAGGGACCATAATCCCGAGTCCAGTAGCTGTCGCTAGGTGCAATCAGAAAATCACAATGGCTGGTATCTATTCCATTATTGACATATTGTTGTATGACGGTGTTCTTTTGTGTATTGTTGGAAACAATGGTGGTGACCATGATATTTTCGGCCATTTCTTTGATCAGAGACATGGGAAGTCCAAAGGGATAGCGCACCAGTGCCCCCTGCATCCGGCTAAATTCGGAAATATTTCTCACCGGTACTGCAGGCGGAGGTGTTTCAACAAAACCACGACCAATTTCATGGATCCGCAGTTTTTCTTCCGGGGTAAGCCAATGGGTCAATTTGCCAGGAATATTTTCAGTTTCCTGACTGAAGGAGAAAGCATTTAAAAAAAAACAAAATGAAATGAATAGAAATCCTGGTCGCATGTTTCTATGTTTAGATTTTGGGCAAAATTAACAATTTTAAAGTGCCGGTTTTCCGGTTGATAATCCTATTTTTGTAAAAATTATCAAAGCGATGAATAAAAAAGTCGGGGTGGCCAGACTTTCTATTTTTTCAAATACCATTCTGATCCTGTTAAAACTTTTTGTCGGTGTTTTTTCCGGTTCTGTAAGTATCATTTCCGAAGCAATTCATTCCATGATGGATCTTCTGGCTTCGGTCATCGCCTATTTTTCTGTGCGCATCTCGGATACTCCTGCCGATGATCGTCACCCTTACGGGCATGGGAAATTTGAGAACATCTCCGGAGTCATTGAAGCTTTGTTGATTTTCATCGCAGCTTTCTGGATTATTTTTGAAGCTGTAAAAAAATTCATTGACCCTTCGGAGGTTGCGGAAATAGGAATAGGATTAGGCTTTTTTGTCATGCTTATCTCAGCAGCCGTCAATATTATCGTTTCGCGTAAACTTTATAAAGTTTCCAAAGAAACAGATTCAGTCGCGCTGGAAGCTGATGCCCTGCACCTGAAAACGGATGTGCTCACTTCTCTTGGGGTTGCCATTGGCCTGGCCGTAATATATATTACAGGTTTTCATATAGTGGACCCGATTATTGCCATTTTAGTCGCCTTGCTGATCTTGAAAGAATCCTTTGAGCTTTTTACCCGGGCATTTTCTCCCTTACTGGATTCGGCCTTACCGGCCGATGACAAGAAAAAAATAGAGGCCATCCTGCAACAATGCTGTTCGGGAAATATGACCTATCATAATCTTCGCTCACGAAAAGCGGGAAACTATAAATACGTCGATTTTCATCTTAATCTGGATGAAAACATGACGGTCAGAGAGGCTCATGAAATTTGTGACCAAATAGAAAATAAGATCAAACAAGTCATATCCAATGTTGAAATAACGATTCATGTGGAAAATTTTTAACTTTTTTTTTCGTTATCATCATGCATAACCTTTTTTTATGACGATACAGCCAACCTGGTACACTTACCTCCTCATTCTTCTTTTTCCTGCCGCCTTATTTTCTCAGGATGCCGCTCGTCCCGACACCATCAGCAAGGGAGTCTTTATCGAAGACGATCCGGTTGTTTATATGCTTGACAGCCTGGCCAACTTAAAATTTTTTAAAGATGCTGAATACCCTAATGCCAATCAGTATCAAAGCTGGAATGATTATTCGGACAACGACATCCCCTATTTCCCCGATTCCGTGTATAGGGAAAGAATTGCTCAGATGAACGATGAATCCCCCTTTGAATACATTTATAATGATGACGTTAAAAAGTTTATCGAACTCTATGCCAATAAAAAACGAAAACTGACTTCGAGACTACTGGGTCTGGCACAGATTTATTTCCCTCTTTTCGAAGAACAACTTGATAAATTCAACATGCCCCTGGAACTCAAGTACCTCGCGGTCATTGAATCTGCCTTGAATCCTACGGCAAATTCCCGTGCAGGGGCAAAAGGATTATGGCAGTTCATGTATGGAACCGGGAAGGTATATGGATTGAAAGTCAGTTCTTATGTCGATGATCGTTTTGACCCTTACAAATCGACCATCGCTGCCTGCGAACACCTGAATGATCTTTATGATATCTATGGAAACTGGTCACTAGCTCTGGCCGCCTATAATTCAGGAGCAGGGAATGTTAACAAAGCCATTCGCCGGTCTGGGGGTATGAAAAATTTCTGGGCCATACAGAATTACCTCCCAAAAGAAACCCGATCCTATGTTCCGGCTTTCATTGCAGCCAGTTATGTAATGACTTATGCCCATGAACACAGGATCAATCCGGTTGATCCCGGCATCCTTTATTATGAAGTGGATACAGTTACCGTTAAAAATCCTCTGACATTCGATCAGATAGCCGAAATGCTCAACGTCCCTTTGGATGAAATTGCTTTTTTGAATCCGTCTTTTAAACAAGGGATCATTCCGGCCTCTGGAGATAACCCTTACAGCCTCCGCTTAAGGAAAAAGAATATTGGTAATTTTATCAACAATGAGAATGCTCTTTATGCCTTTAAAACAAAAAAAGGCCTGGAACGTGATTCCTTAATGAATATGGTTTATGGCAGTTATCGGGAAACCGAACAACACATTGTAAAAAGCGGTGAAACCATAGCCAGTATCGCAAAGCGATACCATATGTCCGTTGCAGAACTTAAATCTTTGAATAACCTAAAAAAGAACTATGTCAAACCAAAACAAAGGATTTTGGTCTATACCAAAACATCAACCACCAAAACCATCCATCCGGTAAGTATTGCTTCCATTGCCCAGGAGGCAATAAAAAAAGACTCAACCCCTGAAAAAAAATTATCTGTGAGTCAACCTGTTTCTAAAGAATTATCCCCGGTAATTCATGTGGTAAAAAGTGGAGAAAGCCTTGGAAGTATCGCCCAGAAATACCGTTGTAGTATTGACCAGCTCATGAAATGGAATAACCTGAACAACAACAAAATCATTATCGGTCAAAAGCTGAAAATCAACGCCGCCTCAAAGCTGGAATTAACAGAGGTCAAACCTTCAACAACAAAAAGCAAACCGGTTAAGCCCTCTTCCGCTTCAGCTCAAAAATTCACTTTCTATACCATTCAGCCCGGGGATAATCTTTGGGATATAGCCGTTAAATTTGATGTCACCGTTTCACAAATAAAAAACCTCAACGACATCAAAAATCATAACAGGCTCAAACCCGGCCAAAAAATTAAAATTCCACAATAAAAAAAACCGCATTTTGTTAATCGTAAAAAAATTTGTTGTACATTTGACCGCTTGGTTAAATTTAATGGTTAATCCAAATGGTTAAAACAGATTTAAATACCGAGGAAAAAATTCTTGCCGCGGCAAAAAAAGTATTTCACCGAAAAGGATTTGAAGGTGCCCGCATGCAGGAAATAGCTGATGAGGCCGGAATCAACAAATCCTTGCTGCATTACTATTTCCGAAATAAAGACAAACTGTTTCAGGCCGTTTTTGATGCTGCTTTTTCAAGCCTGATGACCAATACGAGGAAGATTTTTTTATCCGATTCCCCACTGAACGAGAAAATTTCTGCATTTTTAATTGATTATATCAGTACCATTTCCGAGAATTCATATATTCCCTGGTTTATTCTAAATGGCATACATGAAAAGCCGGAACAGTTTCAAGCTATCTTTGAAAAAAACAATGTCAATCCTTCCATGATCCTTGAACACTTAAAAGAACAAATCGGGGATGAATACAATGCCGATATCCAGCCATTGCATATCTGGTTGAATATTTTATCTATGTGTATTTTTCCCGTGGTTGCCAAACCTTTGATCATGAAAATTTTTACAATGAGTGAAGAAGCTTATCGTTTGCTTCTGGAAGAAAGAAAAACCGTCGTACCCTATTTCGTAATTTCCGCATTAAAAGCTTATGAAAAGAATAAAAAATCTCCCGGGTAAAGGGTTCTTTGTCATTTTTGGAATCATTGGCTGCGGGTTAGCACTGCATGCCCAGGATACCATTACCCTTGATTTCTGTTATCAACAAGTGCTTACCACTTATCCCCTGACCCGGCAATCTGCCTTGCTGGACAATTCAAGCATGCTTAAGGTCAGCAACCTGAATAAAAACTACCTCCCCTCCATTTATATAAATGGAAATGCTTCATGGCAGAATGAAGTGACCAAAGTTGCCATCAATCTCCCGGCAGGTATGCCTCAGATTGAAGGACCATCCATTCCTAAAGACCAGTACAAGCTGACCCTTGATGTCACAGAATCAATCTATGACGGAAATGTCACTACTTATCAAAAGAAACTGGAAAAATTCAATGTAAACATTGACCAGAAAAATGTCGATGCAAGCCTTTATCAGCTAAAGGATCAGATTAACCAGTTCTTTTTTAACATCCTGCTTACCCAACAGAATGTAATACTGTTGCAGGAGTCAAAAAAACTATTGGATAGAAAACTGGTGGAGGTAGAATCTGCAGTCAGAAACGGTGCTATGCTTAAAATGAACGCTGATCTGATCAGCGCCGAAATGATCAAGCTGGATCAAAATATTTATGAATTATCCATGGACCGTCAGGCCAATATCCGAATGCTGTCAGAACTTATAGGATTTACCCTGGATGAACACTCATCATTCGCCCTCCCATTGATCGTTTTACCAGGGTATTCATATGAAAACAAACGAATTGAAAATGATATTTTCAATGTCCAGCGTGAACGGGTGAACCTGCTGAAAAACATGGTCACAACAAAATGGAACCCAAAATTATGGGCCTATGGGCAGTTTGGCTTTGGGAGACCAGGATATAATTTTCTATCCAGCGACATTGCGCCTATGGCCATGTTTGGCGCCAGGCTGACCTGGAATCCCTGGAACTGGAACGCCAACAGAAACGAAAAAAAGATCTTTGACATTCAAGGGGATATCCTTAAAAATCAACAAGAAGCTTTTGATTTAACCCTCAGGGTGACCAATAAAAAAACAGTGACCGATATTCAAAAATTAACCGACTTGCTGATCAAAGACCAGGATCTGGTAAATTTGAGGGCCGGCATCACCCTGACAGCCTCCTCTCAACTATCGAACGGAGTGATTACTTCGAGTGATTTTATTTTACGTGTACAGGATGAAACCCATGCCCGGATGAGCCAGGAAATTCATAAAATTCTGTTGCTCAAGGCAAAGATCAATTATTTATATACTATTGGAAAACTATAACTTGAATTTTCAAACTCTTACATATATGACAAAATATTTTATCGGTATTTTTTCAGGACTCTTTTTATTTTCCTCCTGTTCCGGCGACAAGGAGAAGCCTGATGCCTATGGTTCGTTTGAAGCAACAGAAATCACTATTTCTTCACTCGCGAACGGGCGCATTCTGAAATTTGAAGTAGAAGAAGGACAAGTTCTTGATTCCGGACAGCTTATCGGATATATTGACACCACCGATCTCCATCTGAAAAGACTGCAAACCATCAATCAGAAAAACGCCACCGCATCACGCAAAAATGACCTGGAAGCACAGATTAATGTCCAGGAGCAAAACAGAGATAATATCCTGATCGAAAAAATCAGGGTTGAAAAACTTTTAAAAGACGGTGCCGCCACTCAAAAGCAAATGGATGATATCCAGGCCAGTTTGAACATGATCGATAAGCAGATCATTTCTATTCAAACCCAGTACAGGGGCATAGAAGATCAGATTGCTTCTATTGAACAACAAATAGCCCAGATCTCTGAATCTATTCGTAATGCCAAAATTATCAATCCTTTAAAGGGCACTGTGCTGACTAAATTTGCCGAGACGGATGAAGTTACCTTATACGGAAAACCTTTGTACAAAATAGCCGATTTGAGAACGATGCTACTTCGTGTTTATATTTCAGGAGACCAGCTACCTTATATAAAAATAGGAGACAAAGTAGAGGTTCGCTATGATAAAGATAAAACATCATATTCAAAAACATCTGGTCTGGTAAGCTGGATTTCCCAGACTGCAGAATTTACACCCAAAACGATCCAAACGAAGGAAGAAAGGGTGAACCTGGTGTATGCCGTCAAGGTGCGTGTGCCCAACGATGGCAGCCTGAAAATAGGTATGCCCGGAGAAATATTACTGATTAAAACCATTAAACCATGAAAAGAACAACAACAAATTTCGTATTGGTACTGTCCTTAAGCCTTTGGGCGGGACTGAGCGCTTTCAGTCAGGTTCATAAAGCTGATGATATTATCGGGACCTGGCTGAATGAAGAAGCCACCGGAAAAGTGCAGATTTACAAAGAAGGCAGTAAGTATTTCGGGAAACTGGTCTGGTTGAAAGAACCATTTGACAAGGAAACCGGGCTTCCCAGGAAAGACAAGGAAAACCCTGACCTCCAACTGAAAACAATGCCTCTGATCGGTCTGGTGAATTTGAAAAATTTCATATTCAACGGAAAAGATGAATGGGCCAACGGGACGATCTATGATCCAAAAAACGGGAAAACATATAAATGCTATATACAGTTTGAATCGACCAACCGTTTAAAGATTCGAGGATATATCGGATTCTCCCTATTGGGTAGAAATACTTACTGGACAAAAACAACACCGCCTTAAGCCAGATCATGGTTTCCATTTCCGCTCAACACATTCATAAAAAATATGGGGAGACCGTTGCGCTCCATGATCTTACTTGTGAGATCGGCAAAGGAGAATTATTCGGTTTCATTGGTTCCGACGGAGCCGGAAAATCTACTTTATTCCGTATCCTGACCACCCTGATACTGCCTGACAGTGGTTTTGCAAGTATTGAAGGTTTTGATGTCGTCAAGGATTACAAAAAAATCCGGAATATAATGGGTTATATGCCCGGGAAGTTTTCTCTTTATCAGGATCTGAGTGTAGAGGAAAACCTGAATTTTTTCGCTACCATTTTCGGGACCAGCCTGAAGGTAAACTATCCTTTAATCAAGGACATTTACGGCCAGATTGAGCCATTTAAGAAACGTAAAGCCGGAAAACTCTCAGGAGGAATGAAGCAAAAACTTGCCTTGTCCTGTGCCCTGATTCATCAACCCGTTATTCTTTTTCTTGACGAACCAACCACTGGAGTGGATGCTGTATCCCGCTGGGAGTTCTGGGAAATGCTGAGAAGGCTGAAAGAGAGTGGGATTACAATTGTTGTTTCAACACCTTATATGGATGAAGCCAGCCTTTGCGATAGGATTGCTTTGCTTCAGGACGGGAAAATTATGAGAATCAATTCCCCTGCCCAGATCATTGATGCATTTCCATCTAAGCTAATCTCCATCAAATCCGGTGATCTGTATCGATTGCTCAAGGATTTAAAGGAATTTTCCCATACCCGTTCCGTTCATGCTTTCGGGCAATGCGTTCATTTGTCTTATAAGGACAGCCTGACCGATGTCAGTGAAGTGGAATCATTCCTGGTTCAGAGAAATCACGGAAACATTGAAATACAACACATCAAGCCAAGTATTGAAGATTGCTTCATGGAGTTAATGGTAGTTGATAAGGAATAAACCATGGCCGAAAAAAGGGAAAATATTATTGTTGTAAAGGATTTGGTTAAGAAGTTCGGTGCTTTTGTGGCCAATGATCATTTGACTTTCACGGTCGGGGAAGGGGAAATTTTTGGTTTTCTCGGGGCTAACGGAGCGGGAAAAACCACTGCCATAAAAATTCTTTGTGGCCTTATTTATCCGACTTCCGGAGAACTAAATGTGGCAGGTTATGATATTTACACCCAACGCGAAAAAGTGAAAAGGAGTATAGGGTATATGAGCCAGAAATTTTCACTCTATGATGATCTGACTGTATATGAAAATATCCGGTTCTACGGTGGAATCTATGGGATAAAAAAGAAAGATCTGGAACAACGCGCAGAGCTCTTGATTAATCAACTGGAACTTCAGGATGCGAGAAACAAGTTAATTCGCGAGCTTCCTTTAGGCTGGAAGCAAAAACTGGCCTTTTCTGTGGCCATAATCCATAATCCGAAAATCGTATTCCTGGACGAACCGACCAGCGGAGTTGATCCGATTACACGCAGGCAATTTTGGAACATGATTGATGAAGCGACCAAAAAAGGGATTACGGCTTTTGTTACAACGCATTACATGGATGAAGCGGAATATTGCGATCGTGTTTGCATCATGGCCGAAGGCAAAATCACAGCACTGGATACACCTGAAAACCTGAAAAATCAATACAAGGCTGAAAGGATGAATGAGGTGTTTATCAAGTTAGCCCGGCTTTCAATAAAACAAACGGCATGAAACGTTTCTGGGGATTCGTCAAAAAGGAATTTTTCCATATTTTTCGGGATTACCGGACCCTGCTCATTCTATTCGGGATGCCTGCCATTCAGTTAATGTTGTTTGGTTATGTTATCACCAATGAAATTAAGGACGCCAGAATTGCCATACTGGACAACTCAAAGGATATGATGACCAGGAAAATCAGTGATAAGATATTATCCTCCGGTTACTTCCGCTTAGATCGCAATCTCACAAACGTTGGGGAAATTGAAGCTGTTTTCAGGCAAGGTGAAGTGAAGCTGGTCCTGATTTTTGAAAATGATTTCGCTCAAAAACTGGAAAAAACCGGAAAAGCAAAAATTCAGATCATTGGTGATGCTTCTGACCCGAATACCGCTAATATCCTGGTTAATTATACGAATGGCATCATTAATAATTTTCTGATTTCAATCAATACAGAAAGAGTTCCTCTTCAAATTATTCCCGAGGTCAGAATGATGTACAATGGCTCTTTGAAAGGAGTGTACATGTTTGTTCCTGGTTTGATGGCCATGCTTCTAATGCTGATCTCCGCCCTGATGACTTCCTTATCCATCACCCGTGAAAAAGAATTGGGGACCATGGAATTATTGCTTGCGTCTCCCCTGAAACCATTCCAGATTATTATCGGAAAAGTTTTTCCTTACGTCTTTCTCGCCTTTATTGATGCCTGCATCATTTTAATCCTCGGAAACACCATTTTTGGTGTTCCTGTACAAGGCAGTGTCATACTCTTGTTATCGGAAAGCTTTCTTTTTATCTGTATGGCGCTTTCATTAGGCATTCTGATTTCAACCATTACTGACAGTCAGCAGGTGGCCATGATGATTTCCCTTGTAGCTTTAATGTTGCCGACGATCTTATTAAGCGGATTTATTTTCCCGGTAGAGAATATGCCCTGGATACTTCAGATTTTATGTTATCTGATGCCCCCAAAGTACTTCATTACAATCATCAAAAGCATCATGCTGCAGGGCAATGGATTCCTTTATGTATGGCAGGAGACCCTGATCCTGATGGGATTTACCGCGATTTTTCTGACCATCAGCATCAAAAAATTTAACGTCCGTCTGGTCTTATGAGAACGATACTGTATATCATCCAGAAAGAGTTTCTTCAGGTTTTTCGGAATAAGACCATGTTGCCGATTATTTTTGTCGTTCCCATCGTCCAGTTAATCATTCTGGTAAATGCTGCGACTTTTGAAATGAAACATATCCGGATGTCGGTGGTTGATCTTGATCTTTCCAGTATTTCCAGAAGACTTATCGGCAAGTTCGAGGGATCTCCGTTTTATCAGGTCCATTCACGCTCGTTTTCGTATGAGGAAGCTGAGCGTGAAATGAAAAAAGGAAATATTGACATGATACTGCAGATACCTGCAGGTTTCGAAAAAACCCTGATGAAAGAAAACCATGCCAAGGTCCAGTTTATGATCAATGCCATCAATGGTCAGACAGCCGGACTGATCAATGCTTACTCTACCATGATAGTGTTTGATTATAACCGGGATCTTCTGATCGAGCATAATAATCCGGGTCAGTTTTCCAGCTTGAGGAACATCCAGACCGATTACAGTTACTGGTACAATCCTAAGCTGAACTATAAAACCTATATGGTTCCGGGAATCCTGGTTTTGCTGGTCACCATAATCGGGTTATTGCTTTCCGGCATGAACATAGTCCGCGAAAAAGAAATCGGCACTATCGAACAGATCAATGTTACCCCAATCAATAAAATCCAGTTCATTGCAGGGAAACTCACCCCATTCTGGATCATCGCACTTTTTGAGCTTGCTTTTGGTCTTTTGATAGGAAAATTGCTGTTTAATATTCCGATAGAAGGAAGCTTATGGTTAATTTTTTTATCTGCCTCTGTTTACCTTTTCGTAATTTTGTCATTCGGACTGCTGATCTCGACTATGACGAATACACAACAGCAATCCATGCTTGTTTCGTTCTTTTTTATGGTGGTCTTTATTTTAATGAGTGGCTTGTTCACACCTATTGAGAGCATGCCTCCTTGGGCTCAGATACTTGACAAACTCAACCCATTGATGTATTTTATTAAAATTATGCGGATGGTGCTGCTAAAAGGTTCGACATTTACGGATATACGAATGCATTTTTTCTCTCTTGTGATGTACGCATTGTGTATGATCAGTCTGGCCATCTTCAGGTATAGGAAAGTAGCTTAAGTATAGCATTTGAATAAATACAAAAAAGTACTCCGAATCCTGAGAAATGTTTTTCTGGGATTAATTGTGTTGGTCATCGCCATATTGATCACACGGAATCTTATTGAAAAGAAAAAAGAAAAACACAGAGACAGCCTGAGTCGGATCAAAGAAAGGGGATACCTTGTTGCCCTGACGGATCAAAACACCCTGAATTATTTTATTTACCGTGGAGAGCCGATGGGCTATCAACTGGAATTACTGGAATCCTTTTCCAGGTTCCTGGGGGTACCCCTAAAAATTGTCTCCAGCAAGGATCCCTCAAAATTGTATTATTATTTACAGTATCATGTTGCCGACCTCATTGCGCTTAATCTTCCGGTTTCTGATGAGGGAAAAGAATTTGTCGAATTCAGCAGTCCTTTTGGAGAAACCAGGTTAGTTCTGGTTCAAAGAAAACATAGGGCAGATGAAAAAAACCTGTTCATCGATCAGAATTCTATTCGTGATTTTCCCCCTGATACGGTATTTGTCAGATATGACTTGCTTTCCGAGCACTTTTATCAAAAATTTTTAAAAGCATCCCGTCATAGGGCTATTATAAAAAAAGTTCAAGGCGTAAGCCAGGAAGAGCTAATCCGTATGGTTTCGGACGGAAGTATCCCTTATGCCCTTTGTCAGGAAAACATGGCCATGGTATATAAGCGTTACTACCTGAATATTGATGCCTCTCTGGTGGTTTCTTCTCTTTTCCCTTATGCCTGGGGAACTGATCACGCATCCGATTCTCTTCTCAATAAAATCAATGAATGGATAACTGCCATCAAATCGTCCAAAGAATTGAAAAGAATATATCTTGACTATTTTGACCCTCCGCGTATCGTTAAATTCTTTAACAGTGAATATTTTTCAATCAATGGACAAAAACTTTCACCTTTTGATCCGGAAATCAAAAAGTACAGCCAATGGATCAACTGGGACTGGCGTTTACTTGCTTCACTGATGTATGAAGAATCCAATTTCAGGCTTGGTCAGATTTCCACCCATTCGGCTAGCGGACTCATGCAACTGATGCCTGAAATTGCAGCAAAATATGGTGCTGACAGCGCTTCCACACCCGGTCAGCAAATTGCTGCAGGGGTTAAATATATCCGTTACCTGGAAAAAAACCTGCCGGTAGAAATCACGCATCCCAGGGAACGAATTCATTTTCTGCTGGCTGCGTATAATGTTGGTATCGGACGCATACTGGCAGCTCGTGAAAAAGCAAAAAAATTCGGCCGGGATCCTAACACCTGGAATGGTCACGTGGATTATTACTTGCTCAGAAAATCAAAAAAAGATCCTTATTTTCAAGCCGACACTTCATCTTTTATTCCGGTCGATTACAAAATGGAAGGATTTGTGGATGATATCATGAACCGTTACCAGCATTATAAAAATATCATCCCCCAATAATTCGCTGGTCTTTAAGAAAAAAATCACAGATTTCACGGATGGAGACTTCCACTGGAATAAACTCAACCCCCAGGGCTTTCCTTATCTTTTCATGGGAATATTGGTAAACCTGTGATGTTGTAACGGCCATTTCCCTGGTAATTTCAGGTTTTGAACCGGTCAGGAAGGAACGAATCGCCTCTATTCTCCAAGCAATGGCTGTCATAGCAGGAGGAACATTGATTGCAGGTGCAGGTTTTTTTAGATATTTGGCCACAAGCGTGAAAAATTCCATATAAGTCAAATTTTCCGATGAACAAATAAAACGTTCTCCGAAAATCCCTTTTCCCATCAATCCAATCATACTTCTTGTAATATCCCGTACATCTATATATCCGTTGACTCCGCTGGTTGCATATTTTAAGCCTTCCCAAACCAGCCTGAACAACCCGGAATTGTCATTCCAGAATCCAGGTCCAAGAATGAGTGAAGGATTGACGATTACAGCCTTCAGCCCCTCTTCTATCCCCCTCCATACTTCACGTTCTGCACCATATTTACTGATGGCATAAACGGAATTTTTCGAAGATGGTTTCCAATGCGTTTCCTCGTCACTGATGCCGTCGTTTTCAGCTCTACCAAGCGTAGCCACGGAACTTACATAACAGAATTTCTGGACCTGGTGCTCCAGTGCGAGATGAATAAGATTGGCCGTCCCGTCAATATTTACCTTAAGCATGGTTTTATGGTCGCTCGGATAAAAAGAAACGATAGCCCCGGTGTGATATACTTCTGTTATCCCCTGGAGGGCTTCCTCCATGGCTCCGAAATCAAGTAAATCGGCCTCAACCCACCGGATCTTTCCAAAAAGGTCATCTGCCTGGTCGGAATAGTAAGAAAAGACCTTGTGCACCATTGAGATATCACTTGTTTTGCGTTTAATCGCGCGAACAACTAAACCTTTTTGCGCCAGGTCAAAAAGAAGATGTGAGCCCAGAAGGCCGGTACCGCCAGTAACAAGAATCATAGCTTGGGTTTTAAGCTGTAAAGGTATAAAAAAGTATTTCTTTCTTTATCTCCGGTCATCTTTGGCTAAAATTTCGAACCTGATATTGAGGGTTTCTCCTTTTTGATCGATCAGGGTAAGGTGATGCATGCCTTTTTCCGGCGAAATGGCCATATGGTGTAATTGTACCGTTGATCCGATAAAGCGCTTATCGAGATGCCAATAGACGATGGCTTCAGGATCACGGTGGGCAAGTTTAAAAACACTGCTTCCAGTTTTTCCATCAAGATCAACAGGCACATAAATCTTCGAATTAGTTTTGGGATAGATCATATCCATATTCCGGGTATTTCCTCCCGTTAGGCAATCATTCCGGAATGGGGGAAGGGTTTTATAAAAAGGGTTTTTATTCCGGAAATACCATTCTATCACGGGAGGCAGAACAAACCATGAGACATGCTGCATGTTTTCGGGAGCTTCACAACTTGAATTAACCTGCCATTTTCCCGATTTATCCAGATGTACAAGCTGATGATACGGACAGGATTCCGTTTGTACTCCTTTTTTCTGAACCCAGAGGGTATCCACCCATTCACAGAGAGAAGATGCACGGTATCCGCTATAATGACATATAGGCATGAAAACCATGTCGTCAAAAGGGGTGGAAAACCATGATGTCGGCGGCAAGATTTTAAAAATATCAAAAAGGATAGGCGCTGCAACTCCTATTCCCGTAAGTCCAGGCCGGCCTTCCCCAGAGGCATTCCCCCCCCATACTCCCACAACATATTCCGGGGTAACCCCTATGGACCAGGCGTCTCGGTTACCAAAACTGGTGCCCGTTTTCCAGGCAATTTTCGTTCCCGATCCAAATCGCTGCCATTGTAGTTCCTCATCTGGGCGGGCCACTTCCACCATGGCTTCCAGCGTCAGCCATATCGAGGCTGCATCAAACCATGAAGTACGGTCAGAAAAATTTTCCGGTTTCCCCGGATATTCTTTTTTATAATAAGGGGAATGGAAATCGGTTTTTGAATATTTTCCTTGGGTAGATGAAAAATGATTCAGTGTTCTTGCCATGGAAGCATAGATGCCGGTTAAATCCCACAAGTTGGCCTCCGCCCCACCCAGGATTAGCGATAACCCATAATGATCGGCAGGTTTAGTGAGTGTAGTCATTCCTATATTTCTCAGCAAGTTGCAAAATGGATCATACCCATAAGTTTGAAGCATTTTGACCGCAGGAATGTTCAGAGAACGGGAAAGGGCTCTGCTGGCAGGGACTGCTCCGTCGTACCCCAGGGTGAAGTTTTCAGGGATAAATCCACCAATTTGCATGGGAATATCAGGGACCAGGGAATTTGGGAGCAGCAGGCCTTCATTCAGCATGGCTGCATAAAGAAACGGTTTTAAAATACTCCCGGTACTGCGTGGAGCAGTGATGATATCAACATCTTTCCCCTTTTCGCTCATTCCGGGTTCAGTCAGGTTGCCGATATAAGCCAGGACTTTTCCTGTATTGACCTCCAACACAAGGGCTGCAGCATTGTTGATCTGATTTGCCCTGAGCTGAATGGCATGCATTTTCAGAATACTGGTAATTCTTTCCTGAAAGGTATGATTTACAGTGGATGTAATAATTTTACCCCTGTTCCCTTCTTTAACAGCCCTTTCCAGTAAATGGGGTGCCCATTGGGGAAGCGGGAATGGTTTCCCGGGGAGTGGTTCACTCTTGGCAAGAACACAAGTGACAGAGTCAATAATACTGCGTTGATACAAGATATTCAACAAGCGGTCACGTTTTTCCAGCAGATTTGTAAGGTTTCGCCCGGGATAAATCAGTCCGGGACTATTGGGCAAAACAGCCAGTGTAGCGGATTCTGCCCAGGAAAGATGATCGGCATCCTTACCAAAATACCGCCATGAAGCCGCATCCAGCCCGACAACATTTCCCCCAAAAGGAGCATGAGAGGCGTACAAACGTAAAATATCCGCTTTGCTATGGGTCAGTTCCAGACGGAATGCGAGAATCAACTCAATGAATTTTTCATAATAGGTTCTAGGTTTGTTTTTCCGTGAAAGCCTGATAAGCTGCATTGTGATGGTACTCCCTCCACTCACGATTTTATGCTTTTTATTATTCAAGTACAGAGCCCTGATTAATGCAATAGGGTTAAATCCAGGATGATAACGAAATTTTCTGTCCTCAAAATGTATGATGGCCTGGCTGACTTTCTCGGGGACTCTTTCAGATTCAGGGAAACGCCATTGGTGATCATTCGCAATTTTTGCCCCAAGCAATTGTCCTTCATTATCCAGCAAAACTGTCGAAGTCGGATCATGGAATAATGGGCCGGAAAGAGAAAACCAGAAAAGCAGCAAGATCATTCCCGGCACAAACCAGATCAGTACTTTTTTTTTCATTTTACAGCTGGCAGTACTTTCACCCAATAACCCGGGATCCTTGCATTGATCGTATGATCATACATGGCTTCACATATTGCGGGAGGAAAATAAAATTGCCCTGCATATGTAGCCATCAGCATTATCTTGAAAGTCTTCGACTGGTTGGGATTAAGATCAAAAAAGGTAAGGACCCTGTCGTCGCGTACATCCTGATAATCAAATGCTGCCCCAGCAGCAGCGACCTCAGCCATTGCGCTGTTCCTGGCATTGATGATTTCCCATCCCGACGGGAATACCTGGGATAAGGCCAGTTGTTGATACTTACCCAAAATTCCCGGATTAGTCACTGTCAGTTCGGCTATAAAACTAACCCCTTGATGCATTTCCTGAGGATTGATTTTTTCTCCCTTGGCAGATTTGAAAACGAGGGAAATGTTCAGGTTATTTGAGGCCTGAGTAGTTTCACCTATGGCCGGAATTCCTTGCAGGATTAGCCTGGCAAATAAAACATTATGACTGTCGTTTTTAACCATCAGTGTCCCCTTTTTTCCTGGTTTTGGATCAATCGGGTAAGTAATCAGTGATTTTTGCGAAATCACTTCCACGGGTTCTTCCGCATTCAGCCGGTAGTTGGCATGGATACCATTGCTTATCGACCCTCCTGCAAATTTAATCATGGCCATTAAGGCGAAGGCTGTAGATTGGGTACTGTACCAGGTTCCGGTGCAAAGATCGGCGGAAATTTCTTTCACCAAAGGCATTGCTTTTGTTCTTAAATTCATCAGCGTCAATGCATCCAGGATGATGGCCTTGTCCCTTAAGGCAGAACCATAAGTGAATCCCAGTTCACGGTAGGGTTTTATGGCCATGGTTGCAGAAGTAGCAAGCTGAAGGGCCAGTTCAGGTTTCCCCGACAGTTGGTAGGCGGATACCAGGCACCAACGAGCCGAGATGGCCAGATCCTTTTTTTCAAGCAGACGGTTCATGGCTCCCAATTCAGGTTTCCGTGCAAGGGATAAGACATATAAACGGTAAGCCTGCATAAGTTCATCATTATAGTATCCAGCATTATAAGTCCAGGAAATGGCTTTCTGGCGAAGATACTCTGTCAGGGCAGGCAAGGTGTTGACCATCACCGTATATCCTTTTTTTTCAGCCTCCAGCAGAAAATGTGCGGTATAAGCGCTTCCCCAGTCATCTGCATAGGTAGCCCCCGGCCAGTAGCCCATTCCGCCATTGGAAAGCTGGAATGATTTAATTTTCTGAATTGCTGAACGGATATTCCGGTCGGTTTTTTCTTTATTTTCTTCCGAAAGTTGCATTATTCCCGGGAGAAAAAGCTGTGGAAAGGCGGAAGAAACGGTCTGCTCAATGCATCCGTAGGGATAAGTGATCAGGAAACCCAAACGGTTTTCAAGATTTAAAGGGGGTATAGAAGAAAGTTCGATATACGCTTTATTTGTTCCCGGGACTCCTAGCGGCTGATAAGCCGTGGTCCATTGAGCCCCGGCTTGAATGGTCTTTTCCAGTACATCTGTTATCCTCTGATTTGGATTACGAATGTCAATCTCCATTTTATATTCTGTTTTATTATTTCCGCATTCTGCTTTGATCTTTACCTGGCCTATCCCGATTGCTTCCTTAATTTTCAGATCAAAGGATACAATTTGATCCCCGGGTTCGGTAAAGATGACAGAACGGGAATGATTGCCTTCTATGCTAATTAGTTCATTGGTTTCTATTTCGATTTTAACGTTTTTTATGTTTTTTTCCATGGCAAAGACACTGACAGGAAGTTTCACGGATTCTCCCGGTCCCAAAACCCTTGGCAAGGTTCCAAGAACCATCAGTGGTTTTTTTATTTTAGCTGCTTTTTCTTCGAATCCATAAGCACCATCTTTCCCGGCGATGACCATTAAACGCACAGATCCCACATAATCCGGCATCAGGAATTGCTGAGTTCTGGATTGGTTTTTTTTCAATTCAAAAGGACCAAAAAACTTCACCATGGGTTTGAACCGATTGGCTTTCAGCGCTCCTTTTACATCGCCTTCCTGATCGCCGCCTATACTCAGGATACGCTGAAGGTCGCCGGAATATGCCCCCATCACCTGGTCAAACAGGTCCCAGGTTTTTATCCCTAGTGCTTCTCTGGCATAAAAAGCATTCCATGGGTCAGGAGTTTTAAAACGGGTCAAGTCCAATATGCCTTCATCCACGATGGCCAGGGTATACGTCATAGCTCTTCCATTGGCTTCACTGATCCTGATGTTTGCTATTTTTCCAGGTTCCATGGCAGACTGAATCTGGATTTGAGGGTTCAAATGCGTTTCTGGATTTTCCACCAGTATGGGCAGAATCCCATAAAGCCGTATCGGGAGATCATTTTTAGTCTGGGCATGGGGCTGAATCAGGGTCACATAAGCATAGCAGTTCGGTGACATTTCTTCCTCCGCTTTGAAGGTAATCTCTGTCGTTCCTTGTTTTGTGGGAACCCAGAATGATCTGAGCACTGTTGATCCTGATTCCAATGTAATCAGGGCACGGCCATCCGGGGAAGTGGGAAGGGTCAGCTTTATCTGGTCACCGACCTTGTAACGCTGCTTATCGGAAGTGAAAGTCAGCATGGATGCCGCTTGTTTTTCCCCTCCGGGCATACGGAAATAATCCGGCCAGTCGACATAAACGACCCTGGCGGCAGCATGGCCTGAACTGCGATCGCTGACTTTGATAAGATAACGCCCCCAATCTTCATGTCCAACCATAAATGAATAACTGGCTTTCCCGTTTGTTGTCCGTATGGTCGCAGAATCTACTGGACGAAGATGAGAGGTGGAGATAAAATCGGCCTCCCCTGATTCCGAATTATCCCACCACCAACGCCATTCCAGTTTATATACTTCCACCTTCAAACGATTGGAGGGAACTAATTTCCCATCTGAAAAAACATTAACCAGGTCGATATTGTAGGTTTTGTCGGTAAAAAGAACTCTATCTCCCCTGTTGGCACTGGGAATGCTTAGTCCGGCATATGTTTTATAAGGATAAAAAGGAATGGAGTATCGGTCAATACTGAAATCGCCACCTTCCTCAAAAACCATGGTCTCAAAATTCGCCTTGAGTACTCCCGGTGCAGTATGGGTTAAATGAATACTCGGGTGAATGGTTACTTTACCGTTTTCATCCAGCCGACCTTCAAAAACACTGATGTTTTCCGGGCTGAACCCGGCTGTTGGATTGGAAAAAGTATAGGCAGGAAATGCTTGGAAGTTGGTGATTGATTTTGTCAGGGTAAGATTCACTGAGGCTTTCAGGTTTTTTGCCACTGATCCCGTAAGCCAGTTTGCTTCAAGAAAAAAAGGAGGAATACGATCTGCATTTAACTGGTTGTCGTGAAAGCTCATATTGATCTTTAAACGATTGGGCTTTATGGTTTCAATTTTAAGTATTTTTTGAAATTCAGCCCCTCCCACATTGACTTTTGCCAGCCAGTTGCCTGTCGGAGCCCCGCTTGAAGTAGCCGTATTGAAACTATAAAAGCCATTGATTCCCACAGTCTTAACCATCCTGGACATCATTTGCCCGTTGGGATTATATATGGAAAATGTTACAGGATGATGAGGGGGGAGCTGATTGGATTTATCTTCAAGGATAAAGGTCAAATATATTGAATCACCTGGGCGCCAAACCCCTCTTTCTCCATAAAGGAAGCCTTTGATCCCCTTTTGCACCGGTTCACCACTAACATCGAACATACTTAAGGAAAGGGCAGACCCTTCCGAGAGCTTCAAATAGGCCGTTTGTGTTTGTTTGACCCCAATGAGCATAAAGGGTTTTTCTTTAACCGGCATAACAGCCATTCCGTTTTTATCTGTGGCTGTTTTCCCGATAGCTTGGAGTTGGTAATTGAAACATTCGATATTAACATCCGGTAACGGCCTGGCCGTGACAATATCTGTCGTAAAAACGAAAATATTTCCATCGCTGCCTGCTTTTGCAATCATCCCGATATCGGAAGCAAAAACATTCCTGCTTATGGACTTATCATAATAATAAGAGGGTTTACAGGGATCATCTCTTTCACTCCATTTATAGTTTTCCCATCCTCCATCACTAAAATCATTATCCATATAATTACTGTAATACCCCCAGTTTTTTTCATTCTCTTTATCCGGATTTTCAAGAACCATCATATCATCATCGGCTGATTTGATGGAAACCTCAGCAGAACAGGGATATACAGAATATTTCTGTTTAAATCCAAGGATGACATTGTAAATCGCGCCAGGTTCTGGTTTCATCAAGGTAGAAAGATCCAGGGAGTAACGATTCCATTTCCCTTCATCTGTCACCGCTGAAAGCGGAATGCTTTTCTTCAGCACTACCCTGCCCACTCTGGCAAGTTCATTGCTGTTGTTCATTTCGTTGACCTGAAGAAATTGAAGGATGTTCTTTTCAAAAATTCTGACCACTTTGATGTCAATCGCTTTCAGGTTGACCGCCTCAAAAGGCAGCAACATCCCGTTTGAACTGGGCATAATCACGCCATCACCCACAAAACGAAGGTTAGGCGCTGCAGAACTGATCATCACTTCTTCAGAAATCTTTTTCCCAAGTTCGGCCCCATAGATGTTTCGAATGGAAGATTCAAGAACCAGCCTTGCTTTATCTTCACTCATCTCTGGCAAGTAAATCCTGAGTTCATTATCATTCACCACATAGCGCATATCGATTTGATTCCCGATACGGATAAGTCCGTTCAGGTTCTGGTCTGGTTTTAAGGGATCTGAAAACTGCACCAACAAGCACTGGCCAGGTGAATTAATGTTTTTTATTCCCAGGCAAATAAACTCGTCCAGGGAAGGAATATTAATTTCCTGTACGCCTTTGGAGGTACATTCGATTGGGCTTCCGTTCCACTCCAGTTTTATCCTTCCTAAAGATCTATCTCTGACAATGGAATCAACTGTGAACTGATGAAGCCGGTGGCGGGAATCATGAGTCCATCTTACAGGCAAATCATTACCGTTTTGACTTGCCTTAAGAACAGATTCGATCCTGTCATCATTGGCCAAATCAGCGGTTCTCAATATACCGGTCAGTTGTTCTTTGCCAGGTTCATTGTGGGCATAGGCTTTATGATTTTCAACTTCTACTGAAATTTCCTGTTTCATGGTCCGAAACTGAAAAACCATGGTCTTTAATGAATCTGGCGTTTGTATGAGTGCAGAAAGAAAAAATGAGACAGTAAAAAGCTGGTCCTGAGGAAGGGTGGTATCCGGTCTGAATTCAAGGGTGCGGTCATCAATCCAATAAGTCTTTCCTTTTATCCCTGGATTCAGTTTGAAATATTTTTTTTCCAAGGGCATGTTAAGTGAAACAGCGTCCGCAAAATTATCGGCAAGCCTTACCCTGATTGGAGAACGTGTGGAAATGATCCCCGAGGTGTAGGCTTGAACATATTCCCGGAAAGACGGGTTGACTGACAACATGCTGCCTTTTTCGCTATCCTTGCAAGAATTTACCAGCAGGATTGAAATTAAGGTCAGGCCTAAAAAACGCGAGATGAAAAATATTTTTTTCATGGGGGGACAAGTTTTGTTTTTCGATTTTGTCTAAACAATATTAATAAGATTTTCCGAAAAATTTCCATCTTTGTAGTGTTTAACAAAATCATTCATAATTATGATAAAAAAATTGCTTCCTCTTTTTGCCTGGGCATTGATTTTACTAGTTTCCTGCAATCAGGGAACCAAAAACCCGGTTGCTGGTGAGTCGGCTGATACAGTGAAGCTGACCGTTGCCACTTTCGATACTTCGGCTTACCGTTACGTGGATAAGACTGTCTGCATAGAAGGGACGGTGTTCCACACCTGCAAACATGGCGGGAAACGTTTATTTCTTGTTGACGGCAGCGACAGTATCCGGGTGAAAATCACAGCAGGGCCGGAAATTCCCAGTTTTAACGAAAATCTTGCCGGTTCTAGGATCAGGGTTTTTGGGGTGCTTAAAGAAGAAAGAATCGATGAAAAATACTTGTCGGACTGGGAAAATGAAATTAAAAAGCCTGAAGAAAATCACGAAGCCGGTGTACATTCCGGGGCAAAGGGACACGAAGATCAGTCAGCCCAGGATAAACTTGATCAGATCAAAGCGCTGAGAGAGGAAATCAAAAAAAGTGGTAAAGACCACCTTTCCTTTTTCTCCATTGAAGCTATCCGTTTTGAAGAACTGAAATAAATATGCGGCAAAAAACCCTTAGGCGGTGGAACAATGCATTGCATCGTGACCTTGGCTATTTGTTTTTTGGCATGACCCTGATCTATGCCATTTCTGGCATTGTACTGAACCATTTCAAATCAGGTGATTTTGCTCATCCGGATTATTCCAAATCTTTCTGGGAATTTAAAGTGGCCTTACCGCTTAATGGAAATATTGACCAGACTTATATCGACAAAGTACTCGCTGATGCTCATGAGAGCGGAAATTACAAAAGCCATGTTATCAGCGGAGAAACCCTCACCCTGTTTCTGACCAACGGTTCTCTGGCCATTAATTTAAAAGACGGTTCTGTTTTCCAGGAAAAAAGACAAGCCCGTTATATCATCAAAGAATTTAATCTATTGCATTATAACAACCTGAAGCGATTGTACACATGGTATTCCGATATTTATGCTGTCGCTTTAATTTTACTGGCCATTACCGGCCTATTTATTTTAAAGGGAAAAAACGGAATCATCGGAAGGGGAGCCTGGCTTACTGCCATAGGAATTATTATCCCGGCACTGTTCTTGTTTTTTTATACATAAAAAGGCCATCACTTGAAGGGGTGACGGCCTTATTCCATAAACCTGGAAACAATGTTTAGTAACGGCTTTTAAAGCCCCCTGAGCGTTGATTGTCGCGGTTGAAGGGTTTGCGTTCCGTTTTCGGACGGGCAATGGAAACCGACATCACTTTGCCATCGAATTCGGCATTGTTCAATTCTTCTATTGCTTTATCTGCTTCTTCATCATTTTTCATTTCGACAAATCCAAAACCACGGGATTTTGAAGAATATTTGTCAGTAATAACTTTGGCAGAAGAAACTTCACCATAATCGGCAAAAGCCTGTTTCAGATCTTCATCATTGATCCTGAAGCTCAAATTTGACACATAAATGTTTTTCATTTTGTAAGATTTTAATTAATGGATACTTGTGATTTTGAGTTTCAATATCGAAAGAATACCGGGAGGTTGAATCTGCGAAGAGCTGATAACGACTGAAGGATTGCTTAGCGGACGATCTACTACTCAAATAATAGACAAAGGTACAACAATTTATTGTCCCCCGACAAGAAACATGAAATAAACGAAATGATCGAATATAAAAACTAAGCCTGAGTTGTCTTATATTTTGACGAATGCATCAGCTTTTCTATGGCCCTGACCGTGAAATCAACATCACTGGTGCGGTTCTTTCCATGGAATGGCAGATAGTTGGGATAATAGCTGATTCTGACATCGGTGCCACCCAGTTCAAAAATTGTCTTTTCTCCTTCCCTTGAAGATTTGGGAGTGATAATATCTTTATAGAACACCCTTTCATTGGATTCAGCCGTGATCTTTGCATCAATCATGTGATAAACACCGTGATAGTATAAAATGCTGTCTTCCTTGAAGAAGAAAAGATGGAAAGCCCACTCTGCCCATCTCCATTTTTCGTCAAATCCCTGGCGTTCGATTTCACCAACCGGAAAACAAACCACAAAAGTCGGAGCTTTCAGTTCATCTTCATCGTCTTCATCTATATCAAACTTCTTTGCTGCTCCGGTAACCAAATTTGTCATGTCTTCTTCTATCCAGGTATCCACCTGGGTATCGGCAGGACGTGCATTATAAGTGGCTTTTTGCTTTAAGTAAGGGGCTATAAATTTGAAATAGATGGCAGCCAAAATGCCTGCAAAAATGATCAGATTCATCAGGATGCCCGTTTTGAAAATCAGGTACACGAGAAGGAAAATAAAGAGCAGTCCAAGCAGCCATTTGATGCTTGATTTCAATTGAAAATTAGGGACAGGCGCATAAAACCAATCGTAAAGTTGTTGTTGTTTTTCCATAAAGATTCAGATTAAATGATTATTTTCTTATACGTGAAATTATTGCTTCATCTTTGATTACAACATGCTCAAGAATCAAATCAATGTCTTCAGCAGCGTTAGGAAAAGTTTCTCCTTCCGCTAACAATGGGCCTGGTGCTGGTTCCGTCATCATCATTCCATTGGCCGGATAAAAGTCGTTCTTCACTAATGCCAGCAAATAGAAATATTTGGCACGGGGCTCTATCTGTATTGCCGTCTTGATATATTCTTCTATTTTCTTGACATCCCTTATCATCAGTTTGCGCGGCTTTTTCCCTCCGGTAAGAGTGATGGCATAATGATAATATATGTCTGGATTATCAGGCGACTGGTCAATGGCTTCCTTAAAATTGCGTGAGGCCAGATCATAATTCTTTAGACCAAGATAGAACAAGCCCAGGGAGTGCAAGGCATTGGTGTCTTTTGGATCCTGTGTTGCTTTATCTTTGAAATACTGGGTATATTGCCGCGTCAGGTTGGCATCCAGTTTAAAGGGATTCACCTCTGACTTGATGATGTTCACGCTTCCGCAGTAATCACAGGTAGTGTTGGTAGGGGACAGGTTGGCTCCACAACCATTGCATTGCAATATCTGAACTGTTGCCATATTTTATTTCCGCGTAGCTTTTTTTATTACTTCCAGTTGATCAAGGGTATCCTGAACAAATGTAAGAATGGATTTTTTCAGTACTTCAGGATTTGTTTCGGCAGAAGATGCAAAATGATCAATAAAATTGTTAAGGCTTCCCAGCAATCCGGATAACCTGTTGTAATTGACTTCCTGCTCCAGGGCATTATGCGGCAAGAATTTCACCACCCCGCTGATCTTTTCCATCTCAGATCCGAAATTTGATTCTGTTTGAGTTAACACTCCTTTTTCTTTGACCACCCTCCTGAACTTTTTTTCAGCCAATTCAAAATCTGTTTTCAGGGCACTAATCTTTTCGGAGTTGACGGCTTCAGCAGCTTTGCTTTGGCTGTGATGGGACCCGGTCTGCGCCATAAAACCGATCAGGACAATAGTCATCAAAGTAATAATGATGAGGATGGAAATGAAAACATTGACGGAAATAGTCTGGGTAAAAAACAGATTATATAATAGAGTGATCAATCCGCCTAAGATCAGGTAGTAAATCAGCATGCTGCCCACAGCCGCATAGGTCACGCTTGAACGACCGGTAATACCGGATCTGGATTGCATCAATCCAATATAGAAAAAGAAAACCAGGGCAAGGAAGCAAACATACACAAGGTTAAAATAGAAAAGAGTGGTTTTTTCCGGATCAGTATTCAGAAAGTAAAACAAAAAGACAATTACCGCAATTACGGCGACAGCCATCAGGGCTGTAAGAACAGGAAATTTTGAAGTTTTCATATAACCTGGAAATTTAATGTTACAAGCTTGGAGGTGGTGGGGGCGGTGGGGGTGGAGGGGGTACAGCTCCAAATACCTGTTGAAGTTCTGGCTGATTGCCGGCTTTATCCCATTGTGCCATCCCTGGCCTCCAAACCATAGTATCCCTGTTTATCTGTGATTTTTGTGCAAATTCAGCCAACTGGTTCAGATTAAAAGGGCCTTGCTGGACATTGTTTACCAGAACATGAAACAAGAGCATCGGGGGAGGTGGGGGAACGTTGGGCGGGACATTAGGGTTAAGACCGGGAGGTGGGTTAACATTTACCTGATTGCCTATGCTTCCCATCTGACTTCCGAAGGCACCTCCGATCCCCACACCCATGCCAAGACCGATCCCAGCACCCATCACGCCTCCGGCAGACCCCTCATTCCCGGCAGCCGTTTCCATGACATCAAACGATCGTTGCTGAGCATAGGTGAAACCTTCGATTTCTCTTTGCAATTTATTGGCCATGGCATTGTTGATCTGTTCCACCTGTGGATGATCGGCAGGATAATTGATCGATTCAGTATAAAAATTGGTGATCAGAATGCCATATTTTTCAAACTCTTCAAAAATCCTTTCCTTGCAAAGGTTAGAAACTTCATCGGTCTTTGCCGGAAGGTCGATCACCGATACTTTCTTTTCAACAATATATTTGGCAATGGTATCACTCGTTTTGGTTATGATAAGGGAAGTGAACTGCTCAAGAATAGTCTGAGTGTCTGTTATATGCTGGGTTCCGACGATCTGATTCAAAAAATTCGTGGAATCTTTGATTTGTATCCCGAATTCTCCATAAGCTCTCACCGGAATGATAACGCCCCATTGCGGATCGCGTAAATTCATCGGAGTCTTTGTCCCCCACTTCAGGTTACGCTTGACTGTTTTGTTGATGTACCATACTTCTGCCGTAAACGGTGTGTTGCCCCCGAAAGGAAGGTTGATCAGCTTCTGCAGTATCGGGATATTACTCGTGGAGAGGGTATGAGTTCCCGGCCCGAAAACATCCAGTGCCTTCCCGCCTTTAAAGAATACTGCTTCCTGGCTTTCGTTTACTATAAGCTGAGCGCCAATGGACAGATTTTCATAGGGAAATTTCCATACCAGTTCTTCGGCAAGACCGTCATATTTAATGCGATCTATCATCCCTTTTCTTTCATCACCTTTTCCGTCAAAGGTTTCACCATCAGTACGCTGTTTGTTGAATATACCCATAAAGTGCAATTTTATTGGGGAATGGAAAACTAATAAAGGGTTAGAAGATTAATCATTTTCACTTACCATATGCAAAAATAAATTATTATTAATTAAATTCTATATCCCTGGTTTCTAATTTTCAGCTTTTTTTCATTTCCCGATTTAAATTTTTAAACTTTCTACATAAATTGCTTGTTTTTAAATGATTGCACTTAACATATAAACCCATAAGAATTCCCGCATAATTCCTCAAATTTCTTTACTTTGCAGTTTTCTGAATAACTAAACTACATGAGAAACATTTTCCTTACCCTTGTTTCCCTGGTGTTCTGGTCCGCTTCTACGGAACAACCCGCAACTCTTATAAAATCTGAAGCAGATTATGTCAACCCCTTCATCGGTACCATGGAAATGGGACATACTTTCCCCGGAGCTGTAGTTCCTTTCGGGTTTGTACAACTCAGTCCGGACACAGACACCATTCCTTATGAAAAAAATGGCAGATATAATCCCGAGGTTTACCGTTACTGCGCGGGTTACCAATATTCTGATCATACGATAGTGGGATTCAGTCATACCCACTTTAATGGAACAGGTCATGCTGATCTGGGTGATTTTCTGCTCATGCCAACGGTAGGCAAACTTCAGCTCAATCCTGGCACAGTTACCCGACCTGAAACCGGCTACCGTTCATGCTTCCGTAAAGAAACTGAACGGGCTTCTCCCGGGTATTATCGTGTTTATCTTGACGACCCTGATGTGGAAGCAGAAATGACCGCCACGACAAATTGCGGATTTCATCAATATACTTTTCCGCAAAGCGATAGTTCACGGGTTGTCCTAGATATGATCCATGGCCTCTATAACTATGACGGGAAAGTGCTCTGGGCTTCCATCCGGGTTGTGAACGACACCCTGGTAACAGGCTATCGGTTGACCAGTGGTTGGGGGCGAAGCCGTTACCTTTATTTTGCCATGATTTTTACGAAACCCATCCTTTGTTACGGTTACCGAGAAGAAGATAAGTCTGTTTACCGGGGTTTCTGGAGAAGGTTCAAGCTGGGTCGTGATTTCCCCGAAATGGCCGGGAAAAAAATCAGAGCTTGGTTTGGGTTCACAACTGTCCAGGGTGAAAAGATAGGTGTCAAAATAGGACTTTCTGCTGTGAGTATCGAGGGGGCGTTGAAAAATCTTACCTTCGAGATCCCTCATAATAATTTCGAAAAGACCCGGAAAGAAGCATATCAGGCTTGGACAAAAGAACTGGGTAAGATAAAAATTGAGGCAACGGAAGACCGTAAGGTTATTTTCTATACTGCACTGTATCACAGCCTGATGTCGCCTGTGGTGTATATGGATGTTGATGGGATGTTTCGAGGTGTCGACCAAAACATACATCAATCAAAAGGATTTACGAACTATACTATTTTCTCACTTTGGGATACTTATCGTGCCCTTCACCCACTGCTTACTTTACTTTATCCGGAACGCACTTCAGATATGATCAGCGCTATGCTGGCACACTGGGAACAAAGCCCAGAAAACATGTTACCGGTATGGTCCCATCATGGAAACGAGAACTGGTGTATGATAGGCTATCACAGCATTCCGGTCATTGTCGACGCTTATGTGAAAGGAGTACGTGGGTTTGATGTGGAGAAAGCCATGCAGGCCTGCCTCTCATCGGCAAACAACCGATATTATGAAGGCATTACCGATTATGTAAAATATGGGTTTGCACCGGATGATAAAGTCGGGAATGCCGCTTCAGTCACTCTGGAATATGCCTATGATGATTACACCCTGGCCTGCTTCATGGATGCGATCAGTAAATCGGCTGATATTCCTGAAAATCTTAAACAAGAGGCCCTTGGGAAAATACCCGCCTATGCAAAAAGAGGACAGAATTATAGAAATATTTTTGACACTTCCACCGGCTTTTTCCGTTCTAAAAAATCAGATGGAACATGGAAAACACCTTTCGACCCACTGGGTACTCATGAGCAGGGATTTATTGAAGGAAATTCATGGAATTATTCCTTCTTTGTGCCTCAGGATGTGCCCGGGCTTATTGGTCTCATGGGAGGGGAAGTAACTTTCGTGAGGAGGCTTGATTCACTCTTCCAGATGCACCTTGACAATAAATATTTCGAACAAACCGAAGATATCACCCGTGATGGACTGATCGGGAACTACGTGCATGGCAACGAACCCAGTCATCATATCCCTTACCTCTATAACTGGACTTCCTGTCCCTGGAAAACCCAGGAAAAAATCAGAATGATTGTTAATAACATGTACCGCAATGCTCCGGATGGTTTGTGCGGAAATGACGATTGCGGACAGATGAGTGCATGGTACATTTTTAGTGTGCTGGGGTTTTATCCGGTTTGTCCCGGTACTCCCGATTATGCCATCGGTTGTCCATGCGTCAGTGGGGCCACCATTCAGCTTCCCGGAGGAAAAACATTCTCCATAAAAGCACAAGAACTGAGTGAAAAAAACATTTATTTCCATTCCGTAAGCCTGAATGGGAAAAAGCTGGACAAACCATTCCTCCGTCATACCGACATCACTGCAGGAGGGGAATTGATTTTTACCATGTCTGCCCAACCTTAATGGGTTGTGCTCCCCTATTTAAAACCAGGGAATTTTCTGATAAATCCCGGATTTTTCTACAATGACCGAAAAAATTTTCCATTTTGAATATTCTGATTTACTTTTGAATCCTTAAAACCTATACTGACATGAAAAAAGAACTGTTGTTTATCCTTTTCGTTTTTCCCCTTTTATGTATGGGACAAGCAACCTTTAAACCGCCAGCTACAACCAGCAAACCCATCGTGGATACCCTCCATGGATTCCTGCTGACAGACAACTATCGGTGGCTTGAGGATAAGACTGATCCGGATGTAATTGCCTGGACAAAAGCCCAACATGATTGTACTGTTGAATACCTGAATGCCACACAGAAAATTCATCCTGGCCTTCGCGAGGAAGTTACCGCATATATCGACATGGATTACGAGGGACCTCTAAGCAAAGAGGGGAAACGTGTATTCCAGACTATTAAGCGAAAGGGTGACAAGCAATCCTCAGTGTACACGATCTTGGATGGTAAGAAAATTCAAATCTGGGATCCGGTAAAACTCGACACTTCCGGAAAAACCTCGACAACCTCGGTTCAGTATACTTATGATGGTGAAAAAGCTGCCGTGAGCGTACAAAAAAGCGGGGCAGAGATTTCCACAACGTATATCATTGATACACGTTCAGGAAAAATTCTCTACCCTCCTTTGGAAAACATTTTCGGATATCAATGGACAAAAGACCAACAACACGCATATTTTACCATTCGCAGTCAGGCTGATGTTAACAGCCAGTCACCGCTGAAGACCTACCTCTGGAAGGTGGGCGATCCTATTGAAAAAGCAGAATTCATCGGCACAACGAAGGATGCAAAAGATTCTTACTATATCTACGATAACCGTTATAGTGATGTAAGCTTTTTCGGGGAAAGCAATTTTAACGCGAATTCCTGCAAAATGAGAAAAACAGGGACCAAGGACGATGGGGTCCTGATTTATGAAAGCTCTGAATTCCAGGCATATCCCTGGGCTATTGGCGATAAACTCTATATCCTGACCAATGACCATGCGCCAAATTACCGCTTTATGGTCACCAGTAAAGAAAAGCCCGCTTACAAAGACTGGCAGGTATTGATTCCTGAAGGCTCAACTGTTCTGCAAAACGTGGAAGTCCTGAAAGATGGAAGGCTGATCCTCCAGGATAAGAAAGACATACAGAGCAGGCTCACCCTTTGCGATGCGAAAGGACAGGTGATCAAACCCATTGAATTACCTGAAATCGGAAATGTAAATTATGTAAATTACGACCGGGAAGAAGATTCTGTTTATATCTCCCTGAGTACTTTTACCTCACCCGGAAAAATGTATGTAGCCTCCCCTTCAAATTTCCAATGGAGACTGTACTATTCGAGGGAGTTGCCCATCGATATGAACAACATTGTCGGGGAAATCAAATTCTTCTATTCAAAAGACAGCACCCGCATTCCATGTCTTGTCGTACACAGAAAAGATATGAAACTCACTGGTAATAATCCGGTACTTCTGACAGCTTACGGAGGTTTCAGGATTGGTATTTCGCCTAAATACTTTGGGTACTATGCCCCATTTATCAATCGTGGCGGCGTGGTTGTTGAGCCGGGAATCCGCGGAGGGGATGAATACGGTGAGAAATGGCATGAAGATGGCATGTTGCTGAACAAACAGAATTGCTTCGATGATTTCAACGCCTGTGCCGAATGGCTAGTCGGGGAAAAATATACCAATACTGGAAAAATAGTTGCAGAAGGCGGAAGTAACGGTGGCTTGCTTATGGGGGCCGTGGCTACCCAGCGGCCTGATCTCTACAAAGCCGTCATTTGTGCCGTTCCCTTACTAGATATGATCCGCTTTCATAAATTCCTGATCGCCCGTTACTGGATTCCTGAATACGGTTCTTCCGACAACGAAACTGATTTCAGGAATCTCTTAAGTTATTCCCCTTACCATCACATACGGCAGGGAATCAACCTGCCTACTATGCTGATTAGAACAGGAGCCAATGACAGCCGTGTGGATCCGCTGCATGCCAAGAAATTCACCGCTGCACTGCAGAATAATCCCGGGCAAATCAATCCGGTATTGCTTTATATTGATTACCATGTAGGGCATGGTTCCGGACAAGCCACCAAACAACGGATAGATAACATCCTGGTTGATTTTGAATTTTTAATGAATCAACTCGGGATGTAGCTGTTACAATTTTAATTTTCTTATGCCGAATCATCCGGAAGTTTACCTTATCCCTTGATTCTATCGCTTTATAGCATTTTTTAACAGTTTTTAAGGCGATAATCAAATAAATATTTCATAAAAAACTTGACTTGTACAAAAAAATCTGTTATCATTGCAGAATCATTTTGATATTATATTAATATCTTATAATTGTATATCATGGAAAAAGAAAAAATTATTGCTGCCATTTCTGGATACAGAAGCATTCTGGTTATCATCATTTTACTGGGACTTGGAATCAGCCGGCTTGTTTTCTTCCCACCTACCCTCATTGGGACCATACTGTCTTTACTATGCATTGCCGTGGCCATTTTCATCGCCCTCGGTCTGATGGTGGTAAACCCCAACGAATCTTCGGTATTGGTCCTTTTTGGTAAATATATCGGAACCATTAAATCAAATGGGTTCTTCTGGGTGAATCCGTTTTATACAAGGAAGAAGATATCCCTCAGGGCCAGAAATCTAAACCGGGAGCCGATCAAGGTGAACGACAAGCTCGGGAATCCCATCATGATCGGTATCGTATTGGTATGGCGGGTGGAAAATACTTACAAGGCTGCTTTTGAAGTGGACGATTTCGCGCATTTTGTCGACATTCAAAGTGAATCAGCGACCCGGAAGCTTGCCGGTCATTATGCTTATGACAATTTTGATGATGAGCAGAAAGAGATCACCCTGCGCGCAGGGGGCGAAGAAGTTCACCAGGCCTTGGAAAATGAACTCTCAGAACGCCTGGCCATGGCTGGCATTAAAGTACTTGAAGCCCGCATCAGTTATTTGGCTTATGCTTCAGAAATTGCCGGAGCTATGTTGCGCCGCCAGCAGGCAACCGCAGTGGTGGCTGCCCGCACAAAAATAGTGGAAGGGGCGGTCAGTATGGTTGAGCTAGCGCTGGACCAACTCAGCAAGAAACATGTGGTCGAATTAGATGAGGACAAAAAGGCCACCATGGTTAGCAACCTGATGGTTGTTCTTTGTTCTGATAAGGATACAACACCGGTTGTAAATACAGGAACTTTGCATCAGTAATCATGGACAGTATCCTCTTTACTGAAACCCAGAAGTTTGACCAAATATGGATTAGAGCCATCGTGCTTCTCCTTACTATCTTTCTATTCATTGTGTTCGGAACGGCGATTTACGAACAGATATTCAGGGGGATCCCCGTTGGAAGTAAACCTGCTCCTGATGCCGTTCTGGTTATTCTGGCCCTGTTTTTCTTTCTTCTGTCAATTACTTTATGCTGGTTGTTTTTTTCGCTTCGGCTAATCCTTGAAGTCAGGAAAAATAAAATTTGCTATAGATTCCCTCCATTAATCAACAGAACCAGGATTATTAATACGTCGGAAATTTCTGGTTACGCCATCAGAAAATATAAACCAATTGCGGAATTCGGAGGATGGGGAATCCGCTGGGGATGGTCAGGAAAAGGTGATGCGTTTAATGTCAGGGGAAATATCGGACTACAATTGCAATTAAAAAACGGAAAGAAAATACTCTTTGGTACCCAACGTCCTGAAGCTTTGCTTGCTTCTATCAAGAAAATAATGCAATCAGCCTGATTCTTAAACCATTAAAAGATGGCAGCAAAGAAAGTCTTCATGCTCCGGGTTGATCCCAAAATTTACGAAGCCCTCGAAAAATGGGCCGCGGATGAATTCCGTAGCGTCAACGGGCAGATCGAATGGTTAATCGATATTACTCTCAAGGAGCATAAGCGTTCACCATACCAGAAAACAACAAAACTGAAAAGCCAGGATTAAGCTGTTCCTTGTATGATCATCCCACGCAAAACAAACCAGGAAAACAAACAGAATCGCCCTAGGATTCTCCCGGAAATGGGTCCGCTTGACTGGCTGCTTGAGATTTCTTCCATGATAATTTTTCTGACCTATCTTGGCTACATGATCTACTATTACCCTCAACTTCCTGCTTCCATTCCCGCTCATTTCAATGGGTCGGGGGTGGTAGATGATTATTCCTCAAGGGGAAGTCTCTGGGCACTTCCGGCTATTACTTTTTTCACTTATGGTCTGCTCACCCTGATTGCCAGGGTTCCTCATACCTTCAACTTCACTGTCAGGATCACGCCTGAAAACGCAATGCGGCAGTACACCCTTGCGCTCAGATTTATCCGCTTCATCAAAATAATGATCACTGCTGTTTTCTTCACCATCAGTATGGTCATTATCCGAGTGGCATTGAAACAGTCGGCTGGTATCGGGTTATGGTTCCTGCCCGTTTTTCTCGGTTTGACTTTCATCCCCATCATAATTTACCTGTTCCTCTCCTCAAAGAAAAAATAATCACCCTCTGCCTATCAATTTCTTATTTTTGTAAAAAAAACACGCATGAACTTTATTGAAGAACTCAGGTGGAGAGGAATGATCCATGACATGACGCCGGGAACGGAAGAGCAGCTTGAAAGAGAGACAACTGCTGCTTACATCGGCTATGATCCCACCAGCGATTCTTTACATATTGGCAACCTGGCTTCAATCATGATGCTGGTGCACCTTCAAAGGGGAGGCCACAAGCCTTATGCCCTGGTGGGAGGTGCCACCGGAATGATTGGTGACCCATCAGGAAAGTCGGAAGAGAGAAATCTTCTGGATGAATCCGTTCTCCGCTACAATCAATCCTGCATCAAAAAACAGCTGGAGCGGTTTCTCGACTTCAATCCCAGCCCCAATGCTGCCGAAATGGTAAATAATTTTGACTGGATGAATAAATTTTCATTCTTGCAATTTCTCAGAGATGTTGGGAAACACATCACAGTCAATTATATGATTGCCAAAGATTCTGTCAAAAAACGCATGGAGTCAGGAAATGGAATCTCATTCACAGAGTTCAGCTACCAGCTTGTACAGGGTTATGATTTTTGCTGGTTATTCGAGCATCTGGGAGTTAAACTTCAAATGGGTGGATCTGACCAATGGGGAAATATTGTAACGGGGACCGAACTGATCCGGAGAAAACTTGGCGGAGAGGCTTATGCCCTTACCTGTCCGCTCATCACCAGGGCTGATGGCGGGAAATTCGGGAAATCCGAAGCAGGAAATATATGGCTTGACCCCCGGAAAACTTCTCCTTATCACTTTTACCAGTTCTGGTTAAACACCAGTGATGCCGATGCGATTGAGTACATTAAGAAATTCACCCTTTTATCTAAGGACGAAATTGCAGCCCTTACATGCCAGCATGAGGAAGCTCCCCATCTGCGTATTCTCCAGAAAACGCTTGCCAGGGACATCACTATCCGTGTTCATGGTGAATCAGATTTCCAGTCCGCCTTAGAAGCTTCTGAAATCCTTTTCGGAAAAGGAACGGCAGAAACCCTTAGAAAATTATCGGAAGACACCCTCTTAAGTATTTTCGAAGGAGTTCCACGCTATGAAATCGCACAAAGCGAAATCACTAAATCCATCAGTATTATCGATTTCTTGGTGGAAAAAACACAGATTTTTTCTTCAAAAGGAGAAGCCCGTCGTATGCTGAAAGAAGGCGGGGTTCTGGTTAACAAGCAAAAAGTCGGGGAAGATTATCTCTTGACTCCAGCTACCCTGCTTAGCAATCATTATATGCTCGTTCAGAAAGGTAAAAAGAACTATTTCCTGATTAAAGCCATATAGCATAAAATTTAAGCTTGAGACTTATGAAAACAACTTCGATTTCAATGTTAAAAAAATCCATCCGGATGTTCATTTTATTCCCGGTGTTGGTGCTCGTGATTATTTTCTATCCGAACTTTCTTCAGGCTCAATGGAACACCAATACTTCGGTAAATATTCAGATATCAGGACTGTCTGATGACGATATGGAATCAGCCCCTACAACGGATAATAAAACCTGGGTGGCATTTTACAGCCAGAATGGAGGCTCTTATGATATGAGAGCCCAGTTAATTGATGCAAATGGTTATAAATTACTTGGTCCCAACGGGGTCCTTGTAAGCAACCAACCAACTGGCAGTGCAATTTTTGTTTTCAATGTTTGTGTGGATGCCTCCAATAATTTAATTATCGGGTGCCAGGACATGAGAAGCGGAAGCATGCAGGCAGTCCTGTATAAAATTTCACAGGCAGGAGTTCACTTATGGAGTTCTAATGGCCTTATCCTTGGACTTGGACTTGCTCCTTATCCAGCCGTTTTATCAAATGGAGAAGTGGTTGTTACATGGAATGAGGAAACCGGAAACACTCTGAAATTACAGAAGATCACCACCTCTGGGACCCTGGCATGGGCCACCCCCATTTCAATTATGGTAGGCAGTAGTACGACAACCCGCGGACAGATTACTCCCAACCTGGGTGGAAAATTCACGATGGTTTATCAAAAGTCAGGAACAGGCATTTCCACTACTTTATATGCACAAATGTTCGATAATTCCGGAACAGCGCTTTATGCTCCCTTGCAAATCTGCAATCAAACCACCAGTGGCGCCAGATATTATTCCATTATTTCGGAAGGAGATACTACTTATTTTGGCTATTACAGTTCCATTGGTTTACGTTTCAACTCATTTCTCCAGCGAATAAATCCTTCGGGTGTGATTCCCTGGGGCATAAACGGATCAAATTTCAATACTAATGTCGGGAGCAGTGATTATTACCAAATGGAAACAGCCATTGCCATCACCCCAGGAAACAATTACGTTTGGGCTGTATGCACTTTCAGCAATACCAACCAGTCCCAGTATGGAGTCTATATCCAGAAATTTCTAAAAACCATCGGTACAAGACAATTTACGGATGCGGCCAAGGTGGTTTATCCCATCAGTGCAAATAGTGACCGTCAGGTCGGTAAACTGGTACTGGTTGAATCTACCCCCATGTTTATGAGCTATGATGTGAATGAAAAAATATATGCCACCCGTTTGGATGCCAACGGCAATTTTTCCTGGCCCGGAAACCGGGTAGAGATAAGTTCCACAACAGCGCCTCCAGGTACGCCAAAGATGCGCTATGGTTTCACCCCCGATGGACCCAATCGTTGTGCCGGGGTGTGGTCTGAAAACAGGGGCAGCGGTTATCTGGGATATGCCCAGGGTATTTCTGTCGGTGGGCTCATCGGTTTGTTAGTCACCACACAGGGCGGAGTTCCATCCACAATTACGATTTCTGGAGGAACATTGCAGATGGTGGCCACGGTATTTCCTACCACTGCCAATCAAAACGTTAGCTGGAGCATAGTCCCGGGAACCGGAGCTGCCACAATCAGTTCCTCGGGACTGGTCTCGGCCGTGTTAGATGGCACAGTATATGCCAAAGCCACATCAGTTCAAGACAACACAATAAAAGATTCTTTGATGATCACGATTTCCGGGCAGGTTCCCATGGCTCCTTCGGTTACTACCCTGGATGCCACCAATATCACCGGGGCATCGGCCACCCTTAACGGATCAGTTACTGCATTTAGTTCCAGCGCAAATATTTCGTTTCAATGGGGAACTTCCGCCTCTTATGGTTACACGGCTACGGCAACACCTTCCACTGCAAGCGGAAACTCTCCCACAGCTGTTATAGCCAATCTGACCAGTCTGGCAGAAGGAACAACTTATCATTTCCGTTGCGTTGCCGTGAACACGGTTGGGACCAGTTATGGCAGTGATAAACAATTTACAACTTGTATGGTTCCTGGTACTCCAGGAAACATCACAGGCCCTGCCACAGTCTGTCAAAACCAGGAGAATGTCATCTATAGCATTGCGACTGTCGTGAATGCGACCTCCTATATCTGGACTTTGCCGGGGGGAGCATTCATCACTGCAGGGGAAGGAACCAACAATATTACCGTGCATTTTTCTTCAACTGCTGTATCGGGAAACATCAGTGTTGCCGGTACAAATTCCTGCATCACAGGAGCCTCTTCGACCCTGGCCGTCACTGTGAATCCTGCTCCCACTCCTGTCATCAGCGGCCCAAATTCAGCTTGTACCGGATCAGGTAATTATAACTATTCCACTTCCACCGGGATGAGTAATTACGTTTGGGCAATTTCTCCCGGAGGGGAAATTATTTCTGGGGAAGGAACCCCGTCCATTGTTGTTCACTGGAATACAACCGGATACCAGAATGTTCAGGTAAACTACAACAATGCAAATGGCTGCCATGCCCAGAACCCTACAATTTATGATGTAGTGGTGGAAGATGTCCCCTCAGCTGCAGGAGATATTATCGGGCCATCCAGTGTATGTGCAGGAAGTCAGGGTATAGTTTATACTGTAAATCCGATTGCAGGAGCATCTAACTACCAGTGGATTCTGCCTCCGGGGGCCGTCATTGTCTCCGGGGCAGGAACCAATAGTATTGTGTTGAACTATGCCTTTAATGCCGTTTCCGGTAACCTGAGCGTTTTTGGTGAAAATAACTGCGGAAGCGGAACAAGTTCTGGCATCAGTATAACCGTCAGCCCGGCTCCTCCTAAGCCAATGGTCACGGTTAACGGCTATGTGCTGACCTCGAGCGCTGCCCAGGGAAACCAATGGTACCGGGATGGCTTTCTGATTCCCGGGGCAAATGAACAAAGCTACGCGGTGACCATGACGGGATGGTACTGGACAGTAGTCACCACCGCGGGCTGCCCCTCAGATTCATCCAACAATATCCATATTCTATTTGTAGGAATTGATGATCAAACGGGAAAGTCTCTGCACATCTACCCTCTTCCCAACGAAGGGAAATTCAATATCCGCATTGACAATGATACTGAACGGGATTACCGCCTTCAAGTTTTCAATCCCCTGGGAATTAAAATCTATGAAAAAGAAGGCAGAAGCATCAACCATAACAACATCTTGGTTGTTGATCTTGGTACTGTGCCTACCGGGCTCTATACGATCATCCTGAATTATGGGGATGAAAAATTAACACAAAAAGTTTTAATCCATCCTAAAACCTATTAACCATGCATTCAATGATTTTATCTGCCTGTGGTCTTATTTGTTCTGAATGTGAATTTTTTGGACAACAATGCAATGGCTGCCATGCCATTAAAGGGCAAACATTCTGGGCATTGGAACATATGCCAACAAAGGTTTGTCCTTTGTACGACTGTGCCGTGAACAAGTTCAATTTCAAGGACTGCGGCGACTGTGCAGAAGTCCCCTGTAAGCTTTTCCGGGAAATGAAAGACCCGAATTCATCAGAAGAAGCACATCAACAAGGGCTTATTGACCGTGTGGCCAGGTTGAAACAATAGGGTACACAAGTTGGTAAGTTGGTGAAAAAGGGGGTAACTTGAATCAAACAACACTTTAGTGAAGAACAGCCTTGATGATTTGCATCAGATGTTTGGTTGAAGGCCGGTCTTCCGTCATCTGGCTGATGTATTTCCAGCGAAGTATTCCTTCTTTATCAATCAGGTAAATGGCTGATACATTCTGTTCTGATTGAGCATTATCCCAGAATTCTGTAAAAAGTTTCAATTGCTTTGAAAGGGTTCTTTTTTCATCACAAAGAACCGGAAAAGTTTTATCAGGGATACCCCCTGACAGGTCGAAGGTCATAGGGTAGTGTTTTTTTGCCCAAGTTGAAAACTCTCCCTGAATCCCGGGAGCCTGGGTTCCTGTTGGGTTTATAATTCCATCCATGGTTTTCACTGCATCCGGAAATTTGGAGAACCAGTCGGCAATTCGCTCCTGGGAATAGGGCATAACAAAAACAATTTCAAGGTTATATTTTTTCATTATTTTTTCTTTCTTCTCCATATCAGCAAGTTCAAGATACTGGTATGGGCAAAATAGGCACCAGCTGTTTCCAACCCAGCCACGGGGGAACATCAGCAATATATTTTTACCCTGATGTTCAGACAGGGTGAATTCGCCTCCTCCATAAACAGGCAGGCTGAATAATGGCATTGTTTCACCCGCAATGGCCGGAAGAAGATCGGAAAGATCATTGTCTGTCCGGGCTGTTGAAAGGCTGTTGAACACTTTCCAATTGTCAGCATCCCTGTACAACTGAAGGTATTCCACATTCCGCACGGTCTTCATTTTCACCATAGCTATACCATCCATTATGTCAAGGATTTCAAAACCATTGTCCTTTTGAGATTCTTCCTGTCTACCGAAGCCTGCCCATGCAGATTTTTCCAATGATTCAAAGCGAATCCTCTGTATTGCAAGTCTGCCTTCGCTCCCGACAGGAATAAGATTTACCCTACTGAAATCGGGAGTCACATATTCTTTTAATCTGGCAATATCACATTGCTGTAATCCCTGTATATATCCAAGAACCGATATTTCAATTTTCTTTTTTTCCTGGTTCGGGTTAAACTCGTTCAGCCAGGCTGAATTCTGTGGAGAATTCCAGAGAACGTTGATGATTTTCCATTCCCCATTTAATCTTATCATCTGAAGGTAGTCATTAAATTTTGCAGACCTAACTTTGACCATGGCAATATCCCGGGTATAGAATAAAATGTCAATCCGGATATGGCGGGATGTGTCGGGAAGATAGCCTGTTTTTGCAACTGAAGATTCTACCAGGCCGCTATAGGTCGAATATGTCATGGCAATATTTCCGGTTTTAGCAATATAGCGGGGAAAAGCTTTGTTCAGGTCTGGAAGAATGGCCTGGCGCATTCTTTCCCCATCTCCGGAATAATATCCATCGGCATAATTCATTGCTGTGTTGCTAATGGAATCTTCTGTTGCTGAAGCCTTCAGGATTCCAACTGATACAGGTCTAGCTTGCTGGGCAAAAATTTCGGTTGAACAAAAAAACAAGAAGATTATAAATAAGTACTTTTTCATATCGGTTTATTTTTATCAAATTTTCTTCCAAGTTATCTTGAATAAACAGGGCGGAAAAATAGAATCGTTCTTTATGCCCGGATACACGATGAACAGGAAGAAACAGTCGTTACTTTTTATCCTTCAGGATAGTCTTGTTGCCTCGTGGGTCAATACCCAAAAAAAAGCCGGGATGAACCCGGCTTTCAGAAAATCTGTCATGAATACTTTAATTTACAAACTGTTTTGCATAATATTTTGCCGTCAGTTTTTCTCCAGTCGCTTTTTCAATCATTTCATTCCAGTACCATTTGCTTCCCGGTCTGAATATTTTATCATTAAGGTAAGTTCCAACCTCTATTTTACCCACAAAGCTCTGGAATTTAAAATCATCTGATTTCAACACATTGCCAACAATGTAGTAATACAATTGGGAGGCAAGCAATTCGCCCAGGAGATAATTATGATAATAACAGGGGTAGGTAGCAATATGGATTTTTGTGGCCCAATCAGGTTCATTACGACCTTCAGGGCGTTTCATCAACTGGTATTGCTCAACTAGGTCCCACCAAAATTTATTCAGATCCTGATCCGGGTTCTGGTACATGCCTTTTTCAAAACGGTACATCACCTGAGCCCAGCGACTGAAAACCAGCTGATCCAGCCTGAGGGTCTTAAAACAATTTCCAGCAATTTTCATTTTTTCTTCTTCAGAGATTCCGACCATATCCTTAATCCATTGAGGATTTCTTGAGAAACGTCCGAACATCATAGCAATGGCTTCCGTTGTAAAAGTATGAGCCGGATCACGAAGGATGAAAGGAAGGGTGGTATCAATGTTTTTATCATATACGGCATGCCCGAATTCATGCAGCATGGTATTCATCCAGTAAGAGTTCGGTTTAATGTTGCACAGCACCCTTACATCTCCGGCATTATCAATATCGGTACAGAAAGCATGTTGGTTTTTTCCAGGTTTTTCATATAGATCGCTGTTCTTCATGATATCGTCGGCCGGTAAGCCGATCCGGTCATAATAATCAGAAGTGAGGGTTTCCAGGTTCTTATCCATGTAATATTTGTCCAGATCAACATCATAGATCTTCGGAGCTTCCTGGAAGAAACGGTTCTGATAATTCCAGGGTCTGAGTTCTTCTTTCCCTTTAAGGCCATAATACGTAACAAAATAATCATCTATTTCACCCTTCACCTGAGCAAAAGCAATCTTGGTTAAGCTGTCGAGTTCATCGAACAGCCGGCTGATCTCTTTCGGATCCTGATCGCTTAAGGTCAGGCTCATTTCATGATAATTTTTAAAACCCAGGTCCTTGGCTACTTCATTGCGAAGCTTCACCAGATTAATCACATCTCCGGCAACTACACTACCAATCTTTTTCTGGGCTTCCCATACTTCCTTCTGGTACTTTACATCCTTGGAGTTTCTGAGTACCTCTTCCACATCATTGTCAGATAATTTCTTGCCTTTCACTTCGGTACGGAAATTTCCGTATTTCTGTTCTATCAAGGTTCCCATTCTAACCATCGCATTCAGCTTCCCGGTATCGGCCTTGGCCATAAGAAAAGACCTGTACAGCACATCCAGCTGACGGAGTAAAAGACTATCAGTAATCAATCCTGAAACCTTGATCTCTTCAAGCTTTTTCAGCTTATCCTTATCGGCATACAGTGCCATATACTTAAGATTCAGATCTTCCGCTTTTTTAAAATCTTCCGGTTTCCCGGAAATTGCGGCATCCCAGGAAGCAAGCGTTACCTGCTTGTAGAGCGGGATCAGCAAAGAATCATGCTGGTTGATGAAATGAATAAGTTCCTGATTCATTTTTTCTTTTTTTGATGCACAGCCGACCATTAAAAACACTGAAATGACCAGCAGAAATAAAGACTTTAACGTTTTCATAGATAATTGAATTTATAATTATAATATTCACTCCATATTCCAGCTTGTTTCCTCTTTCCCGTCCCTTACCACGATATGCAGTTTATTCAGTGCATTCCGAATCTGGTCTGAGGTGTCCCAGTCTTTGGTTTCCCTTGATTTCTGACGGATCTTCAAGATCAAATCCATTAATCCATCAAGGTAAACAGACTGATCGGAAGACTGTTCATTTTTCAGCCCGAGGATATCAAAAACGAATATTTCGAACATTTTTTTCAGCAGATTCAATTCCTCGGGCGTAATACTTTCTTTTTTATCATTTACTGAATTGATGATACGAACACCCTCAAAAAGGCTGGCGATTACCATGGGACTGTTAAAATCGTCGTTCATGGCGGCATAGCAGGCGTCAAAAAGATCGGCGACAGGTGATAGTCGATGGATTATGGAGGATCGCGAATCTATCTGAGGGGAGGACAATTTAATTAGTATCTCATACGCTGTCATCAGGCGTTTCAATCCTTTCTCCGCCGCTTCCAGGGCTTCGTTCGAAAAATCGAGGGTGGAACGGTAATGAGCCTGCAACATAAAGAAACGAATGGTCATGGGGCTGTATGCTTTCTGAAGCTCCTTGTGATTTCCTGTAAAAAATTCCTCAAGGGTAATAAAATTCCCCAGGGATTTACCCATTTTCTGACCATTGATGGTGATCATGTTATTATGCATCCAATACTTCGCGGGGGTAACATGATTCGCAATCTGTGACTGGGCGATTTCCGACTCATGGTGTGGAAAGAGAAGGTCCATGCCACCGCCATGAATGTCGAATTGAAGTCCGAGGTATTTGGCGCTCATGGCTGAACATTCCAGATGCCATCCCGGGAAGCCATCGCTCCAGGGTGAAGGCCAGCGCATGATGTGTTCAGGTTGGGCCTTCTTCCAGAGGGCGAAATCCGCGGGGTGATGTTTTTCTTCCCGAGTTTCAAGGTTACGAGTATTGGTAAGCAAATCATCAAGCACACGTCCTGAAAGGATTCCATATTCATGTGACTTGCTGTACTTTTCCATATCGAAATATACCGAGCCATTCACCTCATAAGCATAGCCTGCATCCAGGATCTGCTGCACCAAGCCGATCTGTTCAATGATATGGCCGGAAGCACGGGGTTCAATGGATGGTCGTTTTACATTGAGGGCTTCCATGTACAGGAAATACCGATCAGCATAGTATTGGGCGATCTCCATTGGTTCTACTTGTTCCAGGCGAGCTTTTTTGGCGATCTTATCCTCTCCCTCATCGAGGTCGGCTTCGAGATGACCTACATCGGTAATGTTTCTTACATAGCGCACCTTATATCCTAGATGCTGAAGATATCGGAATACCAGGTCGAAAGTGATGGCCGGACGGGCATGGCCCAGGTGAGGATCACCATAAACCGTAGGACCGCAGACATACATACCTGCAAAAGGAGGGTTAATTGGTTCAAATGCTTCTTTATTCCTCGATAAGGTATTGTACAAAAAAAGCCTGGAGTCCATCGCTAAAGAATAAACAGGACAAAGGTAAAAAATTCTGGAAATTTGTTAATTTCACCTCATAAATCCTTATCATCATGTTTTCAAATATCCTCGACATTTTTAGGATACTGATCGTTTGTACTGCATTCTTTTTAGGCTACCAAACCGGGTTTCAAGACGGATACAACCCTCAGGCTCAGCTTCACATCATGATCCCTCTGGTTATTTTTGCCATTGCAGGAATTTCGGGTCTGGAAGGTTTGCTGGCGGGAAAGAAAGCGGCAGAAGCTAAGGGCTATCAGTCAGATGGTAATTACCAGCGACAATCGGCTATCGGGATGCTCTCCTATGCTGTCGTTGCCGTCGTAGTGTATTTCTGCAAATGGGGTATTGCAGCAGAGTTGACCATCTTTTTTGCCTTTATGTTTTTTTTCTTTTTCTCCGCAATCAACCATGCGATGGATGCCATCCGGAGGAAGAACTATAAATGGCAGAACATCAACCGCCCTTTTCTGGTCCTGTTGCTGATCGCAGGAATGATTTACCCGTTGATCAAGGCCTTAGGGGAATTATAAAAGTAAAATAACAAATGGGTATAATTCCGGAATAAACTAGTTTATTCTTTTTGCTTTATGGTCACCGTTCTGATGGAGGATGAGCGCATTCACTTTCCCGTCTTCTCCCTTGATGAACTCCACGCTGGCATCGACTACCTTCAGAAAAAACAGGTTTTCCTTTTCAGCAAAAAGTTCAAATTTTGGCTGACCGCTAGCCTGGGTCATCAGCTTTCCCTCTTCGACAGTCATGGTCAGGGTAAATCCCGGAACCAGCTCATAGACACCTGCATATTGCTGTAGGATCGCTGCATCCACCTTCATTTCATTGCGCGTCTGAATCATTTTATCTGTACGTTTCCATTCAGATGTTTCGGAGCCCAGGCGGCGGAATATCAAACCCTTTACTTTGCCACTGTTATCTGTCTGGAACTCATAGGAAGCCATATCATCAGAAAAAATAAATTTATGCTGTCCGACCGCCTTCAATTCAAACAATCCTCCTCCCGTCCGCTGAGACCAGAGTTTTCCATCTTTATAGGTAATTTTTCTTTGCAATCCCCCACCGTCTTCATAAATACCGATATAAGAATTAAGGCTTATACTGTCAAGCGCAATGGTATCATATTCGGGGAATTTCCCAATGGTCATGGCAGCCATTTTTAATGCTGCATTATCCGGTGATTGGTTTTCGCAGTTTGAAAAGACAGCTACAAAGACTTCTTCATCGGGGATCCACAATCCCAGGGTTAGAAAACCATTGATGGCTCCCCCATGAAGGATCACTTTGCTGCCATCGATCTCTCCCATCATCCAGCCATAACCATAATTGGTTGGCTTGCCATCGGAAGTTCTGTATGGGATAAATGCTTTCTCTAAATTTTCTCTTTTAAGGATCTTCCCAGAGCAAATGCCAAGGGTCCATTTATACAGATCTTCTACCGTTGAAATGAGAGCCCCCGCGGCATAGGGCTGGGACATACTTAGGTATTCGGCATGTTCAAAACCATTGTCTCCTTTTGCATAACCCTTAATGCGGTTCCTGATCACCAGATGGGTTGAATCGTAACTGCTATGGTTCAGTTCAAGGGGTAAAAAAATCTTTTCCTTGAGATATTGTGGATAGGTCATGCCTGACGCCACTTCAATGATCTTTCCCAGCAGGATATAACCCGAATTGCTGTAGCTCCATTTTGTGCCGGGTTCGAAATCCATGGGGTAATCTTTAAAGAAATTGATCAGCGAGTCTATGGAAAAATCCTTTTTCCGTATCTCTGATGTCCATTCCTTCATGCTGGTATAACTGTGTATTCCTGAAGTATGAGTCAGGAGATGTTCGATGGTAATGGTATAGCCATGCACTGGATAATCTGGAATAAATTTCGTAATGGGATCTTTCAGGGAAAGTTTACCGGATTCTTCGAGTTGAAGGATGGCCACGGCGGTAAATTGCTTGGTGATAGATCCTATCCGGAAGACCATCTCCGGGCGCATATCGACATTGAGCTCGAGATCAGCCTTCCCGAAAGCTTTATGGTAAATCACCTTCCCTTTGACGGCAACAATTGCTGCACATCCCGGTCCTTCTGGTTGATAGGCATCCGACAACACCCGGTCAAACCTGCCGTTAAGCTGTTCAAGAGACAAGTTAGCATGCTGGGCCTGTGACAGACGAAACATCGCCAATGTCATGACCAATGGAAGAAAAAAGTAAATACGATGGATCATTGGTGTGGATTTTTATTTGAATATTTAGACGGCAACATGCTGTCAGGGTTACGTCATTGTATATTGGTGATTTGTTTTTTTCTACTTTTGCGTGAACTTTTTAAAATGTAAAGATGGAAAAAATACTGGTCATCGGTTGTTCTGGGCAAATCGGCTCGGAATTGACTCTCGAATTACGAAAACTTTACGGTGAATCCCATGTGATCGCCACCGACATCCGCCCAGCTCCACCAGAAGTGGCCGGTACTGGCCCATTTGAGATTTTGGATGTATTGGATGCATCCAAACTCCAACTCATTCTGGAGCATGAAAAAATCACCCAAGTGTACCATCTTGCAGCTATTCTTTCTGGCAATGCCGAAAAACGCCCCCTGGCTTCCTGGGACATTAACATGCGCAGCCTGATGAATGTACTGGAACTTGCCCGGGAACTAAAGCTGAAAAGAATATTCTGGCCCAGCTCTATTGCTGTTTTCGGACCCTCCACTCCCCGTGTGGACACCCCACAATTCACGATCATGGAGCCCAATACGGTTTACGGTATCAGTAAGCTGGCGGGCGAACGCTGGATAGAGTATTACTTCAACAAATACGGCGTGGATACCCGTAGCCTTCGCTATCCCGGACTCATCAGTTATAAAACTGAAGCCGGCGGCGGTACGACCGATTATGCCGTGGAGATCTTCTATGAAGCGATCAAGCATAAAAAGTATGAGTGTTTTCTTGGTCCGGATTCTGCACTTCCCATGATGTTCATGCCCGATGCCATCAAAGCCACTATCGATGTCATGGAAGCCGATGCTTCAAAACTCTCCCTGCGTTCAAGCTATAACGTAGCCGGAATCTCCTTCACCCCGAAAATTCTGTCCGAAGAGATCAAAAAACATATTCCTGAATTCGAAATCACCTACAAACCCGATTTCCGTCAGGCTATCGCCGATTCCTGGCCTGCCCGTATCAACGATGAGGTTGCCAAGAAAGATTGGGGCCTGCAATACGCTTACGATCTGTCACGAATGACAAAGGTAATGCTGGAAGAGGTTGGCAAGAAGCTGTTATCTCCGGCTTCTTGACGCCCGGTGTCCGCCAAGGAAACCCCAGCCTCCGCTACCCAGAACAAATCCAAAGGCGTACCAGATCCCGTTGTTATTCGGGGCAAACACCGTAATGTCATCGCGGAAGAGCATCAGGATAAGGTCGATGGGCGCAATGATTCCATGCAACAAACCTCCCCAGAACCCGTAAGTATGACCTTTCAGACATTCGGTGACCACTTCCTTATTGGCACATCCTGAAAATAGCAAGAGAAGGGCAAAAATAATGATCAAAGGAAGAATTCCACTCAAGGGTAAGATCTTTTTCATAAGATATTCAGATTTTTTTCAAAGGTATAAAAAGCTTTCTGACAATATTATACGTATGTCTGAATTATTCTTTGACAATGAGTGTTCTCCTCACTTTTTTATCCCCCACATACCAGTAAAATTTTCCTGGGCGGAAGTTTCTTGCTTCCACTTTGTATTCACTGATCCCCGGTCTGATTCCTCTCCACCATGCCAGCTTATGACCGGGTTCGGAAATAATATAAAAATTTGTGAAAGTGTCGTTTTGAATCTTCCAACGAAAAATCAATTCTTCTCCCCTGCTTACCACCATACTGTCGGCCGGACTTAACAGCTCGACAGGCAGGGAGACAGGCATGATCTTTTCAGGTTGAACCCGTGTTTCTGGCTTTTGCTGAATTGTTGTTTCCCGACTCGTGTCTGTCGCAGTCAAATCTTTTTCCCTTGTTTCTTTCCCGTTACCATTTTTTGTCAGGAAAAGAAAAACTATGACAAGTCCTGCAAAAACCAAGAAAAGGGCAATCCAAACGAAATATGAGGTGTTGGAATGACGTTTTTTTCTTCCGGAATTTTGTTCAGGAGTATCCGTTATGGATATGGTAATTTCATCTTCGCCTTCTGCATGAAAAATGGAAGGGAAGGATTGTCTGAGCCTGAATTTTCTGGCCAGCTCCCGGTCGTCTTCCAATGCGTATTCAAACTCACGCATTTCGGCAGGAGTCATGCTACCATTCAGGTAACTTTCGATTCTCTCCAGGTCAGATTTTTTTTGACTCATTATGGGAATAATTTTATTCCTTCATGATCCTGATCATTGCCCTTTCCCCGCCTTTTGTCAACCTGACCAGATAGGTCCCTGAAACCAGGCCGGTTGTAGGTATTATGGTTTTCTCTTTAAAACTTCCTTTGAAAACGATCTGCCCAAGGGAATTCAATATTTCAAATGTAATCTCTTCCTGCAGACCGATCGTTTCAATGATCAGTTCATTCCTGAAAGGATTGGGATAAATGCTGACCGTTGTGATGCTTCCGGCGGGATCAATCCCTACATTGGTCACATAGATGATGTTGGATGGAGGGGAACTGCATCCGTTCAGGGTAACAATGTCGTAATAATTTCCATTGGATGAGACGGTATAAGTCGGATTGATAGCCCCATTAATGATTCCGTCCTGATTATACCACTGATTGCCATAGGGAGTGTTGGATACCAAGATAAAGTTATTGATCGTAATTACCGGGGCAGGTGGTGTTTCGGGCTGGGGGTTGATCACAACAGCTGAAGAAGGTTGGGATTCACATCCCGTATTCCCGTCTATAACTGTAAAATAATAAGTTCCGGGCATCAGTCCGGATATGGTGGTAGAGGACCCTGTTCCGATAATCCCTCCGGGATTGATAGTCCAGGTTCCAGTGGAAGGTAATCCGGATAAATCCACACTACCGGTCGCCAGGGTACAGGTGGGCTGGGTTATGGTTCCTACTACAGGGGGAGGGGGAGGCGTACAGGATGAATACACCGGTGTCTCCCAAAGTCCTCTTCCGTAAGTGGCTGCTCTCAAAATACTGTTTTGGGGATTCGAATGATAATAAATTTCTATTTCCCCGATTTTGACACTAGGCAATCCGGTATTATAGGCAAGCCAGGGATCGCTTCCTTTTTTGAAAAAAACGCCTAATTCTGTACCAACATATAACTGCTCTTCTGAAGTCGCTTGTTTGTTCTGAACGATGGAATACGCCGGAATGGAAGGCAGGCCATTGGAAATATTGGTCCAGGAAGTTCCGCTATTGTCAGATTGAAATACTTTATTGGCATTATATCCGCTCATGGTCACCCAAAGCTTGGTGTCATCATTATTTTTAATTGCAATGCTGGTGATATTGCCTGTTGCAATGGGTAAGCTTCCGGTGATTTCAGTCCAGGAAGTGCCTCCATTGGTTGTTTTCCAGATTTTAGTAGGGGAAGCTACATAAAGCACCTGGGTATTCGAAGGGGCAATGGCCATGGAACGGATTTTATCGGAAGTACTCATGGTGGAAATTTGTGTCCAGCTGTTTCCCCGGTTGAAGGTTTTCCAGACATCGGCATATCCGGCATACAGAATCTGCGGATCATTGGGATCAATGATATAGGGGGTTACCCAGGCTCCATTGCCCGCTCCTGAAGGTTCTATGGCGGTAGCGCTGGACCAATGGTTGGTGGTACGGTCTATTTGTCCGTACACATAAGTGCCGTACTGTATGTTAACATCGGTATAATCGATCAGGCATTCCATGCCATCACCGCCTTTGACATCCTCCCAGTTTCCGCCAGTGAAAAGTTTTGTACCATTGTCCTGCAAACCCGTGATGGTTTCATCGGGAACTATTTGGGAGACTCCCAGTTTGTACATCTGGCTAATGACCATACCATTGGTTTTGTCAATCCAGTTTGTGCCATTATCATTTGAAAAATAAATGCCCCCGTCGTTACATTCGAACAAGTCCCCATTATTACGATACTCCAGTTTGTGTTTGTCGGCGTGAACGGCAGGGACTCCGTCGCCCCACCAATGATTAACGATTGCCCAGGAGGTTCCACCATTGGTAGAACGCCAGGTATTCACTCCGCCAACCAGCAGGGTATTGGCATTTGCAGGAGATACGGAAAGCGACAAATCATACCATCCCTGTCCCCCGGAATCCATACCATTGGAATTCCAGCCGAGCAGATTCAGGGTAGATCCGCTGAAGACCTGGGAAAAAGAAGCTCCACTGTTGATAGATTGAAAAATACCATAAAGTCCACTGGAAGAATTGACGGCAAGGGCATAAACCCATGAATCCTGATGAGAGGATACGGCCAGTTCTATCCTGTAGGCACTAGCATTGTTGAAAGCCTGTGTCCAGTTTGAACCTCCGTTAGATGAAACATAAATTGTACCGTTGGTGGTAGATCCATAAAGGGTATTGAAATCACCGGGCTTATATTCCATATCGATAAAATTGGTGGTAGTGAGCAGGGTGTTCCAAGTTGAACCGCCATTGGTCGTTTTTAAAACGCCGTTGGTCGTTGCCGCAATTAAAATTTGGTTATTGTTTGGATCCAGCAATATGCGGTTAACCATTTTATTATCCGCCAGGGTATAGCTGATTCCGGTAGGGTTCCAGGTCGAACCTCCGTCGGTGGATTTAAGGACGCCTATGCTACGGTTGTCCCAATGATCTTTATCCCCGGTAGCGATGTAGATCGTATTAGTAGTGGTATAATCCGTCGGAATGACAATATCGCTGACGGCCAGAGCATCGAGGTTGTTTGTCAGGCAAGTCCAGTTGGAACCATTATCTGTAGTGACCCAAATTCCTCCGGAGGCAGTTCCGGCCCAATAAGTATTATGATTCGATGGATGAAAGGCAATACAGTTAATCCGTCCGATACCGGCATATCCTCCAGCGGAGTTATTGCTCCCCAGACAGGTCCAGTTAGCCGTTGACGGTGATTTTTCAGAGGAATAGGTAAGCACTTTATCAATCTCCCGGGCTGGTTTTTCAGGAAATTTCCCAGTTTCAGGATTGATCTGAGATTCCTTTTCATATTCCCAGCGTTTGAACTGTTTCCATCCGGGAGCTTTTTTCCTGATTCCGTTTTCAACATAATATCCCTTGTCGACATGATACGGCGCCCAGTATTCGTTAAACGCTCGCTGATAATCGAAGAATGTCAGGTTTGTTTTTGCCTTATCCTGGGGCAGATTCTTTATCCATGGCTGAGCATATGAGATATTGACAAAGAATAAAAATAGAGACAAGAAATAAAAAAATTTCATAGATGAGTGAATTTGATTTTAGGGTGAAACAGGTCATAAATATACGATAAAACCCTTAATAATTGTACATGGTTACCTTCTTTTCATCCTAGAATAATCTTGAAGAGAAAATTCTGTCATGAATTTTTTACCGTTGGTCTAAAGGATTTTGATTTCGTTCCTTATAAATACAATTTTGTTAAAATAAATTTTTTAAAAATGAAAACCACTATCATTTTTGCCTGCTGTACTCTGATGGTTCTTTATTCCCTGAATAGCCAGGCTCAATTTAATTTTTCCAGTTCTCCGGTCTGGCTAGTCTCAAAAAATTACCCCACAGGGATAGGCTGGGCTGATTTTGATCATAACGGTTATCCGGATCTGGCAGTTTCTACAGGGCTTGATGTTGTGAACGGCGCCACTTTAATTTATTATAATGATTCTGGTATCCTGCCAGCGACACCTGGCTGGGCTTCCGTTTTCCTGGCTCCTGGATGTAATATATACCTCAATGATTTTGATCATAACGGAGATATAGATATTGCGGTGGCAAGCCTGGGATTGACGTCAAACGGAATGCTGGCTGTTCCCAATTACACTTTTATGAATAATTCAGGAATGCCGCCCACACCCGGATGGCTGTCTCAACCGGGAAATGCTTTTTCTTGTGCCGGTGGAGATATAGATGGCGACGGGGATATCGACCTGGCCTTTGCCAGGGGCGATTATGCCACATCCAAAAAGGAAAATGTCCTGCTTTTCATCAACCACCAAGGTTCATTTGATTCCATCTCGGATTGGCAATCTGACAGCACCTATTTTGGCACAGATCTCGCCTTTGCTGATGTTGACCTGGATGGAGACCTGGATCTGGCCCTGGGTGCCCGCATTAAAGGTATCCTGATCTTTTATAACGAAAACGGAATACTGGAAACTTCTCCCTCCTGGCATTCGGGAGCAGTTGCAGGGGCAAGGCAAATGGCCTTCGGGGATGTGGACCATGATGGTTATCCTGACCTGGCTGTCGCATCTCCGGGAGAAAAATTTTTCCTGTTCAAAAACCTCAACGGTATTCTTGATACGATTCCTCAATGGGTGTCGATACCGGGCAACGAACCCTCAGCCGTAGCCTGGGTCGATGCCGATGGAGACGGAGATCTGGACCTCTCCGCAGGATCATGGAATTCAGCATTGGGGATTTTCGAAAATATAAATGGTATCCTTTCTGATACCTTTGCATGGTCGAAGCCTGTTGGGGGAGGGACACAGCAGATTGCCTGGGCTGATTATGATAAAGACTACCTGATTGATACCGTTAAAACACTTCAGGGCGATGGCCATAAGAAATTGTTTTATATCGGGAAACAAGTCCTGCAGCAAATATCTTCAGCAGATATCAATGGGACAACAATCCCCCCTGAACAGTATTGTTATGATCTCACCGATGGATGGATTTCCTTTGCCATCACTCCTTTAGCAGGAGAAATAATCAATCTCCATTACTCGTTTTCCAAAGATCCCGATCTTGTACTTACCAACTGGGGTGCAATTAAACTGTTTGAAAACCTGAATACTTCAACCGGCTTACACGGTATGAGAGATCAGGGAATGGGTCCAAGGCTTGATCAGAATGAACCAAATCCATGCAGGGAATATACCTCATTAAGTTTTTTTCTGCCCTGCCCTGATTTTATCTCCCTACGGATCTACAATAGCCAAGGTAAAATCGTGGCAAAATTGTTGGACCGGGTCATCCCCGGAGGAGAACACCGGTTTGATTTTTCTGTAGATGGTCTGCCTGCCGGACTGTACACTTGTGCAATGCAGGGAAACAACTTTCGACTTACCCGGAAAATAATCATCCTGTGATAAAAATTCGCATATACCTCTCCGTTTCTAATTACAACTTCGGATCATAAAATCATACGTGAATACTATTCTTATAACGATAAGCTTGGCGGACCATCAGAATATTTTTACAGTAAAACAGATTATTGTACAAAAAGGAATTCATCCGTTTCGCCGACAGTTCCAGTTTCATTATCGATTTAGCATTTTAAGATTCTGAACTCCTCCTTTGACTGTTCTTTCAGGGATCCATGCTGCCATAATCACATTCATGATAAAAAAATAACGGTATTAATATCCATGGTCGTTTCATCTGTATTGTCGTTTTTCATAATCCTCTCTTATCATGGCATAGATCATATAATCATAAAACCTACCCTGGTAAAATATATGCTGACGCAATTGCGCTTCTTTCCGGTAACCGGCATTCAAGGCAATCTGAACTGAGCTGTTATTGCCTTTCATGATTACCGCCTCCAATCGATGAAGGTTCATTTCCATAAATGCAAAAGATGTTATGCTGTTCATCGCTTCTTTTATTATCCCTGAATTCCAGAATTCGGGTAACAGCAGGTAACACACTTCTGCCCTGAAATGCTCCAAAATGATGGTATGATAGCCAAGGTACCCTATCAGGCTACTTTCTCCTTTAAATTGAATTCCCCAAATCAATCCTTTCCCTTCAGTAAATTTCTTACGGTGGGTTTCTATCATCTCACTGGCTTCGTCCAGCGATTTGATCCTGTACATTTCAATGTACTTTAACATTTCTTTTTCGCCCCTTAGCCTCAGGATTACCGGTGCATCGTCTTGTCCCAGTTGCCGGAGAACCAGTCTCGGAGTTTCAAGAACCGGGAAAGCACTGGTTTGTTTCATAATAACAGGATAGACGACTTATCAATATATCATTACTTTATAAACCATAAATCGGTCAGCGGATTCCAGTTTCAGCAGGTAAAGTCCCGGCTTCAGGGTGTCGCAAGGCAAAAGGGTGTTGCGTAAAAAAACTACCGGTGGAAGTAGCTGTTTACCGTTGATATCACACAGGATTACCCGGGCCTGGGGAGAAACAGATTTAAGGTTGATTTCCAAACATCTTGCTTCATGGTTGAACATAATCTCTGCCAATGGATTAACCTTGGGTTCACAATCACCCACACCATGACCGGTATTTTCCCACCATATCAGGGTGCCCGAATATCCGCCAGCAACGACATCCGGAAAATCATCGTTGTTGAAATCTGCCACATCAACACAATTGGGCCTTAACATGGTATCGCTGATCGTTTGCATGGTGAACTCCTGATTCCCGTCATTTTCCCACCAGGCTACTTTATTGTTGCTCCAGGATGAAGCCACAAGGTCGGTTTTCGAGTTAAGATCAAGGTCAGTGGTAGTGACAGAAACAGCGCAATCTAAATTGCTGGTCAGTATTTCGGGTGTAAAATTGTTATTGCCGTCATTCCTGAACCATGCAAGTTGTGAACCGCAGGATACGGCAGCAAGGTCAGTATATCCATCGCCATCGATATCTGCTGCAGTAAATCCATGGGTAGATGCAAAGGGTACCAGGTGTTCGGCGAAAACCATCGGATTGGTTTGTTCATACCACAATATCCCTCCGTTGGTACTGAAACTATTTCCAAGAATATCCCAATCTCCGTCCTGATCAAGGTCGATAATTTGAGTCCAGGTACTCGAATAGGGCTGTATGCTGAGATCAAGCGGAGTAAATACCAGGTTCCCCTCATTCAGTAGCAACATTATGCCTTTACCGGCATCCTGGGTGGCACAAGCGATGTCGTAATCGCCATCCTTGTCTATGTCCTCTGCGGCTACAGTAAGCGGATGAGGGATGGCTTCCGACAACAAATGGAGTGTGAAATTCTGGTTTCCATCATTTTCAAACAAAACCACTTTTGAAGGATCATAGGAAGAGGCCAGAATGTCATTGTCGCCATCAAAATCAATATCGACGACCCAGGTCGAGAAAGCTTCCGGGAATTCTCCCACTTCACGCTGGTTGAAATTTCCATCACCCTGGTTTTCAAACCAACTCAGGATGTTTTGATTAGGCTGTGTAAACAATATATCCTGATCACCATCTTTATCAAGGTCAGACGCGGCCGTGAAGAAAATCCGGCTTGTTGTCTGATAAACCAGGTGCCCGGTGAACTGTAAGGATTGACCATTTACGTTCATCTGGAGAAAAGCCGGTAACCATAACAGGAAAATGACAATGAATTTTTTCATCTTGTTTTTTGCACAAAAGTAAACCCGTGGTGCCCGGAATACAATATTTTTCAGCAAAACACGACAACATCCCAGCAAAACCTGATTTACTCCCGGTGAAGGCTGAACCCGTTAAAAAAACCAGGTTTGTCTAAACTTTTTCCGTATTGGTTGATAACCCTTGAACAAAGCTGATTGAACCATTATCTTTGAAATAAAATAAGATATGTATAGTAAGCTTATCATCACCTTTTCTCAGTTATCAAACTTTTGCTTTGCCCAGACTGATCATTTCCTGGGAGATAACCTGATACTGCTTGTATTCCGGTATCAGCTCAAGCGTTCTGAAATATTACTGATGACAACAAACGGAGACACTCTTTCAGTGATTCCCCTAGCATACTACCTATGATACTGTCCTGCGATTTCTGGGAAGATATCGATTTTTATTACAAAACCGACTTTTTTTCCTGGCGAAGGATATCGGGCAGGATGAAAAATGGAAGTTATTCAAGGTTAATGAAAAGTAATACTATGTTAACAAATTCTTTTCTTCAAGGTATTTAAAAAAGCGTTCTTTGTATGCTTCCCCTACAGGGATGGTATTTTCGCCTATTTTGACGGCATTTTTTCCAATGATATCAATTTTATCAACTGCCACGAGGAAGGATTTATGGATGCGGATGAACGCATGGGAAGGCAGGATGCTTTCAATTTTTCTGAAGCTCAGCAAACTCACCACGGATTTTTTCTGATACAGATGAAATTTCATATAATCACGGTAACCTTCAATAAAGAGAATATCCTTTAAAATGATTTTCTGCATTTTATAATCGGCTTTGACAAAGATATACTCCGGTACTTTTGGAATGGCTGATTTAATAACAGCCGGGGTTTTAACCTGGGGCATTAAATCCCGGATCTTTTCTATTGCCTTGACAAAGCGTTCAAAAGAAATAGGTTTTAAAAGGTAGTCGTTAACATCCAGTTCATAACCTTCAAGTGCATACTGATCGTATGCAGTCGTTAATATGACAAAGGGTTTTTGTTTAAGTGTTCTCAGTAACTGTATCCCGCTGATATCTTCCAAGTGTACATCCAGAAAAACCAGATCCGTTTTGTTTTCCTTGATATAAATCATAGCATCCACGCCCTTTTTAAATGTTGCCTTAAGCTCAAGACAGGAAATCTTGGAAATAAAATCAACCATCTGATCCAGGGCCAGGGGTTCATCATCAACGGCAATACAGGTCATTTTCATCATCCTTTTTTATTTACTGGTAAATGGAATTATTCGTCAATCTCCAGTTCAAGTCTGCAGCAGAACACTCTACCATCCGTATTGATATCCAGCTTGTACTTGCCAGGATAAAGTAATCCAAGCCGGCGTTTAAGATTCGCAATCCCTATTCCATTCGAGTCGGGGGTATCGGATATCTTATCGGGTTTGATAAAATTTTCCACACAATATTTTATTTTATCCCTGGCAATCTCTAGTTGTATTATAATACCCGGGGCAGGGGCATCCTTTAATCCGTGTTTAAACGCATTTTCAATAAAGGGAACCAGAAGCATAGGAGGAATCAGAAGTCCCAACGCGTCTCCGGTAACTGTAAACAGGATATAGTTTTTTTGTTCAAGGCGTAAGGATAAAAGGCCGATATAGCTGTTCAAGTATTCTATTTCCTTGGTCAGCATTACTTTTTCATTAACGGCTTCCGTCAACATATACCGCATGATTTCGCTCAATTTCACAATTGACTTCTGAGTCAGTTCGGGATCCTTTTTCACCAATACATTGATATTATTCAATGTATTGAATAAAAAATGAGGATTCACCTGGTTGCGTAACAAGGCTAATTCGCTGGATAAATTCTGTTGTTCGAGCTGGTATCTTATCCTTTCCACCTGCCGGAGTTGACTGGCATATTTGATCATGACCACAATAGCAACAGTTGAAAAAATATAAAATGCGTATTGGGCTATATTAAAGTTCCAGAAACCGGGATACTTTTCATAATAGGTAGGATAAAACTCAGGGAAAACATAAGCGTACAGGATGATCCTCATCATGATGATGGCAAATGCACCGCTACCTGTGGCTAGAAGAAAAAGGAACAGATATTTGCGAGCAGATAAGAAACGTGGCAATAAATAATATGCAAAAAAATAGGATATAAGCACCAGTAACGGCAGCATCAGGCTATGCTCAATCAGCAGGGAGCGGAAGTCCTCCCAGTTGGTATCGATAATCTTCGCCCCGGATCGGGAAATTTGGAAGGCCAGAATAAACAGCCAGAATACCAGATGTTTAAAAAGTCTTCTGATTTGTAATGAAAATATGAGCATGATAAAAAAGATAACCCTAACACAAATTTAGTAAACAGATTATCTAATCATCTACTATAACTTACATTTTCGACAAAACTGGAATTATTCATGACAACCATTATTCTAATCGACTGCCCTTTTCAGTTTGGTGAACAATACATTAACAATATTTCATCACAATTCTTTCATGACTTCCACTGTTGAGTCCTGGTTGTTAATGAGGATCTCGAAGCCCCGTTTTTGAAAGACGGAGATCATCCGCTGGTTATCGGTAGTAGTTTGGGCTGTGATTCGTTTAAGGTTCCATTTCCGTGCAATTTCAAGACAAAAATCTGTTATTTTATTTCCCAGATCTTTATGCTGCCAGGCATCAATAATAAGGATGGCATATTCTACGGTTTCATGGTCAGGGTCGGCGATGAGCCTGCCCACGCCTATCAGGCGTTTCTGCTCATTTTCAACGATTTCAGCCACAATGGCTATTTCCCGGTCATAATCGATATAGCAGTATCGGGTAGCTACCTCATGGGTTTCCCAATGGAAAAAGTAACGGAAGCGGGAGTAAAGGGATTCTTTGGAACATTGTCCGATCATTTCCAGCCACAGGGGTTCATCTTCTGGTTTGATCGGTCGGAAAAGGATCTCCGAACCATCCTGCAACCGTTCTTTTCTAACAAATTCTTCAGGGTAAGGATGGAGGGCCAGATGGTCATATTTCCCTTTCAGCAATGACGGATCTTTTTCTCCGATCACAATTCTGGCATCCAGGGCGATGACATCACCCGGAGTGACCAGCAGAGGATTAATATCAAGCTCATTGATTTCAGGGTAGTCCGCCGCGAGATACGACAAGCGGATCAATACCTGAATTAATTTTTCGATGTTTTTCGGCTGGCTGCCGCGATATCCACTCAGGAGAGGATAGATTTTTAGGGATTCAAGCATTTGCCGGGCCAGCCTTTCATTTAACGGAGGAAAACCAAGGGCTTTGTCGCCAAACAATTCTGCGGTGATGCCACCCATTCCGACCATCAGCACGGTACCGAATACCTTATCTTTTTTAATCCCGAGGATAAGTTCAACAGCATCTTTTGTGAATGCCATTCTCTGAACACTAACACCTTCAATTCTGGCATCCGGTCTTTTTAACCTGGCTGATTCCATGATCCTTTCATAGGCAGCCCTGACCATTTTTTCTGTTCCAAGGTTCAATTGTACACCTCCCACATCTGATTTATGCGTGATGTCAGGAGATTGGATTTTCAGAACAACTGGGTAAGCGATTTTAGCCGAAACCTTAACAGCCCCTTCTACATCGTTGGTAAAAAAGGGTTTGGTGGTCTGAATACCATATGTTTCCAAGATGCTCTTGGACATTTCCTCAGAAAGGATGGTCCCTTTATCCCGGATCATCCGGCTGAAATCTTCACGGAGTTTCTGACGGTCAACCGTGAATTCTACCGGGATGTCTCTGGGCGTTTCATAGAGGGTATCAAGGTTCCTGGAATAAGCTACCAGGGTCATGAAAGCCCGGATAGCTTGTTCAGGGGTTTTATAGGAAGGTATTCCGCTTTCCACGAGAATATCATCGGCTTCGTGCATGCTTTGTCCACCCAACCATGCAGCCAGAATAGGTTTTTGCGTTAACTTAATCAGGGAAGAGATCTCTTTTGCAGTGGCATTGGGATTGGTCATGGCTTGTGGGGTAAGGATGACAAGAACAGCATCCACACCTGAATCTTCCAATACGATCTGGGTAGCTTTGGCGATGCGTTTGGCCCTAGCATCTCCCAGGACATCTACCGGATTACCATGCGACCAGTAAGCCGGCAGGTTTTCATTCAACCTGTTCATGGTTTCTGGTGAAAGTATAGCCAAAATACCATTTGAAGCGATCAGGGCATCCGTTGCCATAACCCCGGGGCCACCAGCATTGGTGATAATTCCCAAACGGGGACCTTGTGGAATTTTATTTCTGCCGATCAGTTCCGCCACACTGAAAATATCTCCGATATCGTATACCCGGGCAAGACCTGCCCTTTGAAAAGCAGCATCATATATCGCATCTTCAGAGGCCATTGCCCCTGTATGGGAAGCAGCAACCTGAGCAGACTCCGGAAAACGACCCGCTTTATATACAACAATCGGTTTTTTCCGGGCAAAGGCACGGGCAGCAGTCATGAATTTTCTGACATTCCTGATGGACTCTATGTACAAAATAATACATTTGGTGTTTTCATCTTCCCCAAAATAATCGATCAGGTCGCCAAATTCAACATCAAGGCTGTTGCCGATAGAAACAAATTGAGAAAACCCTATTTTCCCTTCCATCGCCCAATCCAGAACAGAAGTACAAAGCGCTCCTGACTGTGAAATAAATGCTATGTTTCCTGATCTGGGCATGTCGGCGGCAAAACTGGCATTCAGTTTCAGCCCGGGGACAATAATTCCAAGACAATTGGGGCCAATAACCCTCATGCCTTCATACTTTTTTATTTCCGCCCTGATTTGTTCCTCCAATTTCAATCCCTCCTCCCCTATTTCCCTGAATCCTGCCGACATAATGATCAATCCCCTGACTCCGGATTCGCCACATTCTCTGACTAAACCAGGGACCTTTTCAGCCGGTGTACAGATGATCCCTAATTCCGGTGTTTTCGGCAGGCTCCTTACATCTGGGTAACAGGGGATTCCCATTACGGCTTCATGGTCGGGATTGACCGGATAAACCACTCCCCTGAAACCACCGCTTACCAGATTGATCAGTACTTTCCCACTCACACTGTTGGGATTGGTGGTAACTCCTATCAAGGCTATCCGTTGGGGATTGAAAATATTGTTGAGTTTGTGAATATTCATGGATAAAGGCGTAATAGCGAAATTTATGAGTGTAAAGATAGTGAATTTCAGATGGCCGTTGGCAGAAGACCAATGACCGTTAGCGGATTCTTGGAAATTCTTAGTTTCTTTGCACTTTAAAAAATTTTGCGATGAAAAAAAAAATACTCCTTCTCCTGAGCCTGTCTCTGGTTCCCTTTGGAATCTGGGCTCAATCATCTGACTCCAAAAATCCAAACGGCAGCCAGGGTCAGTCCGTAAAAGAAAAAAAACAACCCTTATTCGGGATCAGTTTCTCAGGGTTTATCAAAACAGATATTTATTTTGACTCCCGTCAGACATACGGGTTAAGGGAAAGCCAGTTCCTGCTATACCCTGAAAATATAAAACCGGATGCCGATGGTAAGGACATCAACGCCAAGGCTAATTATAATATTCTGTCGATCCAAACACGGATGGCAGCTACCATTACCGGGCCGGATGCTTTGGGAGCGAAAACATCCGGTTATATCGAGGCTGAATTTTTTGGTAATATCAATCCGGCCATTAATTCATTTAGGCTTCGTCATGCCTGGGTCAAACTTGCCTGGCCCAGGGTGGAATTATTAGTTGGACAATGGTGGCATCCCATGTTTGTACCCGAATGTTCCCCATCCACCGTTTCTTTCAATACCGGGGCTCCTTTTGTAGTTTTTTCCCGTAACCCCCAGATCAAATTCACCCGCGCTTTTGGAAAAGTCAAACTTTCTCTCACCGCGCTATCGCAACTGGATTTTGTGAGTGACGGACCTTCCGGTCCCAGTCCGAAATATGCCCGCAATTCCGTTCTTCCAGAACTTGACCTGCAATTACAATATGGGACAAAAAACGAAGAAAAAGGAACAGAATTTCTTGTAGGGGCCGGAATCAATTATCTGATGCTGACCCCTAAATTGTCTTCCGAAGTGGTTTTATCCAAAGCCTTTGATACGGTGATCAACAATATCGTTTTTCATCATGAGGCTGTGACCGAGACCTATAAAACCGATATAAAATCCACCGGTTTTGCAGGCAATATTTATATCAAATTAAAACTCCGGAATATAACCATGAAGGCTGGCGGAGAATATGGAGATAACAATTATTCCTATACCATGCTGGGCGGTTATGCGGTGAGAAACGTCACTGATTCTGTCCGGGGATTTGTTGACTATGCCAATCTCCGTTCCTTTGCAGTCTGGGGGGAAGCCCATACCAACGGAAAAAAATGGCAACCCGGTTTATTCCTGGCTTATGGAAAAAACCTGGGTGTCGGGGAAGTGGTGAACGGCCCATTCTATGCCCGTGGCAGCAACATTGATTACCTTTATCGGATCTCTCCCCGTATTCTTTTGAACATAAACAAATTCCGACTGGCCACAGAACTGGAATATACCGTTGCAGCCTATGGAGCCACCAGTTCAAAGGGATATGTCTTCGACTCCAAAGAAATAGGAAACCTCCGGATCCTGATCGGAGTATATTATTTCTTCTGATAAGATGCCGGATCCAGTGCTTTCGGGGTCCAGAGGCTAAGGAAGCGAATTACTTTAATCGTATCGTAGCCTTTGACCTTAGTATTCGGATATTCAAAAGCGTCGGAATCCTGGGTGTTTAAACGATTTCCGTTTTTATCGAGGATGACAAAAACCGGATACCCGAAACGGTTTGGAAACCCGAATTCCTGGAAGAGGGTATTGTCGCGCTTGTCTTTTTCATGCGGAACATTAAGCAGGAGATAAACATAGTTCTCCTTCATCAGTGAATCCACCCTGGGAACGCCGCTCACCAAAGCATGAAACCCTAAACACCAGGGACACCAGTTTCCACCAAACTGGATGAGGACATTCTTATTTTCTTTCTCTGCCTTAACCATGGCTGCTTTCAGATCTGCCCTGGCATCCTGGTTCTCGTTGTAAGGCCTGACAAATGATTGAGCAAAGGAAGGGACCCATGACCAATAACACATGACAAATATCAGAACAATAATAAAGATGAATTTCTTTTTCATAGTATCAGCAGCTTAAAATTGCAAAAATAGCCCTATTTACTGATTGACCGTTGATGTTTGCTTTTTCTTAAACGTCTTTTTCAACAACAAATAGTCGAGATAATACAGGATACGGAAAGAAAAACTGTTGGCCTGTGGGGAGCTTATGGTATTGCTGAAATCCCTGAAATAATTGCTAACCAATTTTTCATCGAGGGTAAAGATGGCATTTTTCCAGACCACACTAAGTTCGCTTCCGGGAGCAAAGTACCAAATAAATTGCAAGTCGATGGTGAAGGCATTGAAATTGATATTCTGATTCTCTATAAAACCAGCCGGATCTAATTGCCCGTTTTGGTTCAGGGTATAAAATGAAAGGTATTTTGCCTGCGACCAGTAATGCCTTGCCCTCAGGGAGAGTGAGGTTTTCGTGCTAAAAATATACCGGGCATTGAGAATGTTGTTGATGGTAGTGATGTCTCGGCGGCCGAATGAGATGACTGGATTTGAAAGTGAATCGTAAGTGGTGGTGACCCAACCATAGTTATTAAGATCTTTCTCATAATTGATCTCCATGGCCAGGGAAAACCTGTCGCTGAAACGTATCCTGGGGATAAGGGTGAAATAATAACTGAAATTATGGTTTTCAGGGCTGTTTATAAAACCCAGGGAATGGCCATAACGGAAAGGCTTCCTGCTGTCGGAAAAAAAACTCCAGTCGCCTGAATAGTTTAGGGGCATTTTATAAACCCTTCCCCACATCCGGGGTTCGTAATAATCGTTGAAGCCCAGGGGTTGTATGCTCGCATATATTTCATTGGTCCAGTATTTCACGAAAGTGATGGAGTTATTCAGTTTGAATTCCAATGTTTTAAAATCATACGGTTTATAGAGTGTGGTATAAATAGCCTGGAAATCCGTCTGGGAATTGATAATCTTTCCTTTGGGGTCGAAATCATACCAGGAAAGCCTGAGACGATTATACGTTTCATTATTGTAAAGCAAAAAGCCCATATCGTTTGGGTCGTAAGTGTCGCCGGTTTCCTGACGAAACAACTGAGCCTGGAATTTTCCGCTGGGTTTTGACAGGGCGATGGTATATTGATGCCCGAATTCAGGGTGAACTCCGCTGATATATTTTTGGCTAAGGTTGACACGTCCGAAGACCTGGATAGTGTTTTTTTTGTTTTTTATTTTGGTTTCGACACCTGTAACATTGGCTGAATAACCCTCTTCCGGTATCCAGTAATTGGTATTGATCAGGGTAACATAAGAATTGTTTTTCAGATTCTGGTCAAAGACCAGGACGTTGTAATTTGTAAAAGGCTGGGTCATGATCTTCCTCGATACTCCGCTTAGGGTATCCTGAATGCTGGCCCAGGTATTGGTAGTCATGCCATTGAAAAAGCCGATTCCCAGTCCTTTTGTATTTCTTCCGGAGATTTTAGTTGCATTGATGATCCTTGTCTGGTCAGGGTTTGTATTCACTTTTTCATGCTGGCGGAGACTGTCGTAGGGAGCCCCATAGTTTTTAGGGAGACTTCCAACCCTGCGGGTGTAAAAAATCTCGCATTTGTCGAATAGCTCTGTGGCCTCCGTGAAAAATTGTCTTTTTTCATCGTACCTCACTTCAAAGGGGCTCAGGTTAAGGATACGGTCATCTGATTGGACCTGTCCGAAATCCGGAATCAGCATCATGTCGAGCGTATAGCTTTCATTGATCCCATAGCGGATATCCAGTCCGCCTCTCAGGAAAGTTGACCAGTTTTTAATTTCCGGGATTTTCTCGATGTAGCCCGACACATAGGGAGTGAAAGATAGCCTCACCGGAGGTTTAATGTTTTTAAATCCCGTCAACGTGCCATAATAACGAAAGATATCCTGTGATTTATTATCGACCCACGACCAGGTAGAATATTCATGATAACGCTGGATATTTCTCCAGAAGTTAATTCCCCAGACCTGCTCATCCGTTTTTGGAAACCTTAAGGCGGAATAGGGTATTTTAAGCTCCGTAATCCAAGCTGAATCAGTAATGATCGCGGCGCTTTCCCAGACTGCATCCCAGGTAATATCCTGTCCCACGGCTGAATATTTGCAATCATTCTGAAGGTTGGCGGGGCTCACTTTGAACTCATACATATTAAGCCCGTCATTATATGGCAGAATGTCGAAAGAAATATAATCCGTATTTAAGGATTCTATCTGGTCGCGGCGCCCCAACTCTTTGCAGATGCTATCGGGATGGGGATCGTACATAATCGCCAGAATATATAATGCCATATCATCATAGGCAAGCCGGATTTCGGTGGGAAGTGCCGGCAAGGTTCCATTGCGGGGAGCATATTCCACAAAATTACCGGCCACTGCAGCTGTTTTCCAGCAAGCTTCATTCGGATGACCATCAATTTTGGGAGGTATAGAAATACGGGCAGCAGGGATGTCTTTTCTGATCAATAAAGCAGAATCCAGGCGAAGGGTTGTTTCCTGAGCCATCCCCTGAAAGAAAATAAAAACCAAGATCGTCACCAATATGACAACAAAAGAGCAGAAAAAAGAAAAGGTTGGCTGATGTTTCATTTTCAGGGATAAAAATAAACTACCCTGAGATTTTTCCAGGCAAGAATTAGATCAAATTCTAAAAATATTCGCCCCGAGAGGAATTTTTCCCGATTAATAAGGTAAAATTTTCTTTCCCCTTGTTTCTTCCAATATTTCGGCCATGGCAAGATATATGGCAGAAAGGCCGCAAACAATACCTTCGTACCCGGCTATGGCACCAATCAGCACTGAGCCTGTCCAGTCGCGGATAGCCAGTAAAAAGAACAACACCCATAAGGAAAGAAAAACAAACTGAAGACATTTGTTTTTCCCAAAAGTACCGAGCCACATAAAGAAAGTAAATACTCCCCAGAAAAAGAGATACCAGCCTATATAGGCTTCTTCTGTTTTCATTCCTTTTCCGGCACTTATCTCGGGCAACAGCCACAAGGCAACCAGGGTAAGCCAAAACATCCCATAGGAGGTGAATGCCGTAAGCCCGAAAGTATTTCCTTTTTTAAATTCGAGAATACCGGCAATAACCTGGGCGATTCCCCCATAAAAAATTCCCATAGCCAGAATCATCGCACTGATTGGGAAAAAACCGGCATTATGAATGTTCAAAAGTACTGTGGTCATCCCGAAGCCCATCAGTCCCAGAGGGGCGGGATTTGCTAGCTTGCTGTCCATTTACATTCCGTATTTTTCAATAATTTCCTGCTTTGTCTTTCCCAGGATATCATATTTCTTTCCAACCTTTCTGAAGGCTTCCAGGGCTTTTTCGAGATGGTGGATCTCATGTCCGGCGGAGATCTGTGTCCGGATGCGGGCTGCACCTTGAGGAACCACTGGGAAGAAGAAACCGATGGCATAAATGCCTTCTTCATACAGATCGCGGGAAACATCCTGGGCTAACTTTGCATTGAACAGCATCACCGGAACGATGGGCGTATCTCCAGCTTTTATGATCAGTCCCGCTTCAATCAATCCCTTACGCCAGAACTCGGTATTCTTTTCGAGCTTATCGCGGCGATCGGTCGAGGCAGAAAGGATTTCAAGCACTTTGATGACACCGGCTACCACCGGTGGTGCAATGGTGTTCGAAAAGAGGTAGGGGCGGGCTTTCTGCCGACACATCTCTACAATCTCCTTGCGACCTGAAACACAGCCACCAGAGGCACCTCCAAGGCCTTTGCCGAAGGTGGTGGTGATGATGTCGATCTTTCCCATCACACCATACTTTTCATGTGTTCCCCTGCCTGTTTTCCCGATAAAGCCGCTGGAATGCGAATCATCAACAAAAAGCAATGCATCGTATTTCTCGCAGAGTTCAACCATCTTATCAAGCTTTGCCGTATCGCCATCCATAGAGAAAACACCATCGGTAATTACACATTTCAAGCGTTTGTCATTATGCAATTGAAGTTTTTCCTCCAGGTGCTCCATGTCGGAATGCTTGAAGGTATCATGCATGGCGCTGCAAAGACGGATCCCGTCGATGATGGAAGCATGAACCAGGCGGTCGGAAATCATCACGTCATCCTTGGTCAGGACAGCCTCGAAAACCCCAGCGTTGGCGTCCATACAGGAAGGAAACAGAATAGTATCTTCTGTTCCAAGGAATTCCGTAACCATTTTTTCAAGGGTACGATGTATGTCCTGGGTTCCGCAAATAAAGCGAACAGAAGACATTCCGTAACCGTGCGAATCAAGACCGGCATGTGCTGCTTTCACGACATCAGGATGACTTGACATGCCCAGGTAGTTGTTGGCGCAGATATTAATAACCTTTTTCAGGGAAGCCCCGGTGGGGAACTCAACTTCGATGTCGGCCGCTTGTGAAGAATGGATGAAACGTTCCTGTTTGAACAGGCCTGCATTTTTCAGGCCTGACAGAACTTCGGAATAAATTCCGCGGGTTTTATCGGTATAAGCCATGATGTCCTCCTTATTATTTTACATATTCATTCACGAGCTTGCAAATCTTGTTGACCGAATCGAAAGCTTCCGGCGTGGCTTTATCGTCCGGGATAGAAATGCTGTATTTATTCTCAAGAAAACGTTTCAGTGAGACCATCGAAAAACTGTCCACAATTCCACCCGAGATCAAGGGTGTATCATAGGTTACTTCCGTATCATCTTCCACATATTCCTTAATCACATAATTTTTAATGATTTCTTTCATGTCTTCCATGTTGTGTTCTCCTTTTTGTTTTGCTTATTAATAATTCGCGGTTAATTTATTGGTTTCTTATCTAATGGATACAAGATGCAGGACAACCTTTCTCCTATACCCTTTCAATCATTTTCTAAGGTGCTGGTATCCCCAATTTCTTCTCCCCATTCCTTAGCATGAAGGATGCGGCGCATGATTTTCCCACTGCGGGTTTTAGGTAAATTATCTATAAATTCGATTTCCTGGGGCATGGCAAGCGGTGAAAGTTTTTTTCGTACAAAGTTCATGATGTCAAGATCAAGGTCTTTGCTGGCCACAAACCCGGGTTTCAGGGTTACAAAAGCCTTGACGACCTCCATGTTGACAAAGTCAGGTTTGGCTACCACGGCAGATTCAGCCACGGCAGGATGTTCCAGCAGGGCCGATTCCACTTCAAAGGGACTGACCAAGTGACCTCCGGTATTAATCACGTCATCATCTCGTCCGACAAACCAGAAATAACCTTCCTTGTCGATGGAAGACCGGTCGCCGGGAAGATACCAACCGTTTTTGAATTTTTTCTGGTAGGTCTCTTCATTTTTCCAGTAAGTCCTCATCATTGAAGGCCAGCCAGGTTTGATGGCAATGAGACCAATCTTACCGGTTTCGTTAAACGGGAGGAATGTTTCTGAGTCAATAACCGTGGCGATGATGCCCGGGAAAGGTTTGCCCATAGATCCTGGTTTGATCTTCATCCCAGGATAATTGGAGATCATAATCGATCCGGTCTCGGTTTGCCAGTAAGTATCGAGAAATGGCTTACCATATACCCTTTCACTCCAGATCACGGCTTCGCTGTTCAGCGGTTCACCCACTGAAGCAAGATGGCGAAGCGTGGAAAGATCGTATTTTTTAATGACTTCTTCCCCGGCTTTCATCAGTGAGCGGATGGCTGTCGGGGCAGAATACCACATCGAGATTTTATATTTCTCGATAAAACGATACCAGTTATCGGCAGAAAAACCGGCATCAAGTACACATTGGGTGACTCCGTTGCTAAAAGCGCCGATGATACCATAGGAAGTTCCGGTAACCCAACCGGGGTCAGCGGTACACCAGTAGATATCATCATCCCTGAGATCCAATACCCATTTCGAGGTAAGATATTGTGAAATCAAACTGTAATGAACATGTTTTACCCCTTTCGGCTGACCTGTCGTCCCGGAAGTATAATGCAACACCGAGGGTGATTCGGCATAGGTCGGATGAATGTCAAACGTATCGGGCTTTTCGGCCTTTTCCATATCAAAAGCAACTTCGCGGTCGAGCAGCGGTTTTGCAGGGTCTGCATCTACGATGATCAAATGTTTCAGGTAAGGCATCTTGTCCATGATCTTGCGGACCTTGGGAGCATGCTTTTTCTGGGTGATGATAGCTGTGGTTTGCGCATTGTCAAGACGAACAAAAAGGGATTCGTCCCCAAAGGCTGAGAATAATGGTTGGGCAATTCCTCCCATCTTCAGGATACCCAGAAACCCGATATAAAGTTCAGGGATTTTGTCCATGAAAAGGCAGACGCGGTCTTCCGGTTTGATGCCCAATCCGCGCAGGAAGTGGCCTACAGCATTACTGTTGAGCCGAAGATCATTGTAAGTATAACGTTTTTCTATCCCTGCGTTGCCTTCCCAAATCAGTCCCATTTTGTCGGCTTTTCCCATTTGACATATACGGTCGGAACAATACCAACCAATGTTGATGACATTGCCCGATTTGTAATCCAGCTCTTTTTCGGCAAGGCTCCAATCAAAGTTTTTTATCCGTTCTTCATAAGATCCGATGTTTGTCATAGGCTAAGGGTTAAAGGGTGAATGCGTGAACGATTGAAATGATTACAAACAGCCAACGCACAGAGATGAATACAGGGATCAGTCATAGGAAGTCGTGGTTTCACTTTCGAGGATGACAATGGCGGAGGCGGTTTCTTTTAGATGCGATAAAGATACATGAATTTTTGAAATCTGCAAGTTGTTGATCAGTTCTTCTGCTTTCCCGGAAACCCTGATATGTGGTTGACCCAATTCATCATGAAAAAGTTCGATATCCGCAAAGCGGATTCCGAAGCGCCAGCCTGTTCCTATGGCTTTCAGAAAGGATTCTTTAGCAGAAAACCTCGCTGCATAATGTTGATATTTATTCTTTTTGGACTCACAATATTCAATTTCGAGCGGGGTGAATATTTTATCCTTAAAACCGTTATCCCGCATCAATGCTTTTTCGATGCGCTCCACTTCGATGATATCTATGCCTGTCCCGTAAATCAAATGGCACCCAGTTTTTTTCCGACTTTTCTGAATTTATCAAGCGCGAAGCCGATTTGTTCCATGGAATGTGCTGCGCTGATCTGAACCCTGATGCGGGATTTCCCTTTCGGTACCACGGGATAATAAAATCCGATCACATACACACCTTCTTCGAGCAGGGCGTTGGCAAAATCCTGAGAAAGCTTGGCATCATTGGGAAGATGACCGAATAAAACAGGAACAATAGGATGTATCCCCGGGACGATCTGGAATCCGAAATCTTCCATTCCCTTTCTGAAAAGCTGAGTGTTCTCAAATAATTTATCCCGAAGTACTGTGGTCTCAGAAAGCATGTTGAGCACCTCGAGCGTGGCTCCGGTTATGGCCGGAGTAAGGGTATTGGAGAATAAATACGGCCGTGAGCGCTGCCGCAGCAACTCGACGATCTCCTTTTTAGCGGAGATACAGCCTCCCGATGCCCCTCCAAGTGCCTTCCCGAAAGTAGTAGAAATAATGTCCACCCTTCCTTGGGCATTGCAATGTTCAACAGTTCCCCGGCCGGTTTTCCCGACAAAGCCGGTGGCATGGGAATCGTCAACCATAACCAAGGCATCATATTTTTCCGCCAGGTCGCAGATCTTATCCACCTTGGCAATAATCCCGTCCATGGAAAAAACACCATCAGTAACAATCAGTTTGAACCTTGCTTCACTGGCATCCTGAAGCACTTCTTCGAGGTCATCCATATCATTGTTCTTGTAACGGAACCGCTTTGCCTTGCATAGTCTTATCCCGTCAATGATGGAGGCATGGTTCAACTCGTCGGAAATGATGGCATCCTGCTCGCTTAACAAAGGTTCAAACACCCCGCCATTCGCATCGAAAGCAGAAGAATACAAAATGGTGTCTTCCATGCCCAGAAACTCACTCAGCTTTGCCTCAAGTTCCTTATGGACTTTTTGGGTGCCACAAATAAACCGCACCGAAGATAACCCATAACCATACCGAAAAAAGGTATAATTCGCTCCTGCCATAACACGGGGATCATTGGAAAGCCCCAGATAATTATTGGCGCACATATTCAGGACTTTCCTGCCATTGGTCTGTATTTCCACACCCTGAGGTGTGGTTATGATCCGCTCTGTCTTGTAAAGCCCATCCTGATGAATACCCTCGATTTGCTTCTGCAGATAATGCTGGAATTTTCCGTACATGAAAAGCTTTTGTTTAAGATAAAAACGGGATCAAAATTATAAAAAAAATCATGCTGTACGCTTTGAAAAACAAATAAGCCTTACCTTTGAAAACAAAAGCGAGGCATCCTTATGAAAAAATCACACCTCTTGCTGTTGTTTCTTATTACAGGCTTGTTTTCATTCTTTTTATTTTCCTGCAACCAAAATGATGATCCCATCATTCCTGATCCGGATTTCCCCCAGTTAATAGGGACCTGGACAGGGGTGACTTCCCAGGGCAAGCCCATTAAAGTTGGAATTATTAATTTTAACGGGATTTTGTATGTGTCCTCTTACAAATACAGTGTTGTCAATGATCTGGTTGCCGGAGGAGAGACCATGGATTATGATGTGCCTTCTTCCACTGCAGTCGCCGCAGTTGTTGATACCAGTTTTATCTTTCGACCTTATGGAGGATATTCGGAATCCGATTACCTTTACGGACATTTTGACCTGACCACCATGGTACTCAAAGGGAAATTCACTACCGCTTTCCCAATTCAATCGGGAACCTCCACTGTCAAAATTACCGGATCTTATACCGCCACCAAAGCCAATTAATATGAAAACAAACTTTTTTTTCTCTGGAAAAACTCTGTTTTTTCTCCTTCTCAGCGCCAGCTTGTTGATGTCAGTACTGTCCTGCAAGAAAACCAAGGACCCTGAAAACATGCAACTGATGGGTGCCTGGTTACAAAGCACGGATCAAGATTCCATCTATCTGTACGTGGATAAGATCGGGGGCAGTTTATATATAACTTCGGTTATTGCCTCAGTACACTATGCAAAAGGGGGTTCCGTTCGCTATGTAAAGAACAGTAGTTCAGGCCTGGCCGATATCAGCAGCAACACTTTTGATATCATCCTGGAAACCGATGGCCCAGATGGCCCTGTCCACCTTAACGGAATCTTTAACCCGACCTCTATGGTCTGTTCCGGAACCTTCGCCTATTATCAGTATGGCGCTGTGATGCGTAGTTATTTTCCTTATACCATTTCACGACCATAGCCCCTGGTGGAAAATTTTAATATTTATAACCCGACTTCTCTTCATTTCAAGACTAATGCTCTGAGTTTTCTGGGAACGGCATTAATGGAAACCGGCCGTTAGGTCTTACTGGTTTATGGCAAGGGTTGCATAATGAAGAAAGCTGATTATAAAGGGTTGATTCATTTGTTTCTTTGATTATTGGGTGACCGCGTAACAAAGTATTCCTTTGTCACCTCTTACCCAATTTCCCTAAGATTCAATTTCCTCAGTTTAGGTGCAAACTTCGCCGTAAACCCTACGATTCCCAAGGTCATCATGCCACCGAAGATCACCGAGGGAATAAGCCCCATGAGTTTGGCCGCGACGCCTGATTCGAAAGAACCGATCTCATTGGAAGATCCGATAAAGATGGCATTAACCGAAGCAACCCTTCCGCGCATTTCATCTGGAGTGAGAAGTTGCATGGCCGTTGCCCGGATAATCACACTGACGTTGTCGAACATGCCGCTGAACATAAGGAGTGCAAGGGAAAGATAAAAATTATGCGAGAGGGCAAAACAGATGATGCTCAATCCAAATCCCGCTACCCCGATCATCATATACCTTCCGGCCTGAACCATGGGCGGACGGTGTGCCATCACCAGCGACATGATGACGGCTCCTGCCATAGGGGCAGCCCTTAAAAAACCCAATCCCTGGGGTCCAACCATCAATACTTCGGCTGCAAAAACCGGTAGCATGGCGATAGCGCCACCGAAAAGGACGGCAAACATATCGAGCGACATGGCTCCCAGAAGGATCTGGTTTTTGAAAACGAACTTTAATCCTGAGGCTAAACGATAAAGCAGTTTTTCTCCGTATACAATTTTTGGCATGGGCGGACTTTTCACGATAAATAGTAAAATCAACGCCAGCATAAGGAAGAACAAGACACAGAGGTAAGCGACACGAACGCCCAGAAACCCATAGATCATCCCTCCAAGGGCAGGACCGGTAATGGCGGCCACATGCCACATGGTGGAATTCCAGGTGGAAGCATTAGTGAACAACGACCTGGGAATAAGTTGCGACATAAGGGCAATGATGGAAGGATAAAGAAAAGCTCTCGAGACCCCTGAGATCATTACGACTAGATAGATCGGGAACACGCCGAAAATGCCAATGATCCCAATGGATTTGATAGAAAATAAAAACAACAATGTGGTTCCGACCAAAAAAAGCAGGGTAAAGATGACAATGATACGCTTACGGTTGTATCGGTCGGCTGCATGACCGGCATAAAGGGCGGTGGCGATGTTGGGCAAAGCTTCGGCTAGGCCGATCAGCCCCAGGGCCAGGGGATCTCTGGTCAGTTCATACATCTGCCAGCCTACAATAAGGCCCTGCATCTGGAAAGCAATGGTGGTGAAAAAACGGAATGTCAGGAACAACCGGAAATCCCGGACTTTCAGGACAGCGTATGCATCGTGTTTTTCAGACAAGTTTATTCTTCGTCTTTCTCCTGTTCTTCGTAGGCCTTGAGCAGCTTATCCTGGATATCACCGGGCACCTGTGTATATTCAGCAAATTTCATGTTATAAGTAGCTCGTCCGCTGGTGATTGAGCTCAGGGCAGTGGAATAACGGTTAAGTTCAGCCAGCGGCACCTTGGCCATAATTTTCTGGTAGTTGCCTTCGCTGTCCATCCCCATGATCACGGCTCTGCGACCCTGAAGATCAGTCATGACTTCACCCATTTTATCTTCGGGCACGATGACTTCCACATCATAGATGGGCTCCAGAATTTTCGGACCGGCATTTTTGAAAGCTTCTTTAAAAGCATTACGTCCGGCTAATTTGAAGGAAATTTCATTGGAATCCACAGGGTGCATCTTCCCGTCATAAACGTTGAATACGATGTCGCGGGCATAAGAGCCGGTTAGCGGTCCTTCTTCCATCTTCTCCATCACTCCTTTGAGGATAGCCGGCATAAAGCGGGCATCAATGGCGCCGCCCACGATGCAATTATTCATCTGCAACTTTCCTCCCCATTCGAGGTCGATCACGTCACGGCCACGGATAGGAAACTCCGTCTGATCGGCCATACCTTCACGATAAGGCTGGATCATCATATGCACTTCACCAAATTGCCCCGATCCCCCCGATTGCTTCTTATGGCGGTACATCGATTTAGCCGACTTGGTGATGGTCTCACGATAAGGAATACGCGGAGCATAAAACTCGATGGGAATTTTTTCGAGTGTTTCAACATGCCATTTGGCCAGGTTCAGGTGAAGTTCCCCCTGCCCCTGAAGAATCATTTGTTTAAGCTCACGGGAATATCCCATGATCAGGGTCGGATCCATCTTGGCCAGCTCATTGAGAATGCTGCTGATTTTTTCGTCATCTGCCGTATTTTTTGCTTTAACAGCGGTTCTGAATTTAGGATCAGGGAAAGTGGTAGGCTCAATGACATCATCCGGATTCTTCTGTGAATTCAGGGTATTGTTGGTATAGCAGTTTTTCAGTTTGATGGTGGCCCCAATATCCCCGGCAATCATTTTCTCCACTTTTTCTCTGTTCTTTCCATTAATCACGAAGAGCTGTGACAATCTTTCCTTCGATTGACGGGCAGGGTTGACCATGTCCATGGCTTCGGTGATCTCTCCGGAAAAAACCTTGAAATAAGAAATTTCCCCCAGGTGTTGTTCAATGGAAGTTTTAAAGATAAAAGCAGAGGTGGGATCAGTCACATTGCATTTTAACTGCTTGCCATCTTTTGTTTTAACACCAGGCATTTCATTGGGAGCAGGAACGCTGCCGGCAATGAACTCCAGCAAACGGCCAACGCCCATATCCTGTTTGGCACAGCTACACATCACCGGAAAAATATTGCGGCTGATCAAACCTGACTTCAGCACCTGCTGCATCTGTTCTTCTGTTAAGGTTCCCTTATCGAAGAAAATTTCCATCAAAGATTCGTCCTTGGAAGCCAACTCTTCCACCAGGGCGGAATACATCTCTCCGGCTTTTGATTTTTCTGTTTCAGGGATGTCTGTGATTTCAGGTTTCCCTCCTCCGGCCGGGTATTTGTATTGCTTCATTTTCAGCAAATCAATGATTGAATTGAATCCCGCACCTGCATTCACCGGATACTGCATCAGGGTGATATTCTTTCCAAACTGGGCTTTCATCTGACGCAGGGTCTCTTCGAAATTGGCATGTTCCTGATCCAGATGGTTAATCACGAAAACCACGGGAGTGTTCATTCGGTTGGTATGCCGCCATGTAATTTCTGTTCCGACTTCCACGCCGTTCTGCCCATTCACAACCATCAGGGCAGTGTCGGCGACACGCAGGGCGGAAATGACTTCTCCGCAGAAATCGTCAAAACCCGGTGTGTCGATGATGTTTATTTTTTTGTTATCGAAAAGGGTATAAAGAATGGATGCCGATACGGAATTCTGCCGCTCCAGCTCAATGGGGCGATAATCGGAAACGGTGTTCTTATCTTCCACTGAACCCCTTCTGCTGATAACGCCGCCTTCAAACAGCATGGCTTCGGCAAGGGTGGTCTTTCCTGATTTTGCACCCCCGATCAGGGCAATGTTACGGATTTCGTTGGTTTGGAATACCTTCATGATGAACAATGATTATAAAATAGATGAATGATAGTTTTTCCTGAAAAGGACTGCAAAAATATTAAATGTTAGGGAAATAACAAAGGAATTAAGATTGAGGAATGAGGAATGAGGAATTCAACAAAGCTTTCAGGTAAGTCCATCTTTCGGCCGACATTTTGGAGCCCATGAATTCGATCACGTTCCCTGCGAGCAGGGCACCTAATTCACCGCATTTCTGCAAGGGCAGCCCGATTGAATGTCCGTACAGGAAACCGGCTGCATACAGATCTCCGGCGCCGGTAGTATCGATGGGTGTGACCGGGATAATCCCGATTTCACAATATTCCGATATGGTTTTTAACAGGGAACCCTTGCCACCGGTTTTCACGATGGCGATTTCCACGAATTTCCCGATTTCTTTCAGGGCGTTTTCCGGTTCATGACCGGTCAGCGACCTGGCCTCATCCTCGTTGGCAAACAAGATATCCACGTATTCATTGATCATTTGCTGCAGGAATTCCCTGTTGGCTTCCACTACATTATAGCTCGCCAGGTCGAGGGAAACGACGAGCCCGTTTTCTTTGGCCAGGGCAACCGCCCGGCGGATCAGTTCATGGTTCTGCACCAGGTAGCCTTCTATGTGAAAATAGGAATATCCCCTGAACATCTCAGTCCTCAGGTTTCCGGCCGAAAGCTCAATGGCTGCGCCTAAAAAGGTAGCAAAAGTACGCTCCGAATCGGGAGTCACCAACGCCAGCGCCCGTCCGGTTTCCTGACTGCTGTGTATCATGTGCGGCTCCACCCCGGCCTGGATCAGGTCGCGAACGAAAAAACCACCGAGTTCATCTTCCCCGATCACGCCGATATATCCGGCCGGCGCTCCCAGCATGGCTAAGCCGTGAATCGTATTGGCTGCTGACCCTCCTGCCGACTGGCTCTTTTGATACTCTTTTAATGCCGTCAATACGGCATTGCTCCTCTCTTTATCGACCAACTGCATGCTTCCCTTGGGAAGTCCCAATGATTCCAGAATCCCGTCGCTTTCCAGCGGGATCATCACATCCACCAGGGCATTGCCCATACCCAGTATTTTTTTCATCCTTTTTCGGTATTTATCCGGCAAAAGTAATAAAACATATCTTCCCATCCCAGGTACATTTACCCCATAAATACTTACAGATACTTATTCTGCATGAAAAAGTGCAACCATTCCGCCTGCCAAACGTACAAAACAGAAAATGAAACCCATGAAAACCCGGTTAAACCTCATTCTGGCCATTGTGTTTACCACCTGTTACATGGCTGTCATTGCCGCAGATGATGATTGCCCCTGCAGAAAAAAACCGAAAATCATCATCGTCCCTCCCGTAAAAGTAGTTCCACCCGCTCCGGTCAAACAATTTAAAACCTATGCGCTGTTTGATAAAGGCTTTGATGTCCCGGATCCCAATATGTGCGCCGGCGGAATGATGCGCCCCAAAGAAAACTTAGCATTCCGCATCATGCCAAACCCTGTCGATCAAACCCTCAATGTAATCTATTCCACTGCTGAACCAGGCAATGTCAAGATCGAGATCCTCGATTGCTCCGGAGCCGTATTGAGAACCCTTATGCAGGAATACCAGCAAGATGGCCTGAAAGTCCGTTCTTTTGATGTGTATAATAAAATCCGCCCCGGAATCGCTTACGTCAGGGTGAGCAATAACGGAGAGGTACTTATCGTGGAAAAGATGTTCAAACAATAATCCGGTAATAGCTACTGGAAAAACATACCACACCTTTCATAAAGTTATTAACAATCTACTGTCTAATTTTTTGACACTTCGAAAATTATTCATTTTTATATCTTGTTGAACGACATGTGATTAAGTTTTGGCATAGTTTTTGTTATGCCTGAAAATCGGCAAAAATCGCCTAAGCTATTCACATTCATATATTTGACATTCGCCTGATCCCGCGTTATCTTTGTTATTTCAAGCGATTTTATATCCCGGAATTTTATTGCAAAAATGATTAACAAATTTTCTACCCTGATAAGTGAAAAAAATTTCCTGTTTGGAACTTAAAAATATCATCATGAAATTATCTTCAATGCTTACTTTTGTCATGCTTTCCCTGGTCTTTGCCCGCGACCTGAGCGCACAGATTTCCAGGGATAAACCCTTGCTTCCGGTCCTGACAAACGGATCACCCCTGTTCGGAAAAGACATTGTCATCCACGACCAACCTGATCGTGATCAGCGAGACGTGGCTGTATGTTCTGCTTTTAACGGTTGGCTGTATGCGGCTTATTCATACTATACTAGTGGCGCTCTTTGGCTTTCCGTTTGGAAATCAACGGATAATGGTATTCATTGGGAAAATATTCTTGAAGGGATTGTTGAACCTGGAATTTGCGCATTGAAAAACTTTGATATTGCAGTTTGTGGTAATAGCGAAACCAATCTTAAACTCTTTTTTTCCGGAGTGATTTTATGTACTTCTTTAGATCGTGGCCAAGGTTTTGTTTGGAGATACAACGCTATCACCCTTGAGTATGAGAATACTCTTCTTTATTATATAGGAATGAGAGATGTTACATTCTCTAACGATTTTATTTTCCCAGCCATAAATGCAAATCCATATAGTGTGGGGTTTGTTTTTTCTCAGTATGAATATGGCACTGAAAATGAATGCCTTATTTATTGTTCCTCCGGAAATGGAGGTGAATCAATAACCGAGAACGATACTCTGGGTTTATCACAAAAACCCTATCTGAAAGCTAGTCTTACCTATGGCAGAAGCCCTTCCTGGAGCAGCGGGAGATACTTTGCAGTCTG
>CAYSAU010000005.1:0-166287 GCA_964429135.1 uncultured Prolixibacteraceae bacterium | reverse complement strand
TGCTAATCGAAAAGATTGCTTACTTTGCATAAAGATATACTTTGCATAAAAAAAATTATGAAAAGCTTTGCATAAGTTTTTCAAATGGATCAAGCAGCATCTGAAAGTGAAATCATTCTGGGGAACTTCCCCGAATGCAGTAAAGACGCAGATTTATATAGCAATCATCACCTATTCCCTGGTTGCAATCATAAAGGCCAGAATGAAAAGTACGCTTTCTACTTACGAAATTCTACAAATATTAAGCGCATCCCTGCTCGATAAAACGCCTTTAAAAGTCTTATTAGCAGACCAAAACAATCAAGATTTCAAAGAACAAAACGATATACAGTTGAAAATCAATCTAATTTAACAGGACACTAGTGATAATTTATCTTAAATTTTTCAATGGATGGCTGATTGGTATTCCTATATCAGGGGGTTCAAAACCTATCTTCAACTTGAACGGTCTTTGTCTGAAAATTCTGTCAAATCGTATGTTCATGATGTGGAGAAGCTTTATCAATATCTCAGTCTTACGGGAACAAGCTTATCTCCCGGGGAGGTTAAACTTTCTGATTTACAAAATTTTATACGTTGGATAACAGAACTTAACCTGACTCCCAGGTCACAGGCAAGGATTATTTCCGGATTGAAAGTATTTTATAAGTACTTATTAATCGAAAACCTTGTACATCAGGATCCAACCAACTTACTTGATGCGCCAAAAATAGGAAGAAAATTACCTGTTTTCCTGAGTTTGGAAGAAATAAATAGAATCATTCAAGCCATTGATTTAAGTACCATGGAAGGGGGACGGAATAAAGCCATGATGGAAACACTCTATGGCTGCGGACTTCGTGTATCTGAATTGGTTCATCTGAGAATATCAAATTTATTTTTCAAGGATGGTTTTATTAAAATAACAGGAAAAGGAGATAAAGAAAGGCTTGTCCCTGTGGGAAGTGTTGCCCAGGAAGAGATATTGCATTATCTCAACAAGATAAGACCTTTAGTAGATGTCAAACGTGGTTATGAAGACATATTATTTCTGAACAGAAGAGGAAGGAAATTATCACGTGTCATGATATTTACGATAATCAAAGAACTTGCCAGAAAGGCAGGAATTAAAAAGAATATCAGTCCTCATACCTTCCGGCATTCATTTGCCACTCATCTTGTTGAAGGGGGAGCAGATCTGAGAGCTGTTCAGGAAATGCTTGGCCATGAATCCATTACAACAACTGAAATTTATACTCACCTGGACCGCGATTATCTCAGAAGTGCGATTATTCAATTTCATCCCAGAAGTAAGTAATTAAAGGGGACACGCTAAGACATTTTCCTGACTATCTATTTGAAGGGTGAGTCGGCTTCTTTGGCCATGTGGTTATAAACCATTTTGTCCATCAATTTAGGAAGGAATTTATTGAGTAAAACGGTTATTTTCCCCTGGTTGGTCAGTACTAACCTGTCTTTTCTCTTTTCGATAGCCCTGATGATATGCTTTGCGACTGTTTCTGCCGACATTAATTTAGTTTCATCCAGAGGGGTTTCGCCCTGCTGGCTGCCATCTTTTGATAAAGCCACAAGCCTGATATTGGAAGCTGTAAAACCTGGGCAAGCGATGAGTACATGGAGTCCTTTTTTCATATTTTCGATTCTCAGAACTTCGAGGAAGCCCTGCATGGCGAATTTTGAAGCTGAATAACCTGCCCTTCCAGGTAATCCTTTATAACCTGCGACAGAGGAAACTCCGACCAGAGATCCATTGGTTTGTAACAGATAAGGCAAAGCAAATTTTGAACAATATACTGTCCCCCAGAAATTGGTATCCATTAAATTATGGATGACTCCAAGATCAACTTCGTTGAATAATGCGCGCATGGAAATTCCAGCATTATTAATAAGGATGTTGATATTTCCAAATTTCTCAGATGCAGACAGGATGATTTTCCGGCAATCGTCTTCTTTTCTAACATCTGCTTGTACCAGAAGGTATTTCTGGGTATCCCATTCGTTTGTGATGGCGCTCAGTTTTTCGATATTTCTGGCAGCAAGAACGACTTTGGCGCCCTGTCTGTAGGATTCAATAGCAAGGGCTTTCCCAATCCCGGAAGACGCACCTGTGATTATAATGACTTTGTTTTTCATATCTATAGCAAAATGGCGAAATTAAGAAGTTTATGTATATTTTCATTTAGTATCTTCGTCGAAAAAAATCTTGTGACTGAACGCGAAATATTTTTCAGACATATGGGGCTCCCATCATTCAATCCGATGGCATTGGATATTGTCAGCGCAGAGGGGATATGGTTGTATGGCCGGAATGGGAAAGCCTATATGGATATGGTGTCGGGAGTCTCGGTCAGCAATATCGGTCACCGTCATCCAAAAGTTCTTGAAGCCATTCAGAAGCAGGCAGAACATTACCTTCATCTGAATGTTTATGGAGAGTTCATTCAATCTCCACAGGTTCTACTGGCACAGAAACTTTCCGGACTTTTAGCTACTCCTTTGGATACAGTATATTTTGTCAATTCGGGAAGCGAAGCCATTGAGGGGGCAATGAAGCTTGCTAAACGTTTTTCAGGCAGGTTTGAGTTCATTTCATTCAAAAATGCCTATCATGGTTCCACACAAGGAGCATTAAGTATTTTAGGGAATGAAAACCTCAGAAACGCATTCAGGCCATTGTTACCCGATATCCGGCAACTCGATTTCAATAATTTTGAAGATTTAGATACGATTACCGAAAAAACTGCTTGTGTGGTGTGTGAAACCATACAAGCAGAAGCCGGCATTATTCTGCCATTACCAGGCTTTTTAGCTGCACTGAGAAACCGTTGTAATAAGACTGGCACACTGCTGATCATTGATGATGTTCAGATGGGATTTGGCAGAACAGGCAAATTGTTCAGCTATATGCATGATGATATTCTACCAGACATTCTGGTGCTGGCCAAAGCACTGGGAGCAGGTTTGCCTCTTGGCGCCTTTATTTCATCTAACCATATCATGCAGACTCTTGCGTATAAGCCAGAACTTGGACATATCACAACTTTTGGCGGGCATCCCCTAAGTTGTGCCGCGGGTCTTGCAGGCCTTGATGTTTTACTTGAGAACAAACTGATAGAATCAGTTGAAAGAAAAGGATTTCAGATTGAACAAAGAATCTCCGGTCATCCTGCCATCAAAAAAATCAGGAGGGCCGGACTGATGATGGGCATTGATCTAGCCAATGAAAAAAACCGCCAGAAATTATCTTTAGAAACATTACATGAGGGAATCATTATTGATTGGTTTCTTTTCAGGTCAGCATTCCGAATAGCTCCCCCGCTGACTATTTCTGAAGAAGAAATCACCGAAGCCTGCGACAGACTGATCCATGCCTTGGATAGAATTTCAGAATAGAAGAACTTGCAAGTTTGTATTATGTACAACTGGATTTAAAAACCCAGTTTTTTACGGATCTCTTTCGGGACTGAATTTTTATTTACCAAAATATCCATAGTCTTTAATCTGACATAGGATTCTGACACGTATATATACCCTTTGTAAGGATTATTTTCTGTTCCCCATGAATTCTTGACAATATAATATTTATGCCCATTCTGGTCCTTGGCTATTCCGGTCAAGTGAAGTCCGTGATCATCGGTTGTCTGATAATTATCGAATTCCAGTTGTCGCATTTCCTGGGTGATATTTTTTTCAGGAACGGGATGATCAAATTTGAATAACAATTTCTCCTTTTCAGTATCACTCATTTTTGTCCAACGATCTTTATCTGTTCCCGAAACCTCCGGGGCATTTTTATCGGGTATAATGGCCACACCGTTTTTCCAGGAAAAACCTTTTTCGCTAACATCTGCACCCCAGGCCAAGGTATATCCATTCATCACGACATGATCAATGATCTGCATCATATCCTCCATCGGCACATTATACACTTCACCCATTTCCCAATTATCAGGAATTTCAATAATGAATTTTGAATAAAACGGATGATGGTTATAGGAGGTGATCTCGATATAATCATCCAGGTTCAATCCAAGCATATCACAGAATGTTCGCGGGGTATATTCACTGCCATGATATACAAATTTTTCAGGGATTTCACCAAGGTAGGCATTTACCAGACCATCTAAACCCTTCATCCATACGGGGGTCAGTTTCTTATTCGGGTTTTTCACCACAGCATCAACATAAGCTTGAAGTACTGCATCCATTTCGGCATGAACAGGATTGATTTCTCCTATAACATGTCCGCTATAAGCAGATTCAGGAGTTATGCCGTATTTTTTCATCATATTGATCACGTCATGTGCGGCACCCCCAGGGCCAAAATTATGTTTCCCATTAAACCTGACATACATCATCGCTTTTTCCGGATAGGCTTTATGAACTGGAAACATGTCCGATAGGTCGAAGGTATCTTTTCCCAGTCTCAATAGTTCAGATTCCAGGAAGGATAGGGTAGAATAACTCCAACAAGTGCTTGAACGATATTGGTTTTTAACTGTTGTAGCCGGAAGTTGCTTAACCGTTGTAAAAAAATATCCGGAATCGGGTTTTGCATTCTCATCCTGAGCTAATGCTGCACAGGAAAACAAATAGGAAAAGAATAAACAAATGATGAAAAAATGTGATCGCATAAGAGTTGGTTTTGGGTAAATGATGGATTACATTGGTCAAAAATACTCCGTTGGATGTTAGTAAACAAATATTATATTTTATATCATTAAAAAATTCGATAAAACCAGATTCCGACCTGTTATTATTGTTGAGTTGCCTGCTAAATAGTTTCAAAAGGATGTTTCCTTTCAAAATCCGGTATATAATGCAAAGAACTATCAACATCCTGCACCCATCCATTTTCCATGCCCTGCTTCTCCATCTCATCAATCACCTGTTGATATTCTTTGTCTGTAATGGTTCGGGAAAGTAAATCATTTCCCATCACTCTTTGTATTGGAAAATATTGTGACATCAATGAAATATACAGTTGAGAAGATAAAGCGGATGAGAGAAAACGGATCACTTCTTTGCTGTTTTCTGTCTGTCCGGGAAGGACAAGGTGACGAACAATCATCCCGGAGGCAGCGGTATGATCGCCATTCAGTATTAGTCTTGATCCTTTTTGCCGGAACATTTCTTTTAGGGCTTTAGCCGCTATTTCAGGATAATCCCCAGCATCTGACCATTTCAAAGCAAGCTGAGAATCCATATATTTCATATCTGGCAGATAGATATCAATAATGCCTTCTAGGGTTTTAAGTGTACTCACTTTATCGTAGCCATTGGAGTTGTAAACCCATCGGGGATGATACCCATGGGCATGGGTGGCATTGATGATGGCGAGCATCTGGGGAATAAAATGTGAAGGAGAAACAAACCCGACCATATCGATTCCAGTGTTGAGAATCTTGATTATTTTTTCTATCACCTCGTCCAGGCTCATCGAGGAAAAAGTACGACTGATACTGGTATTACTGATCTGATGATTTTGGCAATACAAGCATTGAAGGTTGCAGTTGGTAAAGAAAATATTGCAAATTCCTTTGCTTCCACTGATGACCGGTTCTTCTCCTTTATGTAAGCAGATGGAAGCGATGTTGAAGGAATTATCGCTTCTGCAGTAACCCGTTTTACCCTTGAAGCGGTCTGTATGACAGTTTCTCGGACAGATGGTACAATCATGAAGTATTTCGAGGGGTTCAAGAAAGCTTGATAGATCCAACATAAGGGTCGGTATTTTCATTATTTTTGACGACATAAAAGTACGATTTAGAATGATTGATTTCTCTAAATACTCGCATATTATCTGGGACTGGAACGGCACTTTGCTGGATGATGCTTGGCTTTGCGTTGACGTGATGAACAGTATGCTCCAAGAGCGTAATTTACCTGTTAAAACACTGGAAGAATACCGGAATTTATTTGATTTTCCCGTTAGGGATTATTATCTCAAATTGGGATTTGACTTTGATACGGAACCCTTTGAGATTGTCGGGATGGAATTTATGATCCGTTATAACAAACGCCAGAAAGAAAGCCGGCTTCATGCTGATGTTGTAAATGTTTTAGAGGCTTTTTCAAGGAAGCATTATTGCCAGTGCATACTCTCAGCAAGAGAACAACAGGAACTGCTTGCTGAAACTGAATTTTATCTGATTAATTCCTTTTTTAACCCTATCTATGGTCTTGAAGATCATTATGCTCATGGAAAAACTGAGCTTGGTATTAGGTTGATGACAAATCTGGAAATCACTCCGGAAAAAGCATTGTTCATCGGTGATACCTGTCATGATGCTGAAGTTGCCGGCGAAATAGGCATTTCCTGCATTCTGATTCCCAATGGGCATCATTCCGTGGAGCGTTTAAAGACAACCCGTTCACCCGTTTTTTCTTCCCTTTCTGAATTAATTCAGTTTATATGAAAAAGGTCGTTATCCTGATTATTTTTCTTGCATTTCTTACTTCTTTCCTAAGCCCCATGCCTGTTCTTTGCCAATCGGTCAAAGGACAAAGCCTGAAGATGCACAAGATTACCCTTAACCCGGGAAAGTCAAAGCAAAATACTGGAACCAAGAAAGTGGTAATCGGTTTCATCGGCAGAAAATCATTCGTAGAGAATGTTGCTACCGACAAAGCGGCATTTGATTTCTTGAATGGTTTGAACGAGTATCAGGGAGAGTATCATAGTCTGGGCAGTCTTTCTTATAAAGCCATCCAAAACTATCCCCTATTATGGTTTCATGACGCAGATACCACCGCGTTCAATAGATTGGAAACCCAGACAGCCCTTGTTCAAGGAATAAAAACTTATATTAAAAATGGTGGGAATCTGCTTTTATCCATGCATGCTTTTCATTATTTAATTATCCTGGGTATCGAATCCATAAGTCCTTATGACAGTTTAAAGCCAGCGATTGACCAGGGTCACGGGAAGAAGCTGGGCATTCATTCCTTGAGGGATCATCCTGTTTTCAAAGACATGAACGGAGGTGCCTATCTTCTCGTCCCGGAACAGGATCAGAGGATTACCATAACAGGCTTCTTTAATGCTCAAATTTCGAAGAAAGGCAGTGTTATCGGTGTTGACTGGGATGATATTCATATAAGAGAAAATTCAAAACTGGTTATAGAATACAGTCTGGGGAAAGGAAAAATTATCGCGGTTGGAGCCTATATGGATTTTATCAGCCAAAATCTTAACCGTGAATATCTTGAACTTTTTACCAGAAACATCTTCGATTATCTTACAGGTAAATTCGAATGACAGGGTTTTCATCCATACAAAGCTTGCTTCTGATCTCCGGAGTTATAATGATTTGTGGAAGTTTTTGTATGAATCAGCAGAAACAATATAGAATAGCCATTTTATTCCTGTTTACTGGCGGATTTCTTTTATTTCTTCTCTCTTCCTTGCAAGATCCGTTTCTGAATCTTTGGGATGAACGTTTTCACGCGTTGGTTGCCAAAAACATGATGAAACACCCACTCCTGCCGACCTTATATGACGATCCTGTATTAACCATGGCTTATGACCGATGGGACAGGGCCATTGTCTGGTTGCACAAGCAGCCACTTTTTCTCTGGCTAATTGCGATAAGCTTTAAGATTTTAGGCGTCAGTGAAGTATCCCTTCGACTGCCAAGTGTTATCATGGCATCCCTTTTGATTCTTGTCACCTATCGGACCGTTAAACTCCTGACCAATGAGGCCACAGGCTTTTTAACCGCCTTTTTGTTTTCAACTTCTTATTACCTGATGCAGCTCGTTGCAGGCAGACAAGAACTCGAGCATAATGATGTCGCTTTTCTTTTTTTTATTTCATGCAGTATCTGGGTTTGGACTGAATATGTTTTTTCGGATCAAAAACTATGGCTTATCCTTATCGGGATCTTCTCAGGATGTGCTATTCTGACAAAATGGATGCCAGGATTATTGGTTTATTTAGCCTATGCAACCTACATTTTTACGGGCATTTTCCGTAAAAACGAAGCCTGGATTCTCCGGAGAAGGAAATTATTCAAGGAGACGGTGAACTTTTTTTTATCCCTTTCAATCACCATTTTTATAGTGCTACCCTGGCAGATCTTAATTTTCACCTGGTATCCGACTGAAGCAGCTCAAACATATTCTTACAATGCCTTACATTTTTTTCAGGTCGTTGAAGGACACGGAGGTTCCAAATGGTTTTATATTGAGAACATCCATCATTTGTACGGTAATGTCTTGATATATTTTATTCCTTTGGGACTAATTCTTCTATTTAAAAGAATCAAAGCACCACCAACCCTTCCATTCAGTATCCTGATTCTGCCTGTTTTTGTTTATCTCTTCTTCTCTCTCGCCAAGACAAAAATGCTGAGTTATCCTTTCATTGTTGCACTTCCGGTTTATTCAGGTATTGCTGCTTGTCTTGATTTTTTTCATCAACAGATTATTAAACGATCAAGGTTCCCGGGTTTAACCGGTTGGGTTGTGACTGCTCTACTGATTTTTCTGGTTACAGTCAACTGGAAGTTAGGATGGTCAGATAATCCGGTTAAGTCTATACAGACCCATAACAAATCCATTTTTCAATCTCTTCATACGCGTCTTCCAGAGAATGCCGTTATTTTCAATGTTCGGGGCAGACATTATATCGAATGTATGTTCTATACTGATCTACCATCCTATGGCTTCATTCCATCAAAATTTCAGTATGAGGAGATCAAAAAGAAAGGCAGGAAAATAGCAATTTTCAAACAAGGGGACTGTTTGCTTCCGGATTATCTGTCACAGGACCCGGAAACCCTTATCATCATTGATGAAATACAATCCTATGAATAAGTACTGATTCCTTCACTTATGAATAATATAAAACATGAGTAAATTTTCTCTTTTTCTTTTCTGCTTCTGCAGTTCTTATTTTCTTCTTAATGCCCAGGATTTCAGAGCGGTTGAGGATTATATGCGAATTTCTGCCAAGTCTAATGATCCGCTTTATACCACTTATGCCGCTGCGATGAAACGTTCGTCATTATATGGCGATAAAGCCTATAAAATAGACTACTATTCTGACTGTAAGCCCGTGAGGTACTCCAGCGATCAGGCCGGGACATTATACTGTCTGTGGAAGATAGATCAGGTTGTCATTCCCTGTATAGGAGAATATTTAAAAAAACCATTAATCCGCTTTTCTTTCCCTGATATGGCTATCCTTGAATATGAACCCTTCAGGGGTATCCAGGTCAAAGAGACATTTTTTGTATACAGTTCGAAAATCACATTGATCGATATGCTGGTTAAGAACACCGACAACATTAGTCATGATCTTGATCTTTATCCCATCTTTGAAGCGGACCATGATTCGCTGGAAATTCTTGAATACGATAAGCAAAGAAACGGATATCTCACAAGACGTTATGAAAGTCTCTATCGGTTAATCAGCAGTCTGAAGTCCGACCTTGGGTATCCGACCCGTTTTTCTGATTTTTTCTCTGTCAACTGTGAAGTTTTTTCCTATGGTGGATATTCAGGAAATCCGGATTATTTTCACCAACAGGTCAAAAATGATTACTATGGGGATCGAAAATCAGATTCCCTGAATCTCAAACACAATGGTTTTGTTAAACTTATCTCGCTTCATCTAAAAAAAAGATTAAAGCCTGGTGAGACGGTTAATTTTCGAATTCTCAGGGGAACACAGGCTCAAAAAGAAGATTCGGAAGAAATGATTCGCGAAATGAACCTGGTAAAAAACGAGCTTTTGAAAACCTATTATGAAGACAATCTTATTCTTTTCTCGAAAATCCCGCGAATCTCTTTTCCATCAATGACTGAGAAATTATTGTATCTCAGTGCCTTCAATCTTGCCAGAAGTTGCATGTATCCTCCTGAAGGCAATACAAAATATAATTTTTATGCATTTTCCCGAAATCCAATTTGGGGTTGGGGTCATGGACATCAGGTTCTGCATGAGTCACTGAGTATGCTGGCCTATGTATATCTTGATCCTAAGTCAGCTGAATATTCGCAAAGAGTATATATGGAACAGCAACGGGAGGATGGATTAATTGCCTATCGTCATGGGCCAAGAGGGATGCAGGATTACCCCCATAAAAATATGTCAACCACTTCCGCTCCTTTTTTCAGTTGGATAAACTGGGAAATTTACCAGGTGAGCAATGACAAAAAATTTCTGGAAGAAGCCTATCAGTCAGGGAAAAAATACACCGAATGGCTGATTGATAACAGGGATCAGGATCATGATGGTACTTATGAATGGGGTCCCTATGGGATCATTGAAAATGTCAGGGACGGGTACAATGCAGTATTTCAGGTTTCAGCCGAACGTTACCTTGAGGTTGACAAGGAAGACATATCAGATGAACTGGAATGCCTTGACCTTAGCCTCATGATCATCAAGGAGGAACGTTCTCTGTCTAAAATGGCCCATGTCCTTGGCCGAAACCAGGAAGCAAAAGACTGGTCAGATAAGGCAGATAAGGTTAGCCGCTTGGTCAATCAACGGATGTGGGATGATTCCACCAGCTTCTATTATTCCATTAATAAATCTGATCATTCATGGAAGTTTTTAAGCCGCGACCTTCGCCGTCAGGAAATTATCGGATTTCTGTCATTATGGGCCGGGGTAGCGACAAAAGAACGTGCTGATAAATTAGTAGTCACATTGTCTGACAGCACAAAATTCTGGAGACGATATGGAGTACCAAGCTTATCAGCCCAGGATTCATGGTACAAGCCTACTGTTGATTATTGCTGTAAGTGGAACGGTCCCATCTGGTTGCTCTGGGATTATATGGTTTACAATGGTCTCCGTCAATATGGTTATGACGATCTGGCACATCAGCTTGCTGATAAAATGATTAACTGTGTTGCTACCCAGTTATCCAAGAATCACAATTTCTGGGAATCCTACAGTCCCGACAATGAAGTGCTGAATTGTCCGTCGAACTACATCTGGGATGCCATAATTGCCAGATTATTGATAGATGAATACAAGAAGTAGTAAATTTGCAGGTCAATACCTCATGCATGAAAAAAATAATTTGTTCCTTATCCATTACCAGTATTCTATTTTCCGTTTTCCTGGTTTCCTGCGATTCAGTGAACAATGCAGATATAGAAAGGCTGATCTCCCCTGCCGCTTTACCATTATTAAAGAACAGTAAATTAATTCAGGTTTCAAGTCATGATCAAGGGGGAGGAAATAATGATTTTATAGTCATTCCAGCAGGAAGGAAAGCCAGGATTCTTGATGTAGAAGGACCAGGAATGATAACCAGGATATGGTTTGCACTGAATTCCCCTGACCCCTATTTTCTCCGCAGGATACTGATCAGGATATATTGGAATAATGAAAAAAATCCTTCCGTTGAAGTTCCTTTCGGTGATTTTTTTGGAAACGGATTTGCATATCAACCTTATATCTCTCAATATCTTGGTATGACTGGCGGAGGATATATCTGTTATTTTCCTATGCCCTTTGAAGCTCACGCTAGAATTGAGATCGTGAATGAAACCATGCGGGATATTCCATCGTTTTCCTATCAAATCAATTATCATAAGTTCGAAGGTGTGCTTGATCGTAATGTCGCATATTTCCATGCTCATTGGACAAGGGATATCCGTACCGATTATGATTCCAATTATACCTTACTCCGAACCAAAGGGAATGGCCATATCGTGGGTTTAAACCTGAATATCCAATCCTATTCCGGCAATTTTGATTTTCTGGATGGTGATGAAATGATTTATGTAGATGGAGAAAAGAAACCTGGTATTTACGGTACCGGAACTGAGAATTTTTTTTCCGGAACTTCACATTTTAGATCCGGGGAGTTTTCCGGTCCTTTCAGTGGTCTCAGTGACAAGGATGATTCACTGGGTAGAATTTCCGCTTATAGGTTTTACGTATCAGATCCCATCCCATTCAGGAAATCAGTCAAGCTCACTTTTGAACATGGACATGGGAATCAGTCAATTGCTGATTACAGCAGCACAGTTTATTGGTACCAATCAGAACCTCATCACGCTTTTCCCTCAATGCCGAAAGCCGGTCAGAGAATTCCCTTACGGATTATCAAACCAAAAACAATCCTTGAAGCAGAAACACTTAAATTTAACCTGAATGGACTTCAGTCGAAGGTCATGGATATGTCTGATTTTGGCGCTGATTGGGGAAATAATCAACAGCTATTTATTTCTGCCCACGAAAATTCGGTTTTTCAGTTGACCTTATCAGGATTAAAAGAAGCGATGGATCATCTGACCATTTACTACACAAAAGGACCTTCCTATGCGAATGCAGATATCTATGTCAATGGGAGTAAAGCCGGAGAGATTAAAGGATATGCTCCTGTTCTGCTTCCGGATGGGATTGTGTTGCTGAAGTATCTAAATAATCAAGGGAAATCGCTTGATATAAGATTTGTCGTGACCGGAAAAGATCCCTTTGCCTACGGCTTTGATATTGGGATTGACGGTATTCTTCTTACACCGAAAAGAACCTATGTTCCGGAATGGTACCTTCTTGGCCCTTTCCCAAACCAGAAAGAAAAAAATGGTGATCGCAAAGGGCTTGATTTCGCTTTTGCACCTGAACTGGAAAATTTTGACACGAACCGAGTATTTACAGGGATGAATGGGAAACCAATCCGTTGGGAATACGTACAAACCCCTAAGGATGGATATCTCTCACTAATGGAAAGAATGAGACCCCATGAGATGGCTGTTGTTTATGCAGCAAGTTTTATTTATGCCCAATCACCTGCCAAGGTGGGGTTATATGTTGGCTCGGATGATGGTATGAAAGTTTTCTTTAATAATAAAGAAGTATATCGTTTTTCCGGTATCCGTGTAGCAGAACCTGATCAGGCAGAAATATTGTTAAACGTCAAGCCAGGATGGAATAAGCTTTTATTGAAGATCGAAAATAATTACGGCGGTTTTGGATTCTATGCCCGGATTTCGGGACTGGAGAACAACATCAGAGCCATTGCAAATCAGCAACCATTAACACCATTAAATGAATGATTCACCTAAGAATTTTTGTCCTTTTTATTTTTGTCTTTAGGTGTACTTTTTTAAACGCCCAAAATCAAGTGAAGGTCTCTTCTGTGATTCCTTCCGATTTTTGCATCAACCAAGCTGAAATGCAACTTTATAAAATGATCAATGATTATCGTAAACGTTATGAGCTTACTGCTGTTCCTCTTTCAAGGTCATTGTGTTATGTAGCAAGCTCCCATGCCAAGGACCTATTCTTCAATCATCCCGATCAGGAACCCTGTACTTCCTATTCCTGGTCAGACAAAGGACCATGGAAATCATTTTGTTATCCCCGGGATGAAAATAAGAAGAATTCGGTATGGAATAAACCAAAAGAGTTCACTCCTTACCCTGGGAAAGGATATGAAATTGTTTACTGGGAGAACAGTACTGCAATTCCAGACAGTATTATTTCGGAATGGAAATCTATTGATTACACGAGAAACTTTTTGTTAAACAGTGGAAAGTGGGTTGGAAAAAAATGGAATGCCATTGGCATAGGGATCTATGAAAATTATGCCTGTGCATGGTTTGGTGAAATGAATGATCCTGCAGGTACTGCAGTTTACTGTGGAAACCTGTCTGTTCAGGGTTCAGATGATTCCATTAAACAATCGAAAAAAGAAAAAAAATCAGTCAACCTTTCAGAAGGAAAAAAAGAGAATAAACCAGAAATTAAAATTGAACCAACTCAAGCAGGGACAGGTATGTATTATATCATTATCAGAAGTAATATTCCCTTGGAAACTGCATCAAAAATGATTCCAAAACTAGTTACCGAAGGTTTTCCTTCAGCAAAAGTTCTTGAAAAAGAAGGCAAAGCCAGGATCTCTGTATTCGAATCTGCCAATAAAACAGAGACCATGAATAAACTGAAAGAAATCAAGAAAAAGTTCAAGGATGCTTGGTTGTTGAAAAAGTGATCATGAAAATCACTTATTTCATCGATTAAATTCAGGCAAGGAATCGAATCGAAAAAACTTTATCCGAATAAACTCAAAATTCCCCGGGTATTTTCTTTACCTGGTAGAATGCATTTGTTCATTCCTGTTAACGAGCATACATTTGCAGCATACACAAACATTATCACATATAAATAACGTTAATCCGTATATAGAAAACAGCGATTATCCATCTCATGTACTGTAATCTTCCTGCATGCTGACCCATGCAGGTTTTTTGTTAAAAATCAGCGAAACAATTCTATTAATGGGATTTTCTCCCAACCGGAATAATTCACCGCCTTAACATACCAAATTAAATCTTGAGGAACAGTCACTATCTGATAATAGGTCTCATACCTGGGGTCATTATCGGGAAATGCTGCTCCCCTATTGGGAATAGTCAATTCCATAAGGGTCATCATCTTCTCGGCATCTATGCCCCCTTTGTTTTGCCAGGCTAGTTCCATCAGGTTATCAAATCGTTGAATCGTATAAGCTGCTTTTTCCGGGTCCTTCGGGATAGGAAGCAATGGCCATTCTTTAGGATAACCGATAAAATGGTTAGTCGAAACCAGCAGCCCGGCAGAGTCAGCTTCACGTTTATGGAGATCAAAAGTTGGCCATTGAAAGCAACATGCGTGTTCGGCAACTGCTGCATTCACCAGTAAAGAAACTGCAGGCCGGGTGGAAGAAAAATATCTGGATAAATCATCCATGTTTGTACTGTTCAGTAAGAAAGAGAAAAGCAGGTAACCTGCAGGTAATCGTCCGGGAAAGGATATAGTATCCAGTAACTGACATGCATGAGCATCTAAATATATTCCTTTTTCATTGATTAAAGTTTGGGGGGAAAAGGATCCAACATAATTGAATTCTGCCACGCTTTGAGCATGAGTACCCGGGTTGAATAGTACGACAACAAGGTATTTACCTAAATGGTCAAATCTTCCTTTTTGTGCATCCCAGTTCCGGCCACAAATCATTTTTCTATCCTTGGAATAATTTTTCCACACCTGAATACTGCTGCATCCCGGCCAGACTTCGTACATCATGCTCATAGAACTGCAAACAAACCGCTGCTGACTGACGCTCAGTTTGGAGGTCATGGCCATTCCGTCCATCATCTGTTTAAAAGGATAAGGTTGCATATTATAATAAGATAGCGCAAAGGAATTCATCTGGCTTTCGCTGATTCCGGCCTCACGCAAAATTTTTTCAACCTCCTGATGATATTCTTTCATCAGGCCTCCCAGCAAATATCCATATTGCCTTCCCATCTGGAGATAGTTACCGTTAAGGCTTATTACATGAAATTTTCCGGAATTTGTCTTATACAGGAATCCCCCTTCATAGTCTTCAATTTTCTGAAGCCCAGAAATTTCCGGGAAATCAATCTGGAATTTCTTGCAGGAATTACCGATAAATCCAAAAATCAGTAAAAAAATCCAACACAAGTGGAGACAAGAAGGCAAAACTTTTTTAAAGATCATATCAGGCATATTCCCATGGTTTAATATACAAATCTTATCAATGAGGCAGGCGTTTCAATGAAACCTTGTTAGATAAACAATTTTCTTGTTGATATCTCAGATAGTCACTTTGTTTTCAAAATTAATAATTTTTACCTTTACGGAAATTTTAAGATCCATTATATGTCAAATAAGGTCACCAAATCAGAATTATTATCATTCAAAAAAGACAAAGAGCCGGTAAAGCAATATTCCAATGGTGAAGTAACCGTTTACTGGAGGCCAGAATTATGTATTCATTCCGCCAATTGTATCATTGGTCTTCCGGAGGTCTTTAATACAAAAAAGAAACCCTGGATCAATATACACGGAACTGACAGCAAAGCCATTATTAAAGCAGTTGACAGTTGTCCATCAAGAGCGTTGACGTATTTAAAAAGTTCAAAGTTCCCTTCATCGAAAGCAGCTTCTCCGGGAAAAAAGAAATCGAAATATGCCAGGATTCAGATCATGGAAAATGGTCCGGCTTTAATCAGCGGAAATTTTATTATCCGGGATTCCAAGAAGAAAAAAATCAAGGTTGATTCCGAAGTCGCTGCTCTCTGTCGTTGCGGATCTTCAGAAAAAAAACCTTTTTGTGATGGGAGCCATTTATCCGTCAAATTCAAAGATTAACCATGTTAAACCAAACAGAAAAACAACTTATGATAATTGGAATTTTAAAGGAAGAATATCCCGAACAGCGGGTGGCACTTCTTCCGGAAGCTGTTTCCATCCTTGTCAAGATGGGGGTTGACATCTACGTAGAGGAAGATGCCGGATCCGGGTCATTTGCATCCAATGAGGATTATATTTCCGCGGGAGCAAAAATCACATCTAAAGAAGGGGTGATTAGTGAAGCCAAGCTTCTGATCAAAATCAATCCTTTGTCTGAAAAGGAATTATCCCTTTCTACCGAAGACAAAATTTTCCTGGCGCAGATCAATCCATATTTTAATCTTGAATTAGTTAAAACCATGGCCGAAAAAAACATTACTTGTTTTAGTCTGGATGTGATTCCCCGCACCTCACGTGCTCAGGCTATGGATATACTATCTTCAATGGCCACTATTTCAGGTTATAAAGCAGTACTGACGGCAGCAAATTCCCTTCCAAAATTTTTTCCAATGTTTATGACTGCCGCCGGGACTATTACTCCAGCAAAAGTGTTGATCCTGGGAGCCGGAGTGGCTGGCTTGCAAGCCATTGCCACATCGAGGAAACTCGGGGCAGTGGTGGAAGTTTTTGATGTCCGTGCTGCCGTAAAAGAGGAAGTTCAGGGATTAGGCGGAAAATTTGTGGAAGTGGAAGGGGCAATCGATGATAAAGCGGCAGGCGGTTACGCTGTTGAGCAAAGCGAAGATTTTAAAATGAAACAGGCACAGGCCATTCATGATCATGCCAAAAAATCTGATGTTGTGATTTGTACTGCTCAGATTCCAGGCAAGAAGGCTCCGTTATTACTTAAAAAGGAAACGGTAGAATCCATGAAACCGGGGTCGGTCATCATTGATATAGCTGCATCCACAGGGGGAAATTGCGAATTGACACGCAATAATGAAACCATTATTGCTCATGGGGTAAAAATCATCGGGAATTCATTTTTTCCCGTTGATCTGCCTACAGATGCGAGTAAGATGTTTGGAAAAAATGTTATCAATTTTCTCAAATTAATGATCAATACCAAGGGTGAATTTAACCTGAACTGGGAGGATGACCTGATCAAGGGTACTTGTATCACGCACAACAAAGAAATCACCAACGAAAGAATCAAATCCATTATAAATTCGTAAATTATCTTACAATGAATGATATTCTAACTTTTTTCATGGAATACAGGGAAGCGATCTTCATCATTATCCTCTCCATTTTTTTAGGCATTGAAGTCATATCACATGTCCCATCAGTATTGCATACCCCGCTGATGTCTGGTGCTAACGCCATACATGGCGTAGTGATTATCGGTGCCATTATTGTGATGGGACACGCGGATAATGTTTTATCCATGATCCTGGGATTCATTGCAGTCATCCTGGGAACCTTGAATGTGGTCGGAGGATTTGTGGTGACCGACCGCATGCTCGAAATGTTCAGGAAAAAGAAAACACGGAAATAAAACATTTTTATGGAAACGATTATTACACTGACAAAAAACTTTGATTTTTCCCCTTATCTCTCCATTCTGGAATTATCCTATATTCTGGCCTCTATTCTATTCATCATGGGACTGAAAAAACTTAGTCATCCGGATACGGCAAGGAGCGGAAACCTATGGGCAGCAGCGGGAATGGGATTGGCAATCCTTTTTACCATTCTTTTTCATAAAACAAAAATGGATGACGGGAGTTTTCAAGGAATCCACAATTTAGGATGGATTCTTATTGCGCTGCTTTTAGGATCAGTAAGCGGTTGGTTGGCTGCAAAAAAAGTGAAGATGACTGCCATGCCACAGATGGTTTCCCTGTTCAATGGGATGGGTGGTGCTTGTGCAGCACTGATTTCGATGATGGAATTTCCAAGAATGCAAACCATGTTAGCCAGTGAACACGCAACCAATATGCTGAACGGAGAAGCACTGGCGATACTTCTGGGTTTGATGATAGGGGGAGTTTCCTTTGCAGGCTCTATGATTGCTTTTGGGAAACTGGATGAGCGTTTAGGAGATATTAAAAATCCGGTCTTAAGATTTATCAATCTTGCTTTCCTTGCCATTCTATTGATTTTTGTGGTATTTATCATGTTCAAGGAACCTGTGGATGGGGAAAACTGGATGATCTATGTCCTGGCAGGATTCGCTCTGGTTTATGGTGTTACCTTTGTAATGCCAATCGGGGGCGCTGATATGCCGGTTGTAATTTCCTTATTAAATTCTTTTACCGGGGTTGCAGCGGCTATGGGAGGATTTCTGTATCATAACCAGGCGATGCTGACCGGGGGAATACTCGTCGGCTCATCAGGCACGATATTGACCATTCTCATGTGCAAGGCCATGAATCGTTCGCTGTTAAATGTCATCATTGGGGCCTTTGGCGGAAACGCTGCTTCAACTGCATCAGGGGTGGATAAAACCGTAAAAGAAATATCTCTTAGCGATGCTGCAGTATTGTTAAGTTATTCCCAGAAAGTATTGATCGTCCCCGGTTATGGCTTAGCTGTAGCCCAAGCACAACATCTGTGCCATGAGCTGGAAAACCTCCTCGGAACAAAAGGTGTCGAATTAAAATATGGCATTCATCCTGTTGCCGGGCGTATGCCAGGCCACATGAATGTCCTTCTTGCTGAAGCGGACGTTGCCTATGAGAAACTTCAGGAAATGGAAGAAGCCAATAACGACATGGGGAATACCGATGTGGTCATTGTCATCGGCGCCAATGATGTTGTCAATCCAGCTGCAGAAGAAGATTCTTCCAGTCCGATTTATGGCATGCCGGTTATTAAAGTTTGGGAAGCAAAAAATACAATAATCATGAAAAGAAGCATGGCAAAGGGTTATGCAGCCATTGAAAACAACCTTTTCTTCCTGCCCAAGTCGCGTATGCTTTTCGGCGATGCCAAAACCAGCCTGCAAAAGCTAATTGCAGAAATAAAGAACCTTTAATATCTCTATAAAAAGAAAAGGGGGCTGTCTAACCGACGCCCCCTTATTCTTTTAAGAACCGATAAGCTGTTTCGCTTATTTCTTAATTTTTTTCAGTTCTTTCTTTAATTTGTCAGTAGGAGTTCCATCTTCCTTAATCCAACCCTGGGTGATAGAATCCTGATGAGCTGCTGCAATCTGAGCCTGAGCAATAGAGTCAGCAACCCTCTGCTGTTCAGCCTGTACCATTGCTAATGAGTCAGCAACGCGGATTGAATCAGCAATTCTTTTTTCTTCGATTTCTTTTGCGCTTGGGCCACAGGAATACATGAATGCTACTGCGCCAATAACTAATAATGTTGCAAGTTTTTTCATTTGTTTATTGATTTTTAAATTCGGGTACAAAGATATAGTAAAGGAATAATACAGTCCAAATAATCCAGATACTTTTTTTTAACATTTTTTAACATTTTACTTAAGTTGCTGAATATCAGTATAATTATTTTTAACATTTTTTAAGATTTAAGGTTAAGAAAACATGGAATAGGAAAAAAATTGGAATTTTCGAATATGATAATGAAGTATCTTTGGAATTCTATTCCGTAAAAATGTTGATTCCGCTTGCTGAGAAGCTACGTCCAAGTACCCTGGATGAATATTTAGGCCAGGAGCATTTAATTGGGAAAGAGGCTGTATTAACCCAGGCTATTTCCAAGGGAAAACTCCCGTCCATGATTCTCTGGGGGCCTCCGGGAGTTGGAAAAACCACGCTTGCCTTTATTATTTCCCAACATCTGAAGCGAAGGTTTTTTACCCTCAGTGCTATCAGTTCCGGAGTGAAAGAAGTCAGAGAAATTATCAATAAAGCGAAGGAAGCGGGAGACAGTCCGTTTTTGTTTATTGATGAAATACACCGTTTCAGCAAATCACAACAAGATGCACTTTTAGGAGCAGTAGAAAAAGGTATCGTAACTTTTATCGGGGCAACAACTGAAAATCCATCTTTTGAAGTTATTTCTCCACTCCTGTCTCGTTGCCAGATATATGTACTAAAGCCGCTTGAAGAGGTTCATCTGCTGAAACTTCTTAACCAGGGAAAACAGTATTTAGAAAAGGAATCCGGGAAGGGAATAGAAATCACGGAAAGTGAAGCACTCCTTAGAATTTCAGGTGGGGATGCGAGAAAACTTTTAAATGCCCTGGAATTAATTGTACAGTCATCAGAAAGATCGCTTGATAAGATTGTCATTGACAATGAAAAGACCATCCATATCATCCAGCAGAACCTTGCAATGTATGATAAAACCGGGGAAATGCATTATGATATTATTTCCGCATTTATCAAATCCATCCGGGGTAGTGATCCCAATGCAGCAGTTTATTGGCTTGCCAGGATGGTCATGGCAGGAGAAGATCCGAAATTCATTGCAAGACGGATGTTGATTCTTGCTTCAGAGGACATCGGAAATGCCAATCCCAATGCTCTGTTGTTGGCAAGTCATTGTTTTCAAGCAGTAGATGTGATCGGCTATCCTGAGAGCGACCTGATCCTTTCACAAACCGCCATTTACCTGGCATGCTCCGTGAAAAGCAATGCATCCTACCTGGCCATCAGAAAAGCAACAAAATCAATTCAAGAATCTGGAGACCAGCCTGTACCCCTTCATCTCAGAAACGCTACCTCCGGATTGATGAAAAAAATCGGTTATGGCAAGGATTATCTCTATGCCCATGATTTTGATCAAAATTTTGTGGATCAAGAATTTCTTCCTGATAAGCTAAAAAAGCAGAAATTTTATGATCCACAGGATAATCCACGGGAAAATGAACTCAGGGCAAGGTTGAAGAGCTTGTGGAAGGGAAAGTACAAATATTAGTAGCGAACACAAAAAGTTGTTAGTATGATACCGAACATAAATAGATTAAAATTCAAGGAATCAGGAATGTTCTTTTTGATTGCCGGCCCTTGTGTGGTTGAAAATGAAGAGATGCCGTTAAGGATTGCATCACATATCAAAAAGGTAACTGAAGAACTTAAAATTCCCTTTATTTTTAAAGCTTCTTATAAAAAGGCCAACCGTACTAAAAATGACTCCTTCACTGGAATCGGGAATCGTGAAGCACTGGAAGTCATCAAGGAGGTAGGTAAGTACCTTGACATTGCCACACTTACTGATATCCATACCGAAGAAGAAGCGATATTGGCTTCAAATTTTGTGGATGTTCTTCAGATTCCAGCCTTTCTTTGCAGACAAACCGATCTGCTGAAAGCAGCCGGCCGTACCGGAAAAACAGTGAATATTAAAAAGGGACAGTTTTGTTCAGCTGAGTCTATGAAATTTGCAATTAATAAAATTGAAGAAACCGGAAATCATCAAATCATGCTCACCGAACGTGGGAATATGTTTGGTTATCAAGACCTGATCGTTGACTTCAGAAATATCCCTGATATGAAAAAACATGGGGTTCCGGTTATCATGGATGTGACCCATGCTTTACAACTTCCCAATACTCCGCAAGGAATAACAAGCGGCCGGCCTGAACTTATTGAGCACATCGCCAAAGCAGCAATTGCCGTGGGAGCGGATGGCATTTTTCTGGAAACTCATCATGACCCGGCTCATGCCAAATCAGACGGTGCAAACATGCTTCCCTTACATCAACTGAATGAACTTCTAAAGCAGTTAACCCGTATTCATCAGGCCCTGCATTCCTGACCTTTACTGTATCTCCAGTCCTTTGACGCCACCAGTGGATTCATGTAAACGCACTTTCCATTTATGGGAGGGCAGGAAAGAAACAAGGCCTAACTGGCTGATAAGGCATTGATTTTCCACCTGTGTATTTTCGTCAAGTTTTACCGTAACCCTTGCTAACTCAGGAATACGATAATAAAACCCATTGGATTTGACAGACTTTTCAGCACGGGCCAGATAAGCGGAAACCGAATTGGTATTCCCTACCCTTTGAATGTTGATAGTCACCACTCTTCCACCGGGTTCATCCAATCCGATCACCCCTTTGGATTTCCAGAATTTGAAGATAGGGATCTCCGTATTGATCTGGTTGGGCAAAGGGATATACTTATAGCTGAATGTTAAAGTTTTATGCAGACTGATTCCCGTAAATAATTTAATATATTCCCTTTCCATTTGTTTAAGCTGAGTATCCATATATTCAAGGGTTTCCTTATTATAATTGACTTCCTGGTACCCGCTTAGAAGATTAAAGCGATTATCTTTGATCTTTGTTATGACATCGGAGGCTTCTTTGGCTTTCTGTTCAGGAGATTTTTCCACCATTGTCCGTTTCAGGAACTGACGCTCCAGCGTCATGGTATCAATATTTATCTTACGGATGATGGTATCAACTTTTTCAAATACGCTGACATCAGCATAATATTTAAATAACTCTCCGAATACATCTTTTTCCGTAGCGGCCATGGGTTCATTTTTACCGATAAGAACAGTTTCATTGGCAACAGTATCCTTCAACCCTGAGATTGTACCCAGTAAGAGACCGGAACTGCTAAGCTCCAGCAACCCGGCCTGCTGACCTTTTGATACTTTATCCCCGAGTTCAACAAAATAATATTGATCGGGATCCGGTTCCGGGTAGGTTGTGATTGAAATGTCACTGATCTTATACTCAACCGAATTCGCCGTAATCACATTTTTCAGTCCCAGATATCTGGTGGCATAATCCGCATAAGGACCTTTATAATTTTCAATCCGGTCTATTTTAACCTCAACCCTTACGACCGTCCTCGGCAAGGAGTAAAAGACTCCTTCCCTTGATTGGGGCATAGCATTGTTGTCAATACGAAAAACATTGATCTGGGTATATACCGGTACACAAAGAACCAGTTGCAACATTAAAATGATAAAAAGTTTCTTTTTCATGGTTGATGTATTATCTTATAATTTTTACTTTTTTATTCGTCTAACTATAAGCAATCCTACAAAAGTAATCATTCCGTTCAGAATGAGTAATTCAAACCCAAACTTATAACCATTGAACAGGACAGTCGAATAATCACTAATGAAGTAACAGATCACCGGTGAAAGAATGGCCACTGCAGGGACATACCTGTCGTTCACCTGAAAGCGGGTGAACATGCCGAAGGCATATAGCCCCAGAAGCGGGCCATAAGTATATCCTGCTACAGTAAATAGCTTATCGATAACAGCCTGGTTATTAATGGTCCTGAACACGATGATCACCATCAGCAGCAGCAGGGCAAAACCAATATGGACCATATAACGTATTTTTTCCTTTTTCTTTTCACTCCAGTCAGATTTTTTATTCATCCCAAGAAAATCAATACTAAATGAAGTGGTAAGGGATGTCAACGCACCATCAGCGCTCGGATAGGCGGCAGAAATCAATCCGATGAGGAATACGATACCTGCCATTGGGCCGAGATGATTGATGGCAATCACAGGGAAAAGATCGTCGGACCGTTCAGGAAAAGATATTCCCTTATAGATAGCGAAAATATACAAAATTGCACCAAGAAACAAGAACAGAAAATTAGCAAATACAAGGGATATGCTGAATGAAAACATATTTTTCTGTGCATCTTTCAGAGAGCGGCAACTCAGGTTTTTCTGCATCATTTCCTGATCCAACCCTGTCATGACAATCGCAATAAATGCACCACTCAGCAGCTGCTTCAGGATGAAACGTTTATCCTGCCAATCGGTATAAACCATTTTTGAGTAATTACTGTCGATCACGGTTTGAAACATGGTGGATAAATCGGTTCCCATCTCCCGGATGATGAGAAATATCGATAAAACTAAAGATAACAGCATAAAGGTTGTTTGAACTGTATCTGTCCAGATAATAGTTTTAATTCCTCCTTTGAAAGTATATAGCAGGATAAGGATAATAAAAATCAAGACCGTCATGCTGAAAGGAATATTCCAGGCATCGAATACAAAAACCTGCAGGACATTGACAACCAGAAACATCCTGAATGACGCACCAATGGTTCTGGAAAGCAGGAAATAAAAGGAGCCTGTTTTGTATGACCAAAATCCAAACCTGGTTTCCAGGTAGGAATAAATAGATGTCAGGTTCAGCTTATAATATAGTGGCATCAGTACGGTTGCAATCACAAAGTAGCCAAAAAGGTAGCCGACTACGACCATCATATAAGAAAACTGTGTCGCTCCCACCCAACCTGGTACCGACATGAAAGTAACTCCAGATAAGGAAGCACCGATCATGCCATAGGCAACAACAAACCAAGGAGAAGATTTATTCCCTAAAAAAAAAGCGCGGTTTGTAGCCCTTCTCGCCGTTAGCCAGGTTATAAAAAACAATAGTGCTGTATAAAGGAGAAAACTAAAAAATATAATTGAAGGGCTCAAGGGAAATCAGATTGTGTGATAAAAACATATTTAAGAGATAGAACAATTAAAATACTATGCCCCAGATAAAATATTCAGGGAGATTACAGTGCATGGGCAAGAGATATTAAATCAGGGTAAAAAAAATCGATTAAACCAGGATTTTTCTTAGCCAGGGTATTATCACTTGAAATCAGTACCGTTTTCATGTTAGCACGTTTCCCGAATATCATATCGGAAAAAGAATCGCCGGCCATGATGGATTTTTTAAAAGTGACTCCCGGAAATTCCCTGCGCGCTTTCAGTGCCATACCAATATTTGGTTTTCGCAGAAAGGAAGCATCGGTTTCAAGATGTGGACTTACAAATATCCGATCAATTTTTCCATCCTGTTGCCGAATGCTTTTCAACATCATATCATGGACCGTATTGAGCTCCTCCATCGTCATCAGTTTTTTTCCAATGCCTTGCTGGTTGCTGACAATGAAAATCCGGTTAAAATATTTGTTAAATAATTTCAATGCTTCTAATACACCTGGAATAAATTCAAATTCATCCCATGTTTTAACATAGCCATCCACTATACGTTTATTGATTACTCCGTCTCTGTCGAGAAAAAGCGACCAACTGGGATCAATTTCCAAATCCTTTAAAGTCATGTTGTGCTTTTTTATAATCCTCCGGAACTCCTATATCAAGGAAATAATCCTTTGAAGGGAACCCAAACATCCTGTTCTCTTTATAACATCGCTCAAAATAATCTTTTTCTATAGAAAATTTCCCCCTGAACTCTGGTTCCATCAGCGATTTTTTTTCGATGATATAAACCCCACCATTGATGTAACCGGGCCCGGAATTTATTTCTTTTTCTGTAAACCCAATGATGCGATGATTCCGATTTAGGCAAACCTTACCAAATCGGCCTGTATCATTAAGTTTTCTTAACGCAATGGTGACTGCAGATTTTTTTCGCAGGTGTTCTGCCATAAGCTGTCGGTAATCCAGTCTGAACATACTATCGCCATTCAGGACGAATGCCCTGTCTCCATCCACATGCCAGAAGGAGAGACGGATTCCGCCTCCGGTACCCAATGGTTCTTCTTCCACCGCGTAGGAAATCTTCAATGACCGGTATTGATTCTTGAAATGGCCGATGATAAATTCACGCTTATATCCCACTGATAGCACTACTTTGTTCACTCCCTGGTCAATGATGTAATCGAGCAGATATTCAAGAAAAGGCCGGTGGTTCACCATGGCCATTGATTTAGGGATTTCGCTTATTACGGTTTGTAAGCGTGTCCCCAATCCGCCAGCCAAGATTATCGATTCCACGAATCAGTTTGCTTTAGGGAAAAGGGTAGCTTCCACGATTTCACAGATGATATGTCCGATCATGATATGCGATTCCTGTATCCTTGGTGTATCTTTTGATGGAACATTTATCAGAAAGTCGCAAATATCTTTCATTATTCCACCGCTTTCACCCGTCAGCCCAACCGTAATGATACCCAGTTCACGGGCAGTTTCAAATGCACGGATTACATTTTTTGAGTTTCCGGAGGTGGAAAGTCCGATGAGGATATCCCCTGATTTGGCGGTTCCCCTAAGTAGTCTGGCATAAACTTCATCAAAAGAATAGTCATTGGCCACGGCGGTAAGGTAAGAGGTGTTGGCGTGCAATGCTTCAGCAGGCAAAGGAGGACGATCATAATAAAACCTTCCCGAAAATTCAGCGGCAAGATGCTGGGCATCCGCGGCACTTCCCCCATTGCCACATAACAACACTTTGTTCCCGTTGCAGAATGCATTGATACAGGTTTCAGCAACCTCACCAATGGTTTTTAAAAGGATTTCATCAGCCAGGATTTTCTGCTTGACTTCGATAGACTGTTGAATAGATTTGTTTATGCGCATAAAACGAGATTGAGGAGGAGCGAAATTACAAAATTACCGTCAGTATTTGCCCCAATGAACAATCTCTGAAAGAGATTTCCTGAGATGATGACGGGAATGGCTATCCGTTTCTTTTCCTGGATATCCAAGGGAAAGAAATGCGATGGGTTCAAGGTTGGGTGGAAGATTGAGCAATTCACTGGCCTTGTGTGCGTTGAAATTACAAATCCAGCAGGTTCCAAGTCCCTGTTCTGCAGATGCAAGCGTTATATGGTCTGCAAGTATGGAAATATCAATATCTGTATGGTCTTTCCCGTCAGCCCTTTTCCAGGCAATATCATGATCTCCGCAAACCACCAAAATTACCGGTGCCTGGGTCAGCCATGCCCGGGAGTATGTCATAGAGAGCAACTCACGCATTGCCTTATCCTGAATCACAATGACATGCCATGGCTGATAGTTGGCTGCCGAAGGAGCCATTCTCCCACACTCCAGAATATAATTCAGCTTTTCTTCTTCAACAGGTTTATCCTGGTAGTTCCGAACTGAATACCTGCTTTTAACCAACGTAAGGAAATTATTCATAGCAATCATATTTACTTTAACAGAGTGAAAATAATCTGCTCTATAACTAAAACGTCCATGTTGACAGACCTTTTGAGGTAAATTCATAACGTTTTGTCTGGCCTCCGAACTGTTTCAAAGAAGCGATCACCTGTGAACAGGTGTTTTCAGGGCAATAAAAAAACATAAACCCTCCACCTCCGGCCCCGGAAATTTTCCCTCCCGTAGCTCCGTTTTTCATGGCAGTCTCATAAATTTCATCAATAAATGGGCTACTGACTCCTTCCGCAAGGTTTTTTTTGAAATGCCATCCAAAATCAAGGATCTCCCCTATTTCGTCTAATTTTCCCGTCAGTAAGGCCTCTTTCATCCGAACTGCCTGTTCTTTCAGCTTATGCATGGCTTGGATCGACTTTTCATTTTTCTGCAGTACGTTTCTGGTTTGTTGTTCGATAATTTTTGAAGATAACCTGCTTGTTTCCGTATGGTAAAGGATAAGATTATGTGATAATTCATCAAGATATCTATCCTTAATTCGCATGGGATTAACAATAACTTTATCCTCAGCGGAAAACTCCATAAAATTCACTCCTCCGAAAGTAGCCGCATACTGATCCTGTTTACCCCCGGCCATGTTGAGATCAATTCTCTCAATTTCATAGGCCAGATGAGCCAAGTCATATTCTCCCAAGGGAAGGTTAAGCCATTCCGAGAAAGCGCCCAGAATTGCAACGACAAGGGTTGAGGAGGTTCCCAGGCCTGAACCCGGAGGGGCATCGACATAAGTGGATAACTCAAAAGAGAGTGGTTTACGGCTATAGGTGTCGACCACCCGGTTGTACACTCCTTTATGCAGATCCAGTTTACCGTCAACCGGTAATTTGGGAATCGCATCAAAAAGGTACTTCTCCTGTTTATCCAGTGCATGAAACACTATTTTCCCATCATTCCTGGGTTGTATGCTGGCCCAGGCATACATGCTGATGGTAGCATTCAAGATAGCACCTCCGAAAAGCTCAGAATATGGCGCCACATCAGTACCCCCCCCGGCCAGGCCAAGTCGCAGGGGGGCTTTACTTCGGATGATCATATAACATCAGTTTATCAATGGTTTCCAACATACGTCCCCAGGAGTATTTTTGTTTCTCGACCGCTGCATTGGAAGAAAATTCAGCTTCCCGACCCTCTGAATAGAATTTCATGATGGCTGTGGAAATTTCTTCGGGAGATGGTTCAACCACAAATCCAACCTTATTGTCCGGGACAAATTCAGCAAGTCCACCCACATTGGTAATAATCATGGGTTTATTGAAATGATAGGCGATTTGTGTCACCCCACTTTGTGTTGCACTCTTATAGGGCTGGACCACCAAATCGGCAGCGCAGAAATAATTCCGCACCTGGCTGTCAGGAATAAAATCGTTACTCATAATCACTTGATCCTGGAGCTGGTACTCCTGAATCAGATCATAATAAGGTTTGGAATCGCAGTAAAACTCCCCGGCTACCAGCAATTTTATCCCTGAAGCTTTTACTCGAGCATCATGAAATGAATGAAGTAAAAGGTCCAGACCTTTATAATCTCTGATAAATCCAAAAAAAAGGATATAGCGAAACCGGGGATCCAGATTTAATTGTTTCAAAGCAACTTCCCTGGGTAAAATTTCACCAAAGTTATCATACAGCGGATGGGGACAATAAACCTTGGGAAGTTTACCGGTAAATGTGTCCATTTCAATTAAAACAGACCTGGACATAACTACGAAACCGTCGGCTGAATTTACCCAGAATTGAGATAAGAACCTGTCCCCAAGTCTTTTTTCATGAGGGATGATATTGTCGATAATCGAGATCACCCGCGTATGACGATTACGTTTTATAATCCGGCATATTGTTCCGAAGCAGGGCGCCATGAAAGGCATCCAGTATTTGACAAGAACAAGATCCGGTCTTTGTTTTTTTAATCCCATCCCCACCCTGATCCAGTTCAAAGGATTAACCGCATTTACTTTTATGCTAATGGGAATATCACCTGGAGGTGGTTCGGTTGAAAACTGAGTTTTCCCTGGAAAAAACAAAGATGGATATTGCAAGCTGAATGTCACGATTTTCGCCATGTCTCCCCGTTTGAGGTATTCCCTGATCAAACGCTCATTAAAAGTCGCAAGTCCTCCCCGTAAGGGGTGCGCGGGACCGATCAGAACGACACTCATGGGATCAGTCATTCGTAATCAGGATATGGGAAGTGTAAATTCAAAAGTACTGCCATTACCCAGCTCACTGAAAATATTGAGGATACCACCATTTTTTTCAACAAATTCCTTGCAAAGGATGAGGCCAAGGCCTGTTCCCGGCTCATTGGCAGTTCCTTTTGTCGAATGTGACTGGTCAAGGCAAAATAAGCGGGAAATATGTTCGGCTGACATTCCAATGCCGTTATCCCTGACTTTCACCTTAGCCTGTTTACTGTTTTCTTCAACGGACACCCTGATTGTCCCACCAGGAAGAGTATATTTAATGCCATTGGAAATCAGGTTGCGTAAAACTGTTCTGATCATATTCTTATCAGCAAAAACATTGGTTTCTGAAGTATGAATATATTCAAGGGTAATATTTTTTTTTCTTGCGTTGGCCTGATAAAAATCCATCACTTCCGTGATTGAAGCAGATAAAGAAAAAGCAGAGGGTTCTGGGTTCATTCTGCCCGACTGAGCCGTTGCCCATTGGAGCAGATTATCCAATAACTTGAGATAGTTGAGGGAGAGATTGTGAAGGCTGTCAAGGATCTCGTTTTTCTTTTCAGGGCTGAGCAAATCCATATCCGTTTTTAGGACTTCAGAAAGGGTGATCAGGACACTAATAGGACTTCTCAAATCGTGGGCAATAATGGAGAAGAACTTATCCTTGGTGGCATTTAGTTCAAGCAGTTCTTTTTTCTGTTTTTCAAGTGTTTCCTTTTGGCGGATGATTTCCTGATTCTGGATGGCCATTTGTTCTTCGGCCAGGTTCATATCCCTGAGTCTTCTTACCAATTCCCTGAGGATGCCTTGGATTATAGTTCCCTCATTTCGTGTAATTTCATAGAAAATTTCTTGCTTAAAACAAAAAAGTTGGGTCTGTTCCAAAGCAGTAACGGTTGCAGATCGTTCTTTACGGTCAAGAAGATAATATTTCCCGAAAACATCCCCTTTCTTCAACACTGAAAAAATATAATCTCCATCATGTACCTTAACCAGGCCATCTATGACAATATACATGGAATCACCCAGTTCACCCTTAAGCACGATGTGATCACCCCTGCTGAATTCCATTTCGATCAGATTTTCAGCGATCTGATGAAGCAATTCTTCTGGCGTTTCAGTAAAGATGTTTACCTTCTTCAGAAAGCTGACACGTTTGATATTTTCCATCACATATCAATCAAGTAGTTCTTCGATGAGGTAATGGTCACGGTCATAGGAATTCCGGGAAATCAGTTCCCCGAGGAAGCCTGCGACAAACAACTGAGTGCCGAGAATCATGGCCAGGATTCCAAAATAAAATAACGGACGATCGGTCATTTTAAATTCCTGCATGAAAAATTTGGCATAAGCCAGATATCCTGCAATGATGAATCCAATAAAAAAAATTATGGTTCCCCAAAGTCCAAAGAAATGCATGGGTCTTTTTCCGAAGCGGGCAGTAAAGGAAATGGTCAGCAAATCAAGATATCCCTTGTAAAACCGATCGATTCCATACTTTGTTCTCCCGAATTTCCGTTTCTGGTGATGCACGATTTTTTCTCCTATTTTCCGAAATCCGGCCCATTTGGCAAGGAATGGGATATATCTGTGCATTTCACCATAAACTTCAATGCTTTTCACCAATGAATTACGGTAAGCTTTTAGCCCACAGTTAAAATCATGCAGCTTAATCCCCGAAACCCTCCGGGCTGACCAATTATAGAATTTCGTAGGGATGGTTTTTGTCAGGGGATCATGACGTTTCTTTTTCCAGCCGGAAACCAGATCAAATCCCTCCTCACGGATCATGCGGTACATCTCAGGGATCTCCTCGGGGCTATCTTGCAGATCAGCATCCATGGTAAATACAACATCCCCTATAGCCTTGTTGAATCCGACATTCAGCGCAGCAGCTTTACCATAATTGCGGCGAAATTTAATACCCTTGACGTGAGGATCATGTTTCCTGATCTCTTGTAACACGAGCCATGAATGATCTCTGCTTCCATCATCCACAAAAATAATTTCATAGGAATAATGATGTTTATCCATCACCTGTCGAATCCATTCGGCAAGCTCTGGAAGAGATTCCTCCTCGTTTAGTAAGGGAACTACAATGGAAATATCCATGAAAAAAGATTAAACTGAGACGACTTCTTCCTTCTTCACAAAGATAGCAGCGATCAAGCTGATAATGGCTGACACAATTACATAGCCAACAAAGCCCCAAATCATCATCATCACAGGAGTGGTGAATTTCTCTGTATACTGCATGGCAGCCTCAATCTGATCCTCAGAAAGGGTTGAATTTTGTTCCATCAGCTTTTCCCGCGACTGGTCAAGGATTTCCTGAACAAAGCCAGGGTGGATAAACTGGGCAAAAATATAAGAATAAAATGCCACGACAATGCTTGCGAACAAACCAATCATAAAGCAAGAAGAGAAGGCCTGTCCGTATGTCATGATGTCCTTTCTGAATTTTTTTCGGTATTCCATAGCTCCATATATCATCCCAGCAATCAGGAAAAGATAACTAATGGCAGACACATAACGATTCATATACAGGTCCGCAATGTATAACACGAGCGAAAAAATGACAATGGCCAGGCCGGTAATAATACCAAAGTACAAACCTTGTACAGTGGCAGAACGTGATTTTTCTTCCATACCTTTTTGTTTTAATGTTTTAGGCAAACATACAAAAAAAAATCTCATGTGATTACGGATGAAACGGGAAAATTAATAATTTTGCAGCGGGTAAGTCTTATACGACCAGCTCCCATTGAACTCCCCCAGGTCTGGAAGGAAGCAAGGGTAAAATGGTTGAGCGGTGCGATATAAGGGGCTTACCCATTTTTTATTTATAATTTACGATTTACCATTTTAGTTTTATTTCTATTTTTGAGGCTCATTTAAATCAAGGTTTTCGAAACAAATTTTTAAACTCGACATGCCTATTCCCAATCGTCCATCGTAAATCGTCAATTGTTAATGCTCCTAAAAATTCACCCCGACAATCCCAGTGAACGGCAATTAAAGATTGTCGTAGAATGCCTGAGGCATGGCGGAGTTATTATATACCCTACGGATACGGTTTATGGTCTGGGTTGTGATATCAGGCAGATCAAAGCAGTGGACAGGGTAGCCCAGATCAAAGGCATCAAGCGGGAAAAAGCAAATTTTTCTATTATTTGCAGTAGTCTCAGCGAACTTTCCAATTATTCAAGACCCATACCGAATCACACCTACAAAGTTATGCGCCGGGCTTTACCGGGACCTTTTACGTTCATTCTGAATGCCAACAATGAAGTCCCTCATTTTTTTCAGAGCAAGAAAAAGACAGTTGGGATCAGGATCCCAGATCATACAGTACCTATCAGGGTTGTAGAACATCTTGGGAATCCGATCATGACTACTTCCATTCACCATGAGGATGAAATGGTGGATTACCTGACTGACCCCGAATTGATTTACGAGAAGTTTCATAAACTGGTGGATATCGTTATTGATTCCGGAGCCTGCGGGAATATTGCATCTACCGTGGTTGATTGTACCACCGATGAGTTGATCATTATCCGTCCCGGCAAAGGGAATATTGAAGCATTCTTGTAATAGCTCACCGCACACCAATGCAGGAAGAACTTGGGTAAAGGATTACAAATATGATGAGCTAAAAGAGGGGCATAATAATTTTTGTTTTGAAATTCAAAGAAAACATGTACTTTTGCACCCTCAAAATTAGCATGCTGATTCGCTAGCTCAGCAGGTAGAGCATCGCCCTTTTAAGGCGGGGGTCCTGGGTTCGAATCCCAGGCGGATCACTAAAGACTAGTTGATTATCAGGTCAAACACACGGAAACCAGCGGAAACGCTGGTTTTTATTTTACATCCTCAAAATGTTTTTAGTTAAATAATTATAACCTTTTAACCTGAATGCAATCTTAATGATTTTGTCCAAAACTCAATATTATTAGCAAGAACCAAGCGAGCATAATAAAAAGCAGTCCCGATCTCTCGGGACTGCCCTGTAAGTTGTTTTCTGCTTTTCTTTGAGAAGAGCGCCTGGAACTCTTTCAGTTCCCAGTCAAACTTCAGAAGATCTGATCCAATAAGATATTATGTATAACCCCGAAGTGAATCTGATCTATCCATGCTGTTGCAATCGTGATGAGCAAACTGACAAAAAAAAATTATCTTTACAAAGCAATTACATAAATCAAAGATTATGAGAAAGATATTTGCCTCCTCCCTCCTAATCCTGCTAAGCATGGCCGCCATGGCTCAACCGACACTCATCGGAATGCGTTTTATACCTGGAAGCGGCAATGAGGTCGTAAGATGGACCGCCTTGGATGTATCCAGCATTGAGACATTTCAGACTGATCTTCAAGGATATATGCTTAGTTCTTCCTTTTTCGATGCTTATAACGGGAATTACTACCTGGCTGGTGTCACCTCGTCTGGGGATTGCCTTTTCTCCTTCAACAGCCCTACAGGGCTGATGGATTACGCTTCTTTACCACTGCCATCCAACATCACTGAAATCGATATGAGCAACGGCTATATTTATACCATTACCGGCAATACTCCGGGTTCCTTCAATGTCAACCAATATGATTTACTAACAGGCAATGCCACCCTCATCGGGGTAGTAAGCGACCCTGTAATATCGGGACTTGTGGTTGATGCTGTTGCTTTCGATTCCGAACACGGAATCTTGTTCACGGAAGTTGACGAAACTTCCGGGGAACAGTTCCTTTGCAGGATATTTGTCAGGGAAGCCGTTTTTTCTTTCGATCTTATTCCTATCCAGGCTCAGAACCCCCAATGCAATTATATCTGCTTTCAGTACGACAATCTCAACAACCACCTCTTCGCCCTGAAATTAGATTACAGCCCAGGTGGTTCGTCAGGCATTGTTGAGATCAATCCATCAAACGGTACGGTGAGCGACATCGGTCCCATCCCTCAAATGTCCGGCTTCGTCATGGGTTCTTCAGCATTTGATGAGCAAACAGGATCTTTCCTGATCGTTGGGATAGATGCCTCATCTGCATATGTGCAGGTCATCTTTAATACCAATAACCTAACTTGTACCACCGGTTTAGTCCCCGAGGGTGTTTCCGAAATTGTATGCGACAACTACACCTGGGCTAAATTTCATTACGGTAACAGTGCCACTGGTAAAAAGCCCCTGGATCACAAGCTCGTTCTCTCACCGAACCCCTGCGTTGACCAATTGGCCATCCGGATACCTCATTCGACTGGACCCCTGACAATCCACATTACAAATATGAAGGGACAGGGCTGTCTCCAAATGGATTCTCCCACCTCCCCTCTCACCATCAATTTAGCCCACCTTACACCCGGAATCTATCATTGTACAGTCATTTCAGAAGGTGTAGTTTATTCCGGGAAGGTGGTGGTTGGTGAGCATAAATAGAATCAGGTAATATTTTTCCTGATCCCGTAAAACCGGAGAGGTCGTTAGAAGAAAGGTCATCAGGCTTTCCATTTTATGTCGTGACCGATATTCTAATAGTAAATTTGTCTATTTTTGCGGGTAGAATTCATTGAACAATGCTACTATGCCATCTCCCAACCACCTCCACCCTACTTTTCACGAAATCCTGAAACGCTCAGATAAAGAAGGTTTACTGAGACAAAAATCAAAAGTCATCTGGATGACCGGGCTTTCGGGGGCCGGGAAAACTACACTGGCCAAACATCTTGAGTTGAAGCTTTTCGACCGGGGTTTTCTTTGTCAGATCCTTGATGGAGACAATATACGGTCAGGTATCAATAACAATCTCGGATTTTCTGAAGAAGACCGTTATGAGAACATTCGCCGAATTTCTGAAATTTCAAAGTTATTCCTCGACTGCGGAGTGATCGCCATCAACTGCTTCATCAGTCCCACTGATGAAATCAGATCCATGGCCAGAAAAATCATAGGAAAGGAAAATTTTTTAGAGATATATATCAATTCCCCTTTGAACATTTGTGAAAACAGGGATGTCAAAGGCCTCTATACCAAAGCCCGCCGAGGTGAGATTCCGCATTTCACAGGGATTGACTCTCCCTTCGAACCTCCTCTTTTGCCAGACCTGGAAATCAGAACAGATCTTTACAGTATTGAAGAATGTACGAAAAAACTACTTGAATTTGTACTACCAGAGATCTGTTTCAAAGATGAATAATGGCCCCCGAACCCGAAATATGAGCGTTGACCACAGGACTTCCCATATAATAAACATTCCCGCTTCCTGATATGGTGCCATCCAGGAATCGTTCAGAAGTCACCCGGATATTTCCGGAACCACTGATCCTGGCATAAACCGTGTCGGAAACTATACCAAGCAGGTCAATGCTCCCGCTGCCGCTAATGTTGAGATCTTCTCGGGATACGTTTCCTTCTACTATGGAAATATTCCCGGAGCCGCTGATATTGGATTGGATATCCTTCATCTGAATACCCGGTAAACGAATATTCCCTGATCCACTGATGATCAAATTGAGTGAAACGCCAGATAAGCATGTATTTCCTTCAATGTTGCCGGAACCGCTGATGTTCAGAGAATTCAGTTCCGGACTGGTAATATATACTGTTATGGGATCATGTTTGCCAAGAATGGTGTGATCCTTTAGCTTAATAACAAGTGTTCCGCCTTCTAAAGGACTCTCAATGACATCCAGGACATTCTGTTGAGCCAGGATTTCAACTTTGTAAAAGGTGTCCTGCCGTATATATGTATTGGCATCAACACTTAGACTAACCCCTGTAAAGCCATAGATATTTCTGACCTCCCTGACAACATCCCCTTTACCATTGATCTTTTTGCAGGAAGTCACAACTGAAATCATGGCGAGGGCGATAATGGCCATAAATATTTTTTTCATAGAATTTTTATTAAATAACGTATCCCGTTTATAAATGTTACATGAAAACATTTTTTCCAGAAGTTTTTCTACTTTTACAATCTCTGGAATAACGGGTACTTAAAAAATACATTGTGGTGATAAAAAAAATGTTGGTTTTCCCCATAGTCTTTATATTTTTGATTGCCTGTACTGAAACTTATATGGTCATTAAGGAACCAAAAAAAATGCCCCCCTCCCGGATTCTTGAAAAGAAGCCCAGGGTTGCCCTCGCTCTTGGCGGGGGCGCTTTTCATGGAATTGCCCATGTGGGTGTGCTTAAAGTACTTGAAGATGCAGGAATCCCCATTGATTACATTGTCGGTTCAAGTGCCGGTAGTCTGGTTGGCTGCATGTATGCCGACCAGCCCCATGCCGACCTTTTGCTCGGCTTAATAAAAACAACCAAGGCTTCCAATGTTTTTGATTTTTCATTATTCCGTTCCAGGGAAGGCTTTGTTTCAGGAAAACGCTTGCAGAAATTTATCCGGACTCAATGCCGTGCAGAAAATATTGAAGATCTAAAAATACCTTTCACTGCCATGGTCACGGATCTGATCAATGGCCGGTCTCTTGCGCTATCTTCTGGCCCTATTGCCCCTTCTGTAAATGCCTCCAGCGCTATACCCTTAGTTTTTGAACCGGTGAAAATGTATGGGCTAACCCTGGTAGATGGCGGAATCCTCGATAATATTCCCGCCGATGTAGCCCGTGCTACAGGCGCAGATATAGTCATTGCCGTTGATATTATGGCAAGTCATGATTCGGTAATTGAAATCGATAATTTTATCAAAGTAGGATTCAGGGCTATTTTGTTGATGGCCTCCCAATTCAAAGCTACGCAAACCGTTCATGCAGATATCGTGATCACTCCTGATCTGAAAGACATCCCATACCTCAGCGGGAAGTACAATATAAAAGCCTATGAAGCCGGGATTAAGGCAGCAGAAGAGTCACTCCCGGAAATCCGGAAATTGTTACAGTTAAAAGGAATCATTAAATAATATGGAAACAGAAGTCATTCAATCCGACAAAACCATTTTAAAAATCGCCGTATCCGGGAAACTGGATGCGAATGAAGTCGCCAACCACGCCTGGCAGCTTTATGATGTCATGAACCATTGTAAAACCAATGTCATCCTTGATCTTTCAGCCGTTAGTTTTTTATCCTCCCTGGGAATCCGGATGCTGATCACAGCTGCCAAGGATATTCAGAGAAAGGGCAACATCTTCAAGATTGAAAATCCGTCGCCTGAAGCGGAAAAAGTACTCCGTATGGCCGGTTTGAATGAGTTTATTGCTCTTCCTTCCTGACTTTCAGGGGAACGATTCCGGCCATTTCCCCAAGCACGTTAACGAGATCTGATCCACCAGGAACGATGATTTTGGCATTATCTCTGAGGGAGGTCTCCACGGCCTGGATTTTTCTGAGCAGTTGTGCATTCCCGATAAAATAGCGCTCTGCCGCTTCATTCACCAATTGAATGGCCTGAGCATCGCCTTCAGCTTTAAGAATAGCGGCCTGCTTGATCCCTTCGGCCCGACGGATTTCTGCCCTTTTCTCACCGTCGGCCCTGGTTTCTGCTGCCGTAGCAAAATCCACCGCAGCAATTTTCTCATTCTCTGCCTTAACGATCTTGTTCATGGTTTCCTGTACATCCTTTGGAGGATCAATTTCCTTAAGTTCTGTTCTGATGATCTCAATGCCCCAGTTCTTGGTTTCTTCAAGCAGTGTTCCATGCAATTCTTTGTTGATTTTCCCACGTTCACTATTGGCAGATTTAAGAGTCAGGGTCCCGATGATATTTCTTAGGGTAGTCCTGGCCAGATTGACAATCTGGTATTCAATGCGGTTAACATTGTACTGAGATTGTTTGACACTGGCTTCATCTTCTTTAATCTTAAAATAAACCTGAGCATCCACTTTAGCATTCAGGTTGTCATTTGTTATGATTTCCTGGGGATCGGCATCAATCATCTTTTCCGTAATATTCACCAGGTACATCTGGTCAATAAATGGAATAATCCAGTGGAAACCCGGATTAGCAAAACGGTTGTATTTTCCGAATCGCTCGATAAGTCCGCGATGGGTTGGACGAACAATTCGTATCCCGCTAAAAAACAACAGGACGACTATAGCAATCAAGATGAAAAGGACAGCTTGGCTCATGGTTTCTATGTTTTAGGATTAATAATCTGAATTGGATAATTTTTTACAAACTTAATATAAACCCGGATGAAAAACAAACTATTCCTTAATTTAGCACACTGATATTATTAATCCAGACCCTTATGAAAAAAGTAAACCACCTCATGATCCTTGTCGGCTTAATAGTGGCCGTGTGGTTCAACACCTCATGTCACCAAAATCGTAACCAAGCTGACGGAATCAGTCCTGAAGACACAATAATGCAAAATAAAATCAAGGCATTTGCAGTCGTCAAACTCACTGCTGATCTGAGCCAACTTACAGAAAAAGAAAAACAGATGATACCCATCCTCATTGAGGTGGCAGAAATTGTGGATGAGCTATACTGGGACCAAACCCTGGGGGATAAAACCACTTTCCTTGACAGTATTAAAAATCCTCTGGTCAAACGATTTGCTGAAATCAATTATGGCCCATGGGAAAGATTGAACGGGAATCAGCCTTTTATAGATGGTTTTAATAAAAAACCTGCCGGGGCAAACTTTTATCCCTTGGATATGACCAAGGAAGAATTCGAGCGATGGAAGGATAATTATAAAACCAGTCAGTATACGATTATCCGTAGAAATGAAGATCAAAGCCTTAAATCTGTCTGGTACCATGAAGCCTTCAAAGACAGGATAGAAAAAGCTGCAGAACTTCTGAAAAAAGCAGCTTCACTGGCTGAAGACAAAGGCTTGAAAAACTATCTTGAATTGCGTGCACAGGCTTTTCTGACCGATGATTATTTCGCCAGTGATATGGCCTGGATGGACATGAAAACCAATACCCTCGATTTTGTTGTTGGCCCCATAGAGAATTACGAAGATGAATTATTCGGATACAAAACAGCTTATGAAGGTATCCTTTTGAAAAAGGATATAGAATGGAGCAGAAAACTGACTCGTTTCGCTGCTTTCCTCCCTGATTTACAATCAAACCTACCTGTGGATGGAAAATACAAAAAGGAGAAACCTGGAACCGATTCAGATCTTAATGCTTATGAACTGATTTATGTTTCGGGTCAATCTAACGCGGGTAGCAAGACCATTGCCATCAATCTTCCCAACGATGAAAATGTCCAGCTTAAAAAAGGGTCCCGACGGCTGCAGTTGAAAAATGCCATGAAGGCAAAATTTGACCACATCCTGATACCTATCGCTGATATGTTGATTGATTCCGCTCAACTGGGACATATCAAATTTGATGCATTTTTTTCCAATGTAATGTTTCATGAAGTTGCTCATGGACTGGGTATTAAAAACACCATTACCGGGAAAGGCAATGTCAGAGAGGCTTTAAAGGAAAAGTATTCCTCATTTGAAGAAGCCAAAGCGGATATTCTGGGACTATACCTGGCTACCAGCCTTATTTCCCGGGGCGAGATCAAGGATATCACGGAGGAAGACTGCTTTGTGACTTACATGGCTGGACTATTCCGTTCCATCCGCTTCGGTGCATCCAGTTCTCATGGTAAAGCAAACATGATGTGCTTCAACTTTTTTGCTGAAAAAGGAGCATTTGAAAGACTTGACCATGGCAGGTACAGAGTCAATTTTGAGAACATCAGGATGGCGATGAATGAGTGGGCAGCAAAAGTCCTGATCTTTGAAGGAGATGGCGATTATGCAGGGGCTTCATCTTATCTTGAAGTAAACGGAAAAATCCATGAATCCCTTCAGTCAGACCTTGACCGTTTGAAAACAGCCAATATTCCCGTCGACATTGTTTATGACCAGGGTCTTGAAACCCTTGGATTGAAATAGCGGGATCAACTTACATTTTTTTCCTTCAGTTTTTTTTGCTGATTATTTGTTGTACTTTTATAACAAATTCATTATGATGAACGACACCCTTCTTGAAAAAGCGAACGAAATCCTTGAAAAAGCTTTGTTTGCTGCCGCTGAATTTCAACAATTTGATCAGGAACAAACTGACCAAATCGTGGAAGCTGTTTTTAAAGCAGGCTTTAATGCCAGGGTAAAATTAGCCAAAATGGCACAGGAAGAAACCGGTATCGGGATCTGGGAACACAAGGTACTCAAGAATGTGATCGGAACCCAGTTGGTGTATGAAAGTATTAAAAATGAAAAAACGGTCGGTGTTATCGCTTCTGATCGCCTGAGCGGGATCACTGAAATTGCTCAACCCCTTGGCCCAATATTCGCCGTAACTCCGGTGACCAATCCAACCTCAACAGTGATGTATAAGATCCTTATCTGTTTAAAAACGAGGAATCCTATCATTATCAGTGCACATCGTTCTGCTATTAAATGTTGTACGGAAACCGTCAGGATATGTTATGAAGCAGCTTTGAAGGCAGGCGCTCCGGAAGACTGTATCCAGATTATTTCAGCGGGGTCGAGAGAATTTACACAAATGGTGATGGCTCATCCTAAAATAGCTTTAATTCTTGCCACAGGTGGAACCGGGCTAGTCAAGGCCGCTTATAGTTCCGGAAACCCGGCAATAGGTGTCGGACCTGGGAATGTACCTGTTTTCATTGATGAAAGCGCTGATATCCCCTTCGCGGTGAACAGCATCATAGATTCAAAGACTCTGGATAACGGAACCATCTGTGCCAGTGAGCAATCCATTATTGTTGAAGAGAAAATTGCACGGCATGTCATGGATGAGTTCGAAAAGCAACATTGCTATTTCCTCACAGATGAGGAGATTAAAAAAGTCGAAAAAATTGCGGTAAATCCTGAGACCATGGGAATGAATCCGTTTATCGTAGGCCAAACAGTCGAGGTAATCGCCCAGAAAGCAGGAATTGAAATCCCTCCGGGTACACGAATCCTAATGGCAAAACTTGATGGAGTTGGAAAAGAATATCCTCTTTCAGTAGAAGTATTGGCACCTATACTTGCTTTTTATTCAGCAACAGACTATCACTCTGCAATAAAACTTTGTATTGACCTCAATTACCTGGGCGGGATCGGTCATAGTGCAGGAATCTATGCCAACGACGAAAGAAGGATCATGGAGTTCTCCAGTCTGATCAATGCCGGCCGGATTGTGGTTAACACCCCCACTTCACAGGGTGCAGTAGGTGGCACTTATAATAAATTGATGCCTTCGTTAACCCTGGGTTGCGGTACCGGAGGGAAAAACATCACTACTGAAAATATCACTGCCCGTCATCTAATTAATATTCAACGGGTATGCCGGCGCCGACCCAATGAAAAATGGTTTGGAATTGACCTTGCCAAGTACCTGGATGAATCACTTGATGCCGATGCACTTTCAAAAGAGTTTCACAAAAACTTTTAAAAAAAATCCCATGCTCAACATCGAAAACAATACCCCCGACAATACATTCATCTTCAGATATACCGGCCGTATGGACACAATTGCATGCCAGAAACATGCTGAAGAAATTAATACATACCTGGATAAGCTTAAAAAAATCAGTAACACAGAGACTGTTCAGGAAGCTGCCATTATTTTTGACCTGGCAGGTGTAGAATATATTTCTTCTTCTTTTATACGAATTTGTATTAGTACGGCAAAACAAGTTCGAACAGGACAATTTACCATCATCAACTGTGACCCCTTCATCAAGAAAACGTTTAAGATTGCCGGGCTAGACGATGTATTGCAAGTTTCATGATCTCGGATCTTTCTGCAGTGGCATTTTGGCCATCTTTTCCACTTCGAGACTTTGAAAACCAAACTCCTCAACGATCTTACCCAGGATAAGATAAACACCTTCTCCCCGAAAAGGATAAGCTTCAACGGTTTTCGGAAAATGTACCGTGTCGAAAAACCGACCCCTGACATCGATAAAGGTACCAAAATGCATCCATTCTTTTCTTACTGTACGGACATATTTGATGGTTACCAATAAACCGAGCATGCGGACTTTTTTCCCTACGAACTGGTTCATATCCCCGGCCATGACCTCTCCTCTAAAAGTGGTTTCAAGCAAATCGAACCAGCTATGGGTAACCGGCCATCCCAGCAGTTCAATCTCATCGTAAACCTCTTCAATCCGGCTTTGCCAGAATTCAGGCAAGTCAAACTTTTTCGGAGCGAATGGAAAAATTCCTGCCTCCCGGCAGTTTGTCCTCTCATTGTTTCTCTTCAGTCTATGTGCTTCCCAAAGCAGTCGGGTTTTTGATATCCCGGTAAACCGGAAAGCTCCGATCCTGATCAGGATAATGAGTTGATCAAGTGTAATCGGAACACGACGGATGAAATCCTCCAGACCTGAAAATTGCAAATTATCAGTCGCTGATCTCCTATCGCATATCGCTTTCCCCACTTCCGCTTCCAGGTTGTTCACATGGATAAACCCCAGATAGATATCCTTCCCCCGGATACAGGTTTTATATGCGCTATGGTTCACGCAGGGAAGGTGAAGCTTAGCGCCGCAGTTTCTGGCCTCATTGAAATAAACCCAGGAGGGATAGAACCCTCCGAAATTATTGATCACGCCTACGATAAATTCCAGGGGAAAGTAAGCTTTCAGATAAAGACTCTGATAGCTTTCCACTGCGTAGGAAGCAGAATGTGCCTTGGAAAAAGAATAACCGGCAAAAGATTCGATCTGTCGCCATACTTCCTTTGAAATTTCCTCCGGATAACCAAATTTTCGACAGTTCTCAAAAAACTTATCAATGATTCGCTGCAATTCCTTTTTCGAACGGTACTTCCCGCTCATCGCCCTGCGGATTACATCGGCATCAGCCAGATCAAGGCCAGCAAAATGGTGACAGATCTTCAGGACATCTTCCTGATAAACCATGACCCCATAGGTTTCTTTCAACTGCTCCTCCATTACAGGGTGTAAGTATTTGAACTTGTCGGGATGATGAAACCTGAAAATGTATTCCTTCATCATTCCCGACCTGGCCACACCGGGTCTGATGATGGAACTGGCGGCAACCAAGGTAAGATAGTTGTCGCACCTCAGCTTCTTGAGCAATCCGCGCATAGCAGGACTTTCCACATAAAAACATCCAATGGTTTCAGCCTTGCGCAGTTGTTCCCTAACCATTTTATCCACCTTGAATGCCTTAACATTATGAACATCAATGCTGATTCCCCTGTTACTTTTCACGATCTCTGCTGTTTCATAGATATGTCCGATCCCACGTTGACTTAAAATATCGAGTTTTTCAAATCCGATCTCCTCAGCAACATACATATCGAACTGGGTGGTAGGAAAACCTTTTGGAGGAAAATCCAGCGCCGTATAACAGTTGATGGGCTCCTCGGAAATCAGCACTCCCCCGGCATGAATGCTCCTGAGGTTTGGGAAATCAGCCATCATCTCTCCAAGCTCACTGATCTTACGGATGATTTGATTATGATGAATGGCTTCTTCCGGGTTTTTAAGAAACAAATCCATCTCTCCCTTGGGTAAACCATGTACCTTCCCTAATTCCCGGTATATGGATTGATCACGAAAAGTTGACATGGCCCCAAGCAAGGCAGTATGTTTGTTTCCATAGCGTTTAAATATATAATCTAATACTTCATCTCTGTCCTTCCAGGAATAATCGATGTCGAAATCAGGAGGAGAAGTGCGTTTGGGATTGATGAATCGTTCAAAATATAAATTCAGTTCAATGGGATCCACATTGGTGATGCGCAGGCAATAGGCCACGATGCTGTTGGCTCCACTCCCCCTCCCCACATGGTAAAATCCACGAGACATGGAATACCGGATGATATCCCAGGCGATGAGGAAATAGGCAGCAAAACCCATTTTATCAATGATTTCCAGTTCATGCCGCATCCGTTTCAAAGCCTCCTTGTGGTCATCTCCGTAACGATACTGAAGCCCATCGAGCGCCAGTTTCTCAAGCAGGATACGATCATCATAAGCATAGCCGGTAAACGTGCTCTTATTCTTGGATGTCGAGAAATTAAAATCGATGGAACATGCTTCCATGAGTTTTTCAGTATTCCGTATGATCCCAGGGAAATCCCGGTAGATCTCCTGCAAAACATTTGCCGGTATCATGATTTCATTTGGATCAGCGCACTGCTGAGGTTCAAGACGACTTAATAATACATTGTGGTCAACTGCCCGGAAATTCCGGTGAAGTTCATATTCCAACGGATTCCGGAAGGTCACCGTAGCCATAATCACCATACGGGGAATGAATTCGCGATAGCGGGAAAGGAACAGAGGGTTGAGTTCTGAAGGACGAATACCAAACAATTCACCCCTGTCTGGAACTCCCCCTCTCCTTGAGGAGAGGGGGGCGGGGGGTGAGGTGACAGGATAAACAATAAAAACATTGTTGAATTCCGGTGGCCGATCTGGCAAAGGCTGATGATTCAGGTTATGATTGCTCAGGAATTCGTTCAGCTCTTGAAAGCCTTCATTGTTCCGGGCCAAACCGATGTACAATAAATGATCTTCACGTCTGAACTCGATTCCGGCAACAGGATGGATATGTTTTTTTTTACATTCCGTTACAAAATCCATCATTCCTGTGGAGTTATTGATATCGGTGAGTGCCAGCGCGGAAATTTGATTCTTTACACCTTCCTCAACGAGCTTCTCCACAGAAAGGGTTCCATAACGAAGGGAAAAGAAAGAATGACAATTCAGGTACATGCTACACCCCTCCTCACTGCTTTTCGCCCATACTTTCTCCGGATACGGTCGAGAGATTGGTAAAGGCTAATCATCTCTGTATGGTCGTCGAACATATTCAGTTGCGGATTACCGTTAACAAGCCCGCTAAAACGGATACCGATGAGGCGAATCAGCATGCGGCGCTGATAAAGCCGGTCGAACAGATCTTTCACTACTGGTATGATCTGATGGTCGAAGGCAGTATAGGGAATCTTCTTCTGTAGTGTATGCGTATCAAAATTTGAATAGCGGATCTTTACGGTAATACAAGAAGTTAACTTTTGCTTATCGCGTAATTCAAAGGATATTTTCTCCACCATCTTGACGAGAATTTCTTTCATGCGTATGATATCAATGCTGTCCTGATCAAAGGTGGTCTCGGTACTCACCGATCTGGCTTCATGGTAAGGATAAACAGGAGTACGGTCAATGCCATTGGCCTTTTCCCAAAGCATTATGCCATTTTTTCCCATTACACTTTCCATCATTTCCAATGGAATCCGGCTCAGAGTTTCGATGGTGGAAACGCCCATAGCGCGAAGCAAAGGGTAAGTCTTCTCACCTATGCCGGGAATTTTGCGGATGGAGAGTGGCGACAAAAAAGAACTTACTCCATCATCCGGCACATGCAATTCCCCGTTGGGTTTGGCTTCCCCCGCAGCCATTTTCGATACAGTTTTATTCACAGACAAACCCATGGAAATAGGCAGCCCGGTATTTTTAATAATGCTTTGACGTAACTCATGCGCCCATTTTAATGATCCAAAAAAACGATCCATTCCGGTAATATCAATATAATGCTCATCAATGGAAGCCTTCTCATAGAGCGGAGCCTTTTCAGCAATGATTTCGGTAACAGTATGCGAATATTTAGAATATAGCTCCATATCACCTCTCACAAGAACCGCATCCCTGCACACTACCCTGGCCATCTTCACCGGCATGGCGGAATGAACGCCAAACTTCCGGGCTTCATAACTGCAGCTAGATACCACGCTCCGGTCGGAAGTCCCCCCAACAATTACCGGTTTCCCAACCAAGTCAGGCCTGATAAGCCGTTCCACCGACACGAAGAAAGTATCGAGATCGAGATGAAGGATATTACGGGAAAAAATCATAAGCAGTATGATAACAAAGGGCTTAAAATATTTTTTATCTTTGACGTGTTTTTAATCATTTTTTTGATTACAATATAATCATTATATTTGCAACACCAAAAATATTTATCATGTTTTTCAGCAGGAATATAAAACTGATACGGAAGCGGCGTGAACTCACCCAGGATGAGGTGGCTGCCTCCATGGAAATAAAACGTTCCACCCTGAGCGGCTACGAAAATGGGGTTGCACAACCCGGAATGGAAGCCCTGGTAAAGTTTTCCACTTATTATAACATCGCCATAGATACGTTGATCAAAGTTGATTTTACAAAACTTTCCGAAAGTCAGCTCCGCCAGATTGAAAGAGGTTATGATGTCTTTCTCAAAGGCAGTAACCTTAGGGTTCTGACTACCACCGTGGGAAATGATAACGAGGAGAACATCGAACTGGTGTCTGAAAAAGCTAAAGCAGGATATACAAACGGGTATGCTGATCCTGACTACATCAGTATCCTGCCTACTTTCCGTCTTCCCTTTCTTTCAAAACAAAAAAAATATCGGACCTTTCAAATCAGCGGGGATTCCATGCTCCCTATTCCATCCGGTGCCTTTGTCACAGGTGTTTTTATCCAGGACTGGAACAGCCTACGCGACAAAGATGCCTGTATTATCATTACTATAGAAGAAGGTGTGGTCTTCAAGGTTGTAGAAAACAAAATTAAAACAGAGGGGTTGCTTACCCTTCACTCCTTAAATCCCATTTATGATGCTTACGATATTCCGGTTAAAAATATACGGGAAATATGGCAGTTCGTTCATTATATCAGTCCCGAAATCCCTGAGAACCAAAAAACCGAAACCCAATACCTTCTGGAAAGTATAAAGAAAATAAAAGAAGAAGTGAAAGCCATCCAGACCAGGTTGAATTTTTAATCAGACAATGCAGGAGTGCAATAATACTAAGCTTTAAAATAAATTTGAAGTTTATATCTTTCTTGTTATATTTGTTCACGATTCATGAAAACCAAAAACTATACCCTATGAAAGTTGCTATTGTCGGATCAGGTTATGTCGGTCTTGTGACCGGAACCTGTTTTGCTGAAGTCGGAATCGATGTCACCTGTGTTGATATTGATCAGAAAAAAATTGAAAATCTGAAACAGGGAATCATTCCCATATATGAGCCGGGACTGGAAGATATGGTGCATAGAAACATGAAAAAGGACCGTCTTCATTTTACTACCAGCATAGAAGAAGCCCTTGAAGATTGTGAGGTGATCTTTTCTGCTGTTGGTACCCCTCCTGATGAAGATGGTAGTGCTGACCTTCAATATGTGGTTTCTGTTGCAAGAGACTGCGGTAAATACATGAAAGACTACCTCCTCATCGTGACGAAAAGTACCGTCCCTGTCGGCACGGCCAGGAAAGTCAAAGCCGCAGTCCAGGAAGAATTGGATAAACGAGGACTTAATTTGGAATTTGATGTAGCTTCCAATCCTGAGTTCCTGAAAGAAGGAGCAGCCATTGATGACTTCCTGAAGCCTGACCGTATCGTTGTCGGACTGGACTCACAACGAGCTGAAGAACTGATGAAAAGTCTTTACAAACCTTTTACCCTGAATGGGCATCCGGTCATTTTCATGGATATCACTTCTGCAGAGATGACCAAATATGCTGCCAATTCAATGCTTGCAACAAAAATCAGTTTCATGAACGACATCGCTAATCTCTGCGAAATCGTTGGCGCTGATATCAATATGGTTAGAAAAGGAATCGGTTCGGATTCTAGGATAGGAAATAAATTCATTTATCCAGGAATTGGTTATGGAGGTTCCTGTTTCCCGAAAGACGTAAAAGCACTGATCCATACCGCTGAAGACTATAAATATCCCCTGAGGGTACTGAAAGCCGTTGAAGCCGTCAATGATGATCAGAAAGCCATTATGTTTCATAAAATTTCCAACTTTTACCAAGGGAAAGTGAAGGGAAAAACAATTGCTTTCTGGGGATTGTCTTTCAAACCCCAAACCGATGATATGAGGGAAGCCCCTTCTCTCGTGATGATCAAGAAACTGTTAGAAGCAGGCGCCAAAGTCAAAGCCTATGATCCGGTTGCCATGCATGAAGCCAAAAGAATCCTGGGTGACCGCATCGAATATGCCGAAGATCAATACGATGCCCTGATCGATGCTGATTGCCTGCTGCTGGTCACTGAATGGCCTGAATTTAAATTTCCGAATCTCAACGTGATCAAAAAACTGTTAAAAAACCCTGTCATTTTTGACGGGAGAAATATTTATGAACCTGCCGAAATGAAGCGGAAAGGATTTCAATATTTCTGCATTGGCATAGATACCACCAAATGATCAGAAAAAAGATTTTAGTCACAGGTGGAGCAGGCTTTCTGGGGTCACATCTTTGCGAACGCCTGCTTAAGGATGGAAATGAAGTGGTTTGCCTGGATAATTATTTCACAGGTCAGAAACAGAACGTCATCCATCTCCTTGAAAACCCATTTTTTGAATTGATCAGGCATGACGTTACCATGCCCTTTTTTATCGAAGTGGATGAGATCTACAATCTGGCCTGCCCGGCTTCCCCCATCCATTATCAGTACAATCCCATTAAAACCGTGAAGACTTCCGTCATGGGTGCCATCAATATGCTAGGATTAGCCAAGCGAATCAAAGCCAAAATACTCCAGGCTTCGACCAGCGAAGTGTACGGCGATCCGGAAGTGCATCCCCAGGTGGAATCTTACTGGGGTCATGTGAATCCCATCGGACAACGGTCTTGTTATGATGAAGGAAAAAGAGTTGCTGAAACTTTGTTCATGAATTATCATGAACAAAATAAAGTTCGCATTAAAATCATCAGGATCTTCAATACTTATGGACCCAGGATGCATCCCCATGACGGCAGGGTGGTTTCCAACTTTATCGTTCAGGCATTGAAAGGAGAGGATATCACTATCTATGGTGATGGTTCCCAAACACGTAGTTTTCAGTATGTGGATGACCTCATCGAGGGAATGATCAAGATGATGAACGCGAGAGAAGAGTTCATCGGACCCGTTAACATTGGAAATCCGAATGAATTTACGATTAAGCAACTGGCCGAATTGGTCATCCTCCTCACCGGATCAAAATCAAAAATAATTTACATGCCCCTGCCTTCTGATGACCCAACCCAGAGACAACCCAATATTTCTCTGGCGAAAAAGGAACTAGACTGGGAACCAAGAATTCCCCTGGAGGAAGGACTGAAAAAAACTATCGCCTTCTTTCAATCCATCATTTAGGTTGAATTGACCATGAAGATACTAGTAACAGGGGCAAACGGACAACTTGGAAATGAATTACAACTCATTTCTCCGGATAATCCTCAGCATCGCTTTTTTTTTACCGATGTTGAAACTCTTGACATTACGCGTTCTGATGATATTCATTCTTTTTTTTCAAACAATCCTGTTGAAGCAGTCATCAATTGTGCCGCCTATACTGCAGTAGATAAAGCCGAACAGGAGTTTGAAAAAGCCATGCAAATTAATGCCATAGCCTCCGGCAACCTGGCTAAGGCCTGCAAAAAATTCCATTCCATCTTGATCCATATCTCCACAGACTATGTATTTGATGGAAAAGGATACCGTCCCTATGTTGAAACAGACCCGGTTAATCCGGTTTCTGCTTATGCCCGTACAAAATGGGCTGCAGAAGAGGAAATCAGTAAAGTAGATGGGAATACTATCATCCTCCGTACATCTTGGCTTTATTCTTCGTTTGGCAACAACTTTGTTAAAACCATCCTGAAATACGCCAAAGAAAGAGGAGTGTTGAACGTGGTTTTTGACCAAACCGGGACCCCTACTTATGCCAGGGATCTCGCTCATGCAATTGTCTCTATTTTATCTTATGACCATCCATGTGAGGGAGTGGAAATCTATCATTATTCCAATGAAGGAGTCGTGAGTTGGTATGATTTTGCCAAAACCATTGTCGAACTAAGTAACCTTTCTTGTGACATCAATCCCATAGAAACCCGCGACTATCCGCTTCCTGCTGTCAGACCTTTTTACAGTGTACTGAATAAAACGAAGATCAGGCAGCGTTTCCAACTTAAAATCCCTTATTGGAGAGATAGCCTGAAAGAATGTATTCAATTACTGAATAAATAAATAGTTTATGAGTGTCGAGAAATTTATCCTTGAACGTGCCCAGGCTTGGCTGAAGGGAAATTTTGATGAGGATACCAAATCCAGGGTTCAGGAACTTATTGAGCATGATCCGGCTGAACTGGCCGACTCATTTTATCGTAACCTCGAATTTGGAACTGGTGGGTTAAGAGGAATCATGGGTGTCGGAACCAACCGAATGAATAAGTACACCGTAGGAATGGCAACCCAGGGTCTGGCCAATTATCTAAAAAAAATGTTCCCCGGAATCAATCCTATCAAAACAGCTATTGCTTACGACAGCCGGAATAACAGTCCTTATTTTGCCCGGATCACTGCAGAGGTGCTCTCGGCTAACGGGTTTATCGTTTACCTGTTTGACGGCCTTCGTCCTACGCCAGAATTATCTTTTACCATACGCCATCTGGGCTGTCAAAGTGGGGTAATGATCACCGCCTCTCATAATCCCAAGGAATATAACGGATATAAAGCATATTGGGATGATGGCGCCCAGTTTATTGCACCCCATGATGAAAATGTTATTCGTGAAGTCCTTGAAATAACCTCGGTGGATGATGTCAGATGGACCGGAAGCCCTTCGAATATCATCCCTATCGGGATAGAGATGGACATTATTTACCTGGATAAAATCAAGGCTTTATCACTTTCCCCCGACAGTATCCGAAGACATCAGGATCTGAAAATTGTCTTTACCCCTCTTCATGGCGCAGGCCGAAAGCTTGTTCCTGAAATTCTTTCCATGTATGGCTTTTCAAATGTAACCATGATTAATGAACAAGCCGTTGCAGACGGAAATTTCCCCACCTTGCGTTCACCAAACCCGGAAGAACCTGATGCCTTGAACCTGGCCCTTCAAAAAGCAGACGAAATCCAGGCCGACCTAGTCATGGCCACCGATCCTGATTCCGACAGAGTTGGCATTGCCATCCGTAATCATCATAAAAAAATGATACTGCTCAATGGAAACCAAACCGCTGCTCTGCTGTTCTATTATATGCTTGATCGCTGGAAAGCTTTGGGAAAATTAACCGGAAATGAATATATCGTAAAAACCATTGTAACAACGGAAATGCTGGAGGAGATAGCCAAATCTTTTCATGTAGAATCTTTTAGTGTCCTTACAGGTTTCAAATACATTGCAGATGTTATCCGGAAAAATGAAGAAAAAAAACAATATATCCTGGGAGGCGAGGAAAGTTATGGTTACCTGATTGGTGACTTCGTCAGGGATAAAGACGCCGTAAGTGCCTGTGCCATGATAGCAGAGACGGCTGCATGGATGGCTGATCAGGGAAAATCATTATTCTACCTTTTAATTGACCTTTATCAAAAGTATGGATGCTATAAAGAGCATCTGATTTCTGTAACAAAGAAAGGAAAAAGCGGGGCCGAAGAAATTCAAAAAATGATGGTTGGATACAGGGAAAATCCACCCTCTGTAATCAATCATTCAAAGGTTGTGATGATAAGGGATTATCTGAGCTTGAAACAAAAAGACTTGATGACTGGGACGGAAACCCATATCCCAATTTTTTCTTCCAATGTTCTTCAGTTTGTCCTGGCCGATGGCAGTATCATCAGCATCCGTCCCTCAGGGACAGAACCAAAAATCAAGTTTTATTTCAGTGTGAAAGAGAAACTGAATCATATTGGAGAATATGAGCAAACAGAACAACGCCTGATGGATAAGATCGAAGGCATCATTGCTTCGATGAAGTTGAGATAAATGCCCTCCAGAATAATACCGCTGATTGCCGTTCTGCTTTTTTCATTATACGGCTTCTCCCAGCGGGCGGATAAAAAAGAGCGAGATTCCGCATATCTTATGCGATCCCAGAAATTCTATGATTCCGTTTATCATAAATTTTCCAGGCATAAGCTTACCCGTTTAATGTATAATCTGGCCTTCATTGAACCAAAAATTTCTGATTTTCCTGATACCCTGCAAGTCGAAAAAAATGAAAAGTCATTCAGTCAATTTGCAGGAAAAATAATTCGAAAAATAACCATCAGGTCATTAGACCCCTTCGGAACAAATATTTACGACACTTCAGCGGTGGCTATCAGCGGGCTTGGGAAAGCCCTGAATACCCTGCATATCAATACCCGGAAATCTGTAATCCGTAAAAATCTACTGGTCCAACGGGGGGATGCGATCAAACCGGAAATTCTTGCCGACAATGAACGTATCCTAAGGGATCTTTCTTCCATTGATAATGCCAGGATTATCGTCACACCAACAGGTGAGTGGAGCGACTCTGTAGATTTGATTGTTCTGGTCAAAGATGTTTGGTCGATCGGGTTCGATGTTCCTACCGTCACTGCCAACCAAATCAGGTTCCGCATATATGATGCCAATTTCCTGGGAATGAATAATTTTCTCGGGACAAATTTTTCAGTTAAAACAAAGCGTTCTCCTTTTTTTCGCTTTGATGGAGGATATTATTCCTTCAAGAACATCAATGGAACCTTTATTGATGCCTCTCTTGATTTTTCCCTTGCCGATAACGGGGACCAGTATATTCTCTTTTCCCTCAGCAGGAATTTTCTCACAAACTATACCAGGTGGGCGGGAGGTTTAAATATCAATTATTACAAGGCCACTTCATATTTGTACGAAACCCGCGATATTACTACTTATTTCAATGAACAAAACAGCTGGATTGGCTGGTCTGTATTTCAGGCTAAACCTCCTGACTTTGTACGCCTAATCATCACTGCTTGCGCCAATAGACTCAATTTTTCTTCACGACCCTTGATAAGCATTGATTCTAACAGGATATTTTACAATCACTTGCAGTTACTCACCACGATCAGCATATCAAAAAATAACTACTACCTTACAGACTACTTATTTGCTTTTGGAAAAACCGAAAATCTTCCGTATGGCTATTTGTTTCAACTTACCATCGGCAAGGAATACGCTGACTTTTATCAGCGATTCTACACAGGTTTCACCATCGCTGCCGGAGATTTTTTTGAAAAAATCGGGTATTTTCAGGCATCAGTTAAATTTGGTAGTTATGTCTACCATGGTGGATTTGAAGACGCTGTACTAAAAATTAAGTCTCTTTATTTTACCCCGCTTAAAAATATCAGTAAGTCCAGGTACAAGTTACGTTCCTTCATTTCCTCTGAATATAAGATTGGCATTAATTTCAGGAATAACAACCCGGATTTTTATAATATTAATAAAGACTTAAAAATTAATAAGATCAAAGACCCCGAGATACTCAAAGGCACGCAGATTGTCATATCCAAACTATCCACTGTAATGTATACTCCTTGGTATTTGTATGGTTTTCGCTTTGCTGTATATGGACAAATCCAGGGAGGAATGGCCGCCGGAATGCATCAGGCTTTATGGAAATCCAGATTTATCAGTGGGTTCGGCGCAGGGCTAATCATCAAAAACGAAAACCTGGTTTTTCCGAATTTCCTGATCGGTGGTTATTTCTATCCCAATACTCCCGGTGGAATCAATATGTTTCAGGGATTGATGACCTCCTCGATGGGGTTATCATTTTCTGATTTTAATGTCGGTCCACCCGGTATTGAAACTTTGGAAGAATGAGCAATCTATAATTTTTCATAGTTTTGAAGAAAAAAATGGAGGACACCACTTTGAATCAAAATGAAGCTTTCAAATCAAGAAAAGTTTTGGAAATGATCACGGTTGCAAACGAATTTTGCCGTTTTATTGAAAAAGCCGAAGATTATTCCAGGGCGGAAATTCTGGGTTTTCTTCAGAAAATCCTTCCCTTAATTTATATCAAGGCCTCACTCCTCCCTGATATCACAGTGGAAGATGAAAATGCCTTTGAACACTATGTAACAGAAGAGCAATGGGAAAACATGTTTAATGTTCTCCGGGGAAAATTTGGGGAAGAGGATATCTTTTTTTTCATCGACCATCATGAAAAAAGTAATTCGGATCCAATCAGGGGGAGTATAGCAGAAAATATTTCTGACATTTATCAGGACTTAATGGATTTTTTATTGTTGTACCAGCATGCCTTGAATGCCTATAAAGAAAATGCCGTAAGAGATTGCAAACACTTATTTGAGACACGTTTCGGCTCTTGTATTGTCAATGCTCATGCGGCCATCCATTATCTCTTATTTAAGGAATCTGAAAATGATCTTTTTATTTGATAAACAGTCTAACAATTTCTTTACTATATTTGTATAAAATACTGCTGCCATGATAGACCGAAAAAAAATGAATGAGAACTTTCAATATTTTGATAAGGAAATTGTTGTTGAGATCATTGACATATTTATCTCGGAATTCGATAACCGGTTTGAGAATATTCAGAAAAATCTGGCTGAGAATGATTTTGTTCAACTAAAATTCAATGCTCACAGCCTGAAAGGCGTTATTGCAAATTTCATGGATCCGGTAACCATTGAGTATAGCAGGAAGCTGGATGAAATGGCCAAAAATAAGGAAGAAGTCGGCCTTATGGAATTGTTCAATAATCTTCATACGGCCTCAAAACAACTGCTGGAAGAATTAATCGGGATAAAAAAAGAACTTACTTCCTGAATTTTATCTTATCGAGACGGTTCAATCCTTCGATTGCTTTTTCGTAATTCACTTTAATTTTCAGGGTTTTCTGGTAGTCTTCATAAGATTTAGCATAATTGCCTATCAACTCCTCTGCGTATCCCCGGTTATAATAAGCTTCAAAGTAATCGGGGTCTTTGTTAATGGCTTCGCTAAAATAATGAATGGCTAAGGAAAAATCTTTAAGGTAAACCAGATAAATATAACCGATGTTGAACGGAGCATTACGGAAAGCAGTATCTGCTTTTTGCAGTCTTTGATAGGTAGTGATTGCTTTCTCATATTGTTCCGTCTCCTGATAAAACATACCCAGCATATACAAGGCTTCCCTGCTATCTGGCTGAAGGTTAAGGGCATTTTTCAGATAATCTGCAGCAAGTGGGTTTTTCCGTATGGAAAAAAGCTCACCCAGTTGAATATAGGCTTCATAGAATGACTGGTCCTGATCGACTGCTTTCAATAGATCATTAACCGCCATCCCTGTATCTCCTTTTTCAAGAAAGGCAACCGAACGAATAAAATAAGCTTTGGGATTGACCGGATCCAGTTCAATGGCACGCTTGACATAATTGAATGTTTTGGGATAATCTTTGATAATCAGGTTAAGTTTAGCCATTTTAACCACTGCATCTACGTTTTTTGGATCAACAACCATTGCCTTTACCAAGGCATCATTGCAATTATTTATTTGTCCCTGAAGAAGATAGACATCAGATAGGGTGATGTAAAAAATTGCATTCCCAGGTTCCAGCATAATGGCCTTATGAATGTCTTTAAGTGAATTATCAAATTGATTTTCAGCCAGATAATACCTTGAGCGAGCATGATAAAGTCCTGGATTGGAGGGATTTTCCAGAATCTGTTGATTAAGGTTCTTTAGCACAATTTTTGATGAATCCGTCCCTGTTTGAGGATCATTTTTTTTCTCTGGCCTATTGCAGGAAAGAACAGAAACCAGTCCAAAGCAGAGGACAAAAACAAAAATGCAATATGCCTTACTGTACATGGTTTACAGCGTCTTTTATTTTCTTTTCGAGTTCATCAGCCAATTCAGGATTATCTTGAAGAATCTTTTTTACTCCATCCCTGCCTTGTCCCAATTTCGTCTCCCCATAGGAAAACCAGGAACCACTCTTTTTAATGATATTCAATTCTACAGCCAGATCTATGATCTCATAGGGTCTGGAGATACCCTCTCCAAACATGATGTCAAATTCAGCTTTACGGAATGGAGGTGCAACTTTGTTCTTCACGACTTTAACCCTGACATGATTGCCGATGGCATCATCACCTTCCTTGAGCTGGGTCACCTTACGGATATCGAGGCGCACCGAGGCATAAAATTTCAGGGCATTTCCACCCGTAGTGGTCTCCGGATTTCCAAACATCACCCCGATTTTTTCTCTTAACTGGTTGATAAAGATACAGCATGTGGCCGTCTTACTAATTGTTGAGGTGAGCTTTCTCAGAGCCTGTGACATCAATCTTGCCTGGAGTCCCATTTTAGAATCTCCCATTTCTCCTTCAATTTCACTTTTTGGAGTAAGGGCTGCCACAGAGTCAATAACGATGATGTCTATGGCGCCTGACCGTATCAGGTTGTCAGTAATCTCAAGGGCTTGTTCTCCATTATCCGGTTGGGAAACCAGGAGATTTTCAACATCTACACCAAGCTTCTGGGCATAAAACCGGTCAAAGGCATGCTCTGCATCAATGAAGGCAGCAATTCCACCGCTTTTCTGCGATTCTGCAATGGCATGCAATGCAAGAGTGGTTTTCCCAGAGGATTCAGGCCCGTATATTTCAATGACCCTACCCTTGGGGAAACCCCCAATACCCAATGCGATGTCAAGCCCGATTGAACCCGAATGAATGATATCCACCGCCTCAATAACATTGTCGCCCAGCCTCATGATGGTACCCTTTCCGTATGTCTTCTCCAGTTTGTCCATGGTCAGTTGCAGGGCCTTGATTTTTTCTTTATTTACTTCTGCACTCATTATTTCCTCCTTTTTTTAGATGCATCATTGCATCTTTGTTGAATACCTTATGCATCCAGAATCTTACGGGTATCATTTTGCTGTATCTGTATGTACCATGATTCCGGTTGTTTTTCTACTTAATCCGGAATAAGGTAAAAAGGTAATAGGTTCTGAATGAAAAAAATTTTTATATTTTTCGTGATCAAAAGTAAAAATTTATCATTGAATATACCCGTGAAAGCATGCTGAGTTATCAACAACTTTTTGCTTTTGATTTCTTCTCAAAATAGGTGCAATATTCTGTCAGACCACATTCCTCACACCTAGGTTTCCGGGCCAGACAAATATACCTACCGTGAAGAATTAGCCAATGATGGGCAATGGGAATCAGTTTTTCCGGAATATGCCTGATCAATTGCATTTCGGTCTGCAAAGGTGTTTTAGCGTGAAGGGTCAGGCCAAGTCTTGCTGCCACCCTGTGGACGTGCGTATCCACAGCCATAACAGCTTTGCCAAAAATCACTGAAGCAATCACATGGGCTGATTTGCGTCCGATTCCGGGAAGGGTCATTAATTGTTCCGTTGCCTCCGGCATGACCCCCTGGAATGAATCAACAAGTGTTCTCGCCATTCCAATCAGATTTTTCGCTTTGTTATTGGGATAAGAGCAGCTTTTTATCAGTGCAAAAACCTCTTCCTGGGTGGCTTTTGCCAAAGTCCAGGGATCGGGAAAATTCCTGAAGAATTCGGGAGTAATCATATTCACCCTTTTATCTGTGCATTGGGCAGATAATATAACTGATACAGCCAATTCATAAGGATCTGCAAAAACAAGTTCAGATTCGGCAACCGCTCTGTGTTCGAGGAAGTAATCCATCACTTTTTGAAAACGCTCTGCTTTCTTCATCCTGGATTTTTTTTACAAAATTATCGTAAAAACCTTCACGGAAAAAAGTAAGTTTGCATGCAATTGAAAACCATGGATGAGGTATTTGATCTGATCATTGTGGGTGCTGGGCCGGCAGGGATAACCCTGGCACTTAACCTGGCAGAATCTGGATTGAAAATCGCGATTCTTGAAAAAGATGTTTTTCCCAGAAAAAAAATATGCGGAGATGCCCTGAGCGGTCAGGTTATCAGTATTCTGAAACGTCTCCCTGGACCCGTCATGGACGACTTTTTAGTGCAATTGCCAAAAATCCCCTCTCATGGTATTTGCTTCACTGCCCCAGGAGGACAACATCTTTCTCTACCCTTTAACATGCATTCAGGAATAACTGAAGAGTCAGCACCGGGTTATATCTGCCCGCGTGAAAAATTTGACCATTTTCTATTTCAGCAACTAAAAAAGTACCCCCATATCAGAACCTTTGAAGGGAAAAAAGTCACTGCAGTAACTTCAAATGATGCTATGGTAAACATCCAGACAGGGCATGAAAGTTTTAGTGCAAAAGTAGTTGCCGGAGCTGATGGCGTTCATTCCATTGTCCGTTGTCTTGGGCATGACCAAAGGGTGGGAAAAAATCATTATTGCGTGGGCATACGACAATATTATGAAAACATTACCGGACTGCATCCCGGACATTTCATAGAACTCCTATTCCTCAAAGAGCTTTTACCCGGTTATCTATGGATTTTCCCCGGACCCGATGGAATTTCCAATGTTGGGTTGGGAATGTTGCAATCCGACGTATCCAGGAAAAAAATTAATCTTTCACTTTTCTTTCACCATCTCTTAAGCACACATTTTTTACTGAAATCCCGCTTTGCTCAAGCCAGACCAATCGGTATGGCAGAAGCACAACGCCTACCTCTCGGCCCACCAGGTCTGGGCATGTCAGGAAACCGTTATCTTCTTCTGGGGGATGCTGCTTTTCTGGTGGATCCTTTCTCCGGTGAAGGGGTTGGAAATGCAATGGCCAGCGCTGAAGTAGCAGCCCGGATATTGATCAAATGTTTTCAGCGAAATAATTTCAGTAAAGCCTGCCTGATGGAATATGATCATGCTATCGAAAAAAGAATGGGGAATGATTTGAGAATAAGTGCTATTATTCAAAAACTTGCCCGATATCCCGCTTTGTTCAATTTCGTGGTCAACAAGGCCAATAAAAATGAGAATATCCGTGAATTATTTCAGGGCATGTACACCCAATTGGAAATAAAAAGAAAACTAACCAAACCGGGTTTCTATTTAAAAATACTATTGGGATGAGGCACTTCTTAAAATGGTTACAGAACCATGAAATAGGTCATTCCCGAATTGTCCGATTCCTTTGAAAATATAATAATATACTCCATCACCCAGGTTTTCTCCATTCCAATCTCCGCTTTTATAATTCATCTGACTGAACACCTTCCTCCCCCAACGGTCAACAATAACCAATTCATTACTCAGGTACACTTCTAGTAAGTCAATTTCCTGGTAGTTATTATCCCCTACCTTTTCCCGGAACTCGAAGGTGTCGTTTTTTCCATCGCCATTAGGCGTTATAACATTGGGAATCATGAGATTCAGTATTTTCACCACGACCTCGTGCATAACTACAGTATCACACCCATTCAGATCAGTAAAGGAAAGAAAGACTGGGAAAGTGCCTGTTTTACTGTACGTATGATTCACGGGATTCACATTGGCAACTTTTGCCTCATCCCCGAAATCCCATTCCCAGTTGGCCATGAGCACTTTTGAGGAATCCGGAAAGTTGACGTTTATCGTCGGATTAGTGAGGAATATAGTATCTGCAGGAAGGAGGGTGAAGTCAATTTTTGGAGACCTGAGAACATCCACAAAATAACTGGTATCTATGCTACATCCATTGGAATCCGTCACAATCAGTGTATATCTCCCAGGACACAATCCAAACACGATGGTATCCTGAGAATGACCGCCCCCCCAATGGTATTCATATGGAGGTTGACCACCTGAAACAAGAACTTTAAACTGTCCCTTGCATACTCCTCTGCAACCCAGTTCATTATATCTATACAAGGTATCGATTTTCATTTTGGGATGCAATCTCAGATTGGCAGGATTACTGATTTCCGTATCCATCCCGTTCCTGACAATACACTGATAAACACCCGCATCAAAAATATCCGTTTTCGGAAAAATCAGAATGGAATCCTTGGCACCGGGAATATCTGACCCGTTATGTTGCCACTGATAGTTAAATGGGCCTAAACCTGTGATAACCGTGGTCAAAGCAAGGCTATCCCCAGGACACAAAGTGGTATCGGCGGGACTGACAATTACACTTAACTGCCCCTTTGTACCCAGGGCTATCATAAGAAAAAGGAAAAAAAATAATGATCTCATCAGGGATTTCAATTCGAGTGTAAAATTAAAAAATTCTTTGATTCCTTAATGATATTCTCAGAACGGATGTACTGAGAGGAATGAAATAGTGAAAAAACAGGGGAGGAACGGTCAAAAAGACGTGATTTTTGCAAAAAATATGACAGATCAACAGATTAACAATGATGGCAAAGATTTTGACAAACAAAAACCTGAAAGGAGATATGATTATGAATTTTAACAATTTTACCATAAAAGCCCAAGAGGTTGTTCAGAAAGCTCAGGAAATTGCAGAAGCCATGCAAAGTCCTTCTGTCGAAAACGTACATCTGCTCAAAGCTGTTTTAAGCATTGATGAGAATGTAGTACCTTTTTTGATGAAGAAGTTGAATGTAAATCCTGATATTTTCAGTCAAGCACTTGAAAAAAATATTTCCTCCTTGCCCAAGGTCAGCGGAGGAGAATTGTACCTTTCACGGGATGCCACAAAAGCGTTGCAGAAAGCCGTTAACATGGCTCATGACATGAAAGATGATTATGTTTCTATCGAACATGTTCTGCTGGGTATTCTTGCCGGAAACGATACCGCATCAAGGATGCTAAAGGACAGTGGAATTAATGAGAAGGACCTATTGACTGCCATTCGCCAGCTCCGTCAGGGCGAAAATGTGAAAAGCCAAACCGCGGAAGAAACTTATAATGCCCTGAATAAATTTGCGCGTAATTTAAATGACCTGGCCAGAAGTGGAAAATTGGATCCCGTGATCGGTCGTGACGAGGAGATTCGCCGGATTCTCCAGATTTTATCGAGACGAACTAAAAACAATCCTATCCTGATCGGAGAACCAGGTGTCGGAAAAACTGCCATTGCTGAAGGATTGGCACATCGGATCATTGATGGTGATGTTCCTGAAAACTTAAAAAGTAAACAGATTTTTTCACTTGATATGGGAGCATTGATCGCGGGAGCCAAATACAAAGGGGAGTTCGAGGAAAGGCTGAAAAGTGTAGTGAAGGAAGTGATTTTATCCGATGGAGAAGTCATCCTCTTTATTGATGAGATTCATACCTTGGTCGGCGCCGGAGCCAGCGAAGGGGCTATGGATGCAGCCAACATCCTGAAACCTGCTTTATCCCGTGGAGAACTTAGGGCCATCGGTGCCACAACCTTAAAAGAATACCAGAAATATTTTGAAAAAGATAAGGCGCTGGAACGTCGTTTTCAACCCGTTATGGTCAATGAACCCGATACCCTCGATGCCATTTCCATCCTCAGGGGACTAAAAGAAAAATATGAGACACATCATCATGTCAGGATCAAAGATGAAGCCATCATCGCTGCAGTTGAATTATCACAGCGCTACATTTCTGAACGCTTTCTTCCGGATAAAGCCATCGACCTCATCGATGAAGCAGCATCCAAACTCAGGCTGGAAATCAATTCCCTGCCAGAAGATCTTGAAAAAATCGAGCGCAAAATCCGCCAGATGGAAATCGAGAGAGAAGCCATTAAACGCGAAAACGATGATCAGCGCTTGAGACTTCTGAATGAGGAAATTGCCAACCTGAATGATGAAAGGAATCATCTTAGGGCAAAATGGCAGGCTGAAAAGGACTTGGTTGACCAAATCCAGGCGAATAAAAAAGAAATTGAAGTTTTAAAGCTGGAAGCTGACCAGGCCAACCGTAGCGGTGACTTGGGAAAAGTTGCTGAAATCAGGTACGGAAAAATTCCTTCGGCAGAAAGGACCATTGATAGTTTGAAGGAAAAACTTTCTGAAATTCAAAAAAATACGCCCATGGTCAATGAAGAAGTCGGAGCCGAGGAAATAGCCCATATTGTTTCCCGCTGGACAGGAATCCCGGTCAACCGGATGTTGCTTAGCGAGCGACAAAAATTGCTGAATCTGGAAACGGAATTACATATGAGGGTCGTCGGCCAGGATGAGGCTATCAATGCCATTTCAGATGCAATACGCCGAAGCCGTGCAGGTTTGCAGGACAGTAAGCGTCCTATTGGTTCTTTTATTTTCCTGGGTACCACCGGTGTGGGAAAAACCGAATTGGCTAAAGCCCTGGCTGAATTTTTGTTTAGCAATGAAAATAGCATGGTCAGGATTGATATGTCTGAATACCAGGAGCGCCACACCGTTTCAAGGCTCATCGGAGCTCCCCCTGGTTACGTGGGATATGAAGAAAGCGGTCAACTGACTGAAGCCGTCAGAAGAAAGCCATATTCTGTGGTATTGCTGGATGAAATCGAAAAGGCTCACCCTGATGTGTTCAACATCCTACTCCAGGTGCTTGACGATGGCCGTTTGACTGATAATAAAGGCAGAACAGTGGATTTTAAAAATACCATTATCATCATGACTTCCAACATCGGTTCCCATATTATTCAGGAAAACCTCGAAAAAGCCAATGATAAAAACCGTGAGATCATATATAATCAGATCAGAGAAGAAGTTTTTGATCTCTTAAAAAAAAGTATCCGGCCGGAGTTCCTCAACCGGGTGGATGAGATTATAATGTTCAAGCCTCTTTCCAAGAACGAGGTCATTAAAATCGTTGAACTTCAGGTCGGATTGGTTAAACAGATGCTCGAAAAGAACGATATCAGTCTCTCCGTTACAAAAAATGCCATTCACCTGCTTGCTTCCATGGGGTTTGATCCTCAATTCGGTGCACGTCCCATCAAACGGGTCATCCAGAAGCAAGTGCTGAACGAATTGTCAAAAATGATCCTGGAAGGTACTGTGGACAAAGAAAACGAAATCATCATTGAGGAGAAGGGTGGGAAGTTAGTCTTCAGTAATAAAGTCTAGTTCTATTCATTTTCATTTTTCCTGATTTTACCGGTTTCATCATAATAAACCCACTGACCAACCCGCTTTCCATGCTCATACTTTCCGGTAAACATCACCCTACCGGAAAGATAGAAAGCAATTAGATCACCATGCTTTTCATTGTCCAAGTAGCTTCCCCTGAATTTAATATGACCATCCGAATAATATTGCTCCCAGAGACCGGATTTGACCCCATTCTCCCAGGTCAAAATCTCAGCAAGTCCTCCATCAGGAAAGTAAGTCTTTGAAATTCCATTCTTTACACCCATAACATAAGTCTCTTCTGATAGCAAGCTGCCTTCTGCCTCGCTGAAAAATTTCCAGAGCCCGTGCTTCTTTTCTTCAATATAAATCCCTTCAGCCATCTTTTTACCATTGGGATAATACGTCAGGGTACTCGCAATTTTCCCATTTTCACTCATTTGTGATTCAGTTTTGATCTTCCCGTCAGGATATAAATACAGGAATTGCCCAAATGGAATGCCATCCCTGAACTGTCCCTGGTAAATAATTTTTCCTTCAGTATCAGTTTTTTTCCAGAAGCCCTGTCTCCGTCCCAAGGTGTCTGTTTGATTTACTGTATCCTGAGCCAGGATCACATACGGTAAAATAATGGAGAAAAAAAACAATAAAATGCGCCACATAAGGATTGAAAAATTACTTTTGCAAAGCTAAATAATTATTGCCTTGTACACTTTCCCTTCCAGATTATTGGAGAATGCCGTGAACGAACTGGCAAAACTGCCAGGGATCGGTCGAAAAACAGCGCTACGCATGGCGCTTCATCTGCTAAAATGTCATCCTTCAGAAGTGGAAAATTTTGGTCATTCCATCATTAAAATGCGTAACCAGATTGTTTATTGCAGGGAATGTGGAAATATTTCGGACCAGGAACACTGTGATATTTGTTCCAGCCCAAAGCGGGATCACGGGCTACTTTGCATTGTGGAGGATATACGGGATGTCATGGCCATTGAAAATACAGGCCAATATACCGGGGTTTACCATGTGCTTGGAGGTATAATTTCACCTATGGAGGGTATCGGACCTCAGAATTTAAATATAGAAAGTTTGATCACGCGACTGGAGTCAGGTCAAGTGAATGAAATAATTCTTGCGCTACCTACGACTATTGAAGGAGATACGACCAATTTTTATTTGTTTAAAAAAATCAAAGAATTCAATGTGGAGTTGACCATGATCGCCAGAGGTATTTCTATAGGAGATGAACTTGTACACACTGACGAAATAACCCTTGGCCGTTCAATTCTGAACAGGACACCGTACGAAAATTCTATGCTAAAAAAATAAATCATTTAACTTCTGATTCAAACAATTTCAATTGATTAACCTTTTCTTGATGAAGTGTTACTTCAAGATCAGAATAATTTTGAAGAAGGGGTCTGATGGCTTTTTTAATGACCTTATTCGGAGTCGTTTTTCTTGCTTTGCAAAATCTCATCAAAGACCTTTTTTGTCGTGCTGTCACCTTAAGTGAAATGGTTTTGTAAAGAATTTTTTTACGTTTCTTAATTTGTTTTTTCCCAGCCATATTATTAATATTCTTGTAGGATTTCACTGAAGTCTCCGATGATTTTTTTGGCCAGAATTTCCGCCTTGGTCAATGCATCACTTTCTGCATATACCCTCACAATGGGTTCTGTATTGGAACGTCTCAAATGCACCCATTCCCGATCAAAGAAAATTTTGATACCATCAAGCGTAATCATGCGCTGTTGCTTATATTTCTCCATAATTTTCAGAAGGATCTGATCAATATCCTGTTCAGGAGAAAATTCAATTTTATTTTTTGAAATATAGAAGTTTGGGTATTGATCGCGCAAGTTTGAACATTTTTGACCTGATTTTGCCAGCGCTGTAAGGAATAAGGCGATCCCTACCAGGGCATCGCGTCCATAATGTAATTCCGGATAAATCACTCCGCCATTGCCCTCTCCTCCGATCACTGCTTTTTTTTCTTTCATTAATTCCACAACATTCACTTCCCCGACTGCAGAAGCATAATATTGACTACCTTCTTTTTCTGTAATGATCTGAAGCGCCTGAGTGGATGAAAGGTTAGATACGGTATTCCCCCGTGTATGTTTTAGAATATAATCAGCAATCATAACCAAGGTGTATTCTTCACCCAGGGGCTCTCCTATCTCGTTGATGATAGCCAGGCGGTCAACATCCGGATCAACAACGAAACCAACATCTGCTTTTTTATTTATGATACGCTCACATATATCCCTGATATTTTCCGGCAAGGGTTCAGGATTATGTGGAAAAATCCCGCTGGGATCACCATACATAGTCTCCAGTGTGTCAACACCAAGGGCTTTAAGCAAAGGAGGTAGCGCCAATCCTCCCGTGCTGTTTACTGCATCAATGACCACGCTGAACCTGGCGTTTTTTATAGCGGTGACATCAACAAGAGGAAGATCGATGATTTTATTAATATGTTTCTGTATCTGTGATTCATCCCTTGAATAAATGCCCAGCCCATAAACGTCAATAAACGAAAAATTTCCCGCCTCTGAAATGGCAAGAATTTGTTCTCCGTCTTTGGCAGACAGAAATTCTCCTTTACTATTCAGTAATTTCAGGGCATTCCATTGCATCGGGTTATGACTCGCAGTCAGGATGAGACCGCCGTCAGCCTGATGATCAAGCACGGCGAGTTCAGCCGTTGGTGTCGTGGTTAAACCGATATCCACCACATCAACCCCGGCTCCGAGAAAAGTCCCAACCACCAGGTAATTAACCATTTCACCAGAAATCCGAGCGTCGCGGCCAACAATGACCTGATGTTTTCTATCCGGCCTAGTAATATTTAACCAGGCAGCGTAGGAAGCAGTATATTTCACTATATCCATTGGGGTCAAACCTTTCCCGGGTATTCCCCCGATTGTTCCCCTGATCCCTGAAATTGATTTTATCAACGGCATACCAGTCTTTTTAGGCAAATGTAAAGGTTTTACAATTACTGAACGGATGATGTTAATAAAAAGTGAAATCAAGCAATTCAAGGGAATCATGCATTGAAATTTTTTCTAATTTTGCACGAATTATGGAAGATCCTTTTGACCCATTTTTTGATCAGGAAATGATCGCCTTGTCAAAGCGTTTTGAAGCCATGCTGATGAATGAAGAACATTTCTTCTTTGACGTGGATGAATTTGAGGACCTAATCGAGTTCTATTTTTTTCATAATGATCAGGAAAAAGCAAGAATCTGTATTCATCATGCCTTGGAACAGCATCCGGATTGTCCTGTTCTGATGCTCAAACTGGCACAGTATCATATCAATACTGACAATGACCCGGAAGCATTACGCGTTCTTTCAGGAATTCAATCTGAAGAAATCCATGATTCTGATTTTCACTTGTTTAAGGGAAATCTTTACAGTCAGCTTGAAAAACCGGAAATGGCCATTGAAGAATATAAAATGGCTGTTGATGGATCTGAAAATACGGATGATCTCTATTCCAGTATCGCTTTCGAGTATGAAAACCTTGGCAAATACGATAAAGCCATTGACTATTTACTTCAGGCCGTAGCGCTTAACCCAGACAATGATGCTGTCCTTTACGAATTATCATTTTGTTGCGAAGTATCTCAGCAGACTGCTCGTGGAATTGATTTTTTGAAAGATTTTTTGAACCAGTACCCCTATTCGAAAGCGGCCTGGTTCAATCTTGGAATTGCATACAGTAACCAGGAACGTTTTGATCTTGCCATTGATGCTTATGATTTTGTCATTGCCATAGATGAGACCTTTGCTTCAGCCTATTTCAACAAAGCAAATTGTTTTGCCAATCTCGGTAATTTTCAGGAAGCGGTTGAGGTCTATTTTGAGACTTTCTATTACGAAGAACCTGAACCCGTTACTTATTATTATATTGCCGAATGCTACGAAAAAATGAAACAATTCGATTCGGCCATCACTTATTACAAAAAAGCCCTCAGTCTCGATCCTGAATTTGCAGATGCCTGGCTTGGAATTGGAATATCCTATGATGAACTTGGGAAAACACTGAATGCCCTTCCTTATATAAAAAAAGCGATCAAACTATCACCGACCGTTCCGGAATATTGGTTCATTCTGGGTGATATCCAGATCAAATTATCCAGAATCCCTGAAGGAATCGATGCCTACCGCAAAGTGATTGAACTTGATCCTGAAGATCCTGATGTGTGGCTTGACCTTTCTGTGGTATATGCCGACATGAAAGATTTTGAAAAGGCCTATGAAGTTCTCTTGGACGGGCTGCAATGGCACAAAGATCATGCTGACTTTCATTACGGGATGGCGTATTATCTATTTAATTCCGGCAGGATCAAACAGGCCAATGAAGTACTTTCCAAAGCCCTGATGATGGATTATGACGGTTATCAAAGGCTTTTTACCACTTTCCCAGAAGCAAAAAACCGCCAAGATGTTCTTGAGATTATTGAAACTTTCAAAAAATAACCAAAATCACTTCATATGATAAACACTGATCTATCCCATTTACCAGAAAGGACTACCAAACCCCGGCAAACCGGGATTAATATGATCATGGATAAAGGATTAAGCACTAGGGAAGCAGAAGATTTTATCAGTACTTCTTCCGGATATACAGATTTTGTCAAACTTGGATTCGGCACATCCTTAATCACTCCTAATACCAAGGAAAAAATTAAGGTGTATCAAAAAGCAAAGATCAAAGTCTATGTGGGTGGCACCCTTTTTGAAGCTTTTATCGTAAGAGGACAATTTGATGATTACCGGAGATTTATTGATCAACTCGGATTAGATACTGTTGAGATCTCTGACGGGTCTATGGTCATGGACCATGATGTTAAATGTGAATACATTCATCAGCTATCAAAAGACTATACGGTACTATCAGAAGTGGGATCAAAAGAATCGGGTATCCTGATTGCCCCCAACCGTTGGATTGAAATGATGCAGAAGGAATTGCAGGCAGGTTCCATAAAAGTCATAGGTGAAGCCAGGGAAAGCGGCAATGTCGGTATTTATCGTCCGACAGGAAAAGCCCACGTCGCCCTGATCAATAAAATTCTGATCAAGGTTCAAAGCGATAAAATTCTTTGGGAAGCACCTTTGAAATCCCAACAGGTTTGGTTTATTCGCAATTTCGGCGCCAATGTTAACCTTGGCAATATTGCCCCCACTGAAGTCATACCATTGGAAACCCTCAGACTTGGCCTGAGAGGAGACACTTTTTTCCAGTTTTTACCTTCAAAACTGAAAAAATTTCAACCCAAGTAAAGCTAGCATGAAGATTTATGGCCTCATTGGTCATCCCCTAAGCCATTCATGGTCAGCGCAGTATTTTTCCGAAAAATTCATGAAAGAAAGCCGGTTTGATGAATCTTACCAGCTTTTTCCCTTGCAATCAATCCGTGAATTCCCACTACTAATACGATCGAATCCATTGCTATGCGGACTTAATGTAACCATCCCTTTTAAAGAAACGGTTATGACCTACCTTGATCGAATCGATACAACCGCAAAAAAAATCAGGGCGGTGAATACGATAATCATTCAGCGGAATCACGGTCAGATTAACACCATTGGGTACAACACCGATGCTCCTGGTTTTATACAATCATTACCACAGGGTTTTAATCATAAAAATGCGCTTATCCTGGGACATGGAGGAGCGGCAAAAGCCATTGCTTATGCCCTTGAAAAACTTGGAATCAGTTTTCTTTTTATTTCACGCAATCCTTCATGTAACTTAACCAAATCATATCAGGATGTGAATGATACAATGATTCAAAAACATACCTTAATCATCAATACCACGCCCCTGGGAATGTATCCCCATATAGGAGAAGCCCCTCCTCTCCCTTATCATCTGCTCACCCCCCGTCATTTCTTATATGATCTCATTTACAATCCTGAAGAGAGTCTGTTTCTACAGTATGGAAAAGCAATAGGCGCTACCCTGAAAAATGGGCTGGAAATGTTGAAAAATCAGGCAGATCTTTCGGATTTGATTTTTCAGAACATTTAGTCTTTGGGTTCCTTTTTCTCAGGTTCTTCGTTTCTGATCACTTCAATCTTGAGATTTGCAACCATAGCTGCCACGGCTCCAACGGCTGCTAACATGGGAGCGATCAGAGCACCAATAACGCCAAAAGTGACAGGGATTTCAAGATAAATCTTTCCATCTTCATCTTTGATAATCAATCTTCTAACATTTCCTTCATGAATTAATTGTTTAACCTTTTCAACAATTTCTTCCCCTTTCACTTTAAATTCTTCTTTAAAATTTTCCATTGATTACAGTTTTATCATTTTATTTAACAATCATTTTAATCAGTTTATGTTTCTTTTTATAAGGAGGATAACGAAGCGGAATATCGATCCAGTTCGCTTTTTTCATGATGGCACGAAAATGAGAAAAAGTGTTGAAACTATATCTGCCATGATAATTTCCTGTCCCACTGTTTCCAACGCCACCAAAAGGCAAATGATCATTGGCCACATGCATAATCACTTCATTGATACATCCTCCGCCAGAGGAAGTCTTCAGCAATATCTCCTCCTGCTTGCGGTCATCCTGTGAAAAATAATAAAATGCCAGGGGTTTCGGATGAGCATTGATATAATCTATTACTTCCTTTAAATCATCGAACTCCATAACAGGCAGTATGGGACCAAAAATTTCTTCCTGCATGATGGCATGGTCGGGACTGATATCGGTTATAATGGTAGGAGAAATATAGCGTTCCTCGAGCTTGATTTCACCTCCCGTGTAAACCTTGCCATCCTTCATCAAAGCTTCAAGGCGCTGGGTTTTGGGAATCGTTGCAATCCTCACAAAATCAGGACTGATCCTGGGGTCATCTCCAAAATACTCAGTGATTTTTTTCTTCATGAGTTCCAGAAGATCCTGTTTAACCAAACGATGAACGAACAAGTAATCCGGGGCAATGCAGGTTTGACCAGCATTCAGGAATTTACCCCATACGATCCTGCTGGCTGCCACCTGGAGATCGGCATCGGCATCCACAATACACGGACTTTTTCCGCCAAGTTCAAGGGAAACAGGGGTCAGGTTTTTTGCTGCAGCTTGCATCACCACTTTTCCCACAACAGGACTACCGGTAAAAAAGATATAATCCCATTTTTGCTTTAATAAAGATTCATTAGCAGCCCTGCCACCTTTATAATAGGCAATATATTCCGGCGGAAAAAATTCTGCTATCATTTGTCCCATCACTTCAGCTGTTTGCGGGGTATATTCTGAGGCTTTCAATGCGATACAGTTACCGGCTGAAATGGCTCCTACCAATGGATTGATTAGTAGCTGGAAAGGATAGTTCCAGGGAGCAATGATCAGTACTAGACCATACGGCTCTTTATAGATCCTGCCGGATGACCAGAAATGAATCATCTGGTTGGTAGCAACCTTTTCCGGTCGTGACCATTTTTTTAGATTTTTGATATGTACCCCTATTTCTGTCATTACCAGACCAATTTCAGTCGCATAGGCCTCAAATTTTGATTTATGAAGATCTTTCCACAGCGCTTCATAAAGGCGATCTTCATAAGCTAAAATGGCTTTTTTCAAGGTCTTAAGCTGAACAATCCGGAATTCAAGCGATTTTGTTTTATGGGTTAAAAAAAATGCATTCTGTTGTTCATTTGACATTTTCACTGTTTCGTCCATAGGTTACCTATTAATCTTTATTTTTAATCTCATTATTATTTTCATGTCCCTTGAATCCATCCATGGAAGTATAAACGCCCAGCCATTTCCCTACAACAAGATCAAATATCCGGACAGGAAGAACCCCTTTCACGAAAGGCAGGGTTTTTACCATAAAGGGAGAACGGACAAACAAACGATTTCTTTTTATGGCTATGATAACCTGAGAAGAAATTGCTTCAGGGCTCAACAAGGGTAACAGAAAGTTTGTTTTAACACCTGAAAACATACCTGTATTGATATAAGAAGGGTTAACCGTGGTCACCCTAACTGCTGTCTTATGTAGTTCCAGTTCCATGCGCAGGGCTTCTGACCACCCAAAAACTGCCCATTTACTGGCACAATAAACCGTCATCCGCGGATTGGATAACATCCCGGCTGCTGAAGATATGTTCACGATATGTCCCCTCCCCCGTTGGATCATTCCGGGTAAAAATTCAAGGGTTACATGCATCAAGGCATTAGTATTGATTGACATCGTACGATCAATCTCATCATGTGAGAAATGGTTAAAATCCTTATTTCCGGTAATAATTCCAGCATTGTTGATAAGAATGTCAACCCCACCGGTTTCAGTGATCACTTTTGCTGAAGATTCTATTACCTGACCAAGGTCAGAAACATCCACCCTATATGGATGAACCATAAAACCCCGGGTTCTTAGGCCACGGGTCGTTGCTTCCAGTTGTTCCCCGTTATTATCCCAGAGAATAAGCTGTCGTGCCCCTTCCTGGAGACACTTTTCTCCCATCAGGCGGCCGATTCCGGATGCCCCTCCGGTGATCAGTACGGTAGTATCTTTAATCTTAGTCATAGAGAATCCTTAAAATTTCTTCTCAAAGATATCAAATATCCGAATTTTTCTTTACTTTTATCTGGTTTTGTTTTGGTATTAGCAAACTATTTCTTAATTTTGCACCCCCGTTATGTTGTAGAAACAAAAAATAAATTAATCCGACCAATGAATTTAACTTCTGAAGTAAAGAAAAAAGCCTTTAAAGAACACGGAAAATCCGAATTTGATAGTGGTACGACCGAAGCACAGGTAGCCATGTTTACAATGAAAATCCAGCACCTGACTGAACATCTTAAAGTCAATAAAAAAGACATGGTCACTGAACGTTCCCTTGTATTGATGGTTGGAAAAAGAAGAAAATTGCTGGATTATTTGAAAAGAAAAGATATTGAACGTTACCGCGCTATTATTAAAAAGCTGGGTATCAGAAAATAAATATATTTTTTCCTGTTTTAATCAAAAAGAGGCAATTCTATAATTGCCTCTTTTACTATCTGAAAGATCCGAAAACCATGAATGGAATAACGAAAACGATGAAACTTGCCGATGGCAGGGAGATCACTCTTGAGACCGGCAAATTAGCTAAGCAGGCAGACGGCTCAGTGGTGGTCAAGATGGGTGACACCATGTTGCTTGCAACGGTTGTTGCAGCGGAAGAAGCAAAAGAAAATGTAGACTTTATGCCTTTATCGGTGGAATACCGTGAAAAATATGCTGCCGCAGGAAGGTTTCCCGGTGGTTTCTTTAAGCGTGAAGCACGTCCGTCCGATTACGAGGTACTGATCTCACGTCTGGTTGACCGTGCCTTACGGCCACTTTTCCCTGAAGATTTCCATGCAGAGGTACAGGTTATTATAACGCTAATCTCTGCTGATAAGAATGTTTTACCTGATGCCCTGGCGTGTCTTGCCGCATCCTCTGCATTGGCGGTCAGCAATATCCCTTTTCTTGGACCTATTTCCGAAGTCAGGGTGGGCCGAATTAATGGGGAATTTGTTATCAACCCAAATATTTCAGATCTGGCGAATGCCGATATGGATATCATGGTTGCTGCTTCTATCGATAATATCGTCATGGTGGAAGGTGAAATGAAAGAAGTGTCTGAATCTGATATGGTTGAGGCACTTAAATTCGCCCATGAAGCCATCAAAAAACAGTGCCGGGCACAGCTTGAACTGGCCTCTTTGATCGAAAAATCAAAAAACAAACGGGAATATTGTCACGAAACAAATGATCCTGAGTTCAAAGCAATGCTACGGGCCGCAACATATCAGAAAATTTATGCCATGTCGGTCAGTGGAAATGCCAATAAGCTGGAGCGGAAAAAGATTCTTTCCACGATAAAGGATGAATTCATTGCCACGCTTTCCGAGGAGGAAAAAGAATTAAAAAAGCCGCTGGTCGATCGTTATTATCATGAAGTTGAGAAAGAGGCCATTCGTAATGCCACCCTTGATACGCGTCAACGCTTGGATGGCCGGAAACTGAATGAAATCCGTCCAATCTGGACAGAAGTGGATTATCTACCTGCCGCTCACGGCTCAGCCATTTTCACAAGGGGAGAAACCCAATCCCTGACAACGGTTACACTGGGTACCAAACTTGACTCCCAGATCATTGATGGGGTGGTGATCGAAGAAAAGATCAACTTTATCCTGCATTATAACTTTCCTTCCTTTGCCACCGGAGAGGTGAAACCTATCAGAAGCACAGGACGCAGGGAAATAGGTCATGGAAACCTAGCCATGCGTGCCCTGAAAAACATGCTTCCTCCTCCTGATGAAAACCTTTATACTATCCGCATTGTGTCAGACATTCTTGAATCTAACGGCTCATCCTCCATGGCCACGGTTTGCGCCGGAACCATGGCGCTGATGGATGCCGGGATCAAAATTCGCAAGCCAGTCTCTGGTATTGCCATGGGACTGATTACCGACAACAAACGATACGTAGTACTATCCGACATTCTGGGTGATGAAGACCACCTTGGAGATATGGACTTTAAAGTGTGTGGAACCCGTGAGGGAATCACCGCCTGCCAGATGGATATAAAAGTTGAAGGACTCTCTTACGATATTCTTACCGAAGCCCTGGCACAGGCAAAGCTCGGTCGGCTGCATATCCTTAATGAAATAGAAAAAACCATCAAAGAACCTCGTCCCGATTTCAAACCATTCGTTCCGAGAATTGTTCAGATTAAGGTTCCCAAAGAATTTATCGGTGCTATTATCGGTCCCGGAGGAAAAGTCATCCAGGAAATGCAGCGTGAAACAGGGACAACCATCGTCATTGAGGAAGTTGGTGATTTTGGAATTGTGGATATTGTTGCCGACAATGTTGCAGCAAAAGATGCCGTGGTAGAGCGTATCAAACGTATTGTTGCAGTTCCGGAAGTGGGTGAAATCTATAAGGGTAAAGTAAAAAACATCATGCCTTTCGGTGCTTTTATTGAAATACTTCCGAATCAGGATGGTTTGTTGCATATTTCTGAAATTGAATGGAGACGATTGGAAAAGGTTGAAGAGGTATTAAAGGTTGGTGACGAAGTGGAAGTGAAGCTAATTGATGTGGATCCTAAAACCGGAAAACTAAAACTATCTCGCAAAGTCTTACTTCCCAGACCAGAAGGAAAGTAAATTCATTGAGGAATTGGCTGAAAAAGCCTTGCAGATGTGTAACCCTGATTTCTTTTTTACGTAAACGATTAAAGAAACACCTATCGGTCAAAAAAATCTGGCATTCGCATGAGGCAGTTAAAAATTACCAAGCAGGTTACTAACAGAGAAACAGCGTCCCTGGATAAATACCTTCAGGAAATCGGTAAGGTTGAGTTAATCACCGCTGATGAAGAGGTGGCGCTTGCCCAACGCATCAAACAGGGGGATATGTCAGCCCTGGAAAAGTTGACCAAAGCCAACCTGCGTTTCGTAGTTTCCGTTTCCAAACAATATCAGAATCAAGGCTTAAGCCTCCCGGATTTGATCAATGAAGGGAATCTTGGGCTGATCAAAGCTGCCCAGCGTTTCGATGAAACCCGTGGTTTTAAATTTATTTCCTATGCCGTGTGGTGGATTCGCCAATCCATTCTCCAAGCTTTGGCAGAACAATCAAGAATTGTCAGACTTCCGCTAAACAAAATCGGATCCATCAATAAGATCAATAAAGCCTTTGCCCACCTCGAACAACAATATGAACGTGAGCCCAATGCAGATGAAATAGCCAACATGCTTGAGGTATCAGAAAATGAGGTCAAAGAGTCCCTGAGAAATTCAGGCCGACATATCTCCATGGATGCTCCCCTGGTCCAGGATGAAGACAATACCATGTATGATGTCCTGAAAAGCGAGGAAAATACCACACCGGATAATGGACTCCTATATGAATCCCTGAAAAAAGAAATAGAAAGGGCAGTTTCTACCCTAACCCAAAGGGAAGCAGATGTCATCCGATTATATTTTGGACTTAATGGCAGTCACCCCATGACACTCGAGGAAATTGGCGAAAAATTTGATCTTACCCGTGAAAGGGTCCGCCAGATCAAAGAAAAAGCCATCCGCCGACTGAAACATACCAGCCGGAGTAAAATCCTGAAAACATACCTGGGATAAAATCTGGAGAGGAAATGAAGCGGATCGTGAGCATAAACGATTTAATCGCAAAATGATGTCAGTTATAATTGCTCCTTCAATGCTTTCAGCAGATTTTCTTTGTCTGGAAAAAGAAATTGAAATGGTTAACCGGAGTGAAGCCGACTGGTTTCATCTCGATGTTATGGATGGAGTTTTTGTCCCAAATATTTCTTTCGGTTTTCCTATCATTGAAAAAATCTCTGCAAAGGCTAAAAAACCATTGGATGTCCACCTGATGATCATCGACCCTGACCGGTATATCCAGCGTTCGCGTGATGCTGGTGCCCACCTGATCAGTATTCATACAGAAGTTTGCAACCACCTTCACCGCTCTGTTTATGAGATAAAAAAAACAGGCGCAAAGGCAGGAATAGTATTAAACCCTGCCACACCGGTTTCTTTACTTGAGGATATCATTGCGGATGTAGACTACATTTTGCTCATGTCTGTGAATCCCGGTTTCGGAGGCCAAACGTTTATTCCTTTCACTCTTGAAAAGGTTAAGGCCTTAAAGTCACTCATAATCAGAAAACAGTCTAAGGCATTCATCGAGGTGGATGGCGGTATCGATCTCTCCAATGCCCCAGCATTGGTCAAGGCTGGGGTAAATATCCTGGTCGCAGGAAATACCATATTCTCTTCTTCCGATCCGGAATCTGTCATCCATCAACTGAAGCAAAATTAGACGCTGAATTTCTGTTTTCCTTTTTTCTCTTTCACGACCAGAGAAATCTTCATCTTTTTTGCTACTTTTACCAAAAATTCAAACCGTCTTATGGATTTTGATGGAGCAAAAAACCATATTCTCTCGCGACTGACCGAATCACTTTCACCTAACCTTTTCTATCACTGCGTTGCACATACAAAAAGCGTCTGGGAATCAGCTGTCAGACTTGCCCGAATGGAGAACCTTCCGGAAAATCAGCTTAAAATACTTGAAACCGCAGCTCTCTTTCATGATTCCGGTATGCTAATCCAATATCATGACCATGAAACAAATTCTGTTCAGCTTTCACGTGAGATCCTTCCCGAATATGGATATACCCTTACAGAAATTGATGCGGTTGGCGAACTCATACTGACCACAAGGCTTCCTCAAAGCGCAAGAACACTAGCAGAAGAGATACTTTGTGATGCAGATCTGGATTATTTGGGCAGGGAAGATTTTTTTATTCATTCTTTTGAGCTACAACTGGAATGGAAGCTTTATGGGATCAAAAACACGAATATGCAGGCATGGATGCTCATTCAGGAAGACTTTCTGACCCATCATCAATACTTTACCAAGTCGTCCATTCAACTCCGCCAGACTCAAAAGATGAAAAATCTCAGAGAAATCACTGAAATTATTCATAGACAATAAAACTGTAAATAATCTAAAAACATAAACCCATGGCAGCAAAACAAAAAACTGAAAAAAAGTACAAAAATATTGTTCTGATTCCGACAGACTTCTCTGAAGTTTGTGGAAATGCCATTTCTCATGGCGTCAGGTTAGCTCAATTCCTGAATTATACAGTTTGTATCCTTCATGTCATCAATAAAGAAACAAAAGATGCACTGAAAAAAAAGAATGTTGGTGTTGATTATGTCGAAAAACGACTGAAGGAATATCGAACATATTATGAAAAGAAATATGCCATCAGCGTCAGCACTATGGCATTAGAAGGCAGCATCTTCTCCACCATCAACGAAGTAGCTGTCAACATCGGGGCTAACCTTATGATTCTTGGCACCCATGGTAAAAAAGGTTTACAGCATGTTTTCGGCAGTTATGCACTCAGGGTGGTCATCGAATCTCCGATACCGGTAGTAGTTGTACAGAAAAGATCATTCAAAGAAGGTTATCGTAATATCATTTTCCCCATTCATAATGACGTAGAACCAAGACAAAAGGTGCAGTGGGTCAAACTCATGTCAAAATTATTCAATTCAAAAATCATGTTATTCCAGGCATTGGAAAAAGATTCTGTACTAAATAACCGAATAAAAATTATCACGCACCAGATTACCGATAGTTTTGACAAGGAAAAAATTCCCTATGAAGTCTGCCAGGCCGCAAAAGCATCAAATTTCAGTGAACAGCTTCTTGCCCATGCAGCCAGTCATCATGGTGATCTGATCATGATCATGACCCGCCCCAATATCGATGTTCCCGGATTCAGTCTTTCCGCCTGGGATGAAAAACTGATGTTCAATGATACCCAGATTCCAGTAATGTGTATCAACCCCATTGATTTGGGTGATTATTATTTTGAATGGATTACCCTCATATAATGTTCAGGCATTTGCCCCACATCTATGGAACGATCAGAAGCAGGGATCAGAATTCGTGAACTAAGGGAAGAAATCAACCGGCATAATCACAATTATTATGTATTATCCAACCCGACGATCAGTGATTTCGAGTTTGATCGATTGCTTGAAGAACTTATCCACTTAGAAAAAAAATACCCGGAATGGGATTCCATTGATTCCCCTTCTCATCGTGTCGGCGGAGAAATAACCAAAGATTTCCTGCAGGTAGATCATAAAAACCCTATGTTATCGCTTGGGAATACTTATTCTCGTGAAGAGATTCGTGAATTCGAGGAGAGGATTCACAAACTTCTCGGCCAGGAGACCGAATACGTTTGCGAACTTAAATTTGACGGTGTCGCTATTGGACTGACCTACCGGAATGGATTGCTGGTACAGGCGGTGACGAGGGGAGACGGAATTACTGGTGATGATGTCACAGCCAATGTAAAAACGATAAAAAGCATTCCCCTAAAATTACATGGTCGGGGTTACCCTGAGGAATTTGAAATACGGGGAGAAATTATCCTGCCTCATCAAAGTTTCCGTATAATCAATGAACTGAGACGAGAAAATGGCGAGGAAGCATTTGCAAACCCACGGAATGCGGCATCAGGAAGCCTTAAGTTACAAGACTCCACTGTAGTCGCCAGCCGCAAGCTCGATTGCTATCTCTATTATCTTTTAGGGAATGACCTTCCTTTTGCTACTCATTTTGAATGCCTTCAGGCTGCAAGATCCTGGGGTTTTAAAGTCTCTGAGTATATGGTACGTTGCAAAACCATAGAAGACATCTCCGATTATCTGGCCACCTGGGAGAAGGCCAGAAAAGATCTACCTTTTGATATTGACGGAGTAGTCATCAAGGTGAACTCCATAAAACAACAGGAAAGCCTTGGATTCACTGCCAAATCGCCACGATGGGCCATTGCCTATAAATTTAAAGCCGAAAGGGTTTCAACCCGACTTCTTTCTGTGGATTTTCAGGTTGGTCGTACCGGAGCCATCACACCGGTGGCGAATTTACAACCCGTATTACTTGGAGGAACAACTGTCAGGCGTGCCTCCCTCCATAATTCGGATATCATCACATCACTTGATGTCCGTATCGGAGATATGGTTTATATTGAAAAAGGAGGAGAAATAATCCCCAAAATAGTCGGGTATAATCCCGAATACAGGGCTAATGATTCAACTCCCATATCTTTTCCGACACAGTGCCCTGATTGTTTCGCCGTATTGAAACGTCAAGAAGGAGAAGCAGCTTGGTACTGTCCGAATGAATCTGCCTGCCCGACACAAATCAAAGGGAAACTGGAGCATTTTATTTCAAGGAAAGCAATGAATATTGACAGCCTGGGGGAAGGAAAGATCGAAGTGTTGTACGACCATAATCTGGTCAGGAATATGGCCGATCTTTACGAATTAAGCCCGGAACACCTGCTCGGACTTGAAAAAAACTATCAAAATCCGGAAGATAATAAAGTAAGAAAGATCAGTTTCAGGGAAAAAACCGTAAGCAATATTCTGAAAGGGATCGCTGCTTCGAAAGAGATCAGTTTTGATCGTGTTCTCTATGCGCTTGGGATCCGTTTCGTGGGTGAAACAGTGGCCAAAAAGCTGGCTTTTCGTTTTGGTAATATTGAAAACCTGATGAATGCAGATTATTCCACACTCATACAAACGGAAGATATCGGAGATAAAATTGCCAGGTCGGTGTTGCTTTATTTTTCCAAACAGGAATCTAAACTGCTGATTGAAAGATTGAAAAAAGCTGGATTGCAATTCGCCCTGCAATCCAAACAAGAATCCGGAAAAAGTAACAAACTCAAAGGGTTGACTTTTGTAGTGAGTGGTGTATTTACAAAATTCTCCAGGGATGAAATCAAGTTGCTCATCGAGTCACATGGAGGGAAGCATTCAGCATCCGTTTCGGCCAAGACATCCTACCTTTTAGCAGGAGAAAACACGGGTCCTGAAAAACGCAGAAAAGCGAAATCGCTTAAGATCCCGCTTATTTCTGAAAATGATTTTCTCGCCCTTCTGGATTAAGCGATCAGTTTGCTCTTTTTATAGATCCGGCACCCGAAACACGCTGGTCAACCTGTTCAGGAGAACCCTTATAAACCACATTTCCGGCACCTGAGATCTCAGCATTCAAGCTTTTAGTCACATGAATTTGTGCTTTCCCTGCACCGCTAAGTTCTATGAAGTAAGTCTCTGCAGGAAAATCAAAAGCAAAAATATCTGAGGCACCCGATAAATCCATTTTGACATCTACCGCCATTCCTGTAAAATACATCTTGCTTGCCCCGCTGCAATCCATGGAAAGTTTCTGGACAGCGATATCCAGTTTTGATTTTGATGCTCCGCTGGCATCAATGCTCAGCTCATTGAGTGTCATACGGTTTGTGGTATTGATATTCACGGCTCCGCTGATATCAATTTTTTGTAAATCCCTGAGGGTTACATAGACCTTCATAACTGTCGGATTCCGTATGGGATCCTTGGTACTTATCCTTAGTTCATTTCCAACAACGACCGTACGGATGAGGGGTATCAGGTTTTCATCCGATTCTACCGTAACGGCCTCAGTATCTCCCTGGGTAAGAATAATTTCAAAAGCGCCCGATATATCCATGGCATTAAAAGAAGTCACCTGACGATCCTGTTTGATTACCTTGCCGTTGCCACGTTCACCGATTAGGTTACAACCGGAAAGCATACTCGATATTCCCATAAACAATGAGAACAATACTAAGAAATTTAAAAATCTGGTTTTCATAATGATGTGGGTTAAATGGTTATTTTAAAGTAATATTTCCAAATTCACTCCTGACCTTTACATTGGCAACAGGCGTGGAAGATCCAACTTGAATCGTTCCCTTATAAGACTTTTCTGTCGGAGAGCTCGACCTATAACTTAATTTCGCATTCTTTTCAGGAAAATCCAACTCACAGAAACGCAATTCAGCATCCAAATTATAGGAAGCTCCTTCAAGACCAACAGATACATTTCCATATTTGTTTTTAATATTGATGGAAGTAAATTCTGCAGGGATTTCTTTGACTACAAAACTACCATATTGGATATCAAGATTAAGGCTTTTTTCAATACGCCCTATCTTTAAATCCGAAAATTTTATCTTGCTTTCGATGGATGAAGTACTTTCCATTCTCAGATTACCACCTTCAAAATTGGTATTCAGGATAATTATTTTCTGTGCCTCGAGATTTGAATACTTTGAATCCAGCCTCAGGCTTCCTGCATAATCCAGTTCCAAGGTGGAATATTTCAGCTCAATCACCGCCCCCTTCATCCAGGCAATATTGGCATTGCTGAAACCGATTATCAGCAGATTATCAGAATTTCCAAGTTTATTGGCTTTCATATTTCCATAAGCCAGATCAATTTTCGTTTTACCCTGAACTTCATGAATGAAAATATCACCGAATTTATTAGTAATGTCAAGACTGACTCCGATGGGCATACGAACCTCATAATCTATGGAGAAAAAACCTTTTCTTGGTGATTTAAAGTTATCGAGCATTGTTTTTGCCTCAACGAGAGAAGGCGTGTTGCTGAATGAAATATTAATCTTATCCAGCATTTTATTCGCTGATGACTGGTCGAATGCAGTCACCGTAATCCTGATGTCAATGGAAATGCTGTTGTTTTCCCAATTGGTACAATGAACTTTCCCGAATTTGTTGTTAACGACAAGCTGGGCATCTGCATTGACAGGAAAATCCTTCTTAATGCTCCGGGTATATTCCTCCTGAGCTTTAACCCCTTTGATCCCAAGTAAAAAAATAAAAAATATCAGGAACAGGGTGATTTTGATATAGGTTTTCATAGCAAAAAAGATTACAGGTTTATTTTTCAGATACGGTTAGCTGGGATACAATGGTGTTTAACACTCCTTCTTTCATCCGTTGGTTTTGAAGGATGGCATCACGGATTCTTCCATTATTGGGATTTTCTGCAAGATGTGTTTTTAGTTCCTGTGTATTATCATCAAGAATCTTGACTTGCTGCAGGGCTGACTGGCTTAATTCAATCGCTTCAGTATTTGTATTGGCCAGCTTTTTGATTTCTCCAAGCTGAAGCATGACCTGCTGATCATAATAATGCATGGCTTCTTTCACTTCCGGAGGCAGTTCAGCCACAGCTTGCCCCTTGATTTGCTGAATGGCCAGGTCAAAGACCAAGACGGAAGCAAGAATCAAAAATATTATGACGGCTGCAGCTTTAAGCACCAAATAACGGTTGAATGGAGACCTTTGGCGGCTATCCACTGCCCTCAGCCGGTCCTCAAACCTTTGAAAATGGCCGGGATCAGGTTCTCTGTCATCGAAGTTCTGACGGTTTCTGCGGATAAAATCTTCCAGTTCAGACATGATTAATTGTATAAATATGAATTTTTCATTTCTCTTTCTTTAAGTTTTTCCTGTAATTTTTGTCGCGCCCGGAAATACCGTGTTCTGGAGAGCTGATTTGAAATATGCAATATTTCGGAAATTTCTTCATGGTCATACCCTTCAAGCAAAAAAAGTGATAGAACGACCCGGTATTCATCTGGCAACTGGTCGATGGCTGTTCTGACTTCCTTAACCCGGCATTGTATTTCCTCTTCCCTGTCCTCTTCCATCACTTCAGAGATTTCATCAAATACTTCATCCATAGGAAGTTGTTCTTGTTTTTTCCGGAGTGCATCCAGGGATTGGTTGACTACAATTCGTTTCAGCCAGGACCCAAAACTGGCATTGGCCTGATAGGTAGATAATTTCTGAAAGGCGTTTAAAAATGATTCCTGTATGATGTCTTCCGCTTCCGCTGTATCGTTTACTATTCTGAGGGAGGTGTTGTACATGGCTTTATAATATAATTTATAGATTTTAAACTGGGCTTCCCTGCTTCCCCTGCGGCAGGCCTCAATTAAATCATGATGAATATCGATATAGGAAACTCCCAAAATCTGCAATTTTAATCAATAGACCAGAAAAAACAATCAACGTTACAGTCTTACAATAAAAATATTGAAAAAAATTAACTTTGCACCCGATTGAAAAATTTTCACATACCTGCTTATTTTTATGCGGTCACTGCCATGTTGTTTTGGGGGATGTCATTCATCTGGTCTTCCATCCTATTACAGTATTATCAACCCATTACAATCATTTTTTTTCGTCTGATTCTCTCTTCTGGATTGCTTTTTCTGATTATCCACGCATTTTCCCGGCATGAAAAGATTCAAAAGAAAGATGTACCATGGATTTTTCTCAGCGCATTTTTCAACCCTTTTCTGTATTTCATGGGTGAGAATTACGGATTAAAATATTCCACCCCCATCATTTCTTCAGCCATCATTGCCACAATTCCAGTGTTTTCTCCGATTATCGCATATCTTACGATCAGGGAAAAACTCAGCTGGCTAAGCATCCTGGGAATTTTTATCTCTTTCACAGGGGTCATCGTGATGCTGGTGACACCGAATTTCAGCCTTTCGACAGATCCAAGGGGGATATACTTTCTTTTCGGTGCTGTTTTCACCGCCTTACTTTATTCTGTTCTTCTGAGAAAACTTACAAAAAAATACTCAGCCCTGACCCTGATTGCTTATCAGAATCTTATCGGAATTTTTCTTTTTCTCCCCCTGTTCTTTGTTTTCGAAATGAACACTGTAATGAGCATTACCATCACAACAGAAATTATTTTATCTTTTGTCTTGCTTTCTGTTCTTGCATCTTCCATCTCTTTTGTTTTTTTTGCCCATTCCGTCAAATTACTTGGGGTCAGTAAGTCTAATATATTTTCGAATCTCATTCCGGTATTCACTGCTTTTTTTTCCTACCTACTATTGTCTGAAATGATTACCTTTCAGAAAATTGCAGGGATTATCCTGGTTATCGGTGGGGTTTATTTATCTGAGACAAACAGGAGAAAAGCTGTTTAAAACCCCATCTATTTTGTATTTTTGTATTTAATCAAATATTAACAGGCATGAAATTTACACCTGAGGTTTTAAAAATCAAGGATCAGCGCATGAAACCCTTCATTGATGCATCTGAGTTATGGGATTTCATCAATCATACGGAAGCTCCAAAAGCAAGGGTCAGGGAGGTGATCGCTAAATCGTTGGCGAAAAATCGCCTGACCATGGAGGAAACAGCAGTGCTGATCAAAGCATCTGATCCTGAGCTTATAGAAGAGATCAAGCAGGGAGCCCGTGAACTTAAGGAAAAAGTGTATGGTCAGAGGATCGTATTGTTCGCACCCTTGTATATCGGAAATCTTTGCACCAATAATTGCGCTTATTGCGGGTTCAAGGTTTCAAATAAGCAGATTAAACGGGTCACCTTATCCAAAGAGGAGTTAATTGAACAAGTCAAATCCCTGGAGGACAGTGGCCAAAAGAGGTTAATTCTCGTGTATGGAGAGCATCCCCGCTATGATGCTAATTTCATTGCCGATACAGTAAGGATTGTATATGGAGTGAAAAGCGGTCCGGGTGAGATCCGCCGGGTGAATATCAATGCTGCTCCACTTGATATTGATGGTTTCCGTATAGTCAAGGATGCCAAAATTGGCACTTATCAAATTTTTCAGGAAACCTATCATGAAGAGACCTATCAGAAAGTCCATCTTGGAGGTATGAAACGAAACTTTGAATGGCGGCTGACCAGTCTCGACCGAGCTCAGGAAGCAGGGATTGATGATGTCGGTATCGGCGCCTTATTCGGACTGTACGACTGGAGGTTTGAGATATTGGGACTGCTGCGTCACACCAATCATTTTGAAGCGGTTTATAACGTCGGACCTCATACCATTTCTTTTCCCCGGATTCAATATGCATCCCAACTGAACATTGACAAGTCACATCTGGTCAGTGATTCCGAGTTCACGCGACTGGTTGCCATTTTAAGACTGGCTGTACCCTATACAGGTTTGATCCTGACTGCCAGAGAACCGGCAGCCATCCGTGATGAAATCCTTCAATTCGGCGTTTCTCAGATTGATGGAGGAACCAATATCGAATTGGGAGGGTATTCCAAGAAAAAGGAAAATGAGGATCAGGACATCGACCTGGAGCAATTCCAGATCAATGACAACCGAAGTCTGAATGAAATTATGGAGGAACTGATCGAGCATAAATACATCCCTTCCTTCTGTACGGCTTGTTACCGTTTAGGTCGGACCGGTGAACATTTCATGGAATTTTCAGTTCCCGGGTTCATCAAAAGGTTCTGTCAACCCAATGCTCTGCTTACTATGGTAGAATACCTTGAAGACTATGCCCCGCCTGCAACCAAAGAAAAAGGTTATCATTTGCTTCAGGAAAAGCTGGATGAGATGGATAATGACCGTAACAAAGAGCAGCTAATGGAGAAGATTCAGCAATTGAAATCTGGAAAACGAGATCTTTATTTTTAACCTATAACTTACCTTCCCATGAAAGAGATACGTATCCTTGGCCTACTGATCACCGACCGGATCAAGGAAGCGGGCTTGACCCAGATAGCCCTTACAAAATATGCCCATTTGATCAAGTCCCGTTTAGGGTTTCATGAGGTTTCAGAAGAGGTCTGCAGCCGGGTGGGCGTTATAATCCTCCAGCTCTCCGGAAAGTCAGAAGAATGTGATGCCTTGGAAGACACCTTGAAGAAAATCGGGGGTATCGAAGTGCAACATATGTATTTCCACTATTAATCCTTTATCTTGATGGAAATACGGTCAAAGCAAGGGTTAGACAAGGAATTCCTAAATTATTATCTGAATTCCAGCCTGCCAAGTATGCGTGCAGGTTTACTTTTCACCCTTGTTCTTTTTATCATTTTTGCCATATTGAATCAGTTCTTTTTTCCAAATTCCAAGGAACATGTCTATTATATCCGCTTCGGCATCATTCTCCCCTTTCTTCTATTGTCGGTATTGGTCATGTACCTTCCATCGTTCAGGAATCATCTCCACAAGATCTATTTAATCATCAATCTTTGTATCTGTCTGGTTGTTTTTTTGGTTGGGATATACTCCTCCCCCAACCAAAAAGGATATGAATACTACTTTGCCTGGGTCATGTTGGTTATTATCGGACTAAATACATTCTATCGCCTGGAATTCAAAATTCTTCTCTTGGTCAGTGGCATTCAAATTCTTGCCTATATTACAGCTACCCTGATGAATCACACTTATCAGGCCAGCCCGGGGATGTATGTCAATAATTTATTTTTTGTGCTTTCCATGGCTTCTCTGGGGTTTTTTATGACTTACACGATTGAAAAACTCAACTGGAAAAATTTCATTCATCAGAAAACCGTTTCGGAGAATTATAAAAAGCTATTGGCGGAGATGAAGGAAAGGAAAGAGGTGGAAGCCGCCCTTATGCGCTCTGAGGAGCTTTATCAGAGTACACTGAATTCAATTCCCGATTGGATTTATGTGATTGATGAAGATTTCCGCTTCGTCATGCTAAATAATTCTCTAAGGAGTGAACACCTTCGTCAGGGATTTCCCCATGACAGCATTGGAAAAAAGATCACCCGTGTCTATCCCTATATTTCACCGGAAACACTTGAAGAATTAAAATTTGTCTTCCGTACTGGCAAAATCCTAAATGGAGAGCAGGAACTTGATCTTGGAAATAAGACTATTTATGCAGAAACAAGAAAGGTCCCGATTTTTAAAGACCAAAAGGTTGTCCAAGTCATGACCATTGTACGCGACAAGTCGAAAGAAAAAGAAGTGGAAGAGCTGAAACTGAAAAATGCCCAACAGAAGGAGATCATGCTCAGGGAGATCCATCACCGTGTGAAAAACAACCTGGCCATTGTCATCAGCCTGCTCAACCTGCAGATTGAGAATAATTCCAATCCTGATCTGCTGAGGATTATGAAAGACATCGAACTGAGAATCCGCTCGATGGCCTTGATTCATGAACATCTTTACAGAACGGAAAATCTTGACAGGATCCCTCTTTCCGATTATCTCCAATCGCTTGCCACCATCATCATGAGTACCTTCAGTGGAAGCCATATAAAACTGATTAAAAATCTTGAGTCTGCAGATGTCAGTATCGAAACGGCTTTACCCGTCGGATTAATTACAAATGAGCTATTGACCAACGCTTTCAAGTATGCTTTCCCGGATCATGCCGAGGGAGAGATTCGTATCACACTAAACCATGAAAACGAACATCTATACTGTTTAAAAATTTCAGATAACGGGGTCGGACTTCCTGCAGATTATTCATTCAAGGAGCAGAAATCCTTTGGAATGTTTATCATCAGGTTATTGGTCGAACAACTAGAAGGAAATATCGAGGTTGAAAATAATAAGGGAGCCTCTTTTATCATTCATTTTCGTGATCGGGAGACTGAGGTAATGACAACATCCAATACATAAATAACCATGAAAAACACCTGGATTTTAGGAATCAGAATTAACGATAGGGTAAAAGAAGTGTACAAAGTGCAGGAAACCCTGTCGAAATTTGGTTGCTCTATCAGAACAAGACTTGGTTTACATAGCCCTGAGGATCAAATTTGTTCAGGATGCGGTTTGATCCTACTGGAACTCATCGGGGATCAGAATGAATGCATGAAACTGGAGAATGAGTTGTTAAAAATCGATGGTTTGGAAGTCAGGAAAATGATCTTTAGCGAGTAGTCTCTAAACCAAGGTTATCCTTGTCCCTCCGTTGTCGATGCCAAGCATGGTCGTCTTTGTGATGATCGTATCTTTTCCGGAGTGTTCAACAAAATGTATGGCAGCCCTGATTTTTGGACCCATGCTTCCTTCCGGAAACTGTCCTTCTTTAAGAAATTTTTTTGCCTCCGCAATGGTCATTCTGTCCAGGGTTTTTTCCTGGGGAGTATTATAATTGATACAGACCTTAGGAACATCCGTCAGGATAAAAAATTTATCTGCATTGATTTGTGAAGCCAATAGTGAAGAAGCAAGATCTTTGTCAATGACAGCATCTATTCCCTGAAGTTTATTGGGTTCGACATAAAACACAGGTATGCCTCCTCCCCCTACTGCAATCACAATATGACCTTCCCTGGCGATCTTTTCAATGGTTTTTTTGTTGATGATGACCAGTGGTTTGGGTGATGCGACAACTTTTCTCCATCCCCTTCCCCTGGGATCTTCTGCAAAGGAAGCCGCGGTCTCAAGGATCAGTTTATCCATTTCTTCTTTTGAATAATATGGGCCAACCGGCTTAGTCGGATGCTGGAATGCCGGATCATCCTTATTCACCAATACCTGGGTTGCAATCGTGATGATGTCTCTTTCCATATCATTACGATTGAGCACATTTTTTAACTGTTGCTCAATGATATAGCCAATAAAACCCTGACTGTATGCCACACAGATATCCAAAGGCATCTCTGGGAGCCCATACATTTTATGACCGGCATCATTGGCCAGCATAATGTTGCCTACCTGAGGTCCGTTCCCATGGGTGATCACGATGTTATAATCTCGTTTAATCAGTTTGAACAGGCTTTCTGCAGTAGCATAAGCATTGCTTTCCTGGTCTTCAATCGTTCCTTTCTGATCTCCTCTTAACAAGGCATTTCCTCCAAGGGCAACAACAGCGAGTTTTTTCATAATTCATTTGATTGGCTGGCAAAAATATGAATTTTTCATATGAATGACTATATTCGCAAGTTATGAAATCTCAGCATAAGGCATATTTGTTCGCTTTCTTAGCCATCGCTTGCTGGTCTACCATAGGTTCGGCCTTTAAAATTACGCTTCGCTATCTTAATCCGCTCTCGCTACTGCTGATTTCTTCCCTTGTAGCTTGCCTGATCCTGATGATGATTCTGGTCGTACAAGGCAAAACGAGTCAATTAAAAAAGATTTCAGCCACTCAATTCCTGACTTCAGGCTTTCTGGGTTTTCTCAATCCCTTTTTATATTATCTGGTCTTGCTGAAAGCCTATTTTTTACTTCCCGCCCAGGAAGCCGGTACCCTGAATTATATCTGGCCATTATTTCTGGTATTGCTATCTATACCCTTGCTCAAACAAAAGATCAGTATTTGGAGCATTTCAGCGATACTGCTCAGTTTTACCGGTATTCTGATGATTTCTACCCATGGGCAATTGTTCGGCATGCGATTTACCAATGGAGCAGGAGTCATCCTGGCTACCGGAAGCGCTGTGATCTGGGCCCTTTACTGGATATTAAACCTCAAAGATCAAAGGGAAGCGATTAGCAAACTATTTCTGAATTTTTGTTTCGGATTTATTTATACCCTTATCCTGTTTGGATTTTCAGGAAGTTTCTGCGATTTTACAAGGGAAGGGATAGCCGGGGGAATATATATCGGTATTTTTGAAATGGGATTGACTTTTGTACTCTGGCTCAATGCTTTAAAATTATCTGCCACGACAGCCAAAGTCTCCAACCTGATCTATTTTTCTCCTTTTCTTTCCTTGATCATCATCCATTATACGGTTGGAGAAGTCATCCTTGTCTCAACCATAATCGGCTTAATCCTGATTGTCAGCGGTATTATCCTGCAACAATACCTGAAACGTTAATCATTTATCTGAAAAACGAAATTCCCTGCTCATTCTTTCCGTTATTGATCGAACCCATGAATGATTCATCCATCTGAACTTTAAAATTTTTCGCGTTGAGGTATTGCGCATTGATTTTTACTGAATTGTCGGCATTTACTCGAACCTTCACATAATTATAAACAAATCCTTTTCCTTTGGGGTTACGGATCAGTTTGGCAGTCGAAAAAACCACAAATGCAATCTTATTATGCACTGCATTACTGGCAAAATATTCATAGGCATCAATAGACATTCCCCCGGTTACATCCGGTGAATCCGGTTGTTCAATCAGGTTGTCAAACAATCTGCACTTTCCATATTCCATTACCACCCTAACCTTGTCTCCTTGATTCAATACCTTCATCAAGTCTTCAAAATTAGTGATCCTTATGGTCTGGGCATAATTCCAGAAAGGACATCCTAGGATCATAAGAAATAAGAGTGAGTATTTTTTCATTGTATTATTTTTACTGGGTATATTCAGCAAATTACTAAAAATTCTTGAATAGCCATCTCAATTTGCGATTGATAACTACATCCTTTGTAACTTTGTCACATGAATTCCGGATCGGTTGCATTCCATCATTTCGGTTGCAAAGTCAATTTCGCAGAAGCCTCAGCACTTTCACGTCAATTTGAGGAAAAAGGTTTCGTCCTGAAGCATTTTCACGAACCTTGCGATATTTATGTTATCAGTACTTGTATGGTCACCGAGATTGCAGAAAAGAAATGCAGGGCAGCCATCCGTCAGGCCCATGGTATCAACCCTCTGGCAAAAATCGCTGTAATTGGTTGTTACTCGGAATTGAAAGCCCATGAAATATCACGGATGAAGGGAGTAAACCTTGTTCTTGGTCATTCAGATAAATTCAATCTCCTGGAAGAACTATTTCCTTCTGGAATATCCAAGGATAAAACCGTGGGTCCCGACATGGGGCATCAGAATCAGTCTCTGGGTTTTCTGCCTTCATATTCCTATGGTGACCGTACCCGTTCATTCCTGAAAATACAGGATGGGTGCGACTATCGATGCACCTACTGCACCATTCCTCTTGCCCGTGGAAGAAGCCGGAGCGATACCATCGAGAATGTACTGAAAAATGCCACGGCAATATCCTCAAGGGGAGTGAAAGAAATTGTGCTAACGGGTGTGAATATTGGTGATTTCGGCAAGCATCATGCCGTTACATTCTTAGATCTGATCCTTGCGCTTGACAAACTGGAGGGTCTTCCCCGTGTGCGAATTTCATCCATAGAACCAGATTTGTTAAGCGATGAGATCATAGAATTTGTAGGAAGTTCCTTACACTTCATGCCCCACTTCCACATTCCCCTTCAGTCGGGATCCGATAAAATCCTTAAAGCCATGCACCGGAAGTACAATCGTGAACTATACCGAAGCAGGGTTCAAAAAATCCGCAGTGTATCCCCTTACGCCTGTATCGCTGCCGATGTCATTGTCGGATTTCCTGGAGAAGAAGCAACAGATTTCCTGGATATTAAAACGTTCATAGAGGAACTTGATATTTCCTACCTTCATGTATTTCCCTATTCAAAAAGAGATCATACACCAGCTTCCACTATGGAAGGCATGACCACGAATAGCACTAAAAAAGAAAGAAGTGAAATACTTCGCCATATTTCGGAACAGAAAAAGAGAAGATTTTATGTTAATAACATGGGAAGGTCGGTTAATGTTCTTTTTGAATCCGATGATTCGGCTGGATTCATGCATGGATTTTCTGAAAATTACCTGAAAGTAAAAACATCATTTTCCCCGGAACTCATTAACCGGATTAAAACTGTCAGACTTAAGGAGATGGATGAAGATGGGGTGTTTATTTTTTGATACGGACATGGGATGAAGGATGACCAATAATAACCTAATATCGTATGATAAATTTATGACTTGAAACATGTTGGATTTAGAAAAACTAACTAAAGAAGTATGTACACTGGCATCGGAAACAGGAGCCTTGATACAATCAGAGATTAGCAGGATAAAAGCAACAGACATAGAAGTTAAGGGGCTGAATAATTTTGTTACTTATGTTGATAAAACAGCGGAAAGAAGGATTATTGAAAAACTTTCCAGAATGGTTCCTGAGGCTGGTTTTATCGCCGAAGAAAGTCCAGATCTAAATGCGGGAGAAATCAGCTGGGTGATTGATCCACTTGACGGGACGACCAATTTTATTCATGGGGTCCCCATATATTGTATCAGCATAGCACTGATACAGGGAAAAGAAGCGATACTCGGGGTGGTTTATGAAATTAATCTTAAAGAATGTTTTTATACCTGGCACGATGCACCTTCCTATTTAAATGGAAAAATTATCCGTGTATCTCAAACAAATAAGATCATGGATGCTTTATTTGCAACAGGTTTCCCTTTTTACGATTATGGACGGTTAGATGATTACCTTAAGGTATTCCGCCATTTGATGAAAAATTCTCATGGAATCCGTCGTCTGGGTTCCGCGGCCGCTGATCTGGCCTATGTCGCTTGTGGACGGTTTGATGGGTTTTATGAGTACGGGTTAAGCCCCTGGGATGTTGCTGCAGGTGTGCCTATTGTCAGGAATGCAGGGGGAATCGTCAGTGATTTCTCAGGGGATGACAACTATATTTTTGGAAAAGAAATTATTTCGAGCAATGCTATCATTTATCAGGAATTTCTGAAACTATTTAAGAAATGGAAACGCGTATAGAAATCATTCAGGGCGACATCACCAAAGTAAGGGTTGATGCCATCGTCAATGCTGCCAACCCTTCCCTTTTGGGAGGTGGCGGAGTAGATGGGGCCATTCATCATGCAGCAGGTCCCGGATTGCTGGAAGTTTGCAAATTGCTTGGGGGTTGTGCGACCGGTGAAGCAAAAACCACTCCTGCCTTTAAGCTGCCTGCCCGATTCGTCATTCACACCGTGGGACCGGTTTGGGGAAAAGCTAGTCATCAGGAAGAAGAATTACTGGCTAATTGTTATCGAAACTGTCTGATGGAAGCCAGGGGACACCAATGTCGTTCCATTGCTTTTCCGAATATTTCAACAGGAATTTATCATTTTCCGAAAAACATTGCTGCAAGGATTGCCATCACAGAAGTCAGCAAATACCTGCTTGAAAATGCTTTGCCCGAAAAAGTAATGTTCGTGTGTTACGATGATGAAAACTTCACCCTGTACAAAAAACACATGCAAGAACAGTCAGCTAAATTAAAATAACTAACTATTTATCTGAGCGGTAAATGGGGATCGAACCCACGACCCTCAGCTTGGGAAGCTGATGCTCTACCATCTGAGCTACTACCGCATATTCTTTGCAAATTTAAAAATTTATCAATCAAAACCCTCATTTTATTCTTCTCTTTCACTTAACATCAACCAACGATCTGTCTTTATATCGATCTCGGTCAGTAGGGCTGCATACCGCTCTGATTTTTCTTTCAGTTGATTTTGGGAGAGACTTCCCGAATGCAAATCAGTTTCCAGCTGTTTTTTTTCTTCCTCTAGCGTATTGATATCGACTGAAAGTGTTTCAAATTCATGCTTTTCGCGAAAAGACAAACGATTGCTTACTGCTGGCCTGTTTTTTTCCCTTTTAGGTAACTGCTCGCGGAATATTTTTTTTGACTCCTTCTTCTTTCTTTCAGAATAATCCTTGTATTGCGAATAATTTCCGGGAAAGTCTTTGATCACCCCTTCCCCTTCAAAAACAAAAAGGTGATCCACGATCTTATCCAAAAAATACCGGTCATGGGTAACCACGAGAACACAGCCCTTGAAAGCAGCAAGATATTCTTCCAGCACATTTAGCGTGAGGATATCCAAATCATTGGTCGGCTCATCCAGAATCAGGAAATTCGGATTTTTCATCAGTACGGTGACAAGATACAACCTCCGCTTTTCACCTCCGCTTAATTTATATACCGGCTGGTGGTGGGAAGGATAAGGAAACATGAAATAATTCAGAAATGCCGCTGCCGTTATGGTATCCCCATTCCCCATTTTGACCACTTCCGCAATTTCCTTGACAATATCTATAACCTTTGTGTCTTCATTGAATATCAGTCCGTGCTGCTCATAATAGCCATATTGAATGGTTTCCCCGGTTTGAATATGTCCTTTCTGCGGTCGGATCTTTCCCGTTATTATATCCAGGAAAGTGGATTTGCCGGAACCATTTTTCCCTACAATACCGATTTTCTCCGATCGTTTGAACGTATAGGTAAATCCTTTTAATATGGGAAGTTCGCCCCAGTTAAAAGAAACATCGTTGATCTCAAGGATCTTCTTTCCCATCCTGGCGCCCTCAATATTCAGGGAAAACCGTTCCTCTCTGATTTTTTGTTCTGCTTTTTCCTTTAATTCAAAGAAGCTTTCAATCCTGGCTTTCGACTTTGTGGTACGGGCTTTGGGCATACGTCTCATCCATTCCTGCTCTGTCCGGAGAAGATTTTGAGCCCTTTCTGTCTCTTTATTCAGGTTTTCTATCCGTTCAGCCTGCTTTTCAATAAAGTAGCTATAACCGCCCTTATACCTGTATACCGCTGCATTTTCAAGTTCAAGGATCTCATGGCTTATCCGTTCCAGAAAATACCGGTCATGCGTTACCATCAACAAGGTTATTGCAGGATCCGAAAGATAGTCTTCCAGCCATTCAATCATTTCCACATCAAGATGATTGGTGGGTTCGTCAAGAATTAAAAAGTCAGGCTCAGTGATCAGTACCTTGGCCAGGGCAACCCTCTTTTTTTGTCCGCCCGATAACGCGCTGATCGCCTGATCGAGATCAGGGAGTTTTAGCCGGGTAAGAATCTGTCTGACCCTTGTTTCATATTCCCAGGCATTGATGGAATCCATCCGTGTGATCGCTTGATCAACCGCTTTCTGATCCTCTGTTGTAATCGTATATTCATAATTCAGAATGATCTGCTGAATGTGGTTGGCATGTGAATACACTTCCTCAAAAACCGATTTTGAGGTATCGAGAAATGGTTCCTGCCTAAGGTACTCGAATGACAGTCCGGGATACAAAAGCGCTTTTCCCGAATCTGCAGGTTCAAGCCCGGCAATGATGTTCAGTAAACTGGTCTTCCCTGTGCCATTTTTTGCAATAAGGGCAAGTTTTTCTCCCTGGTTGACATTGAAAGAGATTTTCTCAAAAAGCAGTTTTTCCCCAAAGCTCCTGCTTAATTCTTCGACCTGTAAAAGAGTTCCCATGTTGATTTTATCCGGAAACAAAGATAGGTATCATTAATTTTATAATTATTCTTTAACTTAGCAAAAAATACGTTAATGCATCGTTACTTTATATTGGCTGGATTTACGATTGTTGGAATTATATTTTTTTTGTTCCTGATGATCCAACGAAAAAAAGGATATGATCTGATTGGCTCACTCCCCATTGAAAAATTTTATTTCATTACCGGAAAAATAGCATTGTTTACCCCCTGGGCGCTGTTTATCTTCAAAGCGATTTCTCCGGAATCAGGTTACATCCAGGTTCCTGCAATGTTGAGCTGGTTTGCTGTTATTTTGTTTTTTATCGGCGCAAGTATTTTGCTAGCCGGAATATTGCAACTGAATGAATCATTGAAAGCCGGATTGGCCCGTGACCAATTCAATCTAAAGACCGGAGGAATTTTCCGATACAGCCGAAATCCTTTATATTTTGGTTCATTTCTGATCAGTATGGCTTCCTGTCTTTATTTTCCCGATTTGATCAATATTTCTTTTACCCTGTATGGAATGTATATCCATTTCCGTATCATTCTAGGTGAAGAAACGTTTCTATATTCAAAATTCCCCGAGCAATATGCCCGGTATAAGTCAAATGTCAGAAGGTTTATTTAATTCTTATTGCATGCTAACCCCGACTGAATCATTTCAAGAAATCAGGAACATCCTTAAAACTGATGACCATTTCATGATCCTGGTCAATGCCTTGCCTTTCGGCATTATCCTCACCGACAATCAGCAACGCATCAGAATGCTCAATCATTATGCCCTAAAGATGCTTGGCCATACAACTCAGGATGAACTGTTACTCACCCCTTTCAAAGATCTGATCGAATACTCAGAAAAGTATGATGAGAAAAAAAATGTTTCTTCTGAAATCCGTCAAAAAGCGGAATGCTTTATCCTTCACAGGGAGGGGCAAAAAATTCCCGTTTTAAAAGAAACCATTAAGGTTCAATTCAGGGAGGAGAATTATATCCTTGAAGCCTTAATCGACATTACCAAGAGAAAGACTGCAGAAAAAGAGTTACTCGAAAACCGCAGGATACTTCAAACCCTGATGGGGAACTTGCCAGGATTGGTATACCGTTGTCAAAACGACACTTATTTCACCATGAATTTCATCAGTGAAGCCTGTATTGACCTTACCGGATATCAACCAGATGATTTTATCAATAATAAAACCCTTGCTTATTCCGATATCATTGTCGAAGAAGATCGTTTGTACGTCTGGAATGAAGTCCAGGCCGCCCTCAGCCAAAACCGGCCTTATACCATCGAATACCGTATACTTACCAAGGATGACAAATTAAAATGGGTTTGGGAGCAAGCCAAAGGAATCTTTGATGATAAGGGAAAATTGAAGTTCATCGAAGGGTATATCTCAGACATCACCGAGGAAAAAAAACTGGAAAGTTTACGTAAACTTGTTTTTGAAGTATCAAAAGCTGCTTTTACGTCCAGTACCCTGGACGAATTTTTTGCTGAAATCCACAGACAGCTTGGATCTATCATGGATACCAGCAATTTTTTCGTTGCCATGTACAATAAGGAATCCGATACCATCACGCTTCCTTATCATGTGGATAACATCGATAAGTTTACGGCTTTCCCAGCCGGAAAAACCATGACCGGATTTGTCATCAAAAAGCGTGCTGCAGTCCTGGCATCTGAGGCCGAGATAATGGAACTGGCTGCCAAAGGAGAAGTCGATATCGTCGGCACTCCTGCCAAAATATGGCTTGGAGTTCCCTTGATCATCTCCAATGCTGTAATCGGTGTGATCGTTGTCCAGAGCTATACGGATCCGGATCAATACAAAGAACATGAACTTGAGCTTCTGACTTTTGTCGCTGATCAGATTGCCGGGGTTATCTCAAGAAAAGCTGCAGAAGAATCCCTCCATCATGAAAAATCATTAATGGATCAGCTTTTTCAAGGAAGCCCCGAAGCCATTGTCATGATTGACAACAAAGGAATAGTATCCATGATCAATTCCGAGTTTACACGGTTATATGGCTATTCTTTCGAAGAAGCCCATGGAAAAAACATTGATGATCTCATCGCCAATCAAGAAATTGTTGAAGAAGCCAGGGGAATAACAGAGCAAGTCGGCAGGGGTGAAATTGCCGCACTTGAAACCAGAAGAATGCATAAAGACGGTCATTTGATCGATGTTTCCATTTTGGTCACTCCGATCAGGATTAAAGAAGAATTGGTAGGAAGTTATGGTATTTATCGTGATATCACAGACCGGAAAGCCATTGAAAAAAACCTGATCGCTGCTAAAAACAAAGCGGAAGAATCAGATAAATTAAAATCCGCTTTCCTGTCTAATATGTCGCATGAAATCAGGACTCCCATGAATGCCATTCTTGGTTTTTCCACACTGCTTTCTGATCCCACCGTTACAGAGGAGGAAAAAGCGGATTTCATCAGGATTATTAAAGACCGCGGGAATGATCTGATGCGCATCATTGATGATATTATTGATGTGGCAAAAATAGAATCGGGACAGATCAAGATCGAGATCAAGGAGTGTCAGGTGAACGTGCTGCTTACCAACCTGATGGTTACGTTTAATGAGATCAGGCGTAAACAGGCAAAGAATAGCCTTATCTTGAATTGCCTTCCCGGAAAAACAGATCATGATTTCACCATACTCAGCGATGGAAACCGCTTACGGCAGATCCTGACCAACCTGATCGAAAATGCACTGAAATTTACAGAGCAGGGTTCTGTTGAATTTGGTTATACCTTGAAAAACATTGGAAATGATCCTTTCATTGAATTCTTTGTTCGCGACACGGGAATAGGAATTCCCAAAGAAATGCATGAAGTGATTTTTGAACGCTTCCGGCAGGTGGACGACACCAATACCCGGAAATATGGAGGGACAGGGCTTGGTCTGACAATTTCAAAAAATCTTGTCAGATTATTGGGTGGGGATATCCGTTTAGAATCTGACCGGGGAAAAGGAACGCATTTCTATATTACTCTGCCATTGCAGATGACCGGAGAAAAAATCATTCATGAAAATAAACCTGAAACCGAGGCTAAGGGTTCAAAGGACTGGAGCCACAAGAAGATCCTTGTAGTAGAAGATGAAGAGTCCAATTATTTCCTCCTTGACCGCCTTCTTAAAAAGACAGGAATACAGCTTGTCTGGGCCAAAAATGGAATGGATGCCATAGAAGAATGCAGGAAAACTCATTATGATCTCGTCCTCATGGATATCCGTATGCCATTGATGGATGGTTATGAAGCCACACAGGAGATAAAAAAAATCCGTAAAGATATTCCGGTCATTGCACAGACTGCTTATGCCTTAAAAGGAGAAAAAGAGAAAAGCCTGGCAGCAGGTTGCGATAATTATATCTCAAAGCCAATTGATACAAGAGAACTGAAAGTTATCCTTGAAAAATACCTGAACAACTGAGCATAGCATGAAATCCAAGACAGACAATACACCTTCTTCTTCCTCAGGGCTGCGATGTTTTGCATACGCACTAAAAGGAATTTCAGTTTTAATCAGCAAGCAGGTTAATTTTCGGATTCATCTGTTTGCCGTTATCGCTGTGATTTTAGGTGGCATTATCCTGGACGTTTCTCTTATGGAATGGATCATTTTAATACTCTGTATGGGGTTGGTTCTTATGCTTGAGGCACTGAACACGGCTATAGAATATACCATTGACCTGGTATCTCCGGGATATCATGAACTGGCCGGAAAAATCAAAGATATTTCCGCGGCGGCAGTCCTGATTGCTGCGCTGACTTCAGCATTGATCGGGCTGATCATTTTTATTCCTAAAATATTTGCTTATTCATCGAAACCTTATTGATATGAAATATCCATACAAGCAAAGTTCATGCAATCCACGAATGATAATAATGGATATTCCATGTGACAAATGAAATATAAAATTATTAACACATGAAAAAGTTAACTGTATTATTACTGGTTGTGATCTCAACGGGATTGATTTCTTGTTTGTCAAAAGAAAAAAAAGAGAAATCTCCGGATGCCCCCCTGATCGTCAAACCAAACCCCGAATTGAAAAACGATCTCATGACCCCGGAAGTTTTATGGAGTTTTGGGCGGGTCAGCGAACCAGAAGTTTCTCCCGATCAAAAAAGTCTTGTTTACGGCATTACGTATTATGATATTGCCCAGAATAAGGGAAACCGTGAGTTGTTTACCATCAGTGTGAATGGAGGGGCAGCGACCCAGATCACGTCCACAAAGTTTAGTGAATACCAGGCCATGTGGACGCCTGATGGAAAAAAGATCGCGTTTTTATCATCAGAAACAGGAAACATGCAACTCTGGGAAATGGATACGGACGGGAAAAACCGCAAACAGATTACGGATATTGAAAACGGAATTGATGGGTATAAATATTCTCCGGATGGTAAGCACATCCTTTTCATTTCTGAAGTAGCTGCAGAAAAGCAGTTAAAGGATTTGTATGCCGGCCTGCCTAAAGCCAGTGGAAAAATATTCACCGACCATATGTACAGGCATTGGGATACCTGGGTGGAATCCTTCAGCCATGTTTTTTATGCAGAAATTTCCCAAGGTCTCATCAAATCAGGGAAAGATATTCTTGAAGGTGAACCCTATGAATGTCCGCTAAAACCTTTCGGCGGGATGGAACAGATTAACTGGAGCCCGGATGGAAAGGTCATTGCCTACACCTGCCGGAAAAAAACCGGACTGGCTTATACCCTGTCAACAAATTCGGATATTTTTCTATTTGATCTGGAAACCGGAAAAACGACCAATATCAGTGAAGGGATGTTAGGTTACGATGTCGCTCCCTCCTACTCTCCGGATGGGAAAATGATCGCTTGGCAGAGCATGGAAAGAGACGGATATGAAGCCGATAAAAACAGGCTTTTTCTCATGGATCTGACCACTCAGACCAAAACCGATCTCAGCAGGGAATTCGATCAGCATATAGATTTTTTCTCCTGGTCAGAAAACGGGCAATCCATTTATTTTATCAGTGATTATCATGGGAGTGATGAAATATACCGGGTTGATTTGAAGGACGGTCAGATCAAGAAGATCACAAAAGGGGTTCACAATTATAAAAATGTCGCACAAGCCGGAGATAAGCTGATTGCTTCAAGGGTATCCATGTCGATGCCGGAAGAAATTTATGCGGTGGATTTAACCAGTGGAAAAGACGCTCAATTAACTTTTACCAACCAAGAACTACTCGACAAGCTTAGTTTTGGAAAAGTGGAAGCCAGATGGATAAAGACCACAGATCACAAAGACATGCACACCTGGATCATTTATCCTCCGCATTTTGATCCTTCTAAAAAATATCCCACCCTGCTTTACTGTGAGGGTGGCCCACAGAGTACGGTCAGCCAGTTCTGGTCGTACCGCTGGAACTTTCAGATGATGGCTGCCAATGGTTATATTATTGTTGCCCCCAACCGCCGCGGCCTGCCAGGTTTCGGACAAGCATGGAATGAGCAAATCAGCGGAGATTATGGCGGACAGAATATGAAGGATTACCTGAGCGCCATCGATGCCATGGCTAAAGAGCCCTATGTAAATAAAGATAGATTAGGATGCGTGGGAGCAAGTTATGGGGGGTTTTCTGTTTTCTGGCTGGCTGGTAACCACCAGAAGCGTTTCAAGGCTTTTATTGCCCATGATGGCATGTTTAACCTCGAATCGCAATACCTTGAAACCGATGAGATGTGGTTTGTCAACTGGGATCTTGGTGGACCGTTCTGGGATAAAAGCAACAAGATTGCCCAGCGTTCCTATGCCAGCAGTCCGCATCGTTTTGTTCAAAACTGGGATACCCCCATCTTAGTCGTTCATGGCGAACTGGATTATCGCATTGCAGCTACACAGGGCATGCAGGCTTTCAATGCGGCCATTCTGAAAGGAGTGCCTGCCGAACTACTGTATTTCCCGGATGAAAATCATTGGGTGTTGAAACCCCAGAATGGCATCTTATGGCAACGTACCTTCTTCAACTGGCTTGACAGGTGGCTTAAATAAATACCTTTGGGCAATTTAGTACAACAAGCGGCACAGTTGATCAGCACCTCAAGGTTTACAACTGCTTTCACAGGTGCGGGGATTTCCGTTGAAAGTGGTATCCCTCCTTTCCGTGGTGATTCCGGATTATGGCAAAAATATGATCCGAAAGTTCTTGAAATCAATTATTTCAAAGAAAATCCCGGAGAATCCTGGAAGGTGATTAAAGAAATTTTTTATGACTTTTTCGGTCAAGCCCGACCCAATAAATCCCATAAAATACTGGCCCGGCTTGAAGCCAATGGTCTATTGGGCAGAATCATCACCCAGAATATCGACTACCTTCATCAGGAAGCCGGGTCACGACAGGTTTTCGAATTCCATGGAAATTCAAAAAGCCTGGTTTGTCTTCACTGTAATAGGTCTTATAAGCTTGGTGAAATCAGTTTTGATCATCCTCCTCCCACCTGTCGTGAATGTGGTGGACTCCTTAAACCGGACTTCGTTTTTTTTGGTGAAGCCATCCCGCAGTTACCGCTAACCGCGGCCTATGAAGCTGCTTCGATTTCAGATGTATTTCTGATCATCGGAACCACAGGAGAAGTGATGCCGGCCAACCAGTTTCCGTTTATGGCAAAAAGCCATGGTGCATGCATCATCGAGATTAACCTGACTCCATCCAATTATACCTCTGCCATAACAGATATTTTCCTGCAGGGTAAAGCAACAACCATGATGGAAAAACTGGAGACGGTCTTATTTCCCTCTTCCCTGAATGATGATCAGGATGGTATAGATTAATATCTTGAAGTCCATAGCCAGCGACATGTTTTCGATATAAAGAATATCAAATTTCAGGCGCTCAACCATTTGATCAAGATTTTCAGCATAACCATATTTCACCTGTCCCCAGGAAGTAATTCCGGGTTTGACTTTGTGTAACAGGCGATAATGGGGAGCACGCTGAACGATAAGGTCAATATAGAAAGGACGTTCAGGCCGCGGACCAACGATACTCATATCCCCTTTTAAGACAGTGTAAAACTGTGGTATTTCATCAATCCGGAACTGACGCAGGAATTTTCCGAAGCGGGTAATCCTGGGATCGTTTTTCGAGGATAGCTGAGGTCCATTCGACTCTGCATCCTTATACATGGTACGGAATTTATGCATGATGAATGGTCTGCTCTTCAAGCCGATCCTTTGCTGTGAATAGAATATCGGTCCGGCTGAAGTTAGTTTAATGATAATCCCCGTGATTATCATTACCGGAGATAGAAGAATCAGACAAAAAATGGAAACCACGATATCAAAAATTCGTTTCAGCGACATTTGCCAGTCAGGCATAAGGTCGGGGTAGATTTGGATCAAAGGAGCATGAAAGATGGAAGTTGTTTTGACTGAACCCATGAGGATATCTTGCATGGCAGGGATAATTTTAATTACCACAACGGTGTCTTCAAGCTGGGTAATAATATTTTCAATCGTATGATTTTCAGAATGTTCAATGGCAATGATCACTTCCTCGGCATTAAATTCCTTCACGATTCGGTTCAAATCATTAAGGCCACCAAGGTGGGGAATAAATTCAGCAAGCTTATAATTATGGTAACCTTCTACATTTACAAATCCAATGAACCTATTCCCTGAAGATTCCTCCTGGTTCTCAATTTCCTTGTAGATGGATACGGCATTCCCATTGCTTCCAACGATAATGGTATTGAATCCGATCAGTTTATGATGAATTTTATAAGCTGTTTGTGAAGTCAGAATAAACCGGAAACCGGCTGTAAAAAACAGATGAAAGAAAAAGAGAATAAAAAAGAATTCAGCATAGGTTCTTTGGGTGATGATCACATCATCAAGAATAATGATAAAGAAAATTATCGTGACACCTATAAAAGTGACGAGGATAGTCTGGGCAAACTCCTTAAGTCTTGCTTTACGGTATATTCTTCTGTAATTTCCGATTAATACATAGATGAGAAGCCAGAACAGAGGAATAATGAGGATCCCGAGATAAAGATTTTTGTCAAGGAAGACATCCTGAAGATGGGATAAAAGGGTATGATCAACAGCAAACTTCCGGTAAATAAAAAACAGCGTCCAGGCAGTAAGGGCGGCGAAATAATCAGCAGTTATGTACTTTATAACCTGTAAGCGTTTATTCATTTCGGGTCACCAGTTTTAGGTTGTCAAATAAAATAGTGGTCTCCTCAGCATCAGCATCTTTGAATGTGCCCATATATAAACGGTAACTAAACACATTGGGATAAGCATTCATGGTAGTGGTTAGATCAATATAGATTTTTTTCCAGGTTTCATTGGTTTTGTTCAGGTTGATGATGGGAACCGTATAAATGTTGGTTGTGGAGTAAAGGATAAGTCCGATGGTCAGAATGTTGGATGTATTGAAGTTCATTTCCAGAAATACCGGGGCATAAGGAATCGGAAATTCATTATGGGTCTGACATTCGAAAAAATCCCTGACCGTGTCCAAAACGACCATCCCAGAATGCGACCCCTCAAAAGTCAGAGGAGAACCAGCATTTGTCAACTGTATAAAAGCAGTACTCCTCGTTGTGGTATCGAGGGAAATGGAAATTTTATCAAAATCTTCCATCCAGGTAAATGCAGTGGAAGCAGTATAGGTTGTTTTCTGGAGGTTGAGTTTCGTTGTACTGTCTTCCGAAAACATATACTGTTTCGAAATCTCTGAATAGAACTCATAATTGATCCGGGTGGCTGAAATTCCATTTTTCTTAATCCCTGGCAGAATCCTAACCGTATGTTTTCCATTCTTCAGGACAGGGAATCTGGCAGGTAATTCAAAAGCACCAATTAAATCATCATCCACGTATACCCATGCATCGGTAATCGAATGAGAGGCAGTACCCTGAAGTGAATAATTAGTGGATAAATAAATCGAATCGATGGATAAATAGGCAGGGATGGTTTGATCCCCTGAGAATTTTTCACAGGCTGTCGTAAAAGCAAGAAGGAAAAGGAGGAAAGGCAAGGGTAGCGAAGGTTTCCGAAAAGTCATAAGCACGGGTAGCTTTATCCTGTATTTTTTAACGGTTGTTTTAATGGTATATTGTCTGTAAAATCAATTAAAGTAATTAACAAAAATTTAACCATAACTCAGCTTAAGGGGCTCCGGCTTGATCAATCTTTTCCATGATTTTGTGAGCCACTTCCAATGCAGTGTAACCATCATTTATCGTAACGGAGGGGATGGTATTGTTGACGATGGCCGAATGAAAACTTTCAAGTTCCTTTTTAATGGCATTGAGGGGTTTAATCTCAGGTTTATCAAATAGAATCTGTTTATATCCTTTCCCGGGGCCAAGTTCCAAAATCATTCCCTGGGGTGATTGACCTGTATCATCCAAATCTTTGATCCTCACCACTTCCACTTCCTTTTTTAAAAAATCCACAGACACATAGGCATCGCGTTGGAAAAACCTTGATTTACGCATATTTTTCAACGAAATCCTGCTCGCGGTGAGGTTAGCCACACATCCATTGTCAAATTCGATACGGGCGTTGGCAATATCAGGGGTATCACTGACAATGGCAACTCCGCTGGCATTTATTTTCCGGATATTACTTTTAACCACGCTCAGGATAATGTCTATGTCATGAATCATCAAGTCAAGGATGACAGGAACATCTGTTCCGCGAGGGTTAAACTGTGACAAGCGGTGACTTTCAATGAACATCGGGCGGTCAAGAAAAGTTTCCGCAACCAGAAAAGCCGGGTTGAACCTCTCCACATGTCCCACCTGAACTTTCACATGGGCTTCTGCAGCAATTTTGATCAGATCCCTGGCCTGTTTAAGACTCGTAACAATAGGCTTTTCAATAAAGACATGGCGACATTTCTTCAGGGAACGGGAAGCACAATCGAAATGAGAAATGGTTGGGGTTATAATATCCATGACGTCCACAGAATCGATCAGTTCATCAATAGAAGGAAATTTTTTTACCTTATATTCCGTTTCAACTTTTTGTGCCACAATTTCATCAGGATCATAAAATCCGACCAGGTCAAAATCCTTTATTTCTTTCAAACAATTGATATGGATTTTCCCCAGATGACCTGCTCCCAGAACACCAATTTTCAACATAAAGCATTTTTTTTGCAAAGGTAATTTTTTAGGCTGATTGAATTTAGTATTTTCGTGATTTATTTCCTGGCTGAGCTCATGAATGAAGATCGTCTTGTAGATGCATACCGACATCAGGGTTTAAGAAAACTCCTGATCGAAACTATTAAACAAAAGGGAATCACTGACCGTAATGTTCTGGCTGCTATGGAAAAGGTTCCACGTCACTTTTTTTTCGATTCCTCTTTCCTGGAATATGCCTATGAAGATAAGCCATTCCCTATCGGTGCCGGTCAAACGATATCACAACCTTATACCGTAGCCTTTCAAAGTGAGCTGCTTGACATTAAAAAAGGAGACAAAGTCCTGGAAATTGGTACAGGATCGGGTTACCAGGCTTGTATTCTGATGGAAATGGGCGCCAGGGTGTTCTCCATTGAACGTCAAAAATCCCTTTTCGATAAAACAAGTAAACAGCTTCAAAAAATGGGTTACTCCCCGATAAAGGTTTTTTATGGCGATGGATATAAGGGATTACCCGCCTTTGCCCCATTTAATAAAATCATTGTTACTGCAGCCGCTCCCTTTGTTCCAGACCCTCTGATAGAACAACTGAAAATAGGAGGCATTCTGGTTATCCCTCTGGGCGAAGATATGCAGATCATGACCACATACAGGAAAATATCCAATATGAATTGTGAAAAAAAAGAACACGGCTTATTTCGCTTTGTGCCGATGTTGGAAAACAGGGCGAAGGACAAATGACATAGACCATGAAAAAGATTTACTTATTCGTATTACTGCTTGCCCTGGCAGGGTGTGCAGCAAAAAAAGTCAACTTCGATCAGTTACAGGATCGTAACGGACTCTTTTACCTCGTCAATGAAGCTAAACCCTTTACCGGTGAGGTCATTTCTTATGTAGCAGGAAAAGTGGAGTTCGAAGGTGAAGTCAAAAACGGGTTAAAAGAAGGAATCTGGACATATTACTATCCGACCGGACAGAAAAAAATGGAAGGTCAATTCACAGATGGGCTTAAAGAAGGTACCTGGAGTTATTGGAAAGAAAATGGGCAACCGGACGTTACGGAAATCTATAAAATGGGTAAACGTCTGGGCAATGACGGCAATCCGGAAGTTGAAGTCAAAACAGATACGCTGCCTCAGGAAACCGTTGTTCCCGAAAAGAAACCAGCATCAAAAAATGTTACTGAAAAACAAGTCACACCCAGAAAACAACTTCCTGTTGAATGGGAAAGATTACGCGGAGGTCCGGTCAAATACCTTGATGGGGTACCCTACACAGGACCCGTTATCAAGCATTTCCGTGATGGCAAGACAGAACTTGAAGGACAGTTCAGCTTTGGTCGCCGCAGCGGGAAATGGACTTTCTACACTAAATACGGGAACATCAAGGATGTCAGGTATTATTAGTGTCGTTTGACCGCATCCTTTTTCTCATCGCGATCATAAAGCCAAGCAGCATCAGAAGTGCTCCTCCCCAAAGGATATTAATGTATGGGTTCATGATAACTTTAATAACGATATAATCGGGGTTTTCACCTAACTGGGAAATGTAGGTGTAATAATCACGGCTCAAGAAATGCTTGGTATCAGGATTATGAACGTTACCCATACTAGGATTACTGTTTACTGAAGGATAAAGCGAAAATTCATGAGCATACTTTCCATCACGGAATTTCAGAAAATCCAGCTGATATTCCGTCAGGTTCCTATTTCGGGTATGGCCGACATAGGTGACGAAAAAACCACTCATGGAAAGCGTATCATGACGGACAAGCATCAGATTCTCAGCATTGCTTCTTTCATCACCCAGATTATAACGAGAAGTATTGGATGAAAGAATAGTAGCATTTGAGAAGGTAAGAACAACACCTGCGAGAAAAAAAAGAAACCCAATATGGGTTAATCCCGCTCCCATATTTTTCTGTCCTGATGTTTTGAAAAACAGACTGATAAAAGACGAAATCATTGCAAATAAAATGAAAACCATCAGTAACAGGTAATTCAGTCGGGTCAGTACTCCTGAAAATACTAACAGAAAGCAAAGCAAAGCCGTTAAGGTAATAGGGAGAAACAGATGACGAAACATTGTTCTGAACTGATTGACGGCCATGTTATGATATTGCGAAGAACCAATTAATCCCGCGATCAGCATGGCAAAAGGCAACTGCCATAGGATGTAGAAGCCTGATCTATCGACTGGAGGGGCGAGGCGAATCCCCAGAATGCTATTGACGACAGGAATAGAGGTGGAAAAAAGAATTTGAAATGCTGCCATTACCATGACGATGGCACCCGTAAAAATCCAGAACTCCCGGGAAAACAGTGAATCATTTCTCTTTTCATGAAATGCCCGGAAATGATGAAAAATATTAAAAATCATCAAGGCCAGAAAAATCAATAAAAAAAGCAGCAGTTGACGTTTCATTCCGTTATCTCCGAATGCATGAGCGGATGAATCCGCCAGCATCCCACTTCTGGTAAGAAAACTGGCATATAATACCAGTACATAAGATAATCCAATGAACAGATAAGCAAAAAACAGGGAATAATGCTGTTTTTTTGCGGTCAGTAGAAAATGAAGACCGGCAATCAGTGTCATCCAGGGTACCAGAGATAAATTTTCAACCGGATCCCATGACCAGAATCCCCCGAAAGTAAGCGACACATATGCCCACGCTCCACCTAGTAAAATTCCTGCACCCAGAAAGAAAAGCGATGTTAATATCCAGGGGAGTACCGGTCTTATCCAGCCAGAATAATCCTTCATTAACAAAGAAGCCATCCCATAGGCGAAGGGTACCACAGATGCCGCGTAACCAAGAAAAAGCATCGGAGGGTGGATGGTCATCCAGAAATTCTCAAGCAAAGGATTCATTCCATTTCCATCCGTAATCATACTCAGGTAATCTGGCTTTGAAAAGATTGTTCCACTTACCGACCCGATGGACTCTCTCAACAGAATAAACGGATTTTCTCCGATTCTTATTCCGAAAATGTTTATTCCAAGCAGCATCGAAGTCAGAAATAACTGGGATAAAGCAATGAAGATCATGGCTGGTTTTTCCCACTTCCCGGCAGTGAATATCAGGATCAATCCGAACAGTGACTGGGCCATTGCCCAGATCAGAAAACTGCCTTCCTGTCCAGCCCAAAAGCAGGAAATTATGTAAGATAAAGAGGATGATCGCGAGGAATACTGCCAGACATAAGCATATTCAAAATAATGATAAAAAATGAGGTAATACAATATAAAGGCGGCGGAGAAAAGGCCAAGTATATGGAGAAAATAAAAAATTCGCCCAAGCGGATACAATATTTTTTGTTGTCCGGTTTTCGAATAAAAGGAGAACAAGTAAAAAATCAAAGAAAAAAGAGCAAAGATAAAACTGAGTGCGACCAAAAATCTGCCCAGCATTCCAGGCCATAAATGTTCTCCTAAATATTGTATGTCCATGAAAACCTATTAGGATCTGCAAAAATAAACATTTCAAATGTAGGATTTCAAAGATTAAGCTGTTAATAACTCTGCTTGTTTTGTTACAAATAAATCCTATAAGCCTTGACGGAATAACCTATTTCCATTATATTCGCTAAAATTTTGTATGATGGTCAAAGTAGGCTTGATCGGTGGCTCAGGTTTGGAGAAGTTGAATTTATTTGAAGAAATTCAGGAGATTCAGATCGAGACTCCTTATGGGACTCCCAGTTCTCCTTTCTTAACAGGGAAAACCGGTCAATGTGAAGTGTTTATCCTTTCCCGTCATGGCCGTCATCATACCATCACTCCAACGCATGTGAACAACCGTGCCAACATTGACGCCCTGCGTCAGCTCGGATGCCAATACATTATTGCCACGACCGCCTGCGGGAGTTTAAAGGAAGAAATCAGGCGTGGGGATATGGTGGTACTGGATCAGTTCCTGGATTTTACCCGTTTCAGGAATAATACTTTCCACGATGTCTTCGAACCTGAAAAACCTGTGCATACAGCCATGGCAGATCCTTTTTCACCCCTTTTACGAGATTGGATCATACAATCAGCCAAAAACCTCCACCTCTCCTATCATCCCAGGGGCACTGTCGTAACCATAGAAGGACCACGTTTTTCCACCAGGGCTGAATCCAATATGTTTCGAACCTTGGGCGCTGACGTGATCAATATGAGTACAGCTCCGGAAGCCATTTTAGCCAACGAGGCAGGCATTGCTTATGCCGCCATTGCCCTGTCGACGGATTACGATTGCTGGAAACAGGACGAAGAAGCTGTAACCTGGGAAAATGTCTTTAAAGTCTTTAATGAGAATGTAAAGCATGTGACCAATTTACTGTTTTACTTATTAACCCACATCATTATATGAATTTCATACTGATCAGGAAAATTCTTTTCGTTATTATCAGCATATCTCTGTTGCAGACGGTCATAGCCCAGCAGACTGTACCCCAAAAGGCAACTCCAAAGGCACTTAATGTGGAAAGATCCATGTCGAATCTGCCCTTGATTAGCGAAACCAGATCCTTTATTGATAAAGCCAGTGGATGGATGTTGCAAGACAACGGAGAATGGATTTCATCTGAAAATCTTATCCCTTACAAAAAAGCAGAACTTAATCGATCTTCCAAAGCTTATTATAAATTGGGGAAAGAGAACTTCCAGATGCTGGAGATAAGAGATGTAATGATTAATAATGAGCTTTACGCCATCTTTATCATTCGATTCAGAACCGGTTGGTACGAGTTTCCCATCCTTAAGGATGGATGGCACAAGCAGGTCGGGTTGAGCTATTATGTGTTTAAGGCGAGCAAACTTGCCCAGGTAGTTCCTGACAAGTTTGAATACAATCAACCTTATATCGCAAATCTCGATGTGATCTGCAATGGGACGATCGTGGATTACGATTTAAAAACCCTGAATTCGACCATTGCCTATCAAATCCAGAAAACTTTTAACGATAAGACCATTGCTTCCATTAATCTTCTGATTGCCTTCATGCCGGTTCAAATCAACGGGGAGAACCTTGCCCGTTTCCGCCTCATTCAGGTGATGAATAAAAAGAAACTTTACCTTCCTTACCTGGATCCTAAAGATAGGGACAAGTTATTCCGCAGTTCCTATTATGAACTGAATTTTGATGTTTTCCGGGGTTTTATTAGATATAATGCCGGATCCATTGCTGTTCCTCAATATTCCGGGACCCCGAAATCGCCTGAAGAATTTTACAAACGCGGGATCTCCAATTATGCCATGGGGAATCATCGCGAAGCGGTCATTGACCTGACTGAAGCATCAAAATCTCCTCCATATTCGGATTTCTTTCTGACTTATGCATACCGGGCCAATGCAAGGCAGAAAATGGGAGAACTCCTGCCAGCACTTCAGGATTTCGACCGGGCTGTTGCTTTGAAACCTAACGACCAAAGTTATTATTCAGCCTGGTTGACCACTATCTATAACAGGGGGGTCGCGAGATTCAACTCAAAAGACAATGCAGGAGCCTGCCAGGACTGGCAAACCGCCGTTCAACTTGGATTCAAGGATGTCAGTATGGATAACATGATAAGGGAAAACTGCCGGAATTATAAATTCACCCCCAACTCCCTTACCATTAATACCTTGCCCAGCAGCACGCCAAATACACCCTCTACACCTCCTGAAATTCAGAACGATTATTATAAAATTTACTGGGAAGGGATATGGAAATATGAAAATGGAAATTATAGCGAGGCCCTGAAAAATTTCAACCGTGCACTGGAGTTAAAACCCCAGACCAATATCACCTCCGTATACAATTACCGTGGAAATTGCCGGCTTAAAATGGCAGATTATCAAGGAGCAATCGGTGATTTTGATGTCGCCATCAATTATGCCGTTCAAACTGATAACAACACACTGAAAACCATTTATTACAACCGTGGTCTTGCAAATTATTTTCTGGGTATCTCAACCCTTGCATGCAGTGATTTCAGGAAAGCAGTGAGTATGGGATTAAGCGAACCTGAATACCTTAAATTTATCGGTCAGGTATGTAAATAATCAGGGTGTTTAACGATTCAGGCGTACTCCATCTTTATAGGTAACCACAAAAGCATCCCGAATACCTTGTTTGATGAGGGACTGGCATAATTCCCTGGCCAGCTCAATATCCTTATAATTCCCAATGAGAAATCTTTCCATTCTTCCCTCTTTTTCCATTCTTACCGGTTGTTTCAGATGGTAATGCTTACGAACCCAGTTTGTACTGTACCTGTGTTTACTAAAGGCACAAACTTGAACGGAATATAAATAATCTCCGGGAATACTTTCTTCTATGGCGGGAGGTGCTATCCTCGGATAGTCAGTTTCGGGCTGTACAGGTAAAATAATCTGAGTCGGAATTACAGGGTGGGAATAGTCAAGCATTTTCATTGATTTCTTTCCCCCTTTGCCTAGTTTAATGGTTATGCCAACAGCCAGATAATCATAAACATCGTATTTAAATCCACCCTGGGTTTGGTCAACCATATCTGAAAATGCCATCCGAAAGGTCCATTCCAGACCAAGGTTGATTCTATTGCCAATGCTGTAATATGCCCCCAGTCCAAGAGGCACTACGGCAGCAGATTTCCATTGCAGGGGAGTGTCAATGGACGACACACCATCCGGGGAAGTGGTAGTCTTTTGAGTTCTCCAGTTCGTCATGCCTATACCGATGGTACCATAAATAAAAAAGCGCCTGGAAGGTTTATAAGGGCTGAATAAATTAACAAAATTTACAGTTGCATTAGTATTGAATTCCAGGACACTTCCAGAAAACGACTGAGTGATATCCTTTCCCCCGGATGGAGACTTTTTTTCGCCGGTTAACCCTCCAAATAGCAATTGTAGTCTTAATCCGAAGACATTGGAAAATTGCCTTCCAAAAAGAACACTTCCCGCCATGTGGATGTTTCTGTTTGGTAAAAGATTAGATGGGCCGAGATCGCCATAATAGAAATCGGGACCTATATTCACTCCCAGTTGCCAGGAATTTGCCATTTGGGAAACTACTGGTTTATCCACCTGATTTGTTTGGGTATATGTCTGAAAAGAGGTCAGTAGCAAGAGAAGAAGTAAGATGGCAAATCTTTTCATCTTAAAAAAAATCATCGACGAATATATGAACACTTTCCGAACTAAACAAAAAAACCTTTTCCGAAAAATGGAAAAGGTTGATCTTGCGTCAGGTAAAAGAAATTTCCGGACTTATAAATTTTCCCCGGATGATGTTTCTGTTTCCGCCTTAACTTCTGGTTTTGCTTCCTCAGAAGGTACAGGGTTAGTTTTTTTAGAAACTTTTTCAGATTTTTCTTCCCCTTCTTTTTTCTTAGGACTTCTCTTTCTGCGGGTGGTTTTTGCTTTTTCATCATCCTTTTTCAGATTGAGCAGATTTTCATTATAGTCAACAAGCTCAATAAGGCACATTTCTGCATTATCACCCTCACGGAAGCCTGTTTTCAGGATACGGGTATATCCACCTGGGCGTTCAGCAATCTTTTTCGATATTTCACGGAACAATTCCGAAACTGCTTCTTTGTTTTGCAGTTGACTAAACACAAGCCGCCTTGAATGGGTAGAATCTTCTTTTGATTTAGTCAAAAGAGGTTCAACATAAGAGCGTAAAGCTTTTGCTTTTGCAAGGGTAGTATTGATCTTTTTATGAATGATCAGCGAGGCGGCCATATTTGAGAGCATGGCTTTCCGATGTGCACTCTTTCTTCCCAGGTGGTTAATTCTCTTCTGGTGTCTCATTTCAATTAATCCTTATCTAATTTATATTTCGTAGTATTCATACCAAATTCCAGACCTTTAGCCCTGACAAGCTCTTCAAGTTCAGTCAGCGATTTCTTGCCAAAGTTTCTAAATTTCAGGAGATCGTTTTTGTTGAAGGCAACCAGGTCTCCCAATGTTTCCACATCGGCAGCTTTCAGACAGTTTAATGCCCTCACGGAAAGGTCAAGATCAACCAATTTTGTTTTAAGTAATTGGCGAATATGTAAAGAGGTTTCGTCAAATTCTTCGGTGACGGCTTTTTCAGCAGAATCGAGAGTGATCTTTTCATCGGAAAACAGCATAAAGTGATGAATAAGAATTTTGGCTGCTTCTTTCAATGCATTTTTTGGATGAATAGATCCATCCGTTTCCACTTCGATCAGGAGTTTTTCGTAGTCGGTTTTCTGTTCAACCCTGAAATTCTCAATATTGAAGGTCACATTTTTTATTGGAGTATGCACTGAATCGATGGCAATTCTGCCAAGAGAAGAAGTTAGCGTTTTATTTTCCTCGGCAGGAATATAACCCCGACCCTTGTCGATGGATAATTCGATGGTCAGTCTGACATTCGATTCCATATGGCAAATGATGATCTCAGGGTTCAGTACCTGAAAAACCGAAAGAAATTTATTGATATCGCCTGCTTTAAAATCTTTCTGCTGGGCAATAATCACAGTAACTTTTTCAGATGTTTCCGAATCGATCAGGCGTTTAAAACGGATTTGTTTTAAATTCAGGATGATTTCGGTAACATCTTCGATAACCCCTTTTATGGTGGAAAATTCCTGATCCACACCTTCCATTTTAATGGAAGTGATGGCAAAGCCTTCCAGTGAGGAAAGCAATATCCTTCTAAGTGAATTTCCGATGGTTACACCAAAACCGGGTTCAAGCGGGCGAAATTCAAAAACACCGCGGCAATCATCGGCTTCCACCATGATTACCTTATCAGGTTTCTGGAACGGTAATATTGCCATATTTTCAGTTTTTAAGTTAAAGGCCGGGTGATCTCAGACCATCCCTGCTGATTATTATTTTGAGTATAATTCAACAATCAGTTGTTCTCTGATGTTTTCCGGGATCTGGTCACGTTCAGGATAATTCATAAATTTTCCAGTCAGCATACCACGATCCCATTCCAGCCAGGGATATGGATTTCCGTGAGAAGAAACAGAATCCGTGATGACTTCAAGTGATTTGGAACGCTCTCTAACCGCTACAATATCTCCCGGTCGTAATTCAAAGGAAGGTACGTTCACTACTTTTCCGTTCACTGTAATATGTCGGTGTCCGATAAGCTGACGGGCAGCACTTCTTGTTGGAGCAATTCCCAGGCGATAAACCACATTATCAAGACGTGATTCAATAAGCTGGAGCAATACCGAACCGGTAATGCCGCCTTTTCTTGCAGCTTTTAGAAAAGTATTCTTAAATTGCTTTTCCAGGATGCCATAGGTATATTTGGCTTTTTGTTTCTCCATCAGCTGGGTGCCATATTCCGATGATTTTGGACGTCTTTTGGTTTGTCCGTGCATTCCGGGAGGATAATTCTTTTTTTCAAAATTTTTATCAGGTCCATAAATAGGATCCCTGAATTTTCTTGCAATCTTTGACTTCGGGCCAATGTATCTTGCCATGGTAATAGATATAAATATAGGTTAAACTCTTCTTCTTTTTGGTGGGCGACATCCGTTGTGAGGCAACGGGGTGATATCCATGATTTCCATCACTTCGATTCCGGCGGAATGTAAGGTACGGATAGCGGACTCACGACCGGCTCCTGGTCCTTTAACAAACACTTTCACCTTCCTCAAACCAAGATCGTATGCTACCTTGGATGCATCCTGAGAGGCCATCTGGGCAGCATAAGGGGTATTCTTTTTGGAGCCCTTAAAACCCATTTTACCTGCTGAGGACCAACTGATCACCTGTCCGTTGTTGTTGGTCAGTGTGACGATGAGATTGTTGAATGATGCATTGATATAGGCTTTTCCTATTGCATCAACCTTCACTACCCTTTTCTTTGAACTTTTTTCAGTCTTTGCCATATGCTACGATTACTGTCTTCGTTAACCATTAACCTTTTGTTGCTTTTTTCTTGTTGGCAACCGTTTTTTTCCTTCCCTTGCGGGTACGGGCGTTGTTCTTGGTACTTTGTCCACGAACCGGCAACCCCAAACGATGACGGATTCCACGGTAGCAACCGATATCCATCAAACGCTTGATATTCATTTGAACCTCCGAACGGAGCGCGCCTTCAATTTTATAATTATCATTGATGATTGTTCTGATCCTGTTCTGCTCATCATCAGTCCAATCCTGAACCTTTTTTTCCAAGCTAACACCTGCAAGGTTAAGGATCTTCTGGGCAGTGCTTCTACCAATACCGTAAATATAGGTCAGCCCAATTTCGCCCTGCTTATTTTTTGGTAAGTCAATACCTGCAATTCTGGCCATATTGATCGATTTTTTGTTTGTTTTTAACCTTGTCTTTGTTTGAATTTAGGATTCTTTTTGTTGATGACAAAAAGTTTTCCCTTTCTCCGGACGATTTTGCAATCTGCCGACCGTTTTTTTATGGATGTTCTGACTTTCATTTCCTATATATTAAACTATTGATATCTGAATGTTATTCTTCCCTTCGTCAAATCATAGGGTGACATTTCGATCCTAACTTTATCACCGGGTAGAATCTTGATGTAATGCATTCGCATTTTCCCGGAAATATGTGCCGTGATCACGTGACCGTTTTCCAGTTCAACACGAAACATGGCATTTCCCAGTGACTCAATGACAGTACCATCCTGCTGGATTGATGCTTGCTTTGACATGGTTAATCTTTATTATTATAAGCGTCTAATACTTCCTCTATATATTTAAATGTTGAAAGCACATCTGCTTTTTCTTTCCTGACCACTACCGTCAACTCAAAATGAGCTGAGGGCATACGATCTGCTGTTCGTATGGTCCAACCGTCAGTAGATTGAACAATGTTTTTATTCCCCATATTGATCATGGGTTCAATACACAAGGTCAATCCTTCCACCAGTTTCATCCCTGAACCTCTACGCCCGTAATTGGGAATATCCGGTTTTTCGTGCAACTGCTTTCCTATCCCATGTCCAACAAGTTCTCTCACGACGGAATATCCGAAGGATTCCACATGTTGTTGTACCGATTCGCTGATGTCCCCTACCCTTTTTCCTGCTACCGCCATTTCAATGGCCATGAACAAAGATTCCTTGGTACGTTTCAAGAGCATCAGGATATCAGGCGAAACTTCACCTACTGAAAAAGTATAGGCCGAATCTCCATAATATTCCTTCATTCTACACCCGCAGTCGATCGAAACTATATCACCATTTCTAAGAACTCTTTCTCCCGGAATTCCATGTACCACTTCTTCATTGATGGAGGTACATAAGGTGGCCGGGAACCCCCTGTAACCCTTAAAGCCGGGTACCGCTCCTTCAGACCTTATAAAGTCTTCCGCTATTTTATCCAGTGTTATCGTTTTAACACCGGGTTTGATATATTTTGCGACTTCTGCAAGCGTTTTGCTTACAATGATCGCGTTTTCTTTCAATATTTCGATCTCATCCGCCGATTTTACTGCTAACTGCTTCCCGAGCATGATATCATTAACCAGTAACCGAATAAGAAGACCGGCCTTTAATACGGCCTGATTTTGTCAGACCATCATAATGCCGCATCAACAAATGGCTTTCCACCTGCTGCAAGGTATCCAGAACCACACCGACAAGGATCAAGAGAGAGGTCCCTCCATAGAACTGAGCAAACTGGTTGGTGATTCCGACAAGTCTTACCAGGGCGGGCATAATGGCGACAAACCCCAGAAAAATTGAACCAGGTAAGGTAATTCTCGACATGACATTATCGATAAACTCTGCCGTCTTCTTACCCGGTTTAACACCTGGAATGAAACCTCCGTTTTTCTTCATGTCTTCCGCCATCTGTGTTGGATTAACAGTGATGGCAGTGTAGAAATAAGTAAAGAAAATAATCAGGATGAAAAAAGTTATATTATAACCAAAGCTATTAAAGTCAGTAAATACCCTGGCAATGCCGGTAAGCGTTTCATTGCTGGCAAAACCCGCAAGAGTCAACGGTAAAAACATGATCGCTTGGGCAAAAATTATAGGCATAACTCCGGCAGCATTTACTTTTAACGGAATATATTGACGGACTCCCCCGTATTGCTTGTTCCCCACAATGCGTTTGGCATACTGGACAGGAATTTTTCGCGTACCCTGAACCAGCAGAATAGTAACAAGAATAACCAATACCAGGAAAGCAAGTTCAACCACAAAGAAAACCAGTCCACCACCTTTTTGTTCCATTCTTGAAATAAGTTCCCCGAAAAGAGCAAATGGAAGCCGGGCAATGATACCGATCATAATGATCAAGGATATTCCGTTTCCGATTCCTTTATCCGTAATACGTTCCCCAAGCCACATGATGAACATGGATCCGGCCGTAAGCAGGATGATAGAGGAGATACCGAAGAAAGAAAATACAGTATGGATTGCGGTATTCGGATTAAAAGGATAAATGGCTTCTGGTGGTAACTGAGAAGCAAGGTTAACGATATAGGCTGGAGACTGGAAGACCAAAATGATGACTGTCAGATACCTGGTCATCTGGTTGATCTTTTTACGCCCACTCTCACCTTCCTTTTGTAATTTCTGGAAGTAGGGAATGGCCATACCCAGAAGCTGCATCACAATAGAAGCAGAAATATAGGGCATGATCCCCAGGGCAAAGATAGAGGCATTGGAAAAAGCGCCACCTGAGAACATATTGAGCAATCCCAGCAAACCGCTTTTAGTCTGGTTTTGCAGGTTTGCCAACATACTCGGATCCACTCCGGGAAGCACTACATAAGCACCAAAACGGTAGATCAGAATGATCCCGATGGTATAAAGGATCCGTTTCCGAAGGTCCTCAATTTTCCAAATATTCCGTATGGTTTGAATCAGCTTTTTCATTCAAACAGATTTAAAGTACATGAGCAATTCCACCAAGATCTTCAATGGCTTTCTTTGCACTGGCAGAAAAAGCATGAGCGGTGATATTTAACTTGGCTTTCAATTCCCCGCGACCAAGGATCTTCACCCGGTCATTTTTCGAAACATATCCACTTTCTGCAAGAATACCCAGGTTGATTTCCGTAATATTCTTTTTATCAGCGAGCTGTTGAAGAACATCAAGGTTAATTCCTTTAAACTCCTTACGGTTGATGTTATTAAAACCAAACTTTGGAACCCTGCGTGCCAAGGACATCTGTCCTCCCTCGAAACCAAGTTTCTTGGAATACCCAGAACGGGATTTGGCGCCCTTATGTCCACGGGTGGATGTTCCACCATGTCCGGAACCCTGACCTCTGCCGATGCGCTTCTCTTTTTTTGTAGAACCTTTAGCCGGTTTAAGATTACTTAAATCCATTTCAATATCATTTTATCTAAGTTAGACTTCTTCAACAGTTACCAGGTGGGTCACTTTGGCCACCATGCCCAGAATCTGAGGGGTTGCTTCGTGTTCCACCGTATGACGGATCCTTTTCAGGCCCAATGCTTCGAGGGTTCGTTTCTGGCGTAATGGCCTTCCGATACCGCTTCGAATTTGTGTGATTTTTATTTTTTTCATTCCTTATGACAGCCTTTTGGTGATAAAAATATTAGCCATTAAATACATTATGCAGATCTATTCCGCGAAGTTGTGCAATGGTGTATGGATCTCGCATCTGGATCAGGGCATTGATGGTAGCTTTGACCACACTATGGGGATTCGAGCTCCCTTTTGATTTAGCCAGCACGTCCTTTATGCCCACGCTTTCAAGCACGGCACGCATAGCACCTCCTGCGATAACGCCGGTACCTGGAGCTGCAGGTTTCAGATAAACCAGAGCTCCGCTGTATTTACCCAGTTGTTCGTGAGGAATTGTTCCTTTGAGTACGGGAACCTTGATCAGGTTTTTTTTCGCATCATCAATTCCTTTGGCAATTGCTGCAGTCACTTCTTTTGCTTTGCCTAATCCATAACCCACCACACCGTTTTCATTTCCCACTACGACAATAGCAGAAAAACTAAACGTACGACCTCCTTTGGTTACTTTAGTTACCCTCTGGATACTGACGAGGCGATCTTTGAATTCGATCTCGCTTGATTTTACTCTTTTTACGTTAGCGTTTGTCATATTTTATCTAGAATTTTAGGCCGCCTTCTCGGGCTGCTTCAGCCAGAGATTTCACCCTGCCATGATATAAATAACCGTTCCTGTCAAAAACCACATTGGTGATCCCAGCCTGCTGGGCTTTCTCGGCGATCAGCTTACCCACCTGCTTGGCCACTTCCGTTTTTGTCCCTTTAACCTCCTTCATCACTTTTTCGCCTGAAGAAGCAGAGATCAATGTCTTACCAACAAGGTCATCGATCAATTGAACATAAATCGCCTTGTTGCTTCTGTAAACAGTCATGCGAGGCCTGTCAGGAGTCCCTGATACGATCTTACGTACCCTTTGTTTGATCCTGAACCTCCGAAATTCCTTTTTATTCTTGATTGCCATTTTTCTAATTTTTTGTTGTTGGGGTGATCTGGCAGATCGCCTTTATGATTATTGTCCGGCAGCTGATTTACCGGCTTTCTTCTTAATTTCTTCACCAGCAAAACGTATTCCCTTACCTTTATAAGGTTCCGGTTTACGGAAGGAACGAATCTTTGCGGCCACCTGACCGACCAATTGTTTATCGGCCGATTTCAAAATGATGGTATTGTTTTTCCCTTTTTCGGCAGTGGTCTGAACCTGGATTTCTATCGGAATTTCCAATAAAAGATTATGGGAATACCCGAGTGATAATTCCAGTAGCTGACCGTTGGCAGAGGCCTTATATCCCACACCAACAAGTTCCTGAACAATTGTAAATCCCTCTGACACACCCTTGACCATATTGGCAAGCAAAGAACGATAAAGTCCATGCTTTGACCGTTCATCCCTTTCATCGGACTTACGTGATACGATCAGGTCTTGGCCTTCAACACGAACAGTAATCCTTGGATCCACCTGTTGTTTCAATTCTCCGAGTTTACCTTTGACCGAGACCAGATTAGTATCGGAGACTGTCACCTGCACGTCAACGGGTAGATGAATTGGTAATTTTCCTATTCTTGACATTTTAAAATCTCCTAATTAACTGATATAACATAAAACCTCTCCACCGATTTTTTTCACCTTTGCTTCCTTGTCTGTCATCAAACCCTGTGAAGTGGACAGGATAGCAACACCCAGGCCATTCAGCACTCGGGGCAAATTATCGGCATCAACATATTTTCTCAGCCCGGGTTTGGAAATTCTCACCAAGGAATTAAGGGCAGACACTTTTGTGACCGGATGATATTTCAAAGCGATCTTAATGATGCCGGGGCGGGGTTCATTTTCCACTTTATAATTCAGGATATATCCCTTTTCAAAGAGAATCCTGGTGATTTCTTCCTTAATCTTCGACTTTGGAATTTCGACAACCCGGTGGTTGGCCAAAACGGCGTTCCTGATTCTTGTTAAATAATCTGCAATGGGATCCGTAACCATTATTTTTTCTTTTGTTTGTTTGTTTTTGTTTCGTATTTCAACTTACCAGCTTGCTTTTTTAATGCCGGGGATCAAGCCCTTATTGGCCATTTCCCTGAAATTGATACGGGAAATCCCAAAAAGACGCATATACCCCTTGGGTCTGCCCGTCAGTTTGCAACGGTTATGAAGACGTACAGGAGAGGCATTTTTAGGTAACTTTTGTAAAGCAATATAATCTCCTGCTTCTTTCAGTGCTTTGCGCTTCTCGGCAAATTTTTCAACCAGTTTTTCCCGTTTGTGCTCCCTGGCTTTAATTGATTCTTTTGCCATATTTTTATTTATTTATAAATGGAATTCCAAATTCTTTTAAAAGGGCATATGCTTCGCGGTCGGTTCTGGCAGAAGTCACAAAAGTGATATCCACTCCGTTGATCCTGGCGATTTTATCGATATCAATTTCCGGAAAAATAATTTGCTCCTGTACTCCAAGGGTATAATTTCCGCGTCCATCAAAACCTTTATCGTTCACCCCACGGAAGTCGCGTACCCGGGGAAGGGCAACAGAAATCAAACGATCCAGGAATTCATACATCCGTTCGCCTCTCAGCGTAACCCTGACCCCTATCGGATTACCTCTCCTCAACTTGAAGTTGGAGATGTCTTTTTTCGATTTTGTCGCTACCGCTTTCTGCCCGGTGATCATGGTCATTTCCGATATCCCGTTGTCGATGAATTTCTTATCGGTATTGGCAATGCCCAGACCCTGGTTCAGGCAGATTTTATTAATCCTTGGCACCTGCATAGGTGTTTTATAATTGAACTGCTGCATCAGTGCAGGAACAATTTCCTTCAGGTACTTATCTTTTAATCTTGGTGTATAAGCCATTATTTTATTACCTCCCCTGATTTTTTTGAAAAACGAACCAGTTTTTCTGATTTGCTATCGATTTTTCTTCCGGTACGTGTAGGATTTCCCGAAGGATCCATCACTTTCAGGTTAGAAATGTGAACGGGAGCTTCTTTTTTAATGATCCCTCCCTGAGGACTTTTGGCATTGGGTTTGGTATGCTTGGATACCAGGTTCACGCCTTCTACGATAGCCATCTGTTTCTCAGTATCAAGCTTGAGAACCTTTCCTTGCTGTCCCCTTGAATCACCGGCAATGATCATCACCGTGTCGCCTTTGCGTATATGTAACTTCTTTTGCATGGTATAATTTTATGCTTAAAGCACTTCTGGTGCTAAAGAAACGATTTTCATAAACTGTTTTTCACGTAATTCCCTAGCTACGGGACCAAATATACGTGTACCGATCATTTCACCGGTATTGTTAAGCAGTACAACGGCATTGTCGTCAAAACGGATATAAGAACCATCAAGCCTGCGGATTTCTTTTTTAGTTCTCACAACAACGGCTTTGGAAACCGTTCCTTTTTTAATATTTCCCGAAGGGAGTGCATGTTTTACTGTGACAATGATACGGTCTCCGACGGAAGCATACCTTTTACGCGTGCCGCCGAGTACTTTAATGCAAAGGACTTCCTTTGCCCCGCTGTTATCAGCTACTGTTAATCTTGATTCTTGCTGTATCATGACTATTTAACCTTTTCAATAATTTCTACAAGTCTCCAACATTTATTTTTGCTAAGGGGTCTGGTTTCAGCAATTTTCACCTTATCACCTTCACTGCATTCATTGTTATCATCATGGGCCATAAAACGCGAGGTTTTTTTCACGAACTTACCGTATTTTGGATGTTTTACCTTACGTTCGACCTCAACAACCACAGATTTTTCCATCTTGTTGCTTACAACGATGCCGGTTTTTTCTTTTCTTAATTTCCTCGTTTCCATAATTATTTCTTTATTGCCTTGGTAATTTTTTCACCCTTGAGAACACGGTGACGCAATTCGGTTTCAAGGCGGGCAATGGTTTTCCTGTATGCCTTGATTTTATTTGGGTTTTCCAAAGGGGAAACAGCATGATTCAGTTTCAGTTTGGTGAGTTGCCGCTTTTCCTCTTCCAGCCTTTCCAGGATTTCACCCGTTGTAAATTCTCTGATGACTTTTTGTTCCATATTCTTTCTTTTTGGTTGGATAACCATCAGGTCATCCCAGCGAAACTATATTGCTTCTTCTTCGTAATCTTTGCGTACAACGGTCTTGGTTGCTACGGGAAGTTTTTGTGCTCCCAATCTCAGGGATTCTTTAGCTACTTCCATGTTAACGCCCTCGATCTCAAACAGGATACGGCCAGGGGTAACCCTTGCCACAAAATATTCTGGTGCTCCTTTTCCTTTTCCCATACGTACTTCAGCTGGCTTTTTGGTAACCGGCTTATCCGGAAAAATACGGATCCACAACTGACCTTCACGTTTCATATGACGGGTGATGGCCTGACGGGCTGCTTCAATCTGGCGACCTGTGATCCAGGCTTCTTCCAACGTTTTGATACCGAAGGAGCCAAATGCAAGCTGGTGTCCACGGCCGGCATTGCCCTTCATCTTCCCCTTTTGTTGTTTTCTGTATTTTGTTTTTTTTGGTTGTAACATTGTGCAGAAATATTATGATGTCAACTATTTACGATTATTTTGGTTACGGGGTCTTCCACCACCCTCACGAGGGCCACGATCCCTATCCCTGTCCCTATCACGATCACCGCTCTTGGAACCTCTTTGCTGGGTAGGCTTAAGTTTTGTGCTTGCCGCACTAGGCATAAGATCGGGGCGGCCATATATTTCTCCTTTACATATCCAAACCTTAATTCCGATACGGCCATAGGTTGTATGAGCTTCGGCCGTTGCGTAATCAATGTCGGCACGAAAAGTATGCAGCGGAATACGTCCTTCCTTGTACTGCTCACGGCGGGCCATTTCAGCTCCACCCAAACGGCCGGAAATCATGATTTTGATCCCTTCGGCACCGATTCTCATGGCAGAAGCTATAGAAGTTTTGATGGCACGGCGGTAGGAAATACGACCTTCAATCTGACTGGCTACCGTATTGGCAACGATAACAGCATCAATTTCAGGACGTTTAATCTCTGAAATATTGATTTGAATTTCCTTTTTTGTAATTTTCTTCAGCTCTTCCTTCAATTTGTCGACTTCCTGTCCACCTTTCCCAATAATGATCCCAGGACGAGCCGTATGAATGGTCACTGTAACCAGTTTCAAGGTACGTTCAATGGCGATTTTAGAAATACCAGCCTTGGATAAACGGGCATGAAGATATTTTCTGATTTTATCGTCCTCAACCAACTTGGGTTCAAAATTCTTTCCGCCGAACCAGTTGGAGTCCCAGCCGCGGATGATGCCTAACCTATTGGCGATCGGATTGGTCTTTTGTCCCATTAATAATTCGTTTTATGATTGCTATTTGTTTTCTTTTTTAACTTCTTTAGGCTCTTCTGCTGTTTCCACCGCTTTGTTTCTGCTGTCAAGCAGAATCGTAACGTGATTGGAGCGTTTGCGAATGCGATGGGCACGACCCTGGGGTGCTGTCCTGATTCGCTTCAGCTGACGTCCTGAATCGACGAAAACTTCTTTGATATACAGATCACTATCCTCAATTCTTGCGCCTTCATTTTTAGCCTGCCAATTGGCGATGGCCGACAGCAAAAGTTTACGTAAACGTTCTGCAGGCTGTTTGGCATTATATTGTAATGTGTGTAAGGCCAATTCCACTCTTTGTCCCCGGATCAGGTCGGCAACCAACCTCATTTTACGGGGAGAAGTGGGACAATTGTTCAGCTTAGCAAAGGTCACGTTTTTCTTGGCCTCTTTACGATTCTCAGCCCTGGTTCGAGTTCTGACTCCCATATTCTATCTTATTAAGGCGTTACTTCTTTTTATCTTTATTTCCTGCATGGCCACGGAAAATTCGAGTCGGGGCAAATTCACCCAGCTTATGTCCAACCATGTTTTCGGTGATATAAACGGGGATGAATTTATTCCCGTTGTGAACAGCAATGGTCTGACCAACAAAATCAGGAGATATCATAGAACCCCGTGACCAGGTTTTGATCACGTTTTTTTTCTTGGAACCAAGAAGTTCTTCAACTTTTTTCTCCAGTTTATGATGGATATACGGACCTTTTTTAAGCGATCGGCTCATATCAGATTCTGATTAAAAATTACTTCTTTCTTTTTTCGACAATATACTGGTTCGATTGTTTTTTCTTTGAACGGGTTTTATATCCTTTTGCAGGAATTCCCTTACGTGAGCGAGGATGTCCACCGGATGCACGGCCTTCGCCACCCCCCATGGGATGATCTACCGGGTTCATAACCACACCACGGTTACGCGGTCTGCGTCCCAACCACCGTTTACGGCCAGCCTTACCATGGGATTCAAGGTTGTGATCCTGGTTGGAAACCATGCCAATAGTAGCTTTACAAGCCTGAAGAATCATACGGGTTTCCCCTGAAGGCATTTTGATGATGGCAAATTTTCCATCCCTAGACATCAATTGGGCATGAGAACCACCGCTACGAACAAGTTTTGCACCCTGTCCCGGACGTAATTCAACATTATGAATCACTGTTCCGAAAGGAATTTCACTGAGGTAAAGGGCATTTCCGATCTCCGGAGCAGCTCCTTTGCCAGCCATTATGGTCTGTCCGACCTTTAATCCGTATGGAGCAATGATATACCTTTTTTCACCATCATTATACGTGACAAGTGCGATTCTCGCGGAACGGTTAGGATCATATTCAATGGTCTTCACCACGGCAGGTATACCCTCCTTGTCGCGCTTAAAATCAACCATACGGTACATCTGTTTATGACCACCACCAAGATAACGCATGGTCATTTTACCTTCATTATTTCTTCCACCGGTCTTCCGGATAGGAGTCAACAGGCTCTTCTCAGGGATGGAAGCGGTAAGCTCATCATAAGAACTGATGACTTTAAACCGCTGACCGGGCGTTGTGGGTTTATATTTCTTGAGCGCCATTTATTTAAATATTGCTATAAAAATCAATTGTTTCACCTTTGGCCAAAGTCACAATGGCCTTTTTATATGTACTCGTTCTGCCCGAGATCACGCCGGTTTTTGTAAACCGGCTTTTATTTTTTCCGGAGTAGACCATTGTACTTACCATGGCCACATCCACACCATACAGTTCTTTGATGGCCTGTTTGATCTGGAGCTTATTCGCCTTCCGGTCGACCAGAAACCCGTAACGGTTAAGTTTCTCGCCCATCTGGGTCATTTTCTCCGTAATGATCGGCTTTTGAATTATTGTCATTGCTGTATCGAATTAATCGGTTTAATTCTGATGGATCTTTTCAATTTCTTGGATGGAGCTTTCTGTCATTAAAAGCTGAGTGGCATCCAGAATTTCATAAGTATTCAGGTCTGCGGCCTGAATCACTCTCACGCGTTTCAGGTTACGTGCCGACAAGACGACGTTATCTTCTGTTTTGGCCATCACCAGGAGAATTTTCTTCCCTGTTAACTGAAAACTTTTCATCAGTTCCGTAAAATTCTTGGTTTTGGGATTGTCAAAAACAAAGTCTTCCAGCACCGTGAATTGATTGTCTTTTACCTTATAACTCAAGGCAGATTTCCTTGCTAATTTTTTCAGTTTCTTATTTAATTTGAAACTATAGTCGCGGGGATGTGGTCCGAAAACACGTGCGCCACCGCGAAACAAGGGGTTTTTGATGCTGCCTTTACGTGAGCCACCGGTTCCCTTCTGCTTATGCAGTTTTTTTGTGCTTCCGGAAAGGGTTGATTTTTCAAGTGTATCATGCGTTCCCTGGCGTTTATTGGCCATATGTTGCTTTACATCCAAGTATATGGCATGATCGTTGGGTTCGATTGCAAAAACCGAATCGTCAAGACTGACCTTTTTAGCGGTCGCTGTTCCTTTAATATTATATACTGCTACTTCCATCGCTCAATCATTACATATGAACCATTGTGTCCCGGTATTGCACCTTTCACTAAAATAAGGTTTTTCTCGAGGATAATCTTTAACACCTGAAGATTGATCACTTTTACGCGATCCCCACCCATACGGCCGGCCATCCTCAATCCCTTCATAACTCTGGAAGGCCAGGATGAAGCTCCAACTGAACCAGGAGCCCTAAGGCGGTTATGCTGTCCATGGGTGGCTTCGCCAACACCTTTAAAATGATGGCGTTTAACGACACCCTGAAATCCCTTGCCTTTTGAAATACCAACCACATCGATATATTCTCCTTCTTCGAAAATATCGACACGAAGAATATCACCGAATACTTTCTGATGGCCGGGTTCAAAACGAGTAAATTCCGCAAGCACTTTCTTGGGAGAAATACCAGCTTTGGCAAAATGACCACGCTCAGCCTTGGTTGTGTGTTTTTCTTTTTTATCTTCAAAAGCCAACTGGATGGCATCGTAACCTTCCTTTTCTTTGGATCGGACCTGTGTCACAACACAAGGGCCGGCTTCAATGACCGTGCAGGGAATATTTTTCCCGTTCGTATCATAGATACTGGTCATACCGATTTTTTTTCCAATTAATCCAGACATTTCCTGATTTTTTAACTTTTAGTTCAATTACCGATCACACCTTGATTTCCACTTCGACCCCACTGGGCAGCTCGAGCTTCATTAATGCATCTATCGTTTTCGAAGTGGTGCTGTAAATATCCAGCAACCGCTTGTAGGTGCATAACTGAAATTGCTCCCGCGATTTTTTATTCACAAAGGTTGAACGCAGCACCGTAAAGATCTTCTTATCGGTAGGCAAAGGAATGGGGCCACTCACAACGGCACCTGTAGCCTTCACGGTTTTTACGATCTTTTCTGCCGATTTATCAACCAGGCTGTAATCGTACGACTTCAGTTTAATTCTTATTCTCTGGCTCATAAAAAATTAATATGCGGGAACGTATCCCCTGATTTTATATAAAACTTCATTTTGAATTTCCTGAGGAATTACCGAATACTTGAAAAACTCAAGCATTTCTGTAGCTCTACCGGAAGTCAGACTGCGAAGGGTGGTCACATAGCCAAACATTTCTGATAAGGGTACCCGGCCATGAATAACCTGATTCCCAATCCTTGATTCCACTTCCTCCACTTGTCCCCTGCGTTTTGTAATATCACTGGTTACTTCACCCATGTATTCACTCGGGGTTATGATTTCAAATTTCATAATTGGCTCAAGCAAAACAAATTTTGCTTTTCTGCATGCTTCTTTGAATGCAATCCCCGCGGCAATCTGAAAAGAAAGCGCGTCAGAATCCACGCTATGGTATGATCCGTCTATGAGCCTTACCTTGATGCTTTCCATTGGAAATCCGATGATTGGGCCATTGGTCATAGCAGCTTTCAGGCCTTTTTCTATGGCAGGGATAAATTCTCTGGGAATATTCCCACCTTTGATGTCATTGATAAACTGAAGGCCTTTGAAATCCTCATCAGCCGGAGAAATTTCAATCACCAAATCTGCAAAACGTCCTTTGCCTCCGGATTGTTTTTTATAGACCTCATGGTGCATCACCGTATTGGTTATGGCTTCCTTATAAGCGACCTGTGGATTTCCACGGTTGACTTCAATATTGAACTCACGGCGCATACGGTCGCAAATGATGTCGAGATGTAACTCTCCCATCCCGCTGATGAGGGTCTGACCAGTCTCATTGTCGACCCTGACCTGGAAGGTAGGATCTTCTTCGGTCAACTTGTTTAAAGCCACAGCAAGTTTTTCCACATCCTCCTGGGTCTTTGGTTCCACAGCCATATTGATGACTGGTTCCGGAAAGGCCATACGCTCCAGAACGATGGGGTGTTTGAGATCACAGAGGGTATCCCCGGTATGAATTTCTTTGAACCCGACAGCAGCGCCGATTTCACCTGCTTCGATTCGCTTGAGCGGGTTTTGTTTGTTAGCATGCATCAGCATGATACGGTTGATGCGTTCTTTTTTATCGGTATTGCCATTTAGTACCACTTCTCCTGCATCCAGAGCGCCGGAATAAACGCGGAAGAAAGCGATTCTTCCAACGAATGGATCTGTGGCGATTTTGAAAGCAATGGCGGCAAAGGGTTCTCCTGGGTCGGGATGACGCATCTCCTCCTTTTCCGTATAGGGATTGATTCCCCTGACGGGAGGCATATCATAGGGAGAAGGAAGGAATTTAATGATATTGTCGATCAGTGGTTGAACCCCTTTATTTTTAAAAGAAGCACCACAGATTACCGGAGTGATGCGGCTTTGAAGGGTGGCCTTTCTTAATTCGGCAAGGATTTCATCTTCTGTAATGGAGTGATGGTCTTCCATAAATTTATGAAGGAGGGCATCGTTTTCTTCAGCTGCGCCTTCAATCAGTTTCATGCGGTATTCCTCTACCATTTCCTTCATGTCTTCCGGAACAGGAATTTCCGAATATGCTTTGCCCAGAGAATCATCATCCCATGTAAAGGCTTTATTGGAAATCAGATCCACGATGCCGGTGAAATTATCTTCAGCACCAATGGGCAACTGAACAGGAATGGGATGGGCGCCCAGTTTTTCTTTAATTTGTTGTACGACATGAAAAAAATCAGCCCCGGTACGGTCCATCTTATTGACGAAACTTAATCGGGGCACCTTGTATTTATCTGCTTGTTTCCAGACTGTTTCCGATTGGGGTTCCACACCTCCCACGGCACAGAATATTGCTACGGCACCGTCGAGAACGCGCAGCGAGCGTTCCACTTCCACCGTGAAATCAACATGTCCGGGGGTATCAATTATATTGATACGGTATTTTTCATTATTATAATCCCAGTATACAGTAGTGGCCGCAGAAGTGATGGTGATCCCGCGTTCCTGTTCCTGGATCATCCAGTCCATGGTAGCAGTACCATCATGAACTTCGCCCAATTTATAGTTGATGCCGGTATAATACAAGATACGCTCAGTCGTTGTGGTTTTACCCGCATCGATGTGCGCCATTATGCCAATGTTTCTTGTATTTTCCAGCTTTTCGCTCATATTAAAAACGGAAATGGCTGAATGCCTTGTTAGCTTCTGCCATGCGATGGGTATCTTCTTTTTTCTTGAATGCTGCACCTTCTTCTTTGTAAGCAGCTATGATTTCAGCAGCCAGTTTCTGTCCCATGCTCTTTTCGTGACGCTTACGTGCATAGCTTACCAGGGCTTTCATACCAATGGACATTTTGCGCGAAGGACGGATTTCAGAAGGGATCTGGAAAGTGGCGCCACCGATACGCCGGCTGCGGACTTCAACAGAAGGAGTAACATTGGCAAGCGCTTTTTTGAAAACCTCGAGGCCATCTTCTTTCGTTTTATCAGCAACGGTCTCAATGGCTTCATAAAAGACATCATACGCAATGTTTTTCTTGCCCCTGAGCATCATATTGTTGACAAACTTGGTCACCAGTGTATCGCTAAACTTTGGATCAGGAACTATGGGTCTTTTTTTTGGTTTTGCTTTTCTCATATTATACTACTTATCTATAAGTACGGGCATCCCGACGGGTAGCCCTTTCAATTTATGCTTTTTTTTCTTTTGGACGTTTGGCACCATATTTCGAGCGACGCTGTTTGCGGCCTTCTACCCCCGAGGTATCCAAGGCACCACGGATAATATGATAACGAACACCAGGCAAATCTTTCACACGACCGCCACGGATCATGACGATTGAATGTTCCTGAAGGTTATGTCCTTCGCCAGGGATATAAGCATTGACTTCTTTCCCGTTGGTGAGTCTGACACGGGCAACCTTACGCATGGCGGAATTTGGTTTCTTGGGTGTGGTGGTGTACACGCGGACGCAAACACCACGGCGTTGCGGACAGGAGTCCAAGGCAGGCGCCTTGCTCTTATCCGTTAATTTTTTTCTTCCTTTACGAACCAATTGCGAAATCGTAGGCATAACTGATGATTTATTTTAAATTTAATTTTTACCCTAAAAAAAGGAGTGCAAAAGTACAAATTATTTTTACACTGTCAACATTTTCGATGAAAAACCATTAGGTTTATCATTGATTGTAAAACGGGAATTTCTTACTTGGAAATGCAAAGGAAGGAGATAATTCAGGGAGACTTTTCATCGAAAACATCAGTATGTCTACGATTGGAACCTATAGATGTCTCACTTTATCAGGTTTCCTTGCCGTTTCCGGCTTATATTCCCCTCGAAAACAAAAATCCATTTTCGAGGGTGCAAAGGTATAATTAATTTTAATTCAAGCAAAAAAAATGTTAAAAAATGATAAAAAATTATTTATTCCTGATAATCATAATGCTACCTTCCATATCAGGTATTTGGATTAGGTGTTCAGGAATAGTCAAAGAAAATTCGTTCACTGCCCGGACCACGCCATCCCATTTTTCATTATAATCATGGATAAGGATTACGCCACCTGGTAACAAACGAGGATAGAAGAACTCAAGACCGTTTTTTGTCGGATGATACAGGTCTGCATCAATATTGACCAGGGCAAATCTTTCCTTTTCCAGACCTGAAGTTGTTGCTGGAAAAATTCCCAGGTGAAAAACAAGGTTTTCGCTTTTCCCGATTTTTTTTCTCACCTTTTCCAGGGAAGTATCCGCAAAATCGGATGGACGATAAGTAGCAGCAGTTCCGGTTTCCGATTTCAGTTCTTCTTCAGTAAAACCATGAAAAGTGTCAAAAAGGTGAAAAGTTCTTTCTGTATCCATCAGATGAATTATCCTGGCACTATCTCCTTTATATACCCCCAATTCTGCAAATGAACCCCGGATCTCATTTCGTTTTAAACGTTCTATCTGCAACCACCAGTTGAAAAAACGCACTTTATCCGGATAATTTCTTTCCAATCTGATCAGATCCCGACTTACATTTCCTGCTTTTTTTGCTTGTTGCCAGGCAGACGGCTGGTAATCCCGGTCAAAAATCATATCCCAGGTATACCTTATTAATATAATAAAAACAATCAGGATGAGCAGGTAATTAACGATCTGGAAGATGGGAAGATTCATAATCTCTTATGATTTAGAAGGGCAAAGATAATGAAACCTTTTCTTTTCTATAATAAAAGAGGGTAACTCGGCTTGGAGTTACCCTCTTTACAATCAGAGAAAATATTCAGGTCAGGTAATTTTCAATAAAGGTTACCAGTATTCCTATAGCCGGGAAGGTTTTTATACCAGTCTGGGAAACTTACTCCACCACTCACTGCCCATTCTACAAAATGGTTGTATGTATGAATGATATCTGTTTTTTCCTTGGGATAAGCAAAACTTTCGTAGATATTGATCGCCCAGGGAAGGTTATTCAAGGTCTTGTAATATCTACCGCTTTCCGGATTGCTGCTGTCATCAGCCTGACCGAAATAGGCAGGATTCGCTAAACTAGTGGGAGCATAATCAGGAAGGTGAACTTCCAACCCACGGTTTTTATCCACAATAATAAAGGGGTTGAATTTGGGCAGGTTAATCTGAGCCAGGGTATATTGAGGACTGCTGAAGGACATCTGTATCGTCAGTGTAACAGGGTTGACATAAGGAGCGCCAGGAGTAGTGTTGACACCTATTCCCATGCCCGGAGAAGGCATCAGGTTATAGGCATCGTCAAAAACAATGACGGTGGGCTTATCCTGCCCGGCTTCCAGCCCATATTCATTCAGCACAATATAGGTTTCCTGAAGGTTGTAACCTGTAACGGCCATACTCCCCGGAATTATATTGCTATTTGGGAATTGAAAACCAAATCCGTTATGTAAAGAGGCGCCAAATGCTTTAACCGTAAAAGTAGCAGTGATTCCGACCACGAGATTTTCAGCATTGGTGGTGGCAATAAATTTATAATCGCAAACCAGGTCGTTAAAGTCATAATCTCCACGTCCCGGCCATAAATCTTCAAAAGCCAGTGTACCCGTTCCTGTTGCCGGAAATTCATTATCAAAACATTTGGTCGGGTCATCCGGATACTGATCTACCTCATCCGGACAACCGTCATTATCGGAATCACCCGAGGGAATCGTCACGGTTATGGTAGCAATATCGCATAAACTGTTTACATCACAAACCTGATATTGAATGGTAGCCATTCCTGTATAATTGTTGGCGGGGGTGAATGTTACCATCCCGGTGCCAGTAAGAGTAAATACTCCCACGGATAAGGAAGGTTCAGTACCCGTAATAAAAGTTACAGAACCGGGAACCAGGGCGCCGGATCCTGGAATATCATTCGTAAGGATACTGATGTTAACCGGAGTGTTCACCATTGTCGTTGCATTATCATTGATGGCATCAGGGCCTGTGACAGGTGTGCTACAGCCAGTATTATTACAATTCATTACTGAAGTAAATTCAGACACCGTAAAACTAACAATCTGGGGAGAAGTTCCTGCTTTCGCTGATACCTGCTGATCCTGCAATGCACCCGCCAGGGTATAAGTGATAGTGAAGGAACCAGCCTGGCCATCACCTATGCCGTTAACCCCGTCAATTTTAAATCCCTGAAAGGGATCAGAACCGAGATTAGGACCCAGATCAATATTCGAATATGTCATTCCCCCGCTAATAATCTCAACCATAATGTTGCTGTAGGTTCCGGGAATTGTCTCCACCGAATAATGAGATAAAGCTTTGCAATCAGGCCCAGAACAACCATCATGTTGAACCACTAAGACAATGGTGTATGTGCCGTTGGTGTTGCATATTACTGATTGTATGGTAGTGGAAAATCCCCCCCCGTTGTTTTTACTTATACCGCAAGGAACTTTTTGTGACTGGCCTGCCAATACCAATGCCATGAACAGGATGATCATACCTACCCTGTTTTTGATATTTTTTAATATTGCTTTCATGTTTGTTTGTTTTAGAAGGTACAGGAAACCTGATTATTCGATATAGCCACTTTATTTGATATACCGTTGACGGATATGATGAGTTCCGTCTCATAGGTCGGAATAGCAATGATTGTGCTGTACACTTGGTTAGGTAGCACCATTGCTTTCTCATAGACTACTTCAGGGGAGGCAGCTGATTTAATGAATACAACAGCTTTTCCCTTTACACTGATATTCACCTGTACTTCCTGATAGGTGCTCCAGTTAAAATCGGAATTAACCTTCAAATCATGCATGGATGTGAGGTCACTCTGAGAAACTTGTGGTTGCATAGTATCCAAATCCTTACGGCAAGAGGATAACGAAAGCATTAAACCCAAGCAAGCCAGGAGGGTCACTACGATGGCTTTGTGTTGAATAAAATCCCTGGTTTTCATTTTATATATATTTAATTTGAAACAAAATTATGACAATCAGCACTTTACAAAAAGCGATAATAAGCAAGTGTCATATAATACAGGAAAACAGTATCCGGGAAATTCGTAAGTGTAACTCCATTTTTCAGTAGTTTGTTAATACATTGTGATCTTTTACTTTTTTCCATGTGCATGAATCCTGTATTTTTGCGCATCATAAAGCAAAAATGCCAAAGCAAATCCTTGACGAATTGAATAAAGCCCAGCGTGCTGCGGTAACAGATACAGAGGGACCGGTGATGGTAATCGCTGGCGCAGGTTCGGGAAAGACACGGGTGCTGACATATCGTGTTGCCTACCTGATCGAAAAAGATGTGGATCCCTTCCATATTCTTGCACTGACATTCACGAACAAGGCAGCCCGAGAAATGAAAGACCGTATCATCGCATTGGTAGGCCCCGAAGCCCAGAATGTCTGGATGGGGACCTTTCATTCCATTTTTGCCAGGGTGCTCAGGATAGAAGGACACCGCTTGGGTTACCCTTCGAATTACACCATTTATGATACAGATGACACCAAAAGACTCATCAAAAACCTCATTAAAGAAAACAACCTGGATGATAAAGTTTATCAACCCGGATACATTCTGAACAGGATTTCTTCTTCCAAAACCAGTCTGATCTCTGCAGCGGAATACAATACCAACCCTGATATCCAGGAGTATGATACGGGTTCTGGCAAAGCTCTTACAGGTAAGCTTTATACCCAGTACCAGAACCGCCTGATGCGTGCTTCGGCTATGGATTTTGACGACCTGCTCTTCAATATGAATATCCTGATTCGGGATTTCCCCGATATACTTTACAAGTACCAGCAAAAATTCAGGTACATCCTGGTTGATGAATATCAGGATACCAACTTTGCCCAGTACCTGATCATTAAAAAATTGGCTGCCAACAATGAAAATCTTTGTGTGGTAGGTGATGACGCCCAAAGCATTTATAGTTTCAGGGGAGCCAATATTCAGAATATCCTGAATTTCAGAAAAGATTACCCCGATCATAAGGTTTATAAACTGGAACAGAATTACCGCTCTACCCAAATGATCGTAAAGGCTGCCAACCAGGTGATCATGCATAATAAAAACCAAATATTCAAGGAGATTTGGACTGAGAATGAGGAAGGGAACCGTATCCAGTTAATTCATGCCATGAGCGATACCGACGAAGGTAACCTGGTAGCCCAGTCTATCTTTGAAAATAAAATGAACCTCCAGTTAAAAAATTCTGCTTTTGCCATTCTTTACCGTACCAATGCCCAATCGAGGGTTCATGAAGAGGCGCTCAGAAAACTCAATATCCCCTGCCGGATATACGGAGGTGTTTCTTTTTATCAACGCAAGGAAATCAAGGACGTACTGGCATATTACCGGTTGACCATCAATCACAGGGATGAAGATGCCTTATTAAGGGTAATCAACTACCCGGCCAGAGGTATCGGAAAGACCACCCTTGAGAAACTGATCGTCACGGCCGACCAACAAAAAAAAGGCATATTCGACCTGATCGAACACCCACCTTCAGGATTTCGTCTTCCTGAAGCCACCTGGACGAAGATCACCGCCTTTATTACCATGATTAAAAGTTTTGCTATTCAACTGAAGACCAGAAATGCTTTTGAAATGGCCAAGCATATTGCGGCATCTTCAGGATTGATGAAAGAAATGCATGACGACCGAACCCCTGAAGGGGTCAGCCGCTTTGAAAACCTGGAAGAGTTGCTGAATGCCATCAAGGAATTCTCAGAATCTCCTCGAATCAACCCTGAAACCGGTGAAATTGAAAGCAATGTAATCCGTACCCTTGATGAATTCATGCAAGATGTGGCATTGATCACCGATGCCGATAAAAAAGAGGATGACAGTAGCGACAAGGTGACCCTCATGACCGTACACTCGGCCAAAGGACTGGAGTTTCCCTGCGTTTATGCTGTAGGAATGGAGGAAAATCTTTTTCCATCCATACAATCCCTGAATTCGAGATCGGAACTGGAGGAAGAAAGACGTTTGTTTTATGTTGCCATTACACGGGCCCAAAAGAAACTGGCACTGAGCTATGCCGAAAACCGTTATCGATGGGGCAACCTCACCAGCTGTGAACCCAGCCGTTTCATCCAGGAGATTCCGGAAGATTATCTTGATTTCCCCAAAAAACCTTCAATAAAAAAAGAAAGTTTTTCGGAAATGGATAACTTCTCATCCATGCTGCCCGGTTTAAACCTTCCAAAGAAAAAAATCAAATTGCCTTCTCACTTTAAAAAAGTCAGCACACAGCAAGCTGAGGAAAAGCCTGAAATGACTTCTCTTCCTCCTTCTGATGCCGACGAGATACAATCAGGAATGGAAGTTATCCATGAACGTTTCGGTCAGGGGAAAGTGGTTGGCATTGAAGGAAACGGACCCAATAAAAAAGCAACTGTTTTCTTCCCTCAGGTAGGTCAAAAACAGTTGCTGCTGAAATTTGCAAAACTTAGGATTGTCAACTGATCAAGCCTTTTTGCGATTTTATTATTGTAAAGCCACGTCACTGGTAAGCACACCGATCAAGTTTCCGCTTTTATCCTTCAAGGGAATAGCATAAGTCACCATGACCACGCCACCGCCACCGCCGTCATAATATGGATCCGACCATACAGCTGCGTTCTTTTCAAGGGGAAGCCGATACCAGTCACTTTGAGTATAATCATAGGATTCGGGCAGTTTCACAGTTATAAATTCATTGTTCTTACGATATACGTAAGGGGCAGCTTTGTGACTGTTGTTGTCGTATTCATCAGGAGCAAAAGCCAGGGTAGCTCCATATATTTTGGGATTAACTTTCAAAAATAATGTCAAAACCGAAGGCATATCCATGGGATCAAGCTTACGCCCGCTAAGTTCCTTGGCAAAATTCTCCAGGGCATTTTCAACTGTCGCTCTGGTACATGGATCGGGTAAACCCAGCCAGGATTCATGGAAATGAATGACCCTCCATCCTTCGGGATTCCTATGCCAAATCCAGCTTTCTCCCAGCCATTGTTCAGCGGCTTCATCTTCGGCAGATACCAGTTTTGAACGGGCCACCCCTGTCCATAAAACGATGTCAAAGGAAAGGACCTCGGTTTTTGACCAAACCACATCAAAAGACTGACTTTTAAACTTTTTGTACATGTCGCGCATCATGGCATGAATTCCCGGGTTTGAATAAGCCATCCCCTGGGAAATAAAAACAGTATTACTATCGTCTCTCAGCCATTGGTAGGCTGAATCTGCATCCGGGATGGCAGCATAGGTCATGATTTTATTCATCATGGCCTGGATGGTATCGGCAATGGCTGATTTTTCCTGAATGCCCGGCTCATGGTCTTTACTTTTACATGCGCTTAGAACAATGCCAACCGTAGTCAGAACTAAAATTGCATAAAATAGATTTTTTTTCATGGTGAGCAGGATTTTTGTTAATAAGGATAAAAGTATATAAAAATCGTATCTTTGCAAAAAAATCAATTGAAAGAGGAAATGGAGTACAACACTACACGGGAGCCGATGCTTATTCCGGAATACGGTAGGAATATTCAGCAGATGATACAGTATATTTGCACCATTGAAGAACGTGAAAAAAGAACCAAAGCCGCAAAATTCATCGTGAATGTAATGGCACAGATGCACCCGAATGTAAAAGAATCAGGAGATTACAAGCATAAATTATGGGATCATCTTTTCATCATTTCCGATTTTAAGCTTGATGTTGATGCCCCATTTCCGCCACCTCCCCCACTTTCATTAAGCACAAAACCGGAACATCTTTCTTATCATGATAAGGAAATTGAATTCAAGCATTATGGTAAAAACATTGCATTGATGCTGGAAAAGGCCATGGAATTTGAGGAAGGTCAGGAAAAGGATGCCCTGGTTCATGCCATTGCCAACCATATGAAAAAATCCTATTTAAACTGGAACAGGGAAACTGTCTCTGACGAACTGATCGAAGCCCATCTTTCTACCCTTTCAAAAGGGAAAGTCAAACTTCATCAGGATTTCAAGTTTGCCAATACCAATGATATTTTAGCCCGCAATAAGAAGCGTAAACCTTTTCGTCCCGCGACAAACGGGAATGTTCAGCCAAGACCCAGAAGAAATCAGCCGTGAGTTCTTTCGAGATCACCGGTGGTCTGAAGCTTAACGGTGAGATCCTTCCCCAGGGCGCAAAAAATGAAGCCCTTCAGGTTCTCTGTGCCGTTTTGCTGACTCCTGAGAAAATTACCATTCATAACATACCCGATATCAGGGATGTCAACAAGCTCATTGATCTGCTGCAGTCACTGGGAGTCAAAGTCGAAAAAATCGGAAATTCCTCTTATACCTTTGAGGCTGCTAATGTTCATTTTGATTATCTGCTGACCGCAGAATTCAGAGAAAAAGCAGCCAGTTTGAGGGGATCAATCATGATCCTTGGACCGCTGCTCGCCAGATTCGGGAAAGGATATATTTATACTCCGGGAGGAGATAAAATCGGTCGGAGGCGATTGGATACCCACTTCAAGGGTTTACAGAAACTTGGCGCTGATTTTGAATTTTCAGCCCAGGAACATCGCTATACTGTCACTTCAAAAGAATTGACAGGCAGTTACATGCTGCTGGATGAAGCCTCGGTGACCGGGACTGCAAACATTCTGATGGCCGCGGTGAAAGCCAGGGGCACCACCACGATTTTCAATGCGGCTTGCGAGCCATATATTGCCCAGTTATGCAAAATGCTGGTCAGTATGGGCGCACGCATTCAGGGAATCGGGTCCAACCTCCTCACTATCGACGGGGTTGAAACACTGCATGGCTGCAGCCATACCCTGCTGTCAGATATGATAGAGGTCGGTAGCTTTATCGGCCTTGCCGCCATGACAGGATCCGCCATTACCATCAAAAAAACCGATTATTCACAACTGGGACTTATCCCTGATGTCTTTTCGAAACTGGGCATCAGAATGGAGAGGCAGGGGGATGATATTTTTGTGCCTGCCCAGGATCATTATGAAGTGGAAAATTTTATGGACGGATCTATCATGACCATTGCCGATGCACCATGGCCGGGTTTTACCCCCGACCTGATCAGCATTATCCTGGTGGTGGCAACACAAGCCAAAGGCCATGTGCTGGTTCATCAAAAAATGTTTGAAAGCCGGTTGTTTTTCGTCGATAAACTTATTGACATGGGAGCGAAGATTATCTTATGCGATCCCCACAGAGCCACGGTGATCGGTCTGAACCACCATTACCCCCTGAAAGGGATCAGGATGTCATCGCCCGATATCCGTGCTGGCGTAGCCTTGCTGATTGCTGCATTATCCGCTGAGGGTTGCAGCCTCATTGATAACATTGAACAAATTGACCGGGGTTATGAACACATTGATGTCCGGTTAAATCAACTGGGAGCGCGTATTAAACGTATCCCGGACTGACAATTTGTCTCAATTCGACCTCTGGCAAGTAATTTGATCCATGCGAACGAACAAAAATTCGATTAAGAAATCTGTTATGTCTAAAAAAGAGCATAAACCTGAAAAAACAAAAATCAAAGAAGAGGAACATTTAACAGAAGAAGCTCAGGAACCCGTTGAATACCAGGAAACCGAGGAAGGGAGTAGAGAGCAAAAACAGGAACTGAACGCTCAAATTGCCGAGCTGAATGATAAATTCCTTCGTTTATACTCAGAATTCGACAATTACCGTAAACGCACCCTGAAAGAAAAACTGGAGCTCAGCCGAACTGCCTCTGCCGATTTAATCACAAAGCTGCTGCCCGTCCTTGACGATTTTGAAAGAGCCATCAAGGCATTTGAAAGCAAATCTGAGATTGACTCCGCCTTACATGATGGTGTCATATTGATATTCAATAAATTTTTCAGTATCCTCAGTCAACAGGGTCTGGTGCAAATGAAAACCATTGGTGAGGTCTTTAACACAGATTTCCATGAAGCCATCACCAATATTGTAGTTGACGATCCGGAGAAAAAAAACACCATTGTCGATGAAATTGAGAAAGGTTACCTGTTGAATGAGAAGGTGATCCGCTATGCCAAGGTGGTGGTTGGTAACTAAAATATAATTCATCATTAATCATTAACAGGTTGACAAAGAGAGATTATTACGAAATACTAGAAGTCAGTAAGGATGCCAGCCCTGAGGAAATCAAGAAAGCTTTTCGTCAGCAAGCATTGAAATATCACCCGGATAAAAATCCGGGTAAGAAAGATACCGAAGAGAAATTCAAAGAAGCAGCCGAAGCTTATGAAGTGCTGAGTGACAGCGAAAAAAGGCAGAGGTATGATCAGTTTGGTCATGCCGGTCTGGGCAATAATAGCGGATTCTCAGGATTTGGCGGTGGCATGAGTGTGGAGGATATCTTCTCTCATTTCGGTGATATTTTCGGTGGAGGCGGGAATGATCCTTTCAGCTCTTTTTTTGGAGGGGGAAGAAGCCGTGGTAAAACAGTCAACCGAGGCTCCAACCTCAGGGTCAAAGTAAAGATGACGCTTGAGGAAATCGCCCATGGAGTGGAGAAAAAAATAAAAGTCAATAAATTTACAGCCTGTGCCACATGCAAGGGTACCGGAGCCAAAGACGGTAGCGCTTTTACTACCTGTTCCACCTGTAAAGGGAGCGGCCACGTTACCCGTGTGACATCCACTTTCCTGGGACAAATGCAAACCACCGGAACTTGCCCGAACTGTGGTGGAGAAGGAAAGATTATCACTGATAAATGCCATGATTGTGCAGGAAACGGGGTAGTCAAGGGGGAGGAAGTCATCTCCATTAAAATCCCTGCCGGGGTTTCAGAAGGGATGCAACTTTCTCTTGGAGGCAAAGGCAATGCCGCTGCAAGAGGAGGTATTGCCGGAGATTTAATTGTCCAGATCGAAGAGGTCAGACATCCCCTGTTTGAGCGTGACGGAAACAATATCCACTTTGAATATTTTATCTCCATTTCAGATGCAGCCCTGGGAACAAGCCTTGAAGTTCCAACCATCGATGGAAAAGCTAAAATTAAAATAGAGCCTGGAACCCAGAGTGGCAAGGTGCTGCGTTTAAGAGGAAAAGGAATTCCCAGTGTGAACGGATATGAAAACCGAGGGGATCATCTGGTTACCATTCACGTCTGGACACCGAAGCGACTGAGCAAAGAAGAAAAGACCATCCTTGAAAAATTAAGCAAATCAACCAATTTCCAACCTTCTGAAGAAGATAAAGAAAGAAACTTTTTCTCCAGGATGAAAAACTACTTTGAATCATAATTAATGATGGATATTTTTTCCGCTCAGCAGGTTTCCAAACAATATGCCAACCATCTGGCACTTGATAAGGTCAGCATAGATGTTCCGGAGGGAACTATTTTTGGTTTATTAGGGCCAAACGGTGCAGGTAAAACCACCCTGATACGAATCATCAACCAGATCATTGCTCCGGATCAGGGATCCCTCTTCTTCAAGGGCCATCCGCTTAAACCCTCAGACATTGAGCAAATAGGATACCTTCCTGAAGAAAGGGGACTGTACAAAAAAATGTCGGTTGGCGAACAAGCAATGTATCTGGCACAGCTCAAAGGCCTCGATAAACATGAAGCCCAGAGACACCTTCAGTTCTGGTTCGAGAAATTTGAGATGAAGGGTTGGTGGAACCGGAAAGTGGAAGAATTGTCGAAAGGAATGCAGCAGAAAGTTCAGTTCCTGGTCACCATCATCCACGATCCATCCCTGTTGATCTTTGACGAACCATTCAGCGGTTTTGATCCCATCAATGCCAATATGCTTAAAGAAGAAATTATTGCACAAAAAGAAAAAGGTTCTACCATTATTTTTTCCACTCACAACATGTCTTCTGTTGAAGAACTTTGTGACCATATCGCTCTGATCAATAATGCAAAAGTAATTCTGAAGGGTAAGGTCAGCGAAATCAAGAAAACATTTCGAACCAATACGTTTAAGCTATCGTACAACACTTCTGTTGACGACCTTCAGATGATCCTTCCCCCTGCCTTCCAAGTGCTCAGCACAGAACGCGATACGGATCAGTACCAAGCTGATATCAGGATTCCGGATGAAAGCAGCCCCAATGAACTGCTCCGGTTTCTTTTACCCCATGTAACCATTTATGCGCTCAACGAAGTCATCCCAAGCATGAACGATATTTTCATCAGGGCCGTGACCGGATTAAATGCTTCACCCAATACCCATAGCTGACATGAAAAAAATCATCCTTATCCTTCAGCGTGAGTATCTTACCCGTGTAAGAAAGAGATCCTTTATGGTCATGACAATCCTTGGTCCGCTGCTGATGGCCGGTATCATGATCGTTCCAATTTATCTTGCCACCCGTACCAATGAGACAAAAACCGTGGCTGTAATAGATGAAAGCGGAATATTCTATCAGAAATTCAAGAATTCAGACAATATCAAATTTCATGATCTGGTCAGCGATATCGGATCTGCCAAAGCCAATTTTACGAAAAGCGGTGACTATGCCCTATTGTATATTCCGAAAACTGAAGTGACCCTCCCTTCCAATGCCATTCTATATTCGGAAAATAATGTCAACCTCAGTGTCAGAAGCTACATCAAAAATGTTATGACCAGGCAAATTGAGGAACTGAAACTGGGAGCCAGACTGAAAGATTTACAAAAAGACGAAAAATCGCCGGTCAATGTGGATGATATTTTAAGATCCATCAAGACCTCAGTGGACATCAATACGATGAAAATCGGGGAAGATGGAAAGGAATCTAAAAGCTATACCGAGGTCAGTATGATCCTTGGCATGTTCGCCGGAATCCTGATCTATTTTTTCATTTTTCTTTTCGGATCCCAGGTTATGCGGGGGGTTATAGAGGAAAAAACCAGTCGTATCGTTGAAGTCATTATTTCTTCTGTCAAACCTTTTCAGCTTATGATGGGAAAAATAATCGGAGTAGGACTGGTGGGCTTAACGCAATTCCTCTTATGGGTAATCCTGACTTTCGGCATCGTGACGATCGTCACAACTACCCTGACGGAGAAAGCAGGGAGTAAATCCGCACAGAATCTATTGCAGCAAAACCAATCCCTGAATGCCGCACAACTTGACCTTCCCGAAACTTTAAAAAAGGATACCTCCAGCGATATGAATGAGGCCTTGGAGGCTATCAACAGCATTGACTTTCCGGTGATGATAGGCTCATTCCTGTTCTTTTTCATCTTCGGATATCTGATGTACGCGGCCTTATTTGCCGCAATCGGAGGAGCTGTTGACAGTGAATCGGACACCCAACAATTCATGTTACCGATCACCATTCCATTAATCCTTGCCATTATCATGGCTCAATTTGTCATCCAGAATCCTGAGGGACCGGTTTCATTCTGGATGTCGATCATTCCGCTGACATCACCGGTCATCATGATGATCAGAATTCCTTTTGGGGTTCCGGTATGGGAAGTTATTCTCTCCATGGTATGCCTGCTGCTGGGTTTTTTAGGAACGACCTGGCTGGCGGCAAAAATTTACCGAACAGGGATTCTGATGTATGGGAAGAAGATTAATTATAAGGAATTATGGAAGTGGATCAGATATAAGCACTGAAAAGAAAATCGCTTATGACTGATCAAGCATTTTAGCCCATTCGTATTTCTTTCTCTTTTTCCAATCTCCCCGGTGATACACGTAACTGATGATTAGTGGAACGACTGAAGTGGCTTCTGCATAGACCATTTTCTCGTACACCGTATCAACCTTCCCCCATGAAGCTGCTTCTTTCAGGGTCGAACTGGAGCATGCCCCATCCCTGACATCCGCCACGGTGATCTGAATGGCATATTGGTGCATGGGGACTTCTTTCCCAAGAACTTCAGCACAGATTACAGTATCCTGCACGAAATTTTTGGGAACCCCTCCCCCAATCATAAATAATCCTGACGTATGAGCGGCCATTTTTATTTTGGTCAGTTCAAGGAAATCTTTGACCGAGTCAATGGAGACATGTTTTTTGGGATTGTCCCACTGATGTCTGACCAAGCCAAAACCAGCACTGCTGTCGGAGAATGCAGGGCAGAATATCGGGACGTTATGCTCATAACACACCTGAACGAGAGAATCTTTCTTTTTCGAATTTTTCACCAGCCATTTGCCCATCTCGCGGATAAACTCGCGTGAAGAATAAGGCCGGGGTTCCAAGGAATTTGCGATTTTATTGATGGTCATATCGCAAACCTGAAGTTCCTCTTCATCGATAAAAGTGTCGTAAATCCGGTCAATGTAATTATTCCTGAGATCCTTGTCATCTACATTGTAAGAACCCTTGTAATGTTTGAAACCAAGGGCTTCGAAGAAATCCATATCCACTATGGAAGCACCAGTGGCAATGACAGCATCAATCATATTATTTTTTACCATTTCTACATACACCTGCATACACCCGCCGGCGCTGGTGCTTCCGGCAAGGGTCAGAAAAATGGTACAGCCCTTATGCTTGATCATGCGGTTCAGAATATCTGCAGCGGCCGCTGTATCCCGGGAGGTAAACGACATATCGCGCATGGAATCAATGATTGGCTTGGAATCAAATGATTTGATATCGATATGCTTGACCTGTTCTTTTAATAAAGCCTTTTTCTTCATCGTGAATTTTTTTCAAAAATAATCAATATCCCAGAATTTTCAGCATTGATTTGTAACTCTGTTCTTTTGAAAAAAGTTTGGTTGTAATTTCATCATTTTCATCCAGATCAATCAGTACATGCTTGGGAGCAGGCAGTAAACAATGCTGTATGCCTCCGTATCCACCAATCGCTTCCTGATAGGCACCGGTGTGGAACATCCCGATATACAAAGGTTCATCCTGAGTAAATTTGGGGAGGAATACCGCATTGGAATGTTCCTCTGCATTGTAATAATCTTCACTGTCGCAGGTTAACCCACCCAAAAATACCCGTTCATACTCCACATCCCAATTATTGACAGCAAGCAAAATAAATTTCTGATTTATTGCCCAGGTATCGGGTAAAGTATTCATAAAGGAAGAATCGATCATATTCCAGATTTCACGATCATTTTGTCTTTTCTGGTCAATTATAGAGAACAAAACTGCGCCACTTTCACCAACCGTAAATGATCCGAATTCAGTAAATATGTCGGGTTCTGCCACTTCATTGCGCTCACATATGCTTTTAATCTGGGCAATGATCTCTTCTGCCATATATTCATATTCATAATTATAAGCCAGGGAATTTTTAATTGGAAAACCACCTCCAATATTCAAAGCCGACAATTCTGGGCAGATCTTTTTTAACTCACAGTACACGTTAACACTCTTGGTCAGTTCATTCCAATAATATGCCGTATCCTTTATGCCAGTATTGATAAAGAAATGAAGCATCTTCAGTTCAAACTTCGGATTGCCTTTGATTTTATTAAGGTAATAGGGAAGAATATCGTTGTACCTTATCCCCAGCCTGGATGTATAAAAATCAAATTTCGGTTCTTCTTCGGAAGCAATCCGGATACCGATTTTCGTTTTATATTGAACAAGTGATTCATATTTGTCCAATTCAAAAAGGTTATCAAGGACCGCGATGGTATTTGAAAATCCGGAATTGATCAGATTCACAATATATTCAATGTACTGGGGGCGTTTGAATCCATTACAGATGATGAATTTATCCTTGGTGAACAACCCGCGGCTTACCAGATCTTCAATGATCGGCATATCAAAAGCCGAGGAAGTTTCAAGGTGAACCTCATTCTTGAGTACTTCTTCCAGAACAAAGCTAAAATGCGAACTTTTTGTACAGTAACAATAGTTATAATCGCCCTGGTAATCTACTTTGGCCATGGCAACATTGAACAGGCGTTTGGCCCTTTGGATTTGTGAACTGATTTTAGGCAGATAGCTTATTTTCAATGGAGTGCCATATTGTTTTATGATATCCATCAGTGGAACCTGATTAAAATAAAGCTCATTATCAATCACTTTAAATTCATCCTGAGGAAAATCGAAACTTTGCTCAATAAGATCAATATACTTATTTTTCATAAGAAAAGTTATTCATGTAAGTTACATGGATTGAAATATTTTAGTCAATGTAATTAACCTGCTTTGAATTATTTTTGCAAAAGTAAAACTATAATTATTAATTTATCAACAAAAAAATCAAAATTGAAATTTATGAAATAATTTTGAATCCACATTTTGGAAAATAACAGAATATGAGCGCACCTGAGTCCCTTGAAGATATCCTGCTGGTGGAGATGTCAAGAAGAAACACTGACATGGTGACTGGTATTATCCTCAAGCAACCAGGCTTGTTCAATGAGCTTTTTCATACTTACCTAAGGAATGAAGAACCGGTAAGCCGCAGGGCTGCTTGGGTAATCGACATGGTTTCCGAAAAAGTCCCTTCTCTATTAACGCCGTATCTGGATGACATGATTGAAATTCTTCCCCAATTCAAACATGATGGATTGAAGCGGCACACCTTGCGTATGCTTTCCCGTTACCCTCTTCCCAATGAACATCTCGGGACACTGATGAATCTTTGCTTTGAATGGCTGATTTCGACAAAAGAAGCAGTTGCTACTAAATTTTTTTGTATGGAAATCCTTTACCAGATATCAGTCCAGGAGCCTGATCTTAAAAAAGAACTGGCAGATTCAATCGAGTGGAAGGTGAGCGAAGGTTCTCCTGGATTCAGAAATAAGGCAGAAAAAATGCTTCAGAAATTATATCAGGAAATGGGTTAAATTCATTAAAGCATTATGTTTGTAAAAAATTAAATCAGATGAATTTAAAATATTGGTGGGCGGGCATCTTACTGTTGATATCCCTGGATTGTAATGCCCAGATAAACTTTAAAAATGAACATGCAGAACCGGTTTATGTGGCTTTTGCACACTATGTAGCTAAAAATACCGGGGGGTACTGGATGACGCAGGGCTGGTGGACCGTCAATTCCGGTAGTTCTCATCTTGCCTTTGAAGCAATAGGTCCGAATGACAGCATCGGATATTTTGCAGTAACTACCTTATCCGACACGGAATTTCCCGGTGGAAAAGATCTGTTGGTTCACCCCGACGAAAAATTCACCCTCAGAAATGCGGATAAAAAATCGATGCAACAGCAAAATCCGCAGTATGAATGGAGAAAATTCAGAATTATTAGGATGCCGGCCGGAACCACATCCGGTACAATTACCCTTAAAAAATGACTCAGGGAACTGCCTCCATAACGCTAATTCCGGATTCTTCCATCCTAATTCATATTTCTATTGGTTATTTCCCCGGAATATTCTAATTTTGCACCCTCAAAAAAAAGACTTCTGAAAATAAATACAATCCATTTAAAATCACAAACTCATGCAGAATAAAGGCGTTGTTAAATTTTTTGCGGTTACATTCGTTTTGGTTTGTTTGTTCCAGTTATCCTTTACTTTTATCAGCTATCACTACTCCCTGAAAGCAGATGCTTACGCCAATGCCCCGACGGTAAAGGAAATGGCAAAAACAATGGCGAAGGGAGATCCCCTGAAACAGGAATTCTATTTTGATTCTATCTCCAAATCAAGACTGGAGTATTTCAATGATTCCATGGCCAATATCGGTGTATTTAACATTCTTCTAAAAAAATATACCCTGAAAGATGTCCGCGAAAGGGAAATCAACCTTGGACTTGACCTGAAGGGTGGTATGAATGTGACGATGGCTGTCTCCGTCCCCGACGTCATCCGTGCCTTATCCGGTTACAACCAGGATCCCACGTTCAAAAAAGCCCTGGATAAAGCCATTGAAAAAGAAAAAAACAGTACTGCCGATTTTGTGGATATTTTTGCTGACGCTTTTAAAGAAACAGACCCCAATGCAAAACTGGCCGCCATCTTCAACACGGTCGAATTAAAAGACAAGATCAACTACAATTCTACCAATGACGAAGTCATTAAAGTCATCCGTGAAGAATCCAACGCGGCCATCGACCGTACCTATAACATCCTTGCCACCCGTATTGACCGTTTTGGAGTAGTACAACCAAATATTCAGAAGCTTCAGACAGCCGGACGTATTCTTATCGAACTCCCCGGTATCAAAGAGCCTGAGCGGGTCAGAAAGCTCCTACAGGGAACCGCCCAGCTTGAGTTCTGGGAAACCTATCAGTATCCCCAGCTATTTCCTTTCTTCAGTGAAGCCAATAAAAAACTTGTTTCTATTCTCAGCACAGGCTTGGATACCCTGAAAGTGGATAGCACACTGGCTGCTGATACTGCTGGAAAAGTCAATGCCATCAATAATAAACAAATCCTTGCAGAAAAGAAAGAAAACCTCAAGTCCCAGGAAAAAACCAAAGAAATTGCAAAAGAGGATACCTCCAAGGAAAACGCCTTATTGAAAAAAATTGGCAAAGATACTTCCTCAGCTGACGTTTCATCTAAAAAGGAACAGTCATTTGAAGAATATGCCAAGGTGAACCCCCTGTTTGCCTATCTAAACCCTGCCATATTCCAGACGAAGGATGGACAATATCAACCTGGTCAGACCGCCATGGTCGGACGTGCCCTTATCAAAGATACGGCAAGGATCAATTATATGTTGCGCCTGGTCAAAAATATGTTTCCCCGCGATATGCGTCTGGCCTGGACCGTTAAACCCAGGGACGAAGAAAAAGACATTCTGGAACTCGTTGCCCTGAAAATCACTTCTAGGGATGGCTCTCCTGCGCTTGGTGGTGATGTCATCACCTCTGCCAGACAAGACTATGATCAGAACGGAAGAGTGGAAGTTTCCATGTCGATGAATTCTGAAGGCGCCCGTATCTGGAAGCGGCTCACAGGTGATAACATCGGGAAACAAATCGCCATCGTGCTGGATGGGTATATTTATTCCTATCCTAACGTCAATGGTGAAATTCCAAACGGAATGTCTTCCATTACCGGCGGAAACATGACCGTTGAGGAAGCCCAGGACCTTGCCAATATTCTCAAGGCCGGGAAACTTCCTGCACCGGCACGTATCGTGTCAGAAGAAATTGTCGGGCCCTCTCTCGGCCAGGAATCTATCAATGCCGGTTTGATCTCCTTTATCATTGCCTTCATCGGCGTTCTTTTGTATATGTCGTTATATTATGGTGGCGCAGGTCATGTGGCCGATATCGCTTTATTTGCCAATGTGTTTTTCCTTTTTGGCGTCCTGGCTTCCATAGGCGCCGTACTCACCCTGCCCGGTATTGCCGGTATCGTACTGACACTTGCCATGGCCGTTGACTCTAACGTCATTATTTATGAGCGAATGCGGGAAGAAATACGAGCGGGAAAAGGTATGCGACTGGTCGTCAAGGATGGGTTCCACCATGCCCTATCGGCCATTATCGACGGACACGTAACCACTATCCTGACCGGTATCGTCCTCTATATGTTTGGTTCGGGTCCTGTTAAAGGTTTTGCCACTACCCTGGTTCTTGGTTTGTTACTCTCCCTCTTCTCTTCCATTTTCATCGCCCGTCTGGTCTTTGAATGGATGCTTGACCGCAATATGAAGATCACTACCGGAAACAAATTTACCAATAACCTCTTCCAGAATTTACATTTTGATTTCATGGGATTAAGGAAGAAAATGTATATTGTATCCCTTCTGGTCATTGTCCCCGGAATCATCAGTATGTTTGTCAGAGGCTTGGATCCTGGTCTTGACTTTACCGGAGGCCGGAGCTATATCGTCCGTTTCGACCAGAATGTTTCCACCAGAGACCTCAGGGAGTCGCTTCGGGCTGAATTCGGCGAATCTCCTGAAGTCAAAACCTTCGGTCCAAAAAATCAGGTTAAAATAACCACCAAATTCATGATCAACGACAGGGACCAGAAAGCTGATTCCATTGTCAATGCCAAATTATTTAGCGGATTAAAAGGGTTTTATAAGACTTCTATCAGCTATGCCGACTTCATGTCTTCTGATACTAAAAAGATCATCGGAGAACTCAGTTCGCAAAGGGTTGACCCAACCATTTCCTATGCCTTGATCTGGCAGGCAATTATGGCAGTCTTTTTCTCCCTCATCATCATCTTTATATATATTGCCATACGTTTTAAAAACTGGCAGTTTGGCATCGGAGGAGTGGTTTCCCTGTTCCACGATACCCTGGTCATCATGACCATGTTCACTTTATTCTGGGGAATCCTGCCTTTTGGCATGGAGATCGATCAGTCTTTCATTGCTGCCTTGCTGACCATCATAGGTTATTCCATCATGGATACAGTTATTATCTTTGACCGTGTCCGCGAGTACCGGGCACTTTACCCGAAACGCGACCTTGGCAATAATATCAATGCGGCCATCAACAGTACCCTGGGACGAACCATTAACACTTCGGGCGTTACCCTGGTCGTGTTGCTGGTAATTTTTATCTTCGGTGGAGAAGTACTAAGGGGATTTACTTTTGCGTTATTTATCGGAGTTGTGGTCGGGACTTATTCTTCAGTTTTCATTGCCACACCCATATCTTACGATATTTTAACGTGGCAAGCACGAAGAAAAGAAATGAAAGAACTCACAGCAAAGAAAAAATAACAACAAACTGCAATTGCATGCGGTATTCTTTTTCTTCTATTCTGCTATTGGCTTTTTTGATTTCCAGTCTGAATGGTTATTCCCAGAATAAACATTCCAAGGCTGCTGATAATGCGTTCACGGATCAGATGTACCTGCTCGCCTTGCAACGATACCAGAAAGCCTATTCAAAGGTCAAAAACAACAAAGCGGAAAGGGATCGTATTTCGTTCAGGATGGCTGAGTGCTACCGCATGATGAACAATACAAAAAAGTCGGAAATCGCTTACAAACGTTGTATCACAAGTAAATATTATACCAAAGAACCCCGTATTTTATTATACTATGCAGATGCCTTGAAAGCCAATGGCAATTATGATGAAGCCATCCTGCAATATACTGCTTATAAAGAAAAGGTCCCAGATGATCCGAAAGGAGACATCGGGATAGAAAGCAGTAAATTATCTAAAGAATGGATGGCCAATCCTTCAAAGTATGAGGTGAAGTTCGAAAAGAACCTGGCTTCAAAAGAAAACGACTTTGCCCCGGCTTATGCCGACAGAAAATATGGCTCGATCATATTCACCTCCGACCGTGGAGCTGCTAAAGGAAAGGAGATTGATAACTGGACAGGGCTGAAATTTTCTGATCTCTTCTATTCCCGTATCGACCGTAAAGGGGAATGGAGCAAACCCTTGCTTGCTGACGAAGCAGGTATGATCAATTCCAAAGCCAATGATGGAGTGGGACAGTTCAATCCCCGGTTCTCTGCATTCTATTTCACCCGTTGCTGGAATGAACCCAAGAAAATGAATGGTTGCGGAATATTCAGGGTTAGCCGTCAGGGACAGACGGCATGGGGAGAACCAGAGAAAATCGATCTTGGGGGAGATAGTTCCTATGTTTTCGGCCATCCCTCCGTCACCAGTGATGAAACCATCTACTTTGCCTCAGAACTCCCCGGAGGTCATGGAGGAAAAGATATCTGGATGACAAAAAAAAAGGCTAAAGGCGGTGGTTATTCCAAAGAAAACCTGGGACCAGAAATCAATACTCCGGGTGATGAACTTTTCCCTTTCATCCGTAGCGACAGCATCCTTTATTTTGCTTCCAACGGTCATCCGGGTATGGGCGGGCTCGACATTTTCAGATCCGTCAAGTCTGACGGGAAGTGGAGCAAGCCGGAAAACATGAAATATCCCATTAACTCTCCGGCTGATGACTTCAGTATCGTATTTAATATGGATGAGCCCGAACAGGGCCTTTTTGCTTCCAACCGCCCGGGCGGGAAAGGCAAGGATGATATTTATTCCTTTGTTGTCCCTCCCGTTTACTTCACCCTGGAAGGTACTGTAACAGATGATCGCAGCCTTCAACCGTTGGCTGGCGCCAAGGTACTTATTGTGGGAACCAATGGACGCGCACTGGAAGATAATACCGATGAAAAAGGATTTTACAGTTTCAATAAAAACCAGATATCTGTCAATACTACCTATGATATCCTGGTGACAAAAAGGGATTATTTCAATGAAAAAGGACGGGAAACAACGGTAGGACTGGAAAAAAGCAAGGATATTACTAAAAATTTTATCCTCCGTCCTATTCCGAAAAAACCCGTAGTGCTACCCGATATTTTATATGATCTGGCTAAATGGGATTTAAAACCTCAATACCAGGATTCCCTTCAGGGTTTAATTGAAACCCTCGACGCCAATGAAACCATCGTGGTTGAACTGGCTTCACATACCGACTCACGAGATTCTGATGAAAGGAATGATATCCTCTCCCAAAAACGAGCCCAGTCTGTCGTGGATTACCTTATCTCCAGGGGCATCGATCCCGACCGCCTCGCAGCCAAAGGATACGGGGAAAGGGTTCCGCGTACCCTGACAAAAGACATTAGCCGGGAAGGATATACCTTTACTGCCGGAACCACCCTCACCGATTCCGTGATTAACTTGCTACCCAACATCCAGGTCAAGGAAGCAGCCCATCAGTTGAACCGTCGTACCGAGTTCAGCATACTCCGTAATGATTTTATTCCTAAGACTAAAGTTGACAAACAAACACCTGTGAAAATTGAAGTCGTGGTCAAACCAGAAGAAAATACGGTCAGCTACACCCTAACCAAAGAAGGACTTCTGAACGCGGAATGTTTTGTCAATGGGGCCACCCTGTCATTCACTTATGATCCTAAGGAAAAGGAGTTTTATATTTCTCAGGAATATGCATTGAAACTGCTCAAAGACGGTCTGATCGACAAAACAGATTTCCAGGGAGAGGTGACCAAAATCATCGGGGAAGGAACGATTGCCGACAAAGCGGTATTTATCATCAGGGAATTAAAGATAGGACGAAACACCGTAAAAGATATCGAAGCTACCGTAAACCGTAAGACGACCGGGATCCGGTTAGGCGAAAATACGTTGAAAAGACTTGGTGATTTCTCCATTGATTCAAAAAAGAGCCTGATCATTTTCCAGTAAAATGTATTTATCTTTACCGGCTCATGACTGAAAACTCCCGCTATAACCTCAGAGGTGTTTCTTCAGGAAAAGAAGAAGTTCATTCGGCCATCAGCAGTATGGACAAGGGAATATTTCCAAAAGCCTTCTGTAAGATCATTCCTGACATCCTTGGCGGTGATGAGGAATGGTGTAACATTATGCATGCCGACGGGGCAGGGACCAAATCCTCCCTGGCCTATCTCTACTGGAAAGAAACCGGCGATCTGTCGGTATGGAAGGGAATAGCCCAGGATGCCATCGTAATGAACCTGGATGATCTTTTATGTGTCGGTGCCTGCGAGAATATCCTCCTTTCATCCACAATCGGCAGGAACAAGAAACTGATCCCGGGGGAAATCATTTCAGAAATCATCAGGGGAACGGAAGATTTCCTTGAGTTGTTGAGAAGTCATGGGATTGGAATTTGGTCCACAGGAGGTGAAACGGCAGATGTGGGCGACCTGGTACGTACAATCATTGTTGATTCTACTGTCAGTTGTCGGATGAAAAGAAAAGATGTGATCAATAACGGGAATATCCAGGCCGGGGATGTAATCGTGGGAATGGCTTCCTATGGACAAGCCAGCTATGAAACCTCATACAATGGGGGGATAGGGAGCAATGGTCTGACTTCCGCACGGCATGACCTGCTGAATAAACCACATGCCTTCCGATATCCTGAAAGTTTCGATGACCGGATTCCTGATCCTTTGGTCTATACCGGAAATAAAAACCTGACTGATCCTTCCGAAATCCCGGGAATGAATATTGGAAAACTCCTCCTTTCTCCCACCCGGACCTATGCCCCTGTGGTCAAGAAAATCTTGAGCATGTACAGGGAACATATTCACGGCATGGTTCATTGCAGTGGTGGAGGGCAAACAAAAATCCTGCATTTTATTGATCAATTGCATGTGGTGAAAGATAATCTGTTTCCCCTTCCTCCTCTCTTTATGATGATTCAGCAGGAATCAGGAACTCCATGGAAAGAGATGTACCAGGTATTTAATATGGGCCATCGCCTGGAATTCTATATCCCAGAAAATATGGCTCAAAACATCATGGATATTGCCCATGAATTCAATATTGAATCCCAAATCATCGGTCGTTGCCTCTCCTATCCTTCCAGGAAATTAAGCATTCTCAGCGAATTTCCTAACTTTGCATTAGAATTTTAAGAAATTATGCTAGAAAAACTTGAAGCCATCAAACAACGGTTTGAGGACATTCAGAACCAGATGAATGAGCCTGAGGTGATGAGTGACATGAAGCGATATATCCGGTTGAATAAGGACTATAAAGAACTTCAACCGATCATTGCCGGATACGAGCATTATAAAGACATTCTTGCCAATATTGAACATGCCAAAGAGATCATCCATCATGAAAAGGATGAAGAATTCAGGATCATGGCCAAAGAAGAACTGAACACCCTGCTCACAGAAAAAGAAAACCTGGAAGATGAGATTCGTGTGATGCTCATTCCTGCTGATCCCGAAGACGGAAAGAATGCCGTGATTGAAATCCGTGCCGGCACAGGTGGAGATGAGGCCAGTATTTTTGCCGGTGACCTGTTCAGGATGTACAATAAATTCGCTGAGACCAAACGCTGGAAAGTAGAGTTGGTTGATTTCACCGAAGGCACAATGGGTGGATATAAAGAAATTATTTTCAACCTGATAGGTGAGAATGTTTATGGGCAGATGAAATACGAATCAGGAGTCCACCGAGTACAGCGTGTTCCCCAGACGGAAACCCAGGGTAGGGTTCATACATCAGCCGCCACCGTGGCTGTCCTGCCTGAAGCTGATGAATTTGATGTGGAAATCAAACAATCTGATGTGCGTAAAGATACTTTCTGCTCATCAGGACCAGGAGGCCAATCGGTGAACACGACTTATTCCGCCATCCGTCTTACGCATATTCCTTCAGGAATAGTAGTTTCCTGCCAGGACGAGAAATCACAGATCAAGAATTTCGATAAAGCCATGAAAGTGCTCCGGACAAGGCTTTATGAACTGGAACACCAAAAGTACCTGGATGAAATTTCCAAAAAAAGAAAGACCATGGTTTCTACCGGTGACAGATCAGCGAAAATCCGAACTTATAATTATCCTCAAAGCCGGGTGACAGACCACAGGATCAATCTCACGCTATACAACCTTCCCGTGATTGTGGACGGGGATGTTCAACCTTTGATCGATGCACTCCAGCTTGCAGAAAATGCTGAGAGACTGAAGGAAGCAGGAAGCAACTAAGATCTACAAGCGACAAGCGATGATTTGAAGATGTGCATTTAATTTTTCTATTATGAAGCGCGCAAACCTTATCAACCTCATATACAGTAAAAAATCCTTTCTATGTATTGGATTGGATACGGATTTGACTAAAATTCCGAAACATATTCTGGATCATGATGATCCTGTTTTTGATTTCAATAAGGCTATTATTGATGCCACTCACGACCTGGCTATTGCCTATAAGCCCAATTTTGCCTTTTATGAGAGTATTGGAGTGAAAGGGTGGAACAGTCTGACAAAAACCATTCAATACATCAACACCGTTTATCCCGGTCAGCATTTTACCATAGCTGATGCCAAGCGGGGTGATATCGGCAATACTTCTGCTCAATATGCCCGGGCCATATTTGATCAGGTTTCTTCAGGCATGAATTTCGATGCGGTCACGGTTGCTCCATACATGGGAGAAGATTCGATAACACCTTTCCTCTCCTATCCTGATAAATGGATCATTGTACTGGCTCTGACTTCTAATATAGGAGCAGGAGATTTTCAGTACTTCAGCTCAGGGAATAAAAAACTCTATGAAGAGGTGTTGATTAAATCCTCCAAATGGGGTTCGGATGAAAACATGATGTATGTGGTGGGAGCCACAAAAGCTGAGATGCTCACCGAGGTCCGTAAAATCCTGCCTGATCATTTCCTACTGGTTCCGGGAGTTGGCGCTCAGGGCGGAAACCTGCAAGAAGTTACGAAATATGGCTTAACCAAAGACTGCGGACTGATCGTGAACTCCTCCAGAAACATCCTGTATGCATCCAACGATCATAATTTCGCTGAAAAAGCAAGAGAAGTTGCCCAGGTAATGCAGAAGGAAATGGAAGCGATTTTGTAGCTGAAGAATTGTCAAGCATTGCAACCATGAATTACTGGCAGATTAGCTTGACATTCATTTACTCCAAGACGGTCACCCAGCCGTGAGTATCTGGTTCGAGGCCTTCCTGAATACCCTTCAATTTGTTGTACAGCTTGGTGGAAACCGGTCCGGCATGACCATCCTTGCAATATTGATAAATTTTCCCGGTGTCCCTATCATGGATCTGACAGATCGGTGAAATCACTGCTGCAGTTCCGCAGGCTCCGACTTCGTCGAATTCGGCTAATTCCTCCACTGGAACATGACGCCTTTCCACTTTCATTCCCAGCTCTTCTGCAAGTACACATAAAGATTTGTTAGTAATAGAGGGTAATATGGAGCTTGAATCCGGCGTGACATATATATTCCCTTTAATTCCGAAAAAATTAGCCGGTCCGGCTTCATCAATATATTTTTTTTCACGGGCATCCAGAAAGATACAAGAAGAAAAACCGTCGTTATGTGCACGAACACCTGCCCTCAGACTTGCCGCATAATTTCCTCCAACTTTTATGTGACCGGTGCCAAGGGGAGCAGCACGGTCGTAATCACGAACAATCTGCATTTTCACCGGATTGAATCCTTCCTTAAAATAAGGACCGACAGGGCCCACAAAAACCATGAACATATATTCTGTAGCAGGCTTAACACCGACCTGAGGCCCGGAGCCGATCAGCAAGGGACGAATATACAGGGAAGCGCCTTCTCCATATGGGGGAACATACTTCAGGTTTAATTTGACTGCTTTTAAAACCGTTTCAATAAACAAAGGAGTGGGCACTTCTGCCATCATCACTCCTTGGGCAGATTGCTGCATCCTTTTGGCATTTTCTTCCATCCTGAAGATGCGGATCTTTCCATCTGAACCGGTAAAGGCTTTCATCCCTTCAAAAGCTTCCTGTCCGTAATGCAGGCATGTGGCCGCCATGTGCATGCTGATCATTTCGGAATCAGTGACCTCCAGGTCACCCCATTGCCCGTTTTTATAATAGCAACGGACATTAAAATCTGTTTTGAAATAGCCAAATGGCAAGTTTTTCCAATCAATTGCGCTCATATAGATAATTTTTAGATGTTCCAACGGAAATACAACCTTGTAAAATTAGAAATTTTCTTCCTTATTACATGAGGAAGATGAAAAATTATCTGTTTGTCATTTTGTCATATTCTTACCCATGGCATTTTTTTTGATATACCGGAAAAAACATCTAAACCTCGATCACTATGCAACAAGGTAAAATTAACGTCCAGACTGAGAATATTTTTCCGATCATCAAGAAATTCCTCTATTCTGATCATGAGATCTTCCTTCGCGAACTTATTTCCAACGCGGTGGATGCCACACAAAAACTGAAAACGCTTGCTGCGCTTGGAAAATATAATGGCGACATCAGCGACCTGACCATTGAGGTGACCCTGGATACCAAGAAAAAAACAATTTCTGTCAAGGATAAGGGCATAGGGATGACCGCTGCGGAAGTGGATAAATATATCAACCAGATCGCCTTTTCAAGCGCCGAAGAATTCATTAAGAAGTTCAAAACCAAATCGGAATCAGAGATGAATGCCATCATTGGTCATTTCGGTCTCGGTTTTTATTCTTCCTTCATGGTTTCCGACAAGGTTGAAATTTATACAAAAACATACCAAACCCGAGGAGAAAACAAAGCTGTCCGCTGGGAATGTGATGGCAGTCCGGATTACATGATGGAGGAAACTGATAAAAAAGACCGTGGCACGGAAGTGATCCTTCACATTGCCAAGGATTCAAAGGATTATCTCGAAGAATACAAACTGCTTGAAATTCTAAAAAAATACTGCAAATTCCTCCCGGTTCCTATCCGTTTCGGAAACGAAAAGACCTGGGAAAAAGTCGAGGGAGAAAAAGATAAAGATGGTAATGACAAACGAGTGGAAGTTGAAAAACCCAGGATTATCAATAATACCGATCCATTATGGAAGAAAAAACCTGTAGATCTGAAAGATGAGGATTACAAGAACTTTTACCGGGAACTTTACCCTTATTCCTTTGAGGAACCCCTCTTCTGGATTCACCTCAACGTGGATTATCCGTTTAACCTGACCGGAATCCTTTATTTTCCGAAAGTCAAAAGAGCGCTGGAAGTGCAGAAGGATAAAATCCAGCTATATTGCAATCAAGTCTTTGTGACTGATTCGGTGGAAGGGATAGTTCCTGATTTTCTCACCCTTCTGCATGGCGTGATTGATTCTCCTGATATTCCTCTGAACGTTTCCCGAAGTTATCTGCAAAGTGATCCCAATGTCAAGAAAATTTCCAATCACATCACCAAAAAAGTGGCTGACAAGCTGGAATCGCTATTCAAAGAAAACCGTCCCGATTTTGAATCGAAATGGGATGACATCAAGGTATTTATTGAATATGGGATCATATCCCAACCCGAATTTTACGACAGGGCGAAAAAATTCTGTCTTTTTAAAAATGTCGATAATAAATATTTTACGTTTGAAGAGTACGAAAAACACATTAAGGCGATACAAAAAGACAAAGATGGAAACCTAATCTATATTTATGCCACCCATTTCCAGGAGCAATTCAGTTTTATTGAATCTGTAAAAGAAAGAGGTTATGATGTTTTACTTCTGGATGGCATCATTGATGCACATTTCATCAATGCACTTGAACAGAAATTGGAAAAGTCAAGGTTTACGAGGGTAGATGCTGATACAGTCGAAAAACTGGTACAAAAAGAAGATAATCTCCCTTCGCGCTTAACCGAGGATCAGCAAAAATCCCTGAAGGAGATGATCGAAAAGCAGATCGATGCACAAAAATTCACGGTGGTTTTCGATAATCTCAGTGAAAATGAAGTCCCTTTTCTGATCACCCAAAATGAATTCATGCGGCGTATGAAAGATATGTCAGCCCTGGGTGGAGGATATAACTTCATGGGAGAAATGCCGGAAAAATATAACCTGGTCGTGAACTCTAACAACCCGGTGATAGGAAAGCTACTGCTTGAGCCAGATGGGGGCAAACAAGCGGGAACCATCAAACAGGTTTTCGACCTTGCCCTGCTATCACAAAATCTTCTCAAAGGGAAAGATCTGTCGGAATTCATCAGGCGCAGTATTGATCTGATCAAATAAATCGTAATTTAGCATTCATAAACCAAAAATAATCACATTATGAAAATCGGAAAAGGCTGGATCATACTGATCATTGTCGTTGTCGTTATCATTCTCCTGTTTTCCTGGGGAACAGGCATTTATAATAAACTGGTAAGCCAGGAAGAAGGCGTTAACCAGGCTTGGGCCAATGTTGAAAATGTATATCAACGCAGGCTTGATCTCATTCCCAACCTGGTCAATACAGTTCAGGGAGTGGCAAATTTCGAAAAAAGCACACTGACTGCAGTCATTGAAGCCAGGGCAAAAGCAACCAGTGTACAGATCAATCCCAAGAACCTGGATGAAGCATCATTACAGAAATTCCAGGAAGCTCAGAACAATGTAAGCTCTGCCCTCGGACGTCTGATGGTCGTGGTGGAACAGTATCCCCAGATCAAGGCCACCCAAAATTTTTCTGAATTGCAAGCACAGTTAGAAGGCACCGAAAACCGAATCAGTGTCGAAAGAATGAAGTTCAACGAAGCGGCTAAAGCCTATAACACCTATATCCGTCGTTTCCCGGCCAATATTTTCGCCGGGATGTTCGGGTTTCAGAAAAAAGCTTATTTTGAAGCTCAGCAAGGCGCAGAGAAAGCTCCTGAAGTTAAGTTTGAATGAGATTCAAATGATCATGGGAACCTCTGCAAAAGATTTTTTCAGCGAACAGGACCAGGATGATCTCCGCCAGGCGATTATGATGGCTGAACTTGATACTTCCGGGGAAATCAGGGTACATATCGAAAATTCTTGTACCGGGAACGTGATGGACAGGGCTGCTTTTATTTTCAAACAGCTCGAAATGCATCAAACAAAACTCAGGAATGGGGTGCTGATCTATCTGGCCATCAAGAACAAACGCTTTGCCATCATCGGAGATTCAGGCATTCACCAGATCGTTAAGGAGGAATTTTGGGATGATGTAAAGCAAAAAATGCACCTTCATTTCCGTGAAGGTAAATATATGGATGGTTTATGTCATGCCATCCATGCTGTAGGGGAAAAACTGAAAACGCATTTCCCCTATCAGAGAAACGACATCAATGAGCTTCCGGATGAGGTTTCATTCGGTAAAGATTGAAGAGCATGAAGCATTAAGATTGGAAAATGAAAAAATCCTTATATAAAATTTTTGCTCTTCTGCTTATTTGTATAAGCTTTATTAGCTCAGTTAAAGCCCAGGAAATTCCTATCCGACCAGATCCCCCTAAGCTGGTGAATGATTTTACTGGGATTTTGTCTGCAGATGAAGTTCAGCAACTTGAATCAAAGCTCGTCGCATTCAATGATTCCACTTCCACCCAGATCACTGTCATTTTAGTCAAATCTTTACAGGGTTATGATAAAGCTGATTTTGCATACCGGATCGGACAACAATGGGGAGTCGGACAAAAAGGGAAGAATAACGGGGCTGTTATTCTGGTGAAGCCTAAAACCTCCGGAGAAAAAGGTGAAGCATATATTGCCACCGGTTATGGATTGGAAGGAGCCATCCCTGATGCCCTGGCTAAAAGAATTACGGATAATGAAATGATCCCTAACTTCAGGGAAGGAAATTATTACAAAGGCCTTGATGCAGCAATTACAACCATGATGGGATTGGTGAAAGGAGAATATACCGCCGACCAATACATGAAAAAAACGGGCGGGAAATCTTCTCCCTTTGCCCTTATTATTCCTTTCATTATTCTTATCGTCATCTTCACCCTCATCAGGGGGAGCAATGCCCGTAGTCATTCCATTGGAAAAAGCATTCCCTTCTGGACTGCCTTTTGGCTGTTGGGTTCCATGGGCAGAGGACATAGTGGCTCCTGGAACAACTTTACTTCAGGTTCTGGAGGCTTTGGCGGAGGAGGTGGTTTCGGCGGTTTCGGTGGAGGCAGTTTCGGCGGAGGCGGAGCCGGCGGAAGCTGGTAGAATCAGATTTACATTTGCGATTTACGATTTGAAAATTTTTAAACAAATCTGGTTTTTTTATTACGATGGATTCAGAACCATGACCATCGGAAAAAAACTTTGGATTATCATTCTGATCAAAATTTTCATCCTTTTTTTTATTTTACGATTATTTTTTTTTCCTGATTTTCTGAAATCCAGGTTTAATAGCAATAAAGAACGTGGCGATTATGTCAGGGATGAACTGATCAAACGGCATTGATGGCAGAAAAAAAATAATTTATAGAGCTTATTGTATATGTAATTCTTTTCTTATTTTTGGGATGAAAGTTTAATCTGATATTTATGATGGATAGCATTGATCTCAGCGTGGTTGACTGGTCCCGGGCCCAGTTTGCCCTCACAGCCATCTACCACTGGCTGTTTGTTCCACTTACCCTGGGTTTGTCTTTCATCGTAGCGATCATGGAATCGATCTACGTGAAAACAGGAAACCCTGAATGGAAAAGGATAACAAAATTCTGGATGACCCTTTTCGGGATCAACTTCGCCATTGGTGTTGCCACAGGGATTATTCTGGAATTCGAGTTTGGCACCAACTGGTCGAACTATTCCTGGTTCGTGGGAGATATTTTTGGCGCACCTCTTGCCATTGAAGGAATCATGGCCTTTTTCCTGGAATCCACTTTTATTGCCATTATGTTTTTCGGATGGAATAAAGTAAGTAAAGGTTTCCATCTTACCGCTTCCTGGATGACAGCCATCGGTGCGAATTTATCCGCCTTGTGGATCCTCGTTGCCAATGCCTGGATGCAACATCCTGTCGGGATGAGATTTAATCCGGAAACAGCCAGGAATGAGATGATGAATTTCTGGGATGTCCTCTTTTCTCCCGTGGCTGTAAATAAATTCCTGCATACCATAACTTCAGGTTATGTCACGGCCGCTGTTTTTGTTCTTGGAATCAGTGCCTGGTTTTTACTTAAAAAAAGGGAAACTTTTTTTGCTAAAAGGAGCATTGTGGTCGCCTCTGTTTTCGGATTGATCACCTCCCTGATGCTCGCCTTCACCGGCGACGGATCTGCCTATCAGGTGGCCCAGAAACAACCGATGAAACTCGCTGCCATGGAAGGAATTTACCAGGGAAAATCAGGAACAGGATTGGTAGCAATCGGAATCCTTGACCATTCGAAAAAACCGATGGATGGGAAAGATCCCTTCATTTTTAAAGTTGAAATCCCAAAACTTCTCTCCATCCTCGGTTACCGAAGCGCTGATGCCTTTGTACCAGGAGTGGACGACATGATCAAAGGGGGGTATAAACCGGAATACAATAGCATTCCACCAGGGGAAAAAGAAGTTGCTTTATCGGCAGAACAGAAAATTATCCGTGGCCGCCTTGCCCTGAGTGCTTTGTCAACCTTTAATCAGGCAAAAAAAGATAATAATTTATCTCGGGCCGATAGTGCTGAGAATATTCTCCGGCAGAATTTTGCCTATTTCGGTTATGCCTATTTCAATGAAGTGAACAGTATTGTTCCCAATGTGCCCCTTACTTTCTATAGCTTTCATATCATGGTGATGCTGGGGTTTTATTTTATCCTTCTTTTTCTAATTACCCTGTTCTTGGTGTATAAAAATAAACTTGAAAAACAAAGATGGCTTCTCTGGATTTCCTTATTTACCATACCCCTGGTATATTTAGCTTCTCAAATGGGATGGATCGTGGCAGAGCTGGGTCGTCAACCCTGGGTAATACAGGATTTGCTCCCGACAATGGCAGCAGTTTCGAGGATAGATTCCTCTTCCATTCAGATCACTTTCTGGCTGTTCGCCCTGGTATTCACTGCCCTGCTGGTTGCAGAAGTAATGATCATGACAAAACAAATTAAAATTGGACCAAAAAATGGAGGGAATCAATAATGTTCGAGCAAATGTCAATCGAAACCCTGCAAGCCTATTGGTGGATCATTGTATCCCTGCTAGGCAGCCTTCTTGTTTTTCTGATGTTTGTCCAGGGTGGACAAACGCTGATCTATACGCTTGGGAAAACGGAGATGGAAAGAAAAATCCTGGTTAATGCATTGGGAAGAAAATGGGAGTTTACCTTTACGACCCTGGTCACTTTTGGCGGGGCTTTTTTTGCCTCCTTTCCACTCTTTTACTCAACCAGTTTCGGAGGTGCCTACTGGGTCTGGATAAGCATTTTGTTCGCTTTTATCATCCAGGCTGTCGCCTATGAATTCAGAAGTAAGCCAAACAATTTCCTCGGACATAAAACTTACGAATGGTTCCTGATTATCAACGGAATTTTAGGATCCATTCTCATTGGGGCTGCAGTATCCACATTTTTCACCGGTTCATCATTTTCAGTTAACAAATTAAATCTAACCAACATTTTCGATCCGGTGATCTCCAGATGGGAAGGTCCGGTTTATGGACTTGAGGCTGTCCTTAACTGGAGGAATGTAGCTCTTGGACTGGCCGTATTTTTTCTGGTTAGAATCCTGGCCATACTGTATTTTTTCAATACCATAGCTGAAGAAAATATCATCCTTAGGGCAAAAAAACACTTGCTCCTTAATACCCTTCCTTTTCTGGTTTTCTTTCTTACTTATATTTTCGCCCTGCTTCTTTCTCCCGGATTTGCCGTGGATCCGGCAAACGGAAACGTTTCTATGGAAAACTATAAATACTTTCATAACCTGATCCAAATGCCTATCGTGCTAATTCTCTTCCTCCTGGGGGTGTTCATGGTCCTCTTCGGGATAGGAAGAGTCATGTTCTGTTTCAAGAAATGCAGCGACAAGGGAATCTGGCTTGCCGGACCGGGAACTATTCTGACTGTCTTTTCACTATTTATGCTGGCCGGGTTTAACCATACCGCTTTTTATCCTTCCACTTTTGATCTGCAAAGTTCACTGACGATCCGCAATAGTTCCTCCAGTCACTATACTCTTGCTGCCATGAGTTATGTTTCCCTGCTCATTCCGTTTGTCATTGCTTATATCTGGTATGCCTGGACTGCCATTAACAAAAAAAAGATCAGCTCGGAAGAAATGAAATCGGAAGGACATACCTATTAGTGCTGTTGAGTGATTGAGCCGTTAAAATTTTTTGTCATGTATATCGATTCGATTCTTTGGCTACTTTCCTGGCCAGCATTGATCTGGCTGACATACCGTATCATAGGGTTTGCCGTACAACGGTTTGAAAAGAAAAACAGGGAATAAATTCCCTGTTTTTGCTGTTTCACGGTCGTCTTTGTTATGTTGTCTTCCCTGACAAGCATATCATGACGACTTTTTATTTACTTTTGCACTAACACTTATCTCCTAATTTTATATGAAAAAATTTACTTTTCTACTTCCGTTGTTGATTTTCTTGACGCTCTCAGGTAAAGCACAAACCAAATCTGTATCAAATCCCAACGATACTGCTGACTTTCCCTATTGGATCCAGATGATGCAGGATCCTCATGCCAATTTTTTCCGGACTCAAAGAGCCTTTAATCTATACTGGCACAACCGCAAAATCACGAAAGGTTGCGGTTGGAAAGTCTTCAAGCGCTGGGAATACATGATGCAAAGCAGGGTCAATCCCGATGGCAGCCTTCCTGCCCCTGATGAAACCTTTAAAGCCATTCATTCACTGCATAAAAACACCAATTCATCTGCCGGTAACTGGGTCAATCTCGGACCCACTTATATACCTTCGCCAGGTCCTGCCGGTTATGAAGGACTCGGGCGTTTGAATGTGATCGCGTTTCATCCGACTAATCCCTCTAAAATATACGTAGGATCTCCCTCCGGTGGTTTCTGGAAGTCGGCAGATGCCGGAAATACCTGGGCGACCTCTACCGATACCCTCCCTACCCTCGGCGTCTCCGCCATCGTGGTAGATCAATCCAACACTGAGAAAATTTTTATCGGAACCGGTGACAGGGATGCTGGGGATGCCCCAGGACTTGGCATTTTTGTTAGTTCTGATGGAGGAAACACTTGGTCACCTTCCAAGTCAGGTATGGGAGATAAAACGGTAGGCCGTATCATCCAGCACCCAGCAAATTCCATGATCTTTCTTGCAGCAACCAGTGGAGGCGTATACCGTTCGTCCGACGGAGGCTCATCCTGGACATTAAGCAAAGCAGGTAATTTCAAAGATATATGCTTTAAACCTGGCGATCCCAATACTGTTTATGCCGCCTTCAATGCTGATTTTTACCGATCCTCAGACAATGGAGTGAATTTTACCAAAATTACCTCCGGATTACCCAGCAGCCAACAAAGAGGTGTCATTGCAGTTTCCTCAGCCAACCCTAATTACGTTTATTTTTTACTCTCAGACAATAGCAGCGGATATAAAGGATTATATCGTTCTTCTGATGCAGGAATTACCTTTACCACAAGATCCACAACGCCAAATATCCTCAACTGGGATTGTGGTACTACCTCCTCCGGAGGTCAGGGATGGTACGATCTTGCCCTCGCGGTCGATCCTGTGAATGCTGAAATTGTTTATGTCGGAGGAGTGAATGTTTTTAAATCCATCAACGGAGGGACTACCTGGACGATCAATTCCCATTGGTACGGAGGATGCAGTGTTCCGGCCGTACATGCAGACTGCCATTTCCTTACTTTTTCGCCTGTCAATGGAAAACTTTGGGCCTGTAATGACGGAGGATTATATTTTACCGACAATGGCGGATCAAGCTGGATGGACCGTACAGAAGGCATGACGATCGGACAGATTTATAAACTTGGACAATCACAAACCGTAAAGGAAAAAGTAATCAATGGATTTCAGGATAACGGGACTTATACCTATACAGCCACTGGCTGGTTGCAAACCGGCGGTGGGGATGGTATGGAATGTGCCATCGACCCGTCAGATGCCTCCTATATCTATTATACAATTTATTATGGGGACGTCTTCCGTCAGCATAATGGGAATGAAGTCCAGGTCGCCGGCCAGAATATCAATGGAGAGCAGGGGGCATGGGTCACTCCGTTTAGCCTGGGTGAAAACGATCCCAAATACATGTTTGTCGGACTGAAGAATATATGGAGATGTACAGATGTCAGGGCAAATAATGTGAACTGGACAAAAATCTCTGACAATCTTGCCGGCAGCAACAGCAGTGACTTAGCGGTACTGGAACAATCTCCTGCTGATCCCAATATTCTTTATGCTGTAAGATACGACAACAAACTTTTCAGAACGGATAATGCCCTGGGGACGGATCCCGTTTGGAACAATATCACAACCAACCTGCCTGTCGGTGGAACCGCTACTGACATCGAAGCTTCTCCAACCGATCCCAATGTTGTTTATATGACGCTGAATAAGAGAGTTTACAAATCCACTAATAAAGGCCTCAGCTGGACCGATATAACCGGAGGGCTTCCCAACATAAGTCTGAATACCATTGCTTATTATAAAAACAGCAATGAAGGTCTTTATGTGGGTTCAGATGCCGGCGTTTATTACAAAGATGCTTCTTTCAGCGACTGGATTCCATTCAGCGGAGGATTACCAGATAACGGAAGGGTGACGGAACTGGAAATCTATTATGACAATGCTAATGTTTCTAATGACGCTATAAGGGCAAGTACCTATGGCCGTGGACTCTGGGGATCCTCCATGTGCAGTTCCTCTCCCACCGCCGATTTTCAGGCAGAAAATACCCTTATCCCTACCAACTGTGCCATTGATTTTACAGACCTTTCCAGCGGGATTCCCACTCATTATCTCTGGACTTTTGAAGGAGGCACACCCTCCACTTCGAGCTTAAAAAATCCCACAGATATTCTTTATCCGGTAGCAGGAAGTTATTTTGTAAAACTTAAAGTTTGGAATTCCCTGGGTACGGATTCGACAACAAAGACAAATTATATTACCGTTAGCAGTACCCTTCTTCCCCAGGTTGATTTCACTGCCAGCAACCGTGTACCCTGCGCCAATGATACCGTTCATTTTACTGATTTGTCCATCAATTGTCCATTATCCTGGAACTGGCAATTCATTCCATCAACTGTCTCATTTCTTGAAGGCACATCAAATTCAAGCCGGAATCCGGTTGTCCAATTCAACCAGACCGGCGCTTATGAAGTTCGTCTTACCGTTACCAATGGCGCGGGATCCAATACCCTGACAAGAACAGCTTTTATCCTCAGTGGCGGGTATAATCTTCC
>CAYSAU010000004.1:0-195913 GCA_964429135.1 uncultured Prolixibacteraceae bacterium | reverse complement strand
CCGTTAAACAACAATACTCTTTAACTTTTTGGTCCTAAGAATGGGGAGAAGTATACACTTTAGTATGCTTATATTTAAATTGCTCCCTTATCATTTAGTTAGACCAAATATGGATTTTATAATGAATGAAATTTCAAATTTATCACGGATAAAAATAAAGGATACGTTAATATAAAGAACTATTTTTCGTTCTCCGGAATAATTCTCTCTTTTATGAAAAATAAATGGTTAAAATCAATGATTCTGCTGTTCTTCTACAGCATTTCTGTTTCAAACTCATTATTCGCCCAATCTTTTTCCCGACATATGACCAAGAGAGGCGACACAGCCGAAATTTACCTGAGCTGTGAATGGTATGCCGATCCAAATTATATTACGTGGAATGGTATCTTCCATTCCACAGACAATGGACACATAATCACTCTGAAAAGGCTTCCATAAGATCTTTTTCGTAGCGTTCAAAGTCTGATTTCTTGATGGTAACCAGCAGATAAAATTGCTTATCCTTACTTCGAATTAACCAGTAATACACATAATCCCAAAGATCAAACCGATAATCCTTCCAGATCAGCCGTGATGTGTTCTCCAGTCTTTTATATTTTTCATCTGCATTCTTTATCATTGCCGTATAATCTTTTTCATTATATTTTGAGGCAAGCATAAAGTATTCACAAATATTTTTCTTGTTAAAATTAAAAACAACATAACCATCATCATAGTAAGCTTCAATATCATAGCTGCCATCATCGTTTTTATTTGATTTCTCCACTTTGTTTGCTCCGGGTTTGATGTGTTTCATTACTTCCGATTTCGACATGCCAATATATTCCTGTGCAAAGGCATTACTCAAAGTAAAAGCAAAAAGCAGGAATAAGCTCAATATGTTTTTCATAGGTGTTGAAATAAAAGGTTAGACATGTATTTTTTTACAAAGTAAAAAAAAATCTTGATGCTAAATGATTTTTCGTAAATTTGCGATCCAAATTATGGTTTGGCTATATTTTTCGGGGTGTGGCGCAGTTGGCTAGCGTACTTGCATGGGGTGCAAGGGGTCGGAAGTTCGAGTCTTCTCACCCCGACTAGTAAAAAGGGGGTTCAATCTATCTGATCCCCTTTTTTTATTGATCCCTTCTTCTGTTTGTCATCCCTTCAGGGATAAAAAGAAAAAGCGACAAACGCCGCTTTTTCTTCACTAACACCGGAAATTTTAACAGTCATGAGAAAATTTACCTGGTTTTTTCAGGCTGAGCCAATGCGGCTTTGTGCCAGAATGAAGTTTCCTTATTTAAATTTTGCATGCCTCCTGCATCAGGTCTGCCTCCCATTTCACCGCCAAAAGCTCCACCTCCGGGCATTCCTCCGCCTGGTTTACCTCCTCCGCCTGGTCTTCCTCCCCCATGGCGATTACCTTCTGATCCGCCCCCGGGCATTCCTTCCCTGAATTCAGGAGGTGAATCAATAGCAGGAATGACACACCCTAAAGAAATTGCTTCTGTTGATTTTATTTCATTCCGGAAAGCCGAAAATGGGATTTTTGCTTCGTAAACCAACACTCCTGTTGAGTCAATGGAGAGAACAACCTTTATCCCCGTCGAATTATAGTCCATGTGCCTGGTTCCGTCAATTTCTTCTTTAAAACCAGTCAGGGTCATTTCCTTAACCAATAAAACAGATTGCAGTGCCATTTTCTGCTGATCCGGTTTTTCACCTTGCTTGAGTATGGATCTTTGATTTCCCAGCCGGGGGGAATTCAGTGGACACATAATCCCGGAAATTTTCTTTTTTTTTCCTGTGGGATCAATCCATATTTCCATCCCATTACGAAGGATTTTCATCTGCTGATCCCCTGAAAGCACTTTCATACATATATAGAAAGTCGCACTGTCGTTGGCCAAAGCGTACAATATTCCGGCATCCGGATTATAATAAAACAAACCAGATTCCCACTCATCTGCATGCCCATCCACGGCAACTTTTGATTTATAGAATGCGGGCTTACCCTTGACTGCATTTTTATCTTTTCCATCATTCCCCGCCCAAGAATTCCTGGCATGATAACAAAAAAATAAAAGGATAAAAAAAAGGATTACAAATTTTAAACTATTGATTTTCATTATGATAATGATAAATGGCTTACTTCTCCATAAAAGTAAAGGTTTTGAAGGAAGGAATAGAGAGACAATAGGTAAAAAGGTGAATTTCCCCGGCAAATACTTTTACTGTCGCACTAAAGACCAGCTTACAAACGTACACCAGTTATAGGCATAGCCTCCGGGTCCGCTTCCAGGTAAAGTACTGTTTTCCACTGTTCCACCTGCGCTGAATGCTTTGTTTTTCACCAGTTCGGTACTGGCCAGTGTTCTTCCTTCTGTATCTATTGAAAAAGATCCATCTAATGAATTTGAAGTAAATATGTGGGAACCATTGGGGAACTCAATACTAATACCTTGCCCCACAAGGGAGGAAGTCCCGAAACTTGCAGGTAATAGCGCAATGCTTATCGGGGATTTGGGAACAACGGGTGAAGTGGCGCCAAAAGTGGCATCACTGCATGTAACACTTTTAACTAAAAGATAATGAGGCTGTCCGACAACGGCCACAACGGATTCAAGGGTTACCGTCAAAACGAAACTGGCATTTATGATCTTCGGAGGACCTGACTCCTGCGGTACTTTAGCAATGTAATAAAAGCTTCCTTTCCATATACCGTCGTATTTATTATCAAAACCGGGGGTACCTGCAAACAGGCTGAATAGTTGTTCCGGTGTAGGAAGAAGCCCATTATTATTGGTCTGGTACTCCCATAATTTCGCCGTGATTTCGGGAATGCTCACGTTTATTTCAGCCTGTTTCAGCAATCCATAGGTTCGTGCAACCAGATTGGAAATGTAGGGTGTTGAAAATGAATTTCCGGAACGCGTGCAAACAGAATTCGGGATTTTTATATGACAACCCGGGGCGCTTAAAGCATTCGGGGTTCCGGGTTCCACGTAGCCCAGGTTGCATCCGTTAGGGCCTTCCTGGGAGTCGATAAAATATAAATGATCCCAAATTGGAGAATTTCCGAAATCGTTAAAAAAGAGCTGAACATAATCCTCGGTTTCATTTCTTTTCACATCTGCACCTGACATAAATATTACGGCATTATTAAGAAGATGGGGACTTTGCTTTTCAATGGCTTCCAAAAGGTAACAGAAACGCTTTTTGTACCAGTAATTATCCATTTCATCAGTATCATCTCCGCCCATAGAAATATTAATGATAACGGGTAGATTATGTTCATAGGCATAGTTCAGGCGTTCGAGTATTTTTTGCATTGTTTTATAAGAATCTGCCCCGGCCGAATCTGTGTTAGGGTATTTGCTTGTCACATCATTCACATTGACGCTGACCCCTCCGACTCCTGCGACTGCTCCGACTGCATCTTTATGTAAAACCTTATCGCTGCAGCCCATATCCGTGGAAACATCAATGGTCTGAATGATGCTATTCTGATCTCCAGTGTAAGAAACCTCGCCACATTGATCAAGGTATCCCCTGCCTCGCGCCACCAGATTCGGGAAAGCATCAACAACCACAACACTTTTATAAACCGCTGACAGAAAAACTTTCAGGTCGGTGGTTTTAATACTGACAAGATACATGCCTACCTTCGGTATTTGAGCTATCACGGTTCCGTTATTTTGGGTAATCAACTGCGTGACTTCAGAAGCAGCATCATTGGCAGTGAGCATGACTACCTGGCCGGGGTAGGCCATTACAGAAGAAGGCGTTCCGTTTTTCCGGGTATATATCAGATTGACGGGGTCAGGATAAGTGCTAGAGTTATCAAAGGCATTGTCGAAAATGCCCGAGACGGGAAGATCATGGTTATCTCCTGTCTTATTACAACTGACTGTCAGAAAAAATACAACACCTGTGATGATCAGCAATTCGATCCCGATATTTTTTTTCATGGTATGCATTTATTTTTGGATGATCAGTTTTTCTGTGGCTAAGCGATTATTCATTATAATATTTACAAAATATACGCCATTTTCAAGGTCACTGAGATCAACCCGGGAATGTTGCATTTTCAAGTTTTCCTTCCGGATTGTTTTTCCTGTCAAATCCGTGATGGTCATTTCCGCCTGGTCCAGGCAGTTTTTTCCCAGATCAATGCTGATCTGGTCATTTGCCGGATTAGGAGAAATAGAAAAGAAATTCCGGTTTTTTTTCAGGTCATCCACGCCGGAGGTGAAGGACCGGTATGTTGCATCATAGCGATAAACTGAGATATTCAGGATACAGAGGTATTCCCTTTTGTAATAAAGGTAAGATGTTTGCATATCAGGAATCCAGCTTCCCCCCTGCCATTTTTCATTTATCCCGCTTAATGCATTTCCATTTGTATCATAAGTATAATTTTTTCTTGAATCATTGACCCAGGTATCCCCCAGCCAATTGATGAAGGTTTCCGATAAAATATTTCCCTGGGCATCATTGATATATTCAATTTTTCCCATTATGTTCCAATGGCTATTTTCCCATTGTTCATAAAGCATTTCCAGCCAATTATCATTCATATCACAGGTATAGGACATTTTTGATCCGTAAGTCCAGGGACCACCTTCATCACTGTATTCGGCAAGAACGATATAATTATTGCTACCTAAATCATAGGTATAAGTCGTTTTCATTTCATTCTGCCAGACCCCGGTGACCCATTTCTCCTGCAGCATACTGAGCTTTTTATTCTCCTCATTGTAGGTATAACTTCTTCTATCGGAACTGATCCAGTCGTTGATCAGCCATTTTTCCCTGAATTCCATGATGATCCTTCCCGAAAGATCATAGCTGACGTTGACACGGACAACGTAAATCCAGGAACCGTTTTGATTTTGTTCAGTGGTAGCAGTTACAGGACGTCCGTGGATATCGTTGACATAAGTAGTTCGCATCAGGTCGACCCAGTTCCCTGACTGGTATTTCTCGACCTTTTGAACCAGGACATCTCCATTCGCATTAAACGACTGGGTCAGTCGTTCGAGTGTGACATTCTGGTCATTATAACAAAGAATGGTATCCCATTTCCATATCAGGGATGGAGATACTGACCATACTGAATTCAGAATAATTTCAGCACCCGGCCAGGCAGACTGCAATTTTTCACCTTGACTTTGGCCACTTACCTTCATTACAGTGGTAATAAAGATCAACCAGAACAGAATCGGATATTTTTTCATGACAGTATAAATAACATTTCGGTTTCAGTCCTTTTCGAAAACAGTAAAGATAACGAAATATCACCCGAAATCAAAGAAATACTTCAAGGATTGAACTTTTTGTCAAAAGGGGAATGATCTGCCATTAATTTTTTCTGCATTGTCTCTGACAATTGCCAAACTTTTTGGCCATTGGCCGGGTCGTTTGCTTTTTCATCGGCTTCTTTCCTGCTCATCAGAAAAAAGTAATCCCATGCTTTGCCTTCCTGATCCCCGGATGCGGCCAGATAAACTGCAGGGATCGCGGCTTTTTGCGGTGATTTAAAAAAAATCCCGAAAACCAGTTTAATCAGTGGATGGAAAATTTTCGGGGCTTCTCTTGCAATATTTGAATTAACCGGACCGGGACAGAGTGCGAATATGGAAAAACGGGTTTGTGAAACTGGATTTAAACGCCGGGAAAGTTCCCTGGCGTATGTAGTCAGAAGTAATTTGTAATAACCGTAAAGTTCCATACTTTTCCCTATGGAATAGGGTTCATAAATCCCGAATTTTTCCCATTCAAATTGTTTAGGATTACGATGGGATTCGGAAGCGATAAAAATGATACGGGGGATTCGAGATGCGGGATCAGAAAAGCAATTATTCTCTACTAATAAATTGACAAAAATAAATTTTGAGAAATAGTTGACCATGAACATTTCTTCGAGTCCCTGGGGGGTAGTCCTGCTTTTCTTAGGTACAATACCGGCATTGCAGATGTAGATGTCGATAGGAGCAAACTGATCCCGGATACTGTAAGCAAGATGTAGAATACTGTTGTAATCGGAAAAATCAACCGGGAGCATATGAACATTCGGGTTCCTGGATAATTGTTTCACTTGTTCTCCTTTACCCGGGATACCGCTTCGGCAAGCCATGATGATGGTTGCACCCCGTCTGGCACAATCCAGGGCGATGGCAAAACCCAGGCCTGAGCTTGAGCCATCAACCAGCACGGTTTTTCCATCCAACCGATCATTTTCCCGAAGTTCACCGGAAGGGATCTGTTTACGGAAAAGGTCACGGATTCCCGTGAAAACTGCGAGAACGGGATTGTTATACTGAGCTTGTTTGTTTTCGGACATATAATTGCTTTAAAAATGATTGATACTGACCGGTATGCAGATCAATATCAGCTTCAGTAAGATCAAAATCAGCCAAGGAATACTGATGGGTTCCATATTTTCTGTGCGGGTGGCTTAATTCATGCTGTCTAAATTTCCCGGAGAGTTCTGGGGTCAAACCCCCATTTAATTGATATATGCGGGACAATTCAGAGATGGAGTCCTTGATAAAATCCTGGTATAAAATATCTGTAAATTTCGATTCATGATTTTGCTGTAATCTATAATTCAGCGCCTTTTGGAGCATATAACCGGTTTTCTTTACCCAATGGCGTGCAATACGGCTTTCCTCCACGGTATCTGAGAACATCATATGGGTATAGGTAACCATACTAAGAAAGGAAGGGACGGATTCATAAATATTCCTATGGGGCCACAGATAATGAACTTCACCGAAATATCTTTCAATCAGATCAGGAAATTCAAGGTGATGCGGGGTTTTCAATATCCATCGTTTAGCAGGTCTGAACCATTGTAGTAACTTCAGCAATTTTGCCGCATACGCGTAGGCTTCCGATTGATCTGTATTTTCCAGCCAGGCTGCGTATGAAGGCACATGCATCATGGCTTCAGGGGTGGTCGATAGAAAGCTGACATCGAGCAATAAAATATCTTCTTCGGGCTCAAAGATTTCTATTGGGTGTATGGCATAAAATCCCGGCAACATGAGTTTCACCGCCCGTGCTGAGGTGCGGGCAATGTTCAGACGTTTGTCGTGCACGTCAGTTGGTAATCCGGTGAAATGGCTGGTGGGTGAATTATCGGGTGGGTGGGTATATAAGCTTTGATCCAATGGTAAGGGATTAATGACTTCCCAGCTTGGGATAAAGCGATGATCGGGATCAACGGAAAGCAAACGGTGAAGTTTTGTGGTCCCCGTTCTTTGCAATCCCAGGATAATCCAAGCGGGATATAATTCCTGGTCGAGGATCCAGGGATACTTCTTAAACAGACATTCAGCCCTGAGGCGGATACTGAGCAGGCTGACAAAACGTTCACGGGCAATGAAACGCCCGATGGGATGCAATTCTGCTTCTTCATTGACAGATTTCAGAAGGCGCTCCAGTGGTTCTTCGCGAAATTCCTTTCCAAGATCATACAATCCGGTTTTTTTTCTCGCTGTTCTGATCAGGTCATCCTTATCCAGTTTTATTTTTGTTCCCAGCACATAACTGCTTCCCCAGGCAGCATTCAGCATTCGAAAAAGCAAAGGTCGGCGATCAAAAACCCGGGAATCTGTCATAGTATTTTTTGTCATTCTTTACATTAATTCATTATTTTACCACAATGGTCACAATGGATGCACAAAGTTCACGAAGTATGTTTTAGCGCCCCTGGTGTATTTCATAGTATGCTTTGAGGTTTCTTGATCAGCTTACAGGTCGGTTGTACAGCCTGTTCCCCTGGTTTTAGCCGGTACCATCGCCAGAGCATCGTTCCTTCCGTATGCCCGCAGGTATTGATCCAGTTAGGCAGAGCAGGGTCCTGGTGGGCAATAATTATTTTCACGCTTCCATCCTGTTCATAATGGGCTCCGGCCTTGTTGACACATATATTGAAATAACGATAATCGAGGGATTCCATCCAATAATTGTTAAGCTGAAAATTCCAGGAATCGCAATCAGGAGGTTTAACTTCGATCAAGAGCGCTTCGTCGGGGTCAAGTTTCCAGTAGCTGTGGTAATAAATAATATTGGCATCGCCTCCTGCCGCATTGGAAACATCAGGGTCAAACAAAGGCAATTGGTTAACGTGCTCCTTGAATCCCTTAGCCCATTTCGAAAAGAGCAGTGAGGCGCCAGCCACAAACAGGGAGGCGGTCTTCAGGCCTTCGTCGATCATGGCCGGGGTAATGGGTTCGGGAGATTTCCGTCCATCAAGGTTTTCAATGCTAAGTTCGGCCGGAATTTCCTTATTTCGGTCGAGAAAAGTCTGTCGAACCATGACCAGGCTGGTTTCCCTGGAGATTTTCAGCCAGTTTTTCCCTTTGGGAATTTCGCTTAAAATGATTTCAAAACTTCCGTCGGGTTCAAGTTTCATTTCGGTATGTTCAAGCGACCCACAGGGGGATAATCCCCCGGTTGTGCCATAATTGCCGTTTTGAGTGAAAAATCCCAAATAGTGGATGGTATTTCTTTTCCCTTTCAGACGGTATTCAAAATCTCCCGAGATCTGGGCATTGAAATAAAGGTTGTCGGGATTATCGGCTCCTAGCTTGATGGTTTCATGGGCAGTTCTTCTTAATACCGGAAAGGCAGGATCGTTGAATTCCACAAAGGCTTCCAGTCCTCCCCGGGTTAAACGGGTGAGATAACGTAAGCCTTCTGCCTGTTGAAAAGCATCATGTGGAGTGCCAGGGTACATCAGGGAAGCTCCGGCCAGTTTCAGTTGATTACAGAAATCCTCCCACGCTTTTCCCGAGACCACCCTTTGGGCATGAATGTCATTCAGGGAATAGCCGGATATTTTACGGCTTAGCGATTGAAAAAATTTTAAACACCTTAAAAATAAAAAAAGCAAGCTCCTCATTCTGATAAGAAATAAGTATCATTGCACCAGCAAAAGCAAAGATCGCAAAGATAAAAAAAAACATGAAGAACCATCTGGTAAGATATGGAGGATGGGCGCTGATAGCCGGTGCTGCCGAAGGGATAGGGAAAGCTTTTTCGATGCTCCTTGCCGAAAAAGGACAACATCTGGTGATGGTGGATATTCACAAAGAAGCATTACACAACCTGTCTCGTCAAATCGAAACCACCTACGGAGTTCAAACCCTGTGTATTACCCATGACCTTGAAGATGAGCATTCCGTCCATTTATGTATGGAAGCAATCCGGAAAATAGACTGCCGGCTTATGATTTATGTTGCGGCCTTCAGTAAAGTCCGTCCATTTCTTTCCAACAACACAAACGAACTGAAACGTTTCGTCCATTTGAACAGTATGACCCCCTTATTGCTGGTTCATGATTTTGCTGAAATGATCGGGAACAAGGGTTCCGGTGGAATTATTCTGATGTCATCTCTGGCAGGATTGGTTGGTCCTAGGTATGTTGCACCCTATGCTGCAACAAAAGCTTTTAACATCATCCTGGCAGAAGCCTTATACCATGAATTTAAGGAGAAGAAGATTGACATTCAGGCATGCTGTGCCGGGATTACACTCACCCCAACCTATCTGACAAGCCTGGGAGAGAAAAAAAACCAGGTTAAAAATGCCATGAAAGCAGAAAAAGTCGCCATATCTTCATTACAAAACCTGGGAAGGAAAGCTATTCATATCCCGGGGTGGAAAAACCGTTTAAATTATTTCTTTCTTACCCGGATACTTCCCCGATCATGCTCAGCATTAATGGTCAGCCAATACATGAAAAAATTGTACCCAGGAAAAGAAGTATTATAAAATTTTTGTATATTTGACTATATCTTAAAAAGAGAAGCTATGAAAAAATTATTTATCCTGTCCTTGCTCCTGGCAATTTTCTCCCAGACAGGGCTTTCTCAATCGAAATATACCCTTGGGGATGTCAGAAATGCACGCTCGTTGATATGGTTTGGGCTTGATTTTTCCCAGGCACGATTTTATGGCCCATTTATGGATCGCGAGAAGATGCTCTCCTTTGATATTCCAGCCTGGAATACCGCTTTTGCAGAAGGCAGGTTCACCACTTTCCCCATGGATTTGAAAAAATTGCTTGGCATGAACTATGTATTCATCGACTTATCGGTTGTTGGTGAACGTAATTCCAATATCGACATTTCCGATCTCTTTGGCAACAACGACAAGGAAAAACCCCAGTTTACCGAGGATAAGGTGGAAAAAATGGTTAAAAAATATACTCCCGCTGAAAAAGACGGGATAGGTCTCGTGATCATCGTTGAGAGCTTTGATAAAACCACCGAGCTGGCCAATGTCTGGGTGACTTATTTCGATCCTAACACAAAAACGGTAATCCGTACCCGAAAATATACGGCAAAAGCTGCAGGAATGGGAATTAAGCACTGGTGCTCCCCCATTGTGACCATATTGTCAGACATCAGAAAAAACGGAGTATATTAAATCCCAAGCAGATCCATGATCCCATTGATGAAGGTCAGGGGGTGGGTCGGATTTCCGGGCAGATATAAATCTGCGGGATGATCTTCCAAAAATTGGCGGTTAATTGCCTGACTTTCTAAAAACAACCCTCCGCTGATGGCATCAGATCCAACCAGAATTAAGATTTTCGGCGAAGGGATTGCTTCCCAGGTGAGTTTGATCGCTTCTGACATGTTTCGCGTAAGGGGTCCTGTTAAGACCATCCCATCCGCATGACGGGGTGATGCAACAAACTGTATTCCGTATCTTCCCATATCGAAATTGACATTGCCGGCAGCATTCAACTCCATTTCACAGGAATTATCCCCACCGGCAGAAACCTGTCGCAATTTTAGAGAATGTTTGAAAACTTTCCGTATTTCAGGGTTTACCGCTGGTTCAAACAATCGAAGCGATTGATTTTCTCCAGCTTTAATGATCAGGTCTTCCCTCCTGTTGGCAGCCAGGCGATAATCATTGGTAAAACAAACCTTGCCCGGCAAGAAAAACTCACACTCCCCGCAAAAAACACATCGGCCGAGATCAAGGGAAAAGGGGGCGGCCTGGATCGCGCCAACAGGACAAATTTTTGAGAGTTTGCTGGCTTCATCTGGAACTATATCCTCGCTGATTACCGGTCTTCCGCGAAAGATTCCGGGCAATTCGGCATTCCGCAAATCGGGAATAAACTGCTTCCCATGACTCCTGAAAATTTTAAATTCACGCATTTTGGATAGTGCTTTGATCGTTGCTAAGCAAAAAAATTATCAGGCAGATGCAGGGATTGGAACCATCATGATCCATTATTCTTGCATGGATATTTTGACGTAACGATACATTATTGAATTCCGTTTCAAAGGTCATGTCCACAATATGAAAGATTAAAGCTCTTATTACATAATGGGAAATCCGAGATTTCCTGGTTTCTGACTGCCAATGCTAATGCCTGCCAGTTATGAAACGAGGGATCTTTTATCTTATAAGAAATGATCTTGCCATCGTCATCGGTCACCGCGATATGACAAATTTCTCCACGCCAGCCTTCAACAAGGGAAACAGCAAATGAAGAAGGGGCAAGGAAATACTTTGGGTTTTCGCTACCATATTTTGAATCAGCGATTCCGGGATTCGCAAGGTGTACATCATTTGTCTTTAACTCCTTCAACAGTTGCCTGATAATTTCAATAGATTTTACCACTTCCATTTTACGAAGCATGGCCCTTGACCAGACATCTCCTTTTTTCAGAATCACGGGGTTATAAGGATGATTAACATAAGCGCCGAAAGGATGAGACCAGCGAACATCGCGGTGCATACCGCTGGTTCTTGCCGTCATACCCACGGCTCCGATCAGGGTGGCCTGCATGGTGGAAAGTTTCCCGATACTTTCAAAACGTCCCAATACGCTTGGCAGGGAGAAAATTCTGTCGGCCATATGAAGATAACGTTCTTCCACCTCATCCAGATTTTTCATAATGGTTTTAGCAAGGGGTTCCTGCAGGGGATAATGCGTTCTTCCCGGACGAATAAGTCCTTTGCCAAAACGATTCCCGCACCATAACTGGGTAGTATTGATAATGATGGTCCGGAGTGCCTCATTTACGACCTGTCCGAACTGATAAGCAATATCCGTACATATTGCAGCCGTATCGCCAATATGAATCCCTATACGTTCGAGTTCCAGGGCAATGATCCTTTCTACTGACAGGCGGGAAGAAATAGTTTTACCCGAAAGTGATTCCATCAAGCCTGAATAAGCCATTGTGTGACCCACTACGGTATCACCGGCGATGCTTTCAGCAAGTAAAGTCCGGGCAAGAATATCCTGCTTTTCAACCATCAGTCGTTCCAAACCCCTGTGCTGATATCCGAGGTGTATCTCCAGATGAAGAACCTTTTCACCATTACCAATAAAGCGAAAATGCCCTGGTTCAATGATCCCGGCATGAACCGGGCCAACACCCACTTCATGAAGCTCCTCCCCTTCAATGGAATAGAAGGGATAACAATCCATGATGGCCGACTGATCTGCCCTGTTATAAGGATATCGGATGGGTTTCAGCCAGGGATGACCGGTAAACCCGATGCCATACTGTTCATGGATTTCCCTTTCAAAGACATGAAATTGAAAATGCTTCTCTGATATGGAGGGTAGTGATGGGAGGGGGCTGATTTCCTGTTCATGAGAATAGATCACAAGGGCGTGATTTTCATCGGCAGCCATACAGCAAATAAACCGGAATTTGTCTCTCTGAGGCAAGACGAAGTAGGCTGCGCAATGGGTTCCTTCTTCACCCATCAACAAATTGGTAAAGGACAAAAAATCATCATATCCCATGATGGGTATCTCCTCGAGGAGAACACTCCCGGGATTAGAAAACAGCTCGATATATCGGGTTTCCTTCATTATTTTGGTAAGGCATTGATGATGGATTCAATCAGATGGCGCAATGGCTCAGGTTGCATAAAACAGATTAAAATGACCAGGCCAAAGAGGATATATTGACTGACCGATTGCCAGGGATTCACTTTTCTGGGTTCATGCAATGGCTTTTCCCTTGGCTGGGAATAAACAATATGAAGAACACGGGTGAGTAAGGCATATAAGACAAAGCAAAGCAAAATAGCCGTCAGTGCCAGCAATACCCAGTTTCCGGAAATAATCATGGCTTTCATCAAATATAATTCCGAAATGAACATTCCGGAAGGGGGAATAGCAGTGATGCATAGAAAACCAAGCAGAAGGGCAACGGCTCCGGCAGGATATAGCGTCATATAATTCCCTGATTCATCGAGTTTATAGGTACCCATAACCTTGTAAGATTGACCGATCTGGTAGAACAATCCTGCTTTTGTAAAAGAATGAAGGACGATATGAAGGATGGCGGCATAATAACCGATGCCTCCAATTCCCAGTGCAATGGCGACTATGCCCATATTTTCAAGGCTTGAATAAGCGAGCATCCTTTTATTGTGTTTTGCTTTGAGCATATATCCTGCTGAAACAAGCAAGGATAACACGCCTGACAAAATCAAAACATGGTTCATGAATGGAAGAATGGTAGTAGCCGAGAAAAGCGCATAGATGCGAAAAATAGCTAGGAATCCGACGTTCATAAGGGTAGTAGAAATAAAAGCGCTGATCGGCGGAGGCGCCACAGTATGAGCATCCACAGTAACCGTATGCATGGGAAATAATCCCATTTTGGTGCTGTATCCCACCAGGACAAACACAAAAGCAATTTTCAGGTAAAGCGGGTTGGCCATGCGGGCAATTTCAATGATGTTGCTGAAAGAAAGATGAAGCAACCGACCATCATGCACCGTAAATCCGAGGAAAAGTATCCCGAGATAAGCTAGGGCAATTCCGACTGAACAGACAAAAACATATTTCCAGGTTGCCTCAAGGGCGATGGATGACCGGTCATGATAGATCAGCGCAGCCACTGCGAGGGTCGTGGCCTCAACAAAGATCCAAACCGTAGTCATGCCATTGGCAAGATAAGCCCCCGACATGGCGATAATTAACGCCATTAATGCAGCATGATAGATGGCATAGATACGCGGAGAATCTTCCTTTACATAAATAAAACCATGATAAACTGTGGTTATCGTGAGTAATGAAAGGACAGACAATAACAATACACCCAGCGGATCGAAAGTAAAATACTCGAGAACCGTTTCACCCAGATGCATCCAGCAATAAACAGTGAAAAGCAGATGAATGATCACAAAAAGGATCGTCAACCCTCTGGCAATCACTTTACTGTGCAATAATCCCACGATAATCGTCAGCAGGAGAAAAACCGCGAAAAAAACCATCAAAATATATCCGACTGATGACATTTACCGGTTACGATTAAGAGTTGTCTTTTTATTATAACATTCTTCAAACATTGCATTAATCATCTTTCAACATTGTTAATTCATGCGTTGTTTGCTTAAGTTTCATCACGAAAATTCCCAGGATTAATACACTGACAAAAATATCGAGGAGAATGCCAATGTTGATCAGCATAGGCATTTCACTTCCTATGGCAAGGGAAAGCAGCAACACAGCATTCTCAATGACCAAAAAACCAACGAGATGAGAGAATATTTTTCTATGGGAGATAATGATAAACAGCCCTGTATATACTGCAAAGAAGGCGACAATAAAATATAACATCGTGGATGGTCTGGAATTCATGGAAAAAGAAACCACAATACTAAGTATCAGGCCAAGGCTTATAAATAAAAGACTGTAAAAACCAGGAAGCGCTTTATCGTGTACGCGGGCTTCACCCGTCTTATCAATGATCCGGAAGAGCAGGTAGGGAACTACGATCACTTTGAAAACCAAAGTTTCAATGGCCACAAACAGCAGGGTTCCCAGGGTAATGGAATGAAGTTCAAGCAGTGAAAGGACAAACAGCAAAACTCCCTGAAACCCGATGAGTCCGGTAAAGATGAGAAAACGTTTTGTCATACTCAGGTAAATCAGGGTAATTGCAAAAACGATAACGAGCATTACGGTCATGATGCGATCATATTGAAAGTGATCAATAAAACCAGAATAAAAGCGACCAGTGCAATGACGCTCAGGGTGACTATGAATTGCGGATTATTGGCCAGCTTTTTCCGTGCGCGGAATGACTCCATCACCCCTATCATAGCGGCAAATGTCAATTGTATGGCAAAAAATAGGGCTATTCTTGCTGACAGCGCCCATTCGACAGGGATCAGGAAGTTTGCCACCAGCGACCCGTACATGGCAAATTTCAATGCTGTTCCGATATGGATCAAGGCCAGGTCGAATCCGCTATGGTCAAGAATCATCACTTCGTGAACCATGGTCAGCTCCAAGTGTGTCTTTGGATCATCCACCGGCATACGGCTATTCTCAATCATGGCGATCTGAATCAGGAGGTAAACCGCAATAAACCCGATTATAAATGAGTTATGCCCTACAAACTGGAAGGATTCGAAGATCTGCTGCATGGATGTATAACCAGTAAGCAATGACAAGGTCCCAAATAGAATGAAAAAAGCAGGTTCGGTTAGCATACTGTACAAGGCTTCACGGTTTGCCCCCATTCCTTCAAAACTGCTTCCGGTATCAAGCGCTGATAGGATAAATAAAAACTTTCCCAGGGCAAGCATATAGGCAAAAAGCACAAAATCACCATCAAAACCAAAGACTGATGGAAGCCCGGGAAAGGGCAACAACAGCAGTGCACAAAAAATGGTGGATAAATAAATTACCGGAGCGATGCGAAAGACATAACTCGACACCCTGCTAAAAACGCTTCCTTTTTGTAACAATACCATTATGTCTCTCCAGGGCTGCATTATCTTTGGCCCTTTCCGACCGCTTGACAAACTTTTCATCCGGAGGATGATCCCGGGAAAAAACAGGGCAGTGACGATAGCAAGCAGACATCCCATTATATCAGTTCCAGGTAAAGCAAAACAAAAATAACCAGAATAAAAATGAAGGCATAGAGAATATAATGCTGAATGTTACCAGTTTGCAGGCGGGCGATTTTTTTTAACACCAACATGGAATAGTCTGTGATCTTATTCAGAATCGATTTGAATATATCCAATGGATGAAAGGCAAATGAACGTTTACCAGGAAAAATATCCTCTTCATGAATTTCAGCGTAGTCCGTTTTTTCCTGTAAAACCGGATGAGCCAATTCGGCATAATTGGCAGCATAGGAAGTAGCCGAATATTGCTGACGTGTTGTCGCGGCAGTATATCCGCATCCCCAAGTATCCGCAGTGAATACATTGGCTGAATTCAGCTTCCGCTTCCTTACCCACAATAAAACAATAACGAAAAGAATCAGGACAACGCTCAGCAAAACAATCTTATCAAGAACCGGTAATAGCGTTGTCGCAAGTTCTCCCGTAGGAACTTGAAAAACAGAAGAAACTATGCCCAAAAGAGGATTAATAAATAGTATGGGAATAAATCCGATGAGAATGATCATGAAGGAGATCAGATACTGGGGGATTAACATCCCAGTTTCAACTTCCTTTATTTCATGATCAATACGCGTTCTGCCAGATCCGAGGAAAACTATACCCGAGGCTTTGGTAAAACAGAAAATAGCCAGTCCACCGATGAGCGTTAAAGCAATGATGGTCAGGAGAAAGGAGATGGAATAATAAACCACTGTTGCTGACATTCCAATAATCAAACCATAATAGATAAGGAACTCTGAGATGAATCCATTCAGAGGCGGAAGTCCGCAAATGGATAATGCGCCTATCATAAATAAACCCGAGGTTTTGGGCATTTTATGAATCACACCACCAAGCTGTTCTATATTTCTTGTATGATAAGCCTTGTAAACGGAACCTGCGCTGAAAAACAATAAGGGCTTAAACAAAGAATGGTTAAGCACATGTAACAAACTGCCTGCAAATCCTAGTATTACGAGGGGTGGTCGATGTAATCCCAATCCCAGTAATCCCAATCCCAAACCAATCCCTATGATGCCAATGTTTTCAATACTGTGATAGGCCAGTAGCTTTTTCAGGTCATGCTGAACAATTGCCATCATCACCCCATATAAGCCAGTCAGAGCAGAAATGATCAGCAAAGTCATTCCAATGGTTATAAAATCAGACTGAACATAAGTAAGCACCCGGACGATACCATATATTCCCATTTTAATCATCACTCCTGACATGACCCCTGAAACATGAGAAGGAGCTGCTGGATGTGCTTCCGGAAGCCAGGTATGGAAGGGAATAAAGCCAGCCTTAATCGCGAATCCGGCAAAGAAAAGAAAACATAAGGGTGCATTGGGATGCCTGGAAAAATAAGTCGTCAGCCCGTCAAAACCAAAATGGCCAGTATCTATTCCTTCCATAAGAAAGGCTATGACTAACAATACCAATCCAATATGCATCTGTATCAGATAATTTACAGCTATTTTCAGGTTTGTTCTGATTTCAGCGTCAAAAAGAATCAGCATAAAGGAGGATACAGCCATCAATTCCCAGGCAATCAAAAAAGCAAGTCCGTCGCGAAGCATCAGCACAGCCAGCATGGAAAGGTGCAACCAGCAATAGCTAAAATAATGCAAAGACAAGCTGGCCCTGGTTTTATTTTTCTGATATGACTTCAGATACCCATTTGAATAAAGCAGGCCCATGAAGACGGAGAAGTTGGTCAGCAGGATAAAAAATGCGCTAAGACCATCGAGTGTAAAAGTCACCGTACCCAGCAATTCCTGGTCATAAAAAACCAAAGAAGACCTTGACCCATGAAACAGGGTATCAACAGCGGGTATGGAGGTGATCACAATGATCAGTCCTGTCACAAAAAGAGTATAGAAAAAACGAACCCTGGAAGGCAGGATGAGGATGAAAATAGTTAGAATCAGCAATACAAGAATGAAAGGAAAATCCATTCTGTAGGTGATATTAATAGAAGGAAGGACATTCCATGGCTCCGCCGTTACGTGAACGTCCGCCACCACCGGGGAGGTATCCACCCCCACTTCCACCTCCGCCAAATAAAGATAATTTATCAAACTCCAGAACGAGACTGATTTCATGAGCCCCCCCAGTACCCTGGAGCGCACCGGAAATCTGAAGGTCATAGGAATACATGAATTTAATGCTCATGTTATCCTGGAACATATATCGGTACCCGGCTACCAATGCAAGAATACTGTTTGGAAGACCAGTCATGGTGGTTTTATACCATCCTCCCAAATAGATATTAAATTTTAACAGATTTAAACCCACCTGCAGTGAATTCAGATCGGCCTGATTCTGATATAAAGCCCCGATATTTATCTTCAACGGTTCATCAGAACCACGATATTGAGTTGAGGTAGAGCCGGGTGAACCGGCTGAAATAACGATATCGGCATGCCCAACCCATTTGCGGGGATAAGGAGAAGCGCCGGTGGAAAGAAATCCGACATCCGGTCTGAAAATATGATCCACAGCAAATCCCACATTCCCTGAAATATTAGAATTCGGACTCATGAACTGAAGGATACCTCCAGCGCCGAAATCAGGAACCACCCGTTTATTGGCATCAGGTGCAACAAAAGAAGTCTGATAAATATTGCCATAGCGTGGATCCAGGTTATCAGCAAACACCAGTTTCTCCCAGTTAATTTTTCTCTGCATTACAGCCGCTTTGATCCCAACCTGGGCCACCAGAAAAGCAGTGATAGGAATGCGGACGCCGATATTCAGGGCGGCAGAAAGGTTATTGATCAACCCAATACCAGGCGTATCCGAATTGATGGTTATTCCCAACCCACCTGATCCGGGCAGGTTACGATCACCCAAGTCTGCCGAAAAATAATAAGACTTATAATCAATGGGTAAACTTGGCCATTGATCCCTGAATAAAAACCTTGCCCTTAAACCGGTATTCAGACCGGTAAAAGCCGGATTATAATAGATAGGTGTGCTGAAATACTGGGAGTAGTTCATGTCCTGCCCATGGGCCGCCAGATTGAGAAAAAGTGATCCCAATAACAACAGGAATGGATATATAATGCTTCTTTTCATTACGAGAAATATTTTAGCGTTATCTGATTAATGTCACAGAGCCCATGGTACTATATTCGCCTACACCGATATCAGAGCCGTTCCATGGAGAATCATCAACAAAAAGGGCTTTGATTTTCCACATATAATTCCCCTGAGGCATGATATTCCCGTTATAGGTACCATCCCATCCTTCAGCCGGTCTTCCTTTATCGTCAAGTTTGGTGGATTCCCACATCAGATGACCCCAACTGTCAAACACTGTAATATGATACTGCTTCAGATTCATGCCAACAGGTTGGAACAGCCTCACTGCAAGAATGGTACTGGTTGGTGAGAAGGCATTAGGTACATATAGTCCTTTAAACAACAATTTGTACTCGAAGAAAGTGGTGTCAGAACAATCAAACTGGTTCAAGGCAATCAGTTTGATGATGTATGTTCCATCTTCCGTATAACTCACAATGGGATTATCCTCAGTAGAAGTCATTCCGTTGCCAAAATCCCAATTGTAAACCGTGGCTCCATCCGAATGGTTATTCAGCTTCACTTTACCCTGGCGTCCGTCAAAATTCTCTGTAAAAGTAAAGGCGCTGGTCGGAGTAATGTTCACCCTGATGGTAGAATCAATGGTGTCCTTGCAACCATAGTAATCTTTCACAATAAACCGAACCAGGTAATCACCTTCCGTTCTATATCTGTATTCAGGATTCTGGAGGTTGGAGGTATCTTTCTGAGAATTTAGCTCGCCAAAATTCCATGCCCAGAAACCCGCTATGGTATCTGACAGGATCGAATTATCGGTGAAATAAGTTGGATCTCCGGTACAAGCTACCGAACTGGCAAAATGGGCTTCAGGCAAACCATAAACCCGGGTGGTTTTGGTCAGTGAATCTTTACAACCGAAACGGTTCATGACCAGAAGTTCTACATCATAAAGACCTTTATTCATATATTTATGAACAGGATTCTGTTTTGTGGAAGTGTCATTAACACCGGATGTTGGTTCCCCGAATTCCCAGTTCCATTGTTTAATAGGTTCTCCGAATGTTCTGGAAGTATCCAGGAAGATGGTCGGTTGATTCAGACAGACGCCCATATTTGAAAAGAGGGAGTAGGGTGTCGGATGAACAGTGACAAATCTTGTCATGCTGTCCTTGATCGTGACCCCATCAAGCAAAGCCCGTATGGCCAGAGTAACCGCATATCTTCCCGAATCTGCATAGATATGAGTAATCGGTGACCCATGACTGGTATAGGTAGTATCCTTTCCGTCACCCCATTTCCAATGCCATTGAGTGATCATGGAAACCGGCAGTGAGCTGTCAGAGAATGAGATCTGATAACGGGCACATCGCAGGGTGTCTGGATATTCAAATACTGCTTTGATGCATGGGAATCTTTGTACGATCTTTGTCAGACTGTCAACACATCCACTTGTATTGGTAATGATCAGCGTCACTGGATAATAGCCCGCGTTAACATATAAATGAGAAGTGCTTCCCGGACCGGGAGCTGGAATAATCAGAGGAGGTGTTCCGTCACCGAATCTCCACTCCCAGCTGGCAATGGTCCCGTTACCTGTAATCATCGTGGAATCATGGAAATATACCGTACTGTCGCAGGGCGGGTTCTGGAAGGCAAAAGCAGCTTTGGGCGGCGCAAATACCTGTATATCCCTGTAAATGCTATCCACACAGTTATCGGAATTCCATGCTTTCATTTTCACGGAATATAATCCGGGTTGGGTGAAAATATGCTGAGGTCTGTACTGGTATGAAATATTTGCCGGTCCTGAATTCGGATCTCCGAAATTCCAGGCCACAGAGTAAAGGCTATCCCCTTCAGCATTGTTGATGGGATTGAAATGGGTCGGATAACCCAGACAAACCGTATCATTGGTAAAGGTAAAACTGAACCCGGGTTTCACAAACACACTGTCACCGATGGTATCCTTACATCCGAAATTATCGGTGACGATCAGTTGAACAAAGTATTTCATATTGGTTACCGGAAATACATGAGTCGGGTTGACCAGGGTGGAGGTATAACCTGGTTCAAAGATCCAGTAATGATCTGTGATGGCAGAACCAGCTCCTGTGGATTGATCCTGGAAATTCACCTGACCTGCCGGACAGAAGAAATTGACATACTGAAAAGCGGCTGTCGGGGTGGGACGTGTTACAACGGGTATGATCACGGAATCCTTGCAATTACTCAAGTTAGTCACCACCAGTTTTACCTGGAAAGTTCCGGAAGTCATGAACGCATGCATAGGGTTCTGCTGGTTAACCGTTGGGGAACCATCATTAAAATCCCACAACCAGGAAGTCACTGAGCTTCCCGGAGCGATGGATAAATCCGTAAATTGTGTGGAATCTCCCACACAGCTTGCTGAATAACTGAATAAAGCCACTGGTTTCGGGTTCACTGTCACCTGCATTGAAGTGTCTTTTGTACAGGTAGCTGTATTGGTCACCGTCAGCAATACGGTATATGTTCCCGGGGAATTATATATATGCGTTGGATTCTGCAAGGTCGAGGTATTGTTCGTACCTGATGCCGGATCCCCAAAATTCCAGGCCCATGCAATGATATTTCCAGGAGAGGTGGTGGACTGGTCGATGAACTGAGTCGGACTTGTCAAGCAGGAAGTATCAGCAGTAAATATAGCTACCGGGGCATTGTTGACGGTAATGGATTTTTGAATGGTATCCCTACATCCGTTAACATTGGTCACAATCAGATAAACATCGTATGTGCCTCCTGCCGTAAAGGCATGGGTGGGATTTTGAACTATGGAAGTATTATTGGATCCTGAGCCGGGATCTCCGAAATTCCAGTTCCAGTTCACCACCGGAGCCCCTCCATTGGGCTGGGAATTATCTGTGAACTGAATAGGAGAAAGCGCACAGGCATTGGCGGCAAAACTGAAATTAGCCAGGGGTGCAAATTCAACCTGTACCGGAAGGGTTTTTTCCGACACACAATCATCCGATGTCGTAATCGTCAGTTTCACATTGAAGGTGCCTCCATTGGGAAACTTATGCGCCACATTGGGTGATTCCGGATAATTGCGTGTGACTACCGGAGATCCATCCTGAAAGTTCCATTCCCATTTGGTGATTGAACCATGAGGTGTGGAAGAATGATCGGTGAAATACACGGAATCAGTCGAGCAATTCGGAGAAGTGTAAGTAAAGCTTGATATAGGTTTACCCAGCACAGTTACCTGTATGGTGGTGTCTTTTGTACAACCCTGATTGGTGGTTACGGTAAGTGTGACATTATGATTGCCTGCCAACAAATAGGTATATGTCGGATTGGCAATCGAAGAAGTACCTCCATCCCCGAATTCCCAGAAATGACTGACAATGCTAGCACCTGACGGGGGGGTTGACTCATCTGTAAAAGTTGTTACCGACCCCAAACAGGCAGTGGTGGCAGAGAACTGTGAAACCGGACGGGCATTGATGGTCAGGTCTTTGGTCACAGTATCCTTACACCCGTTCATACTGGTTACGATCAGGGTGATCGTCTTGGTTCCGCTGGATTGAAAAATATGAACAGGGTTTTGTAACTGTGAGAAGTTATTTGATCCTGATCCCGGATCGTCAAAATTCCAGCTCCAGAATTGAATATTGCTTCCTCCGGCAGTTTGCGTTTGATCTGTGAATTGTACAGATTGATAAATACAATTGGTGGAAGAATAAGAGAAGTTTGCAACGGGAGATGGAACAAGATTTACGGTTTGATCAATGAAATTGGTGCACCCAGCAGTAGTCGTCACGGTAAGTCGCACGGTAAAGGAGGTGGCAGTACCGAGAAAGGTATGGGTCACATCAGGATTATCAGGGTAGGTTATGGTTTGTACCGGTGAACCATCATTGAAATCCCAAACCCAGGTATTGATATAACTCGACATGGAGCCGGGAACGGTTGAATGATTGACAAAGTTCACCGGATTTCCTATACAGGCATTGGCTGAATAGGTGAATGATGCTGTTGGTTTAGGATAGACTGAAACCTGCTTGGTAGTATCATGAATACATCCATTGGAATTGGTGACGGTAAGTTTGACATTCTTGATTCCGTAAGTCAGATAGGTATAAGTAGGAGAAGATTGGTTAGAAGTACCTCCATCGCCGAATTCCCAGAAGGAGGAAACAATGGCAGCGGCATTGGGGGTAGAAGTATTGGTAAAGATAGTCGGACTGTTTTCACAGGGGGTGGTGGCTGTGAAATTCGACACAGGTTTCATATTAATGATCACATCATACGATCTGGTACTGGTACATCCATTGGTATTGGTGACTAAAAGCGTAACGGTATAGGTTCCCGGTCCACCTATGAAAGTATGAATGGGATTGCGTAAAGTGGAAGTATTGCTGGCACCTGAAAGAGGGTCACCAAAAGTCCAGTACCAGGACTGGATAGCTCCTCCTCCGGCTTCCGAAGTCTGATCTGTAAATTGAATAGCCTGATCAGCACATTGGCTTCCTGAATAAGAGAAATTTGCATCCGGGGATGGAACACTGTTAACCGTTTTTTGTATGGATGCCACGCACCCTGTATTTGAGGTAACGGTCAAGGTAACAATATGAGATGGGGCAGTACCCAGGAAAGTATGAACAATATTTGGGTTATCCGGGTAATTGATGGTAACAGGAAGAGAGCCATCGCCGAAATCCCATGTCCAGATATCCGGTCTGTCTGAAAAACCATTTCCCGGAGGCATGGTGGACAGATTCGTAAAGGAAACCGGATTTCCGATACAGGTGGAAGGCGAAAATGAAAAATCAGGCAAGGGGTTAGGATGAACAAAAACCGGTTTAACGGTTTCATTGATACAGAGGTCGGTATTTAAAATCGTCAGTCTGACATAGTAGGTTCCATAAGTAGCATAAGCATGTTGAGGGTTAGGGCCTGTACCTCCGAAGCCATCACCGAAGTCCCAAGTATAAGTGGTAATATTTGTACCTGCGGGTGTGGTAGAATTATCTGTGAAAACCGTATTCGTTCCCTGGCAGGCTTCAGTGGCCGAAAAGTCAGCCGTAGGTGGGGTATTGATGGTAATGGGTTTGATTCTTGTATTACTGCAGTTGTTAACGTTTTTCACGGTCAAGGAAACCATATAAGTTCCGGGAGCGCTGAACAAATGTATCGGATTTTGAGCTGTCGAGTAATTGCCCGTACCTGAGCCCGGATCTCCGAAATCCCAAGACCAGCTAGCAATGTCCACACCGTTGGTTTGGGAGTCATCCTGGAACTGAGCGGTCTGACCCGCACAGGCAGGCGTGAGGGGTACGATCTTAAAGTCAGCTGCCGGAGAAGGAATAGGTTGAACAAGATAAGTCCGGGTAGCCGTACAACCACGGTTGGTGGTAACGGTTAAGCTGACATAATAACCCCCGGGATTGAAAGTGGGATAAGTATAAACCGGGTCCTTAAGGGTGGAAGTGCCCACTCCATCGCCAAAATCCCAGGCCCAGGCAGTAATAATATCGGGATAGGGATTAGGTACATAAGACAGGTCAGTAAACTGAATGGGCTGACCATGACAAGTCGGGGAGGTAAAGGTGAAATTTGCAATTGGTCCTGGAATGATTGTAATATCGTGAGTGATTGATTTGGTACATCCATATTGATCCGTCAGGGTCAAAGTAACAGGATAAACGCCTACAGCGGAATATAAATGTGAAACTGACCCCGGAGTATTGATTGAAAAACCATCACCAAAATTCCATAACCAGGTGTAATCGGATGGAATCAAAGCCGGATTAGGAGTAAAATAGGCCAGTTGGTTGACACAGTTATTATTGGTATAGGTAAACTCAACCGGAATAGGAGGATTTATTATAACCTGATGGGTCACGGTGCTTTTACAATCCCTGAGGTTATCGGTAACCGTGAGTGAAACATTAAATGGGCCTGCTCCGATAAAAGTATGAATGGGATCCTTCAGCGTCGAAAACTGGTCAGGGCCGGATGCCGGATCATCGAAATCCCAATACCATTTATATATCACCCCAGGGGGTTCTTCCGAATTGGAAAGGTCGTGGAAATAAACCGGCTGCCCACTGCAGGCAAATAACTGATGCGTCCAGGAAGGATCGCTGAACCAGGTAAACATGGCGGTCGGCAACTGATGAATAGTGACATATAAACTATGGTATGCCTCGTTGGCGGTACCACGGTTAACATAACGCTCCACCAGATAAGTACCGGAACTGTTGAAGGTATGAACCGGAAAAGCCGGGGTATTTGGAAAATCATAGTGAACCGGGTTGGGTAAAGATCCGTCATTGAAATACCAGTCTTCATCCTGAATAAAACCTCCGGGAGGAATTTGCGGAACAAAGGAAATGGTGCTACCCTGACACTGTTCATCCGGGATGGCTGAAAAATAAGCGGAGGGAATTGCCCCCAGAGTAACAGAATGCTGGACGGTATTAGGGCATTGGGTCATCATGTCAGTTCCGGTAAGGGTGACCAGAAAAGTTCCAGGGCCCGGATAGGAATGGACGGGGGTGGGACCGGTGGTACCGCTGCCATCGCCGAAATCCCATACCAGATTGTTACCGACAAATTGTGTAGAATTCAGTACTTCCTGGAAGTTCATCACGAAAGGAGAACTTCCCAGGGTTGCAGTAAACTCAACATCGGGCCTCGGACTGACCGTGATCACATCGGAAGTAATGTTCCTGCATCCATCATTATTGGTCACTGTGAGGGTGACGGGAAATGTTCCAGTTCCTGTATAAAGATGGATGGGGTTCACCTCGTTGCTTGTATTTCCGTCTCCAAAATCCCATTCATGTAAAACGATACTGGATCCCCCTTCTGGCTGACTGGTATTCGTAAACGTCACCGGATTCCCGGCACAGGCATTCCCATGAGTAAAAACAGCCCTTGGGGAGCGGTTAACAGTCACGGGGAGCTGATAAATTTCAGATAGACAATTTAACGAGTTCCTGACCCTTAATGTTGCTGGTTGGGGAATATCAAGTTCGGTATAAGTATGGTTAACCAATTCATTTACATCATGGGTTGTGGCTACTGAGCCATCACCAAAAGTCCAGAAAAGATCTGTAATCGTACCGGTCGGAGTTATGGAGTTCCGGGGATCGAATACCGTTTGTTCATTTAAACAGGCAGGTGATAAGGTGAATTGTGAGAGAGGAATGGTATTTGCAACATTCAATATATAAGGGGTTGTAGTCTCGGTGCAGTATTTTGTATTGGTCACTGTAAGCAGAACTGTATAATTGCCATAAGTGGTGTAATTATGAACGACTATGGGCTGTGTGCCGGGATAGGTTACAACATTTCCATCGCCAAAATCCCAGGTAAAGTGAAGAATACTTTCACTGGTAATCACATGGGTCGGCTGGCTGGCGCTGGCATCGAAGCGAATACCATCATATAGGCATCCCACTGGAGTGGCAGTAAATAATGCGATAGGTTTATATTTGTTCGGATCAACATAAATATAATCGGTGATGGCATCTTCCCAAACTCTTCCAAAGGCATCTGTTTTTGAAACCCTGAGGGTAGCTTCATAAGTGACTCCAGGAGTAGACGGGAAAGAGATCTGAGGATTGGCAATATTGGAAGTAGTGGTCCAACTTCCATCGGTAAATGTCCAATTATATGTAAGAGTGGGGTCTCCCGAAGGGGGGCTGGATCTGTCACCCTGAAAATCAACAATATTGTTAAAGCATTCAGAGGTTGCCACATACGTAAAATAAGCTACCAGATATGGTTGAACAGTAACACTCAGCGTGGTTTGCACGGGAGTACAAGGCGATGCGCTCACGCCTTCAGTAAGGGTCAACAGGTAATTTCCGGGAGCAGTCCAGCGAATATCCAGTTGATTGGTCGTGGTTGAACCCACCACACTCCATCCTCCGCTACCGGTACTCGTACGGGTTATCGTCCAGGAATAATTATGCCCGCTTATTGCCGGTGTAATATAGGTAATCGTGTTGGTGAGGCTCGCACAAACCACATCAGGTCCGGTGATCCTTGGTTCTGTATCTGCACAAGGTTGAGCAGCAATTCTGAACATCGATGTGGTGAGCAAGGTAGCGAGGAGTGCAAAGCGTATAAATCGATGGAACATATGATTGGGTTTTGATAAATTATTCCGATTTATGTTATACTTGAAAATTAGACTAAAGTTACAACAAATGGGTTGTATTTAAAGGATGAAAATATTATTCTGAACTCGATAAGATACAAAAATAGTAATAATCTGATAACCTTTTACAAAAATGAACGTATAACCCTAACAAAATATTTTCTGATAGGCTACAATTTACAATAAAGAATTTTGTTATTCAAAGAAAGCTGTTATTTTTGCATTGGTCAATTCCCTCTTTATGAAAAAAAATATCATTACAGTCACCCTTTTCCTGATGGCAATATTTTTCGCCATGGCAAGCTGTTCAAAGAAAACCGAAGAAGATCCTTGCGGAGGCAAAGGGATACTTTGGCTGGAAAACAAGATGGATTCAGCCATATCAGTCACTGTGGTCCAAATCCATAATACCGTTACCGTAAATAAAGATTATACCCAAAGGTTCGATCTGACAGGCAACAACCCTTATCAGATAAAAATCACAGGACCGAGGTATTATTTTGATACCACCATGATGATTCTACCCTGTGACAACAAATTATTTGTGGTCAAACAGCCCTGACAGCGTTTTTCCACCTACTCCTCAAAACGTATTTTGGTATAATAAAAAACCAATCTTTTGTTGTTATTGTCAAGGGAAACATTTTTTATTTCCTGATACCCGGAACACAGAAAATAAGAACCATACCAGGGGATCATCCTGGAACGGGTTTCAGTCAGTAATTTATCCCCGGGATGCAGCATTTCAATCGGTATATATTCGGTTTTTTCCACTTCCTCATTTGCGCGGATCATTTTATACCCTATCCTGCCATCACCAAGGTAACACAAAACCATATTTTCCCCGGACGGGAAAAAATTCACTTTGCTACTAAGTTCATAAGAAACTACATTTCTAATATTCAGCGCATTATCCCATTTTAATTGGCCGTCATGACCAAACCCGGCAATCAGTGCATGGGTAAAGCGATAGCCATCAAAGACTGAATAACTGTTTGAATAAGGTCTTCCATAAAAATCAAAATCAGTAAAACTTTCTGTATGATATTGAGGGGAAAATATCTCTCCGCATAAAATGTATTCACCCTCCCTGAAAAATATTGTGTGGAGAAGAAGATTAAAATCAAGAGGATATTCCCCAGGTTTGCGGTTTTTTTTCAGGGCTTTCTTTTTAAGTCCCAGAATATCTTTTTCACTTAATAAATCCTTTGCATGATGGAGTTCCAAAAAATGATAAAAATTCGTCATATTCTGAGTTCCGGCGGCAAAGAATTTGGAGAAAAACCCTGAGGATTCCTTTTCACTGTTTATTCCATAAGTTCCCAGTACCATATCTTTTCCATCGCCGGAGGAATACACTTGAAATCCTGTAAAATTAAGATCCGTGCTCATGTTCCCAATCAGTTTTTCATTTCTGATTTTTCCCGTAGTATCATAGTTCACCAGATAATGCTCCCAGGACTTTTTTGAGACCTGACGGGTAACCACGGCCCTGATAAATTGGCCTGAAGTATCGGAAGCCATCCAGCGAAGGCTGATCTGACTACCTTCTCCGAGGGGAAATAAGTGTTGATTACCGCTTCCAAGGTTCACATGTAGCAATTGATCCGGAATTGCTTTTGATTTTATGCCCAGCCATACCTGTTGATGGGCATGACTGAAGAAAGCCACTTCTGAGTTAACAGGCAACATGCCCTGGTTGATAATAAAAACGGATTTATTCAGGAGTATTCGTAGTATTTGATAATCGGCCGCATTCCCTTTTTTCTTTCCTGACAGGGAAAACAGCATCACCAGGGTGTCCTGGTGATATGCCGAAAAGCGGTATTCCATGTGTTCATCCAACGGAATCGTTTTCGTCCAGACAACTTGTAAATTCCGGTCATAGAAGGAAAAATACCATTTTATCCTGGATTCTTCCATGGATTCAATGCTTTTAAAAAAAAGCATAACTCCGTTTGAATCACAAGAAGTAAGCCGGTATGTTTCTTTATCTGATTTGACCGGTATTTCAATGCGTAAAGGTGGGTCGGAAGGCTTTTCCGTTTTCACCTCTTGTGATGAACCAAAAAAGTAAGGAAGTAAGCAAAAAAAGACCAAGGTTGCCTTATAATAAGGCAACCTTGTCTTACTTTTTATGCAATACCTCTTTAGCGTACAATAAGTTTTTTGACATCAGCCTTGGTATTTCCGGCCTGTTTAACCTGAACGAAATAAATCCCTGCAGAAAGATCGGGAAGTTTAATTCCAAGATTGATCTGGTTGGTGTTAACAACATAGATTTCTTTTCCAACCAGGGAAGTAATCCTTATTTCTTTTTCGGAATTATCCTTAAAATAAAGAGTAAATTGTCCATTGGAAGGATTTGGTGTTATGCTGAAACTGGTCAGACTTGATTCCGTTTCCGGAACACCGACAATGCGGATACCTGTGGTAAGGATTTCATCCACTTCCCAGGTAGCAGATTCCGTATCTGTACTGGTGAATTTAAAGGCAATATAAACAGCACTCCCGGCCGTTCCCGCAACGCTGATGATACCCGAAGGCGTCCATACCCAGCTTCCGGCTGAAAGCGTTCCTGCAAGGGGAGACCAGGTAAAATCATTGGGATCGCCTGTTCCGTTGTAATCATTTGATATCAGGGGTTCCAAATCCGGTCCTGTATAATTCTTTGCCGTCTGGAAAGTGAGCTCTTCATTGGTGTACTGGTTGAAATTCATCGCGGGAGAGATCAGCCAGTCTTCATTCTGATGAGATGATCCACCATAATAGCCACTGACTTTTGCACAGGGAGTACCTCCGACACCATGAGTCATATCAATGGACCAGGTGGTATCGCCAAGGATACTTTTTTGAGACCATGACCCAAAAGTGCCGGAATTGAAATTTTCATAATTGATAATGGCAACATTGGGGGTGGTGGCATTGGCGCTGGGTGGAACACCATTTGTTTTATAATTGATGGCCGTACCGGTATTGGTATAGGGGAAGATCTTGAAGAAAAATTGCTTGTTGCTTTGTAATCCTGTAAACTGGCAGGACTGAACACCGGGTAAAACATTGAGGGCGCCGGTTCCATCAGACAGATCCGGGTCATTGGGTTCCGGAATTCCGTCGATGGGGAGATCAATATTGTCTTCCTCGCTGCCCAGGATCAGGTAAGCAGTCGGCACTTGGTCTCCAATAGCATCTACCCAGCTCAGGTTAATGGTAAAAGGAGAAGGAGTTGCAGTGAAAGCAGTAGGATAGTTGGTGGGTTCAGGCAAGGGGCCACCTCCGTATGAGGTCCAGGTAACATTATCCACCGTAACCTGTCCGGAGGAAGAATTATTAGCTTGTTCAAATCTGATCTCAAAATCACCGGATACATTGACCGTGATCGGTCCGGAATTATGCACCACACTGGTATCCGCTGTTCCCCCTGGACTTGTTACGTTGCCGACAACCAGACCATTGATGAGGATATTCAGATTAACAGCTGAAGAAAATCCCTGTTTATAATCAAAACTGATAACGCCGCAACCATTATGAATGGCACCGGAGTAAACGTTGGCTGCAGGGGTGCGGTTTTTACCCAAACAAGGAGAAGGAGCTACGATGGCCCTATCACTACGGCACTGAGTATAGGACCAGACAGATCCATCCTGACCCGTAAACGTGCCGTCAGAATAAGTGCCAGATGTACCAACATAATTGTTGAAATTTTCCAGTCCCTGTCCGAAAGTCACGGAAGAGGAAAGCAGGATCAATAAAAACAATACTGATAATAACTTTTTCATGGTTTTCATGTTAATGAATGATTAATTTACTTAATTTGGTTACTCCCGGATTTTCTGTCACAACCTTTAGGAAATATATTCCCGGTGTAAGTCTTGCCGGATTAATGATATTTGTTTGTTGCTTGATTTCAACTTCAAAAACTACTTTTCCCAGTTGATTGATAATGGTAACAACAGACGGGACAAGGTGAGCGTTAAGCTGCAATGTAAAAGGACCTTTTCCGGGATTTGGATAAATCTGTATTCCTTCATCCATGGCAGGAGCAGGAATACCTGAAGGGCCAACTTCAATATATTCCGATTTGAGCAGGGTGTTTTGTCCTACAACATTAACTACTGTCAGGCTTACATCAAAAGCGCCCATAAACGGATATTGTACAGGAGGCGGCGATTTCCCTTCAAATGCATCAGGGATTCCTCCTTCAAAAGTCCAGAACCAGTTAACTGCATCGGAAGATGACAGATCAGTAAATGTTACATACTGGTATTGCGTTATGGCAGTATCGCTGGCTTCGAAGTTTGCCAAAGGGAGATAGGAGCATCCTGTCATGGGTGTGGCCCAGATTGAATCTCCGGCAGGGTTAATGGCAGCAAATTCAATAGCGGCCCTCCAGTTCAACGGGTTGGTGTTGTCTGAATTGGGATCACAGAGCTCCAGGGAAGGTCCCCAGCCATCGGCAAGGGTATCCCAGGGCGGAACATCGTCAAAGTAAACAGAATCCACTAAAAATCCCTGATTGTCATAGATCACAATCGGTTCTCCCCCATTGTTGAGCGATCCATCAATCCATTGCAAAACATTTATACCAAAAGTATTAAACATGGCTGCTGCACTTTTTGACACAATCAGATAGGAATAAGGTTGCAGGGTTGTATCCGGAAAAGTATATACTACCCCTTTATCGAAATAAAAATCCTTGATGTTTAAAGGGGCTGCATCATTATTATATACTTCTATAAATTCAAGGGTATCGACACCGGATTCAGGTGGATTATACATAATCTCGGTAATCACGAGTTTAGCATCCGAGGGAACGGGAGGTGCCGTGACCGTAATATAGGCTTCCTTGCAAATGGAAGAATAGCCATAGTTGTTGCTTTCATCAAGGCAAACCGTAAAGACACCGGGATAGTTATAATGGATCCAGGTCGGATTTTGAGCAAAACTTTCATAAGGTTCTCCTCCGACAAAAGACCACTTCCAGTATGTCGGGCAATACAATGAGGCATCGAAGAAGTTAATGCTGTCTCCCACATTAATATTGATATGATCTGCATAAAAATCAATTGCAGGGGGATAAGGTTCACACAGGGTAGTAAAGGAAACCTCACCACCATATGTCGTACCGACCATGTTTGTAGCATAGGCCCTCACGTAGTAGGTGGTTTGGGGTAGCAAACCGGTCAGATTGCTGGTGAATGCACCAGTTCCACCGCTTTCTGTGGTGTGGGGTCCTGTCAGGGATGGATTATGGGTGGTGGCATAACAAACACCGCGTGCATTGATGGAAGATCCCCCATCACTGGTGACATCACCCCCTGCCGTGGCTGAATTATAGGTAACATCTATTACCGGTGAAGTGATTACCTGGGGCAACTGGGGTTGGGAACCGGTAAAAGTGCCGAATGTATTCAAACCATTGGCCGACAATTGATGAAGGGTGGTATTGGCTATATTAAAGGTGGTAAACGGCAATGGAAGAACCCTGAGACAATAGATCTGGCTTTCAGTTCCATGAACATCTTCGGGCAGGTACTGAAAAGTAGCATTGCAGTTAAATCCGGTAATACCATTTTGTGTAACAGCCCAGTAACGATTGAGATAATTCCCGGTATTCGGATCGTCTGGATATTTGGCATTAACCAGGTTAACGCCAGCATAGCTGCCGGTTCCAAAAGTTCCGGAAATGAAGTTCAGTGTCACGGGGGAATATTCGGCGGGAGGGTTATTGTCACCAACCGGAAATTCAAAGCTCCCTGTAAACCCGCTGGCAAACTTTTTTTGTAGCTGTCCGCTGCCGGTGGCTACAATCATATTGGTTGAAGAAGGGGTTCCAAGAATAACAGAGGTTGTTCCCAGCAACAGATCGCTTGACCCAAGGGTCAATAATCCGGAGGTAAGCTTCAGCTTCCCATTCATGGCAATAGAAGTTCCAAGACTAACTCCAGCAACATTAGAAATGTCGAAAGTGGAGTTTGTTCCCGTGGTAATGAGTCCTGGTCCGGAAATGCTTTGTTCCGTACTACCATTCAGGGCGACTGTTCCTGCAGAGGCAGGGTTGAAATTCAGGGTACCTCCGCTGGCGACAAAAATATTTCCTTTGATGGAATGTCCCGGTGTCCCAGTCATATTGAAGTTCAGGGTACCGTTAGTGATGGTTAAGTTATCCATGGTCACCGCGCTGGCTCCGGTTGTGGTAATGGAAGCGCTGCTTGCATCAAGCTCAAAATTTGCATAATTCCTTCCCGAAAAAGCAGGTGAAGCATTAGCAATAACTTTGTAAAGACTTCCGGTTTGAAAGACAACCACGCTATTGGGCTGGCTGGCTCCGAAAGGATTGCTTCCTGCCTGGTGGTTATAAGTCGACCCGCTGGCAAATATCACGGAACCAAGCGAGGTGGCACCAAAGGCATTTCCCTGGAAATACAATCCTGCCGTGAAGTTAGCCCCGGAATTAAAAGTAATGGCATTGGCATCGGCGGCAGTCAGCCGATGTGCTGTATTCGCGGTGGCTGAAAAAGTCATGTTTCCACTGATGCTGGCAGTAGCAGAAGTCAAAAGGGAAATAGTGATGGCGTTAATTGCATTCAGATTCAGGGCACAACCGACAGGAATATCAAGATCAGCGCCTGTCACTCCGGAAATGCTCAGTACTGAAGCGGCATTGCTTTGAAGGTTTATGATTGTATTCCCTGACAAGACAATTTTTCCGACTGTTTCGGTTGGGACTGCAGTGACCGTTTTGGTTCCTCCTCCACTAAAGATCAGGATGTCATTGATATTGGGAGAGGTCCGCACAGGCGACCAGTTAGCAGCAACATTCCAGGCTGCACCATCAGCACCTATCCAGGTATAGGTAATGGAAGGGCTGAGTGTAGTAGTGGCAGTAGCTTGAGGGACCGTAACTGAGGTTTTGTAATTGATGGCAGTGCCTGAATTTGTATAAGGGAAAATTTTAAAATAGTATTGAGTGTTGTCTGTCAGACCTGTAAACGCGGCCGTCTGAACCCCCTGGTTGATATTTTTCACCAGCAGAGCATCGGGTTCAGGCGTTCCGTCCACTGGATCTGTAATAGAAGCATAACCACCCGTGGCGGCTTTTACAAGATAGCCATCCGGTAATGTTCCGCCTGCAGCATCGCTCCAAGTTGTATTGATGGTACTGTATGATGGAACACCTGTGGCGGCCGCAAAGGCCGTCACATGATTGGAAGGTTCAGGCTTGACTACACTACCAGAACATACTACATTAACGGCGGTAGCCCCTCCACCGGAATTGACAATGTTTTCAAGGTTATAATTTCCCAGAGCCAATCCTGCTTTCAATCTGACATATACTGGGGTAGCCGCCAAGGTGCCACCGGTATAGTTTTTTGTAATGGCGACAGAGAAAAATGTAGTATTATCGAGAGAAACCTCATAATTTGTTGAGGGGGTTATTGTAATATTCCCGGCAAGAGGAGTGAGATTGGCTGCAGAAAGAGTATAGGTTTGAGAAGATGATGGACCGGCTCCTACCAGGTAATTAAAATCTGTAAGTGCAGCAGGAGCAACCGTAATCGTTGGGGTTCCGCTTGGTAAATAGGCGTCAAGGCTGGTCCAGGCAGCGGCACTACTTGCACCGTAAGCCACCCTTACTGCATCAAATATCCCGACAGGGTTGGCAACACCCCGGTTATGCCAGTGAAAATTACCCACTGTGGTTGGATTCCCGTCATTACCAGAGGTAACCGAAATTTCAGCACTAGCTGTTGATGGTTCTGCTGTAAGAACAGGATTAACATAAAGGTACATGGGATCGTTGGATGATCCGGTCACAAAATCATACCTGACAACCACCAGATATGTCTGATTCAGGTTAAAAACAGTAGTTCCGTATGTAGCCGTATTGGTTAATTTCCCTATCCCCAGATTAAAACCTGCGCCACTTGTCTGAGCAAATATTCTGGCAAAATAAACGGTTCCTGTACCCGGATCACCTAATGACATAAAATAATTTCCTGAAGCAGCAGTTGTAGCAGTAAGCCGCAGGAGAAAAGAAAAATAAAAAGTATTGGTCCCGGGAGCCGGAGATGATGTCAATGCTTTATATACCCGGCTTGCGGTTACGGTTGGATTTGGCATAATAACATTTTCCCCGCCTCCTCCATTATAATTGGCATAGGTGAGCACAGTTGCATTTCCAATTGTTGCATCAGGGCCACTTCCACCTTTTGTCCAGCCTGATTGTCCGGCTAAATTAGCTCCAACCGTCAACCCGGTAAAGTCATCTACCAATAATAATTGCGGCCATCCCAGATAACTTAATCCAAAGATGAAAACCAAGAGTATTAATATTTTTTTCATAAAACCGTATTTAATTTTTTTCAGATCATAAAATTCAAAAGAATAATCGAAGCGTATTCTATTAGAAATACAAATATCCATATAATTCCTGAAAATTCTTCAACGATTTATTAACATTCCGTTAATAAAAACGGGGATGGGTTTTTAACCCATCCCCGTATATAGAAACCGAAAAAATTAGTTTATTTATCCTTGACTTCCTCAAAGTCGACGTCTGTCACTTCATCATTTCCAGATCCTTTGGGGCCTCTGTCGTCTGTATCGGCTTGAGATTGACCTCCTCCTGCTTGAGCATCTCCTTGGGGTCCGGCCTGAGAAGCGTTTTTATACATTTCTTCGCTGGCGGTCTGCCAAAGGGCGTTTAGGTTGGCCATAGCCCTATCAATCCCGGGAAGATCATGGTTTTTATGGGCAGTTTTAAGTTCTTCGGCAGCTTTCTCAATATTGGCTTTTTTATCAGCCGGTAATTTATCGCCGAATTCCTTAAGTTGCTTTTCTGTCTGGAAAACCAATGAATCAGCTTGATTCAGCTTATCCACTTCTTCCTTCATTCGTTTATCGGCATCCGCATTACGTTGAGCTTCTTCTTTCATCCGGTTGATTTCTGTTTCCGAAAGCCCGGAGGAAGCTTCAATTCTGATCTGCTGTGATTTTCCCGTGGCTTTATCTTTTGCCGTGACATGAAGAATGCCATTGGCATCAATGTCAAAAGTCACTTCAATTTGAGGAATTCCTCTTGGTGCAGGCGGAATACCATCCAGATGGAACCTGCCGATGCTCTTATTCTGGTTAGCCATCGGACGTTCTCCCTGTAATACGTGAATCTCCACGGAAGTCTGACTATCGGCAGCCGTTGAAAACACCTCCGATTTACGTGTCGGAATGGTAGTATTGGATTCGATCAGCCGGGTCATCACGCCACCCAAAGTCTCAATGCCCAAAGACAGCGGAGTAACATCAAGTAATAAAACATCTTTAACTTCTCCGGTAAGCACCCCGCCCTGAATGGCTGCGCCTATGGCGACAACTTCATCAGGATTGACACCTTTGGAAGGTTCTTTTCCAAAAAAATCCCTGACCAGTTTCTGGACAGCGGGAATTCTGGTGGAACCTCCGACGAGGATCACTTCATTGACTTCTGATGCGCTCATACCTGCATCTTTCAATGCCTGCTGGCAGGGAGGAATGGTGGATTGCATCAGGCTGTCGATAAGTTGCTCAAATTTAGCCCTTGTCAGCTTCTTGACCAGGTGTTTAGGAACACCATCAACCGGCATAATATAAGGAAGGTTGATTTCCGTTTCCATGGAACTGGACAATTCTATTTTGGCTTTTTCTGCAGCCTCTTTCAACCGTTGGAGGGCCATGGGATCCTTACGCAAATCCAGGCCTTCATCTTTCTTGAATTCATCGGCCAGCCAATCTATCAGAATCTGATCAAAATCATCTCCCCCAAGATGGGTATTCCCATTGGTTGATTTGACTTCAAAAACGCCATCACCCAGCTCGAGGATGGAAATATCAAATGTCCCGCCACCAAGATCGAAGACAGCGACTTTAATATCTTTATGTTTTTTATCAAGCCCATAGGCCAAAGCAGCAGCAGTAGGTTCATTGATTATCCTTTTCACGGTAAGACCAGCAATTTCCCCGGCTTCTTTGGTAGCCTGACGCTGGGAATCGCTGAAATACGCCGGAACGGTAATGACAGCTTCCTTTACCTCAGTGCCCAAGTAGTCTTCCGCTGTTTTTTTCATCTTCTGAAGGACCATGGCAGAAATTTCCTGAGGTGAGTACAATTTCCCACTGATGCTTACGCGGGGTGTATTGTTTTCTCCTCGCTCCACTTTGTAAGGTACTCTTTTGATTTCCTTATCCATCTGATCATAGGTTTCCCCCATGAACCTTTTTATTGAAGAAACCGTATTGGTCGGGTTGGTGATGGCCTGACGTTTGGCCGGATCGCCAACCTTACGCTCTCCGTTGTCAATAAAACCTACAACAGAGGGTGTAGTCCTTCTTCCCTCGCTGTTCGGAATGACTACAGGTTCATTCCCTTCCATAACGGCCACACATGAATTCGTGGTGCCCAGATCAATACCAATAATTTTTCCCATGTTATAATTTCTCCTTTCGTAGTAAACTCAGTTTATGTGAATCATTGTCATAGCACCTGTCAATCATTGTGCCAAAGCAGGGTTTTATGTCATAGAGGTGACAAAAAGACAGAAATTCAGGGAATAAAAATCAAAAACCTAGGGATTTTGTTTTCTCGTTAACCTTGAGTTCATTCAGGGTATAGGCACTCAGTTGCATGGAATCCAGCGCTTTTGTAAACCGGCTCGAAAAAAGGCCTATCCCGTTAACGATATTGGTAAATGAGGGCCTTTCCTGGATGATGGTATAGGAAGGTTCTGTCACTTCCATATAGGTGTTCAAATCCTCTGCGGCAACAGAAAAAATCAGGTCTACGAAAAGCGCTTTACGGTTGACATTAGGATTGACCGGGATGTTAGCGCCAATGACATTATAAAAACCATTGCAGGAATAATATTGCGAAATCTCCTGTCCTCCCTGGAGATCGATGGACTTGACATTACTGAAAACAATCCAGTCTATGTATTTTGTTACCTTCACCGATGTATCGGACTTTAATGACTCCTGATAATGAAAACGGATATTCAACTGATAGCGGCGACCTGCTTTGGCCGTGTACCACTTCACTTCATTGTTGTACTCCGGTCTGAAATCCATTTTAAAATAAGGCAATGGTTTTTCGATTGAAAAATCATGAACAAGACCTGATTCCGCGGTCACTTCCTTACCGCTGATTTTATTTGTAATGTACAGTTTATACTGGTAATTCTCGTTCAGCTTCACCGTGGTAAAATACATCAGCTGATCAGGGTAATAAAATACAGAATCCCCAGCCACTTTGTTATGAATGGTCAGGGTATCTAAGAAAAATGTGTTTTTATACGTGCTAGCATCCCATTCTTCCAGTCTGACATCCATTTTGTCGGGATAATTACTAGAGTCTGAAATTTTGGCAAACTGCAGAGCATCACCAGGTCCCAAAAAAGCCTTGGTAATTTTAATAAAAGTCGTATCCCTGGCTTGGTCAAGTAAGGCATACACCACGGTGATGTCTTTCCAGTCAGCATTCACATTAAGTTCTTTATTGCATCCCGGAACTACGGCTAATAGTAAGAGTGACAGGAAAAACAATTTAAGATATTGCATGAAGTGAGAGATTTCCGGAAGGCAAATGTACATAAAAATATTGTAGCTTTGCATGATAATATATAAAATATGGCTACAGCGTTTTCATTCCGGAATGTGACGAAAGTCACGACCCACATCCTTCAGGAAATGAAGCTGAAAGGAGAAAAAATTACCATGCTCACTGCCTACGATTATTCCTTTGCAAGGATTTTGGATTCCACAGGCATTGATGTGATTCTGGTAGGTGATTCTGCTTCCAACGTGATGGCCGGACATACTTCAACCCTCCCCATCACCCTGAATGAAATGATTTATCATGCCTCATCCGTTGTCAGGGCGGTAAAAAGAGCGCTGGTAGTCGTGGATCTGCCATTCGGTACCTATCAGGGTAATTCCATCGAGGCACTGAATTCTTCCATCAGAATTATGAAAGAAAGTGGTGCAGATGCTGTCAAGATGGAGGGTGGAAAAGAGATCCTCGAATCGGTGGATCGCATTCTCTCGGCCGGAATACCCGTGATGGGACACCTCGGATTGACCCCTCAGTCGATTCACAAATTCGGAACTTATGTGGTACGTGCCACTACCGAAGAAGAAGCAACCAAATTGATCAGTGATGCCCATCTGCTTGAAAAGGCAGGTTGTTTTGCCATCGTACTGGAGAAAATCCCGGCCAAATTAGGAGCTGAAGTGACTTCCGAACTTAAAATACCCATCATCGGAATAGGGGCGGGACAAAAAGTGGACGGTCAGGTTCTGGTTCTTCATGACATGCTTGGAATCACACTGGAATTTTCTCCTCGTTTTCTTCGTCGTTACCATAACTTATCGGAAGAGGTCAGGGGAGCAGTCAACACTTATATCAATGATGTGAAATCACTGGATTTCCCCAATGAAAAAGAACAGTACTGATCTTGAAATCCTTTACGAAGACAACCACCTGATCATCCTGAACAAACCCCCTTCGGCCATTGTACAGGGAGATAAAACCAAGGATGAACCCCTGAGTGAGAAAGTAAAATCCTATCTTAAGGTCAGATATCAAAAACCCGCTGAGGTTTTTCTGGGTGTGGTTCACCGTCTTGACCGGCCGGTGAGCGGTGCCATAATCTTTGCACGGACATCCAAAGCCCTTTCCCGGCTAAATGAAATGTTGAAACAGGGAAACATTCATAAAACATACTGGGCAGTTGTCAAACAGCATCCCCCCGTAATAAAGGAACAACTTGTCGGCTACCTTAGCCGGGATCAGGTGAAAAACAAAAGTTTTATCACCCGCTTTCCCTCACCAGGCACAAAAAAAGCCATCTTAAATTATACGCTGATTGACTCCAGCAAAGGATATCACCTGCTCGAAGTGGAATTACTTACCGGACGCCATCACCAGATCCGTGCTCAGCTTGCAGCCATCGGATGTCCGATCAAGGGTGATCTGAAATATGGATATCCAAGATCAAATCCCGATGCTTCCATCCACCTTCATTCCCGTTCTCTTGAATTCATCCATCCGGTGAAAAAGGAAGCGATCAAAATCATTGCCCCTCCCCCATCCGATGTTTTATGGGATTATTTTTCCGGACGATGAGCCCACTCCATCAATCACCGGATACCACCCTGAACATGGAAAGCAATCCTCACGAAGAACAACTGTTCACTGTTTCTCCTTTTCTGACCCATGAACTTCGTCCCTCTCATTTTCATAACAGGGAATACCGTCCCTTTCAACCTGACTGGATCACGGGGATACTGCTTTTTGGATTAGTTTTGCTGGCCTGGGCTCAGGTACATTACCACAGGCGGATTCGACAGATATGCTTAGCCCCTTTTTCAAAAAGGTTTATCAACCAGTTATCCCGGGATGGGAATCTATTCAGGGAAAGGGTTTCAATTGCCCTTGGAATCCTATACCTTATATCATTGTCTCTTCTGTTATTCCAGTGCAATGAAAGCCTGCTTCATTTTTCTTTTTTTCAAATCCCTCCCTGGGGGATATTTATCATGATTATACTGGGCATCTCCGTTTTCTGGGGATTGAAAATCATATTGATTCAATTTCTTTCTGTGGTTTTCAATACCCGCGAAACCACAAGGGCATATTTGCTTAATCTGCTGATTTTCTGTCTAATTTCTGGGATCTTGCTACTCCCATTGCTAATTATGGTCCTTTATCTGAAATCGATCTTACTGCTCTGGATCTGTTTGATCATCTTCACCTTACTCTTCCTTTTTAGGGTTATGAGAGGTTTTTTCATCGGCTTGTCGATGACAAAATTTTCTTATTTGTTTTTATTTATATATCTTTGCAGCCTCGAATTTTTACCCCTGATGGTAATCGTTAAACTTTTCTTGATTTACACGTAACCACGGGATTTTTAAGGTATTAGGAACTCATTTAGCGAAATACAAAAAGGCCTTGAAAATAAAAAATATACTCGTTTCCCAACACAAACCAAGCGATTTTGAGAAATCCCCTTACGGGGAAATTGCAAAAAAGTTCAATGTTAACATTCATTTCCGGAAGTTCTTCTTAATTGAAGGCTTAACGGCTAAAGAATTCCGGCAAGAAAGAATAAACATCCTGGATTATTCGGCGGTTATTTTTACCTCGAGGAATGCCGTTGATCATTATTTCAGGATGTGTAAAGAAATGAGGATAGAGGTTCCTGAATCCATGAAATACTTTACCATTTCTGAATCCACTGCATATTATCTTCAGAAGTATGTTCAGTTCAGGAAAAGAAAAATATTCCACAGTAAGGAAAATTTCTCCAACCTGATGGAACATATAAAAAAGCACAGGACTGAAAAATTCTTATTGCCTTGTTCAGATATTCACAAGCTGGAAATTCCGAAAATGCTTGATGAACATAAGATCATTTATAAAAAAGCGATAATATACAGAACCTTAGCCAGCGACCTTTCCGATATTGATATCAGGAAATATGATATGCTGGTTTTCTTCAGTCCCTCTGGGATCAAATCACTGCTTAAGAATTTCCCTGATTTTCAACAACAGGATACGATCATCGCTGCTTTTGGTTCGGCCACTGCAAAAGCCGTGAAGGATGCCGGACTGAATCTCAACCTTGAGGCCCCCACTCCAACTGCTCCTTCCATGACTATGGCTATGGAACATTTCCTCTTACAGGAATGTAAGAAGAAATAGTTGCTTATTCAAAATCTTAGCTTTGTGAAGCAACCCTTTAAAAAAAATGAAAGGCTGAGCCGTTTTCAACTTATTCGTAAGCTATTCAGGGAAGGTTCAACGCTGCATGTTCCAGCTTTTCGAATGACCTGGCTTATCGTGGAAACCTTTGATAATCCTCTTCCCCAGGTGATGTTCAGCGTACCTAGGCATCATTTTCATTCAGCGGTTGATAGAAACCTCATCCGGAGAAGAATGAAGGAAAGCTACCGGCTGAATAAGCAACACCTGAATCCATCTTTACACTCTAAAACATCCTCCTTGCTGATTTGTATCACTTATATCGCTAAAGAAATACTCCCTTTCACCGAAATTCAAACTAAAATAATCTTACTTTTACGGCGTTTAACAGAGGTAAATGAAAAACTTACCCGGTAAATTTTTTATTTTATTGATACGATTTTATCAGGCAGCCATTTCGCCTTATTTCATGCCTTCCTGCCGGTTTACGCCAAGTTGCTCTCAATACGGCATTGAGGCTATTCAAAAGCACGGAGCGTGGAAAGGAGGATGGCTGGTATTAAAACGATTAAGCCGTTGCCACCCCTGGGGAGGAAAAGGATTTGATCCGGTACCATAAATAATGAGGAATTAGGAATTAAGAATTAGATACATGAAGCGTATTGTTGTTATAGGGTTATTTGCCTGGGTTATTCTTTTTAACAGTCATTCTCTGTTTGCTCAGGCAACTGGAGAGGATGGTTTTGAAATTTTAAAAAACCTGGATATTTATTCCACCTTGATCAAGGAATTAAGCACAGAATATGTAGATGTCATTAAACCCGGTGAAATTACCCAGACTGGTATTAACGCCATGCTTGAATCCCTTGACCCCTATACTAATTTTATTCCCGAATCACAGGTGGAAGACTATAAATTCATTACAACCGGTCAGTATGGCGGGATAGGATCGCTGATCCATCAACAGGGCGATTACGTGATTATTTCAGAACCTTACGAGGGTTCACCAGCCTGGAAAGCCGGATTAAAAGCCGGGGATAAAATCATTGAGGTCAACCATCAGTCTGCTAAAAACAAGACTTACGATCAGGTCAGTGCCATACTCAAAGGACAACCCGGAACTAAGATTGATCTGGTGATTGAACGGGAGGGTGAAACTGCTCCAATTGAATTGAACATTACCCGTGAAATTATAAAAATCGACAACATCCCGTATGCGGGAATGGTTGATTCCCAAATCGGATATGTGAAGATTTCCGGTTTCACTCAAAATGCAGCAAAAGAGGTGAAGCAGGCTTTTCTGAAACTTAAAGAATCCCGCGAATTAAAAGGGATTATTTTAGATCTAAGGGGTAATGGAGGCGGATTACTTAATGAAGCCGTTGACATCGCGAATTTATTTGTGGAACGCGGACAGGAAATCGTCAGTACCAAAGGCAAAAAAGCTGATAAAAACCGGACCCACCTCACCATGAACCCCCCACTTGATCTTAAAATACCCCTTGCCATTATGGTTGACCGTCAGAGCGCTTCAGCCAGCGAGATCCTTGCCGGATCTATTCAGGACCTCGACCGTGGAGTCATTATCGGCCAAAGAACCTTCGGTAAAGGACTGGTTCAGAATGTGGTTCCCCTGAGCTACAATGCTCAGCTAAAAATAACCGTTGCTAAATATTATATTCCAAGCGGGCGCTGTATCCAGGCCATCGACTATTCCCATAAAAACAAGGAAGGCGCTTTCGGAAAAATACCTGATTCTCTGATCCGGGAATTTAAAACCAAAAATGGAAGAAGTGTCTACGACGGAGGTGGTATCAGTCCTGATCTGATTTTACCTCCGCGGAAATTCAGCACTCTGGCCACCACCCTTTACCGAAAGTTTCTGATCTTCGATTATGCCACACGATTTGCCAGACTCAATAAAACCATTCCCCCTGCATCCAATTTCGAACTCGATGAAGATACTTACCAGGATTTCCTGAATTATTTAGCCGATAAAAACTATTCCTATACTACCAGCAGCGAACAGGCACTCGAACGGTTGAAAAAAGAAGCGGAAAAGGAAAATTATCTCAGCGCCATACAGGAAGAATACGATCATCTGAAAGCAAAAATAGAAAGTGATAAAAAAGAGGACCTTAAAAAATATGAAAGCCAGATACGTGAGCTGCTGAAAATGGAAATCGTCACCCGGTATTACTATCAAAAAGGAAAAATCGAATCTTCACTGAACAAGGATCCGGAAATTACACTGGCCATCTCTACCCTTAAAGATCCAGAAAAATATACCGGCATTCTGAGCGGGAAATATATTCCGCCCAAACCGGATACCTTAAATCCGGCCGTTGAGGAGGAGGATGATAATTTGCTGGATTAAACCCTCTCCCATGAAACATTGCACACATTCATTCGATTACCAGATTTTTGATTCCGACAAGGAATTGTGCGGGGAAGACCGTGGGTTGCTTGATGCTGCCAAAAAGGCACTGATCTCCTCCTATGCTCCCTATTCTAATTACCATGTCGGGGCGGCAGCAATGCTGGAAAACGGTATTGTTATCAGCGGGAGCAACCAGGAAAACATGGCCTTTCCTTCCGGCTTATGTGCTGAACGCGTAGCCGTTTATGCTGCTGTATCACAGTATCCCGGTATCCCGATCAAAGCCCTTGCCATTACAGCCAGCGCGGATTCTTTCCGGGTGAATGAACCCGTTCCTCCCTGTGGCTTATGTCGCCAGGCCATCGTTGAATATGAAATAAAATTTCGACAAAAAATCAGACTGATCCTGGGCGGGCAAAGCGGATCAATTTATGTGATAGAGGGGATGCAGACTTTGCTGCCCCTGGCCTTTATGGAAACAAACCTGATGAAAGATCCCAAATAATTCTTCCTATGAAAAAATATTCCACCCTCTTGATACTGCTTGGTTTTTTTATTCTTACTGCTTTTAAAAGCGACAAACCTGCTTACGTGATCTTTTCCTCCCAGGGAAAATCATTTGATTATACAGCTCTTCTGAAAGCGGCAAAATCATCCGATCTTATCTTTTTCGGCGAATTACATGATAATCCTATCTGTCATTGGCTGGAATATGAGCTGATGCGCGACCTGTATGAAGAAAAAACAGACCATCTGATGATGGGAGCAGAAATGTTTGAAAGGGATAATCAGTTGCTTGTCAGTGAATATATCTCCAAGCAAATCCGGAAAAAGGATTTTGAAGCGGAAGCCAAACTTTGGGCAAATTATAAGACCGATTATGCTCCCCTGCTCGACTTCGCCAGGGAAAAAGGGTTAACGTTCGTGGCCACCAATGTCCCCCGGAGATATGCAGCCCTGGTCAACCAGAAAGGCTTTGAAGGACTCGACAGCCTCAATGCGGCTCAGCGTGGATTAATGGCTACCCTCCCCATTAAATACGACACCACCCTGGAGTGTTATCGCTCCATCGCGAAAGTTGTTGGTGCCGGAATGCCAGCCCATCTGACCCAAAACCTCGGTCAGGCTCAAGCGCTGAAAGATGCCACCATGGCACAATTCATCATGAAAGGCGGGCCGGGAACCGGGATGTGTTTCCTCCATTTCAATGGCGCCTATCACAGCGATAACCATGAAGGTGTCGTATGGTATGTCAAAGACTACATCCGGAAAAATACTGTTCCCGTGAAAATCCTGACCATCAGTTGTGTGGAACAGGACAACATGACAAAGCTGGAGGAAGAACACTTCGGGAAAGCTGATTTTATTATCTGCATTCCCGCCACCATGACAAAAACTCAATAGCAAGGTAGCCTAGATAAAAATCATAGGGAATAATCTGAGATTTGCCGGATAGATTATTTCTTTCAGTGCAATCCTTTTCAGGCAAACGTATAATACGCATTGATCAGAAAATTCCAGGCCATTACGATGATGGTGGCCACCAGTTTGGACAGGTAAAAATTCACTTTAAATTTACCCGACATCGCCCATATGATGAGGAGGTTGATTCCTAACCCGATCAGGGCTATGATAAAAAAACGTGTGAATTCAAGGGTAATGTTCGGATTATGGCTATGAAAAGTCCAGATACGATTCAGCATGTAATTGGTAGTAGCAGCCAATGTAAAACCTATGGCATTGGCAAAATATTTCTGAATCCTAAGAAATTCTTTACATATAAAGGTAATCCCGAAATCCACCAGAACACCTGAAAAACCAACCAGGCTGAATTTGATAAATTTCAGTAAAAAGGCATCGTTGAAGAAAGATTGAAGATCCATAACCAGAATTACAATAAACAAGTGATAAATGAATGATCTACAATTGCATGATTAAAACTTCATGTCTGTCATCGCGGATTATTTCCACGTTGACGGTCATACCATGTTTCAGCTTTGAAAGACGCGACATATATTCATAAATATCACCTACGCTCATGCCATTCAAACCCACGATGATATCGCCTTTCCTCAACCCTCCTTTATCCGCTGGGCCATCTTTGGTCACTCCATCCACCCTGAGCCCCTTTTTTTCGCTGCCTGCAAAATCCGGCATGATCCCAAGGGTCACCTTCAGGCGACGACCACTACGGCCAGTTATACCCTTTTTTCCACCAGCTTTGAAAGTTAAAGCACTGGTAAGGGTATCAATGGTTAGAATCAGTGTCGCAGCATAATCTGCAACTTTTTTCATACCCTGAAAATCAAGTTTTTCCGTATCATCATAAGGAGTATGATAATCTGTATGAACACCGGTACTGACATAGAAAACCGGAATATCAGCAGCAAAGAAAGAAGCATGGTCTGAAGGACCATAGCCATCCGGAGAATGTACGACCTTAAAGGACAGACCGGTTTCAAGTTGGTGGAGTATTGAATCTGCTTCCATAGAGGAAGCAGTTCCGCTCACTGATATAGAGTTCTTTTCCTTATCAAAACGACCTACCATATCGAAGTTAAACATAGTTTTAATCTTCTTTAAATCCACCACAGGATGACTGGTAAAATATTTTGATCCTATCAGTCCGATTTCCTCTGCACTGAATGCAACAAAGAGGATACTTCTCTTCAGCTTTTTCTTTTCTGCGGCAAGCTTTCCCGCCAGCGCCATGATCATGGCCGTACCTGAAGCATTGTCATCAGCCCCGTTATGAATGACTACTGAATCGGGCATCCGCGATCCGCTTCCCTGACCTCCGAAACCCAGATGATCATAATGAGCGCCAACCACAAGGTACTCCTCCTTCAACTGGGGATCATTTCCTTCCAGGCAGGCGACGACATTGGCTGTTTTCTCTGTCTGCTGAATCACTTCAACCCGGGCTGACACGTATAATGGAATCTCGAGACCTATGGAAGTCTTCCCGGCAACCATACCCTGTTCAAGACTGTCAATCCTCCATCCGGTCTTTTTCAGGATTTGATCAGCCAGTTGTCGTTTTATATTGATCACCGGGATCCCACTCGTCATTTCATTGTTTTCCACGACCAGTGACATCAGCTTATCTTCTTTTTCAAGTCCTTTTGATGTCACCAATAAAACGCCTGCAGCGCCTTTATCTTTGGCCGTCAGAATTTTGCTTCGTACATCACTGAAAGGGATAAATCTACTGTCGGGATTTTCAAGTTCAGGATCTGCACGAAAGACCATCACCCATTTCCCTTTAACCTCTAGCCCTGAATAATCATTCCGCTCCAAGCTATCGAGCGAAAGATCAAACCCATAACCGGCAAAAACCACGGGGGCATTAATTTCCCCGCTTGAAGAAAAAGCAAGGGGAATAAAATCCTTTTTCAGTTCTCCCTGAAAACCATCAAAACCAAATCTATTCCCTTCACCCAATTGGATATCCGTAACGATATCAAAATTTTGATATCCGTCATCCGCTAAAGGTTTTAACCCTATCGACTTAAAATGATCAAGAATAAAACGGGCAGCGACATTGATCTCAGGGCTCCCGGGTTTTCTTCCTTTCAACGAATCAGAAGCCAGAAATTGCACGAAATCATGAAGCTCCTGAGTTGTAACCTCACCCTTCTGAGCAAAAAGCGACAAAGAAACCCCATACAAGAAAAAAATGGTATAAACCTTAAGAAATCTCATCACTGCTGTTTTTAATTCCTAATTCCTCACTCTTAATTCCTGATTGATTTAATGATTCCACCTCCGACGACAACATCTCCCTCATAAAACACCGCCGATTGTCCTGGGGCAATGCTGTCGCTGGGATGAAAAAAAGTTACCAGTACCTCATCCTTTCCCATAGGCTCAAGCAGTGCTTCCTTTTCTTTTTGAGCAGAACGAGTTTTGCAAAGGACTTCCATGGGTTTTTTGAGTTTCTCCAATGAAATCCAGTTCAGGTCAGATACCATAAAAGAAGAATGGTAAGTTTCCTCCCTGGTTCCGACAATAACATGATTTTTGTCTTTATCAAAAGCAATCACATACAGAGGTTCAGAATGAGCGATTCCCAGTCCTTTACGCTGTCCGATAGTATAATTCCAAATCCCCTTATGCTGTCCCAGGACTTTCCCTTTTAAATTCACGATATGACCCGGATGTTCTTCAGTACCGAGAAGTTCTTTATAATCACCTCCATAAAAATCCTGGCTTTCCTCCAAATCCACTGCCGTGATCCCGACCTCATGCGCAAGGGCTTTAATGGCAGGCTTTTCATAATCCCCAAGAGGGAACATGACTTTTGAAAGTTGTTCCTGGCTCAGCCGATATAAGAAATAGGTCTGATCCTTATTGGGATCTGCCGCTTTCGATAATAAAAACCTTTGTCTTGCTTCATCCCACCAGCATTTTGCATAATGACCGGTAGCAAAAAAATCAAAGGCAAGGCCTTCTTTTTCAGCCAAAGCTGGTAAAAGACCGAATTTAATGAGTTGATTACACTGAATACAGGGATTCGGTGTACGTCCGGAAAGATACTCAGTCCGGAAATACCGTAATACAGAATCCTTATATTCCAAGGCACAATTAAATATATAATGGGGAATTTTCAATTTATCCGCCATCGACCTGGCTTCCTTGATTTCCTGCTGTTCATCGGAGCCATAGCAAGCATGTTTTCCCGTTTTGTAATATTGTCCATCCCATAGTGCCATAGTAACTCCAATAACGTCAAACCCTTGCTGCTTAAGCAAGTAGGCTGCCATAGAAGAGTCAACCCCGCCACTTAAACCGACTATTACACTTAGTTTATTCTTAAAAGCTTTATTCATGAAACGCAAATTTACTTATTATTTGCATCCCGTCTTTCATATCTTGATAGCAAAGCACCAAGTTAAAAGACACAAATACTCAATTAAAGTTTCCACTTACCTGATATTTACTGTCATTTGCGAATTGGAACTTGGAGTAGTGTATATTTGTGTATATTTTTGTATGTTGTAAAAAAATATTCTTATGAAATCTCAGAAATTAATGCTTGCAATATTAGCAGGATTGTTTTTTATTTCCATTTCCGCATGTCGGAAATCCATATCTGATGATAATTCCGGGAAACCTAAGAAAATGGAGGACCTGAAGGTAGCTTCTAATTTCAATTGGGAATCTTCCCGTGAAGTCAATATTACCATTGCTTCCGTTTTCCCTGAATATGTGGGAAAACTTGCCCGGGTTTCATTGTATAACGGGAATCCTGCAGAACAGGGACAAATTTTACTGACCGGTTCAACAGGATACAATTTTCCCTTTGTCACCAAACTCCGGATCCCGACAGCACTGACCCAACTTTACTTCAAGCTGGATTTCGGGGATGGAAATGTTCAGCTTGCACTTGTCAATGTTGCTGATGAAATTAATTATACTTTTTCCTCGGAGAGCGTTTTGAAAGAAGGATTCGTGGTAGGCGAACCCGATTGCAATACTGGTTGTGACATTACGGTTACCGGCAATTCGGTGACCATTAAAAACGGAAAAACCTATTGCATTACTTCTCCTTTTACAGGGACAGTGAATTTTGAGTTCTGGAACGGGGGAGGCACTTTGAAAATTTGTTCCACTGCTAATATCAGTAGCATCAATAACATGGGGGGGACGAATTGCGCCATCCTTGTCACGGCAGGGGGTACCCTTACCACCAGCGGTTCCTTTGCCATGAACGGCAGCTCCGGGATCACCATTTATCCAACAGCGCATGCTCATTTCAACGGAGGGATAAACATGAACCAAAGCACAACCAGCCTGACGAATTATGCCAACGATTTTACCATTGGTCAGTCATTTGCCCCAAACGGACCGGTAATCAATTATGGGAGTATGATCATCAACGGAAATTTCACCCTTAATAGCGGCAGCAGTCTGACCAATAATGGCACTTTTTATACCAGTGGTTCTTTTGAAGCCAATAAGAATGTGACCAATACCGGGTCCATGGAGGTACAGGGCAATGTCAGCCTCAATGCCGGCAGCGTCATCCAGAATGATTGTAAATGGATCATTCATGGCAATCTTAGCCTAAATCCAACTACTTTAAACATGAACAATGGCTATCTGAAAGTCGATGGAAGCATTAATATAAACAGCGGCGCCATGAACCTGACCAATCAATCCCAGGTCTCCGCCGGAAGCATGACGCTTAATTCCAATGGAGCTTTTGGCTCAGGCAGCCTGAACTCCATCAAGGTGACCACGGCCACCATTAATTCAGCCACGGTGAATGGAGCCATTGAATTTGCCACCCAAAGCGGAAGCATGAGCAACTGGAATGCTTCAAAATTTACCAATGGCGCCACCCTGGTAAGCTGGGCGAATATTCAAAACTTCATTCCAGTGACGGATTGCAATCCGGAAGGGATAGGTGATAACCCTCAGCCTACCGATACCGACGGAGATGGGGTTCCCGACAGTCTTGACGATTATCCCCTGGACCCGACCCGAGCTTTCAATAATTATTATCCGGCCAAAGATGTGTTTGGATCCCTTGCCTTTGAAGATCTCTGGCCTGCCAAAGGCGACTATGACCTGAACGACCTCGTGGTGGATTATAACTACTGGTACGTCACCAATGCCCAGAATAAAGTCGTAGATGTAAAACCCACCTTTTACGTCAGGGCGGTTGGCGCTTTCTTACAAAATGGTTTCGGATGGCAATTCGACGGGGTTCTTCCCGCTGCTGTTGAATCCGTGACCGGCTACAGCCTCCAAAAGGGTTATATCACCCTGGGGAACAACGGTGTGGAAAACGGCCAGGAAAAAGCGGTTGTCATCGTATTCGATAATGCTGAAAATGTAATTCACAGGGTCGGGGGTGCCTTTTTTAACACAGAAAACAACGGATTGTACGGAATTTCAGACAGCCTGAAGATCAACCTGCATTTTGCCATTCCTCAGGAACAGACCGCAGTGGGAACACCTCCCTACAACCCCTTCCTGATCAAGAACATGGCGAGGGGTATGGAAATTCACCTGCCTGATAAACCCCCTACTTCCCTGGCTGATGCTTCGTTTTTCGGCACGATTGATGATGATTCCGATCCCCTTGCCGGAAGGTATTACAAAACCAGCAGGAATCTTCCCTGGGCCATCAACATTCCGGTGAAATTTGATTACACCTGGGAAATGATCCAGATCGTATACGGCCACCTTAAATTCGGTAGCTGGGCAGAATCCGGCGGCGTTCAATACCCCGACTGGTATAAAAACCTGTCTGGATACAGAGACCCGGCTCAAATTTACAGAATACCGGAATAAACTTGTTTTCAATATTTTAATAAACTATATTTACATTTTTATCTAAGTTACGGAAACAAAATTAAGCTTAACGGTTTTTAATCAATGATCGACAGATACGAGTTAATCCTTGAAAACCTCTTGCAAAGGCATTAGTTTTACATCCATTCAGAAAACAAATATCTCTGGTATGAAAAAGATTTATCGTTTTTCCGCATCCACCATCCTACTGCTGGTTTTTGCAGTATCCATGATTTTCCAGACAGCTTGCAGGAAACATTTCGATCCTGACACGCCTACCCAGCCCAAAAAATTCACTGATCTTAAAATCCAGCCGGGATTCAGATTCGATAGTTTTCTTGATCTTGAGGTCAGCATCGGCGTTGCCAATCCCGGTCAGGATAATTTTTTCCTGATCCAGATCTTTCAGGACAACCCGGCCCAGGGCGGCAAACTGATCATGAGTGGGGGTACCGACAATACCCTGCAGTATAAAACCAATTTAAGGGTTCCTTCGCGAATGAAGGAACTCTGGGTTGGGAAAGTTACCCCTCTGGGGCTTACCGAATATGTTGCAGTTCCGATCTCAGGAAAGAATTTCAGCTATACCTTCGGACAAAGCGTTGTAAAAACAGGAAATAACCTGGAGTCCAATGATTGTAATACCGGAACACCCATTACGACCTCCGGCACTTACACCATTAACTCGGGAGGAATTTATGTAGTTCAGCAAGGCGTTTCCGTTAACCTCAGTTTAACGATCAATGCCGGAGGTTCGCTAAGGATTTGCGGAACGGCCCATATAACTGCTTTAACCGGCAGCGGCACTGTCATTGTTTCACCTTCAGGTTTGCTCACCATGCCTGTTGCAAATATTTATGCCACCATCGAAAACTACGGAACGGCCAACTTTGCCTTACCGGGAAACAACAAGACCTTCAACCTCAAAGAAGGCGGAGCTTTCTCCAACTGGGGCACCTTTACGGTTTCCAACAAACTGAATGTAAAAGGAATCCTGACGAATTATTATCATTTTACCGTAATTGAAGATTTACAAACCCAGGATGATGGCAGGATTCTTAATTATTGCCAGATGTTTGTCAATAGTACCAAGTCTACGGCCATGCAGGTTGTCACAGGTTCTTCCGCACAACCGGGATTTGTCAACGGCCCCAATGCTTTTCTGAAAGTCATTGGAGAATTCAGTGTCAGCGGTCAGGGTTATGCCCGTCTCGAACTGCAGAGCCTTGTTGAGACAGGAAATTTCGACATTCAGGGATTTGTTTACGGTCCTGCCTCCCAGGGTTCCCAGGTTCATGGCCTTAACGGTACTTCCAAGGTCGCCGGAGGCACTTTGACCGGATATATCGATTTCTGGGCAACCAGCATCAATCCAAAAAATGGCAGTTTTGGTCCGAACATTACCTGGCATAATCCTGGTTATACGATTTATGCGCAGGATTGCAATGCACCTCAGCCTCCGGTGATCACCAGTTCGCTCACTGCTGCCGGGATGCTTAACCAGGCCATTACGCCTTATGTGATCACGGCTAATGGCACTGATCCCATCACTTATACGGCGACTAACCTTCCCTCCGGACTCTCTTATGATGCCAGCACGCATACCATTTCCGGCACACCGACTGCAGCGGGTACAACAAACATTGTCCTCACAGCCGATAACCTGGTGGGAACAGATACAAAAATCCTTGTCTTCACGGTTGTATCTCCAGGAACACCTCCGGTAATTACCAGTCCGCTAACAGCCAGTACACCTGTGAACCAGTCCTTTACCTACACTGTTGAAGCCACCGGCACAGAACCCATTACTTTAAACGCCACCAATCTCCCGTCAGGATTGTCGTTCGACCCATTCACCAATCAAATCACCGGATCGCCGACCAATGCGGGGGTCTATAATATTTCGCTGACGGCCACCAACAATGCCGGGAGCGATAATAAAACACTTGTGCTTACTGTCGGTACGCCTCCTTCCATTACCAGCGCATTGACGGCAACAGGGGTGACAGGTCAGCAATTTTCCACTTACACCCTTACAGCAACAGGGTCATCACCCATCACATATAATGCCACCAATCTTCCTCCGGGTTTGAGTTTTGATCCGAATACCCATACCATTAACGGAAGTCCGACCCAGGCCGGAGTGACCGATGTTACCCTGACGGCATCCAATGCCTACGGAAATGACACCAAAATTCTGGTAATCACGATTATTGAAGGCCCACAGCCACCGGAAATCAACAGTTCCCTGATCGCTACCGGAACAAAAAATCAAGCCTTCAGCTATACCGTGACGGCAAGCGGCACACAACCCATTACTTATAATGCCACCAACCTTCCGGCAGGGCTGAGTTTTGATCCTGTAACCCAAATTATTTCAGGCGTGCCGACATCAGCCGGAGTAACCAACGTACCGCTCACAGCTACCAATGCTGCCGGTACAGACAATAAAACCCTGGTAATCACCATCGTCAATCCTTCGGTTATTGATACGGATGGGGATGGTGTTCCCGACAGTCAGGATGCCTACCCATTGGATCCGACAAGGGCTTTCAATTCTTATTATCCCAATGAAACCGATTATGCTTCTTATGCTTTTGAGGATCTCTGGCCGGCTTATGGGGATTATGATTTCAATGACCTCGTGGTAAACTTCAACTATAAAATTGTAACCAACGCCCAGAATAAAGTGGTTGATCTGATTGCCAGATTTAAAATCAAAGCAGCAGGCGCTTCTTACAATAACGGCTTCGGCATTGCCTTCAACACAGCCCCATCTAATGTTGAAAGCGTAACCGGCTGTATTAAAATGGGCAGTTCAGTTAACATTGATCCTAAAGGATATGAATCAGGGCATACCATCAATACGGTGATTATTCCCTTTGATGCCGTGAACAATATCCTGGGCGGAGCCCTGGTGAATACTGTTCATGGGGGATATACAGTTCAGACAGAAGAGCAGATTGTTACCATGCATTTGTCGACTCCCCAAACCAGTATCGGAACCCCTCCTTACAATCCGTTTATTTTTATCAATCAAGACAGGTCGAAAGAAGTACATCTGAAAGATCAGCCACCCACGGTGCTGGCCAATCCGGTATTTTTCGCAACCCTTGACGATGCTTCCGATCCTGCCCTTAACATGTATTATCGCTCTGCTTCCGGGCTCCCCTGGGGCATGGAAATACCGGTTGATTTTGATTACCCGGTTGAAAAAGCCGACATAGTGCAAACTTATCTGCATTTTGCCGCCTGGGCACAATCTTCGGGTTCAGAATATCCGGATTGGTATATGAATAAACCCGGATATAGAAACCAGGCGAATATTTATTAATGATTTTTGCTTTCTGAGATTAAAAATCCCCGTGCAGCGATGCCGGGGATTTTTTTTCAATGTTGCAAGCCTTTGTGACGAAATACAATCAACAGGTAACAAACAACGATAAACACTCCCATTCCAGAAATCATGAACATAATTTTCGCTCCAAAGGCAAACCAGATGAGACCTGCAATACTGCTGGCCAAAAGGGTAAAAATACTCGATAGACTATTATAAAATCCAATGGCAGTAGCCACATGTTCTTGTTCTGCCAAGTTGGAGAGAAGAGCCTTGCTTATCCCTTCGGTAGATGCGGCATATATTCCATAGCATAAAAACAGAATTCCAAACGCGAGAACGCCGGTAGCATACCCCATGAAAAAATATACGGCTGAAAATATCAAAAAACCCATGATGAGCATTCTTTTTAATCCAATTTTATCAGCCAGGACGCCAGCTGGATAGGAAAACAATGCATAGATCAGGTTGAAAAAAATATAAAAACCGATCATCTGGCTATCAGAAAATTTCTGTTCTTTTAGCGCCAGCAATAAAAACGCATCAGAACTGTTAAAAAGCGTGAAGGCCAATAAGCCAATGATCAGCAGACGATAAACCCGGCCTGCTTTTTTCCAATAACGGAGGTAGGAAAAGAAGCTTATGGGAGCAGATGAGCGGGTGAGGGGGTAAGCAGGTGAGGGGGGTTCTTTATCTTTCAGTAAAAAGGTCAATGCAATGGCTACCAAACCGGGTAAAAAGGCAATAAAAAAAAGCCAGAAATACTTTTCCGGGTAAAAAAACAGGAAAATCAGGGCAAATATGGGACCGATAGCTGCCCCCAGTGTATCCATGGAACGGTGAAACCCAAATACTTTTCCCTTGTGTTCAGGCGTGGTTTCATCGCTTAGCATAGCATCCCTTGCCGAAGTGCGTACGCCTTTACCGAAACGGTCAAGGGTGCGGATAATGAAAACCCATAAAGGAAACGTAAAAAAGGCCATCAGCGGTTTTGAAAAGGCGCTCATGATGTATCCTGTCCGGATAAAAGGTACCCTTTTTTGATTTTTATCAGAAAGCTGACCAAAATATCCTTTGGATAACCCGGCCGTAGCTTCAGCGACTCCTTCAAGTATTCCGATCAGCATTACCGAAAATCCTATAGACCGGAGGTAAACCGGCATGACAGGATATAACATCTCGCTGGCGATATCGGTAAACAGGCTAACAAAGGAGACCAGCAGAATGGTACGGGTAAGGATTTTTTGTTTTTTAACCATCATCGTAAACCAGAAATTATTTTAAATATTCCTTTGCCGCGGCACTTAGTTTATTATTCCAGTGTTGGCTGGCAGAACGGGCATTATTCATAGTTTGTTCGTCAGAATATTTAATTTTCTTTAACAGATTAAATGCATTCATTCGGGTTTCAAACTCATATTTCGGCCCCGAATAACTAATCAGTTCGTTCAGACTCTCCTTTTGTCCGTTCAGGATGGCAATTTCCAGCCACTTCATTCGGATATTTTTTCCCCTCCATCCCTCCTCAAACGCGGTTTGTTCAAGATAATCCGGTATGCTCTGTGGAAAAGACCGGGCAAGATTGTCCAATGCAATTTCGACATTCAAGAAGGAAGAATCCTTCAAACAATTCTCCGCGTCTTTCTTCAAAGAAAGTGGTAGAGGACTACAAAGTAGCAAAGCAGTCTTTCTGACATTAGCATCTGGATCATTCAGGGCAGAACGGAAAAGTTCCATTATGTCATGCTGCTTACAATCTGCTAATTGACTCAAGATCTCTGATTTGATCAGATGAAAGTGTTCTCCTATATAAGCCTTCTGCAAAAGCGCTCTCTTTTCCTTCGGTGAGAAAGAACGTAATTCAAGCAAAGCATCATAACGGTCAATCATTTCTTTCGCACCGAGAAGCTGGGCTGAAAGTTCATCATAATTGCGTTTAAAAGTAAGTTTTTTCAGGATTTTTCGGCCAGGATCAAATAAAAGAAAGGCGATTTTTTTTCCTGCCTTGCTGGGGATTGAGATGCTTTCTTCCCTTTTTTCAATCCAGACAAGGGTACTGTCAAGGCTTCCATCTGTATAATAAACTTCGAACTTCACAGGCATTTTGAAAAGACCTTTTAAATTCGTCACTTCCTGCAATTGTTGAACATGAATTTGAACCGTTTGGTTATTCAAACTATCCGCGACAACTGAATAGTCAACCTGATAATGGGGTTCGCCACCCCTTAAAACCCATTCATCAAAGAACCAATGGAATGGTTTCCCGCCTGCTTCATAAACACAACGGATGAAATCATTGGTTTCAGCATAATTAAAGCCAAACTTGTTCAGATAGTGCTGAATGGCATGCTTAAATTCATTTTCTCCCATGATATATCTTAACATATCGAGGACAAGGGATCCTTTCTGATAGATACGCTGATTCCCTCCCTGGGTCCCGCCAACCGGAAAATCATTTTTTTTTGAGGCTTCCATGGCTTGGAGCATTTCTTCATTTCTGATGTTCTGGTAATAGTCCTCACCATAAATACTTTTTTCGAACAGTTTGGCATAATAGGTCCCGAAACTTTCCGTGAGCCAGACATCACGGTTGACAAAATGGGTGACATAATTTCCGAACCACTGGTGCGCAAGTTCATGGGCATTCACATTCACATAATTGCGTTGCCACCAGGACCGTGGAGTGATCTGCATATAATCGCCAAAAATAGTACTGGTGGTTGTTTCCATGGCTCCGTACATATAATCGATCACCGGTGCTTCGCGGTAAACCGGATAAGGATAAGGAACCCCCGTTTCTTCTTCAAGGAAGCTGAACATTTGTTCCGTATATTTATAGGTAGTGGAAACCCGGTCGAAAAAACCAGTATAATACCAGAATTCAAGAGGAATTCCACGAGAGGTTACGGATTCTTCATATTGATAATCTCCGATGACAAGGGCTGTCGAAAAATAAGGGTGATCTTTCCTCATGGCATAATGCCAGGTGAGTGTACCATCCTCATTATTCTTTACTTCCAACCTCTCTCCATTCGAAAAAACCTTGAAATTTTGATTAAAAGTGATATAAAAATCAGTGGTGATCCTCGCGTCGGCATAAGGCAACCAGCCATGGGGACGATGTGCCCAGATTTCCTGTCTTTTTCCTTCTTCCTCCGGCTTCCATCCTATAAAATAAATTGCTCCAGCCAAAGGTTTTGCATTATAATTAATAAATAATTTAGCAGGTACACCCTTTTTAAGCTCAGGATAAGATGAGACAGGATGAGAGATATCTTCCGGATAAATGACCAGGTTCTTTCCGGATATCTTATAACTGACTTTCCGATGGTTAATTTCTACTGTTTTTATAGTGAAGTCAGGAGCATAAAGTACAATGGAATCAGTAAAAAAACGATTGGGAAGGATAGTAAATTCGGCTGTAGCAATGACCTCGTTCTCTCCCGGATTAAACCGGACATGGGCGTTCAGGTGTTTCAATTCCACGGTTAACTCAGGGGGAAGGGAAGCGGGGTCAGCATAATAAGTGACGGTTTTCGTCTGACTGAAAGAAAAAAAACATACAAGAGAAAAAAGGAAAATACAGTGAATACGCAGTTTAAGAAATTCCATAACCCGAAAATTAGTATGTTTGTCTCAACTTTACTGTTACCGGCCTTATGGCAACGATCAAAAGTAGTAAAAAAAGCACTAGCCCGAACATCGTTTCCGTGATTGACGGACAGGAACTCGAGCGACAAAGGCTTTCCAGAGAACTGCATGATGGCATCGGACAATCACTGATCGCCATCAAAATGAAACTGGACAGCCTGACCTATATGGAAGAAAAAGATATCAAAGAGAATCTCGAAGGCATCAAAATTCAGTTTGATCATATCATTGATGAGATCAGGAGGATAACTACTGACCTGATGCCTCCCGTATTGGATGAATTCGGGCTGGTCATTGCCCTCTTTAACCTCTGTGAGGATTCGAGCAGGGCTTCCGGGATAAAAATCAAATTTGAACATCGCGTCAGGACTGATCTTTGGAATAAAAAAATCCAGACTCATCTTTACCGGATTTTTCAGGAAGCCATCCATAATATCGTCAAACATTCCGGTGCCAGACAAGGTTATCTGAGACTGACCAGTGCCGGTGAAGATATATACCTGAGTATTCAGGACGATGGGATCGGATTCCGTCCAAAAGTACCCGGAAAACATGGAGGTCACGGCTTACATAATATCGCTGAAAGGGTAAATTTATTAAATGGCAACATAGATATCAAGTCCGCCCCTGGGAAGGGAACCTTAATACAAATCAAAATACCACTGAATCAATAATGGAGAAGATCAGCATATTTCTGACCGAGGATCATGATCTGGTCCGGGATGGCATTAAGGCATTGCTTTCCGGAATTCCAGATATCATTATCATTGGAGAGGCAAATTCAGGAAAAAGCCTGTTTGAAAAATTGGAAACCACCCAACCGGATGTTTTGGTTTTAGACATTTCACTTCCGGATATTTCCGGCATCGAGATCACCAAAAGGATTTCTGCAGAGTTTCCGCATATCAGGGTTCTTATCCTGTCTATGTACACCCATGAAGATTTTGTGGTCAATGCCCTGAATGCAGGGGCAAAAGGCTATCTCCCTAAGAACACTACCCGTGATGAGCTGGTCAAAGCCATCTATGCTGTTTATAAAGGAGAAGAGTTTTTTGGAGATTTGATCTCGAAAATCCTGGTCAATAGTTATATCCGTCAGGCGAAGGATCCCGGTCACGAGGACACAAAATTATCCTCTTTATCAAAGCGTGAACTTGAAATTTTAAAGCTTATCGCAGAAGGATTTGTCAATAAAGAAATTCAGGAAAGTTTGGGCATCAGTATCCGGACGGTTGAAACACACAAAAACCATATCATGAAAAAACTCGGGTGTAAATCCTCTGTTGAGATGGTCAAAATTGCCATCCAGTATAAAATTATAAAGATGTAATCTCTTCAGAAAAAATGAAACTGATAGAAACAATCAGAAAAACAAAAACCGAAGTCCGGAAATTGAGGGAGCAAGGCTTGTCCATTGGCTTTGTTCCCACCATGGGGGCCTTGCATGAAGGCCATCTGGAACTGGTGAGGAAATCGGTTAAGGAAAACAATGTCACCGTTTGCAGTATTTTTATCAATCCCATCCAGTTCAATAACCCGAATGACCTTGAAAAATACCCACGTTCTATCGACCGCGATGCTGAAATGCTTGCCAAAGAAGGTTGTGATATTTTATTTGCCCCTTCGGTGACAGAAATGTACCCTGAAAACGAAATGATTTCCATAGATGTCGATTTTGGTATGCTCGACAAGATCATGGAAGGAAAATTCAGACCAGGTCATTTTAAAGGAGTAGCCATTGTGGTAAAAAAATTATTCGGGATCATAGAACCATCCAGAGCATATTTTGGGAAAAAAGACTACCAACAGCTTGCCATTATCAGACAGCTCGTCAATACGCTGATGTTACCCATTGACATCATTCCCTGCGAAACAGTAAGAGAAACCGATGGCCTGGCCATGAGTTCCCGAAATATAAGACTGACCATAGCCGAGCGCAACCTTGCTCCAAAAATTTACAAGGTGCTTACAGAAGTCAGGGAGAAGAAAGGCAAAATGCCGATAAGGAAATTAAAAGAATGGGCGATTAAAAAAATACAGGAAAATCCTGAATTAAAAGTGGAATATTTCGAAATTGCCGAAAAGAACACCCTGATGCCTGTGGAAACTTGGTCACATAAAGACCAGTTTGTGGCATTGACAGCTGTTTTCCTGGGGGATATACGCCTCATCGATAATATTGAACTTTTTTAGTAATTTTGCAGCATGATGCAGATTCAGGTTTTAAAATCGAAGATACACCGTGCTACCGTTACAGAAGCCAATATTAATTATGTTGGGAGTATTACCATTGATGAAATCCTGATGAAAGCCGCTAACCTAATTGAATTCGAACAGGTTCAGGTATTGAATATCAACAATGGAGAACGAATTGAGACCTACGCGATCAAAGGGGAAAAAGGTAGTGGAGTGATTTGCCTGAACGGCGCTGCTGCCCGTAAATTTTTACCCGGCGATATGGTAATCATTGTTTCTTATGCCAGCATGGACTTTGAAACCGCGAAAAATTTCAAACCTGCCATCGCATTTCCCGATCAAGGAAATAAACTCCCCCGTGGAAAAAAGAAATAAAATTGTCACTATCTTCAAGTTCATTTTCTTTCTCGGATTGGGATTACTAGTTATTTGGCTCTCGCTCAGAAATCTCACCTCACTTGAAAAATCACAAATTATCAATTCCTTTCAGACAGCAAACTACTGGTGGGTACTGCTTTCCATCCTTCTGGGAATTCTCAGCCATGTGTTGCGTTCTCTTCGCTGGATGCTGTTTTTTACTCCCATGGGATTCAAACCGTCATTTAAAAACACTTTCTATGCCGTCATGGTGGGATATTTTGCAAATCTTGCTTTTCCCCGCCTGGGAGAAGTAACCCGTTGCGGTTTGATGAACCAGTACGAGAAGATCCCCTTTAATAAAGCCCTGGGAACTGTGATCACCGAAAGGGCTATCGATATGATCCTTTTCTTTTTATTGTTTGTTTTAATGTTCTTTACCCAGATCGGCACCATAAGCGGATATTTGAAGGTGAACCTTTATCCCCAGATGGCAGCGAAATTCGGAGATCTCCACTATTCCCTGTTATTATTATCCCTTGTTGGTGTTTTTATAGCTTGCTTAGTTTTTCTGTTTTATCTTTTCAGGAAGAAACTTAGGTCCTTACGTTTTTTTCAGAAAATTAAAAGACTTGTTCTTGGTTTCTGGGAGGGATTACAATCGCTTGTCCTGATCAAAAAGCCATGGTTATTTATTTTCTATTCTCTGGCAATCTGGACTCTTTATTTTTTCATGTTATATTTTATCTTTTATTGTTTTACCGAGACGAGCGGTTTAAGTTTTGGCGCGGGTTTATCTTCTCTCGTGCTGGGTAGCGTCGGGATTATGATCACGCCTGGCGGGATCGGTCTTTATCCCGCTATTATTCAGGAAACTCTATTGCTGTATGCTGTGGCAAAACCAACAGGCCTTGCTATCGGATGGATTGCCTGGACTGCACAGACCGTCATGATCGCCATGGTGGGGGGATTATCTTTATTACTTTTATCTTTCAATAGAAATCCAGATGAAAAATAAGGCTTTTATTGAATCTAAAATTTTTAGCTGGGAGCAACTTGAAAAACAACTGGCGATCTGGCGATTTAAAGGCCAGAAGATAGTATTCACGAATGGTTGCTTCGATATTTTACACCTGGGTCATATCACTTACCTTGCCCAGGCAAAAGATCTGGGGCATATTCTGATCATCGGCCTGAATTCCGATGAGTCCGTCAGAAAATTGAAAGGGCCACATCGGCCCCTGAATATCCAGCATGCAAGGGCCATGACGCTGGCATCACTTTTTTTTGTCGATGCCGTTACCGTTTTTGAAGATGAAACACCCTATAAGCTGATCCAAATGATTCAGCCGGATATTCTTGTAAAAGGCAAAGACTATAAAGAAGAGGAGATATCTGGTTTTGATATTGTCAACGCCAAAGGAGGAAAAATAGTGACCCTTGATCTGGTCAAGGATTATTCTACCAGCCATATCGTTGAAAAACTTTATAACTCATTTAAATAAATACTAAGTCTATGGCAAAAGTGAAAACAGCTTTCTTTTGCCAGCATTGTGGCTCACAGTCTCCAAAATGGATGGGGAAATGCCCTTACTGCGGGGAATGGAATACCTTGGTGGAAGAAGTAATCCAGCGGGAAGAAAAAAGTGCAATGCGTTCTGCAACCGGCGATCGGCGATCCGGATCTCCTGTAAAAATTCTGGAGATCAATTACAAGAATGAATCCCGTATTAACACCCATAACCAGGAGCTGAACCGGGTTCTGGGAGGAGGACTCGTCCCGGGTTCCCTTGTGCTGATCGGAGGAGAGCCGGGTATCGGAAAATCAACCCTGATGCTTCAGATTGCATTAAAGTGTAAGGGACAAAAAATTTTATACATCAGCGGGGAAGAAAGTGACCAGCAACTCAGAATGAGGGCCGAAAGGGTAGGCGTTCATAATGAATCCTGTTATATCCTTACAGAGACCAATACCCAGGCGATTTTCCAACAACTCGAAGCCCTCCAGCCCGACATTATCATCATCGATTCCATTCAGACCCTTCAGACTGATATCATAGAATCCTCAGCAGGAAGTATCTCACAGATCAGGGAATGTGCTACAGAACTTCAGAAATATTCCAAGACCACTCATGTTCCGGTTTTTCTGATCGGACATATTACTAAAGACGGGAGTCTGGCTGGTCCAAAGATACTGGAGCATATGGTGGATACAGTATTGCAGTTTGAGGGTGACCGCAATTACGGTTACCGTATCCTAAGATCATTAAAAAATCGCTTTGGTTCAACCTCCGAGTTGGGGATTTATGAAATGAATGACCATGGTCTCCGTGAAGTATCCAATCCCTCAGAGGTTCTGCTCAGTCAAAGGGATGAGCCGGTCAGCGGGATTGCTGTCGCGGCCATGGTAGAAGGATTGCGCCCCATGCTTATTGAAACCCAGTCCCTGGTCAGCTCAGCCGTTTACGGGACCCCACAGCGTTCCACCACGGGATTCGATCCCCGGCGTCTTAATATGCTGCTTGCTGTATTGGAAAAACGTAGCGGTTTCAGGCTTGGACATAAAGACGTATTTTTGAATATCGCGGGTGGACTCAAAGTTGAAGATCCAGCCATTGATCTGGCTGTTGTCGCGGCCATCCTCTCCTCCAACCAGGATTTGCCAATCGACCATAAAACATGCTTTGCCGCGGAGGTAGGACTGAGCGGCGAAATCCGTCCTGTTAACCGTGTGGAAATCAGGATCACCGAAGCAGAAAAATTAGGTTTCGAACGTATTTATATTTCAAAACATAATGCGAAAGGAATAGACCTTAAACGTTTTTCCATCAACATCATCATGGCGGGAAAAATCGAAGAAGTGTACAGAAAACTTTTCGGATAATTCATCTTATTATGAAAAACAAAGCCCTTACGGATAAAAAGGCTATCCACGACATCATCCGGCGTTGTCAATGGTGTCATGTTGCCATGGTGGATGACGATCACCATCCTTATGTCATTCCCATGAATTTCGGGTTCCGGGAAGATATTATTTTTCTCCATGGCTCCGGATCAGGAAAAAAAATCACCATCCTGAATAATCATCCTGAAGTTTGTATCCACTTCAGTACCGATCACCTGCTTCGCTATCAAAATGAAAATGTCGCCTGTTCCTGGAGCATGAAATACCGATCTGTCCTGGCTTACGGCAAGGTGAAATTCATTGAAGAGGACATCAGAAAAACAGAAGCGCTTCATGTAATCATGTCGCAATATTCAACAGGAGAATTCAAGTTTAACCCTCCTTCCATACGGGAAGTGAAAGTGATGCAGGTAAAAGTGGAGAAGTTTGAAGGCCGAACCTACGGATATTAAAATTTTTTTATTCTTATGGAATACAAGGATTATTACAAGGTGCTGGGTGTTTCGAAAACGGCCACTCAGGCTGAAATCAAAAAACAATACCGGAAACTTGCCGTAAAATATCATCCGGATAAAAATCCCGGAAATAAACAGGCTGAAGAAAAATTTAAAGATCTTGGAGAAGCCTATGAGGTGTTAAACGATCCTGAAAAAAGGAAAAAATATGACCAACTTGGATCAAACTGGAAGCAGTATGCACAATCATCCCAGTCCGGAGGAGCAGATTTTTCACAATGGGCCAGGCAGGGAGGAGGGAAACAGTACTCACGTACCTATTCCTCAGAGGATTTTGGAGGGACTGATTTTTCTGACTTTTTCAATGTTTTCTTCGGGGGAAGTGGTAGCGGGTTTTCAGATTTATTCAGTTCCGGCGGAGGAAGACGCTCCACCCGCTCTCAGGAAATACCTAGGAAAGGACAGGATTTTGAAGCACGGCTCGAAATAACTCTTGAAGAGGCTTTTCGCGGAAGTCAGCGTTTGCTTAATATCAATGGTGAAAAAATCAATATCAGTATTCCGCCTGGAGTGAAAAACGGACAGATTTTAAGGGTCAGGGGCAAAGGTGGAAAAGGAGGTCGTGGAGCTGAAAGCGGGAATCTCATGCTTCAGGTTGAAATGTTGCCGGATGATCGTTTCGACCGAAAAGAGAATGACTTATACATGGATCTTCAGGTTTCACTTTACAAGGCGATCCTTGGAGGAAACGTTGCTGTCCAGACCTGGAAGGGAACTTTCAATATGAAAATTCCCAAAGAAACCCAAAATGGAAAAGTGCTTCGTATGAAAGGGATGGGAATGCCTGTTTACCAGAAAAAAGGGATTTTCGGAGATCTTTACTTGAAAATCATCGTTGATCTTCCCCAAAATCTGACAACAGAAGAATTCAACCTCTTCCAGAAACTTGCTTCACTCCGGCCATGAAAAACCATCCCGGGAAATTTGTTTTGGGGCGGTGATTTTTGGGGGAATCACCCGGATCCATTAACCATGGTAGTACACTGAAAGAAAACCTTCAAGATAGTCTAAAAGGAAAGGCACTTACCACATCATTACTTGATCAGCCTGTAAGAAATAAATTTCCCACAAAGATATCCCAACAAACTTCCGATCAGTATCCCGGCCAGGATATCCCCCGGGTAATGTACCCCGAGATAAATTCGGGTATAGGAAAAAAACAAGGCCCAGCAAATCATTAAGAAGGGAAGAAAGCGATACTTCTTCCTGAATAATACCAGGAGAAAAACAGCAATGGCAAAAGTATTGCTTGCATGGGCCGAATAAAACCCGTAAGCTCCTCCCTTGTAGTCATTTACTGTATGAATTTCTGAAGAAAGGCTGGATTCATGCGAAGGCCTAAGGCGTTTAAATCCATTTTTTGAAAGATTGCATAACTGGTCAGAAACCGTGACCAGGATAGCTACAGATAAAACAATGATGATGGTTTTCCATCGGAAAGAACGGATGACTAAATAAAAAAGAAAAACAAACAGGGGAAACCAGATCAATGTTTTACTAGCCCAGAACATAATGGGATCAAAAAACTCACCATGCAATCCATTCAGGAAAAGAAACAAGGAACGGTCGATATGGGCAAGAGATGCTAACACGGTTTTATGAATTCAGTTTCTGCCATAGTATTTCTTTCAGTCTATCTAGCCCGGTATTTCGGTGAGATGAAATAAATATACAGGGAATATCGGGAAGATCCTGTTTCAGGGCTTCAATGATTTCCTGATCTGCCAAATCAACTTTGGTGATCGCGAGAACCCTTATCTTATCCAGCAACTCGGGATTAAATTGTTCCAATTCATGCAACAATACCTGATATTCCTTCCGAATATCCGGGGAATCCACCGCTATCATGAACAGGAGAACAGAATTCCGTTCAATATGCCTGAGAAACCTCAGCCCTATCCCTTTCCCTTCATGAGCCCCTTCAATAATCCCCGGGATATCAGCCATGACAAAGGATCTTTTATCAAAAACACTCACCATCCCCAAGTGGGGGACCAGTGTAGTGAATGGATAATCAGCAATCTGAGGTTTGGCGGCGGAAATCACCGAGAGAAGGGTCGACTTTCCGGCATTGGGAAATCCCACCAGTCCAACATCTGCAAGTAATTTCAATTCCAGGATTTTCCATGCTTCCTTTCCTTCCTCACCAGGCTGTGCAAATTTCGGAGCTTGTCGAACAGCATTCTTAAAATGGTCATTCCCTAATCCCCCTCTGCCTCCCGGAATTAAAACATGGATCTGTCCATCTTCTGTGATCTCACATTCAAATTTACCGCTTTCCGCATCCCTGGCAATGGTTCCAAGAGGAACCTCGATGACCACATCCCCTCCGTTTGCGCCATGACGAAGCTGCCGGGCACCGTCGCCCCCGTTCTCAGCCCGGAAATGTCGGGTGAATTTCAGATGCAGCAAGGTCCAAAACTGCCTGTTCCCCTTAAGCATGATATGGCCTCCCCTTCCCCCATCTCCACCATCCGGTCCCCCTTTATTACTGGTGCGGGTACGGAGAAAATGCTTGGACCCGGCACCTCCATTTCCCGAAGCACAAAAAATTTTAACATAATCAATAAAATTGGATTCAGTCATGGCTAAATATTGTGTTGGAAAAAACGAATGACAAGATTCAAACAACAATAATGCTGCAAATGGATTTAAATATATCATCAATGGTCCCTAGGCCATGAACTTCATTGAAAACTTTCTGTGCCTTGTAATATTCGATCAGTGGTTTGGTGTGTCGATGGTATTGCAGCAACCTGTTCTTAATCACTTCCTCTGTATCATCTTTCCGGCCTTGTTCCAGGGCTCTTTTCAGCAAGCGATGAACAAGCTCTTCCTCATTGACTTCCAGGGAAATGACCTGGGAAACTTTCTGACCATACTTATTCAGCATTTTATCCAATTCCTCAGCCTGATGAATAGTACGTGGGAAACCATCCAGAACATAGCCTTTTGTCAAATTGTCAGTCAAAAAAACTGATTCCATGATTTCAATCAGCAATTCATCAGGAACCAGCTGTCCGCAATCCATTGCCGATTTAACTTCTAATCCCAAGGCAGTACCCCGTTTGATTTCTTCCCTCAGGATATCACCAGTAGAAATATGCTTCCATCCAAATTTTCCGGCAAGTTTCCCGGCCTGTGTGCCTTTGCCTGCTCCCGGGGGTCCAAACAAAATCAGATTAAACATACAACAGATCTATAAAGAAAAAAAACGCGTAACATTAAAAAATCATCTGAATATTATTCTGAAATCTTGTATATATCCGGTAAATTTCTTCCCTGTCCGTCATAATCAAGACCATAGCCTACGATAAAAGCATTGGGGATACTCATTCCAAGATAATCAATGGAGAAAAAATGTCTGAACGCTTCAGGTTTGAAACAGAAACAGGCGACTTTAACATCCTCCGGATTTTTTTTCTGTATATCCTGAAGCAGTTTATTCATGGTGATCCCGGTATCCACAATATCCTCCAAAATGATGACATGCCTGCCCATCAGATCTTCAGTAAGTCCGATCAATTCATTTATTGTTTCGGTGGTCTGAGTTCCCGAATAGGAAGTATATTTCACAAACGAAATTTCACAGGGGATAGTGATTTTTCTCAGCAGGTCGGCTGCAAAAACAAATGCCCCGTTCAGCATAGCCAAAAAAAGAGGATTTTTCCCGGCATAATCACGATTGATACCTTCGGCTACCCTCTGAACAGCTGCATTAATTTCATCCGTAGAAATGAATTTTTCAAAAAATTTATCTTGAACCTGGATTTTTCCCATAGTCAGCTTGGTTAATGAATGCAAATTTAGTCAAATTATCACTACTTTTGTGTCAATCCCTGAAAACGAAAACGATATGAACCCAAAAGTCAGTATCATCATGGGCAGTACTTCGGATCTTCCGGTCATGGAAGCTGCTGCAAAATTCCTCAATGAAATGCAGATTCCGTTTGAGATGAATGCTTTATCAGCACACCGGACCCCTGAAAAAGTGGAAGAATTTGCAAAAAAAGCTTATTCCCGCGGGATCAGGGTGATCATCGCCGCGGCAGGCATGGCCGCTCACCTTCCAGGTGTCATTGCCGCGATGACCACCATTCCGGTCATCGGAGTTCCCATCAAAGCCTCTTTAGAAGGACTGGATGCTGCCCTGGCCATTCTTCAGATGCCTCCGGGTATCCCGGTGGCTACAGTGGCCATCAATGGCGCCCAAAATGCCGCTATTCTTGCGGCAGAGATTTTAGCCACTGGCGATGAATCCCTACATCAAAAAATGATACTGTTCAAGGATGAATTAAAAATGAAAATTATTAAAGCCAATGAGGAACTATCAGAAATAAAATACGAGTATAAGTTATAACTTCCTTACAATCATAATTCCATCCCTGAAAGGCAGCAATAAATTTTCAACCCTGTCATCCTTTTGGATGTACTCATTAAACTCAACGATACCGAGGGTCTCCTTGTTCATTTTTTCCCGATCTCCGGTCACTTTTCCATCCCACAAAACATTATCTGCAAGAAAAAATCCACCCTTGCGTAAACTTCCGATGACCATTTTGTAATAATTCAGATAATTGGGCTTATCGGCATCAAGGTAAACTAAATCCCAGGTTTCATCCAGTTTTGGGATAATTTCCATAGCATTTCCGATGTGAAGTATGATTTGCTTATCCATCCCGGCTTCATGAATATATCGTCTGATGATTTCCTCCTGCTCGGGATCCACTTCAATGGTATGTACCTGTGGAACTACACCCTTACTGCCCTCCCCATGAGGGTAAGAGCCGGGGGTGGAGTGATTCAATCCCAAGGCCAGATTAATTGCAGAATACCCCGTAAATGTGCCCAATTCCAGAATCCTCTCCGGTTTGATCATATAACTGATCATGCGAAGCAGCATGCCCTGGAGAGGTCCGGCCATCATGCGCGGGTAGACCCGTGTAAGATGGGTCTCCCTGTTCAGCTTCTCCAAAACAGGTAATTCAGGCGAAGTATGTAATTCGGCATATACAATATATTCAGGATTCATGTTCTTATTTTTTAAAAATAAAATAGACTGCAAGGACCAAAAAAACAAAACCCAGTAAATGATTCCAGCGGAAAGACTCGCTCTTAAATAAAAACAGAGAAAAAATAACGAAAACCACAAGGGTAATCACTTCCTGAATCACCTTGAGCTCTACAAGGGAAAAGGGTCCTCCCATGGCTTTAAATCCTATCCTGTTAGCCGGAACCTGAAAACAATATTCAAAAAATGCAACCCCCCAGCTAAAAAGGATGATCGCAAATAAGCCAAGTTTTGAAAACCAGTTCATCTCGCTTAACCGTAGGTGGCCATACCAGGCAAAAGTCATAAAGGCATTGGAAACAATCAACAAAAAAATAGTCTGGACTCCTTTGATCATAGGCTGTTTATTTTGGAAAAAAGGTGAGAAATGACAGTTTTGAAGGATGAAAGATATCATTTGAAATATCCAGTAATACATTTGAAGTAACGGCTTCAATCTTTTTCACGATGGTCTCTATCGGGTCGAAGCTGTTCTGTAACAGGTAACTCTTACCCATGGAAAGCAGGGCAGACAGGTTAGATTCCTGGGCGATGGCAAGTTGCCCGATCAGTTGTTTCTGTATTGTATGTAACTGAATCGTACTCAATTTCTCCGTTCTCAGCCGTTTCAATTCCTTGCTGATAATATCCATGGCCTTGGCATAGTGAAGGGGATCAGTGCCAAAATAAATACTGATAAGCCCAGTATCAGAATAGGGAGTATAGTTGGATTCATTATGATAAGTCAGTCCATTGCGTTCGCGCAGGGCAAGCGACAACCTTGAATTCATAACCGGGCCGCCCAGCATATTGTTCAGTAAAGCAAGGGGGATTCGTCGTTCATCACTGAAACAATAGGCAGGAAAACCCAGAATACAATGAACCTGGAAAATTTTTTTCTTCAATTGCTTTTGAAAGGAATAATACGTCGTGACCGGTTTCCGGATCAGGGGGCAGCCTCTTTCGGGCTGCTCACTGAAATATTTTGTTACCAGTTTGATCAGCCGGGCAAACGGGATATTCCCGACAGAAGCAATCACGATTTCCTTCATCTGATAATTCCTGCGGATGAATTGCAGGATATTTTCCCGCTTGATCTTTTTCAGGCTTTTAGCTGTACCGAGTATGTTTTTCCCCAAAGAATGTCCCTGAAAGAAAAAATCTTCAAAATCATCAAAAATTTGTTCGGAAGGAGTATCCAGGTACGATTTAATTTCATCCAGTACGACTTGTTTTTCTTTTTCAATTTCTTTTTCAGGAAAAACAGCATGAAAAAAAATATCCTGGAAAAGTTCCAGTGTCCGCTCATAGTACTGATTTAGAAAACTGGCATAGATACAGGTGTCTTCTTTCCCGGTAAAGGCATTCATATCTGCCCCGATATTTTCAAGGCGGTTGAGTATCTGAAAAACATTGCGCTTGGTGGTTCTTTTAAAAACGGTATGCTCTATGAAGTGGGCGATTCCGTGTTCATCTTCCATTTCATCCCTACTCCCCGCATTAATAAAAATTCCGCAATGAGATACTTTGCCTGTAACAGAACGATGCACCAACCTGATTCCGTTAGCAAGCATGAACGTCTGAATTTCCATCAGGACTTCCTGCTTTCGATAAGAATTTCAAGTAATTTAATCCCTGCTTCCGAAATTACCGTACCCGGGCCAAAAATTGCCACTGCCCCTGACTGATAAAGAAAATCATAATCCTGGGGAGGGATGACCCCGCCAACGATGACGAGAATATCTTCTCTACCCAGTTTTTTTAATTCCTCAATAACCTGAGGGACCAGCGTTTTATGACCGGCAGCCAGACTTGAAACACCCAAAATATGGACATCATTTTCAACTGCCTGTTTGGCAGCTTCAGCCGGAGTTTGAAACAAGGGACCGATATCGACATCAAATCCGATATCTGCGTATCCTGTTGCTACGACCTTGGCGCCACGGTCATGGCCATCCTGACCCATTTTAGCAATCATGATACGGGGCCTTCGGCCTTCCATTTCTGCAAATTTATCCGCCATTTCCCTGGCTTTTAGGAATCGATCATTATCCCCGGTTTCCGAGGAATATATCCCTGAAATACTTCTTATCACCGCTTTGTATCTCCCATAAATTTTTTCCAATGCAAATGAAATTTCACCCAGGGTAGCACGTTTTCTGGCAGCATCAATAGCCAGTGCCAGAAGGTTATCCTTCCCCGATTCTGCTGCTCCTGTTAAAGCATCCAATGATTTTTGAACCGATTCAATATCACGGCTTGACTTGATTTGTTTCAACCTTTGAATCTGGGATTCTCTTACCGCGGCATTATCCACATCCAGAATCTCGATGGGATCTTCCTTTTCAAGACGATAAAGATTCACTCCGATGATCTTATCCTTACCCGAATCTATTCTGGCCTGTTTCCTGGCCGAAGCTTCCTCTATCCTCATTTTCGGAATACCTGTTTCAATGGCCTTAGCCATTCCCCCCAACGCCTCTACCTCTTCAATCAGTTGCCATGCTTTATGTGCAATTTCATGGGTAAGGGTTTCCACATAATAGGAACCGGCCCAGGGATCAACGGAGCGACAAATCTGGGTCTCTTCCTGAAGATAAATCTGTGTATTACGGGCAATTCTGGCTGAAAAATCAGTAGGAAGGGCAATGGCTTCATCCAGGGAATTAGTGTGGAGCGACTGGGTATGTCCCAGAGCTGCCGCCATGGCTTCTATGCAGGTGCGTGCCACATTATTGAAAGGATCCTGCTCGGTAAGACTCCAGCCTGAAGTCTGACTGTGTGTTCTTAACGCCATGGATTTTGGATTCTTCGGATCAAACTGTTTTACAATCTTTGCCCATAACAAGCGAGCTGCCCTCATCTTTGCTATTTCCATGAAATGATTCATTCCTACAGCCCAGAAGAAAGAAAGCCTGGGGGCAAAAGTATCGATATCCATCCCTGCATTGATCCCGGCCCGGAGATACTCAAGTCCGTCAGCCAGAGTATAAGCAAGTTCAATGCTGTCGGTTGCTCCTGCTTCCTGCATATGATATCCACTGATACTGATAGAATTGAATTTAGGCATGTTTTTCGCGGTAAACTCAAAAATATCGGCAATGATTTTCATGGAGGGTGAAGGGGGGTAAATATAGGTATTTCTCACCATAAACTCTTTCAGAATGTCATTCTGAATGGTTCCCGTGAGCGATTCCATGGGTACTCCCTGCTCCTCGGCAGCAACAATATAAAAAGCCAGGATTGGGAGAACGGCTCCGTTCATGGTCATGGAAACCGACATTTTCCCAAGTGGAATCTGGTCAAATAAAATCTTCATGTCTTCTACGGAGTCAATGGCCACTCCTGCTTTCCCGACATCGCCAACCACTCTTTCATGATCAGAATCATATCCCCTGTGGGTGGCCAGATCGAAAGCCACCGATAAGCCTTTCTGCCCGGCCTTCAGGTTCCTCCTGTAAAACGCGTTGGACTCTTCTGCCGTCGAAAATCCGGCATACTGTCGAATGGTCCAGGGGCTCATCACATACATAGTAGAATAGGGTCCGCGAAAGAAAGGAGGTAATCCCGCTGCATAATTCAAATGTTCCATGCCCTGAAGATCACTGTCGCCATAAACCGGTTTCACCGGAATCTGTTCAGGAGTCAGCCAGTCCTTCACGATACCGTTTTGTTTTTCCCATTCATTGAAACTTATGCTGCCTGCTCTGGGCTTTCTAAAATCAACATCTTTGAAATTTGGTCTCATCGTTAATCTGGTAGTTGTCGTTTATAATGAAAATCCGAAGACAAAAAATATACTTTGTGCTTGAGGATTGGTTATCAGCGAAGCTTGAACCGGTATGGTAAAATCCTTGGTGACGGGAATTTCTTTCTTGACTGTCATACCAAGATTGACAATCCCCCCATAAGGGCCATACCAGGAACTCCCAAAGGGAATGCCACCGATAAATGGTTTTAATTCAATGCCTATAACATTAAACCTGTAAGAAGCTTCTATATAAGTGGAATAATTGTTTCTATTCCCATACCCATAAGTTCCCGTACTATCTCGGTCTTTATCATCGCCATAAACCAGGGTTCCCACCATGATCTGTAATGGAAATTTTTCAGGACCGTTAAAAGTAAGTGAAACCTCGAGGCCATGACCTGTTGTTTCGTTTTTATAATTGAAATAATTTACCTTATAATTTGGATCAATGGGATTGGGCACAAAAAAATCAAAAACCATAAGGGTAAACCATTTATAGGTATAGGATATATATAAATCAAATTCAGCATAATTGCCGGCATCCACTATGGTCGAATCATTAATTTGAACAGAATGACGTGCAAAGCCATATGAACCCCAGGCTCCGATAGAGAACCCTCCTGCAGAGAAATTCAGGTTGGGCTGTATGGCCGGTGAGTTTCCGTAATCAGATCCCCTCCAGATGTACCTGCTCATAAAATCAGCTCCAAAATTCAGGCTAAGCGGAGTCTTCTTAGATTGCTGAATATCCTCCAAGGCTTTTTCTTCCTGAGAAAAGATCTGAATGCTGCTGAAAATCAACATTAAAAGGAATAAATATCGCATTCTTACCATGAGCATGTGTTTCCTTTCAGTTAATCGATAATGCCCTTGACATTTCTGCCTGACGGAATGGTTTGCTGATATAATCATCCATCCCCGACTCCAAGCATCTTGTTTTATCATCAGTTGTTGAATGGGCGGTAAGTGCAACAATTTTTACCCTTTTCCCTTCTCCTTCCTGATTTCTTTGTTCTTCTTCCATCCTCCTGATCTCCCGAGTGGCTTCAATGCCATCCATCTCAGGCATTTCAAGGTCCATCATAATCAGGTCGTAACCATGTTCCAGAAATTTACGAACCGCTTCTTTCCCATTTTCGGCAACATCTACTTTGTGACCGAAACTTTCCAGGGTTTTTACCGCGACCTTCTGATTGATTTTATTGTCTTCCGCCAGTAAAATATTAAGCACTCTGGTCCCGCGCAGACGTATTCTGTTGGAATACTTTTCGATGATCCGGATTAGTTCTTCAGGCTGGAATGGCTTGGCGATATAGTCATCCATTCCTGCCTCCAGGAATTTTTCCCGGTCGCCTTCCACCGCATAAGCAGTAAAAGCAACAATGAAAGCCGGAATGCGCTTTGGATCATTTCTTTCCAGTTCACGGATCTTCTCGGTACATTCCAGGCCATCCATTACCGGCATACGAATGTCCATCAAGACAATATGATATGTCTTTCCCTTCATCATTTTAACGGCAATTTTTCCGTTTTCAGCAATATCGAGATTATGATACCCATCTCTTGCCAAAGAGGTTTTTGCGACTTTCTGGCTGATATAATTATCCTCTACCAGTAAGATCGCCAGTGATTTTGCCAGTGTTTTCTTTTCTTCTTCCTGAATTTTATCGGCTTCTGACTTGATCACGAGGTCAAAAAGTGCAGTAAACCAAAAGGTTGAACCCTTACCTTCTTCGCTTTCCACGCCGATTTCACCATTCATCAAGCGAGCAAGATCTTTCGAAATTTTTAATCCCAGTCCTGTTCCTCCGAACTTTCGAGTAGTAGAGGCATCTGTCTGGGAAAATTCCTTAAATAGTTTTTCTTTGCCACTATCGGAAATTCCCATTCCTGTATCCACCACACGACATTTCAGCATCACTTTCTGGTCTTTCTGCCAAAGCTGATCAACAAAAATGGTTATACTTCCTTCTGAAGTGAATTTAATTGCATTATTGGTGAGGTTAAGAATGATTTGTTTAAACCTTACGGGATCCCCTTTGATCAAATCCGGCGCTTCCGGAGAAATACTGAAGAAGAGTTTCAGGCCTTTCCCTTCTGCGCGGCTATGAAGAATTTTCGCGACTTCCTCAACCTGTTGTTTAAGATTGAAAGGTATGCTTTCCAATTCCACCTGTCCGGCTTCAATCTTTGAAAAGTCGAGAATATCATTGATGATCGAAAGAAGATTATTTCCGGAAATTTCTATAATATCAAGGTATTCACGTTGTTCGGGATTGAGTTCTGTATCTTTCAGGATATTAACCATTCCGATCACGCCGTTCATCGGTGTCCGGATCTCGTGGCTCATATTGGCCAGAAACATGGATTTTGCCCGACTTTCCTTGATGGCCAGTTCTCTTGCTTTATGGAGTTCCAGCTCCATGTTATTTTTCTTGGTAATTTCCTCTTCCAATTGTTCGGTTCGGGATTTAATGATTGCCTCAAGGTTGACTTTGTATTCCTGAAGATTATTTTCGGCTTGTTTCTTTTCAGCGATTTCCCTAGTCAGTTTTTCCGAATTTTTTCGGTAAAAATTCCTTATGGCAATAAAAATGGGAATGATAATGATCAAAAAGAACAAAGCCATCAGCAATATGGAAGGGATGCGTTTTATGATTTCTCCCCTGATAAAACCTATATCCATATCCGCTCCGACAATGTATTTATGTCCCCCCGGGGAGGTTTCACAGATCAGTACCGTTTCGAAAGTTCCCCATCTGTCTTCGGCAGTCTGGAAGGTAATCCCTTCCGGTATTTCACAAGTTTTTTTTAAGCTGTTGGTTGCCTCTGTAAACTCCTGCCAATAGAAAGGAAGATACTTTGTTTGAAAATCTTTTTGTGTGGCGCTTGAAGAAGTAAAATAGACTTTCCCGTCCCTGACGATCATGGTATAAAGGTAAGTGAGTCCGGCTGTGTTGGCGAATTTACTCAGGAGGAGAATATTCCGATAATTTTCTGTATCGCTGATGGAGGTTTTATCCAGCGCCCGATCATGAAAATCCGGAGGAAGGATGTCTTTCACTGATTTAGCCGCGATGACCAAACGTGATTTGACATTATCAATGATATGGTTTCTTTCTGCAAAACTCATCCACAGAACATATACCAAAACAAAAACAAGGTAAATAATCAGGGGAAACAGAAAGGGTTTGAAGGAAAATACTTTGTTTTCCTTTTTCATATAGTTTATGTATTAAGAATTTTATTCAACTCTTCTATATCGACAGGTTTATTGAGATAATAATCCATGCCGGCTTCAAAAAATTTACTTCGGTCGTCTTCAAACGCGTTGGCTGTAATGGCCACAATTTTAACCTTGGAGGCAGCATCGGGGAGTGTTTCCTGTTCTATTTTACGGATTTCCTTGGTTGCGGTTAAACCATCCATAACAGGCATCATAATGTCCATCAGTATGACATCGTATTTCTTTTCCCGGAATTTGACCAGCGCTGCAGCACCGTCCATGGCTGAATCCACATGGTGCCCACCCCTGGTCAGGGCCGCCGTAATCAGGCGAAGATTAATGGCATTGTCTTCAACGACAAGAATGGAAAGGGGTTTTAGGTTCATAACATTCCCAGTTTTTGTTGATAAGCCTGCAATGCAGCAAGCAGATTACTCCTGACATGGATAAAATCGTCAATTCCAGATGCTTTAAACGTATCGATCATTTCTTTGGGGTAGCCGGCCACCAAAACCATCAGGGAAGGCCGTGCTGTTTTTAGTCTGGTACAAATCTCGGGCACAATCTGAGCATATTCTTCATCTGAACTACAAATCACTACAATCTCAGCATTTGAATTCAGGGCTTCTTCAAGGCCTTCATGAATGCTTTGAAAACCAGGATTATCAATAATGTCAAACCCGGCACATCCGAAGAAATTGGTGGCAAACCCAGCCCTGGCCCTCAGCATAGAAAGATTCCCCATGGTAAACAAAAACACCGCCGGTTTTTTATTCCCCTTGGCCACATGATTTTCTGTTGCCAGTCGGATTTTCTCAAAGGGTTCTGATCCCCGGAAAGGTTTCAGCTTTTTATATGTCGATTCCTTTTCATGGATCTCCCCTGCTGGTAATTTCTGTTTATCCATCATCACTTCCTGAAGATTAGGATACTGATTAGTCCCTATTACGACCATTTTTCGCTGGGCTATATCCATTTCTTTCTGCTGTCTGCTAAGGGTTATTTTATCCTGAATTAAACCTGTTTTAATACATGCCAGCATTCCTCCCTTTTCTTCTATTTCCCGGAAGAGTGTCCAGGCGTTATGGGCGATGGAATCCGTAAGGTTTTCAATGTAATAAGATCCAGCGGCAGGGTCAACGATTTTATTCAGGTAAGACTCTTCTTTCAGGATCAATTGCTGGTTACGTGCAATTCTGGTAGAAAAATCATCCGGATCCTGAAAAACAGCATCAAAGGGATGAATTGTTATCGAGTCGGCATTCCCAATGGCGGCAGACATGCCTTCAGTGGTGGTCCTGAGCATGTTCACATAGGGGTCGTACAGGGTTTTATTCCAAAAAGCAGTATTGGAATGAATGAATGCTTTGGATGATTCTTTGGAAACAGGATGATAAGCATTGACAATGGATGCCCATAAGAGTCGTGCAGCTCTGAGTTTAGCTATTTCCATGAAATAATTAGCTCCTGTGGAAAAAGAAAACATGATACGGGGGGAAAGGATATCCACACTTAATCCTTTGTCGGTGAGTCCCACCAAGTACTCATTGGCTGCCGCCAGGCTGAAAGCCAGCTCCTGCACCAGGGTCGAACCTGCATTCTGAAAATAATGCCCGTTGATGGTGAGTACTTTGAAATGGGGCAATCGCTTCTGGACTGTATTTAAAAGATATTCTGCTTCTTCCAGATTATGTATCCAGTTCATATAAAAATCCCCGTGCAGCAACAGATAGCCAAGGGGGTCGAAATTCAGCGATCCTTTGATCCGTTCAGCATCGGAAGCCCTGTGTGATACCTCATAGATAAAAAGTTCCAGGGTAAGCGGATAAGATCGGGAGGCAAAAAAATTGATATCTATTCCTGAAAGGTCAATATTGGCAAGCAACTGGTTGATCTCTTTATGGGTTGTAACCTCAGTCGCATCAAATCCCAGTGAATCTGCTCCTCTTGCAATGGTATCCAAAGCAAGGCGGTTAGCTTCCCTGATATCCTTTGTCATAATATCCTGACGCACCAGCCAATCATTGCGTTTTGCATCAATTCCCCTGACATAGGGATATTCATCCGGGAGGGTATTCAGGTATTCCAGGCCGGCTAAGTCCTCTGACCTGTAATAAGGCCTGACCGGAAAACCTTCCGCTGTTTGCCAGATTAATTTTTTTTCATAATCCGCCCCCTTGAGATCCGTCTGTATCTTGGCCTCCCATTCCTCTGTTGTGACTGCTGGGAAGTCGGAAAATAATTTTTTTTGATCGGTATTATCCATCTCTGATCGCTTGAATTTTTCAGTTAGTTTAGTGTTGTTGTTGCAAATGTAATTAAAATTAAATGAATATCTTTACAGAAAAACAGTAATTATGGTCGTATCAATCAGCGGAGCCTCGGGTTTTATCGGACAGGCATTGATCCGAAAATTCAGAAACTCGGGCTGGAAGATTCGCATCATTGACCGGGATGCACTTTCTCTGCCGGATGAGGTATTCAGAATACAGAAAATCGAAGGCAGCAAGGTAGTGATCAACCTGGCAGGAGCGCCTGTTTCGGCAAAATGGACAGAAGCTTATAAAAAAGAGATAATGATCAGCCGGGTCAACACAACGCTGAAAATCTCAGAGAACATCAATGCCTGTGAAAAGAAACCGGAGCTTTTCATTTCTGCCTCGGCAATCGGAATTTATGATACAACCCATACCCATACTGAGGAAAGTCAAGATTACGGATACTCATATCTGGCAACCCTATGTCGGAATTGGGAAGATGCAGCCAGTCAGATTAATCCCGGGACGCGGCTTGTCATTCTTCGACTGGGTGTGGTATTGGGAGAAAACGGAGGAATCCTGGGAAAACTTTCTTTTCCTTTCAGCATCGGTCTGGGAGCTAAAATTGGGAAAGGGGATCAGGCCTTTTCATTCATTCATATGGATGATCTTCTGGAAGCAATTTTTTTCATCATTGGGCAACCCATGATCAACGGGATCGTCAATGCAGTTTCTCCACACCCGACAACTAATGCTGAATTTACTGAAAAACTGGGGAAAGTATTCAAACAGTCTGCCTTTCTAACGATTCCTACATTTATCATGAAATTAAAATTCGGAGAGGGGGCTCAAACCATGCTCGAAGGACAAAAGGTGTTACCAGAAAAACTAATCAGGGCTGGTTTCCGATTTAAGTACCCGAGTGTTCAGAATGCCCTGGTACAGCTTTTTGGTTCAAGCATCTGATCGCTCCCGATTAATTAATGATTTTCATCTCTCTGATCAGGCGCCGGGCACCAGCATATTTATCCATGATGAAAAGGCAGTACCTGATATCTAAAGAGATGTTACGGCATTGGTCAGGATCATAATCCAGATCACTCATGGTTCCTTCCCAGTTCCGGTCGAAATTGATCCCGATCAGATGTCCTTCTGCATTGAGCAATGGACTCCCTGAATTTCCTCCCGTCGTATGATTGCTGGCGATGAAAGCGACATGGACACTGCTGTCACGATCAGCGTATAGTCCAAAATCATGGTCATCATAAAGCGCTTTTAACTTCGCATCTACGCTATAATCATAAATCAGTGAATCTTCCTTTTCCATAACCCCTTTTAGGGTCGTGAAATATCCATAGGTAATGGCATCAGCAGGTTTGTAGTCCGCAATTTTTCCATAGGAGATGCGCAGACTTGAATTGGCATCAGGATAAAACCTGCGGCTTTTTTCCATTTCCATCTGCCCAGCCATATAGATTCTTTGAAGGCTATCGATACAAGAATTAAATTTCATGGTTAAAGGTAGGATTTCCTTTTCGTACTTGGTATAAATACTGTTCATCAGTCGGTAAAGCGGGTCTTTTTCCAGTTTCTTATATCCATGGGATTTGTAGTTATCGAGGAACTCAATGACTGACATCGAATCAAGGAGAAAAGAACGGGATAACACATCCCTTGCATAAGCCTCAGTATTTCCGGAAAACTTCTTCTCAATCTCTGAAAAAATATCCGGGCGGTATTGAGCCTCCATTTCATTTCCCATCTCTTTCAGCAATTCGGCCATGATTCCGAGATCAATCCCGACATTATAACTTTGAAAGAAATCCCGGCTTGATTTTTTCAGGTTATCTCTTACTTTGAGCAGTTCCTCATTCTGTGTTGTCTGAATTTTGGATAACCTGACAAGCTCCCTGAACCCGGAAGAAAATTTAACCGATTCTATCGCCTGGCCCCCTTCAGTGATATATACGGATGATATGTTGACCGGTAAAAAATCCAGATAAGTATCATTAAATGCCCTTAGAAGAGAACCATACACAGCCTTTCGTTGAGGTATGGCATCGGCCCAGAGTTGAAATATTTCTTCATATTCTCTTTTTTTCGCTATGGTGTTAAGGCGTAGAATGCCTCTGGTTTCTCCAATCATTTTTTTCCAAAAGTTGGCAATCCCATTCACTTTTGCCGAGTATTGTATCCGTACAAGACGGTCCTTATCCATGGCCGCATCGATAAGGTCAATTCTTTTTTGACGTAATTTAATGCGCAATGGATTTTCCTTCAATGCGATCTGCTCCACACCATACGAACTCAGGTATTCCCTTGTGGTACCCGGATACCCGAAAATAAAGGTAAAATCATCCTTTTGGTAACCCTTGAGAGAGATTGGGAAAAAATGTTTCGGGGTATACGGAACATTGGATTTTGAATAGGTTGCCGCCTTGTTGTCCTTATCAGCATAAATGCGAAAAACTGAAAAATCACCGGTATGTCTTGGCCACATCCAGTTATCCGTATCTCCTCCGAATTTACCAATTCGAGAAGAAGGAGCGCCAACCAGCCTGATATCACGAAACACCTCGTTGATAAAAAGATAATATTGGTTCCCGTAGAAGAACGACCTTACCCTGGCTTCATAATTGTTCCCTGTCATGGCTTCTTTTTCAATGTCACTAATGTTTTGCCTGATCCTTTCATTACGCTGGAGTTGGCTGATTCCAGGTTCAATGCCAAGAAGAACCCTCTCGGTTACATCTTCCATACTGACCAGAAGAGTAGCTGTAATTCCCGGATTTGGCAACTCTTCCTCCAGCGATTGTGCCCAGAAACCCAAATCGAGATAATCATGACTTAGGGAACTGTGCTTTTGAATGGCTCCGATTCCGCAATGGTAATTGGTAAGGATTAATCCCTGGCCGGAAATAATCTCAGCGGTGCAGCCTCCGCCAAATTGAACGACGGCATCTTTCAGACTGCTATGGTTCACGCTGTAAATATCTTCTGCGCTCAATTTTAACCCCATGTCCTGCATCTGACTGATATTCAATTTCTCCAGTAGAACCGGTATCCACATGCCTTCTTCAGCCATAAGTAAGGATGAAGAAAATATAAAGAATAAAAAAAGCGAGGTCAATTTTTTCATTGTTCTTTAAGTTGAAAACGTAAATAACCTATTTTTCTTCCTATCTCAAGCCATCTGGATTCATAAAAGGTCCTGACCCTGGTTACATCATCTGTGATGCTTGCCTGATAAAGGTCATCCGTTGACCATAGTAAACGATGATGATATTTCCTTATAATGTCGAGAGTATATTGAAAAAACTCCCTGTCATCAGTTTTAAGATGAATGACTCCGTCCGGGATAAGGATATGGTGATATTTTTTCAAAAAAACAGGAGAAGTTAGTCTTCTGTGTTCCTTCTTGGGTTGAGGGTCAGGAAAAGTGATCCAAATTTCACTGACCTCATGCTTACCAAAAAGTAATTCCACATGATCTACCAGTGTCCTGACAAATCCTGCATTTTTAAGTTTTTTTTCTTCGACCGATTTACATCCCCGCCAAAGCCGGGCACCCTTATTGTCGATCCCTAAAAAATTCTTTTCAGGGTAAAGCTCTGCCAGGCCGATCGTATATTCTCCTTTACCACAGCCCAGCTCAAGGACAATAGGATAATCATGGTTAAAGAAATTATTATGCCAGTTACCCCGGAAAGGGAATCCCGACATCAATTCCTGAAAAGAAGGTTGCAGTAAATGTGGAAAAAGCAGATTCTCCTGGAAATGGATCAGTTTTTTCTTAGGCACGTTAAATTGTTATTTTGCCAGCAGCCAAGCTCCTGAGAATTCACCGGATTTCACTTGGGCGAGTATTTGTTCGGCCTCACTCCGGTTGCTGCAAGTGGTTAAGGCAACGCGGTAAAGACCTGTTTTCGAACGGTCAAAAATCAAAGCAGATTTTCCTTCGGCAGTCAGGGTGCTGACAAATTTTTCTGCATTGTCTTTAACCTTGAATGCCCCGACAATAATGGCAAATGAATTGCCAGGGATAATGGCCGGAGGTGTTTCCGTCAATTTTTCCTCAGTAACAACCCTGGGTTCTGTTTTAACCAGGTTTTCTTCCGTAGTCTGAAGATCCGGCTCAACCTGCTCCTCATCAGGCAAAACATCAAAAACCGAAGGGGTAGGTTGATAGGTGTATGGATCATCTACAGGGGTCTTAGGGGCTTCTTTTTTTTCCACAAGGGCAGTAGATGAGAAGCGTGAAAAAACAGCACTCAGGATTCCGGCATTGTTCTCCGAATAATTTTGCAGTTTATCATACTGTGTCAGTCCAAGCACTGTAGCAATACCGACTGGAACAGCAAAAGCAGCGGCCCACTTTAAGGGGCGGGGGAAAGAGGTTTTCTTTTCTCCCTGTTTGACAGCAGCATTGTTGAGATTTCTCTCCAGCATGGTCTGGTATGAGTTTCTCAGAACAGGCGGCGAAATAAACGTGGACAGTCCAAAAGCTGCTGGAAGGAGGTTTGCTTTTTTATCCTGTTCAAATTGGATATTTCCCTCACGACTGGTAAAAAGTCTTCCCACTTCAGGGATCACAAATGATTGTCCGGATTTCAGTGCATGACGGCATTCATCCAGCATTTCTTCGATAAGCTGACAGGCGGTGGTATAATCCAGCCCTTCCTCTTCAGCAATGCGGTTGGCAAGTAACCCGTCGTTCTGTTTAAGGTTAATATTAAACAGCAGTTTTTTGAAGGGTGGAGAAAAAGTATGATGCACCGGATCAATATGGGCCGGTGAATAATTTCCAATGAACCCCCCGAAACCAGGAAGAATCACGCAGTCGTGTACGGTCAGAAGGCCGGAAATGCATTTTCTGATATCCATAACCATTGATATTTACCTCAAATGCGAAGATACATTTTTATAGGCAAAAACCTTAGCTTCTGTTGGTAATTTTTAATAAATCTGAAGGGGAATCGATACTGATGCTTTCAAATTCTGTTTCTTGGGTAAAAATCCTGAATCCATTTTCAAGCCACCTGAGTTGTTCCAGAGATTCTGCCTGTTCCAAAGGGGTTGGAGCTAAAAAGATAAGTTTCTTTAATACTGCTGCACGATAACCGTAAATGCCAATATGTTTAAAATATGTTATGGCATTAAGCCATGACTGCTCTTCACTTCCCCTTGTAAAAGGTATAGGGGAACGACTGAAATATAAGGCCCAGTTTTTAATATCTTTAACAACTTTCACCAGGTTGGGGTTCTTCAGATCTTCCCTGTCGGTGATCCTCCTGATCAGGGTGGCAATCTGAACTTCCGGATCCGTGAAGCAATCCGTCAGCTGACTGATCTGTTCAGGATAAATGAAAGGTTCATCCCCCTGGATGTTGATGACTACATCAAAACTTGTTCCTTTTTCCTCCAGAATTTCAACCACTTCTGCACATCGCTCAGTCCCGCTATGATGGGTTTTATGAGTCATGATGACCTCTCCCCCAAAAGAGGCAACTTGGTTCTGAATGGCTTGATGATCAGTAGCAACGATCACCTTGTTTAATGACTTGCACTTTAGTGACTGCTCATAAACTCGACGGATCATGGTCTTTCCATCGATCATGATCAGCGGTTTTCCCGGAAAACGGGTAGAAGCATATCTTGCAGGAATAACGCCCAGGGTCATCATATCACCTGTACTCAATTACTGTTTAGAATAATCCATGCAGTTCAGCATTGATTTTGTCCATCACCAATCCCAGGTCTTCTGCACTTTCATTGACTTTCAGGTTATCTACCTCGATGATCAGCAATTTGCCCAGGGTGTAGTTATTAATCCACTCCTCATAACGTTCATTCAGGTTTTTCAGATAATCCAGTCGAATGGCATTTTCATAATCCCTTCCCCTTTTCTGAATCTGGTTAACCAGGGTCGGGACGCTGGCACGAAGATATATCAGTAAGTCGGGAGGTTGGATAAATGAACTCATGAGTTCAAAAAGAGAGATATAATTGTCAAAATCCCTGGTGCTCATAAGGTTCATCGAATGAAGGTTGGGTGCAAAAATATGGGCATCTTCATAAATGGTCCGGTCCTGAACAATCGTTTTTCCGGATTTTCTGATGGCGACAACCTGACGAAAACGACTATTAAGAAAATAGATCTGAAGATTGAACGACCATCGTTGCATGTCTTCATAAAAACTGTTCAGATAAGGATTAGTATCTACATCCTCATAATGGGGTTCCCATCCAAAGTGCTTGGCTAATAAGCCGCTCAGGGTTGTTTTACCCGAACCGATATTTCCCGCAATGGCAATGTGCATGATTTATATTTTATACCCAAAGATACAAAAACGATCAACTCTGATTCATCATCTGAAGTATTTCTTCAATATATTTTCGGTTGTTGAATAACCTGGGAACCTTGTGTTGTCCACCTAATTTCCCTTTCGATCTGAGCCAGGCATAAAAAGTATTCTCCGGGACCATCCTGATGATAGGTTCGCCAAGAATCAGGTTATGGTATCTTTTTGCTTCATAGTCGGAATTGAGCGATTTTAAAGCATTATCCAGAATATTTGCAAAAAAAGCAAGATCAGTGGGTGGCTTTTCAAATTCAATTAACCATTCATGGGCTCCTTTTTGTGCTCCGTCAGAATAAACCGGCGCAGCCGTATATTCCGTAATGATGGCGTGGCATCGTTCACAAGCTATGGATATTGCTCTTTCTGCATTGTCTACAATCATTTCTTCTCCGAAAGCATTGATAAAATTCCTGGTCCGGCCGCTTATCCTGATCCTGTATGGATTCAGGGAGGTAAACTGTATGGTATCCCCGATCAAATAGCGCCATAAACCGGCATTGGTGGTAATGACCAGGGCATAATTGACATTTATTTCCACCTGATCAAGCCCCAGGCTTTTTGGATAATCCGCTTCAAGCTGGTCCATGGGAACAAACTCGTAAAAAATCCCATAGTCAAGCATTAACAACATATCATCCGCTTCATCTCTGTCCTGAATGCCAAAGAATCCTTCTGAAGCGTTATAGGTTTCAAGGTAATTTACCTGATGGGAAGGAAAGAGAAGAGAGAATTGCTCGCGATAAGGGGCAAAGTTAACCCCTCCATGAATGAACAGCTCAAACCCCGGCCAGACTTCCAGCAAATTTGATCTGCCAGTAATTTCAAGTACCCGTTTAAAAAGCAGAAGCGTCCAGGAGGGTACACCGGAGATATTGGTGACATTATGCGGAATCGTGGCTCTTGCCATTTTTTCAATTTTACTCTCCCACTCATCCATCAGGGCAATAGATAAATTCGGAGTGCGTAAAAACTCAACCCAGGCAGGAAGATTTTGAATCAGGATGGCAGAAAGATCTCCCTGATAATAAAATGACTCATTACTGATTTCCATGATCTGATGGGAACCTCCCATGGCAATTGCTTTTCCGTCGAAAAGCTGGGTGTTGGGATGGTTATTGCAATAGATCGATAAAAGATCTTTACCTCCTTTAAAATGACATTCTTCCAGTGCTTCCTGGCTCACTGGTATAAACTTACTTTTATCATTGGTGGTCCCGGAAGATTTTGCAAACCACTTGATTTCAGACGACCAAAGGAGGTTCTGCTCGCCTTTTCTGAGACGTTCAATATAAGGTTTGAGGCTTTCATAATCCTGGATGGGAACCCGTTCACAATATTGATCCGGGTTCAAAATGGATTGAAAATGAAATTGCTTACCAAAATCAGTATTTTTTGCCTGGGAAAGTAATTTTTTTAACCATTCCGTCTGAACCTCATAGGGGTATTTCATGAACAGTTCTATCTGATGAATACGTTTTTTCATCAGCCAGGAAACGACTGTGTTAATCAATGCCATGAATAAGGTGTCTATTAAGAGCCAAAAATACAATTAAAAATTGATCCCTACCCCCGTCCCGGTATTTTTGTGAAAATTGTCCATATAATGACCATAACCCCAAGAAAAAAAATTTTCCATAACCCTTGAATTTATGACATTTTTCTTTATCTTTGCTCACCCTAACATACTGATTATTTTGTTATACACCTTCCATTAAAAAATTCTTTTGCAAATGAAAATTCTCGTGTTAAATTGTGGCAGCTCGTCAATCAAGTACCAGCTCATTGAAGTTAAAGAAGAAGCCAGGCTTTTATCCAAGGGATTGCTTGACAGAATTGGATTGGAAAAAAGCGAACTTGTACATCAGGTTCCTTCCAAACCAAAATATAAAATTAACCAGGAAGTTCCCAACCATCAAGTTGGAATAAACCTTATTCTGAAAACCCTTAAAGATCCTATTCAAGGGGTGATCACCGATGAAAAGGAAATCGCTGCAGTCGGCCATAGAGTAGCACATGGAGGGGAAAATTTTAAAACCAGCGTTAAAATCACAGAGGCAGTCAAGAAAGACATTGAAAAATGCATTGAGCTGGCACCGCTTCATAACCCCGCAAACTTGAAAGGAATCCTTTCAATGGAAGCCATTCTTCCAGACATTCCTCAGGTAGCTGTATTCGACACTTCTTTCCACCAGACCATGCCTGCCTACTCCTATTTATATGCCATTCCTTATGAGTACTATGAAAATTACAAAATTCGTAGGTACGGTTTTCATGGCACTTCTCATCAGTATATTGCCCGTAAAGCTTGCAAATTTCTGGGGAAAGATTATCATCATATAAATATCATCACCTGTCATCTGGGCAATGGTTCTTCAGTGGCCGCCATACAAAATGGAAAATCCATTGACACTTCCATGGGTTTTACGCCATTGGAAGGATTAATGATGGGAACCCGAAGCGGAGATGTTGATCTCGGCGTCCTGCTATACCTTGCCGAAAAAGAAGACCTGAGTATCAAAGATACTAATGCACTGTTTAATAAAAAAAGTGGAATTTATGGAATTTCTGGTATATCCTATGATATGCGTGACGTTGAAAAAGCAGCCAGTGAAGGGGTGGAACGAGCACAGCTTGCCCTTGACATGTATGCCTATCGCGTAAAAAAATATATTGGCGCCTATGCAGCTGCAATGAAGGGGGTTGACCTCATCATTCTTTCTGGTGGGATAGGCGAAAATGATCCCGATACCCGGAAAAGGATCCTGGATGGAATGGAATTCCTGGGCATTGACTTTGATCCGGCCCGGAATGATCAGATGAAAGGCAGGGAAGTCATACTGACCAAACCCGGGTCAAAAGTTGTGGCCATGGTAATGCCAACCAATGAAGAGCTGGTTATTGCCATTGATACTTATAATATCATAAACCATGCAGATTTTCGCATTTAACTTCAAAACACCTATTTTATGGCACCAATAAGCTTATATATCGTTGAGGATGAACTGATTATCGCCCACGATCTGAGATCAAAACTCATTGCTTTCGGTTACGAAGTAATGGGAATTGATACCAAGGGTGAACACGCGGTAGAAAATATTGCAGCCCTTAAAGAAAATGGCAAAGAGCCGGATATTGTCATCATGGATGTTCGTCTCGCGGGCAAGATGGATGGCATTGAAGCGGCGCGTATCCTGACCGAAAACTATAACTGCGGAATCATCTTTCTGACCTCCATGAATAAAAGCGAAGTCTTCCTGAAATCTTTCTCTCTTAAACCTTATGCTTACCTGTTCAAGCCCGTAGACATTGACCAGATCCACGCAGCCATTGAAGTCGCTAACTATCAGCGTAACCTGGAAATTACCAACGAAAGAATCATTTCCGAATTAAAATCAGAGATCGAAAATCGGGAAAAAGCAGAAAAAGAAAGGAATCAACGACTTCAGGAAAGGATCAAAGCTGAACAAAAAGTCAATCAACTATTGAAACAAAAACATCAGATGGAATTAGACCTCATCAACCGTGAACTGGCTACTTCCTCTATTTTTATATCTCAGAAAAACAAGATCATAGGGTTGATAAAAAAAGACATTAACCGCCTGCTGAAAGTGGAGAAGAACATCAACCGTAACGATATTGCAAGAGTGCTTAAAACCATCGATGAAAACATCAAGTTCGATAACGACTGGTACAGGATCAAAGCCCATTTTGAAAAAATACACCCAGGCTTCTTTGACCGGCTGAGAAAAAAATATCCACAACTGACACCCAATGACCATAAATTATGTGCCTTGCTGCGAATGAATCTGAACACAAAGGAAATTTCACATATCCTGAAGATCACCGCACCAAGTACAGAAATTTCACGGATCAGGCTCAGAAAAAAACTAGAATTACCCAAAGGAATTAACCTCACGCAATATATCTGCGAGGTTTAAAGTTTTTCTGCCATTTCATCGGTGATGTTCAGATTGTGAAAGACATTCTGAACATCTTCATCTTCTTCGATGATGTCAACCAATTTCAATACTTTACGGGTAGCATCTTCATCAAGGGTAATTGTGGTTTTTGGGATTCTCTGAAGGGAAGCACTCTCGGGTTCAACTTTTAGTTGTTCGAGTTTCTTAATCATGCTTCCAAAATCTTCCATAGCAGTGGTTATGGTAAAAATCCCCTCCTCCAGAATAAGGTCTTCCGCCCCGGCATCAATCACTTCCATCTCAAATTCATCCTGCTGAAGATCACCCTGGGGAACAATAAATATACCTTTACGATCAAATAAATAGTTCAGCATTCCATTTTGACCCAATTCTCCGCCATGCTTGTTAAAATATGCCCGAATATTGGAAACCGTACGCTGAAGGTTATCCGTGGTGCATTCAACGAAGATAGCAATACCATGGGGACCTTTACCCTCATAAGTGGTTTCAATCAGCGCTGCCGATTCTTTGTCAGCTCCTTTATTGATGGCCCGCTGGATGTTATCCTTAGGCATAGAAGCCCCTTTGGCATTGGCAATGGCAAGCCGCAGACGGGGATTTCCATCAGGATCCGCACCTCCTTCTTTTACCGCAATGGTAATATCCTTGATGATTTTGGAAAATATTTTTGAGCGCTTGGCATCCAGTGCACCCTTTTTACGCTTGATTGTTGACCACTTATTATGCCCTGACATAAACCATTTGTTATTAGTTAACCATGTAAAATTATAAAAAAAAAGGTTCTCTTATTAAAACGATTGGTAAATTTGACCATTCAAACTTCAAGTAAAACAGATCCTGTGTCCTGCAAAAGACTCATTTTTTATATTTCCTTTCTGCTGATCACCTCCCTTTGCTTATTTCGTTGTGCCAATCCGGTTAGCCCGGAAGGTGGGCCTAAAGACATCAAACCACCACACATTAAAGTATGTGCTCCACCTAATTCATCTGCCCTTTTTAAAGGCAATACCATCAGGATAGATTTCGATGAATTCATTAACCTGAAAAACCCGTTGAATGAAATTATTTTCTCTCCTCTCCTCAATAAATTACCAGACTACCGCCTGAGGGGGAAATCACTGATCATAAAACTGGAAGACAGCCTCCGGGCAAATACAACCTATTCCATAAATTTTGGCAATGCCATTAACGACATTACAGAAAATAACGTGCTGAACGGATTTACCTATGTGTTTTCCACTGGAAGTTTTGTTGATTCCCTCAGTATTCATGGAAAAGTTGTCAGTGCCTTTGACCTCCAACCTCAGAAAGAAGTTTTTGCTGTCCTATATCTGAATAATTGTGATACGCTTCCGTTTGATTCCCTGCCCTTCAGATTACCCCCGTTTTACCTTACAAAAACCAACGAGAAGGGAGAATTTCACCTCACCAACCTTCGGAAAGCTGATTATATGCTGTTAGCCGTTGTTGACCAGAATAATGATTTTATCTTTAACCAACCCTCTGAAAAAATTGGATTCCTCGACAGTCTTATCCAGGCAAGTTTTATCCTTACAACTGACTCCGTGAAAAGTGATTCTTCAAAAACGGTAAAAAAGGATACCCTGATGAATGTCAAACCTAACTTCCCTATTTATGAATTACATCTTTTTGATGAACCGGATTCCATACAGCGTATTTTAAAAATCAATGTGCCTAGGAGGGGTATGATCATGATTTTGTTTAAATACCCGGTCAGGTCTCTTCAATTAGACCCCTTAAACCTAGACTCCATAACTCCCTGGTGCAGGGAAGAGTTTTCAGCAAAAAAAGACAGTCTTATCCTGTGGCTGATGAATCCTGAAAAAGATTCGCTGATCCTGTCCATCATGGATCGGGATAGTATTTTGGATACTGCGCGGATTGATCTGAAAATAAAAAACCAGAAAAGGAAAAGTGATAAAAAAGAGGCAGAAGCCGATAGACTTGGAGTACGTTCAAATGCCGGTTCTAACGCGTTTAACCAATTCAAAAGTAACCTCAGCCTTCAATTTTCTTACCCATTATTACGATGGGATTTTTCAAAAGTTTTACTTATTGACGGGAAAGATACCCTGAACCCAAAAATTAAATTTTCAGACAGCATACACAGGAAAATCCAAATCCATTATCCCTGGAAGGAAGAAAAAACCTATACCCTGTTTATCCCTGATTCATGTTTCTTCGGGATCAACCAGCTCACCAACGACACCTTGATCCAGACCTTTAGAACCAAAGCGGCCAAGGAGTATGGATCTCTTGTCCTCAGCATAGCGTTTAAAGATCAATCTCAACAATACCTTGTTCAATTATTGACAGAGAAGGAAAGCCTGGTTGAGGAAAAAATTATGAATCAATCAGGAAAGGTGAAATTTGAATATCTTAATCCTGGCACATTCAAAATAAAAGTCATCTCCGACCGTAACCGAAATCAGCAATGGGATACAGGAAACTATCGGAAAAAACTCCAACCTGAAGAGGTAAATTACTTTTTTAAACCAATTGAAATCCGTGCCAATTGGGATGTTGAAGAAAGCTGGGAGATGTAAACCATACTGGCTTAAGCCATCACGCATTGGTTGATACAGTCAATCACATTGGACAACACCTGGAGCTTCAGGGAATAATAAATCATTTTCCCATTACGCTTCGACTCAAGTAATCCTTTATTTTTTAATATATTCAGGTGATGCGAGGCGGAGGCCTGTTCAATATTCAGATGCTCATAAATCTGTGTGACGGTAAGCTTTTTGTTTTCAGACAGTAATTCAATGATGGCGATACGCATGGGATGAGCTATGGCCCGTAACTTACTGGCTGCCATTTCCAATTTCTGGAGATCAAGGATGTTTTTTTTCTTCATTGTAATATAGTTTTAACGGTACAAATATATAAAAATATATCATACAAATAAATACATATATGTTTCTTCATTTTTCAAAGATATCCGTAAACCTAAACCGTGTTCCATCAAATAATCCCTTATCGCTTAGTTTCAGGGCAGGGATTACCAGTAAAGCCATAAAAGAAAGTGTCATGTAAGGAGCGGAGAGGGTACAACCCATCTCCTTGGTTTTTTTATCCATCCAGTCGTATTTTTTTGCCACTAAAGAACCATCATCCCCTGACATAATACCAGCATAAGGTAGTGGAAGAATAACTTCCAGCGGCCCATCCACGAGTGAAATTCCACCCCTGGATTCAATGATCAGGTTAATGGCTCTAAAAATTGAGTCATCATCCGCACCCATGGCAAGGATATTATGGCTGTCATGGGCTACGCATGAGGCCAGCGCTCCCCTTTTCAGTCCAATGTTCCCTATAAAACCTATGGCTGAAGGGGCTTCATCATAACGGTTTTTAACCACAAGTTTTAAAATATCTCTGTCAGGATCACTGACTACATTATCCAGGACGATCTTTGGTTCAGTCAGAATCAATTCAGTGATGAGTTGTCCTTCCAATGCTTTTTGGACCTTTATGGTTGACCCTCTTGGTTTTAATATCAGTTCATTTCTATTCATCAGCCCGGTATTAAAATTGTTACAGGCTTCGGTTTGCACGGATTGAATACAGGTATGTCCGGCCTCTGCAACTTTTTCTCCCGTTATAAATGATGCCCTTATCCTGAAATCTTTTAAATTATCCACAACGATAAAATCAGCAGGATCCCCTTTCTGAAGTAAACCGACCTCCAGCCCGTAATGTCGGACAGGATTAAATGTACAGCACCTTAAAACTTTCATAAGGTCATAACCTTTATTAAGCGCACGGATGATTAATTCGTTGACATGTCCGAGAGCCAGATCATTCGGATGTTTATCATCAGAGCAAAGCATTACCATATCCGGATATTCTTCAATCAGGCTGCTGAGCGCTTCAAAGTTTTTTGCCGCACTACCTTCCCTGATCAGGATTTTCATCCCATATCTGATTTTTTCAAGAGCCTCTTCTTTGGTATAGCATTCATGATCGGTACTTATCCCGGCCAGGATATATTTTTTTGCATCCTCACCCCTGACTCCTGGGGCATGTCCATCTATGGGTTTACCGATTTTTTTTGCCAGCTCCAGTTTTGCCATGACTTCTTTATCCTGAAACAATACTCCTGGGAAATTCATCATCTCTGAAAGATATTTGACTTCAGTCATCCGGAGCAGCTCCTCCACTTCTTCAACGCCCAAACGGGCTCCTGCAGTTTCGAAAGCTGTCGCCGGGACACAGGAAGGCGCGCCAAAGAAAAACTTAAAGGGAACCTTTTCCCCATTTTCGATCATGAATTTAACCCCTTCAATGCCCAACACATTCGCGATCTCATGAGGGTCGGATACGGTGGCGACAGTTCCATGAACAGAGGCTAAACGGGCAAATTCAGAAGGAATCAGCATGGAGCTTTCAATATGAATGTGAGCATCCACCAGCCCGGGAGCAATATATTGATCTGAATGGGCTGGTTCTTCCCGAATATCAATAATTTTACCTTCATCAATGACCAGGGTTCCCTGATAAATACGCTGTCCGACCACATCGATGACATTGCCTGATACTTCAAAAGATTTTTTTTTCATCTCCGATTGTGTTAAATAAAATAATTCATTGATTTGCAGAAAGCTGACCGCATGCTGCTTCAATATCTTTACCACGGCTTCTGCGGATATTGACCACCAGGTTTTTTTTCTCTAAAAAACCTGCAAATGCCTTGATTTTCTCCGGCTCCGTACCCCTGAATCCGGAATTGTTAACTGGGTTATATTCAATGATATTGATCTTAACCGGAAAACTTTTACAGAATATTGCAAGTTCTTGCGCGTCTTCCAGAGAATCATTAACACCACCAAATAGAATATACTCAATGGTAAACCTTTTTTTTGTCTTCGCATAATAATATTTCAAGGCATCCGTAAGCATTGATAAGGGATGCTTAAAGCTGAAAGGAATAAGCTGATTACGTTTATGATCCGAGGCAGCATGGAGAGAGAGGGCAAAATGATATTTTGGGTCATCATCGGCCATCTGCCTGATCATTTTGGGGATGCCGATACTGGAAACGGTAATCCGCTGAGGCGACATGCCCATCCCTTCCTCATAGGTAAGCTTTTCAATTGATTTCACTACATTGTCATAGTTCATAAAGGGTTCACCCATACCCATATACACGATATTCGACAAGGCTCTTGATTTCAGATTCTTTCCCGGCAATGGATTTTCTTCAGCCAACTTTGAAAGATAAACCACCTGATCAAAAATTTCCCCATAACTCAGATTCCTGTGAAATCCTTGTTTTCCAGTTGCACAAAAAAGACACCCAAGGGCACAACCGGCTTGAGAAGAAATGCAGGCCGTATATCTGCCATCACCGGGAATAAGTACGCCTTCCACCATCAAGCCGTCAAATAAGCGGAAACCCACTTTAATCGTTCCATCCTTGCTGATCCGTTTGATCTCTGGTTGAGCAATATGAAAGGTGAAGTGCTCAGCCATCAGCTGATGTAATGTTTTGGGAAGGCTGGTCATTGCTTCAAAGGAGGTACATGCTTTTTTCCAGAGCCACGAGTAGGCTTGGACTCCCCTGAATCCTTTTTCCCGATGCTTAAGAAAAAAGTTTAACAGTTCTTCCCCGGAAGTCTCACGGATATCCGGTAAATGATTACCATTCATCTTTCTTAATTACAGTTGGTTTCATTTTTTCCTTCAGCGTCGAAACCAGTCTTTGCATGGTAGTGTCTACCTGATTCAGGTAGGCATCCCAGTTGGGGTTGTGAGCAGGATCATCTGTATTCATCCATCTTTCAACCGGAAAACGTGAAGCTGCTTTGAGGTTAAAGTCTGTAATGGTATATCGGAATTTGTTTTCCTTGAATTCAAGTTTCAGGTTATAGATCACCAAGCCTCCTTCCATACGTACGCCTGATTTGGTATCGGTGTAATATATTTTCATTCGCCCCGTCCCTTCAATTTTTCCGTTTACTTTATCCTGAACTGTATATACTGCCGTAGGATTAGGATAATAATAGCTGAACCATTCTACTGCCTTATCATATAAATAGGAAGGGCTTCCTTCCTGTTCAACCACGGCACGGTACATGATTTTTTTTGTATCAGGGTCAAGTGGGAGATTCGGGCTTACCTGCTGGGCATTGAGCAAGGGCATATAGGCCCAGAACATCATAAGAATAAAAACCAGTGGTTTCATATTAACGTATTTTGATACTTGCAATATAAAAAAAAATCAATAAAAAAGCCCTGAGAGTTCAGGGCTTTTTTGAACAGATATTTCAACTATTAGTACATCCCGTCCATTCCGCCCATTCCGGGATTCATCGGGGGCATAGCAGGTTTTTCTTCTTTATGAGTAGCCAAGACACATTCGGTGGTCAGTAACATGCTAGCAATCGAAGCAGCATTTTCAAGGGCCACCCTGGCCACTTTGGTGGGATCGATAACACCGGCTTTATAAAGGCCTTCAAAAACTTCAGTGCGGGCATTGAACCCAAAATCATCTTTCCCTTCTTTCACTTTTTGTATGATCACAGAACCTTCTAGTCCGGCGTTTTCAACGATCTGACGGAGTGGCTCTTCTAATGCCCGTCTGACGATGGCTATACCAGTGGTTTCGTCTTCGTTTTCCCCCTTCATTTTTTCAATCACTTTCTGGGCACGTAGGTAAGCGACACCTCCACCGGGAATAATACCTTCCTCAATGGCAGCACGGGTAGCATGCAAAGCATCGTCAAAACGATCTTTCTTTTCTTTCATTTCAATTTCAGAAGCAGCACCTACATATATAACTGCAACACCGCCAGCTAATTTAGCCAGACGTTCCTGAAGTTTTTCCCTGTCATAATCAGAAGTAGTCGTTCCGATCTGGGTCTTGATCTGGTTAATCCTACCGGTAATATCGGCTTTTTTACCACTTCCGTTAATGATGGTTGTATTTTCTTTATCAATGGTAACTTTTTCTGCCTGGCCAAGATACTGAAGGGTAGCATCTTCAAGTTTAAATCCCTTTTCTTCACTGATGACGGTACCACCAGTAAGTACTGCAATATCTTCCAGCATTTCCTTGCGGCGGTCACCGAAACCAGGAGCTTTAACTGCTGCAACTTTCAGTGTTCCACGAATCTTATTGACAACAAGGGTGGCCAATGCTTCTCCTTCCACATCTTCAGAAACGATGATCAGCGGACGGCCGGTCTGAACCACTTTTTCCAAAACCGGAAGAAGATCCTTCATGACACTAACTTTTTTGTCATATATAAGGATATAGGGGGTTTCATAGACTGCTTCCATTTTGTCAGTATCTGTGACAAAATATGGACTGATATAACCGCGGTCAAACTGCATCCCTTCCACAACCTTAACAGTAGTTTCAATTCCTTTTGCTTCTTCTATGGTGATGACGCCTTCCTTTTTAACCTTGCCCATGGCTTCGGCGATCATCTTTCCGATGAAACTATCGTTGTTGGCAGAAATAGAGGCAATTTGTTCAATTTTTTCCATGGAATCACCAACCTGTTTGGTTTGTGTTTTCAAAGATTTGATGACTTCCAGGACAGCTTTATCTATGCCTCGCTTCAGATCCATAGGATTAGCTCCGGCAGTTACATTTTTCAATCCTGTGGTAAAAATGGACTGAGCCAATACAGTAGCTGTGGTAGTTCCATCACCAGCAATATCGCTGGTCTTTGAAGCCACTTCTTTCACCATCTGGGCGCCCATGTTTTCCACTGCATCCTTTAATTCCACTTCTTTGGCCACGGTTACTCCGTCTTTAGTCACCATGGGTGAACCATAAGATTTGTCTATAATGACATTGCGGCCTTTGGGGCCAAGAGTCACTTTAACTGCATTGGAAAGTTCGTCAACTCCCTTCTTTAACGCTTCTCTTGCTCTGATGCTAAATATAATATCTTTTGCCATAATTCTTCGTTTTTATATGTTTTTAATAATTCTTAATGCACATCGATAGTTAAATTACAGCGACGATATCAGATTCGCGCATAATAAGGTAATTTACACTATCAATGGTGATTTCGGTTCCGGCATATTTACCATAGAGCACCGTTTCACCAACTTTAACCGTCATGGGTTCATCTTTTTTGCCTGGTCCAACGGCAACAATGGTTCCTTTCATGGGTTTTTCTTTTGCTGTGTCAGGGATAATAATACCTCCTGCTGTTTTTTCTTCAGCAGCAGCCGGTTCCACTAAAACGCGGTCTGCCAGGGGCCTAATTTTCAATTTTGCCATTTCGTTATATTTTAAAGTTTAACATTAAGATTTTAACTTTTTGGTAAGTACTACCTACTATGTCATATTTTATGCCAGATAAAAAATAATCAATGGAAAGGGACAATTTTGCAGATTCTAATAAATATTGAAAAAAAAATGTCAGCATTTATGACAATCTGACATTTTCCCTAAGACAACAAACGCAAAGATGCAATCCGGAAACACAATACGTTATTTCTTTTGTGCCGGAGGAGCTTGAAAATCTTTAATCGGTGCAGTTTTTGATTCATCGATCTGTTTCTGTATTTCGCTCTGCTGTACTGCAGCCTCACCCTGATTTTTGGGAATGACAAAAATGGAAAAAAGACTCAGGACAAGCAAAATAATTGCTAAAGTCCAGGTGGTTTTCTCTAAAAAATCAGCAGTTTTTCTTACCCCCATAAACTGATTGGAGGAAGCAAAGTTAGATGCGAGGCCTCCTCCTTTGGAATTTTGTACCAGCACAACAAGGATCATCAACACACAAGTGATCAGGATCAGAACAGAAATCAGAATATATAGTCCCATTTTTATTTATGATTTTAAATTTTCAATTTGGGCGGCAAAGTAACGACTTTTTTCTTGATTTAACAAGGATAATTTCTCGTAAATATGAATGGCTTTCTGTATGTTCCCCTGATTGGCATATAAACGGGCTAAGGTCTCGCTGATAATCTCTTCTTCATCTACATTACTCTGAGAGGCACTTTCAGATGGATTAAAAAATGAAGTTTTGGGCGGCGAAATGCGGGGTTCCTCGATGATAAATTTTTCAATCAGCTTATTTTTGGTCAGACCTTCCTTTTCTCTCTCCTTGGGCGGATGATAATCTGTCCCTATTTCCATCAGTCTTTTCCGGACAATATCAAGCAGGGCTTCTCTAGTTAACCTGTCCTCTGATGGTGTAGTTTGAGGTGATTGTTCAGGTTCGGAACTTTCTGCTTCCTGGGGTGGATAAACAATTGACCTGATACTAAGGTCAGGGTGAGGTTGAAAGAAGAGTTCTTTTAATTTTTTACGGTCACCAGAATAAGCTGCAGCTTTCTTTAATTGTAAAGGGTACTGTAAATCGTTTTCTTTGAAAAGATTGTAAGTATAAAGTATTTGCCCTGACTGACAACAGGGGTATCGTTTGACCAGTTCTTCAAGCGCTTTCAGACTCTGACTATCCGCAAGTCCGGGATTTTTCACAAATGCTGAAAATTGCTGACGGTTCATGGTCAAAATCTAGCTTAATTTACCAATTAACAACAGATTTATTAAAAATATCCTGAACAAGCTGTTCAGTAATCCCCGCAATAATAACGTCCTGGTTAGCAGGGGTCAACCCGGGAACACTGGGAAAATCCATATACCTTGAAAAAGAAGTTTCCCAGTTTTGCTTTTCATTGGTTCTATTCGTAAATTTTATATTGACAGTAATGGTCAGTCTTGACATGGCCGCAGTTTCATTTCCCTGGATGGCTACTGGCTGTACTGCATAATTGGTGATACTTCCTTCTACATTCAGATCTCCATTACGGTCCACAACATCAAGGTTGGTTTGCGAGGTAAAATAATCCTGAAGAGAATTGGTCAGGGTACCGGCGAGGGTTGGAACCACGAAAGGGGCGCTGTTGACAAGCCGGGGGATCGCTACAGTTTTAACATTGGGTGAGATGGAAGCACCGGTAAAAGAATAACTCATGCGGCAAGCCTGAAAAAGCAAAAGAATAATAAGAAAGGATAATTGTTCCGTTGCAAGCCATATGTTTCTGTTTTGATTCATTCGAGATGGTATTCTTTGATTTTTCGGTACAATGTCCGTTCCGATATTCCCAATTCAATGGCTGCATCTTTACGTTTCCCTGCATGTTTGTCAAGTGCACGCTTGATAAAGTCGATTTCCTTTTTCTCTAAAGAAAGGGATTCTTCGACTTCTTCAGGTAGCTGTATGGGTTCATCAATATTTTTCTCTGCAGGACGGATAATTAAACTTTGGACAGGGTCTTTATATTCCTGAATATCCTTATACAGGCGGTTGATCAGATGGGTATTTTCTCCCAGCTCATCGCTGAATGATGATTCATTTTTAAGTAGGTTAACAACAAGCTGTTTAAGATCATTCATGTCTTTTTTCATATCAAACAGCACTTTATATAGAATCTCTCTTTCATTGAACTTGGAAGTGTCTTCTCCTTTATAAAGCACAGGGAGATCGCTGAAATGACCCTGGGGTAAATATTTCAGCAGAATTTTTGCATCAATTTCACGGTTCTTTTCAATAATTGAAATTTGCTCTGTAAGGTTCTTTAATTGCCTGATATTTCCGGGCCAACGGTAGTTTTTCAAAACCATTTGAGCTTCTTCGTCCAGATGGATGGCCGGCATACGGTATTTCTCTGCAGCATCTGAGGCAAATTTTCGGAATAAAAGGTTAACATCCTCCTGTCTTTCTCTGAGTGGCGGAACATTGATCGGGACGGTACTCAGGCGGTAATAAAGATCCTGACGGAATTTCCCCGAGCTGATGGCATCCGGAATATTCACATTTGTAGCGCCTACCACCCTTACATTTGTCTTTAGCACCTTTGAGGAACCAACGCGAATAAATTCTCCGCTTTCGAGCACCCGGAGAAGACGAACCTGTGTACCCAGCGGTAATTCGGCCACTTCATCCAGGAAGATCGTGCCTCCGTCAACCACTTCAAAATATCCCTTACGGGCTTCATGAGCACCAGTAAAAGAACCTTTTTCATGACCAAATAATTCGGAATCTATTGTCCCTTCAGGAATGGCACCACAATTGACGGCAATATAGGGACCATGTTTCCGGGCACTTAACTGATGAATTATTTTAGGAAAAAATTCCTTCCCGGTACCGCTTTCGCCATTAATTAAAACGGTTATATCAGTAGCTGCAACCTGACGGGCAATGTCAATGGCACGGTCGAGCAAAGGAGAATTGCCAATGATTCCAAATCGTTGCTTTATGGACAAAATATCCATTTAATTCATTGTTTTTCAAATGCAAAGTTACAAATAACCACTTAATATTTTCTGACTTCCCTTTTCAGCCTTGCAAGATGACCACGACCCAGGGCTTTCACTTCACATCCCAGTTCAAAATAACGGCAAATTTTTTCATCTGTCAGAATGCCAAAGGCATCCACGACAGCGATGGGACCGCCGGCCCACTTCACAATATCATCAGGGTTGAGGTCAAGGTAATCGGAATGCGGAACGGCTAGGATCATCACCTCTACGCCCTTTAATGCCTTTTTCAAATCTTTCTGTACTACGGCATTTTTAAGATTATCCTGGTTGCGAAAAAACCTTTTCCAGGAAGAACCGGGGGCAGGGTATTCTTCCTGGTCTTCAAGTTCGTACCAATGATCCACATAAGGATCATGTACCCTAATCTCTGCACTCATCTCCGACAGTTTTCGTACAACCATTTCACTGCCGCTGTACCGGGTATCACCAACATCCTGTCGGTAAGAAGCACCACAAATCAGGACTTCAGCACCGGCAATATAACGCCCCATATTACGTAGCGCATCACGGGTCAGCTCAGCAACATGAAGTCCTCGGGTGTCATTGATATCAATGGCTGTGGGAGTTAATTTAAATATTTTGTCTCCATCTTCAAATCCCAAAATATGCTTATATGACCAATAACCCAATCCACCATCTTTCGGCAAACAATAACCTCCGATCCCGGGTCCCGGAAATATAATATTACTATGAGTCGGACGCATTTTTATGGCTTTGATCACCTTGATGAGGTCCACTCCGTTTCGCTCTGAAAAAAGACTCCATTCATTCAAAAAGGCAAGAATAGTTGCACGGTAAGAATTTTCTATGATCTTGGTTGTTTCAGATTCAATGGGGCGATCCATGACAGTAAGTGGAAAATCTTTTGTATTCAAAACTTCATGAAGAAATTTTTCCACTCTGCTTCTTGCCTCTGGGTCACACCCTGAGCAAACCCTCCAGAAATCACGAATTGAGGCTACATAATCCTTCCCCGGCATAACCCTTTCAAAACTATGAGCCAGAAGCGGAGTCTTCTTAATCCCTCGTTTATTGAAAGCTTTTTTCAGGATCGGCCAGGCTACAAATTCCGTAGTCCCCGGAGCCACAGTGGTTTCTATCAATACTAGGCATTCGGGTGGGATTTTATCCCCTATGGTTTTCATGGTATCCTCCAGAGCAGCCATATCGGCTTCACCCGACTTCATGTTTCCAAGTTGTTTTTTGGAAAAATCACATTGTACATCAACTACCACACAGTCGGCAAATTTCAGACAATCGCTGTTATACGTTGCCACTAGTGTTTTAGACTTAATCACACAACGATGTATCAAGACATCTACCTCAGGATCTTCAGCTTTAACAGGGGATTCCCCCTTATTGATCATTTCAATTTTCCAGTAACTCCTGATACTGGGACGCTGGCATCCGATTACCAGTTTACTGTTTTTCCCTTTTTTATCTTTCGTATCGGCCACGATGGCAGCCATGACCGCCCCCACAAAACCAAGGCCCATCACCACCACTATTTCTTTCTTTTCTTTCCTGGCCTGCACGACCAGTTTTTCAATACGCTTTAATTCTTTTGAATACGCTGTCGCGGCAGGAAGCATGAATTTTTCTCCATTCGGACCGATGGAATACTTGATTTCATTTTTTGTTGTCATAATTAGATTCGGATTTGTTTATCTGATTTGCACCTTGAGTTTCTCTGTCAGTACTTGAATTATTTTTTGAATGACTTTTTCAATTTCTTTATCTGTTAATGTTTTTGACTCATCTTGCAGCATCAAGTGGATGGCATAAGATTTCTTCCCTGCATCAATTTTCTCTCCTTCATAAACATCAAACAAACCGACTTTTTTAAGCACTTTCTTTTCTGCCTCAAAAACAGTCTGTTTAATCTGGTTAAAAGACACAGACTGATCAACAAGCAAAGCCAGATCACGCCTGACTTCGGGAAATTTAGGCAATTCCCTGAAACGCAGCATTTTCTTTGGTATTTGACCGAGTACCCTATCCCAGTTAAACTCAGCATAGAGCACAGGCTGTCGGCGATCAAATAGTTTCAGGACAGATTCCGAAAGGAAACCGCAAATAACAAGTTTTTCCTCTCCAGATGAAAAACATAAACCCTCAGGGATCATTGAAGACCGAAAATCATCTATAACCAGGCTTTCCATGACTATGCCGAGTTTGGCCAGAATAGCCTGGATATATCCTTTAAGCAGGAAAAAATCAATGTTTTCGGGTTTAGTATTCCAACTTTCTGCGTTTGACAACCCTGTTAAAAACAAAGCCAGGTGTTTTTCCTCATGATAGGCTGGCAAGCTATTATCTTTATCCCCTGAAATCGCTTTACGATAAACATTTCCAAATTCGAATAATCTAAGATTCTCTGCTTTCCTGTTCTGGTTATATAATATGGTCTCCAGTCCGCCAAATAAAAGAGTTTGGCGTAAAACATCAAGATCACGGCTGATGGGATTCAGGATATTCACACATAAATTCAAACTAAACCATTCATTTCCGGCATAGTAAGAGGAAGGATTCAGGGAATTGTTCATAATCTCCATAAAACCGTTTCCAACCAAATATTCCGAAACCAGGTTTTGAATTTTATCCGGATCTGGTTTCCTTGAATAAGAGATGGAAGATTTTATTTCCGATGAAATTTCAATATTATTGTAGCCATAAATTCGCAAAATTTCTTCTATCAGATCAGCTTCACGGGTCACATCCGTTTTATACGGAGGAATGCTTACCCATATGGAAGATGGCGCTTGCCATCCGGCAGGACAAGGATAGCAGATGTCAGTAGATGAATCATAGTCAAGTTTTACCTTCATGCCAAGATCATGAAGGATATCGACCACTACCTTTGGCTCAAGTTTCTTACCGATCAGGTTATCCAGATGATTAAAAAAAAGTTCAACCTTTTTTTGTATGACAGGCTGAGGATATACATCCACCATGTCGGATGAGATCACGCCTCCGGCAATCTCCCTGATCAACAATGCAGCACGTTGCAAGGCAAAAAGGGTAATCTCGGGATCGGTTCCCCTTTCGAAGCGGAAGGAAGCGTCAGTTTGTAAGCCATGGTGGCGGGCTGTCCTGCGAATGCCGGTAGGGAAAAAGTAGGCACTTTCGAGGAAGATATTTTTTGTTTCAAAAACAACACCGGATTTTGTCCCGCCAAAAACTCCGGCAATGCACATGGGTTCTTGGATATTACAAATCATCAGATCATTTCCGGTAAGTTCCCTTTCAATACCATCCAATGTGGTAAATTTTGTGCCTTTCTGACATTTTTTTACAATCACCTTGTCTCCGGTGATCTTATCCGCATCGAAAGCATGAAGTGGTTGTCCTGTTTCCATCAGCACATAATTGGTCACATCAACAATATTGTTGATGGGGCGGAGTCCAACCGACAGGAGTTTGTTTTTCAACCAGGAGGGTGATTCTTTAACTGTTACTCCGGTGAGAGTCAAACCTGAATATCTGGGACAGGAAGCTGTATCTTCAACCTGAATAGAAATTTTTCTAGCCTGAGTATCCCGCTTGAATTCAGAAATATCGGGAAGTATCAAAGATTTCCGGTTTCCGGGCTGAGGTTCTGAACAGCCGAAATTATTAAGCACTGCTACAAGATCTCTGGCCACGCCAATATGGGAAGTGGCATCTGCGCGGTTTGGAGTTAATCCGATAGAAAACACTACATCTTCCAGAATGTTGAAATAAGAAGAAGCAGGCATGCCGACTTTAGCCTCAGGGTCAAGGATCATGATTCCCTCATGGGAAGAACCAAGTCCAAGTTCATCTTCGGCACAAATCATACCTTCAGAAACTTCACCCCGGATTTTCGTTTTTTGTAGTGTGATTTCCTTTTCTTTAAAATACAGTGTGGTTCCAATTGTAGCTACAGCAACTTTCTGGCCAATGGCAACATTGGATGCCCCACAAACAATTTTCAAGGGTTCTTCTTTCCCGATGTTGACCAGTGTCAAACTCAAATGATCGGAATTCGGGTGTTTTTCACAATGAATAACCTCGCCGACCACTACTCCTTCCAATCCCCCTTTTACTGACTGGAAAGTTTCTACTCCTTCAACTTCCAGTCCGCAGCCCGTCAACAATTCACTGATTTTTTCAGGGGAATGATCAAGGTGGATATACTGTTTAAGCCAACTTAAGGCAATTTTCATTTGTTAGTGAAATTTAAGGGGCAAATGTAGTAAAATATCGCGATCAATCTAAGAGATTAGCCCCCAATTTTGGTGATGCTTATCCATGCTTTGAAGATGGGAGCGCAGGACAAGGTTGTTTTTGTCATGCAGGTACGGATCAGACTGAATGATCTCTTCGGCTAGTTTTCTGGCAAATTTCAGGATTTTTTCATCTTCCACAATATCGGCAATACGCAAATCGAGTATTCCGCTTTGTTGGGTTCCCTGCAGATCTCCTGGTCCCCGTAACCGGAGGTCCGCTTCGGCTATTTCGAATCCATCATGTGTTTTCACCATTGTGGAGATACGTTTTCTTGCATCTATCCCGATATTTTCTGATGACATCAGAATGCAATAGGACTGGTCGCTTCCTCTTCCCACTCTTCCGCGTAACTGGTGAAGTTGAGAAAGGCCAAAACGTTCTGCGTTTTCAATCAGCATCACTGAAGCGTTTGGCACATCTACCCCGACTTCAATGACTGTAGTGGCAACCATGATCTGAGCTTCATGGTTAAGAAATCGTTGCATGGCTTCATTTTTTTCACGGGGTTTCATCTTACCATGAACCATGCAAACCGTATATTCCGGAGGGGGAAATTCTTTGATGATTTGAGTATATCCTTCCTTGAGATTTTTAAGGTCCAGAGTTTCCGATTCCATGATCAGGGGGTAAACAATGTACACCTGGCGGCCTTCTTTAATTTTCTGACGGACAAAACCATACACTTTCAAGCGATCATGTTCCGCCACAAAACGGGTGATGATTCCCTTTCTACCAGGAGGCATTTCGTCAATAATGGAAACATCAAGATCACCATAAAGGGTCATGGCGAGAGTTCGGGGGATAGGTGTTGCGGTCATCACCAAAACATGTGGAGCCATGGTGTTTTTCTCCCACAACTTTGCCCTTTGTGCCACTCCGAATCGGTGTTGTTCATCTATAACCACCAATCCAAGATGCCTGAATCTGACCGGATCTTCAATCAAAGCATGGGTTCCGATCAAAATCTGAAGAACACCGTTCTTCAAGTTTTCTGTGATCGTTTCCCTGGCTTGGGGCTTTGTCGCTCCGGTAAGCAGTCCAAGGACAATTTTCATTCCGGAAAGCAGACCCGAAATCGTATTGAAATGTTGCTGTGCCAGTATTTCCGTCGGGGCCATCAGGCAAGCCTGGTATCCATTGTCAAGAGCGATCAACATAGTCATTAGGGCAACCAGTGTTTTGCCGCTTCCCACATCTCCCTGAAGCAAACGGTTCATCTGGGTTCCCGACCCAAGATCATGGCGGATCTCTTTAATCACCCTTTTTTGTGCATTGGTGAGATCGAAAGTTAGATGCTGTCGATAAAAATGATTGAGGTAATCTCCAACATTTGAAAACACATGTCCTGACTTCTTTTCCAGGCGGCCATAACGGTGTTTCATCAGTCGTAACTGAATGAAAAATAATTCTTCAAATTTAAGTCTTGCCTGGGCGCGCTTTAAAGTTTCCGGGCTGGAAGGAAAATGAATATTGATAAAAGCCTCCTGACGGCTCATCAGCTTCAACTCCTTCAGGATTGTTGCCGTAAGATTTTCAGGCACATGAAATTTCTCATTCAACATAAGGGTTTTCAACAACTTCCCCAAGCCTTTATAATCCAATCCTTTGGATTTTAATTTTTCGGTAGAACGGTAGATGGGACGCATGGTTTCGTTCAGGGGAATCGGTTCATCGGTAGGGACTTCAATCTCAGGATGTGGAATGTTCCACTGACCCTTGAAGAAAGTCGGTTTACCAAATACAATATATTCCTTACCCATGATGAGTCTGTCGGAAATCCATTTCCCTCCCTGGAACCAAACCAGTTCAATCATTCCGCTCTCATCCCTCACCGTTGCGATCAGCCTTTGTGCATGGAGTTTTCCGACAGACTGCTTGTTTTCGAGCTTAACTTTCAGTTGAATATAGGTTGACTCATCCCTGATATCAGAAATCAGATAAAACCTGCTTCGGTCAACATAACGAAATGGAAAAAAAGTGAGAAGGTCCGCGAAAGTAAAAACACTGACCTCTGATTTTAGTACTTCGGCTCTGGCTGGGCCAACCCCTTTGAGGTATTCTATCGGAGTTTCAAGAAAAAAGGACGACATAGAGTCCGGGAGAGAAAATTAGTACTCCCAGAGATTTTGTTCCCACTCAAAAAGGTTTGTTTTTGCTTTTTCTGCTTCAAGCAGGGCATCAACACCGGTTGCATATTCAACGATGGCGCGATCATAAACATTTTCTTCCTTATAGATATAACTGGAGAACATCCTTTTCATGAACACGTCATCATAACTCAATCTGCCGGCTGAGCCATTTTTCAGGTTAAACATTTCGCTGCGTGCAAAAAGCTGACGGCATTCGGGAAAATAAATCCAAAACAGGGTTTTCTCAAAACGCTTTTCTCCTGTAACTTTATCGTTTACATCGATCACCGGACCTATCCCAAGTATTCTGACCTCAAAAACAGATCTTTGTTTGTCAAAATAGAAATCTTCTTTAATCCTGAATTTTTTAACATTTGCAGATTCAAACTCCGTTTTTATGACTGTATCATACATAATATCCGGATTATCTGGCCTGGGGAGTTTTACAGAATCAACACTGCTAAGCTTGTCCATCACTTCATTGGGAGTTAGTGGATAAAGAAATTGATCTGATTCTGAAGAATATGCGGTGATCACACCTTCTTTTAATCCATCGATGATAATCTGGACAAAACTGCGCCAGTTGTTCTGTGCCCGTTCGGGGAAGTAGAAGGGTTGATTCATTTTCTCCCGCATATCCAGGACACGCCAGATTCTTTTGGTCCAGACAATATCAGCTTCCCTGAGATAGGGGTAGGGAATAGGTTGAACCTGAGTAATGGCTGTTTTATCATAAACTCCATCCCTTGGTGGTCCTTCCAGAACCTGGGAATAAGCCGTTTGTTTGATACCCGCTAAAAAAACGAATACTAAAACCAAGAACAGTGCATTTTTCATATTGCCTCCGATTGGATATTATCAGTTTAATTTCAAACTGAGGTTTGTATTAACTTTACGGGAGCCATCCGGGCCTTTGACATAGATCTCATCAAACCAAATCCTCTGATTCCTCCTGGCATTGTTAATGATCTTCAATATTTCCGGAGTCAGCCGGTTCCCCTGAACTTTAATATCGTTTCCTTCACCCGCTGAAGTTGCAGTTGAAAACACAAAGGAAGTGACCTGGTAATGAAGGTCGAAATCAAATCCCGGGGGCATGGTAGGAACAAGAATAGGGCTTGCTGCGACAAGGCTTTTGGATATAAATCCTTCATTTTTTCCGGCAATTTTGATGATGGGATCAGGAACAGTTTTTAGTCTGGCTGAATAGGTTCCCATTTTTTTTAATTTGCCAGAAAAAATGGCGTTAACTGTAATCACAGCTTCCCGGGCTGAATTCGGCAAGCCAGAAACCATCCAGTCCTTCCCATCCTGACGGATATTGCCTACTGAAATAGTTGGCAGTACCTTTTCCGGGCTTCCGGGAACACTGATGGCCACAGGATTGTCAACCCCGATATAAAATACATTCATTTTGGTCGGGGAGATCGTAATGATCGGTTTTGCAACGATAAATTCATCCTTAAAATGGAAAGACATGGTATCTCCCAATGGGCTAACAATTTTAATAATGCCAGCAAACCGTTTCAGGCCTTCACCATTGGCACCCATCTTAAGGGTAACAACTCCCTCTGAGCCTTCCAGCCGAGTAGCGTTTTTAAAATTCGCCGGGGTTAGTGTATCTGCTCCGAATGTGTAACGGACATCCGGATTTTGTTTGGTATCATAGGCGGCAACGAGAATTTCAGCCTGATATTCATCACCCATAAACACATACGCGCTTTTAGGGATAACCTTTGCCCGGATCACATCAAATTTCCAGTCTTCTGCTGAAATCGTAGATAACAGATTGTTGACTACATCAAATTCAGCATTGTAGATCTCAGCTTCAATTTTATTCAGGATAGTGACCGTGGCAACCAGAATGGTGCGATAAAAATTATGCATCTCCCAGTTCTGCTTTTGACCATCAGCATCATAGAAAGGACCTTTGGTATCCATCCCTATTTTGATGGTTGATTTATACTTGTCATCCACAAGTTCAACCATCTGCTTTTTATAGGTTTCAATTTTCTCCCTCAGAATTTTCGATTCCCCGGCTGAGCCATCCGTGGAGCTACCTATGAAAAAACGGGTAGGGGTGTCATAGTTATCTTTCCGCTGAACATTTTGCAGATTTAGTTTTTTTGCTTCCTCCAGAGTGGGAAGTTTCTCTGTGCGCTGAATCACAACATACTTAATACTATCCACATAATTTACAAGATCCCTTGATAATTTCTGGGCTCTCTGGGCTTTTTCCCAGTAAGGCCCAACCTTATTCGGATTTAACTGGTACTGAATTTTAAATTTGGTATAAGAATTGTCAAGCTTTTTAGAAAAGTTTACATTGGTTGTTTCCATGCTCTCATTTACAACCACGAATGCATCCAAGATTTGTTTCGAGACATTCAATGCGAGCAATGCAGTTAAAACGAGATACATCATCCCAATCATCTTCTGCCTCGGTGTCTCTTTATATCCAGCCATTTAAATTGCGATTTTACAAGTGAATAATGCAGAATTTAACTTCGTTATTTGGTAACATTCATTGCGGAAAGCATGTTCCCATAGACCTTGTTAAGGGCGATAATGTTTTTAGTCAGAGTGTCAACTTCTTCTTTAAATTTAATGGTATTGGCCATTGAATCGTTGAGGTTTGAAGAGAATTTCGCTAAAACGTCATTGAATTTAGCCGAAGTCTCCATCTGAGTGTTAGATCCTTGAAGATGAAGTTCATATAAAGCATTAAGTGCAGAAAGATTAGAAGAAATCCGCTGGAGTTGCTGGTTATAATTATTCCCTTCAGAAGCAGAGGCAGTAAGCGTTTCAGCAGTTTTCGATAACAGGTTTGCAGATTCATTGTATTTTTCCACGAATTGATTAGCGGAGGCAATGGCATTATTCATACTGGTAGAGAAGGCCTTATTGGCATGAATGTCTTCTTTAAGGGAGTCTGAAACCTCCGTAAACATATGGGTAAGTGTAGCAGCGCTTTTTGAAGAAGCCTGTATATTTTTAAGTTGTTCTTCCGATGCCGTTACACCCAGTTCAAGAGTACGAGCAGTTTTCCGGTAAGTATCAGTAAGCTGTCCGGCAGATTCTGTGGCATTTTTCAAAGTGTTCACATATTGATCGTTGGCCACGGAAACATTGGCAACGTTGGAAATTTTGGAAGTGGTATCGGTCAGGGTTCTTAATCCATCTCCAAGACTTTGAATGAGTTCAGGGCCAATTTTTGCTTTCTCTAGCATTTTATCCAGTTCCTGGGTTACGGTCTCTCCTTTGGAGATGGCTTTATTGGGATCCATTTCACCATTATGGTACATTCCTGCCAACTGTGGGTAAACAAGGCTCCAGTCGGGTTCAACATGCGGCGGTTCGAAGGCTGAGAAAAAGAATATGATGGATTCGGTTCCCAACCCGATAATTAGCATGATATCCGCTCCGGTATAATGATTGATTTTAAATAATGCACCAATGATTACCACTGCTGCTCCCCAGCCATACAATTTGGCCATAAAATTCCGGTAATGTTTTGTCCGAACTAAATCGAGTAAACCCATGTTGATGAAAAATTAAGTGATTATAAACAATTGATTTATTAACAGATTAAATGGTTATAACGATTAACGGTAAACTTTTGATGCACGGGCCGGGTTATCGTCTTTCTGTCTTCCCAGATAACTTTGAACACAGCGGAAACCAATATAACACTTGGCCGTATCCTGAAATTCATACGATCGGGTAGAAACCCTCAGAAAATAGGATACATCTTTCCAAGAACCTCCTCGTATCACTTTGCGTTTCAAAGTAGAAGGATCTGTATCCTTGGCATTGTATTTATAATCGGGATTTAAATCCCAGGTAAAGTTATAGGATGAAGTATGGAAGGCAGAACTTGTCCATTCGGAAACGTTACCAGCCATATCATACAATCCAAAATCATTGGCCGGATAATGTGCAACGATCACAGTAATGGCTCCTCCGTCATCGATATAATTGCCTCTCATCGGTTTAAAATTAGCCAGGAAACAGCCTTTGTCATTTCTTGTATAGGGTCCGCCCCAGGGATAGGGGTTACCATCATAGCCACCACGGGCGGCCCATTCCCATTCTCCTTCTGTTGGCAAACGAAATTCCGAAATAAAGGTTTCACCCTTTTTCCCGTACAGACTGCTGTTTTTTAAATTGGTTCGCCAGATACAGAAGGCATTGGCTTGCTTCCAGTTCACACCGACCACGGGATAATGATCATAGGCAGGATGCCAGAAATATTTCTCAGTGCTGGGATCATTGAAAGAATAGGCAAAATCATGAATCCAGCAAAGGGTATCAGGATAGACCCCGATGACTTCTTTGCGCACATATACGGAACGGTCTTTCATGCCCTGTGGGCGGTTAGCAAGGCCAGCATCTTTAGGATCAGACTGCCCGCTATAATCCTTTCTGGCCGCAGCTTTCAAATCAACAAAATAATATTCGTAATACAACTTACGGGTATCGATTTCCTTGCGCCTGAAATAGCGTTCATTTTCCGGCAGGTACATCTGTGCCAAAGCATCGCGCATATCCTGCTCTTCTGGGTTCCATGAAAGCTTGGTCTGCCAGTTCAGGAAGGGGGGATCAAAAGTTTCCCCTGTTTTTTTATTTTCAGTGATGAAATACAATTCCGGTTTAATCTCACCCAGAATACGTCTTGCAATGGAATCCCGCACCCAGTAAACGAATTGCCTATACTGATTGTTGGTTATCTCCGTTTGGTCCATATAAAAAGCCTGGACGGTAACCGTTTTGGGATTATTTAACTGGGCATATGGCACATCTTCATCGCTCACACCCATGGTATAAGAGCCCATGGGCACGTAAACCATGCCAAATGGATCAGGTTGGTAGTATCGCTTCCGGTTTTTCACGCCTGTAAGCTCACCATTTCCTGAATTACCACAACTGGCCAGGAATATGAGCAAGGCTGAATAAATGAGCAGTTTTTTCATTTTTTGGCCGATTAATGATGAAAAATAACGCTACTTATTAATGATTATTATATTTAAGCCTAACAATTGAAAAATAAAGGTGCAAATCTACAATATATTTTATTACAGGAAACGTGTGTTCCGGTAACTTTTTCTAAATTTATCAGTATCTATTTTAAAACAGTATCCCAGCATAACTTCAATACTGCCATTATTATATTTGCTCAATTTAGAGGTGTTAATGTCGTATGCAAGGCCTACCCTGAAACTTTTAATGGATAAACCGGCAAGAATAGAAACGGCATCTTGATAACGATACGACAACCCTCCATAGAATTTATTGTTATACCAGACTAGGCCACTCAGGTCGAACTGAAAAACAGCCCCATCGTATTTCAACAGCAATGATGGCTGAAGTTCGAATAAGGGGTGGTTGGGGATGACCCATTGATATCCTGAAGCCAGGTAGAAATGTCGCTTAAGCTGATAATTTGTATTATGCCCTTTTGATTGAAGTAACTGATCTCCGGATAACCCGACCCAGAATTTATCCTGTATCTTGTAAAATAACCCCGCAGACAGATCAAACATCATGTCCGTCTCACTGGATTTACCATTGATCAGTTCATCATCAGAGTCAACGGGTTTGAATTTTGAAAAGTCCAGTTTGGTATTCTGGAAATCCAGTTGAAGTCCGATCGACAAGTCGCCCTGACCCAATCCCATGATATAGGCATAACCCAGTTTAACTGCGATATTACTGAAAAATCCGAGTTTATCCTGAGAAATACTTCCGCCAATTCCCCCATGCAGAATCCGGATGGGTGCATCCACAGTCAGTAAAAAAGTTTCGGGAGCTATCGTGTTCCCGTCTTCATCTTTGAAACCAATCCATTGTTCCCGTACCAGGCCTTTGACACAAATTCCCCCACTGCTCCCAGCATAGGCAGGATTAAACGCCATATTATTGAACATATACTGGGTGATGAGCGTATTCTGCTGAGAGAAGACCAATGGCCAACCCCCAGATAAAAACACCACCAGTATAAAAAATCTCTTCATTCTGTTAACCGGTGAGCAAATGTTACGGAGCAGGATCAAAAATAGTGTTGTTATAGCTTCTAAAACTGCGATAAAAGTACAATTTTTTGTTAATACAATAACAGTTTTTTTGAAATTCAATTGTTCAATAACAAATATCTTTGCATTTAATCTGATATTCAAAAATCTAATTTATGGCATTTTTTTTAATCAAAGAAAAACCATTCACCCGTAAATGGTTTGTTTCCCATGGTCTGATCATCATTGGATCCTTTATTCTGGCAAGCGGTTTTGTACTCTTCATCACCCCTTATAAAATTGTCCCCGGCGGTGTTTACGGAATCTCCATTGTACTTCATTACCTTTTTGGCACCCCTGTGGGGCTGGTTGCCTTATGTTTTGATATTCCCCTGACCCTGATCGGAATAAAATTTCTTGGGCCGAGATTTGGCTATAAAACCGTTCTTGGATTTTCACTGACCGCAATATTTACGGATACCCTCACATTTTTCTGGGGCTTTAACCCCCTGGTTGAAGGAGATGCGCTTCTGTCTTCTGTGTTCGGAGGAGTACTGGCGGGACTGGGATTGGGTTTGATCTTCAAATCCAAGGCGACTTCGGGCGGAAGTGATATCGTTGCCATGATCATCGCAAAATATACAAGGCTTCCTCTGGGCATGCTAATGATCTATGTGGACTCTGTCATCGTTTTGGTTGGTCTGATCGTATTCCAGGACTGGAAAATTCCATTATACTCCTGGATCGTGATTTTTATCACAGGAAAGGTAATCGACATTGTGCTTGAAGGCGTAAGTTATGATAAAAGTGTTTTTATTATTTCCGAAAAGCATGAAGAAATCAGGGATAAAATCATCAACAACCTTGACCGTGGCGGAACTTTTATCGATGGTAAGGGCATGTACAATAATGCAGAGAGACGGATAATTTTTACGGTTATCAGCCGGCGCGAATTAGGCATGCTGGAAGAATTCATCCACGAAATTGATCCAAAAGCATTTTTGACCGTGACGGATGCGACCGAAATTCTCGGGGAAGGATTTAAATCGCTGAGGGAAAAGGTATCAGAATAAGTCGATTACCTGAATAGTTTAACAATGTCATTCCCATTGGCAAAAATAAGAAGTCCAAAAAGGATAGCCATTCCCGCATACTGGGCATATTCCATGAATTTATCACTGGGTTTTTTCCGGAAAATAATTTCATAAAACAGAAACATCACATGCCCGCCATCCAGTGCTGGAATGGGTAAAACATTCAGTATGGCCAGCATAATCGATAAAAATGCAGTCAACGACCAGAATGCCTGCCAATCCCAGGTCGAAGGGAAAATACTTCCGATGGTGATAAATCCACCCACCGATTCATAGGCTTTCTCCTGTGAAAAAAGAAGTTTGATCGATTTTAGATAATTGCCGACCCCGTTCCAAGTTTTTGTGACACCCGCCGGAATTGCAGAGATCAACGAATATTTTTTTTCTTTCAGGTTGAAATAATTCGTTGGACCCTTTGGATAAACACCGATCAGGCCTTCCTGAGGAACCATAACTGGGATTTGCAGGGTATCGCTTCCGCGCAGCACGAGGATGCTGACTTCCCTGTTTTTAAAACGCCCGATCATCGCCCGAAACTGATCGAAATAACCAAGCAGGCTGTCGTTGATACCAATGATCCTGTCGTTGATAGCCAATCCGGCTTGTCTGGCAGGAGAGTTTTTTGTAAAATCACCAATTTCAAAAGGAATACGATAAGAAATAAAATCCGGGGTTTTTCTTTTGATCATCTGACTTATCGCTCCTTTAGGGATTGATATTTCCGTTGCCTGATCCCCTCTGAGTACCTGGATAGTTTTGGCTTCCTCCAGAATGATTACCTTTGGAATGGAAGCAAAATCATCGACCATCTTATGGTCTATGGATAAAATTTTATCTCCGTTTCTGAGTCCCATTTGATATCCCAGAGAATCCACAGTAATCCCATATTTTAATTCCGAAGCAGGAAGGTATTGCTCTCCCCAGGCAAACAACATGACAATATAAATTCCAATGGCCAGGAGGATATTTACCGTGACTCCGCCCAGCATGATGATCAGTCGTTGCCAGGCAGGTTTCGACCTGAATTCCCAGGCTTGGGGAGCTTGTTTCATTTGCTCCACATCCATGGATTCATCAATCATTCCTGATATTTTCACATAACCTCCAAGAGGAATCCATCCCAACCCATATTCTGTTTCACCTTTTTTAAACTTAAAAAGTGAAAACCAGGGATTAAAAAACAGATAGAATTTCTCCACTCTGGTCCTGAATATTCTGGCCGTAATGTAATGACCGAATTCATGAAAAATAACCAGTATGGAAAGGCTCAGCAATAATTGTGTAATCTTGACAACGATCTCCATCATTTAAATGATTTAGTTAATTTATTTCTATTTTTCGTATAAATTCTTCGGCTTTAATCATGGTCTCCCTGTGTGAACGTAGATAATCCTCATCAGAGGGCTCAGGAATGAAAGGCAAGGTGTGCATGCAGCGTTCAATGACTTCAGGAATCTGTAAGAACTCAATCCTGTTATTCAGAAAAGCGGCTACTGCACTTTCATTGGCTGCATTAACAATACAGGCAAGATTGCCTCCTTTTTCCAGGGCGGAATAAGCCAACAATAAGCAAGGGAATACCGAGACATCGGGTGCAGTAAATGTCATCTGGGGATAATCCGGAAAACTGAAGCGCGGGAAAGTTGACCTAATCCGCTCAGGATAAGCCAATGCAAAAAGGATGGGAAGTTTCATATCAGGTCTTCCCATCTGCGCTTTCATGGATCCATCATGGAACTGTATAATGGAATGAATGACTGACTGAGGGTGGATGATGACATCGATCTGTTCAGGTTTAAGATTAAAAAGCCAACGGGCTTCAATCACCTCAAGCCCTTTATTCATCATCGTTGCTGAATCAATGGTGATTTTACTCCCCATTTTCCAGTTAGGATGATTTAAAGCGGCCTCCCTGCTTACCCCTTTGAGTTGATTTCGGGAATATCCGAGAAAAGGGCCGCCTGAAGCCGTGAGATATATTTTTTCTAAGGTAGATCTCTGTTCGCCGATCAGACACTGAAAAATTGCCGAATGTTCTGAATCAACAGGAAGGATCCATGAATGGTGAAGGGCTGCCTGCTCCATGACCATTTTCCCTGCAACCACCAGCGTTTCCTTATTGGCCAGCGCAATATTTTTCCCATGCCTGATGGCATTCAATGTGGGTTGAAATCCAGAAAACCCAACCTGGGCGTTTAGTACCAGATCAATACTGTCCATTTCCACGATCTGGTTGATTGCCTCTTCTCCAGCAAAGACTTTGACCGGGTCAGAGGCCAAGGCAGCTTTAACCTTACCGTAACTGTTTTTATTTCCGATCACCACTGCATTCGGTTTGAATGCTATTGCCTGGCGGATAAGAAGATCGCAATTATTCTGGGCAGACAGCACCTCAACGGTAAAATATTCAGGATGTAACCGGATAACTTCCAGTGTCTGAGTGCCTATGGATCCAGTCGAGCCGAGTATTGCTATTCTTTTTTTCAAAGCAGCCTGTTCAACATTAAAAAGTAATATAATCCTTTGGGTTTACAGGGTATCCATCATTCCACAGCTCAAAATGAAGATGAGGACCTGTAGCCAGTTCACCACTATTCCCGATAATCGCAATGGGTTCACCGGCTTTGACAAGATCCCCTGATTTTTTCAGGATCGCGGAGTTATGTTTATAAATAGAAACAATGTTATGGGGATGCTGAACGGCAATGACATAACCAGTCTCAAGTGTCCAGTTGGTAAACAGGACAGTGCCATCCAGTACAGATTTTATAGCCTCATTCTCTTTGGCGACAATATCCACACCGTAGTGTTGTTGAGAACGATTAAATTCATTGGTTATTATCCCTTTGAGCGGAATAAAAAACAAAAAGGTCCCGATGGTTGATTTTTTCTGCCCCAGGTTTTCCAAGGTTTCCATCTTAAAAAGACGGTATTTCGATTGATTTTCAACCTGTATTCTCAGTAAAGAATCATCTTCAGATCGTTTTAGCTTTATATTCTTGTAACGGGCAAGGGTATCTCTGACCAAGGGAATATTTTCTGATAAATCCCTGCCATTAATGATATCCTTCAGGTTTTGAATAAATTTATCTTTCCTTTGCAAATCCTTTTCAATGGAGTCTGTTTTTAATTGTAGTTCGTACAGCTTTTTCTGAAGACCGACATTGGTATATCCCGGAATATATTCTTTTAAAGGAGTAAAAGCAATTAGGATAGTGGTCAGAATAATCAGAAGAATGGTCAGGGTGCCAAGGGCGACAAAAACATTTAAACGGGAAAGCCGGAATGTTAAACGTTCCTCCATGTTTTCATCATTCATGAATACCAGTCGGTATTTGTTTCTCAATTTACTAACCCAAGGGTGCTTTTTCTTTTCCTTCTTAACTGAGGCCATGAATGGATGATATTTCCTATAAACATTGCAAAGATCGGAAAAATATGTCAACCGACAAATGTTCTGGGTTTTCAGCGCTATATCGAAAAATTAAAATATTTTTGTAAAAATTCTGTTTATTAAGAATAATAGGCTTACTCCATTTGAAATCTATGAAGTTTTTTTCCATTGCCGGGTTGGTTCTAGTTATCTCTGTCATTATTTTTGGCAGCAGTTGTTCTACCAAGAAAAATACCTTCATCCGACGGACTTATCACAACCTTACTTCCCACTATAATGTATACTGGAATGGGATGGATAATATGAGGCAGGGGAAAAAAGAATTTGAATCCGGATTGACAGATAATTATTCCCTGGTACTGCCTGTTTATAATTTCGGGGATAAAACCAGCAGCGGAAAAATTTCTCAATACGCTGATATCGCGATTAAAAAGGCTTCCAAGACTATTCAGAAACACTCCATGGTGTTTAACCGCAAGGAATACGTGAGATGGATAGATGATTCATATCTACTGATCGGTAAAGCATATTTTTATAAGCAGGATTATCCCATGGCACGCCGGACTTTTGAGTTTGTTATAAAAACATACAATGAAAATGAAATCAAGTATGAAGCCATGCTTTGGCAAGCACTCTCAAATATCCAGCTCAGTGATTTTACCCGGGCTGAACCCATGCTTGACATGCTTCAGAGTAAGATCAAACAAGGTCAGGCGCCACAGAAACTTGAAACAGGTATGAATCTTGCTTACGGCCAATCCTACATTCTTCAAAAACAATATACTTCCGCTTCTCCTTTTATTGAGAGAGCCCTTGAATTAAACCCCGACCGGAATATGCGGACACGATGCTATTTCATCCTGGGACAGATACATCAACTGAACGGAGAACTCGACAATGCATCCCGCTATTATGAAAAAGTGATCAAACGCAATCCCCAGTTTGAAATGGAATTCAATGCCAAAATTAATTTGGCACAATGCTATGACACAAAAAGCGGAAACAGGGAGTATATCATCAAGAAACTGACCCGGATGTTGAAGGATGATAAAAACAAGGATCTGAAGGATCAGATTTATTATTCACTGGCACAGATCACCCTTAGGGATAAAGATACTACTGCCACTATAAAATACCTCGAAAAATCCGTCTCCTTAAGCACCAAAAATAACTATCAGAAAGCCATCTCTTCTTTACTCCTGGCGGATCTCTGTTTTGCCCGTTCTGACTATCCAGGTGCACAAGCTTATTATGACAGTACCATGCAGTTCCTCCCAAAAGATTATCCCGGATACCAGGATATTCAGAAAAAAACAACAGTCTTAACGGACCTGGTGACCAATCTGAACATGATCAGCCTCCAGGACAGTCTGCAAAAACTGGCTTCAATGCCGGACGAAGAGAGAAATCTCATTTTCGACAAAATCATCAACAAGTTAATTGCAGAAGAAATCAAAAAACGGGAAGAGGAACAGGAGAAAGCCGAAAACCTGAATTTGTTCGGAGTCAATGCTGACCAGCAATCCTCTGTAGCATCAGTTGGACGATGGTATTTTTACAACCCAACTACCATGGCCAACGGGTTTACCAATTTCTCCAGAAAATGGGGACGACGAAAACTGGAAGATAACTGGTTCCTGAGCGATAAGAACATCGTTGCGATGAATACAACGGAAGCTAATGATACCCTTACCCCTTCTCCCGGCACTGATACTATCCTGCAAGCCAGGGGAGTGAAACCAAGATCAAACAATCCCAAAGACCGGAATTATTATAACCAGAATATTCCATTTTCAAAAGAACAAAAGAATGCCTCAGATGAAAAAATAATCCAGGCCTATTACAAGACCGGCTTCATTTATTATGAAGGCTTGGGCGACTATGGCCGTTCAATAAACACCTTTGAGACACTGCAGGAACGTTTTCCCGTGAATACCTACCACGTGCAGGCCAATTATATGCTCTATGTCCTCTACCGCGAACTCGATAACAAACCTAAGAGTGATTACTATAAAAACCTTATCCTGAATAATTTTCCGGAAACCGATTATGCCAAATTACTCAACAACCCAAATTACTATAAAGAAATCAACGACCGAAGATCCGACGCTTCCCGCCTTTACGAAGACACTTATAAGGCCTTTGAAAATCAGCAATATTATATGGTGATCAACAATGCTGACCTGGCAAGAAACCAATACCGATCAGATTCTGTACTCATGCCCAGATTTGATTACCTCCGTGGGCTGGCCTTGGGGAAAATTGAAGTTGTCGACTCCCTGGCTGCATCCATGTATCAGATCATCAAAGACTATCCAAAAAGCGAAGTCAAAGCATTGGCACAAGAGGTTCTGAACTTTTTAGGTAAACAAAGAAATTCCCAGGGAGAGCCCATTGTCAATGATTCTTCTGTCCTTTTTGATCCCGGATTAAAAATGTACCACTTTACTCCCGAAGCTGTACATTTCTATGTATTGGTGGTTGATGGAAATAACGTGGATGTGGAAGCACTGAAAGTAAAAATTTCTGACTTCAACCAGAAATTTCATGACCTGGAAAACCTGAAGATAAACAACCTGTTACTGGATAATGACCGGCAAATGATAACGGTCAATAATTTTGACAATGCAGAAAAAGCCTTGAATTATCTGATCAACATCAGGAACAGTAAATATATTTTTACCAAGCTGGAAAATTCCGGAGGCTATTCTGATTTTACTATTTCGGCTGAAAATTATCCTGTTTTTTACCGTAACAAAGATATTTCTCAGTATCTTCGTTTCTTTGAAAAATATTACCCGCTTAATAAATAATGTTATGGCCAAGAACAAAGAACCGGAATTACCCGTCATCAATCTGTTGGGTGTCGGAACAATCGTTAAGGGAGAGATCAATGTCAATGGCGATTTTCGGATTGACGGAACCCTGGTGGGAAACATACACTGCAAGGGTAAGATTGTGGTTGGAACAACAGGCTCCATTGAGGGTGAAATCCGTTGTCAGAATGCCGATTTTTCTGGAGATTTAAAAGCCAGCGTGAAAGTAGCAGAATTGCTGACCCTGAAGGAAAGTGCAAAATTCAGCGGAGATATCATTACAGGAAAATTGGCCATTGAACCCGGTGCGAAATTCTCAGGCACCTGTACCATGGAAAACACCCCAACAGGTTTACCTCACCTCAGCTCACTACCAGATGATCCCAGACCCAAAGAAAAGTCTTGACACTTATGCCCGGTATTCTAGTATGGCTATTCAAATGCTGGTGATCATCCTGGCTGGTGTTTTCGGCGGTTTTAAACTGGATCAGTGGTTACAAACAAAGCCTGTTTTTACTGTCATTTTTTCTGTCGCAGCCGTAATTTTATCGATTTATTTTATCATCCGAGACCTGTTGAAAAAGTAACCCAATATCACTTTATCTTAATAACATGAATTCTCCTTACCTCAGATTCCTCAAACGACTGTTGCTTTTTTCTTTGATTCTTGGCTTGATCACTGTCCTATTCGTTTTTTTTCTTCCCAAAATATTCATCTCCCCCTCTCTCCCCTTTCTTTTCTTCTTTTTCATCGCTTCCAGCCTCCTTTCCTATTATTACCTTCTGAAATCCATGAAGAAAAAATTTATCCGGTTTACAAATACTTTTCTTCTGATTACTGCCATAAAACTCCTCTTATATGTTGCAGTCATGGTGATATATGTGCTGATTCACCGGGAAGATGCTGTCCCATTTTTACTCAGTTTTTTCATCCTCTACCTATGCTATACGGTTTTTGAAGTAGTAATTCTATTGAAAAAAACGGGAGATCTTTCCGATAAAAGCAAAGGTTAAACCATTTGTTGAACTGGCGAAAAGTCATGCACTTCGCAGGTCTCCATATATAAAAATAAAATCATAACTTTGCGGTATAATTCACATTTATGGTGGACATTATCCGCAGGGAACATTTCAGTGCAGCCCATCGCTTATTTCTTCCGGAATATGATGATGAAGAAAATTTCAGGATTTTTGGGAAATGTTCAAATCCAAACTGGCACGGGCACAATTATATCCTTTATGTGACCATAAGGGGCGAGATAGACCCAGGGACAGGTTTGGTTATTCACCTTCGCCATATAAGCCAACTCATTGAGGATAAAATATTAAAAAAACTGGATCATAAAAACCTTAACCTTGAAGTTGACTTTCTTAGTGGAAAAGTCCCAACAAGCGAAAATGTCGCCATGGGAATCTGGAATGAATTGCACGAGGAAATCTCTAAGCTGGGAGCTAAACTGCAGTGCATAAGGCTGGAACAATCTGAAAACAATATAGTCGAATATTTTGGAGATAAATAAAAACCAACATGACTAAACCCCAAAAACTAAATTACGAAAAATTTGAAGAATTCGATCCCAAGACGACTGAAGCACTTGCCAGTCATTATAAAGAAATTCTTAGGCTGATAGGAGAAAATGTAAATCGCGAAGGATTGGAAAAAACTCCATTGAGGGTAGCCAAAGCCTTGCAATATCTTACCCAAGGTTATGCCCTTGATCCCAAGGAAATTCTAAGTTCTGCCAAATTCAGGGAAGACTACCGTGAAATGGTCATTGTCAAAGATATAGAAATATATTCCATGTGTGAACATCACATGATTCCGTTTATTGGCAAAGCCCATGTGGCCTATATACCGGATAAATACATTACAGGTTTGAGTAAAATTGCCAGGGTAGTGGATATTTACGCCCGTCGCCTTCAGGTTCAGGAGCGCCTCACCATGCAGATTAAAGACGCCATCAACGATACTTTGAAACCACTTGGTGTTGCGGTAGTGATCGAGGCACAACATTTGTGTATGTCAATGCGTGGGGTTCAAAAACAAAATTCTGTCACAACGACATCCGATTTCGTTGGAGCTTTTGAGCGGGATAAAACCAGGGCCGAGTTTTTGCACCTCATCGGGACTAAGCTACATTAACAAACTAAATAAAAAACACTCAATAGGTCAAACTGCATTAATCCATTAAACATATCATACGAAAAGGAGATTTTAACATGTTTGAACAATCTAACAATAGAGGTCTTTTTACGGCACAACCCACCAGCCAAGATACCAGTGTCGCAAAATCTTTCATGACCCAGGTGTTTGGCTGGATGACTCTGGCCATGGTAGTTACAGCTATTACAGCATTTTGGTTCGCCGGTTCCGATGAATTAAGAAGCAGCCTCATTAATCCGGAAACCATGGGGTTAAGTATGCTCGGCTGGGTTGTCACTCTTGCTCCCATTGGTTTTGTCTTACTGATGTCACTCGGATTCCAAAAACTATCCCCTGCCGTTTTGACACTTTTGTTTCTGACTTTTTCCATTTTAATGGGAATGAGCCTTAGTTTTATTTTACTCACTTATACAGCTGCTTCCGTATATAAAACTTTTGCAGTTGCTGCCGCCATGTTTGGTATCATGGCCATTACGGGTTATACTACCAAAACCGACCTGACCAAATTCGGCAGTATCATGATGATGGGGTTAATCGGTATTTTAATCGCCATGCTGGTCAACTATTTTATGCACAGCAGTACTATGGATTACCTCATCAGTGTCATCGGCGTGCTTGTATTCACAGGGCTGACGGCATATGATGTCCAACGCCTGAAAAGAATAGGTGGTGGAGCCGGTGAATTTGGAGAAGTCAATGTCCGTAAACTCAGCATTCTTGGTGCACTGACCTTGTATCTTGACTTTATCAATCTTTTTCTTTTTCTTTTAAGATTTCTTGGAGACAGAAAATAAAACCAAATCATGAAAACAGCCTATGTATTTCCCGGACAGGGTGCGCAGTTCGTGGGGATGGGTAAAGACCTTTACGATCATTCACAAAAAGCCAGAGAACTTTTTGAAAATGCCAATGAGATCCTTGGCTTCCGTATTACTGACCTGATGTTTTCTGGAACTGACGAAGATCTGAGACAGACAAAAGTCACCCAGCCAGCTATTTTTCTTCATTCTGTCATCCTGGCATTGAATCTTGGAGAAAAGTTTGTACCGGACATGGTTGCCGGTCATTCTCTGGGTGAGTTTTCTGCCCTTGTTGCAAACCGCGTTCTGAATTTCGAGGATGGCCTGAAACTGGTTGCCTCGCGAGCTTCTGCCATGCAAAAAGCCTGCGAAAAGGAAGCCTCCACCATGGCCGCCATCCTTGGATTGGAAGATCAGAAGGTGGAAGAAATTTGCCAATCCTGTGATGAAATTGTGGTCCCAGCTAATTATAATAGTCCTGGCCAACTTGTGATTTCGGGAAGCTTCAGGGGAATTGAAATAGCCTGTGAAAAGCTAAAAGCGGCCGGTGCCCGAAGAGCCTTGCCTTTAAAAGTTGGGGGTGCTTTCCATTCTCCGCTCATGGAGCCTGCCCGTGTTGAACTTGCGGAAGCCATCCATGCAACCCAGTTCAGTACCCCCATTTGTCCCATTTATCAAAATGCAACTGCTCAAAAGGTAGCTGACCCTAAGATCATTAAAGATAACCTTGTGGCCCAGTTAACCGCTCCGGTTTTATGGACACAGATAATTCAGCATATGATCACAGATGGAGCCCAGTCGTTTATAGAAGTTGGTCCCGGTAATGTTTTACAGGGATTGATTGCGAAGATCGGAAAGGAGGTCAGTGTTTCTGGCCTTTAGTCAACGCTTCTCATATTGGGTTTCATAGTACTTTTGATAGTCTCCTGAGGTGACATTGTTTAGCCAATCCTCATTGAAGAGGTACCAGTCAACGGTTTTTTCAAGTCCTTCCGCAAACTGAAGACTGGGTTTCCAGCCCAGTTCCGACTGAATCTTCCCTGAATGTATTGCATACCTCAGGTCATGGCCGGCGCGATCTTTAACAAAAGTGATCAGTCCTGCAGAGGTTCCGGGTTGACGCTTGAGTTTACGATCCATGATCTCACACAATAAAGAGATAAGGTCGATGTTTTTCCATTCATTTTGACCACCGATATTATAGGTTTCACCGGTTTTTCCACGATGTAAAATCAGGTCAATGGCTGCTGCATGATCCTCAACAAAAAGCCAGTCGCGGATATTCTCCCCTTTCCCGTAAACAGGAATGGGTTTGTTGTGCTTAATATTATGAATGCAGAGCGGAATCAATTTTTCAGGGAACTGAAAAGGTCCGTAATTATTGGAACAATTTGAAATTACTACAGGCAACCCGTACGTATGATAATAAGCCCTGACCAAGTGATCTGAGCTAGCTTTGGAAGCTGAATAGGGGCTTCTCGGGTCATAAGCGGTATTTTCATAAAAAAAACCGGTCTCCCCTAAAGATCCGTAAACTTCATCCGTAGAGATATGATAAAATCTATTCCCTTCTTGATGGGACCAGATAAGCCGAGCGGCATTGAGCAAGTTAACCGTACCAATAATATTGGCATAAATGAACTCCATGGGACTTGAAATCGACCGGTCAACATGGGATTCGGCAGCCAGATGAAGGACTTTTTCGAATCTGTATTGCTCAAATATCATCTTCATCTGCTCACCATCAATAATATCTGCTTTAATAAACTCGTAATTGGGAGCATTCTCAATATCTCTGAGGTTAGCCAGGTTACCGGCATAAGTCAGCTTATCCAGATTCACGATATGGTATTCCGGATATCTATTCACAAACCGTCGGACCACATGACTTCCAATGAACCCGGCCCCGCCGGTGATTAGGATTGTTTTCATGATTTTATGTTTTTTTGTGACAGGGCTTTTTCCCATTTCCAGGCAGAATGTGTCATTTCATCGAGGGATTTTTCGGCTTTCCATCCCAATTCACTGTTTGCAAAATTAGTGTCGGCCCAAACCTTTTCTACATCTCCTGGCCTGCGATCCATAATCCTATAATCCAATTTGATCCCAGAGGTTCGTTCAAATGAGCGGATGACTTCAAGAACAGAAAATCCATGTCCGGTTCCCAGGTTAAAAACTTCAACTTTCCTTTTGGTTTTTCCTTTAATCATCCGTTCAACGGCTATGACATGAGCCTTAGCCAAATCAACAACATGAATATAATCACGGATCGCTGTCCCGTCTGGAGTTTTGTAATCATTCCCCCAGACCCTCAAAAAAGGACGTTTACCAATGGCTGTCTGAGTGATATATGGCATCAGGCAATTGGGGACCCCAAGGGGCAATTCACCAATGATGGCAGACTCATGCGCTCCGATCGGGTTGAAATATCTCAGAAGTATTGCTTGAATATCAGCATTTACAGCCGTATCGGTGATCATTTCCTCGGAAATTTGTTTGGTATTCCCATAAGGTGATGCCGCTTTCTGGATGGGTGTATCTTCTCTTGCCGGTAATTTTTCCGGCTGTCCATATACAGTACAAGAGGAAGAAAAAACAATATCCCGTATACCATTATCAGTCATTCCCTGCAATATATTGACCAGTGAAATAAGGTTATTACGGTAATAAAGCAGTGGAAATTCCACCGACTCTCCCACTGCTTTAAAGGCAGCAAAATGAATAACCGCCTTAATATCATTATGCAAAGAAAAAAAGGCAGCGGTTCTTTCAGAATCAGTCAGGTCAAACTTTTCAAACAAAGGTTTCTTCCCTGTAATCTTCGCGATATTATCCAGAACCTCGATAGAGGAATTGGAAAGATTATCCACGATGATGACTTCAAAACCCTTTTCCTGTAACTCAACAACGGTATGGGAGCCAATATAGCCTGTACCACCGGTAACCAGAATTTTCATCTCTCTTATTTTATAATATTTTTCAATAGCGGATGATAATCGCCTTTAAGGCCAAGGGGTTTTGCATTTCTGATATGATACACAATATTTACGCTGTGTTTTGCATCAGATAAACGGAAGCCTCTCCCGGCAAGAATTTCCCGGTAAGTTGTGGTATGAAGATCGGTAAATCCATCACTGAATTCAATCTCCCTCCCGTCCATATTCAGGCTACGATAGGTTCTTTTTCCTTGCTGCTTTATTTTTTCAGGGATATCATCGTAATCAAGACTTAGCAACCATCGTACCCTGGCTTTGTCCAGTCGAAGGAAACCTGCTGCCCTATTTATTTCGAGCACGTGAACCTTGTTGTCCCTGACTTCACCGAAAATCCAGCCCAGCATATCAAAAAAATGAATGCCAATATTTGTCCCTATTCCCCCTGATTTGGAGATATCACCTTTCCAGGCCCTGTAATACCATTTTCCCCTTGAAGTAATATAGGTAAGATCAAGGTCGTAAATTTTATTTTTAGGTCCCTTTTCAATCTCTTCTTTCAGAGCAATAATGGCAGGGTGGAGACGAAGCTGCAAAACGGTGTAAACATTTTTCCCTGTTTCTTTTTCAATATTCTTTAATGCATCTACATTCCAGGGATTCAAGACAATGGGTTTTTCGCAAATGGCATGTGCATCGTTTCGTAAAGCGAGCCGGATATGTGAATCATGCATATAATTAGGTGAACAGATGCTGACATAGTCAATTTTCATGTCATCAAGGCGCTTTCTTGAATTAGCCATCCGGCGCAGTTTATCCAGGTGGCGGTCAAACCTTTCAGGTTCAATAAAAAAATCAGCATCCGGGAAAAAACTATCCATGATCCCCACACCATCATAGGGGTCAAGTGCGGTAATCAACAGGTTACCTGTGTCCTTGATGGCTTTCATATGGCGTGGAGCGATGTAACCTGCCGCACCGATCAGGGCAAAATTCTTTTTTTTTGAGGAGGGAGTCATTGTTTTCTTTCTTGTTTTATTACTTTTCCTTCAGTAGTCAAGCGATATGATTCCTTACTTTCAGGGCAAACAGCCCATCCCTCCTGATCAAAATACAAACGATGACCATATTCACTCATCCATCCCGTTTGTCGTCCTGGATTTCCAACGATCAGGGCATAGGCAGGAACATCCCGGGTAACCACACTGCCTGCACCGATGAAGGCAAACTCACCGATTTCATGACCGCATACAATGGTTGCATTGGCTCCAATGGTAGCACCTTTTTTGACAAGGGTTTTCTGATACTGATCACGGCGAAGGATCTGACTGCGTGGATTGATTACATTAGTAAATACCATTGAGGGACCCAGGAATACATCATCCTCACAGATTACACCAGTATAAATGGATACGTTATTCTGAACTTTTACATTATTTCCCAGTCTGACATGCGGGGATACCACAACATTCTGACCAAAACTACAGTGATCCCCAATTTCACAATGGCTCATAATGTGAGTAAAATGCCATATTTTTGTCCCCCTGCCAATCTGGCAATCAGGGTCAATAATAGCCGTCTCATGAGCAAAATAATCCTTTTCCATATCAACGATTAACGAATTCAAGTACTGATCCGGTGATATAATTCAATTGTTCATCATCCAATTCCGTATGCATGGGTAAAGAAACAACCCTTTCGGACAAATGTTCTGTGACAGGAAAATCACCAGATTTATAACGGGGATCAAGATAGGCTTTTTGAAGATGCAAAGGTACCGGATAGTAGATCATGGCCGGGATTCCTTTTGAGGCTAAATGTTCTATCAGGGCATTCCTGTCAAGATCACGGGTAACCAAAGTATATTGGTGAAAGACGTGAGTGGATCTGGAGCAGCGGGCGGGTATCTTTAATTTTGGATGTTTCCCAAAGGCAATATCGTAAAAATCAGCGACTTCCCGGCGTTTTGCCGCATATTCATCAAGATGAGGCAGTTTTGCTTTCAGTACAGCAGCCTGAATGCTGTCGAGTCTGGAATTCACCCCGATATAATCATGATAATAACGAACTGTCATACCATGATTGACAATAATCCTCATCTGTTTTGCAAGATCATCATCATGAGTGAAAATTGCACCACCATCCCCATAACACCCAAGATTCTTGGAAGGGAAAAATGAAGTGCAGCCAATCTGGCCTATGGTTCCTGATTTTTGACGGCGACCATCCCTAAAAATATAATCAGAACCTATGGCTTGGCAATTATCTTCTATCACGAACAGTTTATATCTGTTTGCCAGTTCCATGATCTCCTCCATGGGCGCCGACTGCCCGAAAAGATGAACAGGCACAATGGCCCTGGTTCGAGAGGTAATGGCTTTTTCAATGGCTTTGGGATCAATGTTGAATGTGTCGGGGTCAACATCAACCAGAACAGGAGTCAGTTGAAGCAAGGCGATCACTTCTGCAGTGGCGATAAAAGTAAAAGAAGTTGTAATAACTTCATCCCCGGGTTTAAGACCCAGTGCCATCATAGAAACCTGAAGAGCATCTGTGCCATTGGCACAGGGTATGACATGCTTAACCTGTAAATATTTTTCAAGATCCTCCTGGAATTGTTTGACTACCGGGCCATTGATAAAGAAACAGGAATCAATCACCTGCTGTATCCCAGAATCAATTTCGTCTTTAATCTTCAGGTATTGACCTTTCAGGTCAACCATTTGAATTTTTTGCATTAACAATCAATTTAATATGATAAAAATACTTAACTTTTTCCTTTATAAGTCTTCAGAAATGCTTTTTTCTAAATCTCTGCAAATTTATAATTAATGCACGTTAAGGACTAATTTTTTTTAATTTTAACACCCGGATAAAAATATTAAATCAAGTAAATACCATAAGAATATGAAAAAATTTGCCGTTATATTAGCTGGTTGTGGAGTTTATGATGGGGCAGAAATCCAGGAAGCTGTCCTAACCCTTCTTGCTATTGACCGAAATGGGGCATCTTATCAATGTTTTGCTCCGGACGTCATGCAACATCATGTGATTGATCACCTCAGCGGAAAGGAAACTGCAGAAAAACGCAATGTTTTGACAGAATCTGCAAGGATTGCAAGGGGAAACATCAAGCCACTGAGCATTTTCTACGAAAAAGACTATGATGCCCTGATTTTTCCGGGTGGGTTTGGATGTGCCAAAAACCTATGTAATTGGGCGATAGTTGGAGATAAATGCCAGGTCAATTCAGAAGTGGAAAAAGTTGTTCAGGCTATGTTTGAAGCAAAAAAACCCATTGGGGCAATGTGTATTGCACCGGTTATTCTGGGAAAACTTTTCAAAGGCAGTAATTTCACTACCGGAAAGGATCCAGCTTCAAAGGGGTTTATTGAAAAGATGGGAAACCGTTATACTCCTGCAAGTCATGGAGATGTCATCACAGACAAGAACAGAAAACTTTTCACTACTCCATGTTACATGCTGGATGCCAGTATCAGTCAGATTGCTGAAGGCACTGACAATATTGTAAAGGCAATGATCTCAGCCATATAGCTTGACAGTTAATTCTCCCCGGATCACCATCAGGGCATTGATAGCCAGCGCTCGCATTTCATCCTCTCCGGGAAAAACATGAACAGGTGACAGTTTATGGATTCTTTCCTGTATCCATCCTACAAAGCGTTTATCATATGCGATTCCGCCTGTGATTAAAATGGCATCCACTTCACATCTCAGTACGGTGTACATTTCCCCAACAGCCTTTGCCACCTGATAAGCCATGGCATGATATATCAGAGCTGCAGTTTGATCACCTGAATCCACCATTTTTTCGACATCAACAGCATTGTTTGTGGAAAGATAGGCTACCAGGCCGCCCTCCCCTTTAATCATTTTTTGGACTTCCTTCAAGCTGTATTTTCCGCTGAAACAAAGTTTTACCAATTGCCCCACCGGTAGGGTTCCGCTTCTTTCAGGGCTGAAAGGTCCCTCTCCGTCAAGGGCCTGGTTGACATCAATCACCCTGCCTTTATGATGGGCACCTACAGAAATTCCGCCGCCGAGATGGACAACAATCAAATTAAGATCCTCATAATTCTTGTTGGTCGATTTGGCAAATTCACGAGCTACTGCTTTTTGATTCAATGCATGAAAAATTGAAATCCTTTCGAACAAAGGATGGCCGGCAATGCGTGCAATATCATCCAATTCATCCACGACTACCGGATCAGCAATAAATGCCCTGGCCTTGGGCATGGATTGGATCATGTCTTTAGCGATCAAACCACCGAGATTACTGGCATGTTCTCCCAGCGGACTGTTCACCATATCGTGGATCATGGCCTCGTTCACTTCATAAACACCGGATGGAATGGGTTTTAATAATCCTCCGCGTCCGACCACTGCATGGATAGAATCAAGATCGATTTCCGCTTCTTTAATCTGCCTGATGATTATGTCTTTGCGAAACTCAAACTGGTCTGTTATTCTTGGAAAAGGCGACAGTTCCTCGGCGCTGTGCTTGATATTTTTTAAAAATATCGGTTCCGTATTCTGAAAAACCGCAATTTTTGTAGAGGTCGAACCAGGGTTTATAGCAATGATACGGACATTTTTCATACCTGTTTTTTTAATGACGATTATTCAACTTCCTCAGTTTGCTTTTTTTTATCCCATAGGTAAAATATACCACCAGTCCAAGAGACATCCAGATGATAAGGCGGAGCCATGTATCCATTGGTAGAGAGACCATCTGTACCAGACAGAATCCCGCTCCGAGGATGGGGATTAAAGGAACCAGAGGGGTCCTGAATGGTCTGGGGATATCCGGCTTTTTCACACGAAGAAAAATTATGCTGATGCAAACAATAGTAAATGCAAGCAAAGTTCCAATGGATACCAGTTCTCCTAATATACTGATCGGAAGTATTCCGGCCAAGATCATGGCCACAAAACCAGTTAAAATCGTACTGATATAAGGAGTCTTAAACTGAGGATGTATTTTGCTGAATACCGCCGGCAGCAATCCGTCTTTCGACATGGAATAAAATATCCTCGGCTGCCCCATCAGCATCACCAGGATTACTGAACTTAAACCGGCAATAGCAGCGAGCTTCACAATAGGACGAAGCCAAAAAAGGCCCTTACCCATAGCGTTAACCCCAACTGCAACAGGGTCAGGAACCAGAAGTTCGGGATAAGCGATGATACCGGTAAGGACGATAGCCACGAGAATGTACAAAATGGTCGATACGGTCAAAGAACCGAGTATCCCAATTGGCATATGCTTCTGAGGATTTTTCGCCTCCTGTGCAGCGGTTGAAACCGCATCGAATCCGATATAGGCGAAAAAAATGACACCTGCCGCTCGAAAAATCCCTGACCAGCCAAAATGCCCCCACTCACCCGTGTTTTTAGGGATAAAAGGATGCCAATTAATGCTTTTGACGAAGAAAAAACCGATCACGATAAATAAAATGATCACCCCCACCTTAGTGATCACCATCACATTATTAAATCCGGCTGATTCCCTGATTCCGATGATCAATAAGAGGGTAATCATCCCGATCACGAACATTGCAGGAACATTTAAGATGGCATCGGATTGAGGGAAATCCACCGGGCTCAATCCTTTACTGATCAAATGCCGGATCAGGTCAGGTGTTTTTTGTACCCAGCCGATATCCGGAAGCTTGATCAGGTCAGTCCCGGTTGCATAGCATAAGGCAGTTGGAAGGTTGATCCCGAAATCCTTCAGAAAACTGACAACATATCCCGACCAACCCACGCTGACGGTCGAGGCTGCAAAAAGATATTCCAGGATCAGGTCCCAGCCGATAATCCATGCTAAAAATTCCCCCAAAGTAGTATAAGCATAGGTATAAGCACTGCCGGCAATGGGGATCATCGAAGCAAATTCAGCATAACATAAACCGGCAAATGCGCAGGCAATCCCTGAGATTAGGAAAGAGATCACGATGGCAGGTCCTGCATATTGCGCTGCTGCCTGGCCGGTAAGTACAAAAATCCCGGCACCGATGATTGCCCCGATTCCCAGGGTGGTAAGATTGGTCGCTGTTAACGTTTTTTTAAAGCCGTTTTTCGGATCTGCAGCTTCATCAAGAAGCGCTTGCAGGGATTTTGTCTGAAAAAGTCTACTGGCCATGATGCCTAACTTAATTGATCGCAGCTGCCATGATAATGGAAGCCTGTTTGGACTCCTCAGTATCGGAACGGGAGGTGAGCACAATTGGGGCAGCGGCTCCGAGAACACAGGCTGCAAGTTTTGCATTGGCCGAAAACCCATAGGCTTTATATAAAATATTTCCGGCTTCAATATCGGGAACAATCAGCAAATCGGCATCTCCTGCCACCTCACTGATGATTCCTTTATGCTTTGCACTAGCTGTGCTGACTGCGTTATCATAAGCAAGCGGACCATCGATAATACAATTTTTTATTTGCCCTCTTTGGTTCATTTTTGATAAAAGCGCTGCATCCAAGGTAGCTGGCATGGCTTCATTAACCATTTCAACTGCAGCGAGAACAGCAACCTTAGGTTTAGTATACCCAAGTTTATTCATAAATTCCACAGCATTATTAATGATCGCTATTTTTGTTTTGAAATCCGGATTTGGTATCATCGCGGCATCACTTAAACCCAACAACTTATGATAAGTAGGCACTTCAAACAAAGCGAAATGTGAAAGAACATCACCTTTTCGTAACCCGACTTCCTTGTCCAATACCCCCCTCAGAAAGACTGCCGTTGGCACATTCCCTTTCATCAGGACATCTGCTTCCTTTTCCCTCACCATTTTAACGGCAATTTTTACCGAATTGGCATCCGTTTCCTCATTGATAATTGTCATCCCATGAACATCGAGTTGAAGCCTGGCAGCAATTTCTTTGATCTTTTTTTCATTCCCGACCAGGATGGCCTCAACCAAACCCATTTTATCCACGGCACAAATTGCTTCAAGGCAATGTTCATCATGGGCCACCGCTACGGCTAACTTTTTTTTCCGTGAGTTTTTTGCTCTTTCATAAAGGTCTGTTAACTTCCTCAAGGAAGCATTTTCACTTCCTACTGTTGCTGCAGTCATGGTATTTATCCTCCTAAAATTTAATTGATATTATAATAACAATGGATTCGCAAATGGCAAACCTACAGGAATTTTACCAATTTGACAAGGTGTTATGAAAAATTTTTGGTTAAAAAATTTTTCTACCTTTGTTGATAACAACCAATTCTAAAGACATGGATTTACCCTTTGCTGAGTCATACAAAATCAAGATGGTGGAATCTATCCGTAAAAGCAACCGCCAGGAACGCGAACAATGGATCAAGGAAGCCAAATATAACCTCTTCCGATTGAAAAGTGAACAGGTTTTTATTGACCTTTTAACGGATTCCGGAACCGGAGCTATGAGTGATCATCAATGGTCGGAACTGATGCTGGGAGATGAAAGTTATGCCGGAGCCTCGTCCTATTTTAAAATGAAGGAAGCCATTGAGAATATTTTCGGATTTGAATATTTTCTTCCCACACATCAGGGAAGGGCTGCTGAAAATGTATTATTTTCAGTACTGGTTAAAGAAGGAGATATCATTCCTGGTAATTCCCATTTCGATACCACTAAAGGCCATATTGAATTCCGTAAAGCCATTACCGTGGATTGCACCATCGATGAGGCTTTTGATACCACCTTGGATCATCCTTTCAAAGGGAACGTAGATCCTGAAAAACTTGAAAAAGTGCTGAAGGAAAATGCAGCGCGTATTCCCTTTATCATCATGACAGTGACTTGTAATTCTTCCGGGGGACAGCCAGTCTCGATGGAAAATCTGAAACAAGTCCGCGAAATAGCAAGGCGATATAATAAACCCATTTTATTTGATTCTGCACGTTTTGCTGAAAATGCTTATTTAATTAAAATTCGCGAAAAGGGTTTTTCTGATAAATCTATCCGGGAAATTGTCCGGGAGATGTTTTTAAATGCAGACATGATGACCATGAGTGCAAAGAAAGATGCCATCGTCAACATGGGCGGTTTCATTGCCATGCATGATCCGGAACTTCACCGTAAAGCCAGTATGTTCAACATCATGTTCGAAGGTTATATTACCTATGGCGGAATGTCAGGACGGGATATGAATGCTTTGTCCCAGGGCTTATATGAAGGGACGGAGTTTTCCTACCTGGAATCCAGGATCAGGCAAGTGGAATATCTTGGTAAGCGGCTGATGGATTTCAACATCCCCATTCAACAACCTATAGGCGGACATGCTGTTTTTGTGGACGCCAAACGGTTCATCCCACATGTTCCTAAGGAAGAATTTCCGGCCCAGATCCTTGCCGTTGAACTTTATCGCGAAGCCGGTGTGAGGGGCGTTGAAATCGGCGCACTACTCGCTGACCGCGACCCGCTGACCCGTGAGAATAGATATCCTGCCCTGGAATTATTACGCCTGGCTATTCCCAGAAGAGTTTACACAAACAACCATATGGATGTGGTGGCCGTCGCCATGAAAAACATTTTTGATCGTAGAGACGAAATCAAAAATGGTTTAAAAATTGTTAATGAGGCTCCCATTATGCGTCATTTTACTGTGGAATTGGATTTAGCCTGATTAGATGAGCCTGCTGGAGATTTTTTTAATTGCCCTTGGACTCTCCATGGATTGTTTTGCCGTTTCATTAAGTTTCGGGACTTCCCAAAAACCCAATTGGAAAGAAACTTTCAGGATAGCATTGTTCTTCGGGGTTTTTCAAGGACTGATGCCATTGATGGGATGGTTTATTGGAAAAAGCCTGTTGGTGTTTATTTCAAGTATCGATCATTGGTTTGCTTTTGGAATCTTATCATTTATCGGATTGAAGATGATTTTCCAATCTTTTAAAAACCCTGATGAAAAAAAAATTGTGGATATCCGGAAAATCACTGTTCTGCTCAGTCTCTCTGTCGCAACGAGCATTGATGCCCTGATTATGGGCATATCGTTTGGATTTATCAGGGTAAACATTCTATTCGCCGTGATCCTGATCACCCTGACAACTTTTCTTGTCTCCCTTTTAGGATCAAAAATCGGAGGTAAAACGACTTTTCTTCCTGTTCGCTGGGCTGAAAGATTTGGCGGATTGGTTCTCATTGGAATCGGATTAAAAATCCTTATCGAACATATCCTTCTTCAATAATCTTCGTTCCATATTCGTTATCAAATCTTTAACCTTTACGCTATGAATGTTCAACCAATCATCCGTGTCACAAAGGAATTCCGGTTTGAAGCAGCCCATGCCCTAAAGGGTTATGACGGCCCGTGTAAAAATATTCACGGTCATTCCTATGCCTTTTCTGTTACTATTACGGGAAATCCGTTAAACGAAGCGGGTTCTTCCAAACTTGGAATGGTGATGGACTTCAGCGACATGAAAAAACTGATCAAACAACACATTGTCGATCCACTGGACCATGCACTGATGATTTGCTCGAATGACCCGATTGAATCGTTAAAAAACACCGGGGAGCCTTTCTGCAACATCATTTCATTGCCCTATCAGCCAACCAGTGAAAACCTGTTAGTCGATTTTGCCAAGCGTATCACAAAAATATTGCCTAATGGAGTAAAACTCCACCATATGAAGTTACGTGAAACCTCAACCTCTTATGCTGAATGGTATGCCTCAGATAATGAATAATTTTAATTTATTTTTTTAATGGCGAGGCAAAAGATGAACATCTACAGTCATATCCGTGCTTTCGATATGGATTACCTGAGCTGAATCCGGAGCAATCTGCTGGTCGTACCAGGAGGGGTGAAATCGTTTATGCCCCTCGGTATTCCTCATGGGAGCAACCCTGACGAGGTATCTCCCGGGTTCAATCCGTGAAAATTCATAATACCCTTGTTCATCGATATCAGATGACCTGATGTTCTTCAGTGAATCAAAAGGCTTTGCTTTATCCTCAACCTTAAACAGGTAAGCTGTTCCTCTGCATAATCTCAGTTCTCCCGAATAGGCATGTCCACGTAAGGCAAAATGTTCCCCCGAAGAAAACCATACCAGGCTAAGGAGCAATCCTATGATAAGTATGATGAATCCGGCAGAAAGCCTGAAAATCCGGGGTGAAGTCACCGGGAGCTGAGCTATCCATGACCAGAGCCCTTCATACCGGGGTTCCGCGTACAAATGATTCTTCAACCGAACCCATCCCCTTTCTGGGGGTGAAGGCTCAAAATCGGAAAACATTTCCCGGAATTTTGTTCCGATATCGTAATTTTCTTCCATCTGGATTTCCCTTAGCCTGATTTTAACAGTTCTTTCTGAATCGCCTGTTTTGCCCGGAATAATTGTGATTTAGACGTATTCTCTGATATCCCGAGCTTCAATCCAATCTCTTTATGATTATATCCTTCTATGACATACAGGTTAAATACAGTACGATAACCGACCGGTAAACGTTGAATCATCACTAATAATTCTTCTACTGATAATTTAGACAAGACATCCTCGGTTATCGTTGCATAACCTGAGGCGCTTTCAATATTGACTTCCATTCTTTGCTGCCTGATCTGCTTTTTAACAAAATTAATCGCTGTATTCACGATGATTCTCTTCAGCCAACCTTCCAGAGACCCCTCAAAACGAAATTGATATAGATTATTGAAGGCCCTGATAAACCCCTCCTGAAGAATATCTTCAGCTTCCATATAATCTGAAGCATACCTCAGGCATACCCCGAACATCTTACCTGCAAAACGCCGATAAAATAACTCCTGGGCATGAACATCATGTTGAAGACATCCTTGGATCAGGTCCTGGTCTGACATCATTTCTTCCTGAACATATTAAGGATGTAAATATACTTTTTTTTAGGATTCCCCGCTAATCCGAAGCAAGTTTAAACTTCCCATAATTGTTTTCAAAATATATCCTTCCTTCATGACTTAATATTCCCTGAAGATGGTAAATAAATATTTCGTGGAAAACCTTGAAAGAAGTAAGCTCGTCTTGAGAAAAGAAATCGTTATCAATTAGGTTTTCAATAGAAAAAACATGAAATTTGACAAGGATTCCGGAATTCATTTCATTTCTGTATAATCCTTCCTTTTTCCCCTTATTCAGGTTTTTCTGAACAGCATCAACCATCCTTTTTCTTCTGGTTTCTTTAATTTGAAAAAATAAACCAGGGTAGGATTTCCTGATGTCATATTCCATAGCAGGATTATATTCCTTGAATATTCCATTAATCATTTTATGCACTTCGAATAATTCATCAATCGCATTCTGATTTTTCTTTTCAATTTCACTGAAAAAATCACAACGATTTTCGTCTTCATCCCTCATGACTTGTCGGATGAGATCTTCTTTGTCTTTAAAATGAGCATATAAGGTTTTTTTTGAAATATTCAAGCTTTGAGCTACATCATCCATTGTAACACTCTTAATGCCATATCTCTGATATAGTTTTCTGACCTGATCAAGAATAGCCATGGTTTTTGACTCCATTTTTCTAATGTTTATTGTTTTAGTATCTTTTTCACTGCAAAAGTTCCTTTTCCCATAAAAAGAATAAAATAGACTCCGGAGGAATAATTTGTAAAATCAATCTTTCTGATGTTATTACCTAATAGTATCTCTCTCCCAAGACAAGAAATCAGCTTGATTTCAAATTCCACGACATGATTCCGGGGTTCAATAAATAATATATCATTAACGGGGTTGGGGAAAATATTGAAATAGTCAGTATTAATGTTGACCGTGCCTTGAGGTGAAAAATTACGATACAAAGAACCATCTGTTTCTATTACAAAGCATTTATTTTCGCCAAAAACCCTGACATATTTAAGGTTTTTTTCTGATGGAAATTCTACAGAATGGTAATCAAGACCCAGTGATGATATTTTCATGGAGATTAATAAGCCATTATTTCCAGCAACATATCCAAGACTGTCCCTATAAAAATAAACCGAATTGAGATGTTGTGTCCAGGGAAGCTGGATTTTCTTCCAGGCAGATCCTTGGTCGTAAGAAATGTATATAGTCGCATTATCCCCAATAGTTATGGCCATAGTATCATTGATAAAACAAAAATCACGGAATTTATTCAGAGAATCCCTTAGGACTTCCATCCATGATAATCCTGAATCCTGCGTACGGAGAATGACATGTCCACCCAAGGAATCATCACAAAGTATAAAACCCAGAACATCTGACTTGAAAAAAATCACCGGTTGTTTAAATAAATATTGATGCGTTTCTAAAATAGGACGAATAATTCCATTCTCATATTTCCTCAGATAACTGTAATTGGACCCTTCCGGATAAAAACAATAATATCCCAAGTTTTTATTTAAAAAAAATATTTTAAAATTTGAAACGTTTCCGTCTCCTGATATGTTTTGCCAATGACCCCCTCCGTCCAATGTTCTAAAAAATGAAGGAAATCCTTTATCAGATTCTGCTATAAATCCAAGCGTATCATTGCAGAAGAAAAGTTCTGCCAAATAAACCCCACCAAGGTCTCCATAATTAGATTTAATAACTGTATAACTGCACATCCCATCGATAGATTTAAAAAGGGTATATTTATTCCCATGGGATCCTAAACTTTCATTTAGACAGCTGAATCCTATATTCTCGGAAACCACCGCAAGAGGTACCGCAAATTGTGGAATTTTATACCAATTTGTCTGGGATATGGCAGAAAAAACTGTCATTAAACCTACTGACAAGCATATCATCACCCTTTTTCTTTTCATTTTTATCCTGATAAACTTTTTCTATTGAAAAAATAAAGATACAAAAAAAGCATTAAAAGAGTACACGGAAACGATTTTCGCCTAAAAAGTTTTTTACCTGCTCTGGAAATTTCTATCTTTGCGCTCCAAAAACATTTCTTCTATGAAAAATTTATTTTTTTTTGTTGGGCTTGTTTTTTTTCTTCTTTCCTGCGGAAGTAAGGAAGGGGATAAAAAGCTCAGGCTGGAACAACTGAAAAAGGAAAGAAATAATATAACCCAGGAAATTCTGAAGCTGGAAAAGGAACTTCATCCAATGGGTTCGGTATCTGCCACCAAGGTTATCGTTGAGCCGATTAAAAAGCAATCATTTCAGCATTACATTGAAGTTCAGGGGAGAATTGATGGCAATGAGAACATCGGTGTCAGTCCAAGAAACCAGGGCGGTGTCGTCACAAAAATTCTTGTTAAAGAAGGCGATTACGTAACAAAAGGACAGGTGTTAGCTGAACTGGATGCCGATGTGCTGAAACAGCAACTCAAGGATCTTCAAAACAAACTTGCCTTTCTTACGGATATTTATGAACGGCAGAAGACCCTCTGGGATCAGAAAATAGGTTCTGAAGTTCAGTATCTCAAAACCAAGAACGACATGGAATCTGCTCAAAACGGCATCAACACTTTACAGGATCAGATTAAGATGTCGGTCATCACCTCCCCCATTGATGGAAATGTGGAAGATATCCCAATTAAAGTTGGGCAGATGGCTTCCTCTGCATCCCCCATTCCTGCATTCAGGATCGTGAATTTTTCAAAGGCAAAAGCACTTGCCGATGTCGGTGAGGCCTATTCCTCCAAAATAAAGACGGGAGCACCAGTTAAAGTTTTTTTACCAGATTTTAACCAGGAACTGGACCAGAAGGTTACTTTTGCGAGCAAATACATCAATCCAACCAACCGTACTTTTTTGGTGGAAGTGGAACTTCCGGTTAACCATATTACTTTTCGTGCCAATATGATCGCAGTTTTGCGAATTAAGGATTATGACAATCCTTCAACGGTGGCTATTCCTCAGAATTTTATACAGAATTCAAGAAATGATGGGCAATTTGTTTTTGTCGCTTCAGAAGAGAATGGGAAAAAACTGGCACGTAAAAAATCCGTGATCTCTTTTATTTCATTCAACGGTCTGACAGAGATTGTGAGCGGCCTTAACGAAGGAGATAAAATTATTACTGCTGGTTATAAAGATCTTTATGATGGACAGCCCATCGAGTTTTAATGAATAAAGCATGAAAAACAAGAAGAATAGGGTCAAAGAATTTTTTGCAACCAGTTGGGCTATCGACAACAAAGTGAGCATCTATGTGCTGACTATTATCATTACCACTTTGGGATTGCTTTCATATTTCAGTATTCCTAAAGAACAATTGCCGGAAATTGTTATTCCTACTATTCTGGTGAATACCGTTTATCCAGGCACCTCTCCCGAGGATATGGAAAATCTGGTAACCCGCCCCATTGAGAAACAATGCAAATCACTGGCCGATGTCAAGAAAATCACCAGCAATTCGATACAAGATTTTTCCACAATAGTGGTAGAATTTAACCCCGGAATTGAAATTTCCGAAGCCAAGCAGAGGGTTAGGGATGCCGTTGACAAGTCCAAGACTGATCTTCCCAATAACCTTCCCAAGGACCCGGATATTAAAGAAATTGATCTTTCGGAAATTCCGATTATGAATATCAATCTTGCCGGGGATTACGATCTTCAGCGTTTGAAAAAGTATGCAGAAGATGCCCAGGATAAAATTGAAACCCTGAAAGAAATCACCCGTGTTGACATTGTCGGGGCTCTTGAACGTGAAATCCAGGTGGATGTCGATATGTATAAAATGCAGGCCGCTAGCGTGTCCTTTCGTGATATTGAATCAGCCATTTCGGCTGAAAATGTGACCATCTCAGCCGGAACCATCACTTCTTTCGGAACAAAATACACCATTCGCCTGGCTGGTCAGTTTTCGACCCCTGATCAGATCAAGACCATCATGCTGAAATCGGCCAGTGGAGCCATCGTGTATATTCAGGACATCGCAGAAATAAAAGACTCATTTAAGGAACAGGAGAGTTTTGCCCGTTTTGACGGAAAAAACGTAATCACCCTCAACGTCATAAAAAAAAGCGGAGAAAATCTGATCAAGGCTTCGGATGAAATCAAGGAGATCATCAGTGACCTGAAAAAGGACAATTACCCACCTGATCTGAAAGTAACCATCACCGGTGACCAGTCCCGTTTCACCAAAAGTACACTTGAAGAACTGAATAATACCATCATTATCGGATTCATCATGGTGGTGATCGTGCTGATGTTCTTCATGGGATTCAATAACGCTTTCTTTGTTGCCTTATCAGTACCACTTTCCATGTTTGTTGCCTACCTTATCATGCCCAGTCTTGGATTTACTATGAACATGATCGTGATGTTTGGATTCATCTTTGCACTGGGTATCATCGTGGATGATGCCATAGTCGTGATAGAAAATACACACCGGCTACACCGGGATGAACCTGATATTGTCAAAGCGGCCAAACATGCAGCCGGAGAAGTATTTCTGCCTATTCTTTCAGGAACCCTAACTACCCTGGCGCCTTTCTTTCCATTGGCTTTTTGGCCCGGAATTGTCGGGAAATTCATGCATTATCTTCCAGTAACTTTAATCCTGACTTTATTTGCTTCACTCTTTGTGGCTTATATTATCAATCCTGTCTTTGCCGTGACTTTTATGAAACATGAATACGATGAGGTTGAGCATAAAGCCAATAAGAAAAAACTCCTTATCCATAGTACGGTTATGCTGGTTATGGCCTTCATCAGTTATATTGCCGGAGGATTTGCCATCGGAAATATTTTGATTCTTGCCATGATTCTTAATGCCTTCTATCGGTTGATACTTAAAAATGCCATTGCAAAATTCCAAACTAGAACATGGCCCTGGATAATGAGGATTTATGAGAAAGCCCTTTTATTCTTCCTGAAAGGAAGAAATCCCTGGTATTTGTTTTATGCGGTAATCGTATTATTTTTTGTCGCCATTTTTATCACCGGATTGACAAAGCCCAAGGTGCTTTTCTTCCCGAACAACATGCCATCGAGCGTGATTGTTTATATTAAATTACCTGAAGGAACTGATCAAAGCATTACAGACTCTGTAACCAAACTGGTTGAACAAAGGGTTTATGCCGTTCTGGGCAAAAACAATCCCATCGTTGAATCCGTGATTTCCAACGTAGGTTTTGGTGCCGGTGAAGGGATGTTCGATCGTTCGGTTTCTTCCAACAAGGGAAAAATCACGGTAAATTTTATCGAAAGCAAATTCCGGAATAACGTTTCTACCCAAAAATACATGGATGAAGTTCGTGAAAACCTGAACAACATACCCGGAGTCACGCTTAGCGTGGAAAAGAACAAAATGGGGCCGCCGACAGGAAAGCCAATCAACATTGAGATCAGCGGTGAAAATCTGGATGAGTTAATTCCCACGGCCAATGCATTTAAGAGTTTTCTGGATTCCATTCACATTCCCGGGATTGAAAAGCTGAAAAGTGATTTCGACAACAATAAGCCTGAGATAATCATCAACATTGACAGAGTTCGTGCGAACCGTGAGGGCTTATCCCTTGGTCAGATCGGGATGGAATTACGAACTGGGATCTATGGGAAAGAGGTTTCTAAATACAAGGAAGATGAAGACGAATATCCTATCCAGCTCAGGTATTCCGAGAAGGAAAGAAAAAGTATTAACCAGGTCATCAATGCAAAAATCACTTACCGTGATATGAATTCCGGACAATTACGGCAGATTCCGATTTCTTCAGTAGCCAGCATCCAGTACAAAGATACTTACGGGGGGATCCACAGGAAAAATCTTAAGCGGGTGATTACCATATCCTCAGAAGTCCTTTCAGGCTATACTGCGAATGAAATTGTCGCCATGATCAATAAAACAATTCCTTCCTTTGAAAAACCAAAGGGTGTGGAAATTACCCTTACGGGCGAAAGAGAGGATCAGGCAGAAACCATGATTTTCCTGACCAAAGCAATGATGATTGCCATTGGTCTGATCTTTTTTATCCTTATCACCCAATTTGGATCCCTCAGCAAATCACTGATCATACTCAGCGAGGTCATTTTCAGCATCATCGGCGTACTTCTGGGAATTGCCATCTTTCATATGCCGATCAGTGTGATCATGACCGGACTCGGGATCGTAGCATTGGGAGGTATCGTGGTGAGAAATGGAATACTGATTGTTGAGTTTGCTGATGAATTGAAATCTAGGGGATTGAAAACAAAAGAAGCCATTATTCAGGCTGGAAAAACCAGGGTCACGCCAGTGGTGCTTACGGCCACCGCGACCATGCTGGGTCTTGTACCATTGGCCGTTGGCATGAATATCAACTTCATCACCCTCTTTACAGAACTCAATCCTCATTTATATTTCGGGGGAGATAATGTTTTATTCTGGGGACCTCTATCCTGGACCATCATTTTCGGATTGAGCTTTGCCACCTTCCTAACCCTGGTCTTTGTTCCGGCCTTATTATTGATCGATGTACGTATGAATATCTGGCTTAAACGTAGAAAATCCAACAGGAAATTAGCGAAATAATCAGAATGTTTCAAGCAGTTTATTCAGTTTGATTTTGCTGCTCAGTACTGTGTACATGGATTGCATATAATCACTATTGGCTTGAAGGAACTGGGTGTATCGCTGATTTAAGTCGGTGCTGGAAGAAACCCCCAGATTGTATTTTGCCATGGTTTTCTGATATATTTTCAGCGCAGTTTCAAACCCTTTCATTTTGTTCTTGTATACAAAATATGCATTGTTGAAATCTTTTTTTGCTGTCTCAACCTGTAATTCAAGTCCAACCCTGAGTTTTTCATCGCTGACTTTTGTTTTTTCCACATTCAGTCTGGCCTGATCCACTGAATATTTCCGGCTTCCGCTACTCCAGATCGGTATGCTAAGGGATAAACCCCAGTTTGTGGTGCGATACCAGGGTTCATTTGATTTAAAGAAATTCCAGGAATTACGTTGGGCATTTTCCGAAATACCAATGAATCCAGCCAGGGTGGGATGATAAGCGGTTTTAGCAAGTTTATACTGCATCAGAATCAGGTAATCCGATTTTTTCAGCAGCAGGTAATCAATGTTCCTTTCATAGTTAAAAGGTTGATTGATCAAAGCATCCCGGTCAACCTGTGCAAGAAAATAATCTAGTTTATCGGATAGGCTAATCGGTTGGTTGTCTTTTAGTCCAATTAAAAATTTCAACATTGCATAAGCAACATTCCGGTTGCTTTGGAGATCAGCCAACTGGGCCTCCAAATTAGAACGGTTCAGGTCGGCCTGATCCACATCGATATCTTCAATCAAGCCCTGCTGATAACTTTTTTTAGCCTCATCCACAAGTTTACTGACAACGATATAAGTCGAATCCAGAATGGCCAGGCTTTGCTCAATGACCAAGACCCTGATATAAGCGTCAGCCACCAGATCCCTGACATCAATTTTGTCTTTCAGGTTTTTCTCCCTAACTGTTTCCAGGTATGCTTTAGCGGTCTGCAATCCAACAAGGTATTGCCCGCTATAGACCAACTGGGTTAGCGTAGCCTTGAATGTCGTATTATATTTTGTACCAAATTGAACTGGGATCTCGGTTCCCGGTTTTCCGAAGAATTCACCGGGCAGCAGGGAAGTCGGGCGATCAATAAAATCATTGTATTCAATATTGCCATTGATTTGAGGCAAGCCAATGGCCGTATTTTGCTTTACCATTTTTCTCGCGATCTCGACATCAAAAGCAGAATTTTTCAGATCATAATTATGCTCATACGCATAATCCTGAGCTTGCTGCATCGAAAAAGTCAGACCGGGAACTGCGTCACTCTCCTGCTGTGCCAGGCCTGTATGAAAAAACCGCAGACAGAAAAATAAAACCAGGAGGATGCGATATCTGATCATTGATAAAATTTTTTTAAATTCACTTTCCGTTTCTGCTTTTCATAGTACTTTGTACCTTCTTCATTGGCAATTCCACGGATGAAATTATCGAACATGACATCGAAGAGGGTTTGAAATGAAAACTTATCCGCGGGAAAAAATTCAGGGTTATGCAAATCAATTAAACGACGAATATACAACCGTGCTACCAGTTCGACACTTAAATCATCACGATACATACCCTGTCTGATCCCTTTCTGGATATTCAGCTTGATATTCTGGTAAACGAACTCAATTCTGCTTTCGACATGATGATGATAAATCTCCGGGTAATATTTTTTCAGGTCGAAAGTCATGGAAGGGCTTACATCTTTGAAACGATCTCCCACGTCATGACTGACTATCAATAAGACATCAATTGCGTTGACCCCATCAAAATTGTTTTTTTCAAAAATAATTTCAAAATTTTCTCGCTCCAGTTCAAGCAATTTCTCAACCAATTCATTTTTACTATGGACAAACCGATAGAGTTTCTTTTTTGAAATGCCAATATCCCGGCATATATCATCCATCGATATACTCCTAACCCCGTATTTGAAAAAAAGTTCCCGAACCCTTTCCAGAATGTCCACCAAAGAACTATCCATTATCATTGCCTGCATGAAATATTGAGTCACAAAGATAGAAAAAATAAATACGGCGAAACAAAACCGAGGTAAAAAGTTTCTTCAATCCGATGAAAAGAAGAAAGCCAAAGGTTCCCAACTTACCGAACGAAAATTTCAGTTTTCCCTTCAATGATAAGGCCAATTTGCCGCGCATGAATACAACCGCAGCCCTGCAGTTCATCCAGCATAGCATCAGCCTGGTCAAGGGGTAAGGTAATCAGTAATCCTCCTGAAGTCTGGGCATCCGCGAGGATAAGCCGGAGAGTTTCCGGGACACTGCTTTCCCAGTGTGTTATCGGTTTGGTAAATTCCAGATTATTCCAAGTTCCTCCAGGTATTGTCCCGGCTGCTGCATTCTCCCAACTACCATTCAAAACGGGAATTTTTGATGCATCAATTACAGCACTCAATCTCGCGCCATCAAGAATTTCCTTCAAGTGTCCCAACAATCCGAAACCTGTCACATCCGTGCAAGCATTCACCGGATAACTTCTCATCACCCTGGCGGCAACCCGATTGAGTTCAATCATGGAGGCAATGGCAGCGTGAATATGTTCCGGATCGGCCAATCCCCGTTTCATTGCTGTTGTCAGGATGCCTGTCCCAAGGGGTTTGGTCAGAATCAGTGCATCACCCGGCTTAGCTGTGGAATTTCGTAAAATCTTTTCAGGGTGAACTTTCCCGGTAATCACCATACCAAATTTCAGTCCTGGATCTTCAAGGCTATGCCCTCCAATGATTCTGATCCCTGCCTCAGCCGCTTTATCCTCCCCTCCTTTCAAAATCCTCCGGAGAATCTCAGTGGGGAGCCTTTTTTCAGGAAATGCCAAAATACTCAGGGCAAAAATCGGTTCTGCTCCCATGGCATAAATATCACTAAGCGCATTGGCTGCAGCAATTGCTCCATAAGTGTAAGGATCATCTACAACCGGAGGAATGACATCCACTGTTTCCACTAACGCACTCTCATCATTGATCCGGTAAACTGCTGCATCATCACTGGTAAGATGATCAACAAGGACATTAGCATCAGGATAAGATGGAAGATCGCTAAGGATTTTTTTTAAATGTTGGGGAGATATTTTACATGCACAGCCCAATGTATGGGAATACTCTGTCAATTTTACAGAACCTGACTGCCCAATCTTTCCATTCTGTTCATTTCCCCTTAGCCTATGATATGCTTCAACGATCGCTGAGACAGCCTGTTTAATTTCTTCATCTGTCGTCATTCTTCCCAGCGAAAAACGTATCGTTCCCAGGGCATATTCAGGGTTAACCCTCATGGCAGAGAGGACACCAGAAACTTTTTCATCCTCCGAATGGCATGCAGCTCCTGCTGAAGCAGCAATATTTACCATTTCATTAAGCAAGATGGAGGCATCAACACCAGGGAATCCAATACTCAGCGTATTCGGAAGCCGGTCGTCAGGATGTCCGTTTAATCTGACATTTGGAATTTCTGCAAGAATTCCATGATAAAGCTGATCGCGCAATATTTTCAAATCCAGCGTATCATATTCAGCGCAAAGGTCTGCAGCCACACCTAAACCCACAATTTGCATAACATTTTCCGTACCCGCCCTGAGGTTGGTTTCATGATCAGCTCCATGAATTTGCTTTTCCAGATGAACACCCCTGCGAATGTACAGGGCACCTATCCCTTTGGGTGCATATAATTTATGACCGGCCACGGAGAGCAAATCCACCTTTAGTTCACTTATCTTTACAGGAATCTTTCCAATGCTTTGAGCAGCGTCAGTATGCATAAGAATATTTCTCTGATGAGCAATTTCAGCAATTTTAGTTATTGGTTGAATCGTACCCACTTCATTGTTCGCATGCATAATGGAGATCAAAATGGTTTCCGGACGGATACTTTTTTCCACCTCTGAAGGGTTTACTTTCCCCATCACATCAACCGGTAAATAGGTGATCTGAAAGCCCTGTGTTTCAAGGAACCTGCAAACTTCCATAACGGCCGGATGTTCAATGGAGGAAGTAATAATATGATTTCCTCTCCCTTTCATTGAGAAGGCTATCCCTTTAATGGCAAGGTTGTTTGCTTCTGTTCCACCGCTGGTAAAAATAATTTCATCCTGATGAGCATGCAGAAGACAGGCTACTTTTTTTCTAGCATTCTCTATTGCTTTTTTAGCTTCCAGTCCATACGCATGCTTACTGGAAGGGTTTCCAAATAAATCGTTGAAAAAGGGGATCATCGCAGTGATGACTTCCTTTGCCATTGGTGTTGTGGCATTATAGTCAAGGTAGATTGGTTTCATAAAAATAAAATTTTTCTTGCCAGGAGAATCAATTTCTTTGCCTCTTCTTCCATGTCTTCCGATGATAATTGTACTTGAATGATTTTATCTTGAACTCTCTTTTTCCTAGTAAACCTGTAAGTCTTATCATAATAAGCCAGAAGAATTTCTGCTACTGCTTCAAAATGTTCCGATTCCAGCTCGAAAAGCGCTTTTTTTGTATTCCTGTTTCCTAATCTTTCTTTTAGTTTGACGATGGCTTCTTTGAGAAGCAGCTTGTCAAAATCTGCATATTCCCTTACCAATCGCTTTACTCTAACGGATACCGGAACTTCCAGATCTATCAGGATAGCTTCTGAAATTTGTCGGACTAAGGGATCCGGCAGGTCAAGTTTCCCCATCCTCCGGCTTTCATCTTCAATCCAGATTGGTCGGGAGAAATCAAATTCCGACCATTGCTGATAGAGATCGTTTTCAAATTGCTGGTTGGTCGGTTGTGAAGCTTGTCCCAGAGCACCAAAAACAGAGCCTTTGTGACGGGCGGATTTCTCCAGGTCAATGACCTGTTCTCCCTGATCAGCTATGTGTTGCAACAGTTGAGTTTTTCCGCTTCCAGTAAAGCCTCCCAAGACCAACATAACCGCTTTATTTGAAAAACCGCTGCGGATTTGCTTGCGGTATGCCTGATATCCACCGTTTAAAATAACAATTGGATGACCGGCTTTAGAGAACACCTCAGCTATAAGGGTACTTCTCATTCCACCCCGCCAGCAATAAATCAATATTTTTCGCTGATTGCTGATTTTTGATAGTGTTTTGAGGTAATCCTTAATTTTAGGCAGACAAATATCCAAACCCCGGAGGATGGCTGGTCCCTTCCCGAGTTTTTGGTACAAAGTACCAATTGTTGCTCTATCAGAATCGGAAAAAAGTGGAATATTCACTGATCCGGGAATATGCCCCTGCTGGTATTCCATGGGCGACCTTACATCGAGAATGAGAAAGTTGGTAATTTGTTTCAGGAAATAAGCAGGTTCAACCCTATCAATCATTTTCTTCCCATAGTGATCGCAAAAGTAATAATAATTGTTGCTAATTTTATCTTATTAAAAGACAACCATGTCAAAGTGGTACATCCCTTTCACAGCCATAATCATTCTTGTCTTCTTACTTTCTTTCAGAATGTTGTCAGATCCCGATCTGGGTTTTCACCTGAAAGCAGGGAAATGGATACTGGAAAACAGGGAAATTCCTCGTCATGACATTTCCACATACACGGTAAGTAATCATGAATATATCGATCTTCATTGGTTATTCCAGGTTTTCGTATTTTCTTTCTATCGGTCAGGCGGATATACGGCATTAAATTTATTGGTTACATTTTTAAGCCTTTCTCTTCTGTGTTTGCTTTTACTGAGAAACCGTATGTACGGTATTCCCGCTCCAATAACTTCTGTTCTATTATTATCGGCGTATTTAATTATTGAGCCTCGTATCATGCTTAGACCGGAAATGCTGACCTTTATATATATTTCCGTGGTTTTAATCATTCTGGATAAATACTACTATACCCGTAAAAATTATCTTTTTTTCATTCCCGGAATCATGTTACTTTGGTGTAACACACAGGCTTTGTTTATTTTAGGTTTGATCTTATTATTTGCTTATTTCATCTCTGTTTCCATTAAAAAAAGAACATTAGATCGAGCCTTCTTGTTGTGGATGGTGATATCGATGTTTATTTGTTTATGCAATCCATATTTTTTCAAAGGGTTAACTTTCCCTCTTGAATTGTTCACCCGGTTTGAACATGATAACATCTTCAATCAACACATCAGGGAGTTCATCTCAATATTCCATATGAAAACGTTTACCGTTAAAGAATATCTTTTCCTCATTTTTAGCTTTTTCACTCTCTTCCTAAGTGTTTTGACCTGGAAGAAAAGAAAACCACATGAGTTCATACTCATTCTATTGTTTTTATACCTTTCGCTAATTGCAATTCGCAATATACCTTTATTCATTATCATCGTTTTTCCAATCCTCAGTACTGCTTTGAAAGAAGTCAATGAAAAAATCCGGTATCGTTTTCGGAATACTTTTAGAAAAAGCTTTCATATCATAGAATCCTTGCTAATTATATTATTAACAATCGTGACCCTGGGTATTTCAGCCAGGATTTATACCAATGCTTACTATGTTTCCAATAAATCTTACAATAAAACAGGGATGGGCATTGATACTTATCAACAACCTGTTTTGGTCTCCGCATTCCTGAAGCAAAATCATCTTTCTGGCAAAATCATCAATAGTCTTTGTATTGGTGGATGGTTATCCTGGAGCATCCCCCAACCTGTTTTTATTGATGCCAGGTTGGAAGTGATCAGGGAAGATCTTTATCAGGAGGTTTATAACAGCTGGAATGGGGAATTACAAAAATTAATAGAGAAATACAGACCCGATCTTATAATATATAATTATCAAGTTTATTATCCATGGACAGAACAGCTTTTACAGCATCCTGAATGGAGACTGATATATATTGATGGGATTGCAGTCGTTTATGCCCGTCAGGGATATAAACCCACCATGGGAGCTCCCGCGACATTCGGGATCTTATCCAAGTTTAACCTTTCCACCTGGCTTGACTCGACAGAAATCATGCATATTTTAAATCGAGGGGAGAATTCTTCCCCCATTACATGGCTGGAGGGATTTTATAAAAAATATGATTACTCAATCAATGCCCTACAAAATATCGGTTCTTTTTATTTCCAAACCAGAGATTACGCAACAGCAAAAATTTTTTTTCTGCATGCTCTGCAGAAATCCGCTGGGAAAAACCCTGCTCTTTTTGCTGCTTTGTCAGAAATATCTAGGATTACCGATGAGAATGCAATAAATCCGGCTTTAATTTACCCTCCGGGAATTACAAGGGAAAATTCAGAAAAGGCAATTATCCATTTTAATAACGGAAACCAAAACTACATTGAAGGAAAGTTTTCTGCTGAGATCGCTGAATTCACTATGGCCATAAAATTAAATCCGGGATATTATAAAGCTTACAATAATAGAGCTATCATCCGCGCATTTTCCTTAAAACAATTTTCAGCATCCCTAAGTGATTTTGACAGCGCAATAAGGCTTAATCCGAGTTATGGAGATGCATATATGGGAAGAGGATCTGTGAAATTTCAATTGAAGGACCTGGATGGTGCATGTCGTGATTGGCGGAGAGGTGCTGACATGGGAAGCACAAAGGCACTAAAACTTATTGAAAAGCATTGTTCAGGTAGATAGACAAAAGGAATTTCACATTAAATATTCCCTATCTTTGCATTTCATCATAGAGCTTACTCCATGAGCGATTTTATCCATCATGAATGTGGCATTGCTTTAATACGTCTCCTTAAACCGCTTGAGTTCTATCTTGCCAAATACGGAACTGCTTTTTACGGTCTGAACAAACTTCACCTCCTCATGCAAAAACAGCATAACCGGGGACAGGATGGGGCGGGAGTTGCTGTCATCAAATTTGATCTAGAACCAGGGAATCGTTTTATTAATAGGATACGTTCCAATGCGGATGCCCCAATCCGGGATATTTTTTCGAACATAGCCCTGAAGCTTAAAGATATTGAAGACCGTTACCCACAGCGGTTAAAAGATGTCGACTGGTTGAAATACCATGTAGATCTTTTGGGAGAGATTTACCTTGGGCATTTGAGATATGGCACTTATGGAAAAAATACCCTCCTGAGTCTTCATCCTTTCGTAAGAGAGAATAACTGGATGACGAAGAACTTAGTTCTAGCCGGGAATTTCAACCTGACCAATGTGGATGAACTGTTTGAAAAATTGATCGATCTGGGTCAATATCCGGTGGAGACATCCGACACCATCACCATTCTTGAAAAAATCGGACATTTTCTGGATGAAGAAAATGAAGAATTATATCGAAAATTCAAATTACAAGGTTATCAGAAAAGAGAAATTACTTTCCAGATTGCCAGCCATCTGAATATTCAGAAGATTTTAAAACGCTCAGCCAAAACATGGGATGGGGGTTATGTGATTACAGGCCTTTTTGGACATGGGGATGCTTTTACCATGCGCGATCCTTCAGGGATTAGGCCTGCTTACTTTTACCGTAATGACGAGGTTGTAGTCGTAGCATCAGAGCGACCCGTCATTCAAACTGCTTTCAGGGTAGGGCATGAACTCATTCATGAAATCAAACCAGGACATGCCCTCATTATCAAAAAGAACGGAAAAATCAGTGAACTGCCTTTTTGTAAGCCCAGAGAAAAAAGATCCTGTTCTTTTGAACGTATTTATTTTTCTAGAGGAAGTGATATTGAAATCTATCAGGAGAGAAAACAACTGGGAAAATTATTAGCCCAACCCATCCTTCAGTCAATTGATTATGACCTTGAAAACACCGTATTTTCTTACATTCCCAACACTGCTATTGATGCTTATTATGGCCTGATCGAAGAAGTTGCCAATTTCTGCGACCGGATTAAGATTGAAAAAATATTCCATGCGAGGAATGAACTTACAGCGGAAAAGTTAAATGTCATCTTTCAATTTAAGCCAAGGGTTGAGAAGGTTGCTGTTAAAGATTTAAAATTAAGGACTTTTATCACCCAGGACTCCCAAAGGGATGATCTCGCTACCCATGTTTATGACATCACTTATGGAAGTATCCGACAGGGAATAGATACCCTCGTGGTCCTGGATGATTCTATTGTCAGGGGAACGACATTAAAACAAAGCATTTTACGCATCCTGGACCGTCTCGGTCCCAAGAAAATTATTATCGTTTCTTCCGCTCCTCAAATCCGTTATCCCGATTGTTACGGAATAGACATGTCAAAACTAACTGATTTTATTGCTTTTAAAGCAGCCATTGCATTATTGAAAGAAACGCATCAGGAACACATCATCAATGATGTTTATAAGAAATCCAAGCTGCAGGAAAAATATGACAAAGAAAAAATTGTCAACTTTGTCAGAGAAATTTATGCCCCCTTCTCTCCGCAAAGAATTTCGGAAAAAATAACAGAATTACTAACGCCAGACGGTTGTCGCGCCAAGGTTCAGATTATTTTCCAAACGATTGAGGATCTTCATGCAGCCTGTCCAGATCATAAAGGAGATTGGTATTTTACAGGAGATTATCCAACTCCCGGGGGGAATAAAGTAGTCAACAGAGCTTTTCTTAATTATATTGAGGGACAGAACATCCGAGCCTATTAACAGTAGCTCTTACTGTTTTATCATTTTCCCGAAAAAATCACCCTTTTATTTCAGCGGATATTTTTTCAGCAATGATTTTAAATTCTTCAGGTGAAAAGGACAATTTTGGTCTTTTAAAATCCATGTCATACATACTTTTCAGGGGGATCAAATGGATATGGGCATGAGGAACTTCAAGCCCGATGACGGTAATTCCCATCCGTTGACAAGGAACAACGGTTTCAATTGCTTTTCCAACCTTTTTGGCGAAATTCCACAATCCGGCAAAAAGTTCGTCATCTATGTCGAAGATATAATCAATTTCCTTTTTGGGTATGACTAAAGTGTGACCTTCCTGCAACGGATTAATATCCAGAAACGCGAGATAGTTCTCATCCTCAGCGATTTTATAACACGGAATTTCTCCCTTTACGATTTTTGTAAAAATACTTGACATCTATCGTGATATTTCAATAATTTCTAAAAATACTTTTCCTGCAGGTACGACAATTTCCACTTTATCGCCGATTGTTTTCCCAAGTATCCCTTTTGCAATAGGTGAATTCACCGAAATTTTGCCTGTTTTCACATTGGCTTCATTTTCAGGCACGAGGGTATAAGTCACCATGCTTCCATTTTGCGTATTTTTCAATTTGATCGTTGAAAAAATCAACACCTTAGTAAAATCAAGTTTTGATTCATCGATTAGTCGGGCATTGCTGACCATGGTCTGTAGTTTTGAAATTTTTATTTCAAGCAAGCCCTGGGCTTCTTTGGCTGCATGATATTCAGCATTTTCCGACAAATCACCTTTATCTCTTGCTTCCGCGATCTGTTTGCTTATATTCGGACGTTCCTCGGTGATCAACTGGTTCAATTCGTCTTTAAGCTTATTTAAGCCTTCTTGGGTATAATACTTAAGCTCCGACATTACAAAAAAGTTAAAAATGATTTTTATAATAAGGCAAAAGACCCTTTTTGAAAGGGTCCTTATACCAATAAAATAACTAGGTTATGAAATCTTCTACCCGAAGGATTAAAAGTTAAGTTTTAAACCAATACTATGTGTTCCTGAGAAAGGATTGGTTGCCCTGTAAGAATAATCGATAGCGATTCCTGTTTCTTTTTCCTTATTAAACGGAACAGACACGGTAAAACCAGCACTTGGACCTGTAAAAACCGTGCCTCTTTCTGCAACACTGCTGTTGAACATTCCTCCCTGGTAAGTATAACCAGCACGTATCTGGAGATAATATTTGAGAGCATATTCCAAGCCCAGGCTAAATTGATCTTTTGTAAAAGAGTTGGAAGTAAAGTTACCAGCCAGAGTGATGCGGTTCATTTCTCCGATCAGGAAATCATAGGAAGCGCCAATGCGTAAAGTTGCCGGTAATTCATAACGGGCAGAGCGTTGTTCAACAGTAAATAAGTCATTATCATTTCCGTGTCCGGGAATAATCCCACGAAAAGACAGTCCATCTCCGTTGAACTTCATCGGGGCCCCAACGTTTTTCAAAGCAATTCCAAACTTGATTTGGTCTTTTTCACCCGTCACATATTGTATCCCTGCATCAAGGGCAATGCCGATAGCACTGGCATCCGAGATGGATTCCGAAATGATCTTGATGGCTAAGCCTCCATAAATGCTGTTTGAGAATGCTTTGGCATAAGCCAGATTGATATTTAGGTAACTGGGTTTAAACGTTCCAATGCCTCCTTCCGGGGAGTTGGTGGTCGTAATATCAATTTCACCAAATGACATAGACATAACGGCTGCAGTCAATACTCCACCGCTGGAACCAAGTTTCTGGCTCAGACCAAAGGACATGATATTAACACCTGAACCCTGTAACCAGTTGGTATAGGAAAATATTATTTCTGTTCCCTTGGTAAAACCCGTTCCTGCCACATTGGTAAAGATTGCCTCCAGTCCTTGTGTGCATGAAGTACCCACGGAACCCCAGCCTGAACTTCTCGCCCACGGGTTGATGAGCAATTCAGAGGCTCCAGCCTGCCCCGATCGATCTTTATTTCCTGCTGTCGCATTGCCCAGGGGAATAATGACCAATCCCATCAAGAATATTGCCAATAAGCAGCTATAGATATTTTTCATAATCCTGAAATTTTTCGTTGTTTTCATTTTTTATCATGTTGGCCATTACAGTGAATTCAAGTCAACCGGGCGTAAGATTCCAAACCATTTGAGCGTTCGTTCACCCAGGTTGTCTGCTTTGACATGAATCAAGTAAACGCCTCCTGAAATAGGAATTCCGGCAAAATTCTTAAGATCCCAATCGATGGATGTTTTAGCATCTGTATTTATTCCTGCCGTTGAAGATCTTGGCATATCAATACCTGTTTTATCCACGATAAACTGCCGGATCAATGTTCCGCTCAAATCAAAGATTGTCACAGTACATTTTGAAGGCAGGTTAACGATCTTGATACGGTTATCCAGCTGATTTCTCTCATAATCATCATAAGCATAGTATGGATTCGGCACAACATTAATCAGATTAAGATCATTGGAAGCTTTTTCCTGATTATTCTTCTTTGTCGCAATGGAAGAAGTGTTGAATAAATAAACAGGATAATTACGATTCACAGTATCCTTTAGGCTGTCAGGTATAGCTAAAGAATAATACCGTTGGTAAGGTTTCGTAACTCTTATTTTTATGGTCACTGCATTGCTTAGCCATTCTTTTCCTGTAATGGAAAGAGGAATTCCCGTATACATTGTGCTTGCATAACAATAAGTACCCCAGTCAATGGTAGCCTGAGCATCAGAATGTGTTTTTTTCAGGTGAGATCTCAGGTAAGCACCAGCATCGTATGCAGGGAAAAAGAATTTATTATTTCCTCCCTCCATATTGATATGATTCATGATATAAACGTAATGCTGACCCCCAAATACCGGACTCCCGGCAGCATCCACGACCCTCGAACTCGGATTCCAGATCATATCCCGTCCATTATCGGCAACCAGCCATGAGTTTTCCGCGAACATGATATTCAGACGTTCTCCGGTTTCAAGGTTAATGGCATAACCAGGGAACCAGCCCATTCCGGTTGAACTGATATAATTTGAATTGAACATCGGGTCTGCACTGCTGATGCCAGCTTCCCCGTCCACATTCACCGAGGGGGCATTCCGGAGATAGTATTGTCTGGCTTTCCCTTGTGCGAGGTTAGTGTCGGGACACATTTCCACAACAACACAACGGGTCCATTTGGTTTTATCCGGAGTAATCACAATATCCACGCTGGCAATATCAGCAAGTGTTGCTGTTTTCCGTTTTGAATAGTCATTAATTGCAGGTGCCATTGAATTTTGCCTCTTAAACGCAGTCATGAAATAAGGAGCCCAGGTCCCATTTTGAATTTTCTGGTAATTTTTATTCGGATCCCAGGGGTTATTCTGATCCATATCCCAATCATAGTTTTTATTACTCTGGTTAGCATCGAGTTGTTTATAGGTTCCAGACCGGATCCAATTCATTACCGAAGCAGGAATGTCAGAGTCTGGGACTCCTGATAACCATACTTTGGTGCTGTCTTCATAGATGGCTGCCGGAGCCCATAATAATCCGTTTTCACTATATACATTTCCCTTGGTGGTATCTTTTGTATCACCTGGATAAGGTACCTGATTAATGGTAAGTGCCAATCCAAGATCTACCCAAAGCTGCTCATGCTGATCCCAGAAACGAAGTTGTTCATAAGGATAAATTGTTGAGGTATCAGCCCTATAAACTTTTCCGCTTTTTTTATCTGTCAGTGTCCATTTGCCAAATTTAATCAGCGAATTCTGGAATGGACTTGTCACGTTTACCGGAGCTGGGGTCATAGAATCAAAAGTCACCATATATTCTCCGTTAACGACATTCAATGGATCAACGACCTTGACCGACAATGGACCCTGTGATTGTAGATAAGTCGGGTTATAAGAGATCGGATAATCAGGATGTCCGTATGTACGTTTTACAGAGTCAGCTGGTGGTTTTGATAAAATTTCGGCGATTGTTTCCTCCGACATTTCAATGATCATTCCTCCATTTCCCTGTCCCTGAATTCTTGTAATAATTGGACCATCCCCGAAATTCGCATAAGTAACATCAGCCAGGGGAATATGCGGAATGGCCGTATAGGTTTGTATGGGTTTACCGCTGGCATTTTTGCGGCCTCTCAGATAGGGCAGTTTCTGACCATCAAGGGCAGAGGGATCGCTTTGATTATAGGTTTTATAATTATTGTAAGCATAGGCCACAGCCATATAATAATATTGTTTATGGTTGATCAGACGTACATCTCCTGTGGCGAATTTGTCTTCAGTAATCACAAAGGAATGTTTAATCCCTTTATCTGAGCCATCCACCATCACAGAACCTACATTTCCTCCAAGATTTTGATCATAGGACCAGTTTACCAATTTTGTCACACCATTCTGGATATCACATTGGGCAACCAGCCTTGCTTTCCCTGGGTCATCAATATCAGCGGCTGAAACCGTAGCATCTTTCACCTGAAAGATCTGATATCCTTCAAAACGGTAGAGGGAGTCATTGCGTTGATTATGAGGTAAAGATTCAGGATTAGGAATATTCGGATCGTATTCAACATATTTTTCTCCAAAATTATTACCGGCATCATTACTTTTTCGATTAGAAATATAAAGGATCAACTGTTTATCCATTTCTTCGATCGCGATATCCGGGGCATTAGGACCGTTAAGGACGGCAAAGCAATTATCAAATAGGGTCTGACATTTATCATCAACTATCTGCAATAATTTTACTGATTCCCATGGTGTTCCTGAAATTGATCGTGCCCATGGAATACCCACCGTAATATAGTTACATGCACCCGGTTGCAAGGTAAAAGGTCCGGCAGATTGCATAAAACGACGATCGGAAGGATTATTTTTTGCTGTTTCTTCAGTCCAGATCTTCGGCCCGTTGGGTGGTTGTCCTCCCGTACCCCAGTCGCAGGGATCAGAATCATTCGGAAACATAAAATCGCAAGCGGGGCCATAACCACCTGCTGAAACATGGGCATTGCCACCATACTGCATTTTTGAACCATCTTTCCAAATACCTCTCAGAAATTGATAATACTGAGGGGCATAATCAGGATCCTGCATATAAGCAGGAACTCCTGAAAGATTATTGTTATGATAAACAAAGCGGCGCATTCCAAAACGTTCATTGTCCACAATACCATCGCCAAAATTGACACCGTTAATAGCCATCTGATCCAGAGGATATTCGCTGGTAATAATGGAACAATCTCCGGTAAATTTAGGGTTATCCCTCTTATCGGGATCCATATAAGGTCCCTGGAAAAAGTCAACCCCGATGGCTGGCGGGTGAGCCCCATAAGCTTCAACCTGTCCGGTTCCGTCCACCGGTTTCCCGTTATAGCAATAACCCAATCCACGTTTCACGTCACAACCCACATAGTCATCCTGAGCGTAACCCAGATCAGGATCAACCCATTGACTGAAATAGGTGCCAGTCAGTGTATAAGTTGAACGGTTTACCAATTCATAAGAATAAAATGTCATGTTATTGATTTCGTCATTGGTCGCAAACGCGAAGTATTGGGCACGTATTTCCATTCCGATCGGCTCTCCTTGGGTTTCAGAGTGGAAATTTCCTTTGTCATTATATACACTCCAGAGGGTCTGGTCACCCTTCAGCACCTGGTCCACAAGGATTCCAAGGGTGTCATCGGGTTCACCGTTCCTGACTTTGGCCCAGGCAGTATCACCGGGTTTACGATTCATCGGGCATAGCTTATTAGACAAATCATAATAAGGGTAGTCCCCTTTTTGGGGATCATAGAAACCATCATGGTCAACATCCATAAAGGGAGCAAGGTAACGGGCCTGTCCTTTGGAAGTATTTCCATGTGCTGGCCATTCCAAGATGGATTGAGGAATCTGATAGCTGGGAAACTCCGACTTGTTTTCATTATAGGCAATAAATTCCTGAACTTCCGCACGGGTTATTGGGAAAAGCTTGTCGAATTTGGAGCAGGTTTCAGCATCAACGGCTGCGGTGCCATCTACGGTCAAAGGCCCGGGCCAGAAATCATTTTTAGTGTGTGCCGAGGCGGTTGTTGGTCCCTGACCATAACGGTATGCCGCAAGTTTAAGGTTATTATTGATATCGATTCCACCAACCCATAAGGAGAAAGAGAACATCGACATTTTACGTGATCCCTTTGGAATTTCATACTCGGCATTTTCCAAGAACCATCCATTCCCATAAGAGTACATCAGGGTTCTGACATTGTTAATGTCAAGGTATTTATAGTTGGACCCTGATTCGCATCCGGCCGCCGTTTGTTTAATGGTTCCTGTGCTTTTGGTACCACTAAGCTTGTGAAATTCCTCTGCAAAAACGGAATTAATGATCAACATACAGCAGAGTGCCGTCACAAAATAGCGAAGTATATTTTTCATAGTCGCATTGTTTTTAACGATAGCAATATTATTTCTCTTAACCATAGCCTTCACTTTTAGAAATTAAACATAACACCCAGACGAATTGTACGCGGCGAACTGAAATTGTAAGGACTATTCATCTGAATAGAATATAAATCCCGGTATGCCTGGGGGTCAACCTGTTGGCTAATGGCATTCTGGTATTCAGGTGCGGAAAGATATCCGTCATCACTCGGATCACCGGTGGCTGGATATAGGTATGTAACATTTTTGGTATTCAGGATATTGTTGACTTCAAGATAAACATTAATGGTTCCCATATTTCTTTTATTCAGGGCAAAGTTGAAGTCTTTATCAAGACGTCCATTGATCAGGAACTGCCAAGGTAAGCGGGCACCGTTCACAGAGCCTTTGATGGGTCCCATCTGACCATAAGGCATGATCTTGCTTGATTTCGTATAAGGCGTTCCGGATCCACCCGTTATGGTCAGGTTTGCTCCAAAATTAGAGAGAAACTGTACGGGAGATTTTCCGCTTTTTTTACGGTTGATAACTGGTCCGTTATAATCTTTTCCACTGCCCCAACGGTAGTCAATGCTGATATTGAACTGGTGACGACGGTCAAAATTCAATGGATTCAAGGTACGGAGGTTAGGTTGGTCAGAGCGGACGATAGTGGAGGCTGCATTGGGATCTGAACCGGTTCCATCGGCGAACTGAAGGGTATAGTTAAAACGAACCCGGGCATTGCTTGTCCTTCTTAGATCATAGGTCAGGGTTAAGCCTTTGACAGTGCCAAAGTCAATGTTCGTATAAGAATAATACGTTTTGGGATAAGCACCGGATAATCGATATTGCTGAATCTGGTCACGCATTTCACGATAGAAAACGGATAATTTCAGAGAGGATGCGTTGTTAATTTTCTGTTGAAATCCCAACTCATAATCAATGGTTTTTTCAGGTTTCAGGTTTGGGTTATTGAGCGTACCTGAACTTCCTGTCACCCCAATAAAATAATAAGCAACCGGGGAAATTTGAATTTCCGCTGAGGAAGGGCGCTGGGTCAGAATGTCATAATGGGCATAAAACAAAGCATCATCCGAAATAGGGAAGGAGAAAGAAATACGAGGCATAAAGTTGGTTTGTGGCTCATAATCCTTGAATACGATAGGGGAAATACTATTGTATCCGGGAATGAGATAGGGTTTCACGCCTTTGGGGTCAATGATTCTAGGGTCGGTAACCGGGCTGCCTTCTTTATTGTACCAGTTATTATTACTACGGTAACCTGTGATGGAGGTTGGATTGTTCGCATCATCAACATAAACCACATAATCACTCCCGATGCCAGAAGGATGATAAACATTCTGGCCGTTTAAAATTTTAACTTCACTGGCTGTATATGCTGGATAGAACAGATAAGGATCTTTCAATACCATCTGGTTGGCATCAAAGCGGTCGACACGTAAACCAATATTGAAAATCAGGTCTTTAAATGCGAATTTATCCTGGATATATCCCGCCATATAAATGGGTTCATAAGCGCCAATGGGTCGGGTCAGATTCCCAGCAGCATCACGGGCAGTGAAGAAATCGTCAAAGCTCGGACGCCCTTTTATCTTATTTCCCATATAATCATATCCGGCATAGCCGACAAGGGGGGCCCCATTATTCAATAATTCATCAGCGCTAAACATATCTACAGAAAAAATCTGCTGATCAATTGAAATGGTATGCAATTGCATATATTTGTCATAATAATTGATCGTATTCTTTCCAAAATCATAGGAAAACAGGTCAATCCAGTCGGTACCGTCAACAGGTAAACCCAGCTTTTTACGCAGGTTGATATCGAAATTACGTTGTAACAAGGGAACGTATTTACGGAAATAATTGATGGTATCCATAAATACACCATCCCTGTATACTTCCTGGGGATTTGCAAGATCTAAATCCTGAAGTTGTGCATTGGTGAGCCCTCTCATCGTTTCCCACAATAATGAGGCACCTCCGAAATTATAGGCAGATGATTTACGTTGCTGATACTGCAACCCCAATTGGATTTCATGATGGCCAAAATCGGCAGCAAAGGATGCATTCACTGCAATCTGATCACTTGTGCTTTTAGCATAACCGTTGGAACGGTTTCCGATATTAGTCCACATGCTATAGGGGGCATCTGGTTCCATACCGTTCACAAGTCCCTTACCGGCGATGATCTGGCTGATGTTTTCATAATGTCCGGTGGGATCATCGAAGAAACTGTAATACTGAGAAGTCAGATTTGAAGATTCCGGATTAACATTGGAAGGATTGAAAAGAACGATGGTATCGCGGGTTCCGTTTTGCAGATGAGCCCACTTTTTGGCCACTGAATCATAAGACATTTCAGGAGTATAGGCCCTGATGGTATGGGTAGCAAAACTGCCCACATAGGAATATTGGAACAGATTGTCTTTATGCCAAGGATCTTCTGTTTTGGCCACGCTGCGGGTGAAGTCGGCCCCGATGGAATAATAAATATTTTTAACAAAGGATTTATTATCGGCAGCCGTGGGGAAGCGCTGGGTGAAGCGTCCGTTTACACGCCAGGTATAACCACTTGAATGCGAGTTGTAATTCCAGTTAAGCAGAGAATTTCCAAAAGAGAAGTTATTCTGGTCATACCATTGGAAAGTACCGCCCAAAGAGACATTAATGGTAGGAGAGATACGGAAATCAAGTTTACCGGAAACATTGATATTATAACCATCACTATTCAGGGTGTGTTTGGTTTTTTCCATATCATTATACGTAAGAAACTCGGCATTATAGAAAACGGCCTGGCTTTGACCATACTGACGTAAGGGATTGGTTTTCAGGAAATCAAGTTTCTCATCTTTAACCTTATAAAGGGGAAATGCAGCTGGAGCGCCATCTTTCTGATAAATAAGATCACCAGCGATAAAGAAGCCCATGATGGGAGTCTTGGTGCCACGAAGCGTGTCTTTCTTGGAAATGAGGGGTCCCGTGAAATTCAATCCCAGGCGGTTATAGCCAAAAGCATCGAGGTATTGGGAAGTCTGTAAGTCAATCCCTCCTGAAAATTCCCTTGAAGGGCCTTTGGTTGTAACACTGATGATACCACCCGTGGCATCTCCATAAGCAGCAGGAGTTCCCCCAAGGATCACTTCAACCTGTTCGATGGCTGACTGGGGCAATGCATTTCCTCCAACCACGCGCATCCCGTCAATGTAATAAACCGTACCTGTAGAACGCTGACCACGCATACTCGTGATATTCCCATTGGCATCAGTCGTCACACCCCCTACTGTCGTGGCAACGGCAGAAGCTGATTTATTGGCCATTTTGGAAATTTCATCAGAAGTAACAGTACCCCCAGAAGTAGTCTGGTCTTTGGAAATAAGAGGCACCTTATAATCAACAACTTCAATTTCGGTCAGGTTAGTGGTTGACATTTCCAGTTCGACATTCTGGAATGTGATTTTATCCGGAGTTACCACAATTCCTTTGACCATGTATGGTTTATAACCAACATAACTTGCCTTTAAATCTATTTTTCCGGGAGGAACCGGTTTAATCTGAAAATTGCCGTCAAAATCAGTAGTAGCTCCACCTACCTGAACACCACCCACTTCAGCGACAATATTTGCAAAAGCGATGGGTTCCTTCGTTATTTTATCTGTAATTTTCCCTTTAAGGGTTCCAGACCCGGTTTGTGAGAATACTAACACGTTTGCTGCTAGTACTAATCCAATAGTTAACAGTAAATGTCTTAACATACCATATAATTTTATGTTAGATTAAATTGCGCAGTAAAAAGGTCGTAAAAGTAATAATTATTTAAAACTAAATTCAAAAATTTTTAAATCACTGTACAAATATATAACCATTCTAAATTATGATTCACACTATTATATGACTAAGCAAATGCGATCGTTCATTTTATTAAAATTTCGGGTAAAATCTCGGTCTCAGGGTCGTATAGGAGTTGCTTTTTTCGATTCCTTTTTGGTTTGTTTCATCCGTTCCCTTGTTTCTTTGGATTGCATCCGTTGATGTCTTTTAATCCCAGCATCATACTTTTTTTGTTCCTGTTTTTTTTTCTTTTCCCTTTCCCGCTCAATTTGTTTTTGATTGGTCTTGGCTTTTTGCGGAGTAAAACCATAAGCAAAAGGAACAAAGGTTATTAAGGTGATCACCCATATTTTAGCTGCCAGATTTTTGAATAGATACATGATCCAATTATTTAAAAAATAATATTATGATGAATGAATCGTTAAATGTATGAACTTTGTGGTATGAAAATGCAAAAAAAAATACGGCCGTGAAGCCAATATATATCATTGCGGTCTTAGCATGCTTCTTTTTATCCTGTAAAAAAGAAGAACAGGCTCCTGAGATTCCTTATGTTTATGTCAACTTTCAGATCAATCCAAACTCCACGGAGTATATTCATCTGAATGCTGTCGGAGGCTGGGAAACTGTTTATGGAGGCTACCAGGGCATCCTGATCTACCGCATGTCTGTCAATGAATTTGTGGCTTTTGAACGTGCCTGCCCTTTTGATCCATTGGTAACGGGAGCTCAAATCAGGGTGGATGAATCAAGTATCACCTGCACCTGTCCTATTTGTGGCTCAAAATTTATCATGACAGATGGAACTCCCTATGCCGGTCCTTCTCATTTTCCGCTTAAGCAATATCAAGCCATCTATGACGGGGTGATGCTTTATATCACGAATTAATTAGCAATTCAACTGTTAGTATCTGTAATGTTCCGGTTTATACGGCCCTTCTTTTGATATGCCAAGATATTCTGCCTGCTCGGTTGTAAGTTTTGTCAATTTAACGCCTAATTGCTCCAAGTGGAGCCGTGCTACTTCCTCATCCAGTTTTTTGGACAGACGATAAACACCTATTTCGTAATCATTTTTCCAAAGATCAAGCTGAGCAAGGGTTTGGTTTGTGAATGAATTGGACATGACAAAAGAAGGATGTCCCGTTGCACAACCCAGGTTTACCAGACGTCCTTCAGCCAACAAATAAATCGCCTTCCCATCGGGATAAATATACTTATCAACCTGGGGCTTTATGTTGACCTTTTGTATCCCCGGCCAATGATTAAGCTGTTCAACCTGAATTTCATTATCGAAATGACCAATATTACAAACAATGGATTCATCTTTCATTTTCGACAGGTGTTCCGCCGTGATCACATCTTTGTTTCCTGTAGTAGTCACAAAAATGTTCCCTTCGGGAAGAGCATCTTCCAGGGTTATCACCTCAAACCCTTCCATGGCGGCCTGTAGGGCACAGATCGGGTCAATTTCAGTAACAATTACTCTTGCACCATAGGATTTCATTGATTTGGCACAGCCTTTTCCAACATCCCCGTAGCCAAGGACAACCACAACTTTCCCGGCAATCATAACATCCGTGGCACGTTTAATGCCATCGGCCAGAGATTCCCTGCAACCATAAAGGTTGTCGAATTTTGACTTGGTCACTGAATCATTGACATTAATGGCCGGGACAAGCAATTCTCCCTTCTCCATCATCTGATACAAGCGATGGACCCCGGTGGTAGTCTCTTCAGAAACTCCTTTCCATTCTTTAACCGTCCGTTGCCAGCGAGTTTTATCTTCAACATAAATGGTCTGAAGCTGTTTTATGAATGCTTTTTCATCAGCATTTTCTGTAGGTTGGTTCAACATTTCAGGATTTTTCTCGGCCTGATATCCACGGTGAACCATGAGGGTGGCATCTCCTCCATCGTCAACAATAAGGTTGGGCCCCTTATTACCGGGAAAAGCCAGTGCCATAGAAGTACACCACCAATATTCTTCCAGGGATTCTCCTTTCCAGGCAAAAACAGGAATACCTTTGGCTGCTATGGCTGCTGCCGCATGATCCTGTGTTGAGAAAATATTGCAGGAAGCCCAGCGAACATCAGCACCCAGCTCTTTCAGGGTCTCGATCAGCACTGCTGTCTGAATGGTCATGTGGAGAGATCCGCTGATCCGTGCTCCAAGAAGGGGTTTTTCTTTTGCATATTTTTTCCGGATCGACATCAGTCCCGGCATCTCTTTTTCAGCAATATCTATTTCTTTTCTACCCCATTCAGCAAGGGTAAGATCTGCGACTTTGTATTTCAGGTCATTTTCCATAATCATGTTTTGCATCATTTTCTATTCTTTTTATCAGCTTGCAAAATTAACAATAATCTCTCATTACACAAATCATGGAATTTGTACTTTTGGTTGCTTCATCACGAATAATTATATAATCCATGCCCATCGTCCTCGACATCTTGCTTCAACCGGAAATCAGGCTTGGCGTATGGCAGATCACGGAAACCGAAAATCATCTCCTTTCGTTAATCTCCCTTAACTCAGAGGATGCTCAGCGCCATCACGAGATGAAAAATGAAAACCGCCGTAAACAATGGCTTGCCTGCCGTATATTGCTCGCCAGGTTTCATGGTCACTCCTCCCTGAACATCAACTACCAAGAATATGGTAAACCCTATTTCACCGATACCAGTGAGCTCGTTTTTTCTGTCAGTCATTCAGGGCCTTATGCTGCCATAATCCTGGCTAAAAACAGGCTGGTGGGGATTGATATTGAAAAGATCACCCCACGGTTGTTAAAAGTTAAAGATCGATTTCTCTCTGAAGCCGAATCCGAAGCTTTTTATCCGGAAGCAAACCTTGAAAAACTAAGCGTTTACTGGTGTGGAAAGGAAGCACTATACAAAGTATATGGCATCCCTGAAGTGGACATTAAAAATGATATTATTATCCATTCCTTTGATTATATTTGCATAAAGACAGGAGTATGCAAGGCAACGCTGAACAAGCCCGGCCGTCCGAAGATCTTTACCCTCTGGTACATGAAACTTGATGACTATATGTTAGCCTTTACTTATGACTAAAGATATTTTCAGAGAAATTAAGCAACGAATTTTGGTACTGGATGGTGCAATGGGGACCATGATTCAGGCTTATGGATTAGATGAAACGGATTACCGGGGGGACCGTTTTCAGGATTTCCCATTTACCCTGAAAGGGAACAACGACCTGTTGGGTCTCAGCCGACCAGATATTATTCGTGAAATCCATGAACAATACCTTCAGGCCGGTGCTGACATCATTGAAACAAATACTTTTAATGCCAACCGTATTTCTCTGGCTGATTATCACCTGGAAGATGTTGCTTATGAGCTCAATGTTGCGGCAGCGAGGCTGGCCCGTGAGGCAGTTGGAAAATTCACAAGACTCAATACAGATAAACCACGTTGGGTAGCAGGGTCTTTGGGGCCGACCAATAAAACGGCATCCCTGTCACCGGATGTCCAGAACCCTGCATACCGGGCAGTTACTTTTGATGATCTTTATCAGGCCTACCGGGAACAAGCCAGAGGCTTGCTCGATGGAGGGGTTGATCTGCTGATCGTGGAAACCATCTTTGATACGCTGAATGCCAAAGCAGCCCTCATAGCTATCTTTGATGAAATGGATGGACATGAAATTCCAGTCATTGCTTCTGTTACAATTTCAGATTCTTCTGGACGCACCCTTTCAGGTCAAACCCTCGATGCTTTCCTCTGTTCGGTTTCCCACTTCAATCTTTTTGCCGTCGGGTTAAACTGTTCTCTGGGCGCCAAAGAGCTGCGCCCTTATATTGAGGAATTATCCCGGAAAGCTGCTTTCCCTGTGATTGCTTATCCGAATGCCGGTCTTCCCAACCAATTCGGGGAATATGATCAATCTCCTGAAGTGATGGCAGAATTCATCAGTGAATTTCTCAATCACGGTTTTCTGAATATGGTGGGGGGATGCTGCGGGACGAATCCGGAGCACATCCGAAAATTTGCGGTGCTGGCAGAAACGGCCAAGGTCAGAAAAATCCCTGAAAAAAGTCATGTGCTCAGGTTAAGCGGGCTGGAACCCCTAACGATCTATAACGGCAGTAATTTTATCAATATCGGAGAACGAACCAATGTCAGCGGATCAAGGAAATTTGCACGGCTCATCAAAGAGGAAAAATATGAAGAAGCCCTTTTAATCGCCCGACAGCAGGTTGAAAGCGGTGCCCAGATTATCGACATCAGTATGGATGAAGCCATGCTTGACGCAGAGAAAGCCATGGTCAATTTTCTTTACATGTTAGCATCAGATCCGGATGTTGCAAGGGTGCCTGTCATGATTGATTCTTCCAAATTTTCTGTCATCGCTTCCGCCCTAAAATGCATACAGGGAAAGTCCATTGTTAATTCCATCAGCCTGAAAGAAGGAGAGGAATCCTTTAAAAAACAAGCTGTTTACCTTCGGAAATTTGGAGCAGCCACTGTCATCATGGCATTTGACGAAGAAGGGCAAGCTACTTCTTTTGAACGCAGAATCGCCATTGCCCGTCGTGCTTATACCATCCTTACACAGGAAATTCAATTCCCTCCTGAAGACATTATCTTTGATCCAAATATTTTGACCGTGGCTACCGGCATCGAAGAGCATAACCATTATGCGTTGGATTTTATCCGGACTACCAAATGGATCAAGGAAAACCTACCTCATGCCCGGGTTAGCGGTGGGATCAGCAACCTGTCGTTTTCTTTCCGGGGAAATGATGCCTTGCGGGAAACCATGCATGCTGTTTTTCTTTATCATGCCATCCAGGCAGGTCTTGATATGGGTATTGTCAATGCCGGCCAGCTTCCGGTCTATGATGAAATCCCCAAAGACCTATTGAAGCTGGTTGAAGATGTAATTCTGAATAGACGGAAAGATTCCACGGAAAGATTACTGGCCTTTGCAGATCAGGTCAAAGACAGTGGAAAAAAGGAAGAAACTGAGGCTGAATGGCGTACCTATCCGGTAAAACAGCGCCTGCAGCATGCCCTGGTTAAAGGAATCACTGAATTCATTGACACAGATATAGACCAGGCCATGCCTTTATATGATACTGCCTTAAAAATTATCGAGGGGCCTCTGATGGATGGAATGAACCAGGTGGGGGATCTATTTGGTAGCGGAAAAATGTTCCTTCCCCAAGTTGTGAAGAGCGCAAGGGTAATGAAAAAAGCAGTCGCCCGCCTGACCCCCAGGCTGGAAGCGGAAAAGGCAGCAAACAAAAACCAGCCTTCTGCCATGGCCAGGATACTTCTGGCAACAGTAAAAGGAGATGTGCACGATATCGGAAAAAATATTGTCGGAGTAGTGCTGGCTTGCAATAATTACAAGGTGATCGACATGGGGGTCATGATTCCGGCCGATAAAATCCTGCAGCAAGCCATTCAACAAAAAGCCGATATCATCGGATTGAGCGGCCTGATCACTCCTTCCCTGGAAGAAATGGTTCATGTCGCCAAAGAAATGGAACGACAGAAATTCAGCATCCCCCTGTTAATCGGTGGGGCAACAACATCGGAAGTTCATACAGCGGTAAAAATCGAACCGGAATATTCGCATGGCGTAATTCATGTTAAAGATGCCTCCAAAGCAGTCGGTATAATTGCAAATCTGTTGTCGCCCGAGACTCAAAAAATTTATATGGAAGGAATAAAAAAGAAATATCAGGAGGTACGTCAAAGTTACGATAAGAAAGCAAATCAGCATTATATAACCCTGGGTGAAGCAAGGAAAAACCGCTTGAAAATTGAATGGAAAAATTCGAAAATAACGAAACCCCAGTTAATTGGGAATAAAGTGTTTTTTGATTATCCGCTGGAAGAGATATTCCCCTATATTGACTGGACTTTCTTTTTTCATGCCTGGAAAATAAATGGGAAATATCCTGGTATATTACAGGATCCGGTTAAAGGGAAAGAAGCAAGAAAACTTTTTGAAGATGCACAATCAGCCCTCAGGGATATCATCCGAAAAAAAATGCTGATTGCCCGCGCAGTCATCGGTTTTTATCCTTGTAATTCCAACGGTGACGATGTGGATGTTTATGCCGATGAAAGCCGCAGCAGCGTGTTGACAACCTTTCACTTTCTGCGCAATCAGCAGGAAAAAGAACCTGGTCAGCCCAACCTCTGTCTGGGCGACTTTATTGCTCCCCGCGAGAGCGAAATGATCGATTATATTGGAGGTTTTGTTGTCACTGCAGGTTTGGGCGTGGAGGAATGGGCCATGAATTATGAAAAAGAACTTGATGATTATAATGCCATTCAGATTAAAATACTTGCCGACAGGCTTGCAGAAGCTTTCGCCGAAAGAATGCATGAAAGGGTAAGAAAGGACTTCTGGGGTTATGCCAGGGATGAGCGCCTTGAAGTCCCTGCCATGATCCGGGAGAATTACACCGGGATCCGTCCGGCTCCAGGCTATCCTGCCTGTCCCGAACATTCTGAAAAACGCATTTTATTTGATTTACTTGAAGCAGACAAACAAATTGATGTCCATCTTACGGAAACCTTTGCTATGTATCCGGGTGCTTCCGTTTCAGGGTTCTATTTTGCTCATCCCCAAGCCCGGTATTTCAACCTTGGACGCATCAGTAAAGACCAAGTAACCGACTATGCCAAACGGAAAAATTTATCATTTGAAAAAGCAGAAAAATTATTAAATCCCAACCTAAACTATTAATTCATGCGTGTCATTGACCTGATCAATAAATCCGGGCGTACCTTGTTTTCTTTTGAACTGCTGCCCCCTTTAAGGGGACACAATATCAGTTTCATTTATCGGACCATTGATCCCCTGATGGAATTCAATCCTTCATTTATCAATGTGACTTACCACCAGGAAGAGGTGATCTATAAAAAACATCCCAGTGGATTATTGGAAAAAAAGACCATTAAAAAAAGGCCAGGAACGGTTGCGATTTCGGCTGCCATAAAGTACAAATATCCCCAGGTGGAAGTCGTCCCTCATCTGATCTGCGGGGGTTTTACCAGAGAAGAAACCGAATATGCCCTCATTGATTTCCACTATCTCGGGATTGATAATATTCTGGCTTTGCGCGGAGATCCTCCGAAAAACCAGCGTAGCTTCACCCCCGAAGAGAATGGTCACGCTTACGCGGCGGATTTGGTAAAACAGATCACAGCGTTGAACCATGGAAAATACCTGGATGAAGAAATGCAAAATACGTTTTCAACCAATTTCTGTGTAGGTGTTGCCGGATACCCTGAAAAACATATCGAATCCCCCAACCTCCCCTGCGATCTCCACCACCTAAAAGCCAAAATAGAAGCAGGAGCAGAGTTTATCGTCACCCAGATGTTTTTTGATAACCAGAAGTATTTTGATTTTGTAAGAGCATGCCGTAACGAAGGAATTAACGCCCCCATCATTCCCGGACTGAAGCCCATTGTTTCCATGAAAGAAATCAATATCCTTCCCCAGGTATTCAATATCGATATCCCGGAAGACCTTGTCAGAGCAGTTCAGCAGTGCAAATCAAATGAGGATGCCTTCCAGGTAGGCATTGAATGGGGAATCCAACAATCCAAAGAACTGATCAGTTTCGGAGTACCGGTATTGCATTATTTTACCATTGGAATTTCCGAAAATATTCGTCAAATAGCAAAAGCTGTATTATAAGCCTATGGAAATCTATTCAACCATTCTTTCAGGAAAAAAAAAGGGAAAGAAAAAATTCGCTGTATTGATCGATCCCGATAAAGTTAGCTTGCCCTCATTAAAAACTGTCGTTACCCTTTCCAATAAAGCGGGGGTTGACTTTTTCTTTTTCGGAGGCAGTCTTCTGACCAGGAATACCCAAGATCAAGGTGTTAAATTCCTGAAGGAAAATTCTGCTATTCCCGTGGTTCTGTTCCCGGGAAACAGCCTGCAACTCAATGACTGCGCCGATGGTATTTTATTGCTTTCCCTGATCTCCGGCCGTAATCCCGATATGCTTATAGGGAAGCATGTCATCTCAGCTCCTTTTTTAAAAGCCAGTAAGCTTGAAATCATCCCAACCGGCTATATGCTGATAGACAGCGGACGGATGACGACAGTTACGTATATGAGCAATACCACACCTATCCCCCGGGATAAACCGGAGATTGCTGTGTGTACTGCCATGGCAGGTGAGATGCTTGGATTAAAGCTGATTTATATGGATGCCGGCAGCGGGGCTGAATCAACCATCCCGGCGAAGATGATTGAACTTGTGAAATCCACTGTGAACATTCCCCTGATCATCGGAGGAGGCATTGATACCTCCCGGAAAGCCGGAACAATACTGAAAGCAGGTGCAGATCTTATAGTCATCGGCAATGCTATCGAAAATGATCCGCAAATGATCCTCAGAATAGCAGAGAAGATTCATTGAAAAATAATTGAAAAGCCGGCCTCGCCGCAGAATAAACCTAAGAACTGAGACTTTATAAATCCTTTAACCTTCAAATTACTTTCTATGTTCCGTTTGCATTTTCCATTTATCCTCGGGCTTTTTTTGCCCTTGTTCCTGGCTGCACAAACAAAAACCCTGACTGTCAGCGAGGCAAGTTATATGAATCCAACGCTGAATGCGGCTAATCTTAGTCAGCTGAAATGGATGGGCAAATCCGATCACTGCAGCTACCTTGCAAAAAATGCCTTGATCTGTTACCATCCTGTTTTTTCAACCCGGGATACCATTCTTAATCTGGCGACACTTAATGAAGCGTTCAAAGAATTCCTTCCAGAACCATTGAAAACCTTCCCCGTTTTTACTTACCTGAATGAAAAAAAAATTCTTTTCTGGGTAGGCACAAAATACTTTCTTTACGACCTTTCCTCCGGAATGAAAAGGCTGTTGAACCGATGCGATACATCAGCCGGGAACATAGATATTGACAAATCATCTTTTAAAATCGCCTATACCAAAGGAAACAACCTGTTCATTGCTTTCAGGGATACAACCCTTGCCCTGACAAACGAACCTACACCGGGTATTGTTTATGGTTCAGAAAGGGTGCATCGCAATGAATTCGGTATCGATAAAGGAACCTTCTGGTCACCAAAAGGCAACTTCCTCGCTTTTTACCGGATGGATGAAACCCAGGTCACGGATTATCCTCTTGTGGATATAACCAAACGGATCGCGGAAGTTACCCCTGTCAAATATCCCATGGCAGGCATGTCCAGTCATAAAGTCACCCTGGGTATTTATAATGTCAAAAACGGACTCATCCATTACCTGAACACGGATTCTACGGATATCAGGTTTCCGATATCCGATATCGAATATCTTACGAATGTTACCTGGTCGCCTGATGAAAAACATATTTACATTGCTTGTCTGAACCGCGATCAGAATCATTTGCTTCTCAACAAATATGATGCATCAACGGGAAATTTCATTCAAACTCTTTTTGAGGAAAAAAACGAGAAATATGTCGAACCTCTTCATGGACCTGAATTCCTCAATGATGATCCGACCCGCTTCATCTGGCAAAGCCCTAGGGACGGGTTCAACCACCTTTATCTTTATGATTCCGGCGGGCAACTCATTCGACAGCTTACTTCAGGAAGCTGGGTGGTTCAGGATTATCTTGCCTGTGATGAAAAAAACACCAAAATCTGGTTTTACTGCAACAAAGATAATCCCCTCGACAAGCAATTATATGGAGTCAATCTGAAAAAAGGAGATCCCTTCCCGGTGACTAAAAAACCTGGTACCCATTCGGTTCAGGTTTCAGCAAGCGGAAAGTACTTCCTTGATAGTTACCAAAATACTCATGTTGCCCGTCAAATTGAAATCCTGGGAGATAAAGGAAACACCCTGAAAGTATTGCTCGAAAACGATAACCCCCTGAAGGATTACAAGACAGGTGATATGACCATCTTCACCATTAAAAATGAAGAAAACATTGACCTTTACTGTCGGTTGATTAAACCCATCGGGTTTGATTCCACCAAGAAATATCCGGTCATCATTTATGTATACGGTGGTCCGCATTCCCAGATGATCACCAATTCGTGGCTGGGCGGAGCCGGACTTTTTCTCAATTACCTTGCCAGCGAAGGATATGTTGTGTTTACTCTCGACAACCGGGGAACTACAAACAGAGGAAGAAATTTTGAACAGGCGATACATCGTCAGCTTGGCGTTGCCGAACTGGCAGATCAGATGGTCGGAGTTCGCTACCTTAAATCACTTCCCTGGATTGATTCAACACGGATAGGAATCAATGGGTGGAGTTATGGAGGCTTCATGACCATCACGATGATGTTAAAACATCCGGGAAGCTTCAAGGCCGGAGTATGCGGAGGTCCGGTCATCGACTGGAAATATTATGAGGTGATGTATGGGGAGCGCTACATGGACACACCGGAATCGAATCCTGAGGGTTATAAGAACGCCAACCTTCTGAATTATGCCAAAGATTTGAAAGGGAAACTCCTGATCATTCATGACTATCAGGATGAAACGGTGGTCCCCCAGAACAGTCTTGTATTCCTCAAAAAATGTGTGGACGAAGGCAAACAGCTCGACTTTTTCATTTATCCCGGTCATGAACATAATGTCCGCGGCAAAGACCGGATTCATCTTAACCAGAAAATAGTTCAATACTTCAAAGATTACCTGTAATGCGTGATAGGCTGATTGGTCATTGAACAGTATCAAATTCTGATTTTCCGTTATTTTTTTATCGAGAAATTACCGCTGTTTATCGGGTTAAACCCTTCGACCATCGATTTTTATTAGAATGAGTCTAAATTAAACGTAGTTTTGCACGATAATATTTTCGAAATCAATTATTTGTTAAACAAATGTTAAAACTATAAATACCTGTAACTAATTTGACAGAGCTCCGTCTTATGGACATTAAAAGCAAACGAAAGCACTATAACAATTAAAACATCAAGACAATGATAACCATGAAAACCTTATATATTTTGACCGCCATCATCACTTTACAGTTTAATGGTTTGTTAACTTCAGGGCATGAGGAATGGGGAATGACCACTCAAAGCACTGACATCATGAACCTTTCAAAACTGGCTCCTCTGACTCCAAAGGAAGCTGACTTCAACGATGAAAACACGGCCATGGAGATAAATATTAAATTACTTGCGCCTGTAACTCCGAAAGAAGCTGATTTCAACGATGCTTTATAACCAATATATTTTCCGCTCATCATTTGAAGAGAAGGTTTACCAAAAGGTTGCCTTCTTTTTTTTATGATAAAATGCTTGGAATTATTTTTGTCTTTTTCTTATTTTTACAAAAAAAACAAAACCATGGGAAAAGAAAAAAGTCCAACGAAAGAAAAGAAAAAGGAACCCACTAAGAACCTGAAAGAAAAGCGGGCTGCCAAGAAAGAAAAGAAAGCAGCAAAAAAATAGTCCGCGCAACGGACTTTCTTTAAATCCTGAGCCACTCAGGGGACTTGAACCCCCGACCTGCTAATTACGAATCAGCTGCTCTACCAACTGAGCTAAAGTGGCGTTGTCGGGATGAGAAGACTCGAACTTCCGACCCCCACGTCCCGAACGTGGTGCGCTAGCCAACTGCGCTACATCCCGATTGGCCGGCAAAAGTACAAAAAAATTTTTTACTTTTGCAGAGGATTTTCTATACTGTCGTTCATTTCTGTTTTTATCATGTTAAAAACTTTATGCTGGTCCGTTTTTTTTCTTATCTCATCCTTTGTCTTTTATGATTGTAAAGGAAAAGATAAAGATCCGTCCAATAAAAACAGTGGACAAAAACTTACTGTTGTCGGTGGCAGGGTGATTCTTCCAAAAACATTGGACAATACAATCCTTGCCTCGGGCAGTTTGATCGCAAACGAGGAAATTGAACTGAGAAGTGAGATTTCAGGCAGAATTGTATCCATCAATTTCATCGAGGGAAGCCATGTGAACCAAGGAGATTTACTGATCAAAATCGACGATCGTGAGCTTCAGGCGCAACTTAAAAAATTATACGTTGAAGATAAACAAGCCAAGGATGACGTTTATCGCAAAGAAAAACTACTGGAATTAAAAGCCATCAGCCAGGAAGAATACGACCGAACTGTCAATCAGGAGGGGATCCTTCAGGCTCAGATGGAATCGATGAAAGTCCAGATCTCCAAAACAGAGATTTATGCGCCATTTGGCGGACAAATTGGCCTGAGACAAGTCAGCCCCGGTGGTTTTGTCTCCCCAACCACACTAATCACACGTCTTCAACAAACTGATCCGATTAAAATTGATTTTTCCATTCCGGAAAAATACCGTGGAAAGATCAGGCAGGGAACGCCTATTCGTTTCCGTATCGAAGGCCTTGACAGCAATCTGACAGGAAAAGTCTATGCCATAGAACCCAAAATTGATCCAGTAACCCGAAATGTTTCCATCCGCGCCGTTTGTCCGAATGCCAATGGAAGTTTAATTCCCGGAGCCTTTGCCAGGGTTGAAATCCTCCTGGAGCGCATTCCTGATGCCCTCATCGTCCCTTCGGAAGCAATCATTCCGCAAATGAACGCAGAAAAGGTATTTGTGTGCAAAAGCGGAAAAGCCAAATCCTGTTTAGTCCGTACCGGCATACGAACTGAACGTGAGGTTCAGGTCCTCAGCGGGTTAAGTCGGGGGGATACCGTCATCATTTCTGGAATTATGCAGCTGCGTGAAGAAATGCCCGTTAAGCTGAAACTTCAATGAACATTTCTTCCCTCAGTATAAACCGTCCGGTACTGGCTACAGTAATTTCTTTACTGATCGTTCTTTTTGGGATTATCGGCTATGTTTTCCTTGGCATCAGAGAATTTCCCAGTGTTGACCCTCCTGTCGTCACGGTAACCACCAACTATATTGGAGCCAATGCGGATGTCATCGAATCCCAGATTACCCAACCCCTGGAAGAATCTATTAATGGAATTGCAGGAATACGCTCACTGACTTCCATCAGCAGTGACGGACGTAGTAATATTACGGTTGAATTTGAACTTGGGGTTGACATGGAATCGGCTGCCAATGATGTCAGGGACAGGGTCTCCAGAGCTATCCGTAATATCCCTCCGGATACCGATCCACCCATTGTGACCAAATCAGATGCCGATGCCAATCCCATTTATGCTGTCACTCTTCAAAGCGAGGTCAGAAACCTAATGGAGCTATCTGACTTTGCCAACAATGTCTTCAAGGAAAGGCTTCAGACCATTCCTGGTGTAAGTGAGGTGAGAATCTGGGGAGAGCGGAGGTATGCTATGAAGCTGATGCTTGATCCCGGGAAACTGGCTGGTTTTCAATTGACACCGGGGGATGTCCGCGAGGCCCTGACAAGAGAAAACATCGAGCTCCCTACCGGCAGGATTGAAGGGTATGGGACAGAGTTGACCATCAGAACCAAAGGACGCCTGACTACCCCCTCCGAATTTAATGATATGATTATCCTTGAAAAGAACGGTACTGTCATTCGTATGCGTGATGTCGGAATGGCAAGCCTGCTTCCCGAAAATGAAAGGACCATCATGAGGGGAAATGGTTTAGTCCCCATGGTCGGCGTTGCCATCACACCTCAGCCCGGAGCCAACCAGATCACTATTGTGGATGAAATATACAAACGTGTTAATCAACTGAAAACAGAAATACCAGGTGACATAAAGGTCGGAACCAGTTTAGACACTACTTTAAGTATCCGTAAAGCTATTTCAGAAGTGCAGGAGACCATTCTAATCGCTTTCGGACTTGTTCTTCTTGTTATATTTATCTTTTTACGCAGCTGGAAAACCACCCTGATCCCCATTATTGCCATTCCGATTTCTTTGGTCAGCGGGTTTTTCATTATGTATGTTGCCGGATTTTCAATTAACATTCTCACTTTGCTTGGAATTGTCCTGGCAACCGGTCTTGTGGTTGATGATGCCATTGTAGTACTCGAAAACATATATCATAAGATTGAGGGTGGGATGGATCCAATTGAAGCCGGTCATCAGGGCTCGAGAGAGATTTTTTTCGCCATTCTTTCCACCACCATTACCCTGGCAGCGGTTTTTCTCCCGATCATTTTCCTACAGGGATTGACCGGCCGGCTTTTTCGTGAATTCGGTGTAGTCGTAGCCGGAACCATTCTGGTATCAGCCCTTGTATCCCTTACCCTCACCCCCATGATGAGTTCAAGGATGTTAAAGAAAGTTGTGCACCATAATCATTTGTTTACCAAAACAGAATACCTTCTGAACCAATTCACCGATTTTTATCATCGCAGCCTCAAGCTTTTCATTGCTCATCGCTGGCTGGCCATTCTTATTATGGTCTTTTCCATAGGGTTAATCCTGGGTATAGGAGCCACGATCCCATCAGAACTGGCTCCGATGGAAGATAAAAGCCGATTGCAGATTGTTTCGACAGCCCCCGAAGGAACCTCCTTCGAACTGATGAACAAATACATGGAACAAATGCTAAAAATCGCTGATACCATTCCTGAGAAGCAAGCCATGATGGGAATTACTGCGCCGGGGTTTGGCTCGTCTTCTTCCACCAATAATGGATTTATAAGACTCATCCTGACACAAGCGGGAGATCGAAAACGCACCCAGCAGGATATTGCCGACGAACTTAGCGCCATCACGAAAAATTACACTTTTGCAAAGACTTTTATCATTCAGGAACAAACCATCGGAGGCGGCAGGAATTCAGGTTTACCCGTTCAATATGTCATTCTTGCCCCGAATTTTGAAAAACTTAAACAGTATCTTCCAAAATTTATGGAGCGGGTTCAGGCTGACCCGAAGTTTCAGGTGGTTGACCTGAACCTGAAATTCAATAAGCCGGAGTTATCCGTAGAAATAGACCGGGACAGGGCAAGAGCCTTGGGGATCAATGTGAGGAATATTGCTGAAATCCTTCAGCTCTATTTCAGTGGACAGCGTTATGGGTATTTTATCATGAACAGCAAGCAGTACCAGGTAATCGGGCAGGCTGACAGGGTGTACAGGGATCAGCCTTTGGATCTGAGTTCCATCTATATCAAAAATATCCGGGGAGAACTGATACAACTCGATAATGTTGTTAAGCTCAATGAACAAAGCAATCCTCCACAGCTTTACCGTTTTAACCGATATGTGTCTGCCACTGTTTCTGCCCAGCCCGCCAAAGGGGTAACCCTGGGCCAGGGTATTGAAGCCATGCGGAATATCGGTAAAAGTACTTTCGATGATTCTTTTTCTTCTGCCCTGGCAGGCGTTTCCAAGGAATTTGAAGACAGCTCCGGGAGTTTATTATTTGCCCTTCTGCTGGCTTTGATTTTAGTTTACCTGATACTGGCTGCCCAGTTTGAGAGTTTTATGGATCCGCTGATCATTATGTTTACCGTTCCCCTCGCCATGGCCGGTGCTATTTTATCCCTCCGGATATTCGGACAAACCCTGAATATTTTCAGTGAAATCGGAGTCATTGTGCTCATTGGGATTGTGACCAAGAACGGAATCCTAATCGTGGAATTTGCCAATCAACGCAAACAGTCAGGTTTGAACCTGAAGGAAGCGGTGATCGATGCAGCCACCCGCCGTTTGCGTCCCATTCTGATGACCAGCCTGGCCACCGCCCTGGGCGCCCTACCCATTGCCCTGGCCCTGGGCGCCGCTTCCAGAAGCCGCGTTCCAATGGGAATAACAATCATAGGTGGATTGATTTTTTCATTGATCCTAACCCTGTTTGTCATCCCTGCCTTATATACCTATTTATCTGTTTCAAAAGATACCAGAACAAAAACATGAAAGGGTAGAATGTGAATATCAAAACACGATGAGAAAGTTATTTTTAAACAAGATTTTTACCCTATGCGCATTCCCTGTGGTGTTTTTTCTGTTTTTCTTCCGGGTTGGAGATGCCCTTTCCCAAGAATTACTGACGCTTCAGCAAGCAATAGAAACCGGATTGATGAACAATTACTCCATCCATTTGCAGAAAAATGAAGCCCTTATTTCTAAAAACAACAATACCCTTGGGAATGCAGGATTTCTGCCTTCCCTTGTCTTGAGTGCAGCTCAGAGCAATACCATAAACACTACCCATCAGGAACAATTCAGCGGAACCACCAAGGACATCGCCAATGCTCAGAATAACACCCTGAATATAGGCGCACAGTTGAACTGGACCTTGTTCGACGGGATGAATATGTTTGTCCAGAAAAAGATGCTTGGGGTGCTGGAAGACTTGGGGGAAAATGGCAGCCGGATCGCGATAGAAGGAACCCTGTCAGATATTATCATGACATATTATGAAATAATCCAGTTGCGTCAATTGGTTCGGGTGGCCAGAGATGCCGTTGCGTTATCGGTACAAAGAAAAAAAATAGCTGAAGCCAAACTCGCTTTGGGTGCCGGATCAGAACTCATGCTGCTTCAATCAACCGTTGACCTGAATGCCGACAGTACCATGCTGATCCGGCAGATGGTTTTATTAACCAATACATATGTCGACATGAACCGTTTACTGGTTCGCGATGTCACCTTTCCCTTTGAAATCTATGACACCATACACCTCTCCTACCCCCAGCCACTGGACAGCCTGATAAAAAAAGCACTTGCCCAGAATACTCAACTTAAAGCCGCCCGACTGAATCAGGGGCTTTCCAGGTTGGGTGTGCGTCAAGCCGAATCAGACCGATATCCCCAGCTTAACGTCAATGCAGGATACAGCTATGGCACCCTGAATTCACAGACAGGGTTCCTGAAATCCAATCAAAGTTTCGGCCCTTCCTATGGATTTTCTCTCTCCTACACCCTTTTTAACGGATTTAACACTAACCGGGCCATTAAAAATGCAAAAATCCTGATGAATTCAGGTGAAATAATGGTCCAGGATACCGAAGAGGAATTACGGTCCGGTTTGCTAAAATTACATAATCAATTCAGGGCAAGCCTGGCGGTGGTTCAAATGCAATTATCCAATGTCGGGGTGGCTCAGGAAAATGTTAATATCGCATTTGAAAAGTATAAGCTTGGCAGCATCAATGATGTGGAATTACGTGAAATTCAAAAGAAACTGATTGATGCGGAGTACGACCTGATTTCCGCACAATTCGAAGCGAAAAAATCCGAAATTGAATTAAACCGGCTAAGCGGAGATTTGCTGAAATTTGCCTTACCTCTATGAAGTAAAATATTCCTGCTATTAAACCCAGGTATTTACTGAATGGGGTTTCAGATATATAAAAACCTTTTGATCTTTTGAGTAGCCGTTTTCTGGAAAGGTTCCGGATGAACCAAAACAACCTGAACACGGGAGAATTTATTCACCCTTGCATTCACATATTCCTGGAGTTCCCGCATTAACTCTTCAAGTTTTGCTTCCATAAAATCAGATACTTCTTGTTTCACATGATGGTAGCGTGCTTCGATTTCCTGTTGATCAAAATGTACCAGCGCAATGAGCTTTCCCTTTTTTTCGATCACTAAGGATTCGAGTACATATCGAAAATTATTAATCACGGATTCAATGTCTTCGGGATAAATATTTTCACCTCCCGAGCCTACAATCATGGTTTTCAACCGTCCCCTTATGTAAAGGTAGCCGGAATTGTCGAAGCGGCCGAGATCACCGGTTTTTAACCAGCCATCAGTGGTAATCACTTCTTTTGTAAGCTCTGGTTCTTTGTAATAACCCATCATCACATTGGGTCCTTTTGCCCAGATTTCGCCTTCGCCTGTCTTAGGATCAGGATCATGAATAGTCAGCTCCACACCCTCCATGGCAGGGCCTGTGGACTGCAATCTGACATGATGGGGATTCGCCCCCGCAAGTAATGGAGCAGATTCGGTAAGCCCGTATCCGATGGCGTAAGGAAAACCAGCCTGGATCAGAAATTTCTCTACCGAACGATTGAGTTTGGCCCCACCGATACCGAAAAACTTAAGCTCCCCTCCGAACGTCTCTCTTAGCTTTTTTCCGGCTACTTCATTCATTTTTTTTCGGGTATATGGGATTTTATAGAGCATCCGGGTGATCCACTTTTCCCGGATGGTCGCCAGGATTTTTGAACGATAGATTTTTTCAATGATCAAAGGCACTGTCAGCATAATGGTGGGCTTTACTGTTTTCAGGGCAGGAAGAAGAATGGAAGAAGTGGGCGGACGTCCCAGGTAATAGATGCAAGCTCCGCTAATCATAGGAAGGATTAATCCGATTGTATTTTCATACGTATGTGAAAGGGGTAAAACCGATAAAAAACGGTCATTTTCATTGATTGGCTGAATCACACCGGATTTTATGGCTGTGAAAATGATATTTTTATGCGTGAGCATGACTCCTTTTGACTTACCCGTTGTTCCTGAGGTATAAATCAGGGCAGCCAGGTCGTTTTCTTCCACTGAATACGTCAAGGCAGGGGTTTTTGATTTAACATAAACCGGTTTATCAGACCCGTCATCCATACAGCTAAAATCTTCTATCCTGATGCAGTGCGACAGCAGGGGGGCTTTGATGTTACTTATCCTTGACCATAAAGTATCCGAAATAAAGATAAGTTTGGACTCTGAATGGTTGATGATGTTTTCGATTTCATCCTGATGGAAATCAGGAAGAAGGGGGACAACAATTCCGCCCATTCCGGTGATGGCGAAATAGGCAATGCCCCATTGTGGCATATTGGTGCTCAGAATGCCTGCCTTATCTCCGGGTTTGAAGCCAATATCTTCAAGAAAAGCTATCAGTGAGGTCACCTCATTAAAAAGCTGATCATAGGTCAGGGGTTTTTCTCCAACCAAGGCCATGGCTGGACGATTTCCAAACAATCTGACCGTCTCGGCCAATTGGGCGGGAAAAGTTAATTTTAGCTGTTCTCTCATGGGAAATAAAAAAAGTGACACCGCAAAGGGTTTTGGGTTGCCACTTCGTGGGGTTCTTCCAGGCAGATTTTCTGGCGGAAGTGATATTATGATCCGTTCATCATGATCCGTAAATCATTCAATCCACAAAGATAATAAATATTTAGCAATATAGATACTTATACCCGGTTCAGCGGTTTATCTGTTTAGCCAGCAAATAAGCCTGTGAAACCACATGAAGAGGTCAGATTTTTCCGGGGAAGCCTCTTCTTTTGTACCTTTCGATGGTTTCCTTTTCTTTATTTTTATCGGCGATAAAGATGATCGTTTTACCCCCATCAAGAAAAATCGGAAATTTATCTTTTATCGAACCCACCAGTTGCTTTGCCGCCGGAATTGTCCCCTGGGGATGGGTCAGATTACGCCTGCTGTCAAATTTATCGTAATTCATGTTTTTTTCAGTTAACTGGCAAGATACGAAAAAATCCGCTTGCCCGACAGGACAGGCCATTATCTTTTACCGATTTAAGCTCAAAAAAGCAAAACAAGGATGTCAGGCTTAATGCTGTTAGGATTGGAAATAATGACAACACAGGCCCATCCATCTTCCCCGAATAGCTTTTTTTACCATTGCTGAGGATGGCCGTGTACATTCCTTTGGCCCGGGCTTCGATGTGAGCCTGATACTGACAAGGTATTCCAAGCTATTGAATAACATGATAATTTAAAAGACTATATGATCTGTTTATATTGTAGTATTTTGAGATTTCAATGAATTTTATAATTCCGATATGCTTTGCAAAATATATCCTTTGAAGAAAATAATTTGGATTAGCGGAAGAACTATCCGCAGATCTTGCTTCCGTAAATATTACATCATTATAAACAGTATTATTTATTGTATCCTTGGAAATAATTCTGTAATAAAACAACCCCCCACTGAAACACTCTGGTACAACAAACACATTTTGAGGCCATCCCGCATAAAATGCAAGTCCTGATTCAACACTTTCGCCAGGTAAGGTGGGAATCGTTTTACCAATCTTATAATAGTCTGGTCCCTGGCAAGGGGTATAACTAATTGATGAATAGGATAGAAAGGTACTCGAATATTTCATAGTTACAATTTCAAAATTGTATTCCTTGTCAATCGCATCAACAAATGCGTGAGTATATTGATTTACATAGGTACAATCTGACATGCCTGTGGAATCATTTATATATTTCCAATAACTACCTTCTCTGTATACAAAATACTCTTTCATCATCTGAGAAATATTGTAGGTCTTCGTTCTTTTGCAATTTTGCAGGGTTATTACAAAACCAACAATCATAATCATTAATAAAGCATTTTTAAAGACTTTTACCATAACAATACTGATTTTTAAATGAAAAGAATTTTCTAGAGCTAATTTTTAAATATTTTCATCAGTGCAATACCTGACTTTTTTTGGGCTTTGACAATATACATTCCTGGTGAAAAACCACTAATATCTAATGTAATATTTAACCCATGTTCAAAATATTTGTCAAGTAATTGTTTCCCTTCAATAGAAAAAACTTCAATGCTAAACTTCTTATGCATTTTGTCTTTATGAATAGAATAGTAAAAACGGTAAGGATCTCGATATTCTATAATTGGAGATTCATTGTTGAAAAACACTGTATCTCTTTAAACTATACGACCTTTTAAGATTAAAATACCTAGTGTTCTCAATATATTTAATTATACCAATATTTTTTGCAAAATGAATTTCACGAAAATAAAAATGAGGATTGCTATCAGTAGAATCTATTGAAATGATTTTTGAACAAATAATATTAAAATAAACCACATTATTAATTGTATCATTAGAAATAATCCAATATTTAAAAACACTATTTCCTAAACAATCTTGAGATAAAATTGGAATATTCGGTTCCCAACCAGCAAAATATGCAATTGGACCTGCAGTTCGATATACGGGATAGCCACTAGAATCAATGTATATCCCAGCAATCTTCAAACAATTCTGTCCAGGACAATAATATCCAATTTCAAGTTCATTAAGGAATTGACTTTTAAAATACATGGTAATTATTTCCCGGGTTCTACCAGAATAAAAATTATCGTGGTCTGTCGAATGGTACAACCAAACATAAGTACTATCGAGCATCATGGTTGAATCATTCTGATAAATCCAGTAGCTGCCTTTTTGGTAAGCGAAAAATTGCTTCATGTCGTCGGAAATAGGATAATGGGGCAATTCTTTCTTGCATGACGGTACGAAAATTAAAAGAAAAACGAACAGGACTAGAATAGTCGGTTTCATACTGTTAATATAGGAAAAACTGACGACAAATATACATTACATTTTTCCGCAATACTCTTTTTACCTTTGAAGGCAAACGCTTATCACCCTGCTTTTTACTGCACTACATGATACCGTAGCAGGCTCCAGGTGGTATTGGTAGTCGGATACTCTCTCTGAATTTGAATAAGTCCAATACTTTTTGCTAAAAAGAAATTTTGTATGATTGTATCTATAATTGAATTACCTATAATTGGCGTGACAACCCTTGTTTGAATTACCTGATAGTATGTCCTTCCTTCTATATAAAGTGAATCAAATTCAGCCACATAGGTGTAAATGTTGGATCCAAACAAACGGGATTCATGAAGATTGATGCCTGAAATATACATTGGGTTAAGAGAAACTGGATTAAAATTTTCCATTAGATAAGTCCCAGTCATTCTAATTTTTTCAATATATTTGCTAGTTAAATATATAAAAATATTATCAATTAGCGGTTCATCTTCCGGACCTTCAAGATTATTTGTACAAAAAATGGGTGGTTGGTTGACATAAGTGCAATCTATTTGATTTGTCGTTTCGTTGAGATATATCCAATAGCTGCCTTTCTGAAACAATCCATATTGCTTCACATCATCAGCAATGGTATAATGAACCCGCTCTTTCTTTTTGCAACCGACTGAAAAAAACAAAATCAATGCAACAATAAAGATGGGGATGTAACCGGAGGTTGTTCTCTTTATCATAATTTAACCATTTTTGATAATATTATGGATTTATCTGTAGAAAAACGAATTATTTAAACCCAGTTCCCCAAAGTTTGCAACCCTTTTATTCAAACACAATCTTCCCCGAATAGCTTTTTTTACCATTGCTGAGGATGGCCGTGTACATTCCTTTGGCCCGGGCTTCGATGTGAGCCTGATACTGACAAGGTATTCCAAGCTATTGAATAACATGATAATTTAAAAGACTATATGATCTGTTTATATTGTAGTATTTTGAGATTTCAATGAATTTTATAATTCCGATATGCTTTGCAAAATATATCCTTTGAAGAAAATAATTTGGATTAGCGGAAGAACTATCCTCAGATCTTAATTCCGTAAAAATTATATCTTTATAAACAGTATTATTGATAGTATCACTTGAAATAATTCTGTAATAAAACAAACCCCCACCATTGTAACACTTTGGAACAACAAACACATTTTGGGGCCATCCCGCATAAAATGCGAGTGTTGATCCCCAAGTTTCGCCAGGTAAGGTAGGAATCGTTGTCCCAATTTCATAATAGTCTGGTCCCTGGCAATTAAAATAGCTTATAAAAGAAGTAGCTAAAAAATTACTCGAATACTTTACAGATATAACTTCACGATCAATATTATTATAAGAGGCATCATCAAATGCGTGCTTATAAAAGGTTACATATGTGCAATCCGCAATTTCAGTGGAATCATTTATGTATTTCCAATAACTACCTTCTCTATATGCAAAATAGTCTTTCATCATCTGAGAAATATTGTAGGTCTTCGTTCTTTTGCAATTTTGCAGGGTTATTACAAAACCAACAATCATAATCATTAATAAAGCATTTTTAAAGACTTTTACCATAACAATACTGATTTTTAAATGAAAAGAATTTTCTAGAGCTAATTTTTAAATATTTTCATCAGTGCAATACCTGACTTTTTTTGGGCTTTGACAATATACATTCCTGGTGAAAAACCACTAATATCTAATGTAATATTTAACCCATGTTCAAAATATTTGTCAAGTAATTGTTTCCCTTCAATAGAAAAAACTTCAATGCTAATACAATCATCAGAGTTTGTATAAACATTAAATTCCCCTTTTGTTGGATTGGGAAATATATTTATTTTAAACTCATCTTTATCTTGATTGTTATTCGTTTTAAACTGAGATTCATTATTCCAAATTTTATAATTATCAACGTTTAATTTTCCTCCTGATCGATCAGTATAATTTGATCTTTCCTTTAAATTGGAATAATCCAAGTCTAATATGGAATCTCTTATATCTATGCCATTTGGACAATAATTAAACGGTGAAATATTCGCCATGAAATTCGACCCAGCCGTTGCCCTAAAATTTGGCTTTAAAATTATCCTTTCTCCAGCATAATACCTTATATCACCCGGTAAAGGGGTGGCACTAATTTGTTCTGTAGAAGTGATAGATCTAAAAGCATTAAAAATAATGGGATTTGATGTTGACCCTATAATCCCCTGCGGCCATTGTTGATCTAAAATGGAATTAGCTCGATTCCAATATGGGACTCCACAAGTTGAACATCCTGCAACATTACAAATATAATACAGATTTAGTAAAATCATATAATCGATTCCTGAGAATATTCCATAACCCGTTTCATAAACCTGACCATTCTGCTCTTCAACTGTATGGTACCACCTATCAGGGGTAGCCCATCCATTGGGGGCATATTGTGTATCATTTTTTTTCCATGGACCTTCGCAAGGAGCTTCATCAAGCAGGTTTTCCACGTTGCTAACCGAGATATAATCATGATGATAATCCTGCAACGCTTCATGAAGCCAAAGATAATATTCTCTCCAATTATTCTCACCGTCAGTATTATTGTAAATTGCAACTTGAGTCTCTGCATTTCCCCAGTAGTTTCCAATTGCAGCAAGGCTCGCAACCATGTGCTCATTATTTGGACTACAACATCCTTCATGAAAAATAACATTCCATTCATGCCAAGTATTCCAATTTGGATCAAGATAAGGAAGATTAAAATAATTATTTGTAGATGACAATCCAAATGATAAGCTATTACAATCAGGCCCTAAAGGAACAGGCGTTTGGCCATTATATCCAAAAATTACCCAACTATGAGGATAATTTGGAAATCCGAAACAACGACGTAATATATAATAAGCTAACCCTTGCGCTAAATTCCTTGCTGATTGACTGCCGAAATGATATGCCAAGGCAAGACCCTCAAGAGTAAAAATTGCTTCATCGACACTCATTTGTTCATAGATACAATCAACATCCCCCATACGAGTAACCTGGCGCAAAGTAGGTGGGTTCCACGATTCTAATAAAGGGTCTTGTTCTATTAATAATCCAGAATATGTATTTAATTCTTGATGCGCATTGAGAAAAGGATTTGTTATAGTAAAATCATCAGCGGGCACATCACTCCTGCAAAAAAGTCCATCTTCATCTTCAAAATAAGGAGGGCCAAGATGATTTTCCCACAAATCTCTCCGTTTTTGAGCTTCCAGTGCTTTAATTAATTCTTGGTCGGAAATCACGGCTTCCAGGTATTTACCATAGTAATTTAAAAGATAATATTCAGTTGCCAGAAGGCCTATGTACTTGCCAAACAAGCTGCTTTCTTGACCCCAATCTGCGTACGGTTCAAAACCACTAGTATAAGTTTTATTCTTATTTCTAATTATCATGACCAATTCACTACCATCCTCATAAAGCGGATTATCACTATGTGCGACAAAGTACCTCAATCGATCCCGGAGATACCAATATTTCAACTGTCTCTGGTAGGAATTTTGGGTAAAAACTTGTTGCAAAGTACCAAATACCAATAATAGAAGGATGAGAGTCTTTATAGATATATCTTGGGGTTTCATAACGTGTACATAAATATTACGGTAAAATATTTCATTTATTCACCTGTAGCTCCTGAATTTCCTTCTTCAATTCTATCACATACAGTGTCAATTCTTCCACCTTCTTCAGTAGCAGCGCATTCATCTGCCCCAGATCTACCCCGTTTTTTTTGACTTCTTCGGCATCGGGAATTTCTGGCAAATGATTGTTCTTGTTTATATAATCCTCAAGTTCCTGGATTGAACGTAAGCGATAGTCTTTATTAAAGACATAATCCGACCAATCATTCTTTAATTTAACGATTACTTCTTCCGTTGTGATTCCGCCCTCGACAAATAATTTATGAGCGCTGGTATACGTGGGAAGGCTAACTTCACCAATGCCGACTTTCCCATGGAAAAAGGATACAATAGCCTTCGGGTTGTAAAAATTTTCAAGTATATGTCCAATCCCATTGCTATCGACCGAAAGGCCAAAGCCATTTTGAAAGTTCTCCGCCCAGAGTGTGGAAGAGTAATTACCGAATGCATAGGCCCTTACTGAGCCTTCTCCCCTGGTTAAAACTTCAAGGTCTGCCCCGGGATTACTCGTACCAATTCCAACCTTGCCGGTTTTTGAAATAAACATTTTTGTATTATCCAACATTTGAGCATCAGTAAATGTTTGATTTCCCAATGCAGGATCCTGAGATTTTACACAGATAAAACGTAAATTGCCAAAAATATCCGCCGTAATTACATTTCCTCCATTATGTGCATGATCAGTTTCTAAGACCCATTCATTATTTTTTCGCCCCGCATTAAATCCAAGATAGCTTGTACTCGAGTTCAGACCTGTGGACCCTGCCCCAATTACGAATTTTGTAAATCCATTGTTCACCTGAAAACGATCCATGGGATTTTCTGTCCCCACCCCGATATAAGAATATTTGGGGTTTGAATACAGCACATCGGATTTCCCTTTCTCTTTTTCATCTCCTCCGGGTTCAATCCAATCCATATCGTTAAAAAGCGAGGCATTCGCCCATATCCCGTTGCCCGCCTGATCGCTTGCCAATATCTTCCCAAGCCCGGCATTGCTTGTCATTTGAAAAGATACGGTTTTAAGCTTGCCAAAAACTTCAGCCATGGTATTGTTTAAACTCATGATCGTGGTTTCCTCAAGACCTTTCTCAAGTCCGATTTGAATAAAATCCAAAGCACCAACAAACTTAACAAAAGGAAAATCCATTTGGAAGTTGTCACCTAAGGTCAAACCAGTAATAATCCTGGCTTTACCCCCGATGCTTAATGAATAAACCGAATTTGGACTTGTACAAATCCCCGTCGGGCTTTGGAAATAGTTAGAAAAAGTGGCATCACCGCTTTGCTTTATTCCATAGTTTATTGATGCCCCATTAGAAGCGAGGAACTGAACAGAGCCTATTACTGACTCATTTCCATTCTTGCCATCAATTTTAAACACAGGGCGATCAATTGATACAAAATCTTTAATATGAAATACGGCTGCAGGATTCTCTGTCGGTGAAAGTTGTAAACCGAAACCCAAACGATGGTATCCATACATTATATCGTCATATGAAAAGAACAAACTTTGACTGACAGTATTTGGACTAATATATTTTGCCAGGGCTGTTCGTGTTATTTGCGAAATAGCCAAATTTGAGAAGCAAATTGAAAATACAAAAACTAATGATTTGCTGATTATTCTTGTTCGGGTCAATAAATGTGCTTTCATTTTCGGATTGATTTTGTGTAATTATGTTAATGGTAGATTTTGGACACCTTGTCAATTGAAATGGGTTATCTTATGACATTGAACTTGCCATACCCTGAAAATTCCCCTGCCCTGAAGGTATAAATATAGGTTCCGGGAGAAAGATCAGCGGTTATGGTTTTGAATATGTTTTTACCCGAAGGATAGGTCTGGTCACATAGTAATTTAAGATCCTGACCGCTAAGATCATAAAGCCGGATCGTTACCTTTTCTGATTTTCCCAGTGTAAAAGCAATATTCAGATACTGATCACAGGGGTTAGGGTAAGCTCCCAATAGCCTTTCACCTTCTCCATGGTCTATTTCCGAAACAGATGTATAAGTGCTGTACTCGGCATCAAACAGGGCTATTCCATTCCCACCTGTTCCTTCTGACCTCCATACATTGATCCCTTTCTGTTCGGAAAAGTCTATTTCTACTTTTGGATGAGGATCCTCAAGATTTGGAGCATCATTAAACCCGGTAGATACAATTGTCCAGTTATCGGGTTGCTGGAAATTCAGGTTGTTGGTAATAAAGGGAAGTTTCTGTTCCGTGGCATCGTACCAGGTGGCCATGAATTCTGAAGTGTAGGGATTGAAAGCAATATCGGGCTGGAGGTTCTCATGCTCGGGATTGGTGAAGGATAAGGGTTTGAAGCAGGAAGTGAGGGTGGATTGGAGGTTATACACTCCTTTGACATCAAAGCGGTCGTTCAGGGGATCGTACTGTTCATACAGGATAACCGTGGTCAGGTTGGCGCTGTCGTTGTCGGTATCGCTGTACTGGCAGGCAATGACCGGGTTACGGCAAAGATTGATGGCCGAGGGATCCAGGCTGTCGATGCATACCGGTCTGGTATAATGGCTGTCGAAGTTCGGTTCCGTATGTGCAGTATAGATATGACCGGTAGGAGAATTAACATTGTCGGCTTGTTCCCACATGGCAAAATATCTCCCGCTGCTCCAGGATGAGCTTCTGCCATAAGCAAGACTCAGATTCAGAAAAGGTCCGTCTGAAATAAGAGTATCATGAAAATCAAGGTGATATCCCACATTGCCAGTAGATGTATTAATCAGATATTCTTCATTTGAAAATTGATATTGCGAAATAACCACACTGATACTATATGGATTCGTATTACTTGCAGGATATAAAAAATCATTGGCAAAAGCCAGATCACGAACACAATTACCCTGTAATACCAGATGATCAGGCGTAAAAGGAGAGCCAATGCATCTCATAACATAGCCGGTCCCGTAGTCCGGATTATTGTGGGTTAAAATATATGCAAGGTACAGGGTTAGGTTGGCTTCACTGTCGCCGCAGGCCATGATACCTTTCACTTTATTTTCCGTCCCAGGGTATGGATAATATGAATCTATCAGGATTTCCCAATGGATTCCTTTATCCGTGGATTTTAATATCGCCAAAGCGGCAGAATCACCAAGTTTATAGGAATACATTGCAAATAGCCAGCCATTATAGGCTGAGCATATTACGATGTTTTTCTGATCCCGTTCCGGCATGTCATGGATAACAATGTCTTTCCCGAACAAGGGCGATCTGTTTGGCTGAACCGGAAGCAAGGGTTTATCCCTGGAAATCTGAGCGTTCAGATAGCGGGCATAGACCAGGGAAAGCATGACAAAAACAAGCATTGAAGATAATTTCATGATGATATTTTTAAGTTCAAAACAGGAAATATTTTTTCGGTTATCAGGGTAGAAAACGCGTTAATCATTGTTACAATTAAATTCCGGGGAAATAAAATCGCTTGAAATAACAAAGATAACGAGGGATGATGCGGATGTCAAATGTATGAATGTGAATAGTTTTGACGATTTCGGCTGATTTTTTGATATAACAAAAACCATACCAAACTTAATCACATATCATTCAATAAGATATGAAAATGAATAATTCTCAAAGTGTCAAAAAATTAGACAGTTGGTTGTTAATTAATTGTTAATAACTTTTCGGCAGAAATAGGATAATTCTGGAAAAGTAACATCTAACGAATGCATTCCGGAAATGATTTGAAGAAAGATCAGACCTGGGTACCCGGCAAGTCAGTAGATTCCTGCAGGGACTGCCAGATCAGTTTTTTTCCGAATCCCAGGCGGTTGTCGGTCATCTTGATGAAGTCGGGGGTGAGGGACCAGAGGTGGAGGGGGATAAGCCGGGCAAAGGGAAAAGCTGTAAGGTATGCTGACCTGCCTTCTTTGAGCGGATCCCCGCTGAGTTCTTCCAGTAATCCGGTGAACTGGATGCCACGGATCTTGCCGATGATCCTCGTTTCCAGGGCGATGGTCCCGGCGACCAGGAAGTTATTGCCTAACACAACATCATTCACATGCCGGGTATCGCGGTCGGAAGTAAAAATGAAACGATTTTGTTCTGTTATATAAGCATAATAACAGGTGGCACAATACGGTTGATTGTCGCGGGAAACGGCCAGGTTCAGGATATGATGCTCTGAAATGAATTTCAGTATGCGCGGGTCTACAGGATTCATCTTAAAAGTCCAGGCTTAGTGAAAAATAGAACACCGGTTTCCTGACCCTTCCGTCTTCCACACCCCAGGCCACATCGGCCCGGAGGAAATAGCCAAAGAGCCGGGTCCTGGCTCCTAGCCCGAAGCCTTCCACCAGGGGGTCTTTCTGCATTTCCACTTTGATGAACAGAGGATTTCTGTATATATAACGGGTAAAAAGCGGGTTGTCGGACGACCAGGGACTGATCCCGTTCCAGGCCGTACCGATATCGCCGAAACCCACGATCTGGAAATTATTCAGGAAATCGGAACGAATTGGGCGGTTATAAAAATACCTGAAAACAGGCCATCGGAGTTCCGTATTAAAAACCACAAAACTGCTCCCATTACGGATATTCTGGTTAAACCCGCGCATGTTTGTAGCCAGGGTTTGAAATGCATAATTCTGATCCAGGGAAACAGGAGTGTCAATATTGAAACTCGGGAACAACCAATTATCTACTCCGCCCATATAATACAACAGCCTGTCGCTCCCGAAAGAAGTGCTTGCAGCCAGGCGATTGGCCCAAACCAGAGTGCGGTGAACCCGCTGATAATTCCGGAAATCAAATCCCAGAACAATGCAATGATTAGCCTTGGCATTAACCATCTGGTAATATTCCCCAAAAATTTTATACCGGGTTCCCTTGTAAAGGTTAAGCCCCAGATTCCTGGTATTGTCGTAGGTCAGCTCTCCTTTGATGCTGCCCCATACCTGGTTAACATCCGGTTCAGCCAGGTTGATCTGGTCGGTTGAGAGATATACGGCTCTGTCCCAGCGAACCGAAGCAGTACCCTTGATATTCAGCACAGGGGTAAAGGGGTAGGTGGCTACATAATATAATTCATGGATTTTATGTCTGATGATGGAATAATAGCCATACTCTTCGACCGCCTTGCGATGGAAAGTAATCTGGTGGTCCAGACGGCGGCGGTTATTTGAATAGCTGAGTAAGTACTCATTGTTGATAAGGTTAAAGTTCACCCTCACTCCTCCTGTAATGCGATAATCTTCCATCAGGTCGGTGATCCCTACCATGAACAAGCCGTTCAGTCCCGGGTTGATGAAAACGGGTATAGAGCTTCCGGTAAAGGGTTGATAAGCGAAATTCAGATAAGTAAAATCGATCTGGGTCACCATCTGATCAATGTAGTATTCCACATTGTAATTCAATTGAATGGCGCTTTTATACTTATTCAGGGTATCCTTAACCCTACTTCCTGCCATTTGAATTGCTTTCCATCCGGAATCTCCCCGCATCGGAATTCCTCCCAGATCTGTAATTCTGAGCGGACGGGAGAGGGTATCTCCTCGTAGTTGCTTTTCTCTGATGACTTCACTAAGGTGAACGGAAGTAAAACGTTGTTTTTTTAATGGCTTAATACTTTCAATCAGCAGGATACTGTCGGCTGTCGGTTCCACTGCTTTTTTTTCAGACACTTTTGATTTCCTTTCTTTGAACCAGATCGGTTCTGGTGTGGTTTTTTCCACCTGTCCGGGACGAATCAGGTCGCCGGAAAACACCTTGTAATTCCGGTTCATCAGTACAATTTCAGCAATTTTATCCCCTTTTATGGAAACGTCCTGTTCCAGGATATTTCGGGAATAGTTGGTAACCGGGAATGCTGAAGTGAAATAACGATAATGGGTAGTGGTATCCACGAAAGAGATGGCGCTATCGAACCGGGCCAGGTAACGGTTGACAATACCGCTTTCATCTCCCAGAAAAGTAAAATATCCTTCGCTGTAAGCCATCGGCTGAGTCTCATTGATTTCCGGGGTCCGGGTAAGTCGTTGCAATACATTTTTTTTACTGCTGTAATGATAAAGGAAGATATCATGATTAAACTGAAGCTTTTCAGGGGCTATCATTTCATTAAAACGCAAGGTGTCATTAGTCCGGTTGGAAGAAAAGATAATGTCTCTGGAATAATTGTAAAACCGTGGATTCAGGTCATCATAGATATCCCGGGTGATTTGTTCATGGGATCCTGAGGCAATATTGTAAACGAAGATATCGGATTGTCCTTTCTGGACCGCTGAGAACACCAGCAGACTTCCGTCACCGGAATAGGATATATCGAGGATTTTATCGAAATTAAAAAGAATTTGTCGTTCCGATGATTTATCCTCAATATTGTACAGATAAAGGTAACACTCTCCTTTTCTTTCCGTCAGTATGGCCAGAATTTTTCCGCTGGGGTGCCAGGCAAGGAGGGGAAAGCTTTCATCGGGACGATCGGCCAGGCGGTATCCTCCCCGGTAAACCCTTTTTTTCTTCCCGGTTTCAATATTCTGGAGAAAGACTTTATGTATCCCCAATTCATGGGTGCAGTAGGCGGCCTTACTGCCGTCAGGGTTCAATTTAATCTGATTGTAAATCCGGTCGGGTTTTTTTCTTGGATTAAGCAGTTTGCCCGAAGGAAGAGTCCGTCCCGCTTCCTGAAGGCTGTAAAGATCCTGGTAAAAGCCAAGCCATTCTTCCGCTACGGCTTTGAAAGAAGCGCCTACGGCATATTGAAATCCCTTTTCCACATTCCGGCTAAGTCGTGACATATAGACAATGTTAGGAATGGAAGCAGCGCCAAATTTTGTGGCAATATAATGCCAGAAGGAGTGACCGGCATAAGTGGCGTCTTCCCCGCTAAGGCTGTTGAATTTCCTATACTGTCCACTCCGAATGGCATCCCGAACATGGTTTTCAATCTCCGGGTCCCACTTCCTGGAAAGATAAGAAATCAGGCCATTCATATACCATTCCGGCATCGTATAAATCGCATTGTTTTTTATCTGGGCGCCGATTCCCTTTCCATACATCATGTTGTTAAGAATTACTTGCGCAATGCCGGCCCTGATCTGCTGTTCAAAATGTTCATAATTCCCGTCAAAAAACACCATTACCCGGCCACCTATGATTCGGGTGACGCCCCCTGTATTATAATATTCCCAGTCACCGTACAAACCTATATTGCTTTGCTTCAGATCAGATAAATTATTAAAGATGATAAACTGTATCTTTTCTTCCAGGTTCGATTGCAGATTCAATTCTATCTCCTTGATGTTTTTATCGGCATACTCAGCAGTGAACTGGGCCAGTTCTTTTCCATTCTGATAAAAATACGTGTCAAATTTATCAAACCGGAAATAGGTCCACAGAAAATCATTGTATTGCACCCGGCTTTTCCCGAAAGTCAGCTGGGAACCATTATAGAACTGTGAAAAAGCCGGGAGGGAAAAAGTCCAGATGACCACCCACAACAAAACAGTTAATGGTTTGAAAACGGCAGAATTATGTTTGACTTTCGCTGTCATCACCAGGGTCAGGGAATCCAGAATACGGGCATAAAGGTATGGAAAATTCAGCCTTCTTTATTGCCCAATCAGGTGATAGGAAACCAAAGTGGTGGTCTCAAAAATTTTGGAAATACCGGTACCCGGCTCATATACAATATGTTTAATAAAACCTTTTCCGGGTGCAAAAAATTCCTCGCATTCATAATTCTCCCGGTAATGGATCATATGATAGTGGTAACAGATGAAGGTCCCCGAGGCAACCGTAACGCTCTCATTGATGCCGACTACAGTGACCAGCGAGCTGTCGGCAGTCATATACTGTGTGTTAAGCTGTGCAGGGTAGCGGTAATA
>CAYSAU010000003.1:0-225604 GCA_964429135.1 uncultured Prolixibacteraceae bacterium | reverse complement strand
TTTCATGCACCTACAAACCGTAAGCCAGAGAATTCATCAGAATTGATAGATTAAAGGGGATAGAAATTTGGAGAAGTGAAAAACCAAATTCGGAGGAAGTTAACCAAAATCCTTAGAAGACATTTATCTAATAAGGATGATTTCGTGTAATTTGTTTAAAAACAGTTATTTAATGATTAAAATCAAGTAAAACTAAGAAGGAGTCAACTTCTCCTGAATTATCAAATGATATGTTTTTTTAAGTCAGCGAATTAACATGGAAGCTTCATTTCTGTTAATAACTAAATTGCCTTGAAATATTTCTTCGTTGTATATTGCCTCATCAAATAAGCTCCCGGACAATTTATTGTAGTGTTCATAGGAACAGCAAATTAATAAAATATTATTTACTACTAATAACATAAGCATGGAAGAAAACCCCATGGTCAATACAGATCAGGAAACGAAATCTGATTATTACGATGAGGTATTGGCGAAACGGATACGCCCCAAAGTTTCGCTGGACGATTTGGCGATGAAAGATACAATGAAGGATAAAATCAGTATAAAAAAGGAAGAAAGAAAGATTTATACTTTCGCAGAGGCGATGGAGGAGTCAACGAAATATTTCAAAGGTGATAGTCTTGCCGCCAATGTGTGGGTGAATAAATATGCGCTGAAGAATTCGGAAGGACAATTATTTGAGCTTACTCCCGATGATATGCATCACCGGATCGCCCGTGAATTGGCCCGCGTTGAAAGAAAATATCCCAACCCCATGAGCGAAGAAGAGATCTTTGGGCTCATGGAGCATTTCAAATATATTGTTCCACAAGGAAGTCCCATGGCCGGGATTGGAAACGATTTCCAGATCGGATCCCTCTCGAACTGTTTCGTGATTGGCAACGACGGCGCTTCTGACTCCTATGGCGCCATCATGAAAACCGATGAGGAGCAGGTACAGTTGATGAAACGCAGGGGGGGAGTTGGCCATGACCTTTCCCATATCCGTCCGAAACACAGTGTGGTGAAAAACAGCGCTCTGACTTCGACCGGTATCGTGCCTTTCATGGAAAGGTATTCCAATTCTACGCGTGAAGTCGCCCAGGAAGGTCGCCGCGGAGCCCTGATGCTGAGCATTTCAGTCCTACACCCCGATGCAGAACAATTTATTGATGCCAAACTGGAGGCAGGGAAAGTGACTGGGGCCAACATTTCGGTGAAAATTACCGATGAATTTATGCAGGCTGTGGTCGAAGATGGAGAATTTACCCAGCGCTTCCCTATTGATTCACCAAATCCAGTCGTGACTCGTAAGATCCATGCCCGCGACCTCTGGGGCAAAATTGTTCATAATGCCTGGAAATCTGCCGAACCCGGCATCCTTTTCTGGGATACCATCATCCGCGAATCCCTGCCCGATTGCTATGCTGACCTGGGTTTTCGCACCGTTTCCACAAATCCCTGCGGGGAAATTCCACTCTGTACTTACGACAGTTGCCGGCTGTTGGCCATCAACCTCTATCATTATGTTGATAAGCCGTTCACTCCTGAAGCCAGTTTCGATTCCGAATTATTCATAAAACATGTCCATAAAGCCCAGCGTATCATGGACGATATCATTGACCTGGAACTGGAAAAGGTCGATAAAATCCTGGCTAAGATCAACTCAGATCCTGAAAAAGAAGAAATCAAATCACGTGAACGTCAACTCTGGCTGAACATCAAGGAAAAAGCAATACAGGGAAGACGCACCGGTTTCGGCATTACCGCGGAAGGCGATATGCTGGCTGCTTTGGGAACCCGATATGGATCCGACGACGCTACCGATTTCTCTGTGGAAGTTCATAAAATACTGACCATTGAGGCGTATCGTTCTTCTGTGATCATGGCCAGGGAACGCGGTGCATTTCCACTATACAGTACTGAACGCGAAAAAAACAATCCTTTTATCCTGAGACTGAAAGAAAACGCTCCGGATGTCTATGAGGAAATGGAAAAGCATGGACGTCGCAATGTAGCCATGCTGACTATCGCTCCCACAGGCTCAGTAAGCATCCTTACCCAGACCACCTCGGGACTGGAACCGGTTTTTGCCGTTTCCTACAAACGCCGACGCAAGGTTAATCCAAACGATAAAAATGTCGTGATCACCTTTACCGATGAAGTAGGTGATACCTGGGAAGAATACAATGTCTTTCACCATAATTTTGTGACCTGGCTGCAGGTGAACGGTTACAATGTGGATGAAGTGTCGCATATGGATGACAAAGATTTGAAACCCATCATCAAGCTATCTCCTTTTTATAAAGCTACCGCCAATGATGTGGACTGGGTGGCAAAAGTGAAAATGCAGGGTGCCGTCCAGAAATGGGTTGACCACTCCATCAGTGTGACCGTGAATGTTCCCAAGGAAACTAAGGAAGAGCTGATCAGTAGTATCTATGAAACTGCCTGGAAAGTCGGCTGCAAGGGAATGACCGTTTACCGTGACGGTTCCCGTGCTGGAGTGCTGGTAAACAATGAGGCCAAAGATAAAAAAGAAGACCCCAATGAATTTCGCGAAACCAAGGCCCCGCACAGACCGGATCGTCTCCAGGCCGAGATCGTCCGGTTTCAGAATGAATACGAAAAATGGATTGCGGTGGTAGGTTTGCTAAACGGACGTCCGTACGAAATTTTTACCGGTCTTGCCGAGGACTTTTGGATTCCCCAATGGGTACAGAAAGGATGGATTGTTAAAACCCGCCCCGACGGAGTATCTTCCCGTTACGACTTCCAGTTTGAAGACCGCCAGGGGTATAAAATCACGATTGAGGGGCTTTCCAGATCCTTTACCAAGGAATACTGGAATTATGCCAAACTGATCTCCGGGATACTCCGGCATGGAATGCCCCTGCCATTTGTGGTCAACATCATCTCCAAACTGCACTTTGAAGTGGATACCATCAACACTTGGAAAAACGGAGTGGAAAGAGCCCTGAAAAAATTCATTCCCGACGGCACCAAAGCGGCCGAACGAACCTGCCCGAAATGCAAGGAAGAAAACGCCCTGGTTTACCAGGAAGGCTGCCTTGTCTGTAAAAGCTGTGGATATTCCAAGTGCGGATAAATCCCGGAAATCAGAAATGTTTCTTGTGATAATCGAAGGTGTGGCTGTCGCGTAAAGTTTTTATTTTTATGGCGATCATTAGTATGGCTTCCAGTTTGTTTTCATGAAACCATTGTATGGCTTTTGGCTTGGCCTGACAGGCATCGGCAAAAACAATGAAAAATGGATGATTGTTTTTTTGTAACCATTGATAAGCCTGGACATTTTCATCAATGGCTGCATCAAGCGCTGCAAGATGAAAGAACTTATTCTGGAAAAGCCAAGCCGTTGCTTCTTCGCTTCCCCTTATTGCATGTGCCAAGGCGGCAATTTCAGGATAACCGTTTTTAAGCAACCAGGTGGAAATTTCTTCATTGCCAGTGATGGCTTCACCAAGGGCAAGCCAGATTTTAGCCGGGAAATACAGCGTTGTCATGCCATCCGGTTGAATTAAGAATATACACTGACCTTTATTCCTGCTGATTTCACTTTTTCAGCAATCTCATTAAGTTCGGAAACAAGAATTTTTTCTAGCTGATGTACCGGTGTGGCTCTGGCAATGGGATAGATCATGACTTGTTCCGGGCGTATCTTTTTTAGCTGTTCTATCCAATCCGAAACAGCCTGATCTGTTGTATTATCAATGGTTTCTCCTCGAAAAACACCGCGCAGGAACATGCTTTGGATGATCACCTTCCCCTCAAACCTGACGAGATTTTCTATTAGTCTTTGATAATTTACCGGGCTCATCGGGTTATTTATCAGTGTAAAGAGAGATTCAGACCCGGCATCCAGTTTAAGTATGTTTTGGTCGAGTTGTTTCAGTGCATTAAAAACCCGGAGATCTGAAATCCGGCTCGCGTTGGATAAAACAGCAACTGTGGCTTTTGGCGCATATTTATTCCGCAGCGACAGGCTGTCTTCTACGATTGCCGGGAAATCCTGATGAAGCGTGGGTTCTCCGTTGCCGGCAAAAGTCAGGGCATCCGGGAGATAATCCTCTTTTGATAATTGGATCAGTCGTTTTTCTAAGTAATGGTAAACATCTGCTCTGGACGGAAGTGAAAGAGTTACTTCCTGCCCGGGAGAAGTCCATCCACACTCACAGTAAATGCAATTAAAGGAACAAAATTTTGAGTGTAAGGGAAGTAGGTTGATACCCAGGGACAACCCCAAACGCCTGCTCCTGACCGGCCCAAAAATCACTTCGTGAAAGAGGAAACCCATACTCGCGTATTGAACTGCAAAATTGGTAAAAATGCTTAACTTTACCAATTCAATTTTTCTTAGTGAGTCAGCTTGAGCATATAAAAGCCCCCATTCTGCAACACATCAACCTGTTTGAGGACAAGTTCAGGAAGGCAATGAAAAGCTCGGTTCCCTTACTCGATGTCATTACGCGGTACATCATTAAACGAAAGGGAAAGCAAATTAGACCCATGTTTGTTTTTTTTTCTGCCGCCTTATGCGGTGAAGTCAATGAGAGCACCTACCGGGCCGCTTCCCTGATAGAGTTATTGCATACCGCTACCCTGGTTCATGATGATGTAGTGGATGATTCAAACCTCCGCAGGGGGTTCTTTTCTTTGAATGCCCTCTGGAAAAATAAGATATCTGTTCTTGTAGGAGATTACCTGTTGTCGAGGGGTTTGTTGCTTGCCCTTGAAAACAATGAATTTCAGTTACTCAGAATCGTTTCTGATGCGGTTAGGGAAATGAGCGAAGGGGAATTGCTTCAGATTGAAAAAGCCCGTCGCCTTGATATCCAGGAAGAAATTTATTTTGAAATCATACGGAAAAAAACCGCCACGCTCATCGCCTCATGTTGTGCCTGCGGCGTAGCCTCCACGGGTGCTGATCAGGAAACCGTTAGAAAGTTATGGCAGTTTGGAGAACATGTTGGCATTGCCTTCCAGATTAAAGACGATCTTTTTGATTATGAAAAAAGCAAGTTCACGGGCAAACCGTATGGAAACGATATCCGTGACCAGAAATTGACCCTTCCCCTTATCTATCTGTTGAATCAGTCATCTGTGATGGAGAAACGATGGATCATCAATACCGTGAAAAATCATCCCCATGACATGGACAGAGTAGGAAAACTGCTAGAAAAAGTGAAACAGGCGGGTGGAATTCAATATGCCCAGCAGAAGATGATGAATCATCAACAACAAGCCCTTGAACTTTTACAGGCATTTCCTGATAACCAGTTTAGAAATTCCCTGGAACAACTCGTGATCTATACCTCGGAAAGAAATTTCTGAATCAGGCTTTTTTCAAGGTGAATCCAAAAGTGGTGCCAACACCTATAGCGCTTCTTACGTGTACCGTTTGCTGATGTGCTTCCACAATGTGTTTGACAATGGCTAGCCCCAGCCCCTTTCCTTTACGGGTGGTAGCCCGGCCTCTTTCGGTGCGGTAAAAACGTTCAAATACCCTGGGGAGGTCTTCCTGGTCAATACCGATCCCGTTGTCGGTAACTTCAGTCAATATGTGGACATCCATATCAAAGAAACTGATTTTGGTCTTTTTGTTTTTATGATTGCTATACCGGATGGAATTATCTACAATATTGGTGAGAACCTGACGGATTTTTTCCCTGTCGCCTTCCACCCAGATGGCTTTATCGGGTTCCTGAATGATCAACTGAAGATCCTTTTTAGTGGCTTTCAATTCAAGCATTTCAACAACTTCATGACAAAGCGCGACAATGTCAAAGCGGGTGACGTTCAGCTTCAGTTGCCCGGATTCCAACTGGGCAATTTCATCCAGATCATTCACGATACGGATCAGGCGTTCCACGCTTTTTTCCGTACGTTTTAGGTAATCCCTGTTTATCGTACGGTCTTTCAATCCACCATCCAGGAGGGTAGAAACATATCCCTGAATATTGAACAAAGGGGTTTTAAGCTCATGAGAAACATTCCCGATAAAGTCTCTTCGGTACTGCTCCAGTTGCGTCAGTCGTTCTATTTCATCCGACTTCTCTGTTTTCCATTGTTCGACTTCCTCCTGTACATGTTCCAGCAGGTTGTCATCGGCTCTGTAGCGTTGTTTGTTTTCTTTTGCTGTCTTAACACTGTGGATAGATTTATAAATCAGCCGGATCTTGCTGTAAATGAACCGGTCGATGGTATAATGAAAAAGAAGGAAGGTAACGGAAAAAATAATTATCCCGCTGAGGGTGAAAGTCAGAAAAATTTTCCAGTGAAACAGTCCGGTATCGAAAAGGAGGAAGACCGAGACATAGAATAAAAAGCCAGACATCACGGTGGCAATGACAGCGTTCAACAGGGCCAGATATTTTGGATCATGGAATTTCATGACTCTTCGAATTTATAGCCCACGCCTTTGATGGTTTTAATGCTTTCGGTTTCCAGTTTTTCGCGGATCCTGCGGATATGAACATCGATGGTTCGGTCGCCTACCACCACATCATCACCCCATACTCCGGAAAAGATTTCTTCCCTGTTCAGCACCTTGCCCGGATGCATGACCAGGAATTGCAGCAATTCAAACTCCTTACGGGGAAAAATTATTTTCTCTCCATTTTTGATGATGACGTATTTATTCCGGTCAATGGTGAAGTCCCTGAGTTCGATCAGGGGATTATCGGGAGGAACTTCTTTATATCTTCTGAGGATGGCCTGCATACGGCTGATAAGAAGTTTTGGTTTGATGGGTTTGCTGATATAATCATCGGCACCGGCTTCAAACCCAGCAATCTGGGAAAAATCTTCTCCCCTTGCTGTAAGGAAAGCGATCAGGGTATTCGAAAGTTCAGGGATTTTTCGAATCTCCATACAGGTTTCAATCCCGTCCATTTCAGGCATCATCACATCCAGCAAGATGAGATGGGGCTTGTTTTTTATCGCTAGTTTAATCGCTTTTTTCCCTGACCGGGCTTTCATCACCTGATATCCTTCCCGGCTAAGATTATAACCGAGAAATTCAAGAATATCCTCCTCATCATCAACTAATAGGATGAGTATGTCTTTCTTTTTCATGAAATGTTCATTTCTGTTGCTAAATTATTAAAAATTAAGCATTAATAAATTGTTTTTGGAGATAGCTGTTTAAAATTAACGATAATTTAATGAACTTCCCCCGAATACATTTCTGAAGAGGTGTTTTTCCCGATTATTTGTAAATTTGAATAAAACTCTGAAATGAAAAGATGTTTGTGTTTTCTGATTTTAATTTTACCTTTATTTGGGTTTTCCCAGATATTTAACGGTGGGATCCTCATCGGTGGTGATATCAGCCAGGTGGATGGAGATACCTGGGATGGGTATCACAAAATCGGGATCATGGGAGGGGGATTTGTCAGTCTTCAGGTTTCCCCTCATTCTTCTTTTCAATTAGAAATCGAATATATACAGAAAGGCGCCCGTAAAAATGCAAATCCTGAGAAGGGCGATAATAAGATGTATCTTCTCCGCTTGCACTATATTGAGATTCCGCTGCTTTACCACTACACTTTCGCCCGGCGTTTTTCAGCAGAAATAGGACCGGCAGCGGATATTTCCATTGGATCCTATGAGGAAACTGAGAACGGGGAGGTCACGAATATGATCCCTCTTCGACCACTTACCCTATCAGGCATCCTTGGCGTTTCCGGGTATATCACCAGGCATTTGAAGGCCACGTTCAGGTTTAATTATTCATTGCTTTCAATCAGGGATGCCAAACCGCCTTATCCTGAGGGTTACCGTAAAATACTGTTTGAATGGGGACAGTACAATAATGTGCTTTCCTTATCTTTTTCCTGGGATTTTAAAGCAAAAGATTTTTGATGAAAAAACAAAAACTCATCCTTGGTATTACCGGAGCCAGCGGTTCCATTTACGGCAAACTGCTGTTGGACAGACTGGCCGGGTTGAGGGAGCAGATTACAGATTGCAGTGTGATATTTTCTGTTCATGCCCTTGAGGTCTGGGAATATGAGCTCGGGATTTTCGAAGCTGCTTCCATTCCCTTCAAAATATATGACCCTTGCGATTTTTTCGCTCCTATGGCTTCAGGTTCATCCGGTTACGACAACATGATCATTTGTCCCTGCTCCATGGGAACCCTGGGACGTATCGCCTCCGGAGTTTCTGGAGATCTGATGACCCGGGCTGCCGATGTGTTGCTTAAAGAAAAGAAAAAGCTGATTTTGGTACCCAGGGAGACACCCTATAATCTGATTCACCTGAACAATATGAAACTCCTAACCGAAGCAGGCGCCATTATTTGTCCGGCTTCCCCGTCTTTCTATGCGAAACCTGCAAGTATTGAAGCGCTAGCCATGACTGTTATTGACCGGGTTTTAACCCTTGCCGGGTTTAGGTTTGAATCTTTTTCCTGGGGATAGGTTAGAGAGAATATTTCTTTTCAATAAATCGTATCCTCTTCTTTTTATGGCAGAATGCTTAAACAGTTGATTGAATTGATCTTCGGTCAGGTTATGCCAATCGGCTTTCCGCATTTTCATGAGTTCCGGGGATGCGGCAAAAACAGTTTGGCGATCCGGTTTGGCGAAATGATTATAGGGACAGGCATCCTGGCAGGTGTCGCAACCATAGATGCGATCCTTCAGATGTTGACCAATTTCAGCAGGAATCTCAATTTTGTTTTCTATGGTATAATAAGAGATACACCTGGAAATATCCAGCTCATAAGCGGTTTCAAGGGCGCCGGTAGGGCATGCTTCCCGGCAGATATTGCATTCCCCGCAATGATCGGTTTCGGGTTGATCAGGTGTGAGTTCAAGACTGGTCAGAATGATACCGATAAAATAATATGATCCTCCTTTTTTATTGATCAGTAAAGTGTTTTTTCCCTGCCATCCCAGTCCGCAGCGCATGGCCCAGGCTTTTTCCATAACCGGTCCAGAATCCACGTAGATTCGTCCTTCTGCTTCCGGTGAGAGGGTTTTAATGAAATCCAGCAGCAGGTTCATCTTTTTCTTTATCAGGGGGTGGTAGTCCTCGCCATAAGCATATTTTGCAATGATATAATGATCCTGTTCAGGGATGATATCAGATGGGTAATAACTCATCAGCAAGGCGATGACGGACTTCACTCCGGGGAGGAGTAAGGAGGGATCCATTCGCTTTTCAGCATATTCGGCGAGATAAGAAAACCCTTGTTGCTTACCTGCTTTGATATAAGAGGTATAATAATTCCTCAGTTCATTCAGGGGTTGTGCCTGGGAAAAACCACAATGGGAAAATCCCAATCTTAAGGCTTCTGCCCTTATTGCTTCATTCATGTTTATTTACATCATGCCATCAGCCATTAAGCATAAATTCTCAAGTTCTGACTCCTAATCTTAAATTTCTAGCTGAAGAGTCCAGGCTGAATTCCTTTTGCAATTTTACCCAGGTGGCGGTATGCCAGTTCGGTGGCTTCCCTTCCTCTCGGGGTTCGCATCAGATAGCCTTCCTGGATAAGGAAGGGTTCATATACTTCTTCAATGGTGCCTGCATCTTCCGAAACGGCAGTGGCAATGGTCGAAATACCTACAGGCCCTCCTTTGAATTTATCAATAATGGCTGATAATATCTTATTATCCATTTCATCCAGTCCGTTTTTATCCACATTCAACGCGCCCAAGGCATATTGACTGATTTCAAGGTCGATATTCCCGTTGCCTTTGATCTGGGCAAAATCTCTCACCCGGCGTAAAAGGAGGTTGGCAATCCGGGGTGTACCCCTGCTACGCCGGGCAATTTCCGCAGTGGCCTGTTTATTGATGGGGACTTTTAAAATATCGGCCGAACGTTTGATGATTTTCTCTAAGGTATCAGCCTGATAATAATTCAGCCGGGAATTGATTCCGAATCGCGATCTCAGGGGAGCTGTGAGTAATCCTGAACGGGTAGTCGCTCCGATCAGGGTAAATGGATTGAGATTAATCTGAATACTTCGGGCATTGGGCCCGGTTTCTATCATGATGTCGATTTTGTAGTCTTCCATGGCGGAATAAAGATATTCTTCTACAATGGGAGAAAGACGGTGAATTTCGTCAATGAATAAAACATCATGGGGTTCAAGATTGGTAAGCAGACCGGCTAAGTCGCCAGGTTTGTCGAGCACCGGACCGGAAGTCACCCTGATATTGACATTCAGCTCATTGGCAATAATGTAAGCCAGGGTGGTTTTCCCCAAACCAGGGGGGCCATGCAACAATACATGATCCAGGGATTCTTCCCTTTGACGGGCTGCCTGAACGAAAATTTTCAGGTTGGTCACAATGGCATCCTGACCTGAAAATTCGACAAATCCGGAAGGGCGGAGAACCTTTTCAATTTCTTTTTCCGAAGGACTTAACTGCTGGCCGCTCGCATCCAGATTCTGATTCATAAAGACAAAAGTAAAGAAAAAACAAGGCTGTTTGTGTTTGTAGATTAAAATTCTTATTTTTACGTTATTAATTAAAATTAACTATCATGCAACCCATCCTCGTAGCCGTTGATTTTTCAAATACCTCCATCCATGCTATCGAATACGCGATTTCACTGGCAAATAAAATGAAATCTGACCTGTTTATGGTATGGGTTGATAAATTGACCTCCCTTGAATCGTTGTATCCTGACACTTCCAATCAGAATCGTATGGAAGCAAAGAAAAGGTTTGAGGAAATCATACTGGGGTACAATAAGCAGCTCGTCAAAGGCATTAAGATGGAATACCGGCTCAGAAAAGGAAAAGTTTATCATGAAGTGGATAACATGGCCAAGTCTGTCAATGCTGGGCTTATTGTTGCCGGCGCTCATGGGATCTCTGGTTTTGAAGAATTCTGGATCGGAAGCAACGCTTTTAAGATCGTAACTTATGCCTCTTGTCCTTCCATTACCGTTCGCCATGATTTTCAGGTGAAGAACAACTTAAAATGCATCATTCTTCCCATTGACGGATCATCAGAGACCATACAAAAACTTCCATTTGTTGTGAAACTGGCAAAAATTTTCAAGTCAGAGGTTCATGTTGTTTCCACCCATTCCAGCCGGTTGAAATCCATTCAGCGGATCACGGAAAAATATGCTCAGGCAGCCTCTTCATATCTTCATTCTCATGATGTCAGGTTTATCCAGGACGAAATCATTTCGAATGATCTGACCAAGGCACTGACTGCTTATGCCGTCAGCGTAGAAGCTGATCTGATCAGTATCATGACGGAACAGGAAACACCCGTGAATATTTTAATGGGGGCACAGGCACAGCAACTGATTAACCAGTCGCCAATACCGGTGCTCAGTGTACATCCACAGGAAAATTTTAGATTGTTATGAACCTTACGGGAAATATTGCCCGCTTGACCTTATACCTGACCGTGATGGTTGTTTTTCCTTGGCTTTCCTATAGTCAGCAAATCAAGACGATAAATGGGAAAATTGAAGTTATCCAGGATCCGAGGGTGGAAATCCTGGTCAGGAAACATATAGAGATTAATCAGAAACAAACAGGCATTGACGGTTTCAGGGTCCAATTATTTTTTGACTCGGGCAATAATGCCAAAATCCAAGCCCAGGCCATAAAGGAGGAATTCAGATCAAGATATCCTGAAGTGGAAGCCTATCTGTCGTATAAATCCCCGAATTACCGGGTCAGGGTTGGTGATTTTCGCAGCAGACTGGATGCCCAGTATTTTTTAAACAAAATTTCCATGGATTTTCCCAATGCTTTTATTACTGAAGATCAGATACAATTACCCAAGGATATTAACTAAATTCATCAGCCATGAGCAACATCGTCGTAGCCATTGATTTTTCAGAATGTTCGATCAATGCTTTCCTGCATGCCCTTTCCATTGCACAGCATTGCAAACATGACTTGATCCTGTTGTGGGTCAATAAAACTTCGGCGGAAAAAGAAAAATTTGCCGGAACCAAGGAAGTTTCCCAGGGTGAGGTACAAAAGGCTTTTCATGAATTGATTTCGAAGTACAAACCTGACCTGCCGGAAAATAATATTTCATTTAAAATCCGCCAAGGGAAAATTTATCGGGAAGTCACTGCCGAAGCCAAGGCAAGCAATGCCCTGATGATTGTAGTCGGAACTCACGGGGCTTCCGGTTTTGAAGAGTTCTGGGCAGGGAGCAATGCCAATAAAATTGTGGCAGACAGCCCGTGTCCGGTACTTACTATCCGTGGGGGCATTGACATTAAACGTCCACTCAGCCGCATTCTTTTACCCATTGACTCCACAATGGAAACCAGGCAAAAAGCTTCCTTGGCTGGTTATCTGGCCAAGCATCACGGAGCAGAAATTATTATTCTGAAACTGTATACTTCCAAAATCAAGGACGTACGACAGAATGTGGATCTTTATTCCTCTCAGGTTGCCCGACATATGGAAAAAGAAGGAGTCAGTTATGTTATTGATTCTCTCGAACCGGAAAACATTTCTGATAGCACCATTCAGTATGCCAAAGCCATGAATGTCAACCTGATTGTCATTATGACAGAGCAGGAGACGACCACCGCCAATATTTTCATGGGGCCATTTGCCCATCAGACGGTGAACCATTCTCCTATTCCGGTACTGAGCATACATCCAAAGGAAACCTTAGCTGCAGGACAGGGATTTTAGGAAGCTTGGTGAGTTGATGAAGTTTTTTCAGTTTCTGTTTAAACAGTTCAGGTCAGAGAAAGCGATTTTCAGGCGTTCCACCATTGTTTTTTCTCCTTCCCTCAACCAGGCACGGGGATCATAGAATTTTTTATTGGGCTTGTCATCCCCTTCGGGATTTCCTATTTGTCCCTGAAGATAAGCTTCGTTTTTCCTGTAGTAATGAAGAATTCCCTCCCAGTAAGCCCATTGGGTATCGGTGTCAATGTTCATTTTCACTACGCCATAGGAAATGGCTTCTTTGATTTTTTCAGGTTCTGAACCTGATCCGCCATGGAAAACAAAATTAACCGGATTGGGTCCCGTGTTAAATTTCTTCTGGATATAGATCTGTGAATTATGAAGGATAATGGGTTCCAGCTTAACATTTCCCGGTTTATATACCCCATGAACATTCCCGAAAGAGGCAGCGATCGTGAAGTCCGGACTGACACTCTTTAGGGTTTCATACGCCAAGGCAACATGCTCGGGCTGAGTGTACAGTCTTGAACTGTCAATCCCGGTATTGTCAACTCCATCTTCTTCTCCGCCAGTAACGCCGAGTTCGATCTCCAGGGTCATATTTATTTTGCTCATACGTTCCAGGTAACGCTTGCAAATCTCAATGTTTTCCTCAAGTGGTTCTTCCGAAAGGTCAAGCATATGAGAAGAAAACAACGGTTTCCCATGTTGTTTAAAATGTTTCTCTCCTGCATCCAGCAACCCGTCTATCCAGGGCAGCAATTTCTTGGCGGCATGATCAGTATGGATGATCACGGGAATACCGTAAAGTTCTGCAACCTCATGAATATGTTGGGCACCAGAGATTGAACCTTTGATGGCTACGCGTTCATTTTCATTTTTCAGGGATTTCCCTGCCACAAAAATTCCACCCCCGTTTGAAAATTGTATGATCACCGGTGAATTCACCGTTCGTGCTGCTTCCATGACGGCATTGATGGAGTTTGTCCCGACGACATTCACGGCGGGAAGGGCAAACCGGTTTTCTCTGGCGATGCGGAAGATTTCCTGTAAGGCTTTTCCTGTGGCGACACCAGCGCCAACTTTATCCAAAATATGTTCTGACATGATGCATAATGTTTAGAATGAATTATAAATTCAAAGGTAAACAATTCGCAATTAAAAGGAAAAGTTAAAAATCTTATCTTTGCATTCGTATTGGCCCCGTAGTTCAATTGGATAGAATGGCAGATTCCGGTTCTGTTGGTTGGGGGTTCGAGTCCCTTCGGGGTCACCGGTTTCAACGATTAAAGCCACTGTGTTTTTGTTGAACACAGTGGCTTTTTTATTCCGGGAAAGAGACTTACATTTATACGGTTAAAACCAAAATTTCCCGTCAAATGAGAAAATTTCTTCCTTTTTTTTTAATGTTGTTGCTACAGCCAGGCTGTATCAACCAGACCATGCTGCCCGTTGTAGATCCACTTCCTTCCTGGAACAATACTCCGGTAAAAGAAGCCATTATCCGTTATATACAACAGATCAGCGATCCCCATTCTTTTCTTTTTACCGATACGGCTGACCGGATTGCCGTTTTTGATTTCGACGGAACGATCATGATCGAAAAGCCGGATTACCTGCAAAAGGTTTTTTCACAGACCTACCCTGGTTTTATCTCTTCTCCTGCAGTTTATGATACTGTGGTAGCAGCATGGTACGAAACTACCAGACACCCCCGGCTGAAGCAGCGCTTTCAAGATTGCATATATCAGCCCATGATTGAATTGTTGCATTTTTTCGAGTCCCATCAGGTGAAAAATTTCATATGTTCAGGAAGCGATCAGGATTTTATCAGGATTGTAGCCAGGGTTTGCCATCTGCCTTCAGAGCGTATCATCGGAACGACCTACCAGTTGAGGGTTGATACCCTTCGTAATGAAATTCTCAGAACGGAAGAGATCCATACAGCATGTTGGAAATCAGGTAAAATTGAAAGCCTATACCACCATATCGGAAAAAAGCCTCTGATTGTGATTGGCAATTCCGACGGGGATATCCCGATGATTCAATACGCTGGTACCAATCCGCGACCTTCATTGAAAATTCTTCTTATCCATGATGATGCCGTCAGAGAATATGCCTATTTTCAGGGTGCTGAGGTGGCTATCAGGACGGCAAAAGCTGAGCATTGGATCATGGTCAGTATGAAAGATGATTTCCGAAATATCTATGCTTTTGAGTTAGGAGGAAAGGCAGGGAATAAAATGGAAACAATGGAAGATCGTATCCCTGCTTCATCAAAGCCGCATTCATGATGCAGTTCGGCCACGCTGCCTTGTTCAATAAACCTGTCAGGGATGCCCAGACGTTTTATTTTTGCCGTATAGCCATGATCAGCCATAAACTCTAAAACGGCTGCACCCATTCCTCCCATCACGGAACCATCCTCGATGGTGATGATGTTGGAGAACTTCTTGAAAACATCATGTAGCAGATCTTCATCCAGGGGTTTTACAAACCTGAGGTCATACAGGGCAATAGATAATCCTGATGAATCCAGATTTTCACACACCTTCAGGACTGTATTTCCCACGGGGCCGATACTCAGCACAGCGAGATCTTTTCCCTCACGTATCATCCTTCCTTTCCCCACGGGGATCGCTTCCATAGGCGTTTTCCACATGGACATCACGCCTCTTCCTCTGGGATAACGTATGGCAAAGGGACCCATGTGGTCAAGCTGGGCGGTGAACATCAGGTTCCTGAGTTCCTGCTCATTCATAGGGGAAGCAACGATCATGTTAGGAATACATCGGAGATAGGATAAATCAAAAGCGCCGTGATGGGTTGCTCCGTCTTCCCCGACCAGTCCACCGCGATCAAGGCAAAAGACCACATGGAGTTTTTGCAGGGCTACATCATGAATGATCTGGTCGTAAGCCCGTTGCATAAAAGTGGAATAAATATTACAGAAGGGGATAAAACCTGATGCGGCCAGTCCGGCAGAAAAAGTCACGGCATGTTGTTCAGCGATCCCGACATCAAAAGTCCGTTCAGGCATTTTACCCATCATCAAATTGAGGGAACACCCGGTGGACATAGCCGGGGTGATGCCAAGTATTTTTTCATTTTTTTCGGCCAGCTCAATGATGGTTCTGCCAAAGACAGTCTGAAACCTGGGCGCCATTCCATGACACTTATCTTCTTTGATATTACCCGTATTCTTATCAAACGCCCCGGGAGCATGATAAATCGTCTGGTCTTTTTCTGCCTTTTCAAACCCCTTCCCTTTTACTGTATGAACATGTAATATTTTCGGACCCTGAATATCTTTTACATCATTCAGGATATTCACCATCCGAACGACATCATTCCCGTCGATGAGGCCGAAATAGCGAAAATTAAAGGCCTCAAAGAGATTACTTGGCTTAAGCAAGGTTCCTTTGATGGCATTGCCGAGTTGTTTTACGATGGCACGGGAATTTCTGCCGTACTTTGTACCACCCCCCATCAGTAGCCAAATCTTATCCCTGATTTTATTATAGGCCTTTGAAGTGACGATATCAGCCAGATAATCCTTGATAGCACCAACATTTTTATCAATGGCAATCTGATTGTCATTTAAAATCACCAGGAGGTTGGCGTTGGAGATCCCGGCATTGTTAAGCGCTTCCATGGCCATTCCGCCCGTCATAGCACCATCTCCGATGATAGCGACATGGTGCCTTTTTTTTTCTCCGCTAAGCCTGGCGGCTATCCCCATCCCCAGGGCAGCAGAAATGGAAGTCGAGGAATGACCCACGCCAAAAGCATCAAATTCGCTCTCCGCCATCTTTGGGAAGCCACTGATCCCGTTATAGGAGCGGATCCCGGAAAACCGGTCCTTCCTTCCGGTCAGAATTTTATGTGCATAGGCCTGGTGACCCACATCCCATATGATCTTATCGAAAGGAGCATCATAGACATAGTGCAGGGCGACTGCCAGTTCCACTGCTCCGAGACTTGCTCCCAGATGACCTGGATGTTCCGACATCACCTCTATAATATATTGACGGATTTCCTGACAAAGCTGAGGAAGCTCTTCAGGTTTCAGCTTTTTAAGATCCGAAGGGAAAGATATTGCTGTTAGTAAGGGTCCGAAGATTGACGACATAGCATTATGCCTGAAAATAGTTTGCAAATTTAGCAATAAATACTATAGCAGTCCAAGCTCAAGCAATGCATCTTCAGAAAGCATATCTTTATCCCAGGGGGGCTCAAAAGTCAGTTCAACCTTGACTTTTCCCACACCCTCTACCCGGCTTACAGCCTCCTGTACCTGGCCAGGAATATCTTCTGCGACCGGGCAATTTGGCGTAGTCAGGGTCATCAGTATGCAGATATCATTGTTTTCTTCGCTGATTTGCAAATTATATACCAGACCAAGATCATAAATGTTCACCGGTATTTCAGGATCAGAAACCGTCTTCAGGGCAGTGATCACTTTTTGTTCCAGTTCGCTTTTTGTCATTTTTTCCTTTGAGTCCATAAACTGATATTATGATGATCCCATCTTTGTCTTGAAAGCGAGGGCATAGAGTTTCATTTGCTTGATCATGCTGCTGAGGCCGTTGCTTCGGGTGGGGGAGAGGTGCTCTTTTAATCCGATGGCATCAATAAACCCAAGCTTCGCCTCCAGGATTTCATCCGGAGTATGGCCTGAAAGCACCCGGATCAACAGGCTAACAATGCCTTTTGTAATGATGGCATCACTGTCTGCTGTAAAGAAAATTTTCCCATCATGATAACTGGCATGAAGCCATACCTTTGACTGACACCCTGAAATAACATACTGATCGGTTTTATATTGTTCGTCAATCACAGTAATGGATTTTCCTATTTCCAGGATCAGTGAATACTTGTCAAGCCAATCGTCATAAGCCGAAAACTCCTCAATAATCTCATTTTCAATTTCTACTATTTTCATTTTCACTTTTCATTTTTCACTTTTAATGGACTTATCGAAACATCTCTCTCACCTTCAGTATGGCATCATAGAGGTTATTAATTTCTTCGATGGTATTATAAAAGGCAAAGGATGCTCTGATGGTTCCGGGGATTTTCAAAAAGTTGATGAGTGGCATGGCACAATGGTGGCCGGTACGAACAGCGATTCCCATTTTATCGATGATCATCCCGGCGTCGTAAGGATGAATATCACCAATGAGGAAAGATATCAGGCTGGCTTTATGTTTTGTGGTTCCATAAAAATGCATCCCTGGTATTTGGGATAGTTTCTCAGTGGTATAATTCAGCAAACTGTTCTCATAGGCTGCAATATTTTCCATGCCCAGCGATTGAAGGTAACGCACAGCTGCCTGCAGTCCCATCACTCCTTCCACGTTCGGAGTTCCGGCTTCGAATTTATAAGGAAGTTCATTAAACGTGGTACGATCAATATATACATCCTTAATCATTTCCCCACCAAGTTGGTATGGCGGCATGGCTTCAAGGAGTTTTTCCTTGCCATAGAGAACTCCCACTCCCATGGGAGCATACATTTTATGACCGGAAAAACAATAAAAATCACAATCCATGGCCTGAACATCCACCGGGATATGAGATATTCCCTGAGCCCCGTCAATCAGTACAGGAATATCATGCTGATGCGCAAAAGCAATGATTTTTTCGATGGGGTTTATGGTTCCCAATACATTGGAAACATGTGTCAGGGCAATCAGTCTGGTTCTTTCATTGATCATGGATCTCATTTCATCCAGGTTCAGTTCACCGGACTCTTTGATACCCACAATCCTTAAATGTGCCCCTCGTTCCAGGCACATCTGTTGCCAGGGAACAAAATTTGAATGATGTTCCATGATGGTAGTGATCACTTCATCATCCGGATGGATAAATTGTTTCCCAAAAGATGAAGCCACTAAATTCAATGACTCTGTGGCACCTTTAGTGAAAATAATTTCCCGGCTGTTTCCGGCATTGATAAATTCCCTGATTTCCTTCCTTGCCTCTTCATAGGCTTCAGTAGCCTTAACACTAAGGTAATGGACGCCCCTGTGAATATTGCAGTTATCTTGTTCATAATAATTCCTGATGGCATCGATCACCTGTTTCGGTTTCTGGGTGGAAGCGGCATTGTCGAAATAGATCAGGGGATGTTTATATATATTCTGATGAAGTGCGGGAAAATCATCACGGATTTGATCAATCGGTAAAGGCATTATTTTCAGCATTAAGAATCAACTGTAAAGCAAAGATACTCAATTCCGCTGATGATAATTATCCAAGGTTGATTTCATCCAATTCTGAATTTGATCACTCATTTCCTGTATTGATTCATGATCTGCTCCTTTTCCAGCTTCCACGGGTTTCCGGGGATAGATGGGCTCCCCGATAATCGTTTTTATTGAGAGAATTTCTTTAGACAAAGTTTTTCCAAAAAAAGTTCTTGCTTTAAAAAGGTGAACCATGGGAACTACCGGGCAATGAGCATAATGTGCCAGGAAAAATGCTCCTTTCTGAAAATAATCGATATCCTGGCATAGGTGCCAGAGTTCTTCCTCCGGAAACATATGTATGATTTTTCCCTGTTCTATTGCAGTTATTACCGGTTTCATTATTTTGCGAAGCCCGAAAACCCCGTCAGGAATTGGAAAACCTCTAAGGATTCGGAACATTTTCCGGTAATAGGGAGCTTCGAAATTTCGCTGAACTGATGCAAACCATGGCCTGCGGGGAAGGAATGCCACGCCAGTGAGTACGGTATCAAAGATATGACAATGATTGGCCACGCTGATAAAGCCTTTTCTTTTCAGTAAACGCAGGTTTTCCTTGCCATAAACATGGTGATTGCCAAGAATCCGGAAAAAACCGATGCCTAAGACCAGATAAAACATCGAATAAGCTATATGTGAGAAAAAAAGAAACAAGAAATCTGTTCTAATAAATGAATAATCCGCATTAACTTTGATGGGATAAACCGATTGCATGGGAATTTGCTGCTGGCGAACCTGTGTTTTCTTCATTTTCGTCCAGTTACCTCATGAATAAATGATTCATAATCATCCACAGCCTTCTGAAAACGATACTGCTCTGCTTCTTTCAATACCTTTTCTTTTAATTCCTTGCTTCGTAGCTCATCTCTGTTCTCATACCAATAATCTATTTTCCCGGCTAAATTTTCAGGATCATCGGCAGTGAATAAGAACCGTTCATCAAGGGCAAACTGAGGGGCGGCGGAATATTTCGAATCACTTACCATACAAGGCAACCCACATCCGATGGCTTCTAGGCATGACAGGCTTTCAAGCTCTATTACAGATGAATGAACGAATAAGTCGGCGGTATTCAGGAATAAGAATTTATCATCTGCACTGATGTATTCTATGCGTGGTTTGACTGGTAAATCTTTGGCTTTTTCTTTCAGGGAGTCCGACATCTCACCCCTGCCGGCAAGAATAAGCAGGATTTTATCAGCATACTTTGAACGCTTAACGCCTTCGATCAGTAAGGATTGTCTTTTTTCTGAAGCATGCCGGCCAATATTCAACAATACGAGTTTATCGCCAAACCATTCCGGCCTTATACAATGGTCCTTGTAATATTCAGGAGGTATGCCGTTTGAAATCGGAAACATTTTTGCTTTAATTCCCTCTGATCTTAATAGGTCAGCGGCAAAATTCGAAGGACAGGTAATGACGTCAACACGATTAAATAGAAAGTACTTAAATGAATACCAAAAAAACCGTTCCAGCATCTTACTTGTTTTTCCCATGGCAGCCATGATATTCTGTGGCTGAACATGGAAGGCTCCCACAATAGGCTTTTTTAATTTTTTAGCAGTTTTTACAATTCCAATAGCCATTAGAAATGGAAATTGGACCTGAACGATATCAGCATCTTTTATGGCATGCTTAAAAACTTTTCTATCATTCCTGCCAAAAAGAAATTTCATATTTTCTTGTGAGGCTTCTGCTCCGGGAAGGACAAAACCCGGAATCTTGTGGAAATCAGCATCCGAAGGATCCTCATGAATGGCACTGATGATGGTGACTTTATGATCCCGTTTCCTGAGCTCTTCAACGAGTCTTTTTGTGGCAATAGTACCTCCGTTGGCATCATTATACGAATCAATTGCAAAGACAATGTGCATTTTTTTCTGTTTTAGTATTTAGGGATTTGATTATTTTCAAGCTTCGAATTTTAAAGGCTACTCATGGCTTTAGTTGCTTTGTCTTCAAGATATTCATAGTAATCCTTTTTATAGAGTTTGTGTGATTTTTTGTAATATTCACCGGCTTTGGATTTCATCCCGAGCTTCTGGTATATTTCTCCAAGCCTTAAAGCTGCCTCACAGGCAAAATAATAATGTTGATTTTCTCCCAGTTCAATCACTTTTCTGAATTCTGCCACCGCCAGGTTATTATTCCCTGTTAAGGCGGCATGCCGTCCTTTTAAAAAATGCCATTCGAGTTCATAAGCCGAAATCTTTGCATGGGAGGATTCAAAGGCATTCATGGCTTGCAAAAAAGCAGCCAGGTATCCACCATCAAGGGATAACCTGGCTTTCACGAGGTTTATTTCAGGAGGATAATCAAGGTTGGCGTCATATAAAGCTTCACGATCCCGCTCGTTCAAATCCATTCCTTTAATTCGTACAATTTCACAATATTTATTGTAATTTTCCCGGTCACCGTCAAGTAGATAGAAAAGTGCCAAGCTATAATTTATTTCCTTCAGGTATTCCTTTTTTTCAAGATGGCTCAGGTATTTCTTTAAATAAAATTCCGCATTTGGGTCTCCTTTTCTCAGTAACATTTTACCCATCATGTAGCTATAGATGATATCTGCAATTTCGCTATTGTTATGCCCGGATTGTTGCAAAGTTCTTATGGCTTCCTCATTCTTTCCACACCAATATGCCACATTGGCTTTGAAATACTGATGAACAAAAGTCCTGGCAATGCTGGTATCAAGAGTTTTCGTAAAATCGTACAACATTTCTGGAGTTTTATTGATTTTAGCTGCAAGAATGATGTACAGCGCCGATTCAGCATTGATCCCTGGAATGTTTTTTTGCATCTGATAATTTTCAAACAGCAATTGAAACCCATAGTTGATGTCAACTTTCACGCCGAAGGCTGAAACTGCCCATTTCACAAAGGGAGGCAGATTTGCAATGGCCACATTGAAGAACCCGTCAAGCTTACGGTTCGGTCTAAATTGGGGGAATTTTTTTAGATTGCTGTACAAATCTTTATAGGCTGTATACCCTTTCTTTATCCCTGCAAATTGGGACCCGTGCATGACATTGAAAACGGCTACCTGCAATGCCATTTCTGAAGAACAGGAAAGGTAATAGGGGGAGGTTTCGTCCTTCCCGTCCATAATTTTTCTTTTTTTCTCGTAATTTTCAAGGAATACTTTATAATCCTTATCGTTCGAATTGATGATTAGTTTAAAAACATCACAGGTTTGGTCAAGGTAATATGCATAATAATTTTCCGGAGTACGTTTAATTTCGTCCGCGACTAAGCTTTTTGCCTGGTCAATTTTAAGGTTCATGAGAAGCATCCATGCTTTTTTGCAGTTCTCATTGACATCATAGATGGCCAGGGTTCTCAGGCTAAGACATAGAAAAAAAAGAAAAGGAAGAAAAGATTTAGGCATGAAAAGTCAGGTAATTTTCCGGCAAAAGTAAAACAATTAGAAAAAGAACCTAACGTGAGAAAAAGACTTATATTTTATTGAGGTCAATCTGAAACTCGATGGGATGTTCCGGAGCACTGCAATGCAAAACACATTGCTCACATATCTGGAGTTCTCCCTGTAATCGTTTTTTTACCATGTCTTCGATGCGCTGACGAAGCTGGGGAATTTCTATTTTCCTGATAATCTCGTCGGCAAAGGCAAACATGAGCAAAATCCTGGCACTTTCTTCCCCGATACCACGCTGTCGTAAATAGAACATCGAATCCTTATCAAGTTGACCAGTTGTCGATCCATGGGAACATTTCACATCATCATTATAGATTTCCAGAAATGGTTTGGAGTTTACTTTTGCCGTATCCGTCAGCAAAATATTTTTATTACTTTGATGTGCATCTGTTTTACTTGCATTTCTTCTTACCATGACATGACCGTTGAATACCCCGTGGGCATGCTCATCAAGAATGCCTTTAAACGTTTCACGGCTCGTACAGTCAGGGGAAGCATGATCAATATAAACCTGGTTGTCGATATGCTGCTTGCGATCCATAAGGTATAAACCGTAAATATCAGCATTTCCTTCTTTCCCATTGAACAAGACATGAATATTGTTTCTCAGCAGCCCACCGTTTAGGGAAATATAGTGAGATTCAAGCCCGGCAGACTGACTCAGCTCAAAATTGACGGAATTGATCAGGGTAGTATTGTTGTTCAGGTTTTGCAGTTTATAATGATGAAGGAATGCATTTTCACCAAGGAATATTTCTGTCACGATATTGGAAAAACTTGCTTGCTGGTTATAGGAATCATCACAATGAACCAGAGTAAGTTTCGCGTTTTTTCCGATGATGATCAGGTTTCTCGACTGGAGGAAAATGTTTTCATCATGATGGATGACATTGATCAATTGAACTGGTTTCGTGCTTTTCACATTTTCTGGCACGTAAATAAAAACGCCGTCCATGGCAAAAGCTGTATTCAGGGAAGTAAATCCATCCTGATGATTTCCCGAAAGGGAATTGTAATGCTTCTCGACCAGGTCGGGGTATTTCTTTTTCGCCTCCATCAGACTTCCCATGATCATTCCATTGCCAAGCTCAATCAGGGGTACATCTCTGGAAACATACCATCCGTTCAACTGACCCAAGATCGCCGTATCAAGATGGGGAATATTACAGCGGAAGACTTTCTGTGCATCCCTATCCCCCGAGGGCTGAAAATAATATTTATAGCTCATACCCATACTCTCGCCCAAGTCGGTATGCCTCCAGGATTCCATTTTGGAATGCGGGAAACCCGTTTTTTTAAAAGTATTCAGGGCATTTTCCCGAATTCCGGACATTCTTTTACTTTCATGCTTGGAGAGCAGCCCCCGATGGGTTTCGAATAAGCTCACCATGCGTTCTTTGGTAATGCTATCTTTCAAATCGGTCTGCATTACGCCTCCTGTTCCTTTTTTATCCAGTCGTAACCTTTTTCCTCTAATTCCAGGGCAAGTTCCTTTCCTCCCGATTTCACGATCCTGCCTTCAAAAAGCACATGAACAAAGTCAGGTACAATATAATCGAGCAGCCTTTGGTAATGGGTGATGACCACGAAAGCATTGTCTGGCCTGCGCAATTTATTCACCCCATTGGCAACGATCCTTAAAGCATCAATATCAAGCCCGGAATCGGTTTCATCAAGAATGGCTAGGGTAGGTTCCAGCATGGCCATTTGGAAAATTTCATTCTTTTTCTTCTCCCCGCCCGAAAATCCTTCATTCACCGAGCGGCTGGTAAGGTTGGAGGTGATTTCCACCAGTTTCTTTTTCTCTTCCATCACCCTGAGGAATTCTCCTGCACTAAGCGGGTCCAGCCCTTTGTATTTTCTGATTTCATTCACCGCTGTTCGCATGAAATTGGTCATGCTAACCCCTGGGATTTCCACGGGATACTGAAACCCCAGGAAAATCCCTTCACGGGCTCGTTCTTCCACCGACAATTTTTGAAGATTTTTGCCCAGATAGAGGATTTCGCCAGAAGTGACATCAAATACTTCCCGGCCGGCAATCACTGAGGCCAGGGTGCTCTTCCCGGTTCCATTCGGCCCCATGATGGCATGGACCTCTCCTTTGTTTACTTCCAGAGATACCCCCTTCAGGATTTCTTTTCCATGAACGGAGGTATGCAGGTTTTTAATTGATAATAACATCTTGTATTTATTAATTAATACATCAATGCACGAATGCAGGAATTATTATTTTATTCATTGTCAATTTTTCACTATTCACTTTTCTTTATAGACTATCGCTCATCATCCCACACTCCCTTCAAGACTGATCGAGAGTAGTTTTTGTGCTTCCACCGCAAACTCCATAGGTAACTGTTTTAACACTTCTCTGGCATATCCATTGACGATCAGGCCAATGGCGCTTTCCATCCCGATGCCTCTTTGCTGGCAATAAAACAACTGATCTTCACTGATCTTTGATGTGGTGGCCTCATGTTCAACGATGGATGATTTATTACCGACTTCAATGTAAGGAAAAGTATGGGCTCCGCAGTTTGAACCCAGGAGCAAAGAATCGCATTGGCTGTAATTTCTTGAATTGACGGCGTTTTTCAATACGCGTACCAGACCGCGATAAGAATTATTGCTTTTTCCTGCAGAGATTCCTTTGGATACAATTGTACTTCTGGTGTTTTTCCCCAGATGTATCATTTTGGTTCCGGTATCCGCCTGCTGATGATTATTGGTGACGGCAACGGAATAAAATTCACCTACGGAATTATCGCCAAGCAGTATGCAACTCGGGTATTTCCAGGTTATGGCTGAACCCGTTTCTACCTGTGTCCAACAGATCTTTGAATTACTTCCTTTACAGATGCCCCGCTTGGTCACGAAGTTGAAAATTCCTCCCAGTCCATTTTTATCTCCAGGATACCAGTTCTGAACAGTTGAATATTTGACCTCGGCATCCTTCATGGCCACGATCTCTACGATGGCTGCATGGAGCTGATGCTCATCCCTCTGGGGAGCAGTGCAACCTTCCATATAACTTACGTATGCCCCTTCATCAGCAACAATCAGGGTTCTTTCAAACTGTCCGGTATTGGCTGCATTGATCCGGAAATAGGTGGATAATTCAATCGGGCAGCGTACCCCTTTTGGGATGTAGCAGAATGAACCATCACTGAATACAGCAGAATTCAATGCGGCGAAGAAATTATCGGAGTATGGAACCACAGATCCCATATATTGCCTTACCAGTTCCGGGTGTTTCTGTACCGCTTCGCTGAAGGAACAAAATATGATCCCGTGTTTGGAAAGTGTTTCGGAAAAAGTAGTTTTTACCGAAACACTGTCGATGACCGCATCCACCGCCACCCCGGATAGTTTTTTCTGTTCTTCCAGCGAAATACCCAGTTTGGTGAATGTGGCGAGTAATTCAGGATCAACCTGATCCAGGCTTTCAAGTTCCTTCTTCTTTTTAGGGGCTGCATAGTAAATTATGTCCTGGAAATCAAAGGGACCTATGGAGAGATGAGCCCATTCGGGTAAGGTCATGGTAAGCCAGTGACGAAAAGCTTTCAGTCGGAAGTCCAGCATGAATTCAGGTTCATTCTTTTTTTGCGAAATGTATCGAATCGTATCTTCGCTCAATCCCCTGGGTGCAAATTCCGTTTCAATATCTGTGACAAAACCATATTTGTAATCACTTCCGGTAACTTCATCCAGAATTTTATTGGTTTCGGATTCCATGAATAAGATAATTTAGAACAAATCTACTCATTTTTCATGCTACAGCAATGGCCAATAACAAATTTTCAAGCAAAGATACAATAATTCAGGTATTCAAATACCTGTTTATGGTAAGTATCGGAAAAAATGCTTGCCCAGTGACAAACAGGAACTTATTACCTTTGCATTAAATTCTGTAATCTGTAGCATAAGCATGTTTGATAAAAAAAAGAAAAACCCCGTTGATAATATTGGCAGACTCACTTCACTGGAAAGCCTTGGTGAGTTTGGACTGATCGACAGGTTAACTAAGAACATAAAAATCTATCAAGCGTCCACCATGAAGGGAACCGGAGATGACGCTGCCGTGATAGATGCCGGAGATAAGGCTCTATTGCTTTCCACGGATCTTTTAATTGAAGGCATTCATTTCGATCTGACCTACATGCCTTTCAAACACCTGGGATATAAAGCTGCAGTCGTCAATATTTCGGACATCGCAGCCATGAATGGAATCCCCGGACAAATGACGCTGTCTGTCGCTGTTTCCAGCCGTTTTTCGGTCGAAGCACTGGATGAATTATATGCAGGATTCCTGCTGGCTTGTGAAAAATACAAGCTTGACCTGGTGGGTGGAGATACCAGTTCAAGCACCAAAGGACTGATGATCTCTGTTTCCATCCTGGGGACAGCTGCCAAAGAAGAAGTGGTTTATCGTTCTGGTGCAAAACCGGGCGATTTACTTTGTGTCACGGGTGATCTTGGCGCTGCATACATGGGATTACTTATCTTGGAAAGGGAGAAAAAAGTCTTTGAAGTAAACCCGAATATGCAACCAGAACTTTCAGGCTATGATTATCAGATAGGCCGGCAACTCAGACCAGAAGCCCGGACCGATATCCGGAATCTTTTCCTGGCTGCAGGAATCAAGCCAACGGCCATGATCGATATTTCCGATGGACTGGCTTCAGAAATCCTGCATATCTGTAAACAATCCCAGGTGGGTTGCAGGCTGTTTGAGGAAAAGATCCCGATAGAGGAACAAACCCGTGAACTGGCCATGGAATTCAAAATTATTCCCAGTATAACGGCACTCAGCGGTGGGGAAGATTATGAGTTGCTTTTTAGCATTCCACAGACTGCTTATGAGCAGATTAAAGAATTGGAAGGCATATCCATCATCGGGCATATGACAGATCCTTCAGAGGGAATCACCATGATTACCACTGACGGGAAACAGCTTCCCATCGTTGCCCAGGGATGGGATGGGATGCGTAAATCCTGATTTTTCAGTTAACTGAAGCGAAACTTCTTCTAATCCCTTTCAGGTATTCTGCTTTTGGATAGCCCATGATCAGGAATAATCCCTCGCGGCTTTTACAACGGATTCCATGTCTTTCCCTGAATTTTTTTGCCGCTTTCCCATTCTGAATAAATGGATGAACGGCCCCCAACATACAGGTTCCCAACCCAAGGGATTCAGCGGCGATCATGGCATAAGTGGCGGCAATAATGGGATCGGCGGGATCGCAGTAAGGGGAGCCATAGAAATACATGGCTACAGGTGCATCATAGTTTACCACATTTTCGCCGGCCTTCATAGAGGAGATGTATTTATTGATGAGTGGCTTCATGAAATTCCTGAAAAGCTCGTCGGTCTCTTTTCCCCAGACCGGTTTCATCAGGGTTAGAAACCAGGAAGAAGAAAGCCATTTGATCTTCTCAAGGTATCGGCAAAAATCTTCGGCAAAACCCCTCACCTTCTCTTTGGAATCAAGAATCATTACGTTCACGTCGGAAGGAGGAAGCCCCATAGGGGCTGACTGAGCGGCTTTAATTATTTTTTCTATCAGGGGATATTCCACGGGAATGTCTTTAAACTTACGGATGCTTCTCCTGCGGTGATACAACTTCATCAGTGCATCATAGGCGGTGGATTCTGAGAGGGGAGAAAGCGGAAAGAGGTCATCGGGTGACAGGAAACGACCGCATACTGAAATCGCGTCTTCAGGACATACAGCCATACATTGGCCGCAACCGATGCAACCGAATATACCTTTACCGCTGGGACGACATTTCCCTTCATATAATTCAAGACTTAAATCGCTGCAGACGGCCACGCATTTTCCACAGCCCGTGCAGATTTTATGGTTCACGGTGATTAGGCCGGGTTCTTTGGTTCTGGAAGTGGGTATTGCCATGATTAATCCGATTTAAAATGAAATTGATCAAAATTACCAATATTGTCAAAATACCTGGCATTAAATCAATAGTTAAAAATAAAAACATTACATATATTGATCAGTTTGTTTTTATCTTTGTAGGTAGTACACTAAGAAAAAATCATGATGAAACTATTCATTATAATCTTTTTGCAGATTTTAATATTTTCCGGAAAGATAATAGCTCAGGAAAATCCGCGTATCCGTGAAATCGCAGAAATCCGGTCGCTTTTTGAAAAACATGGCATGAAAGGCAGTATCCTGATTGTTGACCGGGATAAAAATGAATTACTGGGATATCAACCGTCTGTCTGGGATAGCGGTTATCTTCCTGCCTCCACTTTTAAAATTCCTAATACCTTGATCGGTCTTCAAACGGGAGCCATTGACACCGGTTATATTTTTAAATGGGATGGGAAAGCCCGGAGTTTTTCTTACTGGAATAAAGACATGACCCTGAGAGAAGCTTTCCATCTTTCCTGCGTTCCTTGCTATCAGGAATTGGCAGTGAAAATTAATCCGATTAGGATGAAAAGATACCTGGATTTGATACGTTTTGGCAATATGGACGTTCACGATGACAACATCGACCGCTTCTGGCTTGAAGGGGATTCCCGAATCACCCCCAGACAGCAAGTGGATTTTTTACAAAGATTTTATGAAGAAGAATTCTCGTTCTCTCCTGAAGTGATGAAATCGGTAAAATCCATCATGATCATTGAAAAAACACCTGAATATACCCTTAGTGGTAAGACCGGCTGGTCCCTACGTAATGGGAATAATTACGGATGGTTTGTTGGGATTCTGCAGATTGGAGAAAAGGTTTATTTTGTTGCCACCCTAATAGAACCAAAGGATCAGAAAATGATCAGCGATTTTGCCTTGGCAAGGAAAACGATTACCATGGAAACATTCCGTTTATTAGGACTTATAAAACCTGATTAATACTTCTTTTAAAATTCACTTAAACCTTGTATTATGAAAAATCAAAAAGTATTTTTCATTTGTTTTTCGTTGATTCTCATCCTTCCGCTTATGGTGTTTTCTCAGGGGAAATACCTCACCACTATCTTTCAGGAAGTCAATGCTATTCCTGAAGGAAAGGCCTTGGTTTATGTTTTCAGACCCTCTGCTTTCAGTGGAAGTGCCGTTCATTATACTGTCAAGGCAAATGATACCGCCATCTGCCCGATACATCTTTATAATGGCAGCTATATGGTTTATTTTGCACAACCTGGTATTTTAAAAGTTTCTGCTGAAGTGGCTAAAGAACAATCTGCTGTTATGATAGAGGTAAAACCCGGGCTTACTTATTTTATCAAAGGAACTATCCGGACAGGTACCTGGGTCGGCCGGCCATACCTGGAAGAGGTTTCTGTTGATCAAGGAAAAAAAGAGATCCGGAAATGCAAGTTGCTAAAGGATTGTTTTTGATTTTCCGAAGATGATCGATACCGTTTTGTCACAGAAACCTTTGTGCATTCTTATGGTGATCGATTCTTACGATGACAGTAAGAATGGGGCAACCATTTCCACTAGACGTTTTGTCGATCTCCTTCGGCTTCATCATCATGATGTATCCATATTGACTACCGGAATAGCTGCGCCTGGAAAAATTATCTTTCCTCGCTTCTATCCCATTGGTGTAAGACGGATCATGAAAAGGATGCAGGCCCCCCTGGCTTTACCGTCCCGAAAGATACTGAAAAAAGCCATCAGGGATTGTGATATTGTTCACATTCAATTTCCCTTCCTGCTCGGGATAGAAGCCGTACGAATGGCTGGAAAACTGAAAAAACCGATTGTTGCCACCTTTCACATACAGGCAGAGCATTTAGCCATCAATGCCGGCATTCATTCCCAGGGTTTTATCCGGTATTGCTATCAGATCTGGATGAAAACAATTTACAACAAAGCCGATAGGGTGATTTGTCCCAGCAGTTTTGCTGAGGAGGAATTAAAACGTCATGGCTTAAAATCATCTGCCACCATCATTTCAAATGGATTTTTGCCGATATTTCAGCCACGGATGGTGGAAAGGCCAGATTCCCTGAAAGGTCAATTCATCATTCTTACTGTGGGCAGGCTGGCACCTGAAAAGCATCATGATACCATTATCCAGGCGATCAAAGGGTCGAAGTATGGTGAAAAGATTTGCCTTCATATTATTGGCGAAGGTCCGATAAAAGAAAAACTTCAGCATCTTGGATCAGCTTTGCCCAATCCTCCGGTTTTCCTTAGTTTGACACCGGAAGAATTAGTTTATTATTACAACCTTGCTGATTTGTACATTCATGCTGCCACGATAGAAGTGGAGTGTATGACCGTTCTGGAGGCCATGGGATGCGGACTTCCAGTATTGATTGCCCAAAGCGAAAAAAGTGCTACCTCGCAATTTGCCTTGGATGAACGCTTTCTTTTTCCAGGCAATGACATTAATATTCTGACAAGGAGGATTGACTACTGGATAGAACATCCTGAGGAGCTCCGAAAAGAAAAAAGTGCATATCTCGGGAAGTCATCCCATTACCGGATTGAGCATTCCTTTGAAAAGTTGCTGGAGATATACCATTCACTGGTTAGTCAGTAAGAATAATTCAGTCTGAAAACCAATAAACCGGTAATTTTTCTATTTTTGAGGAATGGAAAATTCCTTGAAAATACTCATTACGTATTTTTCACAATCAGGAAATACAAAAAAAATTGCCGAGGCCATGTTTCAGACTGTTCCTTGTCCGAAAATGTTGAAAAGAATGGATGAGGTGGAAGATCCCATTGATTTTGATTTGATTTTTGCAGGATTTCCGGTCTGGCAATTCGGTCCGGCAAAACAAGCCCGCCATTTCCTTTCCCGTTTGACAAAAAAGCATGCTGTCGCTTTATTTGTGACCCATGCCATGGATCCGCTCAGCGATGATCCTGAGATGAAAAAGATCTTGGATGGGATCCTTCAGAAATGCAGGGAGGCAGCAGGAAATGCTACGATAACAGGATTCTTTCATTGTCGCGGGGAGCTCAGCGCCTCAGCTGCCAATATGCTTAGCTCGAGTAGAATACCCATGCTGGAAAAATTTGCCGGGTTACGTGAAGAAACCCTGGGGCATCCGGATGAAAGAGAAGTGGGAAACGCGATAGAATTTTGTAAAAAAATTATACAAGAATTTCCGGGTGGCCCATGCACTGAATAAATATTTCTCTCAACTGGAGCCGATTGTCAGGAACCTTCCCCACAAGCCAGGAGTCTATCAGTATTATGATGATAAGAACAGGATCATTTATGTCGGGAAAGCAAAGGACCTGAAAAAACGCGTCAGTTCCTATTTCGCCAAAATCAATTCCATTAGTGGAAAAGTTCAAATGCTGGTCAGAAAGATCGCGGATATTAAATATATTGTAGTGGAAACAGAACAGGATGCTTTACTGCTGGAGAACAACCTGATCAAGAAATATCAGCCTCATTACAATGTAGCCCTGAAGGATGATAAGACCTTTCCCTGGATTTGTATAAAAAATGAGCCTTTCCCGAGAATTTTCTCCACCCGGAATATGATTCGTGACGGATCGGATTATTTTGGCCCTTATGCCAATGTAAGATTAATGAACACTTTGCTCGAGCTCTCCCGTCAGTTGTATCCCTTGCGTAATTGCTCCCTGCATCTGACCACAAAGAACATCCTGTCAGGAAGATTCAAGGTATGTCTCGAATATCATATCGGGAATTGTAAAGGTCCTTGTGAGGGGTTGCAATCGGCTGAGGACTATGATCGTTCCATCTCGGCTATCAAAGAGGTCATCAGGGGTAATATCAGCATGGTCGCAAAACAACTGCGCGAATTGATGATGGAGTATGCAGACAGGCTTGAATTCGAGAAGGCTCATTATGTAAAAGAAAAACTGTTGCTGGTTGAAAAATATCAAAGCAAATCAACAGTTGTGAATACTTCTATCCATAATGTTGATGTGTTTTCCATTGCTGCCGAAGGCATAGCCGCTTACGTGAACTTTATGAAAGTGATGAATGGCGCGATAATCCAGGTTCACACCATTGAACTTCACAAAAAACTTGATGAAAGCCCACAGGAACTTCTTGCCCTGGCCATTACCGAAATCAGGCAAAGGTTTGAGAGCGCATCCCCAGAAATCATCCTACCTTTACCGTTGGACTACCCGATTCCTGGAGTCACGCTTACCGTTCCTAAAAAAGGAGATAAAAAAAAGCTACTGGAACTTTCTCAGCGTAATGTGAAATATTATCAGGCGGAAAAGGAAAAACAAAAAGAAATCGTGGATCCCGAACGTCGTAGCCAAAGGATACTGGATACCATGATGAAGGATCTCCGTATGACGGAATTGCCGGTTCATATAGAATGTTTTGATAATTCAAACATTCAGGGAAGCCATCCGGTTGCGGCCATGGTTTGTTTTAAACATGCCAGACCCGATAAAAGCGAGTACCGTCATTTCAATATCAAAACCGTGGAAGGCCCGGATGATTTTGCTTCCATGGAAGAGGTCATTTACCGCCGTTACAAACGTTTGAAAGAAGAAAAAAAACCTTTGCCTCAGCTCATTGTGGTGGATGGGGGAAAGGGGCAGCTCAATGCTGCCCTCAGAAGCCTGGAAAAACTTCATTTGAATGGGAAAATATCCATTATCGGTATTGCAAAGAAACTGGAAGAAATTTATTACCCCAATGATCCTATTCCATTGTACCTAGATAAGAAATCGGAAACCCTCAGGATTATTCAGCAGATGAGGGACGAATCACACCGCTTCGGAATCACCCATCATCGCCGCCGAAGGGAGAAAGCTGCCATGTCCCCGCAACTCACGGGAATCCCCGGTATTGGTTTTTCTTTAAACCAGAAATTACTCAGGAAGTTCAAATCAGTGAAAAACATTAAACTTGCTTCTCTTGAATCTTTACAGGAGACAATTGGAAAATCAAAAGGAAGAATGCTTTACGATTTTTTCCATTCCTAATTTTCAGCTCTTTATTCTTAATTGCTTTTTTTATAAAAAGCGTAGGCTCCCCATCCCACCAGGCAGCCTATGACATTGGCGATAAAATCATAGGGAGATGCCACCCGCATGGGAACCAAATAAGCCTGTATGATTTCGGTAATTCCACCGATGGAAATGGCAATGGTCAGGCCAATGACCAGCGCGTGCTGACGGATAATACCCGGATTCCCATCCCGTGTAAATCCCTGAAGTAAAAGAAAAACAAAAACCATGAAAATGAAAACATGTACTAATTTATCGGGTTGGAAAAGATCGATAAACTTCGGAATATCAGGGAACATGCCCCCGGGTAAACTGGTCAGCAGGAAAATACCAACTCCCCAAAGAATAGCCGGGTAGTTATTCTGTAGAAATATTGTTAACCGTTGCACACTAAAGATGATTCAGCTTTGTCAAGCCTGAATCTGTGCTTTATACTGGGTGGGATCCATGAGTTCTGAAACTTCTTCAGGATGGTTCATTTTGATCTTGATCACCCAGCCTTTTTCATAAGGATCCTGATTGATAATTTCAGGTTTAGTGGTAAGTTCTTCGTTGAATTCGAGAATTTCACCACCTACTGGCATAAACATGTCTGAGACCGTTTTGACTGCCTCTATGGTTCCGAATGATTCCTGTCTTTCAAGAATTTCACCCACTGTTTCTACTTCAATAAAAACAATATCGCCCAACTCATGCTGGGCAAAATCTGTGATGCCAACATAGGCATGATCACCTTCGACTTTCAGCCATTCATGGTCTTTAGTGTACCTGAGATTTTCCGGAACGTTCATAAAATGATTGTTAAATTGTTTTGGTAAAAATACATCTTTTTTTCTTATGAAATGATGCTTTGAAAAATTGAAGCTCTATATTACTGGGAAAGAGTAAACCGCAACGCAATCCCGCCTTTTGTATTGGATGTGCGATACTGGTTGGAAACATACGGGGTGTTGATGATTTTATCAAAATAAAAACGAATGTTGAATTTTTGGCTCAGGTTATAATCGGCTGAAAAATTCAGGGTCATGACCTGCTGCCCAACGGATACCTGATTGACATCCTGATCGATTTTACGGAGCACGGTTTTGTTCTGTCTTAAAGAGAAATCGAGTTTAAGGTTGAGGTCTGAGTTGGTTTTGGTTTTATTCCCTCCGCCAAAAAGCCCGGAAAAATTCAACCGGATACCTTTGAAACGGTATCCGAGTCCGACAATGAATTCATTAGACGTGATCTCGGTCAACTGATTATTGGCAAAACTGAAAGAAAGATTCCGCGAACGCCGCATTTCGAGGCTGGCCAGGAGGCTGTTGATAAATCCGAGGTCAGCCTTGATCAGTGGATTGAATTGCTCGGTTATGGTAATGACAGTGATCTGATTCCTGGGGATAAAATTATTGGCATTATCGAGGGCGACAGGATAGCCTTCCAATTCACGGAAGCGGATATTGGAATTAAAAGATCCGATGTTATAGGTTGAAAGATAAGCATGAGAAAGGGTGAACGTTCTCAGGAAACTTTTAAATATTTTCAGTTTGGACAAACCATCATAGGTAATCCTCCAATTTGGAAGGGGGATATTGGGGAAACAGTTCAGGCTTATGTTGGAAGGGTCCCTGCCTGTATAAGCAGCCATGAAAGCAGTATTAAGGACTTCCTGGTTCGTCATTCCGTATCCCACGGGGAAGCCGGTCGAATCCACCTGGCCATTGTAGTTCGGATTCATAGCAGCATAGCGTTGCGCGATCTGAAGCCGCATCTGTTTCATTTTTTCGAAAGTCACCGATTGCCCGAATTCATTTTCTTTATCGAAAGAGGTTCCGATGATGATATAGGACATGGAGAAACTTCCCATATCCATGGGAGATAATGGATCGCTTGGGAAATTCCCTTGTTCATTGGCCCGGAAATATTCCTGATGCGCCCGGGAATAAGTACGGGTGGCATTTATTTCGATGCGCAGGTCTTTGATAGGCTCCACCGAAATACTGATGTCCAGTTTTTCATTGAACTTATTGCTGTAGGCTGTATTCAGCATGGTATCCAGGGTTAGCCAACCTTTGTCGATGGCTTTGCCCCGAATGTCCTTCTGATCTCCGAAAATAAATCCCAATCCAGGTGCATTGGACGACCAGTTGTTTCCCAGGGCGTCGGGTTCAGGGATGAATCCGGGAAGAGAAGTCCCGTTGCCCTGAGTATATGAAAATTTTGCCGTTCTTATGCCCATTAAAAAACGCAGGGTCCCATCCAGTAAAATCTTACCGATATTGACTCTTGGTTTTTTATCTTTCAGACTGTCCTGTTTGTTTTTCGGATCCTTGACCTGAGGTGTGTTTTTTGGTGAAGCAGGTTGGTTTCCCCTGATATTGGCGGCCTGACTACTGGTATTGATCTTCTTCAGATAGGGAACTTTATTATAAAGGGTAACCAGATTCAATCCGCCGTTGAGTATTTTGTTGCTCGAATTTTCAATGGTATTGGCGAACTGTGATTGAATGGAGATCGGGCTGGCATTCCACCGGAAGTTTGCCTGGTAACCTGCTGTGAGGGTGATAAAATCAAGCATGGGGATTTTTGCCACGGGGATATCCCAGGTGACATTAAATTGCTGGGTATAGTTCGACATGGTTCCGAAAGAAAAGATCTCATCCCAGACCTGGCTGCGGTTAGAGCGGTCGATTTGTCCCGGGGGTTCGTTAATAAATGCATTGGCATTGGCATTTAAACTGACTTTCAGTGACTTTGAAAAATCATATTTGAGATCGTACAATCGTGACCAATCCCAACGTTTAAAATAAAAAGTTTCCATGGGAACAATACCTGTGCTTTTATTCCGGAATTTCCTCTGGTTGAATTCCCGGTTCATGTTTGTACGGAAGGTAAAGGCCCGGGGCAGGTAATAGAAGTTAAAATCTTTGATCAGGGCAAAAGCCTTGGATTTAGAAAGTAATTTTGATTTTGCAAAAGGAGTGACGTTTTTGGGTTTTACGGTGAAATTATAACCAAGAGCACCGGTATAGCGTTTCTGAAGGTCATATTCCACATCAACATCACGGTGGAAAATTTCAGAATAGGAGTAACTGATGTTAAAATTCTCAAGGTCGTATATCTGAGGTTTTTTATCACTGGTGCGTTCTTTCCTGACATTCATCAGGTTGAAATTTTTTCGCTGGGTATAAGATTCCGTGATCCCTTTGATGGAATCGCGCTGGGCTTTAGTGTCGTACGAATCCAATACATCACTCAGGTAGATATCGGGATTCAAGGGATCATATTTCGGAGTGTTTTTGACCAGTGAATAATCGAAATGTACGGGAATTTTAACTCCCGCTTTTTCGGGGAAGAATTTTCCCAATTCAAGATCAAGATCCACGCCAACATTCGTGACAGACTCCATCAACCGTTGGGTTTGTTTTTGTTCAAGGGTTCCGAAACCCGCGCTATAGTAACTTCCCGATAACTGGACTCGGCCGAGGTCGGCCAGATCAGCGGCAATCCTTGCTGTCGCGGCCCACCCTCCCTGTTTGTTAAAATCAGAAAGCCTCAGTTCATCGACCCAGATTTCGGCACATTTTGATTGCCCGTCATCATCCTGGCTCTGGGCACTTTTCTTGGGGTTTCGTATTCCGATCATGATGGCCTTGACATCGCTGATGGTGGGGGATCCAACGACGGTAATCCGGTTTTTACCGTCATATTCCGCGTAAGGTAAGGATTCGGAAAGCGTGGATCCGGGCTGACGCATGGCTACATAACGGTTGTATTTTACCTCAACGAGACGGTCTAGGGAAATATCGAAGGCATTGGATTCCGGCCAGATGGCTTCAGGGTTATCCGATTTGGTACCCCAGGGGGTAAAGGATAAAGGAATTTCATATTCATAGAAATTTTCCGTGAAATCAGATCCTAGACGCATGAAAATCGTCAAATCTCCATATTTCAGATTCTGGCTTCTCAAGGATTGTTCGGCATGGACAAACATCTTCAGCCGTTTGAACTGCCGGAAGTCAAATTCAGTGGTTTTATAAGTAGCCCGTGCGTCCCCATCCACAAGGTTGCAGGTCTTGAGCACCATGGATTGCTCATTCAATTGCTGCATATTGATCGAACCCCAATTGGTTTCTCGTTGTATCCCCGGAGGCATGACATAAGGAATGGGCTCTTTACTTCCGTTTTCCTCAATACTTACCGTAGCCATATCAAAGGAAGTCTGGTTTTGATAATCATCAGGAATATATTCACCTGGAGTGAGCAGGCTGTAATTGTATTTTCTCCATTCTCCTCGGGTCAGCTCCAGAGTGGCAAAACGACATACTATTGGACGTTCGAAGTTTTTGAAAAACATCCGCATGAAACGAATAGATGTAAAATCGTTGATGCTTCCCACTACCTTATCCGGCGTACGGATAGGAATTTTGAACTGGTACCAATTTACAGCTCCTCGTGTGCCATCTGCCAAAGGAATATCAGTAGCCCGGTAAACATTAGTGATATAATTCATACCCGGTTTCATCTGATCACGGTTGAGCTGAACCACATATTGGTAATAACGCTCTGTTTCACTCAGGGTGTTGTCCTTGTTAATGTCTTCAATATTAGGTAAAGTCGTGGCTATGGTTTGATAAGTTTCAGGCGATTGCTCGGAAGAGGGTGAATTTCCTTCAGGTCCGTTGTATTTTTTATACCTTTCCAGAACACTACTGAATTCAGGTGTATTATCATAATCTGTTCCCCGGAAATAGTGAAAATCATCAGATGAAGGGTCTTTAGATGCATTTTGGTAGGCGACTGATCCCTCCCCGAAAGCATTTCGGATCTTATTCATATATGTAGTGTCGAAAAACGACAATTCATCCACATTCCTTAAGCCGTCATATCCAACATCCTGATAGGGACGGGATGCCGGATCATTATCAAAGGCATCTACCAGCGCCTGAAGCGTGGGAACACGACCCCATATGGTTGTATCCACATTGGTGACCAAGGCGGAAGTCGGTAGTCCGTTTTCGTAACTTTTCCTCCCGTCCCTGAGAATATCCTCAGAAATATCTCCGAGGTTGAAATATAATTCCCCTGAATTGGTGGAATCATAAACGAATGGATCCATCATCCAGAATTCGAGATACTGAATATTCGTGGCGTCAAAATCAGTAGTTTCAATCTTCCGCATGATTCCGCCCCAACGTGTCTCCGGATGGGCAAGGGTTCCGTCTTCATTGAGACCGCGTGAAAAACTGGAGGGGGTGACATCATAGTTGTAGGGTCCCCGTTCTGAGGGATAATAGGCCATGTTGAGAACAGCGAGATTCACAGGGACACCATTGAGGGGTTGTTTATTGGGAAAAACTTCTGTCTCCCAAATCTGACGTACATACTGATTAGAAAGCTCTCTGGGAGTAACATTGGGTGGCACCAGGCTGGTGTTTTTATCGTAAAATAAAGGATCAATGATATACCAGGCTAGTTTGGCCCGGTTATAACCATACGACAGTCCGGTTCCGGCAGCACCTTCCGGGAACAAACCATAAGCATTCTGTCCCTGAGGTGTGCTGGCCATGAACCATGTTCCGATATTTTTAAGATCAATGGTTGATTTTGCTCCTTCAAAATCGTCGATATAGGTCGTTCCTGTTTTACCGATGGCTTTGGAATGCCCAGGAATAAAATGAGCAAATTCAGCATCCACCGAGATATTGGAAACGGCTTTGGTACTGATCAAGGGGAGGGCGTCTATCCAGCGGGTCAGCAAGCGTGATTGGGTGCGGTAGGAAAGGGTCATTCCCCAAATAGTGTTTGACATGGGTTCATCCCCGTAATTGACTTTCTGGGTCAAGGGCCTTTCGTTTAAATTCAAAATCGTGGCCCCGATGTTGAAATCCTTGTTGATCTTATAATCAATATGGGCACCCATCAGCCTTTTGGTCTGGATGTTAAACATCTCATTGCTTTCAAGAGAGATGTTGATCGGAGTTCCCGAGTTTAAAATTCCCTCATTGATAATTCTTACTCTGCCGAGGGTATAATCAACGGTATAATGAACATTTTCCTGTAATTCCACTCCCCCGGCAGTAACATGAACCGATCCGGCAGGAACATTGAGGGCATTCAGGGATATTTCTGCCCCTGCTGAGGCTTTATAAAACCCTTCCAACAGGAATTTGTTTTTATCCGGATATTGCCTGGCCATGGTCTTGGTCATGGTATAAAGAGAATCAAAGCAATATTTATCTGCCAGTTCGGGATCCTGAATGGAGTCCCTTAAATCCTGCCCAAAAGGTTCAAGCACCGGAAAAAATACACGTCCGTTGGAAGACTGAATGGTCCCTCCCAGGGTGGCTGCATTATCAATGAAATCGAACATCCCGTCAGGAGGTGGATTGAACTGCTGGTTAAGGTTGTCGAGACTAAGTACCCTCAGCAGGGGAACTCCTTTAATCCTTCCTTCAGTGAGATAGGCGGTGGGGACTCCGTTAGCGTTTCCGGAATAAAGGATATTCAAAGTAAAATCGTTCGACTGAAGCTGATACGCTCCCAGGGGATAAACATTTTTCATCATCAACTTCCAGGTCGGGATTTTCGTGTTCAGCGAAGTGGATTTCAGAAGTTTAACAATTAAACCCTGGGGGGAGTTGATGCCCTGGTCGGAAAATTCTCCCACCTGATAAATCACCGTGTCGCCGACCACCTGGTATTGATATGCAATGGCAAGGGTCTGATCGGAATTCAATCCCGTATTTAAGGAAATAAACCCCAGTTTCGGGTTAAAACTATACTCGGAAGGCAAAAGTTTGCGGGCGCTTTCAATTTTTTCGAAATCCATTCCGGAAACCAAAAAGAAGGGAGGTCCCTTTAAGTAGTCGGTAACCTTATTGATATTTCTGACTTTAGCCGTATCGGCCGGATTGGGCATGATAACCTGAAAAAGGTTGTTGGAATTATTGTTGGGCAGGTACCTGCCCGGATAACCGGTAAAAAGCCGGGAATTATAAGGAGAGTTTTCCCCCAGATCCATAAACGCCACGATATTTCTGTTCTCGGTGATCGCAGCGCCGATATTGGTTACCCAGACTTCCACCTTAAGAATATTCACGCTGGAATTAACAATGGGTAATTTCTGAAGGGCTTCCTTGTAGTGTTCACGAAAATATTGAGAAATGAAAAAATGTTTGTTTTCCTCATATTCATCTGCTCGGATCTTGAAACGGGTGGTCTGTGCATTACCCTGTACCGTGATGTTCTTCGTTTCGCTTTTTTGCTGGGAATAGATGGCCGTCACCGTTGTGCGTCCAAATCTCAGCTTGGTTTTAATGCCGAACAAACTTTCGGTGCCACGGATGAGGGTCGAGGAAAGGGGAAGGTTGACATCGCCGGCTTCTATCAATTGGATAATATCATCTTCCTTGCCTTCGTATTTCAGTTTGAGTTTATTTTCGAAATCAAAAGTGGCTTCCGTGTTATAGTTAACCTTGAATTCTATTTTATCTCCGATCTTGGCGATCACATTCATCTGGATCTTTTCATCAAAATCGAAATTGGTTTGGCGGCGCTGTCTTGTATTCAGCATCGGATCATCCCTGCGGTTGGAGATGATGCCGAAATTGATCTCAGCGGATCCCTGAGGTCGGATATCTACCGTGTTGTTGCCGAAGATGGTCTCAAACACCTTACCCGGAATCACGATCTTGGGGATAAGGCCTCTTGCGTTGTCCATGCTGGCCACTTCCGCTCTTTCCTTCCAGTAATTGCTGATCATGGATTGTAAATCCATATCCTGGTATTCTTCATAGGTCAGGGTGGTCGGAAGGCGATAGGTAATATCCCCGATTTTATAGGTATAATAGTATTGACGTGTGACGGGATCATATTCAACCGTGGTGTTAAGATTGGAAGGGTTTTTCAGATAAATTTTGTTCTCCTGGCCTGAGCCCGGAAAAACATTTTCTTCGGTAAACGGATACCGCAAGCGGATAGTGTCTCCCCTGAGGGTGTCGGGAGGAGCAGAGAGAGGTGAATCATGTCTGTAATTGCCGACAACTCCCCCGAATGTCCAGGAAATATGTAGGACAAAAAGGAGGATCAGGCAAACGAAATGACAGGATACAAATGCAGTAAATTTCCTCACAGAAAACAGTTTCTTCACAAAATTTTTAATGCATGCTTGATCAGTTCTTCCACCGTTAAACCTGATCCTTCCCTGATGATGACTTTGTTCAACGCTTTTTCAGCAATCATCTTCGGGAAGCCCAGAATGATCAATCCTGATAACGCTTCATCCTGTCTTGTATTGTGCGGGAAGCCCAAATTTTCATGGGAAACCGTGCCTTTTGACACCTTGTCTTTAAGGTCGATGATGATCCGCTGGGCAGTTTTCCCGCCGATTCCCTTGACCCGCTGCAGCACGGGCGCATCGCCTCGGGCAATGGCTTCGTAAACTTCCTGGGGCGACAATGAGGAGAGTATGATTCTTGCTGTATTGACACCGACACCTGAAACACTGATCAATTGACGGAACAATTCACGTTCTTCCTGCCCGGCAAAACCAAACAATTGCATGTCGTCTTCCCTGACCACCAGGTGGACAAAAAGCTTGCATGTTTCTTCTTTTAGTTGAGCATAAGTGTGTATGGAAATGTTTAGCAGGTAACCAATTCCGCCGGTTTCAACCACGGCAAAGGCCGGATTCTTTTCTACAAGTTTTCCTTGAATGAAATCATACATAATATTCTCCTGAAAAAAAGTGCAAAGTTAAAAAAAAAGAGAAATCAGTGAATTAGCTTGTTTTCCCTTAGTACCTGATCAAGGTCACGGAAACTGATAGGCTTGGCGATGATTTTTTTATCACGGTCAAGCAAAAAAATACTGGGTGTGGCATAGATGTTATATAGGTCAGCAACGGGACCTGAGAAACCCATCAGATCGCTGATATTGATCCAGTTATATTTCCCTGTTTGAATAAAGTCCAGCCAGGCTGTCCGATTGGTATCTAACGATATGGCCAGTATTTCAAACTTCCTTGGTCTTTGATTATCATAAAGGGTTTTTAGTCGTGGCATCATGTCACGGCAATGCTGACAATCAATGGAATAGAAAACAATTAAGGTGTATTCAGCAGTTAGGGCAGAAAGCGGGATCTGATTCCCTTTCGTATCCGGAAGGCTGAACTCCGGAGCCTGTTTCCCGATGGCTATTTTTTTGAAATTTTCCAGTTTTTTCTGGAGGGAACTTTTTCGTTTCTGATCCTCACAGGAGTATGGATCCTGGAAATTCTCCGCAATGTATGTGATGACTTCATCGAAATGGTATTTATCGAAACCACCGACCAGGTAATCCAGGAAGAACTTATAGACTTCAGTATTGACCGAAGTGGCACTGAGCATGATGGTCACGGCTTTGATAAACTCCATTTCCAATTGCTTCTGCGACAACCGGTTATTGCTGTACAGGGAAAGATACGAAATGGCTTTGTTTGGAAACACCGTGGTTCTCAGCAGACTGGTATCGGTAAAATCCATTCTGTCGAAGTAATGTTGCCTCAGGAAACTAAGCCTTTCATCCTTGCTCATTCCGGAGGAAATAAATGGTGTTTGATAGGCCTTAAAAATCCTGATGGCTAAAGTATTGGGATACATTTTTTCGAGTGAATCAAGGGTGTTTTGCTGTGCTTGCTGTATGTGTTCCATTTCCATGGCAGCGAGATGATAAAATGTATCTTTTACCGGGTAATAATCTACCAAGGGCATAAGAAGTTCAAGTTTTGACTGGGTGATGCGGTCGGTTCGCGAATAATCGTAATAAATTTTGTTTTCCAGTGAAGTCTGAATCTGCAGGCTATCAGAGGGAGCAAGAAAATTTGTGGTGAAGCTGATGTCTTCATGATTCCAGATCAGGTCAATCAGCCCGTCTGTTCCCCATTGAATCCGGAACATACCTGGAAGGTAACTTTTACCCAATGAAAAAGCAAAACGTCCCAGCGTATCGGAGTAGGTAGAATCCATGGGCGTGATTTTTTCGCCGTAGTGACTAAACAAGAAAATCGGTTTATGGGCTAATCCGGAAATCAATCCGCTGATATTGTTCTGTGCCGATAGAACACCGGGCAGCAATATCAAAAGTAAAAGTGCAATTTTTTTCATGTTTATTTTTTCATGAAAATTTCCTGGAGTTTTTTCATCAGTTCATTTCCCCTGAGATTACGTCCGATGATCCGCTGGTCTTTATCCAGCAATACGTTGGCCGGAATGGAGTTTATGGCATAAAGCTTCCCAGCTGCATTTCCCCAGCCTTTAAGATCGGAAACGTGGGTCCAGCAAAGCTTGTCATCTTTTGTAGCGTTGATCCATTTTTTCCGGTCTTTATCGAAAGACACGCCGAGGATATCAAATCCCTTCTTATGATAAGTCTGGTAAGCTTTGACCACGTTTGGATTTTCTGCCCTGCAGGGACCGCACCAGCTTGCCCAAAAATCAACCAACAGAATATTTCCTTTCAATGAAGAAAGTGAAACCGGATGCCCGAGGCTGTCAAGCATGGTAAAGTCAGGTGCAAGCTGGCCGATGGCTACGGTTTTTAACACTTCAATACGTTTATTCAGGGTTTGAATATAAGTAGAAGCACTGAGACTGGTGTCGAAATTGGCCATCATCTCCTCCAATTCAGGGAGTTCAAATTGCCAGGAATTGCGCATCACCAGGAAAGGAGAAACCACTGACCCTGAATTCGATTTGGCGAATGTCACCAGATTTTTTTTCATTTCCTTATCCAGTTCTGTTGAGATAGAATCAGCTATTTTCATTTTCAAACTGTCTTTTGTTTCCTTGGCCATTTTCCATTCCTTATAAACCGATTCCATTCTCGTGTTGAGATCTTTGGCCTGGTCGAGGTAATGCTGGTAAATGTCCTGCGTAGCTGAGCCTGTAATAATCGTTTTCTCAGGGTCGTCAGGAATGATCTTTATTTCAATCAGGGCATTTTCCAGGAAAACAGGCAAAAATACTTGCCGGGAAGACATGTTCAGGTAAAAAATTTCAGGGGATCCGATTGTTCCTTTAAACATGAAATTTCCTTGATCAAGTATTGCAGAATCCAGTTTCACCCAATTTCCATCTTCAAGCTTTTGCAGGATGATGATGCCGGTATCTATTCCCTGTACATTCCCTTTGATAGTAAAATGATCTTTGGGCACTCCACAGGCTGCAAAGACGATACCTACAAGAAAAATAAAAATTAAATTTTTCATCAGCTGATCTTTTTCATGTTTGATAAGACAAAAGTAAGGTTTTTTTCAGAATAGAATTATTCCCTATTTTTACTCTTTAAATCCTCTGGATAATGAAACGACTCATTGTATATACCGTATTTTTATTCTCTTTTTTCATAGCAGAAGCCTCGCTTTATGCCCAAGAGGGAAACAGTCCGAAAAGTAACCCAAGGTACGATTTTACGGTCAGACCGGTTTTATATACCGTGGGTTATGCCCATCTCGATACCCAGTGGCGGTGGGATTATGTGGAAACTGTCAATGTTTTTCTTAAGAACACCCTGGATGAAAATTTTGCCCTTTTCGAAAAATATAAACCTTATGTGTTTACGTTTTCAGGTGCCCGTCGTTATAAAATGATGAAGGAATACTATCCTGTAAAATTTGAAAAGCTGAAAAAATATATCAGCCGGGATCGTTGGTATATTGGTGGTTCCTCCGTGGATGAATGTGACGCCAACATCCCATCTCCCGAATCGATCATACGCCAGGTCCTATATGGGAATGCCTATTTCAGGGCTGAATTTGGCAAGGAGAGTGTCGACTTTTTACTTCCTGATTGTTTTGGTTTTCAGGCTCACCTGCCTTCTGTTCTTTCCCATTCAGGTCTCTTGGGATTTTCCACCCAGAAGCTTGGATGGGGATCTGCCGTTGGAATCCCATTCAATGTAGGGAATTGGGTGGGTCCAGACGGAAAAAGCATTGTGGCAGCGTTAAATGCCACAGATTATACCGGAAAAATAGAAACCCGTCTGGATACGATCAGTTACTGGGTTGACCGGGTGATGGAAAATGGCAGAAAGTATAAAATTTTTGCGGATTATCGTTATTACGGAGTTGGCGACCAGGGAGGGGCAGTCAGGGAGCAAGATATCCAGAATGCCATAGAAAGTGTAGCACGCCCGGATAGCAAAATCCTGGTATACCTTAGTTCATCAGATCAGTTGTTTCGTGACCTTACTGATGAACAGAAAGCCTGGCTTCCGTCTTTTAGCGGTGATCTCCTGCTCACCGAACATTCGGCAGGCTCTTTGACTTCGCAAGCTTATATGAAACGCTGGAACAGGAAAAACGAACAACTGGCCATGGCCGCTGAACCCCTGGCCGTGATGGCCGATTGGTTGGGTGCGCTGGAATATCCTCAATCACGTCTTAATCAGGCATGGTGGCTGGTGTTGGGTAGCCAGATGCATGATATCCTTCCCGGAACCTGTATCCCCAAGGCTTACGAGTATTCATGGAATGATGAAATCCTCGCCATGAATCAATTTGCCGCTTCCATAGAAAATTCAGTAGGAGCTGTTTCCCGTGCCATGGATACTCGTACTGACGGAAAGTGTATCCTGGTTTATAACCCGCTTGCCATTACCCGCAAAGATCTGGTTGAGGCTGAAATCAGATATCCGGATGGCGTTCCCGAAAAAATCAAACTAATGGATCCTGCTCTTAAGGAAATCCCGGTACAGATCCTCAACCGAAAAAAATACTCTATCAGAATTATCTTTCTTGCCGATATGCCCTCCCTGGGTTTGGCATGTTACCAGGTGTTGTCTTCTGAAAAACCCCTTGTCAACCAGACAAGTCTTTCATCGGGGCCAAGGTTCCTGGAAAATGAGTTTTATAAAATCACGATTAATGACAAGGGAGATATAGCCAGTATTCTAGATAAAAAAGTTGGAAAAGAAATCCTTTCCTCCCCCGCCAGACTTGAGTTCCTGAAAGAACATCCGGCATACTGGCCAGCCTGGAATATGGACTGGGCCGACCGCCAGAAACCTCCGTTTGATTTTGTTCAGGATCAAGTGAATGTCATTCTGGAAGAAAATGGTCCGGTAAGAAATTGCTTAAAAATCAGCAGAAATGCCAGAAATTCGGTTTTTACCCAATTCATTTCACTATCCCCGGGTATTGAAAGGATCACCATCCGGAATATTGTTGATTGGCAATCAGAAGGCGTGAGCCTGAAAGCATCTTTCCCGCTCAGTGTTTCAAATACCATGGCGACTTACAACCTTGGACTTGGAACCATAGAAAGAAGCAATAATAATGAAAAGAAGTATGAAGTTCCTTCCCGGGAATGGTTTGACCTGACAGACAAATCTGGAAATTATGGAGTGAGCATCCTGGAAGATTGTAAGTTTGGATCCGATAAACCCAAGGATAATACCCTCAGACTGACTTTACTCTATACCCCCACTTCCAATTTTTATCACGACCAGTCTACCCAGGACTGGGGACGGCATGAGTTCACGTATGGCATTTACGGACATAAAGGCGATTGGAGGGCGGGTTTGTCGGAATGGCAGGCACGGAGATTGAATCAGCCCCTCATGGCCTTTGAGGTAAGTTCCCATCCGGGATTGCTCGGGAAACGGTTTTCATTTGCTGGGCTTTCCACTCCTGCAGTGGATATCCGTTCCTTAAAAAAAGCGGAAAACGGTGACCGTGTCATATTAAGACTTCAGGAGCTGCTGGGGAAAGAAACCGGTCCGGTGGAGATTACCCTCACCGCAAAAATTCTCGATGCTTTTGAGGTAGATGGACAGGAGCGCAGGATTGCTGATGCTGTGGTGTCAGCCGGAAAACTCATCGTCAATTTTGAAAAATTTTCAATCCGGAGTTTTTCCATCAGGCTGGAGGCTCCTGTGAAAAAGATGGATCCTCCTATCAGCTTTCCAATTGCATTAAAGTATGACCAGGATGTGGTCAGCAATGACGGGAACCGTAAGGAGGGGAAATTTACTCCATTGGATATTAGCTTACCCGCGGAACAATTTCCTGAATCCCTGAGGGTTGACGGGATTCATTTTTTATTGGGCAAGTCAAATGATGGCTGCAATAACGCGCTGGTGTGCAAGGGACAAAAAGTTGTCCTTCCTAAAACCGGGAATTTTAACCGCCTATATATTCTTGCCTCAGCCACCACAGATACATCCGGAATTTTCAGGGTAGGCAGTCAGAAAACCAATCTTCGTATCCGGAAAATGGATGGCAAAATCGGGCAGTTCGATAACAGGGTCTGGGATAAATTTCAGCGTATTAAAAACCTGGAAGCAGGTTTTATTAAACGTGATGAAGTGGCCTGGTTTTCTACCCATGTTCACCATGACTCAATAAATGCCCCCTACCAGTATGCCTGCCTATTCAAATACGCGATGGATGCAGGTCCGGCTTCAGGGTATCTGCAGTTGCCCGATAACGAATCCATCAGGATTTTTGCCATCAGTCTTGCTGAAAATTATTACGATCAGGCCATTCCCGTATCCGCCTTATATGATGATTTTACGGGCAGGTCGGCGATGAAACTGAAATTGCCAAAAAGTTATGTTACGGAATTGATGGAGCCGGCAGCCGCTTACACTTTCATCCGGAAGAAAAAGCTGTCAGATTTACCCTTCCGTGTAAGTATGAAAGATTATGCCGACATGCATATGCCCAATGGCGTTTTTGCACGTTACTATTTCAGTAATGCTGACAGCAATTTCCGGAAATTTGAAAACGGGATGTCCGTTACCTCCACCAATGACGGAATGTTTGATCTTTTACCCGGTGATTCTGCTAATGACATTTGGTCAGAAAGCGGGGAAGGCAGGATATTCGTGGATCTGGCAAAAGAAATCGAGATCGACAGCATACACTTGTTCTCAACCCTGGATATTAAACGTGGAGCATGTTCTTTTTCCCTCTGGGCTGCTTCCGGGATAAAATCTCCTGATCCCCAAGGCGACCCCAAAGCGGCTGGTTGGTCATATATGTTGACCATTCCTAAACCGGAAATCTGGGGGAATGGCAATGCTATTTATACGATTCTTCCGCTCATGGGCAAAAACAGATCACTGCGTTACTTGATGTGGGTCAGTGAGAATTCCCCACACGGCCCAAACTATTTCAGGGAAATTGATATTTTCGAAAAACAAGAATAGACGAGAACGTCCGTTTGTGAGGGTAAAAAAAATTCAAAATTTGATTATAATTCAGGGTTAACAGGGATGGTAAAGTAAAATGTACTTCCTTTACCTTCTTCTGTTTTTACTCCGATTTCACCACCCAGAATTTTGATATATTCCCGGCACATAACCAAGCCAAGCCCGGTTCCAGGTTCATTTTCAGTTCCCGGGCGACGGTATTGGGCATCAATTCTGAACAGGTTTTCGATCTGTGAAGGCGGAATTCCTATTCCTGTATCTGATACCTCGAAGCGCATAGAATTCTTTTCCCTATGGATACTAACATTGATCTTTCCATTTGATGGTGTGAATTTAATGGCATTATTGACCAGGTTAATCAAAATAGCTTTAATGATTTGAGGATCCGAATGAATCTGTATTCCCGGATCGACTTCACTAATCAGTTGCTGTTGTTTTGCATTTGCCCTGTTCGAGAGTATTCCGAAAATCTCATGTATGACCTCTCCGACAGGGAAGTTCTTGGCTAGGATTTTTATTTGCCCGCGCTGAGATTGAGTCCAGTCGAGAAGATTGACCAGAAGGTTGTAAGTATTATGACTACTTTTTTTCAGCTTACCAATTATATCGCGCTTCATGGGCTCATCGTAATCATCAAAATGTTCATCCATATCAGTCAGAAAACCGAGCAATGAATTAAACGGACTCTTAAGATCATGGGCGATAATGGAAATAAATTTATCTTTTGTTATATTTAATTCCTCCAGTTCTTTATTTTTCCGATCAAGCAAGCGGTTTAATGCACGCTGTTGACGATTATTTTTTAAAATCACCATCAGCAGTATTAGCCCCAGTATCAGGATCAGGATAACCCCGCCGATGATATACCATTGGCTTTGAATGGTCTGTTTTTTCAACTCATTATCCATCTGCAGTAAAGCATTTTGAGTTTCCTTTTGCTTTAGCGCATCCTGAAAAACTGCTTCGGCAACTTTCTGTTTTATCACTTCATTTCCCAGGGTGTCAAGAAGAGAAGAATACCTCACATAGTATTCGAATGCTTTTTTATAATTTTTCTTTCGGGATTCTATATCCCCCATGGTCCTGACAGCATTTTTTTCAAACCGGAGAAGTTTCTGTTCATTGGCCAGCTTAAATCCCTGTTTAACATACTCCTCAGCCTTTTTCAAATCCCCAAGGTTCAAATAAACCGTTGCAAGATTTACCAGTATGGCTGTGCGTTCATATATCCTGTTTGGAATGAGGGGAGATGCGTAGGCTTCGGTATATAGTGAAAGTGCCTCCTGAAAATTCAGTTTCTCAAATGCAATATTTCCAAGGTTGACTTTTGTTGACAGAATATTTTCCTGGTTTTTATTTTGAATTGCCATTTCAAGTACCCTTGTCAGATATATTTTGGCTGAATCAAAATCTTTCTTGACTTCATGATATAATAATCCGATATTCTGTAATATGCTCATTTCAAGGTTGATATCGCCTAAGGATTCATTCACTTTAAGTCCCAGCCGATAAGCGCTCATGGCTTGATTAAAATCATTGATCTGATAATAAATAAGCCCCATCCTGTTATAAGTAACGATGAGTTCATAGGACCTGTGTTCTTTTTCATAAACATTTTTTGCCTCCAGGATGTACTGCATGGCATCAACATAATTCCCCCTGTTGAAATAAATCATCCCAAGGTCAGCAACCGCTTTTACATATCGACTTCTGTCTTGGAGCATATTCCCGGCATGGATGGCCAATTTATGATATTTTTCAGCGCTGTCAAGAAGTCCAAGTTTTCCATAATACACCCCCAAATTATTTGTAACCATGGCGATCAGGTCGAAATTTTTATCTTTTTCTGCCTGTGTCACAGCTTTATGAAAAGTCGGGATTGCCTGATCAGGTTTATTGGTTAACCAGTAATACATGGCGATCCCGTTTAATGCCCTGGCAATTCCATAACCAAAATTAATCTTCTCAGCTATTTCCAAAGCCTGTGTGTTATAATGTAACACGGTATCCAAATTTTTCTGGAAAAAACAACGGGAATATTCCAGCATAAGCTTGACTTTATTGGTATCGTTTTTACCGGATTTGGCTAAAAGCTTGAAAATACTGTCGGAATTCAATTTCGGCGCTTGTGAGAAAGATGATATGGAAAGGAAAAGCAGCGGGATAAGGAGTAAAAAACGGATTTTCATAGATCAATTTTTGGATAAGTCAAATATAATCATTTTCATGACTTATATGGCCATTATTTCCGTTAAAAAAGAATACTTCTCTTGTCGCTTCATTTGGCAATGAAGGAATTCTGATCTTTTACCGATTGTTTCTGAAGCTGATTTTTTCGAAAAAAAACAGGTAAATCAAGCTGGGATCTTGTACCGCCTCCAGAATGCAAAACGGGTAACAGAAGTGTAACGCATCAATTTCCTGATAAAGGTAAAATGCATCAGGTAGTGCATCAGGTAATAAGTAATCACAAATAAGGCTACGATAACTACCCACTGGATCGTAAGGATGATTGTTTTACCTAGGTAAGCCAGGGCTGGAATATATGTGGCAAGTAATTCCAACGTCTTTGATGCGATGAATGGATTCAGAAAGGCAACCGACACCCATATTAGCGGAATCAGCCAGTTGTGACTTATTTCAATGGCCCTTTGGGGACAGAAATTCATGCAATGCATACAGCTTTCACAAGTGATTTTCCAATAAGGACGGTTGTCTTTGAGCACCAGTGACTTGGTTGGGCATGCTTTGATACACAGCATACAATTATTACAGTGATCTGTTGCATAAAAAGTTTTAGCCAATATGAACCTGCCGATAAAATAATACCCGAATGCAATCGGTACTACCAGTAGATCAACGGGAAGAGAAATCAATGCCGGATAGTATATTTTCTCACCGGAAAGGAGTTTATCAGTAAAGTTGTCAACATTGGTTTTCCAGTGGGTTACCATAGAATTCACTACCAAGGGTTTCAGTCCCGGATGAAGTGAAATCCAGTTTGATGGCAAATCGACCGGTCTCATTCCAACCACATGATACCTTTTCAGCCAAAAAGCTGCTGCAGGTAGTATTTGTGCCACCCCGCTCAGCCCGGGAATAAAAAACCTGGAAATTTTCATTCCGGCACGGGTATTTACAAGAAAAACATTAGATCCGGGATAGGCGTTAAACCCGAAAATCAATTTCAGAAAATGATGAGGCAGATTGAACCCATGGGTGGCCGAGCAGAAACCAACCAGGGTAGGCCCATCAGGAATTGAAGGCGATTCCTTCAGGGAGGCATAGAATGGCATGACAAAGGTGTTCAGCCCCTGTTCCTTCGCCCTGATTGCAATCCATTCAGCGGTTCTCTTTGCATTCCCGGTACCTGAATAATAGATAATGACGAGGTTTTTATAGGCTGACATGAAAAAGGAAAAAATGTTTAGCAAATTTAAATGATTGATTAAATAAACCATACTTTTTTAATCAGACATATCCTATTCTCTAATGCATTGTTTCTGACTTTAGCGAAAAAAGACTCATATCGAAAAAAATGCTATTTTCGAAATCTTTTAATCCGATAATTATGAAAACAAAATTCCTTTTCATTTTACTGCTCCTGATTTCTGTTTGTTCCTATTCCCAGAAACAAATTTTTAAACCTGAAGTGGCAGTTCAGCTTAAATTCATCAGTAGTGATGTGGTGATACAAGATTTACAGCAAAACGGACAAAACTCAAGATATTTCAACATGGCCAAAAATCTCTTTTACCTCGATTCGGCCTATGTAGACATTATCAATGGGATAATTCCCGGAACCATCTCCCCAGAGTATGTTGATTTCTCTCACTTTATCAATGAAAGGGTAAGGAATGGATACCGGGAAGCCTGGGATCATCATGCCTTGCTATTTTTTGATGTGAACCTGCAGAATGTTCTTGATTTATTTAAAGATCAGTTGCTCTATCACCAGGTCAAATTGCAGTTGAACAGAGAATTTGACCAGATAGAAAACAATATTTATTATAAGGGAAGCGATAAAGCCTTGTTTTCCTTTCATCGTTCTGCAGGTATTGAAGGGAGCACCTACAGGGCGATGTTGTCGGGTAATACCCTGAGAATTGATGAAATATCAGCTTATCTGGAATAGAAATTTCTTTGGATTTCTATGACAGTGGAGGAAAAAATACAGCGCTATTGTGCATACCAGGAAAGATGCACCCGGGATGTTGAAATAAAACTCAGGGATTGGAAAACGCCTCCAGGGAAAATAAAAAAAATTATTCAGCAACTCGTGGCTGAAGGATTTTTAAATAATGAAAGGTTTTCCAGGTCATTTGTCAGAGGAAAATTTCTCAACAATCACTGGGGCAGGATCAGGATTTCTTATGAGTTAAAATCCAGAGGTATGCCAGACAAATTGATTTCAGAAGCATTCAATGAAATTGATGAAAACGGGTATATGAAAACCCTGAGGAATCTGATCCTAAAAAAAAGAAAGGATTTTCAAACCGGAAAAAACTTGAATATCCGGGAAAAATTAATCAACTTTGCGCTGAGCAAAGGATATGAGTTCGATTTGATCGCTGCTGTCCTGAAAGAAATGAAAATCTGAATATGATAACACTGGACCAGATCAAAGATCTCCAGTCAAGGCTTGAAGCTTTGAGGAGGTTTCTTTGACATCGACAATAAGCTGAAACTTATACAGGAAGAAGAAAAGCTGACGGAAGCTTCCGATTTCTGGAATAATCCAAAAGCCGCTGAACAAGTCCTGAAATCGATACGGGATAAAAGAATCTGGACGGATGCCCACCAGTTAGTGCAAAGCCATTATGATGATCTCTGGGTGATGTGGGAATTTTTTATCCAGGGTGAAGGGGGTGAGTTTGACCTTGAAAAGCAGTACCAGCAAACCCTGAAACTCGTCGAAAATCTTGAATTCCGTAACATGCTCAGCGGAGAAGAAGACAAGCTCAATGCAATTGTTCAAATCAATTCCGGAGCCGGGGGAACCGAAAGTCAGGATTGGGCCCAGATGCTGATGCGTATGTACATCCGTTACGGGGAAAGGAATAATTACAAAGTTAAAGAGGTGGATATTCAGGAAGGCGATGTGGCTGGGATTAAATCTGTTACCTTGGAATTTGAGGGAGATTATGCTTATGGGTATCTGAAAGGTGAAAACGGCGTTCACCGACTGGTGAGGTTATCTCCTTTTGATTCAAATCACAAGCGGCATACTTCCTTTGCTTCAGTTTATTCTTATCCGATCATTGATGATGACATCAATATTGAAATCAATCCTTCAGATATCAGTTGGGATACTTTCCGCAGCAGCGGTCCCGGCGGACAAAATGTAAATAAGGTGGAAACGGCGGTGAGGCTGAAACATGAACCTAGCGGTATCGTGATCGAATGTCAGGAAACCCGATCCCAGGGTCAGAACCGCGAAAAAGCATTGAAATTGTTAAAATCCCAGCTCTATGAAATTGAACTTCGCAAAAAAAGGGAGAAGATAGCTGTCATCGAAAGCGGGAAAAAGAAAATTGAATGGGGAAGCCAAATCCGGAGTTATGTGCTCCATCCGTATAAAATGGTGAAAGACCTGAGAACCGGGGTGGAAACCAGCAATACACAGGAAGTGCTTGACGGCGATCTGGATATGTTTATTAAAGCCTTTCTCATGGAATTCGGAGATTCATTTTAACATGCTGACCATATACCATAACCCTTATTGCAAAAAGTCACGTGCCGGTTTGAAATATCTGCAGGATAAAGCAGTAGCATTGACCATTGTTGATTATTTGAAAAATCCACTTACTGAGAAAGAAATGGAAAAACTACTGGTCAAGCTGAATGCAAGACCTCCTGATCTGGTCAGAACCCAGGAAACGTATTATAAACAAAATCTGAAAGGAAAAAAGTTTGAAGATCATGAATGGATCAGGATACTGATTGAAAATCCAAAACTGATTCAGCGCCCTATCGTGGAAGCTCAATACAGGGCTGTGATCGGGGATCCTGTAGCGAATATTGACATCCTGCTGAAATAAACCATCATAAGATATTGATCATGAAAAACCGCATCGAAAAAGACAGCATGGGACCCATCGAGGTTACTGCCGACAAATACTGGGGAGCGCAAACTCAGCGCTCGGTTGAAAATTTCAAAATCGGAGAACCCGCCTCCATGCCCAGGGAAGTCATCAAGGCCATGGCAATCCTGAAAAAGGCGGCGGCCATGGTAAATTCCGACCTGGGTGTCCTATCGCCGGAAAAAAAGGATTTAATTGTTAAAGTTTGTGATGAAATAACGGAAGGGAAACTGGATGATCACTTCCCACTTGTGATCTGGCAAACCGGTTCAGGAACCCAGACCAATATGAACCTGAATGAAGTCATTGCCAACCGTGCCCATGTATTGAACGGTGGAGTGCTGGGCGGTGAAGGAAAAACGGTGATCCATCCCAACGATGATGTAAATAAATCACAATCTTCCAACGATACTTTTCCGACGGCCATGAGTATCGCTGCCTATAAGATGGTGGTTGAGACCACTATTCCGGGCGTAGAACACATGAAAAATACCCTGGCAAAAAAGTCAGAACAGTTCAAAGATATCATCAAAACCGGACGCACCCACCTGATGGATGCCACTCCGCTAACCATCGGACAGGAATTTTCGGGTTACGTATCACAACTGGAACATGGCATTATAGCATTAAAAAACACCCTGCCTCACCTGAGTGAACTGGCGCTTGGCGGTACAGCGGTGGGAACCGGACTGAATGCCCCCAAAGGGTACGATGTTCTGGTGGCCAAAAAAATCGCTGAGCTGACCGGATTACCTTTTGTGACCGCTGCCAATAAATTCGAATCGCTTTCCGCTCATGATGCCATGGTGGAAACATCAGGAGCTTTGAAAACCTTGGCTGTTAGCTGTATGCATATTGCCAGCAACATACGTTTATCCGCTTCCGGGCCCCGCTGCGGAATAGGGGAGCTGATGTTGCCTGAAAACGAACCCGGATCTTCCATCATGCCGGGAAAAGTTAACCCCACCCAGCCCGAAGCCCTGACTATGGTTTGTGCTCAGGTTGTCGGAAATGATGTGGCGGTGAACATAGGAGGAATGAACGGGCATTTTCAACTCAATGTTTTCAAACCGCTGATCATTAAAAATGTACTTGAGTCTGCCCGGCTGATAGGAGATGCCTGTAAGTCTTTTGCCGACAACTGCGGAAACGGCATCGAACCCAATAGGGCTACCATCAACCATAATCTGGAGAATTCCCTGATGCTGGTCACTGCACTGAACCCGCATATCGGATATGATAATGCAGCGAAGATTGCCAAGAAAGCCCATAAGGAGCATAAAACCCTGAGAGAAGCCACACTTGAACTGGAACTTCTGACGGATGAGGAATTTACAAAGATTGTTGACCCTAAGAAAATGGTTGGGCCGAAGTAAAACTTCAGGGTTAATGTTTCAGTGTATCTGTTACCGGTAAAATAACCGGGGGTTGTCCTCGCATGATCCGTAAGGCTTCCATGCGGATCATATCGTCAAGTTGAAGTCCCTGTTGCCTGGCTCTTTTTTCAAGAATTTTCATCATGGTGGGATCAGAGCGTATTTGCTGATTTAAATAGATCAGGGTATCCGTCTGCGTTTGAAATTTTGATTTTCTGACAGTATCCGAAGGAGTGAAAATCAGATCATCCTTTCGCCCGAGCAGACGGTAAACATAGGCTAACCTGATGGTGTCCTTTCCCCTAAGGATGGGAATAGTGTCAGAAGGGAGAATAATTTCGTAGGATTTTCCGTAGAGTTTTTCAGGATCTTCATAATCGTCGCTCAGGGCGATATACCAGGCATCACTCCCTTTCCTCAGGTTGCCACGGGTTTTATTGATCCAGAAATATTTATGAATCCTTTCTAATTCCCCTATGGCAAATACGTTTTTATGGATCCTGCGACCGATATAATAATCGAAATTGGCAGCCGGAAACCAGCGAAAGGTTAGAATGGGGGAGTTTTTAGCCACAAGGTAATGGTCTTCATCCCATTTGGCCAGAGGGGCAAATTTATCCCCCAATTGCTTCCAACCGGCCAGATCGGTGGTGACATCATCAACTTTCCATTTTTTTAATGGAATCCATCCATAACGAATCTGGGTTACGGCCACTGTGGCAACTCCAAATAACAAACAGAGAGAGATCACAATGGGCCAGGGGATAAGATGTTTTTTTTGGTCCGTGCTTTTAGGATGGGCAAGATAAGCCGATGCTACCAAAATCAGACCGAAATATGCAGGGCCTGTCCAGTGGGGTAAGGTGGACCGAAACAGGGAAAAACCGGTAAAAATGATAAGCAACGGTAAACTGGTCCAGAGAATAAGTCTCAGATATTTTACTTCAAGAAATCGTTTCCCTCTTAACAATCCGAAAAATGCCGATATAATGATGATAATATTTACAGGATTATTGTAAAAAAATTGTCCGACCAGTTCGGTCAGGAAGTATTGGATTTTTATCCCCGAACCTGCCGGATCAACTCTGTTTTCATGAAAAGTAAAGCTGATAAAACCATGATCGGCATTCCAGATAACGACCGGTGAAAAGATCAGGATGCTGACCAGAAAAGCCAGGTAAGTTTCTTTGACGAGCAACCATTTTGGATGGTATAGTATGATATACATAAATACACCGGCCAGCAGAAAAAAGGAATGATATTTTGACAACAGCGCGAATCCGGCAATGACCCCGGCAGCAAAAAGAAAATTTCTGCTTTTCATCTCAAGGTTTTCATCAGGCAAGGAACGAGTCAGCAAATACATCGTCCCAAGCCAGAAAAATCCCTGAGGAGTATCGGGCAGAATAAAAGTCCCGGATAAAATAAAACCATAAAAGGAGGCAGTGTATAAAAATGCAGCATATAGGCCGGTCAGGCTATTTTTAATCTCTTTCCCGATGAGGAAAATCAGAAAAGTACTCAAGGTTCCCAGTACCACGGAGGCAAGCCTCAGAAAAAACTCACTGTCGAGCAGGAGGTTTAAAGTAAAAAATTGCATGACCAAGCCCACCATGGGAGGATGATCAAAATGACTGAGATCAGGATAGCAGGCATAGGTCCAATAATATACCTCATCATTGCCCAGTTCAATGGAAGCTGCGATCAGACCGCGAATTATAGCGGATACCAGGAGGAGAATGCCGAGGGTCCAGTATATTTTTTTTTCTGAGGGCATCTTTAGTTTTTCCTGAAACTTCTTTTCCGCTTTATTTTCCAGATGAGAAGAATGGCCAGGATAATTAAAGCCCCGCCAAGCAACCTCAAACCCCAGGTCCTTACCGGGTCAATGGTGGCCTGAAGTGAATTCTCGGGTGTATTTCCGTCATAACGGAAAACAGGGTTCAGATAAAATTTGGTTCCTGCCCCCACTTTCGGATAGGCAAAATAAACCGGGAAAGTAACTTCAATACGGATATAAGTATCTTCCGGCTTGAACAAGTAATGATCAGAGGAGGAATGATAAGTGTTTTTCATAATTTTACCATTCTGACCGATGAAACTGATTTTAAAGGCTTTTTCGCTCACCGAAACATGCAGGGTATCTCCCTTTATCTGAACGGAGTTTAACCGGGGAGTGTGTTTGGCACGAATGGCTTTCTGGGTAAAATTTTCTCCGTCCAGCATATAGATCTCTGCTCCGTAAGCTTTTCCTGTTTTCAGCGCACTGATCAGTTCAGATCCCCGGTTTACAGGAGTATTGATGAAAGTAGCACAACGCTGGATTTCATAAGGATCGGCAATATCATGAGCATCATCATCAGCAACAATGAAAACCGGATGTCCTGAAGATAGGGCAACATCCCATAGGGGAACCGATCGCCAGTTATGGTTTAAAACCTCAATAAGGTCATAGTCAGAGAGGTATTTCAGGTCCCGTTTGGGATATCCGCTTTCCCAGTCGGGATGAGCAAGGGCGATGATTTCATTATCGGGCCTCAGCAGGTTGATAATATGCTGCCGGTGATTGACATTCTGGTAAAAGGGATAATCCAGCCAAAGAACTTTTGCAGATCCGATCAGCAACTGATGCTTTTTCCAAAGTCCGTAACCATGTTCATAACAGGGAATATAAAACAAAGAATCACGGAAATAATCATCAATATTCTGGTAATTTGAAATCTGGGGAGCATGATAACCCAATTGAGTGTAAGTTTCATAAAATGACTGGTGGGTATTCAGTCTGCCGCTGGTCAGCCCTGCCCATGCACGGGTGTGAAAGTGAAAATTGGCTTTTTTCCATTGTGTACTGTCGATCTCCTTATAGGGATTGAAGTATTGATCACCACTGAATGGCTGAGGTTCAGGGAAGTGATAAACCGGGGTCAGCAAATAGATGATAATGATCAGGAAAATGCATGCTGCCATTACATATCCGCACAACGTCAATATTTTTTTAAGCATCTTCATCACAGGGAGTAAAGTGCAAAGGTAATCAGAATTCAGAAGATACTGATCAGTAAAAGGATGTTCAGGAAAGTCACCGTTCCTCCGATCAGAAGTAAAAGACAGGTTGTAAAGGGATGATTGACATATTTTCCCATTACTTTCCGGGATGAAGTAAGGTAGATCTGTAAGAAAATAGTGATGGGAAGTTGAACACTCAGCAACATCTGGGAAATAATCAGTCCGCGGTAAGGATCCCGGATCAGGAAAATAATGAGCAAGGCGATTAACAGTGAGATGATTACCCCGAGTCTGGAATGATTGTCATGAATGTCGTAAGGTTCTCCGTGAAATCCGGCATAAATGGATCCCCCGGCCATGCCAGAAGTGATGGTGGAAGCAATTCCGGCAAACAACAAGGCGATGGCAAAAATGATAGAAGCGCTGTTTCCCAACAGTGGACTAAGGATACTGCCAGCCTGCTGAAGCTCATTGACCGGTGTTTTATGGATAAAAAAAGTAGTGGCTGCCAGAAGGATCATGGCGCTGTTGATTCCCCAACCAACGATCATGGCCAGAAAAGTATCCACAAATTCATATTTCAGTTGCCGCTTGATGACTTCTTCATTTTCAAGGTTCCATTGCCGGCTTTGGATCACTTCTGAATGCAGGAAAAGATTATGAGGCATGACCACAGCGCCCAGAACGCTCATGACAATGATGATGGATCCCTGAGGAATGTTTGGTTGAACCCAGCCTATTCCGGCCTGAGCCCAATCAACATTGACAAGGCTGAGTTCATAAAGGAAGGACAATCCTATGATAGAGACGAAAGCGATGATAATCTTTTCGATTTTCTGATAGGAATTGGTCAGCAGCATGATCAGTACAAAAACAAAAGAAAGGAAAGCCCCGACCGGAATCGGAATATTGAATAACATGTTCAGCGCTACTGCAGCCCCCAGGATTTCTGCCAGGGAAGTGGAAATGGAAGCTCCCATAGCAGAAAAAAGCACAGGTCGTGAGATCCATGAAGGCGTGTATTTGTTGGCGGCTTCAGAAAGGCATAAACCGGTGGCTATACCCAGGTGTGCTACATTATGCTGAAGAATGATCAGCATCACCGTAGATAAAGTGACCATCCACAGCAGCGAATAACCATAAACTGAGCCTGCAGCAATATTGGATGCCCAATTTCCTGGATCAATGAAACCAACGGTGACCAGTAAGCCCGGGCCAATATATTTTAAAATATCCAAGGCCCCGTAACGGGGTTTATGGTCTTTTCTTCGAAGATCTTTAATAAAACCGGGTAACATCCATCTGGTTTAGTATGTCAAATATACGACAATGCACAAAATCCAGCTACTCACCCATTACAACCCTTGAATGCGCCTCCTGGAAAACCTTTCTTTAATCTTATCGAATACCTGGTAAACAACCGGAACCACGATCAGGGTAAGAAAGAGGGAACTCGTCAGCCCGCCGATCAGCGCCCAGGCCATCCCGTTTTTCCATTCACTGCCAGCGCCTGTAGCCAAAGCAATCGGAAGCATGCCAAAGATCATCGAAAAAGTAGTCATCAGAATTGGTCGCATACGAACTTTCCCAGCAAGGATAAGGGCATCAACGGTTTTATGACCCTCTGCCTTCATCTGGTTCGTAAAATCAACCAGCAGAATGGCGTTTTTTCCTACCAGGCCTACCAGCATAATCATGCCCAGGATGGAAAAGATAGTGAGTGACTGCATTGTCAATCCAAGCGCCAGCAACGCACCGATGATGGCAAGCGGGATGGAGAACAGCACCACGAAAGGATAAATATAGGAATCATATAAAGCCACCATGATGAGGTAAACAAATAAGATGGAAGCCAGGAATGCAACGCCCAGACTTCCAAACGCTTCAGTCTGGTATTTCATATCCCCTTCGGGAATGATATTGACTTCTTTTGGAAGTTTCATCCCCTTAACCCGCTTCAGGACGTCTTCCCCAACCGAACCTACAGGACGACCGATGACCTGGGAATTCACGGTAACAGAAGAAACACGGTTATATCGTTGCAGGATTGTCGTACCACTCGATGGACGAATGCTGGCAAATTGGTTCAGCTGAATCGTCTGTCCACGATTATTGATGAAACTCAAACTGGCAATATCCGTAATACTGTTTCGGTCGAACTGGTCAAGTACCACGTTGATATCATATTCGTTTTCACCATCCCGGAACTTTGCATCCGTATTGCCGCTAAAGGCATTCTGGAGAGTCATTCCGATCATGGCAGTGGACAGGCCAAGTTCAGCCATTTTGTTTTTATCCAATTGCACATCCACCTCCGGGTTTCCTTCCTCAACGGAAAGTTTGACTTCATAGGTTCCGGGAACTTTTTTCATTTCCTCCATCACTTTCCCGGCATATTTGTTCAGCGTATCCATATTGGGTCCGCTAAGCACTATCTGAATGGGGTCCATGTCGGAAGTACCCATGAGAGAAACGATGGTTGATCGAATTTTAATCCCAGGGAACATAGTCATCAGCGTCTTCTTCATGTCCAGTGCAAATTGCTCGGAGGTGATTTTCCTTTTCTCCTTTTCAACCATCTTGATATGCATCTCCGAATTATAGGCATTTGATCCTCCACCAAAGAAACTGGTCGAACTCCCGACAGATGTAAAAACACTGGTAACCACCGGCAAGCTCCGGATATATTGCTCTGCGCGGAGGGTTGCCTGATTGGTTTGCTCAATGGTGGCATCTTTGGGTAATTCCATGGTGATAATCACTTCTCCCCGGTCACCCATAGTAATAAATTCACTCCCGATAAAGCCTGTTACCACCAAAGAAACAGACGCAATAAAGAGGAATGTAACTACGCTAAGGGTGAGAAATTTATGTTTCAGCGCCCAGCCTATAACCTCTGAATAGCCTTGAGTAAACCGATGTAAAAACCCTTCAAATGCAGCAATGATCCGGTTGAGCCAGCTTCCTTCACGAAAACGTTCATGTTTTGCCAAACGTGAGGCAAGGAGCGGAGTCACCGTGAATGAAACAAACAAACTGAGCAGGGTGGCAAATACCACGACCAGGGCAAACTGCCTTAACATGCCGGAGATCATACTGGTGATGATGGCAATCGGTAAAAACACCACCACATCGACCATGGTGATAGAAACAGCGGTATAGTTGATTTCATTTCTTCCATCAATGGACGCTTTCCGCCGGTCTTTCCCCATTTCCATATGTCGGTAAATATTTTCAAGCACGACAATCGAATCATCAACGAGAATTCCTATTACCAGCGACATGGCGACCATGGAAATAATATTCAGGGAGAAATTCAGCACATACATGGCCGTGAATACCGAGATGAGTGAGGCCGGAATGGCAACCATCACAATGAAAGAGTTACGCAGACTATGTAAAAAGATAAGCATGACCAGGGCCACCAGACAAATGGCCAGCAACAAATCTTTCATCACAGCGGAAGCTGAATCAAGGGTAAAGTCGGAAGTGTCGTTGGCCACCTCAAATTTCAATCCCTGGGGCTCGTATATTTTTTCAATCTGCTTAATGGATGCCTTGACTTTTTTGGAAATTTCCACTTCATTCCCATCGGGTTGCTTGAAGATCATCAGCCCTACAGAATTTTCTCCATTGATGCGGCTGATACTCTTGGTCTCTCGTTTTGCATCCTGAACTTCGGCAACATCCTCCAGCCTGACCTGACTTCCATTTGGATTGCTAGCCAAAATAAGATTCCGGATGTCATCCAGCCTGGCAAATTTTCCGGAAAGACGGATAATGACTTCCTGGCTTTGGTTTTTGATTTTCCCGGTAGGAAATTCCATATTGGCTGACTGTATGGCCTGGGTAACCTGAAGAATCGAGAGATTGTGAGCCCGGAGCTTTTCATTGTCGATATTGATGCGGATTTCTCTTTCTTCTCCCCCCACAAGATCCACCTGGGATACACCGTTAATGGTGGATATCATGGGCTTGATCTTGTTCTTAACCAGGTCGTAAACCTCTGTGGACGGAATATTGGCCGTTACCCCCAGTCGCATGATGGGAATATCGTCCATCGAAAAATTATTAATGATAGGAGGGCGTACGTCCTTGGGAAGCAGATACTCCATATTGCTGACCTTTCTTGTGGCATTTTCAAGCGCACGGTCCATATCGGCACTGCTTTTAAAGATGATCACGACAACCGATGCTCCTTCATATGAAGTACTCTGAATGTTATCGATATCTTCAAGAGAAGAAATGGCATCTTCTATCTTTTTTGTTACCGAATTCTCCACTTCAGAAGGGGAGGCTCCGGGATAATTGGTAACCACGACCAGTACCGGCTGGGAATATTTTGGAAGAAGCTCATAATTCAGGGAGAAATAGCTTACCAGTCCAAGGAAGGTCAGCACGGTAAAGATGACCACGATCAGTGTTGGACGTTTAATCGACAGCTCTGCAATATTCATAAAGGATGATGTTACTTATTATTGACAATGGTGACCAAGGAGTTATGCTCAAGGTTGATCTGGCCGGAAGTAACGATCAGTTCCCCTTCCCGGAGTCCCGACAATACTTCGACTTGGCGGTCATCGGCTGATCCGATCCTGATGTTTTTCAGCAGGGCTTTGTTCCCTTCCACCACATAAACCCTGGGTTCTTTGATGCTTCCGATGATGGACTGACGAGGAATGGTCAGACATTCCCTCTCCATTCCCAGCCCAAAGCCAGCAGTACCGAACATCCCCGCTTTCAGCGGGTGGCGGAGGTCATTGACCAATTCAATTTCGACCGGGAAACGTCGGGCATCATCAGCCTTAACGCCGACCGAAACGACAGTTCCAGGATACAGAATACCGGGATACAAAGAGGAAGTGATATTTACTTTTTGACCATTACGGATTAAAACAGCTTCGCTTTCCGCAACATAGGCAGTGAATTTCAACCTGCTGATATCAACGATTTCCGCTATCGGGGAGCCAGGCATCAATAAGGAACCTGTTTCAATCAAACGTTTGACAATTGTTCCCTGAATTGGTGCTTTAATCGTGGCATTTTCCAGTTGCTTTTTCAGACTCACCAGCTCAGCTTCTGATTTCTTTAAGAATAAACGCGAATCTTCTACCTGTTGACTGGAAATGGCATCTTCTTTCAATAATCCTTCATATTTCTTAAGATCCTTTCTGGCCTTCTCACAGGCGGCTTGAGCAAGCGAATACTGGCTAAGCAAAACTTCATCGTCGAGATGCGCTAAAACCTGACCCTGTTTTACAAAATCACCAATGTCAAACAGAAGGTTGACAACTTTCCCCTGGCCTTCCGATGAAACGGTTAGTTCATGAATGGCTGAAAATGATCCATTCGCTGGAAAATCTCCGCTCATTTTGTTCATTGCCAATGAAGTAACGAAAACCGGAATGGTTTTCAGGTTCCCGTCAAGTTGAGACTTTTCGTCAATTTTCTTTTTATTGTACAATAGCGTGGCTGTACAGGCGCCAACCAGGACAAGGATGATTAAGGCGATAATAAGATTACGTTTCATGTTAAATAATAGTAAGGAAATTATTAATTCTTCATTCTTAATTACTCATTATGGAAAGGAGTCGGCCGTTTGCTTTGAGATATTCCAGCTCGGCAATTTTCATCTGTACCAGAGCAAGGGAGTGATTCGTCTGGGAATCACTCAATCCGGTTTCTGCATTTAACAGATCGGTCAGGGAAATCACGCCCTTTTGATACTGTTCCTGTGAAATCGTATAAACTCTTTCCGCCAGCTTCATGTTTTCACGTTGCCTGAGTTCGTCTTTAATGGCATTATTCAGGCGATTGGCGGCATCTTTTGAAGTAACGCTCAGCACCCTCATTACATTATCCTCACTGACATGAAGCTGATCGAGCTCTATCTTTGATTGATTTACCTTGTTTCTTTTCTGAAACCCGTTGAAAATAGGAACGCTGAACCTCAGGCCAAGCAGACTGGTATTGAACCAATCGGTTGATTTTCCGAAAAAATAGTAAGTATTGCTCTGGTTAAGGTAGTTCATGGAAGCAATGAGATTTACCGAAGGATAGTATTTCGATTGATCCATTTTTATATTGGCTGTAGCCATCTGTTTTTGCTTTTCCAGCATACGGATATCGATGTGACCGGAAAGATCATTGGCAACATTCAGATTAATACCGGCTGAAACAACCGTATCAGAAAAAACAATGGGTTGATCCAGGTCGAGGCCCATAAAGTATCGCTGCATGTTCAATTGTTGTTCATACATTACCTGTAAACGGTCGATGGCAGTTTGTGTATTCAGTTCATTGACCACGATTCGGTCAAGATCAACTTTCCTGATCAAGCCGTTTTCGTACTGGCTTCTTGCAATCTGTTCTGCTTTAACCAGTTTCTTCAGGTTATCCTCCAAATTCCTGACCTGTTTAAGGGTAATTTGTGCAGTATAGTAGCTTTGAGCCACTTCAAAAACCACTTCAGTCCTAACCCTTTCTGATTCAAGCCTGTTTTGTTCCATGGCCAGTCTTGCCATACGCATACCCACCAGATAGGTCTGGTTATAGATGATCTGGCTGGCATCCAGGGCTCCGGCAAGATTATAAGTTGTACCAAACTGCACGGGGATCAATTCACCAGGCTTTCCAAAAAATTCACCCGGAATGAGCTGAGTAGGCAGGCTGACATAATCATCGAAAGAGCCGGTGAAATTGATATGCGGCAAGCCAGCTCCCACCGTCTCTTTAAAACGATAGTGCAATTTTTGCTGTTCGAGGGTATTGATTTTCAACCTTGGACTATTCTCAATCGCCAACTTCAGGCATTCCTGTAAATTGATGATACGGGGAGATGGTTCCTGGGCAAAAATCGGCAGGGTGGTGACAAAAAGCACTATACTTACCAAAAGAGTTTTAAAATTCATTTTTTTAATTGTTGGGTATTTTTTTTGAAAATCGCTGCAAAAGTATTTGGTCTGTTTGTATGTTTTGTATGAATGTCGATAAATAGCCGAAGAAAGGTGATAAAAAGGGTGATTTCGGAGATAAATAGACACGATAACAAAGTAACAGCAGACACTTACGAATTGAGGGTTTTTAAAAGCAGAAGATACCCTATCTTTGTATAAAATCATGTCGCATGAACAAACATAGCATTTTGATTTTAGTAATTGCTTCATTCCTGATGGGGACTGCATGCAAAAAAATCAACCCGGATACAGAATCCCCTTCCGTTACCAATATGGAAGACCTTAAGATTCCCCTTGGGTTCAACTGGGAAACCAGCAGAAATGTGATGTTTATAATCACATCTGATCATTCCTCCTTGATTGACATTACCTCAGAAGACGGTCAGATACAGTTACATAAAGGATTTTATTTTAACGATGGGAACAGTTACACGGCTACAGTCAATCTTCCTGCATTTATCCAAAAAGTCTTGGTGAATGGGGAAGTGGTGAACATCAGCGGAAGTAGTATTACCGTTTCCCTGGGTCAAAACAAATTTTCAGGGTTGAAAAGCGCTACCGTAACCTCGACCTTCCAATTCCCGTTAGATGGATTGATCGCCGCCTGGCATTTTGATGAAAATTCGGGAAACGCTGCCGGGGAATATCTCGGACTTCATCCCGGAACTGTTAATTCTTCATCATGGGTGCCAGGGATTAGCGGCAGTGCACTTGAATTTGACGGGATCAATAGCTATGTCCAGGTGTTGAATGAAGGTAATTTTAACCCGACCAACGATAAAATCAGTTTTTCATTCTGGTTTAAACTAAGTGAACCCGGTGCCAGTGGCGCATTTATTTTTCAAAATGTGAAATATATCCTTAAAATGGATGCCCAGGGCAGGGTGTCATTTGCTGTTTATACGCCCGTGTATAAATCTGTTGTCATGAATTACAGCGACAGGATTCTGAATACCGACTGGCATCATGTGGCGGCAATCTATGATGGAGTGAACCTGAAAATATTTATAGACGGTTTGCTGAAGATCAGCGATAATAATACCGGCCCTTTGCAATCCTCTACAGCCAATGTCTACATCGGAAAGCAAAATACCACAAACCCTTTCAAGGGAACAATCGATGAAGTGCTAATGTATAACAGGGACCTTACCGAAACGGAAATAACACAAATCTATACCGGGACGCCTGATCCTGGAAACGGCTCTGCCGACCTGATCTCTTACTGGAACCTGAATGAAAATGCGGGGAGTGTTGCAACAGACGGGAAGTCAACCAATAATGGCGCCATCACAGGAGCTTCATGGGGGACAGGGGTTAGCGGAAGTTGTTTGAATTTTAATGGAATAAACAGTAATGTTAATATACCGAACGCCACAAACCTTAATCCGATCAACGAGCTTACCATGATGGCCTGGGCAAAAACCTTGGAAAATAAAACAACGAAAATCTTTCAGAAGGGCGACTGGGATGGTCATGGCATCGGCCAGGGTAAATGGGATGGCTGGAATGTCCATATCCGGGGGGAGAACAATGTCAGTTATTCTATCCATTGGGGGCAGGGACTTCCTATCCTGAATGAATGGTATCATCTTGCCGCCACTTATGATGGCACCACCCTGAAAATGTATGTCAACGGGCAACTGAAAAACAGTATGACTGTCGGGGGAAAACTCAAAGTCAATTCTCGGACGGCATCCATCGGTTCAGATAATGCCGCTCAGAAATTTTTCAATGGCTCCATCGATGAAGTGAAATTTTTTGCGAAAGCCTTAAGCCAGACAGAAATCCAGGCCAATTTTAATGAACAGGGGAATGCTCCGGATCAGGATGGAGATGGGGTGCCTGATACAGAAGATGCCTTTCCTCGGGATCCTGCCAGAGCCTTCAATAATTATTTCCCTGCCATTGGTTTCGGAAGCCTGGCTTTTGAAGATCTTTGGCCGGGTAAGGGTGATTACGATTTCAATGACCTGGTTCTTGACTACCGATTTAAAATTATAACCAATGCTTACAATAAAGTTACCGAAATCGCCGGAACTTTCGTTATCCGTGCTATCGGGGCAGGCCTGAGTAATGGCTTCGGCTTTCAGCTTCCCGGGGCTTCTCTGCTGAATGCTGATATTGTTGTGGCTGGTTCAAAGCTGCTGGAAAATTATATTTCCCTGAATGCCAATGGGACTGAAGCAGGTCAGGCGAAGACCACAGTCATTGTTTATGATAATGTGAACAGGGTTATGCCTTCCACCAGCGGTTTCGGGGTTAATGTAGTCCCTGGAGCGCCCTATATAAATCCTGATACCACTACCCTCAGTATGCTCTTCACTCCGAATAAATATAGTTTAGATGATATTGGTCTACTGAACTTCAACCCTTTCCTGATCGTGAATAAAGAGAGAGGTAAAGAAATTCATCTGCCTGATTATCCTCCGACCAGCCTGGTTAACATGGCTTATTTCGGAACAGCTCAGGATAATTCTGATCCGAATGCAGGAAGATATTATAAAACAAACAATAACCTGCCCTGGGCCATCAATATCGCTTCAAGCTATTATTATACCATCGAAGCAAACCAGATCACAAGCGGATACATGAAATTTGCTACCTGGGCTGAATCTTCCGGAACACTTTACACGGATTGGTACCTGAATAGTTCAGGCTACAGAAATGCAGCATCGATTTACCAGATTCCCTGATTTATGTGGTCAGATCGGCTTTTTTAAGGTTGAAAATGGCGGCAGAAAGTTCATAAACGGCACAAGCGACCAGGATAAAAAGGCCAACAGTGACACTGGCTGAGAGGTCGGTCAGCCAGCCGATCAGTAGCGGAATAACCGCGCCACCCGAAACAGCCATGATCATCAGGCCTGAAATTTCATTTCCGCGAACCGGATATTTTTCAACGGTAATGGAAAAAACAATTGGGAAAATATTAGCCACGCCCAATCCGATGATAAAAATTATGCCCATGGCAATCATCTCTGTAGGAGCAATAATCAATGCAAGGATGGATAAAAGAGACAGCATGGCCGACCATAAGAAAAATTTCCTGGAGGGAAGCAAAGTCAAAAGAAGTGCTCCGCTGAAAGTTCCCAGCATCTTTCCGAAGAAATAAACACTTCTTCCCGATTCGGCAAATGTCTGAACAGAATGAAATTTATTTAGGAGAAACTGGCCTGATACGGCATTCACACCGACATCGATTCCGACAATAAGAAAAATACAAATCACCATCATGGCAATGAAACGGTTACCAAGAAGTTTAAATGAGGAATGAAAAGTAGCACGCTTCACAGGATTGCGGGTTTCCTCAATGTTCACTGATGCCAGCCAGGCAACGCTGAGCGCGGAAACGATACCAAATACCAGAAAAAGTAATTTCCAGTCGCCAAATTTTAACGCGAACCAACCCGCTAAGGGAGCAGCAATCATTGAACCAATGGCTTTAATGAACTGGGAAAAACTCAGGAAACTCGACCTGCGTTCAGGGGAAACCACATCAACTAGCAGTGGATTGGCTGAAACCTGTACAATGGTGTTCCCAATGCCTAAGAGAGCAAAGCCGATCAGCACAGTAGGGAAACTGTATAAAAAGAATGGAAAAAGAAGTCCCAAGGCAGTGATAACCATCCCGATATTAAGTATATTCCGTTTGCCAAGACGGTCTTGGAGAATACCGACAGGAACTGATAGCACAAAAAACCATAGAAAAGCAGCCGAAGGAATTAACTGAACAAGCGTATTGCTCAGGTTAAAATCTGGTTTAACCCGGTCAACGCCTATGCCTACAAGGTCGATAAAACTCATCACAAAAAAAGCCATCAAGACAGGCATCAGTTTATTCGCATGGTTCTTATGTGTCATAAATCAGAGTTTGTATTTTGGAAAGAAAACAACCTGCAAAAACCAGTGTATGGGGTCAGCTCCATGACTTCAAACCTGATCAGTCCATGGTTCACCAGGGGCAATTTTTGCAGGATTCCCCTGGCCTCTTCGCTTGAACCACATTCGAGAATAACTACGGCATCACCCTCATCAGTAAAATAAAATTCCCTGACCTGATCGGCCAGATATAAATTATGAAGCGTTAGGGCTTCTTCTTTCAGGATATCTCTCAGGCTATCCCAGTCAACAGCCTGCAATTCTTTTGAAATGGCTAATATCTTCATCTCATCTTTATCAGCATCAGTGGATATTAAGGTTGAATCCACCTCAGCAAAATAAACTGAATAAATGCGTTTTTGTTACCTGGTTCCGGCTGTTGATTTCAACAGGTTGTTTTTCTTCCAGTCGGCAAAAATACTTTGTGCAATGGAGACTGCTGCCTGATCTACATAATTTGGATCGGTTATGGTGATATCTCCTGTCCAAACAGGATCCTTTGAAGATTTGGTGTAAAGGCTGGCCTTTAGGTTCACCACTGAAGTTGTTGTCCAGTAGCCTCCGGTTGTAACCACACCTCCTACATAAGGATCACCATAAAATCCGCCTCCCCAGTATCCGCCTCCCCAATAACCACCTCCCCAGTATCCCCCAAAACCTCCGGTGACATAAGTAGTCGGTGGAACATAATTTTCTGATTTATCCGTTCCGGTATATGCAAAAACCAGAATCCCATCGGCGCCAAGGCTGTCACATTTTTTCTTGATCTCCTCAATCGGGTATTTGGTGTTGGGATTCAGAAAGTCCAGAGAACCGATGGCCTTCAGTCCCTGATTTGTAAAATAGGCATCCATGGCTTGCTCAAATGGTTTCATGTATTCCAGCTTATTAAATAGGGGCATGTTGACAATTTTCGAAACCTGGGAATTGTCGGCCGGGTTTTTCCAGCTTGTCAGGGTGACAGGGGAACAGGAGGTGATCAGAAGGATGGCTATTCCTGCCAATAAACTGTAAAAATAGTTGTGTTTTTTCATGGGATAAGGGATTGAGGGTTAAAATTTGTATATCGGAAATATTTCAATGGTTAAAATTAATTAAATCCGGGAGAAAAGGGCAAATTTTTTTCAGGCTTATTTCTGAATAATGCGTAATTTAGTCAATCTTATCGGAAACCGATACAAATCAATTGGTATGAAAAAGAAAAATAAATCAAAGGGAAAGCCAAATGTCAGGAGAAAAAATACTTCAGAGAAATTGAAAATAGCCATGAAAAACAGTTTCTTTCTTGAAGCATCCTGGCTGATCTCTTCTCTGCTTGAAAAGCGACTGAAAAACATCCTGAGAAAGGTGGAAAAGCCCGATTCAGTCATTGCTAATCTTTTCGATCAGAATATCAAACGGATAAAACACCTTTGCCTGAATACGGATAACCCCTTGCTAAAGGAGTCTTTCAATGTTCAGATGATGGATGGGCTCAGAACATGGAAAAACCAACGCAATGAAGTGATGAAAGACATGCTGGTCAGACATATTTCGGAAAACAGATTGGAAAGGCTGGCCAATGACGGTGTACGGATTTTAAAGGAATGGAATACCATGTATAAGGCGTTTAAACGTAATGCTGAAAGTAAATAAAATATTTATGAGTAAAATGAAACGATTCAGCCTGCTGATGGCAGGAATATTGGTTTTTTTTGAGGTAGTCACTTATGCCCAGAAGCCTGCTGAACACCTTAGAACAGAAGTGATCATTCTCCATGTCAACGATATGCATGCTAAGATCGATGACCTTCCGAAACTTGCTTACCTGGCAGATAGTTTAAGGAGTTTATATCCTTTCGTTTTTCTGGTTGCCGCCGGGGATAATTTTACGGGTAATCCCGTGGTTGATATGATCCCTGACAAAGGATACCCCATGATTGACCTGATGAACTCCTGCGGGTTTAAAGTAAGTTGTCTTGGAAATCATGAGTTCGACCTGGGACAGGATTTCCTCAACAAACGAATAGCACAGGCCGAATTCCCCTTTATTTGCTGTAACCTTGACGCTTCTGAAGCGGAATTCAGGCAGCCCCGGGACTATTACGTATTGTATGTGGGTTCAGAGATCACCCTGGCCATACTTGGCCTTATTCAGATAGATGCTAATGGCTTGCCCAGTTCACATCCTTCCAAGATGAAGAATATCAAATTTTCCAATGGTCTGGAAAAGGCCAAAGAATATAAATGGTTGAAAGAACGATATCACATTCTCATCGGACTTTCCCATCTTGGAGTGGAAGATGATATCCGCCTGGCTGATTCCATGCCTCAGTTTGACCTGATCATCGGAGGGCATTCCCATACGATTCTTGATCCTCCCCTGGTGAAAAACGGAGTGATGATCGTACAAACAGGATCGAATTTAAAATATGTCGGAAAAACAACGCTACAGATTGAAGAGGGAAAGCTGGTCAATCGGAGGGAAGAAATCATCCCCATCGCTTCCCTGACCCAAAGTCGTAAAGGAATGGATACCCTGATCAACAAATATAACCGCAACGAGATTTTCAGCAGCATCATTGGATATGCCGCCAGCCCCCTTGAAGGAGAGGATGAACTGGGGAGCCTGATGACAGATGCGCTTACCGAGGGGTTGAAAGTCGATTTTGCCTTTCAGAATAAGGGAGGAATCCGTGTACAACATTTGCCACAGGGCGATATCACTCTGAAAGACATTTACAAACTTGATCCTTTCAATAACCAGGTAGTCATTTTTAATATGAGTCCGGCCGAAATACAATCGCTGATATGTTATGGGTATAAGCAGGAGAAAGGGATCGATCTTCAGGTATCAGGAATGACATACACCTTGACCGCTGATAGTCAATATCAATGTATAACAGTCGATATCCGTGATGCGAAAGGGAACCCGCTTGACTTCACCCGGGATTATACTGTTGCCATGAACAGCTATTTAGCCGACACCTATACCTTTGATCATCGTGATCCTGGAATAACTTCAACCCTTACCACTGCTGAAGCGCTTATCCAATATCTGAAAGAGAAAAAAACCATTCGATACCAGGGAGTGAAGAGAGCTCATCTGGTGAAATAAATTCTTGATTTTTTTATTTTGGCCAGAGCAGAAAAATAAGCTGGGCAATTTCAGCATTCTGAATGAATGGGCCGCGAACGCTGTCTCGCTCATCTGCGAAAATACGATAGAACTCACTGCCAGTCCCCTTGGCATAAAAAGGGACCAGGGAATTTGTATGGTCTTTGGAATTAAACTGCATCTCCGGAAGTTGACCTTTGCCGCGATCCTTAACCGGAACAAATGGCGCCCCTCCCCATAAAAAGCCTGTCTCATGATCACTGGCTACGATAACCAAAGTTTCATCCCATGTACTCTTTGCCTCAATCCAGCGCGTCACGGTTATTACAGCATCATTAAATTCCTTCATTTCTTCTATCAGCCTGCCTTTTTGATTTCCATGGGCAGCCCAGTCGATGGCACCTCCTTCAATCATCAGAAAAAACCCTTCAGGATTTTGATTCAGAACATTTAAAGCGCCGGCAGCCATTTCAGAAAGGGTGGGCACGGTAGAAATCAATGGAGTAATAAAAGGAGGTGAATCTTTCGTCTCTCCATTCTGCATTTTTCTGGCTTGCTGAAGAGTGGAATATACCGGAGCGCAACCAAGAACACGTTTCGGGGGTACATCCTGAATCAATGTCCTGAATCCTGTCAGGTCATCCACCACCGTCCATGGATCCGGAATTCCGTCTCCGTTAATATCCCGGACTGTTTTTTTCTTCCCCTGAACGGTAAAGCAGATTGTTTTTCCACTGCCTTCTATGAGTTGAACCCAGAGTATGCTGTCGCCAACATACCTGGCATCCTTCCAATTTCCCTTGATCTGCCTTCCATTGTCATCATACATTGGATTTCCGCATCCCATAATGAGATCGCACTGGCTGTCGAGCAGCATTTGGCGGGCAATACCCGCGTAATCTGTCCGGACCCGGTGATGAGCCACAAAGCCTGCCGGGGTGGCATGGCTAAAGGGTACAGAAGTGACAACCCCGGCTGATTTTCCTAAGGTTTTTGCACGCTCGACAAGATTTTCCAGGGTGTCATAATCTACTGAAAGGCCAATGGCATTGTTGTAGGTTTTGAAGCCGCACGCCATAGCAGTTGCGGCCGCAGCAGATTCAGTAAAGTTTTTTTTCAGGTAAGCGGGATTGGCCCAAGCCAGTTTAGGGTTGTATCCTGATGCGAAATAATTTGAAGCCGGATGATTTGCGACATATTCACCGGCTTTTGCAGGATAGTGGGATATAGCCATCTGAACCGGAAATTCTTCATAGGCCTGCCAGGGGGTGCCAAAGTAGTAATCCGTTGATAAAACATGATTATAACCCATTCCATCCCCGATCAGAATAATTATGTTTTTCGGATGAGGCAGGGATCCTTGCTGATACTGGGCATGAAGATTATAGGAGCCAAATAAAAATATCAATAACCATGAAAGAATAGGCGGTATTTTAAGAGTATTTTGCATACGAATTTTTCCGTAAAGATAATGCAAACCACCCAAACAGTATCCGACCGTATCCAAGGCGTATTCAACCCCCTTTTTTCCGGTATTCATAGAAATATCTTGTACAGCCCCTTCATTCTGATGTATTTTTATCAAAAAATTCACCCCATGGAAACGATTTCCCATTTTTTTGCCAGCCTTGATATTTTTCAGATCCTGATCAACGCCTTCCCGTCCATATTTAATCCTTTAATCAATGGTTTGGAAAATCTTTTTATCCTGCTTTTCAAATATGTGAAACAGATCATCGAGTCTTATCCCGGGCTGATCGGTGGCATGTTCTTTACACTGACCCTATATTCTTTATTTTCTTTGGGAAAAAAATTGAGAAAACTCAAGGTGAAGTGAAGCTTTCAAATGGTCTTTCCAACAAAAACCATCATTCGGTTTGGTGTTTCTTAAAAAGGCATTTGAGAAAAACCTGATCGGCAAAAAGAACAAACAAGCCTACGGCCAGAGCGCCGGCAATCAAATCTCTGTGATGATTTATATAAGATTGTAAAAGAGAAAATTCCTTAACAGAAACGAAGAAGTAAATCAGTCCGAAAATGATGAGCGCACTCATTGCAATCAGGCATTTGTAACCAAATTCCATAACTGTTTCCCGCCAGAAAATCTTTTTTTCCATGAGAGCCATCATGCGGTCGGTAAAATCCTGAGGTAATTTGGCTTCAGTTGGATGGCGAAGCGCTTCATCGATTATCTCATCCATATCTGACAGATAGTCTTTCTTGTTATTCATGGTACAAATATAAGTAAAGTCAAAAATTATGTTCAAATAACACCATTTGGATATCAGGGACTATTCTCAGAACTGCCTCCCTGATCATTTCTCTTGCCCGGCTGATATAGCTTTTCACGGTTCCTTCCGGCATTCCTGTTATCGATGAAATCTCTTTGTAAGAACAATCTTCAAGATGATAAAGGGTGATCACGATCCGGTAATTAACCGGCAGCATTCCGATCACTTGATGGACGATTTTTTTAATGGCCTCCTTATCTGTTGTTCCAATTGAGGTTTCCATGGAAATTTTTTCAAGTGCAAGAGGACGGAAGTCGTTGGCTGAGATGATTTTCTCCCGGCTCTTTTTCCGAAGATGGTCTACACATACATTATAGGCAACTGATCCGATCCAGGTTGAAAGCTTTGACTCCCCGCGGAAATTCTTAATATCTTTCAATACCCTGAGAAAAATATCCTGGCACAGATCTTCTGCATCTTCATGTTTGTTAGTCATACGGAGCACTATATGCCAAACCAGGTTCTTGTGTTTGTCCACCAGGAAACGCAAGACCCTGATATTTCCATTTTTAATTTGGGCTATCAGTTCGTGATCATTCATTTTAATCATTAGTCGCAGGATGATGCAAAAGGTTGCAAAATTCTTATAGCAGTTTTTGCAACTTTTTTTTTCTTACAGCGACTAATTGACCAAATATAACTTAAAATCAATATCCATGGCACAAGATGTATTAATCACCGCAATCGTTTTCTTCGGAATCTATCAATTGATAAAGGTATTTACCGATTTCCTGCTGAAACGTAAAATTATCAAATCCGGACATCTCGAACATGCCGGCATTCTTGAACCAGTAAAGCTGAACCAGGAGGAAAACCGCTATCCGACATTGAAATGGGGGCTTGTCGCCCTGATGGCCGGAGTTGGATTGATCCTGATAGAATCATTAAGTTGGGGTGGAGCCTTTAAATGGGTAAAAGATTATAACTCCATGATGCCATTGGGCATTGAACTAGTATTTATTGCTGCCGGTTTCCTTATCTACTTTTTCATCATCAATGCCAGGAAAAAATAGTGTTGTTCATCAATGAGTATGGTAAAAGGGTCGTTTCATCGGAACGACCCTTTTCTTTTGTAAATTTGACGATTGAAAGATAACGGATCCAAAAAAAAATCGTAAAACCTAAAGTCGTATGAATCTTGATTATTTTTCCCAGTTTTTTGACAATGAAACGTTTATGTACATTGTCCTTCCGGTTTTAATATTCTTATTTCGTATTGTTGATCAGTCGATAGGGACCATTCGGCTGATTTTTGCAGCAAAGGGTTTAAAAAAACTGGCTCCATTCTTTGCTTTCTTTGAATCCTTTATTTGGTTGGTCGCCATCGGTCAGATCATGAAGCATTTGGACAATATTTATTGTTATTTGGCCTTTGCAGGAGGTTATGCAGCAGGTAATTTTTTCGGTATTCTGCTGGAGGAAAAGCTTTCCATAGGAACTGTGGTGATCCGGGTTATTCCGAAGATGGATACGAGCAATCTGATCCAGCATTTGCGTGATGAAAACTATGGGGTAACTGTTGTCCCAGTGGACGGCATGATGGGGCCGACAAAAATGTTGTTTCTCACCATCAGGCGAAAGGAAGCTCGGAAGGTGATTGACATTATTCATCAGCATAACCCCATGGCTTTTTATACGATTGATGAGGTGAAAGCCGTAAGCGGAGGGTATTTTGAACATCGGAGCAAGTCAATTTTTTCGGTTTTGAATCCTTTTCAGAAAACGGTGAAATCATAAGCAATGATCATTTTGAAAATTTTTATATCTTTTAATCTTTATTCGTAACTTAGAGCAAAAAAGAATGGAAATATTTGAGAAAATACTTGTGCTGAACAATGAGTTCGAAGCCAACCTTATGGAAGAAGTGCTTAATGACCGGAACATTCCTCATGGTATTGTCAGGTCAGAGGATACGGCCTTGGGTGGAATTATGGAAATGGAGTATGGCTGGGGTTATATTGAAGCACCCTCCAGATTCAGAAGCGAAATCGAGAAAATCTTCGCCGAAATCCTTAAGCAGTAGATTGGCTGAATGGAACAATTCGGTGATTTTTTCGACATCCTTATCAATTCGGAGAGGTTGATCCAATATGGCGGGATGGTTTTAATGCTACTTGTCATTTTTGCTGAAACCGGATTGTTTTTTGGATTTATTTTTCCGGGTGATGCCCTGCTTTTCACTGCAGGTGTTTATTGTGGCTCTACGGATCTTTCCGTGAATATTTATTTATTGGTAATCACGGTAGCTTTGGCGGCAATGCTTGGCAATCTGACGGGTTTTGTCACAGGGAAGTTCTTGGGAAAGAAACTGTTTTTTAAGAAAGACAGTCTTTTTTTTAAACAACGCTATCTGGAGAAGGCCAGGGCTTATTATGATAAACACGGTGGACTGGCACTGATTGGCGGCCGTTTCATTCCAGTGGTTCGGACATTTGTTCCTATCCTGGCAGGAGCCATTGAGATGAATTTCTGGAGGTTTAACCTGTTAAATATTGTCGGGGCTATAATTTGGGCCGGATCGTTGATCCCTTTAGGTTATCTGGTTGGCAAAAAAATTCCCGCTTCTGTTGATCACATAGAATATATCATCCTTGGAATTACCGCCATTACCATGACCATTCTTATCCGGGGTTTCATCAAGATGAAGAAACAAGATAAATTTCCAAAAGACCCAGGGGATCAAGCATCATCCTCTTCATAAGAGGTTTTCATTTGGTATACTGATCCATCACGGCTTCCAGACTTTGACGGCAAACCCGGCAGAAACTCATATGACGAGTGTACATGATGCAGTCCAGTTGGGAACGGTACTGTCCTTTGGCCGAATAATTGGCTCCTTCAAAAGCGCCGACTTTATCTTTGAATTTTTCTGAAGCAAAAAAGACATCCTCCTGTTTCTTTTGTCTCTCAAACAGTTCTTCCATGATATTTTCCGGAACTTTTGCAGCCCTCAGGCTATCCCTTTCTTTCTGAATCTGATAACCAAAGGTGTCAAATGCTTTTTTATTCCAAGGAGTCGGAAGGGGGATTTCTGGGTCCACCAGGTTTTTCCACTTTAACTGTTGCCTGTCAATTCGAGTTGTGACATTAGGTTCCCATGGCTCAACAGGGGTTTCCTGCATTTCATAAGCAACGGCAGAAGTGTAATATTCATCTGCCAAAGCACCCATATGGTGACCCATTTCATGCACCATAATATAATCGGCAAATTTGTTGTCTGCAGACACAGTGGTATAGAGGTTATAGATTCCCCCACCGCCATATGTTCTCTCATTGATGAGGATCACCATGAAATCATAAGGAACTTCTGAAGCGATATCCCTGATTGTACGGTTGTCGTAAGTCAAAGCATATCGTTCAGAACCGAAAACTCCATATTGTACTGAAAGGGGGGTACGTCTGAATTCTCCAGGATGAGGTTTAAAGACTCCCGATAATTCCGAGGGTGTTTCCACTGCCCGGACGTTGAAATCTCCCACTCTAGATTTAAAGGGTTCTGTGCTGAGCAGTACATCAGTGAGTCGTTTGGCATCATTTCTGAATTTCTCCATTTCATTTGCTGTATATCCATCTCCGAGGATGACAAGGTCAACTTTTTGGTTGGTGTGCCCATTTTCGTAAATGATGTCGGTTTTATGCGTTTTTGCAAGAGGAGCGGAGTTAACCAGCCTGGACTTGGGATCGATATCGGTAGTCCATATTTCCTGGAAATTATTCACCGCATTTCTTTTCTTGATCACGACCCTGACTGGGATCTGGGGCCAGGGAAAACGGAGGGATTCATGGAAAGTACCCCATTGCGTTTCAGCTTCAGGGGTGGTTTGCCATTCTCCGAAAATGCTGCCAAAACCCCTTGAAAAAAGCAGGTTCCCGCTTGTGATATCCCTGAGCTCAAAGCAATAGGGGCCAAGGTTAAGGTCGTCGATCATGACAGTCAGGCTACCAGGCCAAATACCGTCATTGACAATCTGGTCGATGGCAAAATATTCTTTCTCGGCATTCCCGCTGTGGAAATAATCGAGGCGCATGGTTTTAACCTGTAGATTGTTTTTGAGTGGGCGCTTATCTTTCAGCGGCTCAAAGGAGGTCAGAATAAGCATCAGGCTTAAGATGGCTGCAATGCTGGACAGGGTTTTCATAAACTCAGTGGTTAAGGTTACAAAATTAGGAATCTATTTTGGGGATTTCCGAAATCGGGAACCAGGATGGTCATAATCTGTTTTTTATTTTATCCCAGGTCGAAGTGATCAGGAAACTCTCTTCCATATAACTAACCATTTTTTCAAATTTTTTTATAGGGATGGAGAAAGTCAGAATATCATTGGGGACACAAGACCGGGCCGAAGGATCAAACATGCCTAAGATTGCTTTTGGATTCTTTTTTTTATTCTCCTGAATCGCGTGGTACACAATTGATGCACAACCTGACCCGAAGGGAGAAATAACCCCGTTCCCTTGAGGTTGGTCAAAATTGGCCAGGGTGAAAAGTCCGGAAATCACATCAGGTTTTTCAAAGAAGACGATGGCCATAGGTTCTTCCTCAGGAGTCAACTGATCAAAACGTTTGAACACAATAAATTTCCCTTGGGCTGGGATACAGCGCATTTTGTGCATAATTTCCCTTACCATTTCAGGGGTACGTATGTAACGTTCCCCTTTCATTTTGCCCGGGATTCCTGTTGAAAGGAAATACTCAAAATTGGGTCTCATGGTTTCGGTATAGCCGAGGTAACGGCTGGCTCCTCCACAAGCCAGAGCGTTTGCATTCCAGGCCAGGGGAGTTCCTTTTCTGACGATGGCAAGCTCGCAGATAATACAACTGTGTCCTTTTGGCATGTTGGCCCGGTTGATGTTACCTGGATTTTCGGTATAATAAAATGCAAGGGGGAGTTCACTTTCACGAAAATATTGACCCCATTTTTTTAGGAAATCATTTTTCAGTTTTTGATTCATAATTATTCCTTGTTTCAGGGTTAAGGCTTACAGGTTTTATTTGTTATTTGGTTGGGTCTTTCATGCAGGGCATTTTAATGGCTTGAAATGGCCGGCATCATGCGGTCATATTTTTTATCCGTTATGAGTTTCAGCATAAAATCCGCCACGTCTGCCCTGGGAATAGTGGAGGAGGTCGGATTACCTAAGGTAATCACATATTTACCGGTTTTAGGCGCATCGGTCAGACCAACAGGCCGGATCAGCACCCATTCCATAAGGCTTTCACGGATTATTTCCATCTGTCTGATCTTATCGGTAAAGACTTGTCTGAGAAATAAAGGCATGATAATTTTACCGAACCAGAAATTGGCATCATTCCCTAAAATTCCTGCCGACGACATACAGATGATACGGTTCACCTTGCATTCCCCCATGGCTTTAAGGATGTTTTCTGTGCCTTTTGAAAGAACGTTGGCAGGTTTATTTTTATTCATTCCCAAGGTGCAAATGACTACATCATTGCCCAGGACAGCTTGTTTTACTTTTTCATAATCCAGGATATCCCCCTGAATAATTCGAATATTGTGGTGTCGGATCGTGACTTTGGAAGCCTGGCGTGAAAATGCAGTGACCTGGTGACCCTTATTTAATGCCTGGAAAACAGTGAGGATACCGGTCTTACCACTAGCGCCAAAAACAGCAATTTTCATTCAAAATTTTTGCCGGGCAAGGTACAATTTTTTTACTTTTATCGAAAATTTACCGGTGTTTTCCCCTCAGTTATTTAGAAAAAAAACCATTTCTCATATCCTATCGGATGCCTCTCCTTCAGGTCCTGCCGGACTCAAAAGAAGTCTGAATGTGTATGATCTTACCGGGATGGGTATTGCAGCCGTAATTGGCGCCGGAATCTTCAGCACCATTGGAAATGCAGCTGCCAGCGGGGGTCCGGCAGTGTCATTGTTGTTCTTATTTACTGCCATTGCCTGTGGGTTTTCAGCCCTGTGTTATGCCCAATTTGCTTCTGTCATCCCCATCAGCGGAAGCGCGTATACCTATGCCTATGCCAGTTTCGGAGAATTGATTGCCTGGATTATTGGTTGGGACCTGATCATGGAATATGCTATCGGCAATATCGCCGTAGCCATTTCCTGGTCTGACTATTTCAGCGGACTAATGTGCGGGATTGGTTTGCCGATTCCTGATTATTTTTGCGTGGATTACCTAAGCGCATCCCGAGGGTACCATCAGGTGGTTGACGCTTTGTCTCAGGGAGCAAGCCTGAACGGATTGAGCAGGAGTTTACAGGAGGCTTATCTGGCGTGGCAGAATGCTCCAATCATCGGCGGGATCAGGTTAATCGCAGATATTCCTGCTTTTTCCGTTGTGGTTTTTATTTCATGGCTTGTATATATCGGTATTTATGAAACCAAATTAGCCAGCAACACCATGGTATTGTTGAAAATCGCTGTGCTTTTACTGGTGATCGTGGTAGGCGCTTTTTATATCCGAACGGATAACTGGCATCCCTTTGCTCCCAATGGTATTTCGGGAGTACTGAAGGGAGTATCCGGTGTTTTTTTTGCCTATATTGGTTTTGATGCCATCTCCACCACTGCTGAAGAGTGCCGTAATCCTCGCAGGGATTTACCCCGGGCTATTCTTTTTGCCCTCCTAATTACCACTGTATTGTATATCCTTATCAGTCTTGTCCTTACCGGTATGACATCATACAGCAGGCTGGGGGTGGGCGATCCCCTGGCTTATGTTTTTCAACAGCTTCATCTGACAAAACTTTCCGGGATCATTGCTATCAGTGCGGTGATAGCAATGGCTAGTGTATTGCTTGTTTTTCAGGTGGGTCAACCCCGGATCTGGATGAGCATGAGCAGGGATGGATTACTCCCGAAAGCTTTTTCAAGAATTCATCCGAAATATAAAACACCGGCTTTTTCAACGTGTGTTGCCGGATTTCTCGTCGCCATCCCATCCTTGTTCATGAATCTTACTGAGGTAACGGACCTGACCAGCATAGGCACACTTTTTGCCTTTATTCTTGTGTCGGGAGGTGTACTGATCCTTGACAAAGGACATTCTCCGAAAGAGGATTCGCGCATTGGAGGCGGATTCAGGATACCCTATTTCAACAGCAGGTATTATCTGCCTGTTATCTGGGTGGTGATATTCCTTATCCTTTATTTCTTTATTCCGGAAGAACTGGAGCGGTTATTATCCTGGTTCCTGCATCCGGAATCCTCTGTTTTTAAGATCATCCGTTCTGAATTTCCGATCCTAATTTTCATTCTTTCTGCTGCCGTTCTTACTTTTTTCTCCATCCGCAACCAACTCTCCCTGATACCCGTTCTCGGACTACTGACCAATTTTTACCTCATGGCTCAATTGGGTGTTACGAACTGGATGAGGTTTTTGATATGGCTCGTCATCGGTTTGATGATATACTTTTTATATAGTAAAAGAAATAGCAAACTTAAACCTCATGGACATGAAAATAAATGATTACACTTCTTCTTTGCCTACAATTAAGAAACATTTTTCAGCAATATTTTTATGTCACTGACAGAAATTATACTCATCATCATCGCCGGTGTTTTTGTTGGCTTTATCAACACCCTTTCCGGTGGAGGGTCGGTGATCAGTTTATCCCTGTTGATCCTGCTGGGCTTACCTGCCAATATTGCCAATGGTACTAACCGGATTAGCATCTTTTTCCAGACGCTTTCATCAGTGGGCAGTTTTACACGTCAGAAGATGTTCGACTCTTGGCGCCCGGTCTGGATTGGGATTCCGGCTACAGTGGGATCTGTCCTGGGAGCCTATCTTGCAGTTGATGTCAACGAAAAAGTGGTGGAAATCGCGATGATCATTGCCATGTTGCTCATGGTATTTTTTCTTTTTTATCGACCCGATCGTTGGATGAAAGAAAATCCCGGTTTCCTTTCACGACCGCTTTGCTGGTGGCAGTATCTGGTTTTCTTTTTTGTTGGATTTTACGGTGGTTTTATCCAGGTTGGGGTTGGATATTTTCTGCTGATGGCTTTGATGCTTGGTATCGGTTATGATCTGGTTAAAGCCAATGCAGTAAAAAATCTCATCGTTTTCTTTTATGCCATTTTTGCTTTGCTGGTGTTTATCATTGAAGGGAAGGTGAATTATCTTTATGGACTGATTCTTTCAGTAGGCAGTATCCTTGGCGCTTTGCTTGCTTCCTATATGGCGGTGAAAAAAGGAGGTGGGTTTATCCGGGCTGTTATTTTGCTATCAGTTGTCCTTACCATCTTGCAAATCTCAGGACTGATTAACTTTACTTTGCTTATCAAACGAATTTTATAGATTCATGATGAAAAAACAAGATTTTATGTTTGATCGGATTTTTTCTCTTATTTTTTTTCTGTCTTTCCCTTTCCGCCAGGAAGACCAACAGGGTTTTGCCAGCCGGCTCATTGCTTTGCCGGATGAGGTTGCAGGCAACCAAGGTTCAGGAATAATCATCCTTCTAAAATCCTAATAGCATTTATTATCCGTCAAGGAGTAGTACCTTTGTACTTTTCCCTTTAAACCCATTATATTTTGAAATTTACAGCATTTGATTTTCATCCGCAATTGATTGAAGGCATTGCGGCCCTTGGGTATGAAAACGCTACTCCCATCCAGGACAAAACCATTCCGGTTATCCTGCAAGGTCATGATCTGATTGCATCGGCACAAACCGGTACGGGGAAAACTGCCGCGTTTCTGCTTCCTGTCATTCAAAGAATCATTAGCTATGGTGGAGATGATCACATCAAAGCCCTGGTGATTGTTCCGACGAGGGAACTGGCTGTTCAGATTGACCAGCACATGGAAGGGCTTTCCTATTATACTTCTGTAAGTTCCATTGCGGTATACGGAGGCACAGACGGCGCTTCTTTTTCGCGTGAAAAGCAGGCCCTCACCCAGGGTGCCGGGGTGGTTATTTGTACTCCCGGCAGAATGATTGCGCATCTAAATATGGGGTATGTGGATTTTTCAGGTTTGAACTGCCTGATTCTTGATGAAGCTGACCGCATGCTTGATATGGGTTTTTATGATGATATTCTAAAAATTATATCTTTTCTACCACAACAACGTCAGAATTTGCTTTTTTCAGCCACTATGCCTAAAGAAATACGCGATCTGGCCAGAAAAATTCTTAAGAATCCGGTGGAAATCAGCATTGCCCTGGCTAAACCGGCCGAGCGTATCCTTCAGTTGGCCTATGTGGTTTATGACCGTCAGAAAGTCCCCCTGGTCAGCTACCTGATGCAAAATCAACAGAACAGGATCATCCTGATTTTTTGTTCTACCAAAAGCAAGACCCGGGAAGTCAGTACGTCCCTAAGGAAAGCCGGACTGGCAGCAGAGGATATTTCATCGGATCTGGATCAGCAGACCAGGGAAAAAGTACTGAATGGGTTTAAAAACCGTGAGAAGAACATTCTTGTTGCCACGGATATCCTTTCAAGGGGAATTGATGTGGAGGATATTGATATGGTAATCAATTTTGATGTACCTCACGATGCCGAGGATTATATTCACCGCATCGGGCGTACGGCCAGGGCAGCAGCCAGCGGGGTAGCCATCACCTTGATCGGTGAAAAGGATCAGGGCAAGTTTTCAGCCATCGAGACCCTTTTAGAGAAAGCAGTGTATAAAGCAGTGGTTCCGGTTCATCTGGGCGAATCCCCCCCTTATGATCCCCGGAAATCTCGTTCATCAAAGCAACACAGTACCCGAGAGAATTATCGCCGGAAAAAGTAATTTTAAGAAAATTGTAATTATGTTAAAATTAAGCCTTATCTTTGCCAATATTTTTAAATTATATTATGAAAAATGGTAAAGTAAAGTTCTTTAATGAATCGAAAGGTTTTGGATTTATTAAAGAAGAAGGTTCTGAAAAAGAACATTTTGTTCATGCTTCAGGCCTTATCGATCAAATTCGTGAAGGTGATGATGTAACTTTCGATCTTCAGGAAGGAAAAAAAGGATTAAACGCGGTTAATGTTAAGCGAGCTTAAGCTGGCCACACACCCGATAATGCTATTTAGCTTCACTCCGGTGAAGCTTTTTTTTTTGTTGTTCTGACCGGGCTTACTGTTTTTCGTACTGCTGGATTTCATCGTGAACGTATTCTATGGAAACTCCTGCAAGCCCAAACATCTCCTCTGAATCCGTACCATCATGATATTTTCTTTCACAGACTACCCTTTCGATCCCGCAATTGATGATCAACATGGCACAGGTCCGGCAAGGGGTCATTCGGCAATAAAGGGTAGCCCCTTCAAGGGAAATTCCCAGCCGGGCAGCTTGACATATAGCATTTTGCTCTGCGTGAACAGTACGCATACAATGTTGGGTGATATGGCCATCTTCATGCAGTACTTTTTTCATCAAGTGTCCCACTTCGTCACAATGGGGTAATCCCTTGGGCGATCCTACATATCCTGTGACGAGTATCTGTTTGTCGCGAACGATAACACATCCGCTTTTTCCCCTGTCGCAGGTGGCACGCTTAGCTACCGTTCCGGCTATTTCCATAAAATATTCATCCCAGGATGGCCTTCCTTGCTTGTTTTCCATTGATTGAAAAAATTAAAACCCAACGTTTCAGCAAATATACATAAAACATGGTTTTTCTTTATCTTTGCATGGCATTTCAACCAAGAACGATCAAGTTTCTTTTATACATAAACCATGAAAAGATTTTTTCTCCTTTCTTTCTTACTACTAAGTATTTCTTTGACAGGCCTTCAATCCCAGAATATTCCGGTTCATCCCAGTGAAATCGGGATAGGTACATTTTTAGGGATCAGTAAACCCTTACGCGACCTTCCGAGAATCACCGATGAAGAATTTCAGCAATTGCAATCCAGGGCAGAGCAGAAGGAAAGAAATAAGCAGCTTCGCTTTCGTTCCTATCCTTATGCTTCTACTGCCTTACCTCAGGGTCCGGATCCGGTATGGCAGCAAAACATGGGTACAACCCACCAGCCTTCTGGCCCAATCGTCAATTTCAATGGACAGGACTCTCCTTATTTTCCGCCGGACTGCAACGGTGTGACAGGTCCCAATCATTTCATGCAAACCATTAATTGTGTCTATGCCATTTACAGTAAGACAGGATCTCTTGTTGCCGGCCCAACCAATATGAATCTGATTTTTGGTAGTGTCCCCGGTTCAAATTACAATGACGGCGATCCCATTATCCTTTATGATGAGCAGGCTGACCGTTGGCTGGCCACCGAATTTTCGATTTCAGGGTCCACTGACTATATTTTAATGGCTGTATCTACCACCAACGATCCGACAGGCACCTGGTATACTTACTCTTTTCAGGTCGCATCAATGCCCGATTATCCGAAGTTCAGCGTCTGGAGGGATGGATATTATATGGGGGATAACAACAATTCGGGCAAGGATATTTACGTTTTTGAACGTTCCAAGATGTTACTTGGACAAACAGCTCAGTCGGTTGGCTTCGACAATCCATACCGCCCCTCTTCCGTTGATGGGTTCATGTGTGTTCCTCCTGTTGATAATGATGGTCCGTTTGCCCCCACGGGATCGCCAGGTTTATACATCGCGTTTAACGATGATGCCTTTGGCGGCGGAAGCGATCAGTTATGGATTTACGAACTGGCTGTTAATTGGACTGTCCCAACCGCCTCGACATTCGTGCGTTCCCAGCAATTGAGCGTACCTCCTTTCGACTCAAATTTTGGATCCTCCTGGGATAATATTCCTCAACCGGGTACCACCCGCAAACTGGATGCTATCCCACAGGTGATCATGAATGTTCCCCAATACCGTAATTTCGGATCCTATCAGACCATTGTATGTTGTCATACGGTGGATGTTGACGGTACAGATCATGCCGGGATACGATGGTATGAATTGAGGAAAACAGGTGGAAGCTGGTCCGTCAGGCAAGCAGGTACTTATGCCCCTGATGCTGCAAACCGCTGGATGGGAAGTGTTATGCTGAATGGGAGCGGACAGATCGCCCTCGGTTATTCTGTTTCGAGTACAAGCATTTATCCGAGTATTTATTATTGTGGTCAGAGTTCGACGGCATATAACACAGGGAACGGATTGCTGGATATTCCGGAGACGGTCATTGAAGCCGGGGCTAACGCTCAGACTTCCTATAATCGCTGGGGAGATTATTCACTCATGTCAGTTGATCCCGGTGATGATAAGACGTTTTGGTTTACCACAGAATATATCGGAAGCGGGCAATCCCGAAAGACAAAGATCGCTGCTTTTAAATTCGCCAATAATCCAACTGTGATCACTCAGTCAGCCACTGGAGTAACAGAGACTTCTGCCACCCTGAACGGTTCCATCAATCCCAATGGTCTGGCCACCACTTATCATTTTGAATGGGGAACCACGGTTAGTTATGGTAATTCCACAACCCTGACCTCAGCCGGTTCCGGAACCTCAAGCCTGGGAGTGACTGCAGGGCTTAGCGGACTCTATATCGATACCACCTATCATTTCCGTCTTGTTGGAGAAAATGCGGAGGGGCTTACTGAAGGCACTGACATGACTTTCATTCCCGGGGCGGCCGTGGTGGTTACTTCTTCTGTGAGTAACATAACTCTTAACGCTGCGGTCGTTCGTGCAAATGTTACGGCCGACGGTGGCTCTGCTGTCGTCGCCCGGGGTGTGTGTTGGGGTACCACACTAAACCCGGATATCAACGGGAATCATACCACGGTCGGATCAGGTACCGGAAGTTTTGTTTCCCCGATAGAAGGTTTATCCTCAGGAACTACTTACCATGTTCGGGCCTATGCCACCAATGGGAATGGAACTTATTACGGGAATGATCTTAAATTTACGACACTTTGTGGTATTTATAACGACCTTCCTTTCTCTGAGGGCTTTGAAAGTGACACTCTTCGTCCAAACTGCTGGTCTGAGGAAAATTCTGATCCGTTTTGGCGTTTTGTTCAGGGGAACGGGATGGGCAGCGGATCGGGACATCCTGCCTCTGCTCATACAGGCAGCCTCAATGCCCTCCTGAAAGATGAGTCGACAGCTTCCCATAAAAATAAGTTGATCAGCCCGGTTTATGATCTCTCCATGTATGTAGATGTGCAACTGAAATTCTGGTTGTATATGGAAAAATGGGGAAGCAAACAAGACAACCTGATCGTTTATTATCGTACTTCTCCCTCCGAACCTTGGATCACCCTGGCGAATTATACCCTATCAGTAGCCTCCTGGACCGAACAAACCATCCCATTATTGGGTGTTTCCGATCAGTTTCAGCTTGCTTTTGAAGGCAATGCCAAAGGAGGTTACGGAGTTTGTTTAGATGATATTTTAATCATCGGAACCACTACAGCGACCTTAACAGTATCTCCATATAACCAGAATGTTGAAGCCCTGCCCGGCACAGCAGATTTTTCGGTCAGTTCCAATACAAGTTGGACGGTTAGCAGCGATGAGCCGTGGTGTACAGTTACTCCATACGGTAGCGGAAATGGAACCATCTTGGCCAGTTATGAAGAGAATTTCATGTATGTTCCCAGGGTTGATACCATACGGGTGAAAGTACCCGGTTTGCCGATCGTCAAAGTGACACTTACACAGGATGCTTCCACGGTATCCATTCCGGACATCCAGGAAGGAAAGATCAGAATATATCCAAATCCTACTCCTGGAGTTTTTTATCTGATGAGTAAAAATTATGAAATCCTTAACCTTGAAATCAGGGTAATGGATTTCAGCGGAAAAGAAATCTTTACTGGTTCGTTTCATGGAGAGAAGCAATATCAACTTGATTTCTCAGGTATGAAACAAGGAACATATCATCTCATCCTAAGATCAAAGGACGAGGTTATGGTTCAGAAACTGATTATCCTTAAATAAATTTTCGAAGACGGCTTCAATGGATTTGACTATCTGACCCCATGGTTGTTACATTAATTTTAAACATTTTCTGATGCATTTCAAATGGAATCTTGTTGTGGCAGCATTGCTTACGACATTATTGGTTTTTAGCTTTTTTAAACAGTTAGTTGCTGTCACGGCCAATCCTGCTCCTGTTGAATACCTCCAGCCGGACGGCTCTTCACTTACGATTTTTCTTCATGGGGATGAATTCATTCACTGGGCAACAACTACTGATGGTTATACCTTGTTATCAAACGCTGATGGCGCTTATGAATATGCCATACTGATGAAGGATGGCAAGCTGGGCTTTTCAAATATTCAGGCACATCAAATACCTAATCGGAATGCCCGGGAAATTGCTTTCCTTGAAAATATCCGGCCGGGGTTGTTCTTCAGTCCGATACAACTGGAAGAGATGAAGCAGTTGCTGGTCTTCGGCAGATCGCCTAAAGCGACTACAATGGGTGGTTTCCCGACCACGGGCGACAGGGTGTTGCTAATGATACTGGCCAATTTTTCCAATACCTCCACAACCTTTTCCCAGAACAATTTCCTGAATTACATGAACCAGGTGAATTATAACGGTAGCGGAAGTTTTAAGGATTATTATCTGGAAGTTTCTTATGGTGCCCTTTCGGTAACCACCATGGTGACTACATGGGTAACACTCTCCCAACCTCATGATTATTATGGTCCCAGTGCCAAATGGGGGGAGTTTGCCCATGATGCGGTGGTAGCAGCTGAAAACCAGGCGGGTGTTAATTTTGCGGATTATGATAATAACGGCGATGGTGTGGTGGATGGTGTTGCCATTATTCATCAGGGCCGCGGACAGGAGGAGTCAGGCAATCCCGCGGATATCTGGTCGCATTCCTGGTCGCTTTCGGGAGCAGGATTTTCTCCGGCACAATGTACATTTGACGGAGTATTGGTGGATGCTTATACAACTATGCCCGAAAAAAACGGCGGTAGCATGGGTACCATCGGTGTGATGTGTCACGAATTCGGACATAACCTTGGAGCTCCTGATTTTTACGATACGGATTATGAAACGGGAGGGCAGTATAATGGCACAGGTAACTGGGATCTGATGGCAGGAGGTTCATGGAATGGGAACAGTGGTTCAAAACCCGCCCACCCGAATGCCTGGATTAAGCATTTTTTCAACTGGACAATTCCCCAGGTCCTTACAGGACAGGGTTATATCACCTTGAGAAACGCACAATTATTTCCTGACGTGATCAGATACAATACTACTTCGGATAATGAATATTTTCTGTGTGAAAATCGTCAGCTGACAGGTTTCGATGAGGGCATCCCCGGCCATGGCCTGATCATTTATCATGTGGATGGCAATTTTCTTTCGAGCCATTTTTCTTCCAATACCATTAATGCCACGGAGCATCAGGGGATGTTTCCTGTGGCAGCGAGTTCCCCCACTGCTAACGGGGTGAGTCCGGCAACTTTCTCCCAGATCAATACCGGGGGTTGTCCCTTCCCTGGTTTTACTGGGAAGAATAGTTTTACCGACTTGTCCTTCCCGGATTCAAAGTCCTGGGCAGGGAGCAATACCGGAAAACCTTTGCTTGAAATCACGGAAAACACGGTAAGCCAGGAGATAACAATGTGTTTTATGGCTTGTGCCATGCCCGATGACCCTGTGAATTTTTCGGCTAGTCCGGTCAATTATACCCAAATCGACCTTGGCTGGAATCTAAATCCGGATGGAAATCCGGTCATGGTCGCCTTCAGTACCGATGGCGTCTTTGGGATCCCTGTTGATGGAACTATTTATACTGAAGGTACATCCATCGCTGGTGGAGGCACCGTAATCTTTCAGGGGACAAATACGCTTTTCAACCATTGCGGATTGCAGACAGGCACTCATTATTATTATAAAGCTTTTTCTGTACTGACCGGAAATGCATATTCATCAGGCGTATTATCAGATGCGATTACCTGGTGTCAGACGATAGCTACGCTTCCTTTTTCTGAGGATTTTGAAACAAATTCCGACCGTCCGGCATGCTGGACGGAAGGTTCGCCTCATCCGGCCTGGCAATATGTTGAAGGCAATGGTACAGGAGCCGGGGCCGGGCACCCTGCCTATGCTCATTCCGGTCATCGCAATGCCTGTCTGAAAGATGGCACTATCAATGAGAATAAAACCATGCTCATCAGCCCGGTATTTAATCTGTTATCCTATCCTGAAACCCAGCTAAAATTCTGGCTTTATATGGCTAAATGGGGGAGCAAACAGGACAGACTCACCGTTTTTTATCGCTTGGATTCAGCCTCTTCCTGGGTCAGTCTGCAAGAATTCAGCCAACCCTTCACAGAATGGACTGAGATTACCTTACTTTTCCCGGAAATTTCTGATCATTTTCAGTTTGCTTTCGAAGGAAATGCCAGAAATGGTTATGGGGTGTGTATCGATGATATCCTTGTTCAGGACCGGACAGCGGTAGATATGGAGGAGCGGATTCAGGACGGGATAAAGGTGTTTCCCAATCCCGGAAACGGAATTTTTATGGTAGAACTTCCTCCATCAGACCATCAGCAAGGAAAACTTGAAGTTCAGGATATGAACGGGAGATGTTTGCTAAAAAAAGATATCAAGGAAGAAAAGCAGTTCAGCCTGGATATTTCTGATTTTAAATCCGGCACTTATATTCTTAAAATAAAAACTGATCATAGTAATCACACCCAAAAACTGGGAATAATCCGAAAATAACATGAAAAAAAGCCTTTTGCCTATTCTGACATTCGTTTTTGTCTCCATTTCCCTAATACTGTCTGCCCAGCAGACGGTATTTTATCCAACAAAAGTTGTACAGGCCGTTTATGCCGATGTCACCCCACCTCTTCGAGACATGAAACTGATCCCCGTGGTCAGGGATGAAAATGCCCCGGAGAAAGAAATAAAAAATAAAATCGGCATGAAAGAATTCAACCATTTCATTACCCCTCCATTTAACCTTCCTGAGGATCCGGTTTGGCAAAAACAGGATGGGACTTTCCTTCCACTTGCCCCCATTCAGAATTTTGATGGGATGAACAATATTTTAGGATATTATCCCCCCGACACTCAGGGAGATGTTGGCCCAGATAAATACTTTCAGGTTGTTAACTGTAATTTTGCTATTTATTCCAAAACAGGCTCTGTCCTTCTCGGTCCGGCTTTATTAAGCAGCATCTGGTCGGGAATTCCGGCTCCTTATAATGGCACAAATGACGGCGATCCCGTGGTACTCTATGACCAGGCAGCGCAACGTTGGATTATCTCCGAATTTTCTTTACCCTCTACTTCACAAAATGCTGAGTTGGTGGCCATTTCTCAGACTTCGGATCCTACCGGAGCCTGGTATCGCTATGTTTTTGAATTCGGAAATAAAATGCCGGATTATCCGAAATTCGGAGTCTGGCCTGATGGTTATTACCTGTCGTTTAATCAATTTGTGAATCAGTCATACTGGGGAGGTGTAGGAGCCTGTGCCCTTCAGCGTTCCAAAATGCTGACCGGAGACGTAACTGCCCAGATGGTTTATTTTGATCTGGGAGCCAGCAGTAATCCTTCCAATATGCTGCCTTCCGATTGGGATGGAACCACTCCTCCACAGACCAATGAACCTAATTATTTTACCTTTTTTGACGACTGGTCATCCACTACCAACGACTACCTGAAAATTTGGTCTTTCCATGTGGATTGGACCACTACCGCAAACTCCACGTTTACGGAAACCGCCAGCCTGATAACATCACCCTTTGATTCAGAAATTTGTACAGCCACACGTGGAAGATGTATCCCGCAACCAGGTACTACCGTGAAGCTGGAATCGCTTTCCGACCGTTTGATGTACCGGCTGCAATACCGGAACTTCGGCAGTCATCGTTCAATGGTGACTAACCATACCGTTGATGTAGATGGCACAGGACATGCAGGTATCCGTTGGTATGAGTTGCGGAATACCGGAAGCTCCTGGACGATTTATCAACAGGGAACCTATTCTCCGGATGCCAGTCACCGCTGGGTCGGTAGTGTTGCCATGAATGCCAATGGAGATATTGCATTGGGTTATTCTGTTTCTGCAAGCACTTCCGTTTATCCGAGCATTCGTTATACCGGACGTCGTGCCAGTGATCCATTGGGACAAATGACAGTTGTAGAACAAAACATCATCACCGGGACAGGAAGTCAGACAGGTAGCTATGCCCGCTGGGGGGATTATAGCATGATGTCCGTTGATCCAACCGATGATCAGACCTTCTGGTTTACTACTGAGTACGTTCAGACAACGGGAGCCACCAGTTGGAAAACCAGGATCGCTTCGTTTAAATTTGCAAACACTCCCACCGTGATTACCCAGGATGCGACTTCAGTTACCTCAAGCTCAGCCGTTCTCAACGGAACCATAAACCCTAACGGATTAGCCAGCACTTATCATTTTGAATATGGACCTTCAACCAGTTATGGTTCAAACACTGCTGTTCTTTCAGCCGGTGCAGGCACCAGTAGTATCGCCGTTAATGCATCCATTTCCGCTCTGACTTCCGGTGTCACTTACCATTACCGTCTGGTTGGAGAAAATAGTGATGGAACCTCAAACGGAAGTGATATGACTTTTACTCCGGGTGCGGCTGCAGTGACTACCACTGCTGCCAGCAATATCACGGCCACTACCGCTACCGCGGGAGGAAATGTTATTACGGATGGAGGTTCTTCTGTAACAGCTAGAGGAACATGCTGGAATACAACAGCAAATCCGACGGTCAGCGGAAATCACACTACAGATGGAGCGGGATTGGGATCATTTGTGAGTTCGCTTACGGGTTTGGCTCCAACGACCACCTATCATATCAGGGCTTATGCTACTAACGGAAATGGAACCTTTTACGGGGAAGATCTCCAGTTTACAAGCTCCTGTGGAATAATTACGGCACTTCCTTTTAATGAGGGTTTTGAATCGAGCAGTTTACGTCCCAGTTGCTGGAGTGAGGAAAATTCGAATCCAGCCTGGCAGTTCATCAAGGGCAACGGAGGATCCAACCCGGCTAATGCCCATACAGGAGTGAGAAATGCCTGTCTGAAAGATAATTCTTCTGCTGCCAATCTGAATAAATTAATCACCCCGGTTTTTGATCTTACCGGTTATACCAATGTTCAACTTAGTTTTTGGATCTATATGCAGGCATGGTCGGGGGATCAGGATGAACTGAAAGTTTATTATCGAACAAGTAGTAGCGGTTCTTGGAACTTGCTCAGTACCTATAATACATCTGTCACGACCTGGACGCAGAAAACCCTTGCACTGACTTCTTTATCTGCAGAATTTCAGATTGCCTTTGAAGGGAATGCAAAGTATGGGTATGGGGTATGTGTCGATGATATCCAGATTACGGGAACACCCGGGGTGACATTATCGGTTTCTCCTTCCAATCAAAATGTTACTCCTCCGGCAGGGACGACGAACTTCTCAGTGATTTGTCCGATCGCCTGGACTGCGGTTAGTAATTCCACTTCATGGTGTACCGTTACGCCATCTGGGACCGGAAATGGAACCATAGTTGCCACCTATGCGGAGAATACTTCCATAAGTTCCAGGGTAGCCACCATTACCGTATCGGCATCCGGTGCACCCAACCAAACGGTTACTGTTACTCAGGAAGGAGCAACGCCAACGCTTTCCGTTACACCTCAAAACCAGAATGTAACTGCCCCAGCCGGATCGACGGACTTTACCGTTACTTCGAACACGGATTGGACTGTCAGCAGTAATGCCTCCTGGTGTACCCCGACACTGACAGGATCCGGGAATGGTACCATCCTTGCCAATTATACTGAAAATACCTCCTTTGATCCGCGTGTGGCAACCCTGACCGTAACCATAAGCGGTTTATCCCAATCAGTAACTGTTACCCAGGAAGGGGCGCTGCCGACTCTGGCTGTACAGCCTTCGAATCAGGATGTTTCAGCTCCTGCTGGCTTTACTACTTTTAATGTGAGCTCGAATACAAGCTGGACGGTGACCAGCAATGTTTCCTGGTGCGTTCCCACCGCCTCCGGTACCGGCAATGGAGTCATTGATGCTGTATATGAAGAAAACACCAGTACAGCGACAAGAACAGCCATACTGACAGTGACAGTTTCAGGACTTTCTCCGGTTACTGTAACTGTTACCCAATCAGGGGCAGCTCCCATCCTGGCCGTACAACCATCGAATCAGGATGTACCTTTCAGCGCTGGATCAACCAATTTCTCCGTAACTTCCAATACTGTATGGTCTGCCATCAGCGATGCTCCATGGTGTATAGTGACGTCATCGGGAAGCGGAAGCGGAACCCTGATGGCCAATTATACGGCTAATCCGTCGAATATTCAACGCATTGCGCATATTCAGGTATCTGTCAACGGATTATCACCCGTAACGGTGACGGTTACCCAGGCACCATTGGTTTCCGTGGAAGAACTGACGGAAGACGGAATCAGGATTTATCCCAATCCTGCCAGGGGAGTGTTCCGGGTGGTGATTGATCAGGGATGGAAACAAATCATGGAAATTAGTGTCGTGGATTATACAGGAAAAACAATTGCCTCCAAAATAAATCAAGGGGAGAAGGAATATGAATTTGATCTTTCTTCCTCACCCCAGGGAGCCTATATGATCAAAATTAAAACGGAAAACAGTATACTGACCAGAAAACTCGTTATTTCGAAGTAAAATCACATCATTATTTCATGGAGGATCTTTTCCACTGCGAGGAAAAGATCCTCTTTTTCTTCATCATTGCGGAAAACAAAATCAGAGAGCCTGATACATGCGGATAGATTTTGTTTATTGGGGTCGTTTGTATTCATTTCCCGCTGTTCATTCTCGAGGAAAGTGGCATATGAAATTTCATCGGTTTCAGATTGCCTTTGGAGTACTCTCTGGTAACGGATTTCTGGTTTTGCATCCACGGCAAATAGAAAAAAATTGGTTTTTCTCCTTAATGAAAAAATTTCCCCGGGAGTTCGAATGCTTTCGATGACACAGTTCTTGCCTTTTTCTGCAGCTTCGATATACAACTGGTCGGTGATAAAGGAAGCACCATGCATACTCCTTAAATCGTTGGCAACAAGTACCATGCTGTCGCGGTTTTCAGGGAGTCCTCTCCGGAAGATTTCTTCCAGCAGGTATTTCCTTACGGAATAATGATCAAATCCTTTTTTTTCTTTCAGGTATTCCACAATGGTTCCTTTGCCAGCCCCCAGTGTTCCTGTAATTCCAATGATGATCATATGAAAAACATTAAATCTTTCCTATTTTCAGTTGTTCTATCCATTTTTCAGCCGTGACCGGTATATATTTATTCAGCCGTTCCAATAGAATCTTTTCATCTTCTTCCATAATCAGCAAACCCCGATGTTCAGGTCTCAGAAATTTTTCATCTACGGCATGATCCAGTAAAGCCGTCAGGGAGTTGAAAAAGCCATGGATATTCAGCAGTCCCACAGGCTTATGAAGAATCCCAAGCTGATTCCAGGTAAGTACCTCAAAAAGCTCATCGAGTGTTCCAAAGGCGCCCGGAAGGGCAATGAAGGCATCCGAGAGATCGGCCATCAAGGCTTTTCTTTCCTGCATCCCGCTGACAATATGCATTTCTGAAAGCCCGCTATGAGCGACTTCTTTTTCTACCAGTGACTTGGGCATGATTCCGATAACATTTCCACCTGAAGCAAGCATGGTATCAGCTAAAATACGCATCAAACCGACATTGGCACCTCCATAAACCAGCCTGATCTTTTCGCTGATTAAAAAACGAGCCAGTTTCATTGCCGCTTCAGCATAAACCGGGTTTGACCCTGTACTTGAACCACAAAAAACACAAATGGTCTTGATCATTTAAATTTACTTATTTTTGTTTGACTATCGATGCTCAAATTTAATCAGATTCTTCAAGCGCAAATTTTTTTCTGATGAATAACTTATATCCCATGAAATTCCACCCTGTTTTCAAAGAAAAAATTTGGGGCGGACAAAAGATCAAGACAAGGCTGGGACTGGACTATTCTCCCCTGCCAAATTGTGGTGAAGCCTGGGTTTTATCAGGTGTTCCGGGTTCACAAACGATGGTCAGCAATGGCTTCCTCAAAGGCAATACACTCAATGAACTGGTCGAAGTGTTCATGGATGATCTCGTGGGAGAAAAGGTTTTTGCAAAATATCAGAACGAGTTTCCCATTCTCGTTAAATTCATTGACGCCAATGATTATTTATCCATTCAAGTACATCCTGATGACCTGTTGGCGGCCAAGCGAAAACTGAAAAATGGAAAATCTGAAATGTGGTACATTCTGGATGCCGAACCAGGGGCTAAACTCTATACTGGATTCAACCGGGAGATAAACCGTGAGCAATACCTTGATTTTTTTGACAAAAACAAGCTTAGTGAGATCCTCAATGAAGAAAAAGTCATGGCCCGAGATGTCTTTTATATCCCTGCCGGGCGTATTCATGCGCTTGGTCCCGGTATATTGCTGGCGGAAATTCAGCAAACTGCGGATACGACCTACCGTATCTATGACTGGGACAGGGTTGATGGAAACGGAATAGCCAGGGAATTGCATACAGATCTGGCCCTTGATGCCATTGATTTTCATCTTCCCGAGGGTTATCGAACGCATTATCCCGATACTAAAAACAAGGCGACGAACCTGGTGGATTCGCCTTATTTTACCACCAACCTGCTCGATTTTAATCAGCTTGTGGAAAAGGAATACACCTGGCTGGATTCCTTTGTCCTTTATATTTGCGTGGAAGGCAGCATGGAAGTCAGGTGGCAGTCCCAAAAAATTAAACTTCAGGCTGGTGAAACCCTGCTGATTCCTGCAATGCTAGAAGATTTATTACTTATACCCAATCCAAATTGCCGTATTCTTGAGGTTTATATCTCCTGAATTTCTATTTTTGTAAGGTTTTTTACTTAACAATAAAATGAAACAGCTTTGTTGGATTACTATTTTGATAGTTTTCAGTTTGAACAGCTTTTCCCAGGGAAATATCAATCCGCTGAAAAATAAAGTCATCCCCAATGTAACCATAAAGGACATTAAGGGAGATCCGTTTAAAACTGAAAACATTACCAATGACGGAAAACCCATTATCATCAGCTTTTGGGCTACCTGGTGTTCTCCCTGTAAAAGAGAATTATCTGCCATCAACGATGTATATGATGAATGGGTCAGGGAGACCGGTGTGAAGTTGTACGCGGTTTCATGCGATGATGCCCGTTCTACTCAACAGGTTGAACCGCTTGTCAATGGAAAAGCATGGGATTTTATCGTACTGCGAGACCCCAATGGTGATTTTAAGCGGGCTATGAGTGTAGGCCCGATCCCTCATACTTTCCTGATCAACGGGAAAGGGGAAATTGTTTGGCAACATACGACTTTTGCCGAAGGAAGTGAGCTTGATCTGATCGAACTGGTCAGAAAACTTAACCGTGGAGAAGAAATTAAATAATTTTAAAACAGCATCACTTGAAAAAGTTATTCCCATTGATTTGTAGACTGGCTTTGTTTAGTCTTTTATTACCGTTAACATCCATCGGCCAGGATTTTTTGAAAAATTCCAGCATCAGCGGAAGTTTTCAGACAGATGCTGCCTATTATCTCAATGATTCCAAAATGGGGATCAATGATTCTACATTGGACGGAAAATACATCCGTATGAATGGATTTATGGAAGTCAATTATACGCTGGGCAACTTTACTGCCGGGATGAGATTTGAGGCGTATCTCCCTCCCCTTATCGGCTATGATATGCAATATGATGGCTTGGGGGTTCCCTATTGGTATGCACGCTATAAAACGGATATGATTGACATCACGGCAGGGAATTTTTATGAGCAATTCGGAAATGGGATGATGTTCAGGACATATCAGGAGTGGACCCTGGGATACGATAATTCCCTCCGCGGTCTCCGTGTGAAATTCATGCCAATCAACGGGATTACCCTGAAAGGGATATATGGTGTTCAACGTAATTACTGGGTACCCTATAAAGATAATAACAGGGGTATTGTGAAGGGATTCGATGCTGATTTTTATCTTAACGATATGTTTCCCGCAATGTCAGGGTCAAAGGTTAAGCTCACGCTTGGAGGTAGCTTTGTAAGCGATTACCAGAAAGGGAAATACACCAGTTTTGTAGAGAACCATAAATTGTACACCCTTAAACTTCCTGAAAACGTTGCCACCTATGGCGGCCGACTAAATCTGAATATCAGTGGCTTTAATCTTTATACAGAATATGCATACAAGATCAATGATCCCTCCGCCATGAACAACTATATCTATAAAAACGGAAATGCCCTCTTCACCAGCATGTCCTATTCCACGAAAGGACTCGGTTTTTCTGTCATGGCAAAACGCATCGATAATATGAGTTATAAGTCAGACCGTAAAGTAACTAACAATGCCCTGGATATTAACTATCTTCCGTCGGTGACCACCGAGCATGCCTATGCCCTGGCGGCTATGTATCCCTATGCCACTCAACCCACAGGGGAATTCGGTTTTTCAGCCACACTCACCCTGAAAATAAAAAAGAACTCAAAGCTGGGAGGGAAAACAGGCCTGAATATCAGCGCTAATTTCTCTCAGGTCAACGACATCAGCAAAATCGCAATCAATGATTCAACCAGTATAGGGCAGACGGGTACCCTGGGGTATAAATCTTCATTTTTCAAGATCGGGAAAGATGTGTTTTATCAGGATGCCAATATTGAAGTCACTAAGAAATTCGGTAAAAAATGGAAAGGGATTTTTGCTTATTATTATATTACCTATAACAAAGATGTGGTGGAAGGTCATTTACGTGAATATGGCACGATCTATTCCCATACCGGAGTGGTTGACCTGACCTTTAACATGACCAAAAAATTATCTCTCAGAGGGGAATTGCAGGGGCTGTTTACTAAACAGGATAAGGGAAACTGGTTAGCCGGATTGCTCGAATTCACGATCTCCCCCAAATGGTTTTTTTCTGTTCAGGACCAATGGAATTTCGGAAATCCGGATGCATCCCAACAACTACATTATTATTTGATCAGCGCTGGATTTATTCATAATACCACACGCTTAGCATTGTCTTATGGCAGGCAACGTGAAGGGATCCTATGCGTGGGTGGCGTTTGCCGGTATGTCCCGGCTTCTACCGGAATGACCCTTACCATTACGAGCAGTTTTTAATGATCCGTAATTCAGAAGTAAAATGAAAATATTTAAACCGTTTTTATTCATTTTTTCATTGATCTTTATAGGTGTTTTTAGTGCTTGTGATAAAGTAGAGGAACCTTATACTGAGATCAAACCGGCTGGGGGGGATACCACTAAACGGATGGTGATCATTGAAGATTACACCGGACATAAATGTGTGAATTGCCCTGGTGCAGCCCTCATCGCACATAGCCTGGAAGAAATCTATGAGGGCCAGGTGATGGTTATGGCCGTACATGCTACGTTTTTTGCCAGCCCGGATCAAAGCGGTCAGTTCACGGCCAATTACACTACTGAAGCAGGCAATACGTGGAGCAATCACTACGGGATTGAATCTGCTCCTTACGGGCTGATCAACCGGAGGTTTTTTACAGGCGACCATACCTATATCAATCCGAAATACTGGGGCAATGCGGTGGAACAATTCGTTGAATTACCCAAGCTGGCCATTATGAGCATCTGTAATACGTATAATCAAAGCTCAAGAAACCTGAACACCAAAATTGATACGAAATTTCTGGAACAAATACCGGGAACGATTAACCTGACGGTATGTATTCTTCAGGACAGTATCATTTCTCCCCAGAAGAACAATGATCCACTGGTCGGCCCTGTACCTGTCATCGAAAATTATATTTATATGGGGATGCTGAGGGGAACCATCAGCAGTATCTGGGGTGATATGCTTTCATCGTCAACCAGCAAGGATGCTGTCGTATCTAAAACGTATTCGTATCACCTCAATGAGTCCTGGGTGGCAGAACACTGTACGCTTATCGCGTTTATCTCGGATGCCGCTACGAATGAAATATTACATGCAGTTAAAAAACCGCTTATCCAGCGAAATTGATCCTCTCCTTTATTTCTGGAGAATTATTTTTCGACTGACTGTGGATTCACTTCCATTCACTTTAAGGAAATAAACTCCGGATGGCAATGGTGTCAGATTAACCGGTAAACTTTTGCTTTTCTTAAGGTCCAGATTTTCCTGGTAAACTTTGTTCCCCGTCATATCGAAAATCTGTATGTTGACGAATTCTTCTTTTCCCAACAGGAAATGCAGTGTAAAGTATCCCTTGTTCGGATTGGGGTAAAGGGATACGTCTAAGCCATTGTTCTTTTCCGTTAAGGCCGAAGCAAAATCCACATGGATGTATCCTGTTCTGACGAGGATATTTTCGTTAAATCCGTTACTGACGGTTAGTTCCACGTCGAAAACCCCTACGGAATCATATACAACTACAGGGTTTTGTTCCGTTGAAACGGAGGGGTTGCCTCCAGGAAAATTCCATAGCCAGGAATTAACGCCTCCGATTGATTGATCCGTAAAAATTGCAGAGCCGCCCCGGACAAGGTTGGTATCAGAAACTTCGAACATTGCGGTTACCGGTTGAGCATTGATGATATAAACATCACTGAAGTATGGCAGGTTGTTATAGGCAGTGACCAGGAGGTGTAAGGTGTCTCCGGTGTTTTCCAAAGCGGGGAAATTCAGTTCACATAAACCACCACTCACTAAACCAGTGGAGAGAATAGTATCGTTGATGGTTGCCGTGACTCTGGCTCCGTCGAGATTGCAGTTAACCAGAAGAACGGAAGAGCCGACATTGAGAAGGGTGTCATTGCTGACCAGCAGGGTGTCGGGGTTGGATGTCCTGACGGTTAGAGAAGGATCGCCGAATATCGTCCAGGTGTCCGCCATTTTTCTTCCGTCAGAGCCAAAGGAATCCATCATTTTCATACATCCGTTCATGGAAAGTCCGCCAAAAGTCCGCTTGATGTTGTCAGGATAAGTTTCGGAAAGAATCGCCACCATTTCATCCTGACCTTCCATAGGCGGGTTCCAGCTCTGATTGATGGTTGATCCAAGAAATGCTACGGCGCCAGTGGGCTGTCCGTTTTTTGAAGCCCTCAGCCAGGCTTCGGCAAAACAGGTCCCGGAATTAAACTGACCATTCACACAGGCTACTGACCAGATAAACGGCAGTTTATCCTGGTTTGTCAGGTTGTTTACATTGGCATTGCTAAAACCGGAAGTGCCCCAGGATGTTTGTGAACCATGACCGCAATAAAGGATCAGGCTTGCCCCTTCGTTAACAGCAGTAGCAACCTTTGTGGGGTTTGGATCTCCCGGATCATCATTTCCTCCCTGTGTACCATCGAAAAGTTCGGGATTCCAGGTATAGGTATAATCGAGCAACACAGTTTGGAGGTTACGAATATGTTCATAATCATATTCTCCATCATCACCGGGGCCCTGGTCGGAACCTATCCCAATTACAGTAGAAAACCAATCATCGGTGAGTAATTGAGGGTTTCTTTCATAATTGATGGTGCGTTGCACCTGGGTTTGCACATGAGCAGTGGTCTCGGCAGAAAAACGACCGATAAATACTTCCGGATAATGATCATTGCCAGTGATGTATCCATAGGCGTTGTCGGAAGGACCGCCAAGTCCGCTGCCGGTATTGGTCGGAATCTGCGCTGCGTCACCAACAAGAAGGACAAAACTCAGCCCTTTTTCATTGTAATAATTGGCTATATAATTTTTGATTGCTGTGGTGGTGGTCCCTATTGTTGAAACATCTACCATTTCGGTGGGATAACCCATGGCATTCTTCCATGAGACATAAGGCTGCATCGTTTCCATGAAAGCTCCGTGGGAGATAACCAGGATTCGACCATATTCCCCCAGTGGGGTATAGGCTGCCTGGTCGAAATTCAGGAAATGACGTGAAAACACAGGGCGAAAGGAAGCATTGATTCTGAGATCCTGATCTTTCCTGTAAAATGGATTTTGCCCGGTCTCATCGGTCTGATATAATTCAAGGGTCAGATCATAATAAACCCTGAGCTTTTTACTGATTGGATTGTATTGAAAGGGGTAAGCGATCAGGGTTTGTCCCCTGACATCCCTGACGATATAAGGTTCCCTCGTTCCGGAAAGGATTCCCGGGGAAAAAGAATTGACGGAATAGACATCCCCAAAGGTGAAAGGAATAGTGGATGGATCAGTTTCACGGGAAATATTACCCTTGGAGGGTGCGATTTCGATATTATCGAAGTCCTTGAAACTGGACGACAGTACACGGCAGTTCATTTCGGCAAGATCGGGAATGATCAGGGGGGCAGTTATTTTAACCAGATCCGGGGAACCAGCTTCCATGATAGGGCTTGTGCCTTCAAGAGAAATAATGTTCGCGATGCCATGCGGAGTCTCTACTGCCTTCATCTGAAACCCGGCAAGGGAAAAATTAACTACCGAATGATTGATGTCGGAAGAAATCAATTTGGTTTTTGCAGGAACGGGAACAGCAGAATTAATGGCTACCCAGTCTGAACAGAATCCTATGGAAAATGTAAACAGAAGGATGATGGTAATCAGAATGTTTTTCATGTGAATCGGATGGTTTTATTGTAAGATCAAAATTTTCTTAACAAGGTTGTTTGAGTCGGTCAATATTTTACAGAAATAAAAACCCGGGATAAGGTTATTGCAGTTGACACTGACCTCATATTTACCGGAAAACTGGTTGTTCAGGTCTGTCAATACGAGTATTTCTTTCCCCATTTGATCCATCAGACTGATGCGTACCGGGGTAGTTTTTACTAGGGTATAAGAAACCGTAAATTCATTCCGTACGGGATTTGGATAGATCATCACGTCTTCCTTAAGGTTCAGTTCTTCGGCATTAGAAAAGTAATAGGGGATGGTATTTGACGGGAGAGAACTACAGCTAAAATTTGTATCGATGATGATATCGTAATAGTCTCCGCTTATTGTTGGGGTGAAAGAGGCCCCATTGGCAAAAGGAATGGGTTCTCCATAGCGGTACCATTGATTGCCTTCAGAAACATTCGACACCAGGGAATCTCCCTGTAGGGTAATCACCGGAGCATAGGGGCGTAACCCGACGCCAAGGGATTTCGGCAAAGAAGTAACACTATGTACTCCATCGTTGACAGTCAGGGTATAAGTGATGCTATCTTCCGGTACTGAAATTGGATTGGGAAGGCTTGGATCATTAAGATAAGTGGAGGGGCTCCACGAATAGGTATAACTTCCGGATCCTCCGCTGACCTCGGCAGAAAGGAAGGCTGTGTCATGCTGGCAGATATTGTCCGGGCTGATGGATGCGATGACCGTAAAAGGTTCAACCATGATAGAATCAAGAATGGGACGGCGGTTTTGTTTACAAATAGAAATACTGATCCCTTCAACATCGGTCACCGGATCGAATGAAAGGTTTACCAGGCCACTTGAATCGGCACACTGAGCAGCAAGCAGGATGGTGTCCTTGATGGACAGGGCGACATAAGCCCAGGGTTCAGTTAAAATGGAAATGTCCGTGACTCCTTCTGCCACCATTTCGGGGTAAGTGGCAGTAAGTGCAGGGGGAACAGAGAAGTAGACCATAAGTGAAGGGTCTCCCATGAGATTATAGATTTCCCAATAGTATTTTTTCATGGATGAATTGGATTGCTCTACGGCCATATTCCCTCCGACAATCATTTGTCCCATGGTTAGATACCATTTGGCAGTAGGTTCACCGTGATCATGGAAAGTAACATCGTAGGCTCCCAGTTTTGTGGCATTATAAGGCGGGTTCGTGCTAACATTTTTATATCCGACTCCCCACCAGTAATCTTCATCCCAATAGGAATTATTAGAAGCTCCGATATAACCCAAAGCTCCTTTTTTAGGAGTCCGGGTGATTTCTTCCGCAAAGCAGGTCTGGGTAAAGGTGGAAGTGACACAGCAATTACCAACCATCAATGAATATTTATGTTCATTTTGTAGCGCAGGAATATTGGCGATGGTAAAGGATGGATCAGCCCATCCGCTCACAGATCCATGGGCGGTATAATTGGCATAAGCAACTCCGTCGGATATATTCCCCCTGAGTTCCATGGAATAATTCGCACTGGAAGGTTCAGGCTGAAGATAAATATGGGAAAGAAGCCCATGCGCAGCATTAAAATAATAATTGGTACCATAATTGATTTGGCCGTTGCCATAAGTCAGCCCGTTACCTCCGGCATCGTATCCGGAAACCATTACAGCTTCATTCAGGAAAGAATCATCGGGGAATGCATATTGTTCATATTCCAGGGTTTTATCAATATAGGCTTTCAATTGGGTTGCATTGGTTGCCGAAAACCTTCCGTAAAATGCTTCCGGGATATTGTCCCCGGTATATTCACAATACCTCAGGTCGGTGGGTTGTCCGCTGTTGGAGGAGGGAGGAATCTGTGCGACATCCCCTACGATCAGCACAAAAGTATGGGGCTCGTATCCGGCTGGGGGATTATGATATAGGTCTGTCAGATAGGCTTTGATAGATGACGCGGTATTTCCGACAGCGGGATCATCGGTATAGGCCTGGATGACATGATAACCTTTTTGAATTTTCCACCGGATAAAACGCTGGAGAGAGTCCCTGAACATGGGCGGGGAAACGATGACATAAGTCACGGGACTGTCAGTGATGATCGAATCGGCAGGAGGAGAATAATTGGGCAACTGATGGTAAAGATTGTTAAAATAAATGGAGGTGTATTGCTGTTTCATCCGGTTGGTAACAAGCTGGTCTGCATGCCTGAAAACAATGGTCACTTCAATATTGTCATAAATCCTTAACTTCTTTAATAACGGGTTATATTGCACTGCAGCAATATCAATCCTGGCGAGTCTGACAGACCGCATGATACCGACCGGACTGACACTGACCAGATCGTTACCTAACCATTGATCAGACCCATAAGTGTTCTCATTAACCTGAAAAGGGATATTATCGGGATCTGCATTTTTCGCAACGGATTCCTGGGCTGGCAAGATGGGAAACTCAATTCCGATTTGGGAAAATGTATATTCCCGGAATTCCTGACGGGTAATGAGGATCTCGAACTCAGCCTGGAATGGTACTTCAATTAATCTTCCGTATTCGGGAAGGGCAGGGTTGCCAACGGAATTGCTGTATCCGTAACCGTCAACAGAAAGCTGAGTAAAGCTTCCTTCAGGGGTACTGATGTTACGAAAGGAGAGGGAGGAAATCCGGCTGGAGAAAGAAAGTTGCTGGTTTGACCCGGTCTTGAATTTCACTTCGGTTTTCCCGTTGTTAATGGCAAAATCACCCGCAGATACGCTTGATATAAAGATGAAAATCAAGGTGATGAAAAGAGGGAAAAATTTTCTCATAAAAAGTTTGTTATTAGTTTTTAAAGCAGAAATTGAGCATACAAAGTTATGTAATTTCTATAACAAATTATTTAAAAAGATTTGAGGTTTAAGATGGTTCAACCACACGGGTGTCGATCTTTCGGATATTGTAAACAGTATATATGGAAGCGAGTATTCCGATCCCGATCACAGTCAGGAAAACATAAATAAAGTCAAGTGCCTGCATGTGAACCGGGTATCTGTCCACCACAAAAGTACTATCGGGAGAACCCATGTGGATAATACCGAACCTGATCTGAAGCCAGCAAACCAGTCCGCCCAGGATTAAGCCGGCTAGGGCTCCGGTAAGGGTGATAAGAAATCCTTCACCGAGGAAGATCCTTTGGATCGTTTTTTTTCTGGCTCCCAGACTTTTCAGGATGACCATATCTTTTTTCTTGTCCAGGACCAGCATAGACAGTGACCCCACCATATTGAATGTGGCAATGATCAGGATAAAGGTCAGGATAAGGAAAATGGCCCATTTCTCTGATTTCATGATCTGATACAGCAGCTCCTGCTGCTGAAAACGGTTTTTGACCCTAAAGTTCTGTCCCATGATATCTTGTACGGATTCCCTGACTTTTTCCGGATCAGTTCCCTTACTGAGATTGATCTCGAGGGCTGTCACTTCCTGGTCATAGTCCAGAAGTTTCCTTACAAACCTCAAGGGAAGCAAAATATATTTACCATCATAATCTTGTTGAATGGAAAAAAACCCGGAAGGGAAAATAATGTCTTCCGTAAAAGCATTTTCCATTCCCATGGTCAAAGAAGCGGAACGACTTGGAACAAAAACGGAGATAGGATTCAAGTAATCATGGATATTGGCCCCAAGTAAATAAGCGACACCATATCCAAGTACGGCATAATCCCGGTCCTTGTCCTCCAGGATGAATTTTCCCTCCGACATCATAGAATCGATTCCGCTTCTCAGGCAAAATTCCGGGCTGACGCCTTTAAGGGTGACCACGGTTTGTTTTTCTTTATACTTTAATAAGGCATTTTCTTCAATGATCTGGGCGAGGGAAACCACTCCCCGTATGTGACGGATTTGGTCCATTTCGGATTCAGAAGGAGTAAAAGTTTTCCCTTCTTTAACAGAAACGACCAGATCGGGATTGAATGCATTGAACAGTGAGATCACCAGTTTTTCAAAACCATTGAATACAGAAAGAACGATGATCAGTGCCATGGTTCCGATCAAAACTCCGAGGACAGAGATGCCGGAAATAATATTGATGATGTTATGGGATTTCCTCGATACGAGGTAACGTCTTGCGATATAAAAAGGAAAATTCATCACTTCCAGGCTTTTACCAATAATCCGCTTCCCCGGGTATGATGCATACGGGTATCCAGCAGATTTAGGACCAACACAAGGGGAAAGGTAAGCAGGTAATAAAAGGGGAGAATCAGAAAAAATGCTTTTGTAAGGTTCAATGCCTGAATGGGATATTTCATGGATATTTTCCATCCCAGATGACCGGGTTTGCCATAGGTGAAACGTGCTTCCGTCCTGAAGAAACCTGCCCGCTTCAGTTTTTCCTGAATTTCAACCACGGAATAACCATCCCTTACATGTTCGTCAATAAAAGAGGTGTCATGACCATGATCGTGAACATCTGACCCTCCCTGATCAGAGGGAGTAGAGATCAGTAGAAGCCCATCCTGGGTCAGGGAATCATAAAAATTCCTGAAAACAGCTTCATCTTCCTGAATGTGTTCCATAACATCGACAGATAAGATAAAATCGAATTTATCGGGTTTGGAAAACCTGGTCAGATCAGCTTTTTCAAACATCACATTGGAACGTTTAATATGGGTAAAAAAATTTCTACAATCAGCAATTTGCTCCTCTTTGACATCCACCGCGTCCACAAACCATTTTGGGCTTAATCCGGACAAGAAATAAGTATATTGTCCGAAACCGGAACCTGCATCCAGCATGGCTATACGAGATTCCTTATGGAATTTGCGCGAGCTCACCCAAAGCTTAATTTCCTTTTTTACATGCCATGCCCGTAACAAAAGCAGGTCAAGAAGGTGGTAGAAGAATTTTCTCAGTACAGGAGACTGGTTAAAAACTTTACCAAGGCTCTTTTTGATCGGATCATATTGCATATAAGGATTATTAGCTCACCAGTTTACCGACTATCTAACTTTTTAACAATTGGTCAATATTGTCAATATAATCCAGGGAATCATCCAGTAAAAACTGAAGTTCCGGGATGATGCGCAACTGATTGTGCACGCGTTTCCCTAAATGGTGACGGATTTCCTTGTTATGTTTCCGGATGTTTTCAAGCAGATTTTCCTTGTCGTTGGTGGCGAATAAACTAAGGTGGATTCTGGCCAGGGACAGATCACTGGTAATACTGGTTTTGGTTACAGTGACCAGAGCGCCTGAACAAATGCTCTGAAATTCCTGTTGAAACAGTAATCCCATTTCCTTCTGGATCAGTCTTGCTATTTTTTGCTGACGCGTGGATTCCATCATGCAAAATTAGGAAATTCCACAATGCTGATCATGAATTAATTTATCTTTGCAAGGATGAAAAACCTTTTTAAAGTTCTTCGGTATGCTATTCCATACTGGGGCAATGCCTCACTGAATATATTGTTTAATATTCTGTCGGTATTGTTTTCCCTGGTTTCTTTTACCCTTTTCATACCGGTCATCGATATGCTTTTTCAGCGGACCAAGCGGCCGGTTGCTCCTCCACCCCTTGATTTCTCAAATTTACATACCATTACCGGGGAATCCATCAGGGAGAATTTTTACTATGTTTTCGGCAGGATGATTGATGTGTACGGGGAGAAAAAGATGCTGGTATATATCGGGATAGCAGTAATCACCCTGTTTTTTCTTCGCAACCTTTTCCGGTATATGGCTATGTTTTTCCTTGCGGAAGTCCGCAACGGGGTGGTGAAAGATATCCGGAACAAACTCTATAAAAAGATCCTCATTCTCCCCTTATCCTTTTATAATGAGCAGAAGAAAGGGGATATTATTTCAAGGATGACCTCAGATGTACAGGAAGTGGAATGGTCGATCATGAGTTCCCTCGAAATGATTTTCAGGGATCCCATTCAGATCTTGTTTTATCTGATCACCCTTTTTGTAATCAGTCCGACCCTGACCTTATATGTCCTGATTATACTCCCGATCAGCGCCTTTTTTATTGGTCGGATCGGGAAAAGTTTAAAACGCAGTTCAGCTAAGGGTCAGAAAAAAATGGGTTTTATCCTATCCATGATTGAAGAAACCATTTCTGGTTTACGGATTATCAAAGCTTTCAATGCCATTGATTTTGCCGATTTCCGTTTTCAGAAAACCAATCAGGACTATACCCGGCTCATGGTTGGATTGTATCGTAAACGGGACCTGGCTTCCCCCCTTAGCGAATTTCTTGGAGCTGTAGTCTTAACTGCCGTGCTCTGGTATGGTGGTCAACTTGTTTTTACTCCTGGAAACCTGCTCAGCGCCTCGGTTTTCCTGGTTTACTTGGTGATCTTTTCTCAGGTGATCCCGCCGGCAAAGTCAATCACCCAGGCATTCTATAACATTCAGAAAGGAGGGGCTTCGGTGGAGCGTATCGAACAAGTGCTGAATGAACCCGAAGTCATAATGGAAAAACCTGATGCTATTTCCAAGCCCGATTTTCAGCAACAGATCGAATACCGCAATGTTAGTTTTTCCTATGTGAAGGAACCGGTTCTCAGGTCGGTTAATCTGATCATTCCAAAAGGCAGGACTATTGCCGTGGTGGGTCCTTCAGGAAGCGGAAAATCGACCCTGGTTGACCTGCTACCCAGATTTTATGATTGTATATCCGGGGAGATACTAATTGATGGATATCCTATCCGTGATCTGAAAATCAATGATCTGAGGGGACTGATGGGGATTGTTTCACAGGAAACAATTCTGTTCAATGATACGGTTTTCAATAATATCGCCTTTGGCATGAATTCAGCAACGGAGGAAGAAGTGATTGCTGCTGCCAAAGTTGCCAATGCCCATGAATTTATCGAAAGAATGCCACTTGGCTATGCCACCAATATTGCCGACCGGGGGACTAAGCTTTCAGGGGGGCAACGTCAGCGCTTGAGCATTGCCAGGGCTGTCCTGAAAAACCCGCCTATTCTCATCCTTGATGAAGCCACTTCCTCCCTGGATACAGAATCCGAGCGACTGGTACAGCAGGCCCTTGAAAACCTGATGAAAAATCGCACCTCCATCGTCATTGCCCACAGGCTTTCCACCATACAGTTTGCTGATGAGATCATCGTGATGCAAAACGGAGAACTGATGGAAAGAGGAACACACCCTGATCTGCTTGAAAAGAACGGTGTTTATCGCAAATTATACGACTTACAATCCTTTCTTTAATTTGTTATGACGGAAAAACTTAAAGGACGACTTGTTCTGTTATTGGTTTATACCATGGCCTTCGGTCTTGCATTTTTTGTCAGTTCCGTGAATGATTATCCATTGCTAATCAAAAGTCTTATTGCTGTCGGCCTGGCGGTTACCATAATTTTCCTGGGGTCGGTAGATTTCAACAACTCCAGTGTATTCGACCCATATTGGAGTGTAGCCCCTGTCCTTTTTGCTGCCTATTTTTGGATGCTTGATACTGGAACCGGTCCGGGATACTGGTCGCTGATTCCCGGGAAATGGTCGGGAATTGCTTGTGATGCTACCCTGGTGACTGGGCATTGGTTTGATTTCACGCGGAAACTTATTTTAATGATCCTTATTTTGATCTATGGGATTCGTCTCACCTGGAATTTCCTGAGATCCTGGAAGGGATTGAAGCAGGAGGACTGGCGTTATTCGGATTTGAGGAAAAAATCAGGAAAGATTTATTGGCTGGTCAGTTATTTTGGGATTCATTTATTTCCCGCCCTGATGGTTTTTGCCGGAAGTCTCTCGATCTGGGTGACCATGACAAAAAGTATTTATCCCTTTCGTATGCTTGACGTCCTTGCTATTTTGCTGACGGGTTTTGCCATTTGGTGGGAAGCAGGGGCCGACAGACAATTGCGGAAATTTATCTTGACGAATCAGGAAGTTGGAAAAACCATGACCCTGAAATTTTGGTCCTTTTGCCGGCATCCCAATTACCTCGGGGAGATTTGTTTCTGGTGGGGTTTATATTTATTTGCACTGGCTGCCAATCCGGCTTTCTGGTGGGTCATCTTGGGACCTGTCCTGATTACCCTGATGTTTGTTTTGATCAGTATTCCCATGATTGAAAAGAGAATGCTTGTCAGGAAAAAGGATTATCATACCTACCAGGAAAAAGTGCCCAAGTTACTGCCGTTTATATTCCGGCCATTTTGATCAGTATTTCCTCCAGCTTTTTTTTCATCAGTTTGGGTCTGCATTGAAAATCGTTGACAATCATGGAAAAGATAAGTTTTTTTCCGGAAACGGTATGAACATAACCTGCAAAACTTTTTACCTTTGAAATGGTTCCTGTTTTGGCACGTAGCCTGCCCTGCGCCAAGGTGCCTTTCATGGCTTTGTGAAGCGTACCGCTTAGCCCGGCAAGAGGCAGGGAGTTATAGAATTGCTGAGCGTAAGGAGAATGCTGCATGATGTACAACGCATCCACCAATTGCTGAGGGGAGGCAGCATTTTTTCGCGACAGCCCATTCCCGTCATAAAAATATAAGCCATCGGTATTCATCCCCTTGTTTTTCCAGAACTGTGTGATTGCCCTGACCCCGGCATTCGTTGTGGCTTGGCCATAGACTTTCCCACCGATTTTTCTGAGCAATTTTGATGACCTCCAATTAACGCTCATCTGGTTGGTGATCATCACTTCCTCCACGATATCTTCCCCCAGGATTTCTAAGGCTGCTGCAGTAACGAATAATTTCAGGGTAGATGCAGGGATAAGCGGTTGTTTCGCTTTTTTTTCGGCAACGACAACAGGAATTTTATCAGTATAATCGATGATCAGGTAGCCTATACTGGCTTCTTTCAAGCAGGGGTCCGAGTTAAGCGCTTCCAACGCATGGATTAAAGTCTGGTAAGAATTCTTTTTTTCTTTTTGGATTTCCTCTTGGCTTGGGATGTTGGCTTTTTTCTTTTCAAGGGGGTTTTCCCGGCAGGAAATAACCATGAAGAGTAAGATAAGGAAAATAACGGGAAGTGTTTGCTTAATCATTGGCAATGTAGTTGATAAGGTTCTCCAGCTTTGTCTTGACTTCCTGCTGTGAACAATTGAAATTATTGATGAGGATGGCAAATGCCAGGGTTTTTTGTTGTTTTGTTTTGATATATCCGGCCAAGCTTTTCACCCTCGACATGGTGCCGGTTTTTGCCCGCAGATTACCTTCAACACTCGTTTCCCTGAACATTTTTCTGAGCGTGCCGCTAACTCCCGCGAGGGGAAGGGAATTGTAAAAGACCTGAAAGTAAGGCGACTTTTGCATATGTTCCAGAATGAAGATCAATTGACGTGCTGTCAGGGCGTTGTATCTGGAAATGCCGCATCCATCAAAAATAAACAATCCCCCGATATCCATACCCTGGTTTCTCCAGTATTCGAGTATCGCACGCGAACCCCCTTCATCACTGCCATTATGATATTTGTTCAACCCAAGGTGTTTGATGAGATGTTCCGCAAAGAAATTATTACTTTCCTGATTGGTGATGTTGACCAGGGTTGTTACCGGGGGTGAAAAAACAAATGCGATAGAAGTTCTTTCTCCCTGAATTTTTTCCATTCCGGCAGAATCCGTATAACGGGCAAGATCGATGGCTTTTCCTGTGACAGAGATTCCTTTTTGCTGAAGGGCTGTGATAAACTCACTGCAGGCTGCTGCCGGAGGGTCAGGAATGGTACCCTGATACCTGAATTTGTGTTTCCCTTTTGGAATGCCTCCCAGGATGTATTTTTGATTTCCATATGGATCTCCGCTGGCAAATAGATTGTCTTCCGGAATATCGGCTTCATAAACCAGGTTTTGAAACAGCATCCCGGGAATATATGGTTTTATCTGTTCTTTTTCAGGAGAATAGGGTTTTTTGTATCGGAAATCCGAAGTTATCTCATAGATATTTCCGTTGAAGCTCAGGCCGCAGGCACCGGCGGAATATGTACTGTTCAGCTCCCCGACAGTCCATGTCAGGGGAATGTAAAAACGTTCGAAAATCCTGGCATCTCCGATCACATGGCCATCAATGGTATCAATGCCCATGGCTCTGACTGCTTCAACCCAGCGGGGAAATGCTTTCATGGCTGAAAAAGTGGGATCTCCGCCACCCCTGATAAAAAGGTTCCCCCTGAGTACCCTGCCGCTGATCTGACCATTGTACTGAAGTGCGGTGGAGAAACTTTTACTTCCGCCCAGGACTTCCAATGCCGTGGCAGTAGTCAGGATTTTAATGACGGAGGCTGGTACAAGACTGAGGTCACCGTTAATATCGGCAATAACTTTCGACTTTCCACCAGGATGCAGTTCTACCATCAGTAATCCAATACCTGCATTACGAAAGGATGAATCGCCAGCAAAACGGGCGATGGCAAGCCTCAAGCTGTCTTCCCTTGCTTTTTCGCGGAGCTGTTGTGCAGATAATTTCTTTTCCTGAAAGTGGGTTTTTCGATCTCCCTTGCAATTTTCAAGCAGGAACAAAAAAATAACGGAAAATAGCAGAATAAAACCTCTTTTCATGGCGTTATTACAAATGGTTCCGGATCTGCAATGATAAGAAAAATTCCGTAAGTTTGCATCAAGGATAAGAACATTAAATACCATTGAAATCAACCATGACGAAATCGTTTGAGCTGACTTTTCTAGGAATATTCCTCATGCTGATTTCTCATGCTCAGCCGTCAGATCATCCACTGAGGCCGGTTCGTCCCTTTTATTCAGCCTTCGACTCCGTTTATGCTTCCCGTATTCCTGTGCTGGAAATCCCGGCAAATCTCCGAAGTCGCTCCTTACCTGCCGTCATTGATAATTCAAGCCTGTCATACTGGCCGGGTATTATTGACCAGCATAATTATTATGCCTGCCAGCAGTTCTCAGGAGTAGCTTATGTTTTCGGGTACGAGATCAACCGCTTGCGTAACCAACCCGGATGGTATTGGGAGAACCGCTATCCTCCTCATTATACCTGGAATTTTCTGAACCATGGAGAACAATATGCCGGAGTGAATTTTTTCCAGAGTTTTGAATTTATTCGTCACCAGGGGCATATCAATCAACCGGACTGGGGGGTGGACACGGCACATGGGACGTTGGGATGGATCAACGGATACGATTCATATTACAGGGGTATGTTCAACCGCCTGAAAAGCGTTTCCTCCATCAAGGTGAACAGTGAAGAAGGCATTCTGACTTTGAAAAATTATCTTTATGACCACCTGGATGGTTCCCCAACCGGAGGGATCGCCTGTTTCACAACCAGCGGCCAGGGGCTGTACAGCATGCCTACCCTTCCTCCAGGTACACCTGAAGCAGGGAAGAACATTGTCCTCTCCTGGGTGGCCGATCCTACCCATGGGATGTCTATTGTCGGGTATAATGATTCCGTACGGTATGATCTGAACAAAGACGGTCTTTATACCAATAATCTGGATATCAATGGAGATGGGATCGTCGATGCCCGGGATTGGGAAATTGGCGCATTTAAATTTGCTAACTCTTATGGTACATGGTGGGGCAATGATGGATTTGCCTACGTGTTGTATAGCGCAATGGCTAGTCATTATGGATCAGGCGGAGTTTGGAATAATTCAGTTTATGTGGTGGAAGCCGATCCGGACTATCAACCTCTGCTCACTGTTAAAGTGTCGTTGGAATTCAACCAGAGGGACAAGATTCGTCTGCTGGCTGGCATCAGCCGGGATACCACTTATCAGATGCCTGAGTATTTTTTGGAATTCCCCATGTTCAATTTTCAGGGAGGGAAATATCCCATGCAGGGGATTGACAGTATTGCAGGAAAAGATACCATTGAATTCGGACTTGATATTTCCCCATTGTTATCTTTTGTCGATCCGGGAAGCCCTTGCCGCCTTTTTTTCCTGGTGGAAGAAAGGGATCAGAACGGAACGGCTCATGGAAAAATTAAGCGGGTGGAATTTATGGTTTATGGGAATAACCCGGGATCTTACCTCTCTTCCATTCAGGATATTCCCATTGAAAGAAACGATTTTACAGTGGTTTCCGCCATCGCTCAGGCTTTCTTTTCCAAGGTTCAGATTATTTCCCCCCAGTTGCCTTCTTACCAGGAAGGGCAGCCCTATGCAGTACAACTCCAGGCAGCCAGTGGCCGGAAACCCTATCAATGGTCGTTGGTAGAACCCTATTTGAAATCTCCCATCCAAGATACTCTACCTCCTAGCGGGGGGCAGAAACTATTTCCCATTAATTATTTGAAACCTTATGCCATTGTTGTCCTGCCGTTCAGTTTCCCGTTTTATGGAAAGAAATACGATACGCTTTATGTAAACTTCAATGGATTCGTATCCATTGATGAGCCTTACCTGCCTTTGCCTTATGTGACGGATGAAATGTCGATGATGAAACAATCGAGAATCATTAGTCCGGCCTTCTCACAGGAATATTTGTACTATGATGAACTGGGAGACGGGTTATGGTCTGAAATCAGCACGGATGGAGCCTTTTTCCGTTGGAAATCATCCCTGGATGTTTACGATACAGCCTCACATACGAATTTCGGCCTTCGCCTGTTCCCCGATGGCCGTTTTGATTTTTTGTATGGTAAAATTCAACATCCTTATCAAAAGCATGCTGTTTATTCCGGACTCTCACAGGGTAATGGAGAGAATTACCTGATCAGCCCGCACTGGGATGCCGGTGATTTGAACAATAAGGTATTCTCCTTCATACCTGTTGATAAACCAGAAAATCTTATCCTCAATGAATCAGGTTTGCTGACCATTACCCATCCCGATACCACCTGTATTTCAGATATCCGGGTCAAAGTCACGGATGCCGGCCATATTTCCGACTACCGGACTTTTCAGTTATCTGACGGATTGATTATTTCTGCCCAAATGATATCGGGGGATGACGGGAAACTGATCTTCGGGAGGGAAGCCAGGTTTAACCTCACCCTGACCAACCAGGGGACGCTCCCCCTTCAAAACCTTTCGCTAAAACTTCAATCCTGTTCACAACCTTTGATCGTTACCGACAGCCTGGCTGAATTGCCAAGGTTGAATCCCGGACAGACCCTGATTGTGGAAGATGCCTTTACTTTTCACCTTGATCATCCTTTACCGGATCAATATCCCATAACCCTTCATTTGGTTGCCGAAAATTTAACGACTCACAGGGAAAAGTCTTTGAATATCATCGTTTCTTCCCATGAATTACAGCTATCCACCATGCGGATAGATGATGGTGCCGATAGGATGCTGCAACCCGGTGAAGTGGCAGACCTGGTCATTCCTGTCCGTAATACAGGATCAGTTTCCGCCATCAACCTGAATGCCTTGCTCACATCTGCCGATACTATGGTTCATATCCTCTCAGATCCTGTGGTGACAATAGGACAACTGTCCCCCATGGCAGTTATTGAATTAAAATTCCGGCTTAAAGCTTCCCGTGCCATCTCACCGGGAGAGAAAAAAACATTGCATTTTAGCCTCAGTAATCAGTCAGTATCTGAACTTGAATATCCCTTTGAATTGACCATCGGAAAACTCCCAGTTGCGCTGGTAAAACTTTCTTCCAATACTTCATCTGCCGATTCTATGGCGCTCATCCTCGACAGCCTCGAGGTACCCTATCAGATTTATACTTCCTTACCTTCCCCGCTTGAGCATATTTCCTGTGTGTTTGTATTGCTCGGAGTTTCCAATCAGGGATCTCATATCATTACTGACAATGAAGGTTCAGCCCTTGCGGCTTATCTTGACAATGGAGGGAAATTATATATGGAAGGTTACTCAAACTGGTATTATTCAAGTAACCCCTCCATCCAGCCTAAGTTTAAATATACCAGCGCCAGGGTTCCCATTTACCATTATGATACCATCCATGGAGTTCATCAAACCCTTGGGGATTCACTGAGTTTTATGTATACAAACGCACTGAATTATGCCATTTTCAGCTTTGAACCCGTGGAACCGGCATATACGACCTTTACCCATGACGCCAATCCTACCCGGTCCATGGAAATAGTCTATGATGGGGAAGGGTATCAAACCATTGCCAGTATGCTGGAGTTTGCTTCCTTGAAAGACATCCAATACCCTGCCCAGAAAATCAGACTGGTAAAACGTTACCTTGAATTCTTCCGGCTGAACACTTCTGGACTGTATGCTTTGTTCCATGCAGAGGGGACAAGCATCTGTGCGGGAAACACTGTCAGTTTTACAGATGATTCCTATGACCATGTCCTTTCCAGGCAGTGGGAATTTCCGGGAGGAAACCCTTCTTCTTCTACCGATCCGCATCCTGTCGTAAGTTATCCTAACCCCGGATTGTACGATGTCAGGCTGAGTGTTTCCGATGGTCTTCACAACCAGTTTGTAATGAAGAAAGAATACATCAGGGTAAATCAATGCCAGGGGATGGAAGATCAGGGAAGCGGTATCAAATTTTCGGTTTACCCGAATCCTGCGACCCATCGGGTGGTGATAAAAAGCAGCAATGAAATAACAGAATTCAGTCTAAAAATTTTTGATCTGTCAGGGCGCCTGCTTTTACAAAATAAGCCCATGAATTATACCCCGGCTGACCATTTTACAGCTGACGTTTCTTCCCTCAGACCAGGAATTTATTTCCTTTTCCTTTTTAGCGACAAAGGAAGCGGGAGAGTCAAACTGCTTATACGGTAATTACTTTTTTATCACTGAGTGATTATAAGGGAACACCTCTTACACAGGAATTCCTTTTTGCGTATACTGTCGGAAACAATAACCAAACGTGTGTAGAAATCTTATAAATCGGTGAATTTTAGAAGAGAGTTGGCGTTCATTGTAAAAAGACAGAAACAGACAACAGAATGATAAAAGAATTTTTGCTGCATAAAGACAAAAAAGATGGAAACCCACCACACATTCAGGCACATTTGGCTGCCCCAACGCAGGGGCGACCGCTTCGCAGCCAAAAGAGCTTTCATTTTGCCTGCGCACTGCTCAAAGACAGCGACTTATTTGAATAATTGGTATTGAGAATTTAAAACTAAATTTGTGATTATAAAATAGAACAGAATTATAATGTCAAAAGAAGCTAAAGCAAGAATAAAAATCAATAAACTGCTTGAAGAAGCAGGATGGCGTTTCTTTGACTCCAAAGAAGGCAGAGCCAATATTGTACTTGAGAATAAAACCAAATTATCTCAAACCGAATTAGATGAATTCGGTGAAGATTTTGAAAAAACAAAAAATGGCTTCATTGACTACCTGTTACTTGATGACAAAGGTTTTCCTTTTATTGTTTTAGAAGCAAAGAAAGAAGAAATAAACCCTCTATTTGCAAAGGAACAAGCCAGAAAGTATGCCCAATCCCAAAACTGTAGATTCGTAATTCTTTCAAATGGTAATTTGCATTATTTCTGGGATCTACAAAGAGGAAATCCGAATATTATTGCAACATTTCCAAAACCTGAAACTGTTATCGGATATACGGAATTTAAACCAAATGCCGAAGCATTAATAAATGAAACAGTAAAAGAAGATTACATTGTAAAAACTCAAAAACCGGATTATGCAAGCGACCCGAGATATATTGATGAATCACAACGCAGTGCATTTATTGAAGAAAACAAATTAAGGTTTTTGCGTAAATATCAGGTTAGAGCTATTGAAAGAATACAGGAAGAAGTAAAAGCAGGTAAAGACCGTTTCTTATTTGAAATGGCAACTGGTACTGGCAAAACTTTAACTTCAGCAGCAGTTATAAAGTTGTTTTTACGAACTGGTAACGCAAGAAGAGTTTTGTTTTTGGTTGACCGATTGGAATTGGAAGACCAGGCAGATAAAGCATTTAAAGAATATTTAAGAACTGACTATAAATGCAGTATTTACAAGGAAAACAGAGATGATTGGCGACAAGCAGAAATTGTTGTTTCCACCGTGCAATCATTTCTTTTCAAAAACAAATACAAAAGAATTTTTTCTCCTACCGATTTTGACCTTGTAATTTCTGATGAAGCACATAGAAGTATTGGTGGAAACAGCAGAGCTGTTTTTGAGTATTTTATTGGTTACAAACTTGGCTTGACAGCTACACCTAAAGCGTATTTAAAGAAAATAGATACAGCTGATTTAAGAAGAAAAGACCCAAGAGAATTAGAAAGGAGAATGCTTTTAGACACATATACTACCTTTGGTTGTGAAAATTTACAACCGACATACCAATATGGACTTTTAGACGGTGTAAAAGATGGATATCTTGTAAATCCTTGTGTAGTGGATGCAAGGACAGAAATAACCACACAGCTATTAAGCGACGAAGGTTATACTGTTGAAATAACAGATGATGAAGGCGAAGAATCAACAACCTCCTTTTCGCAACGTGATTTTGAAAAGAAATTGTTTTCCGAAAACACCAATCGTATTTTCTGTAAAACTTTTTTAGAAAATGCATACAGAGACCCTATTTCAGGCGAAATTGGTAAATCAATCTTATTCTGTGTAAGTCAAAACCATGCAGCCAAAATCACTCAAATTCTGAATGATTTTGCTGACAAAATGTTTCCGGGCAAATATCAATCTGATTTTGCCATGCAGGTTACCTCATGGATTCCCGATGCACAGCAATTAACGATTAACTTTACCAACAATCGTTTAGGAGGTAAGGGTAATTTTCATGATTTATACCAGACAAGTAAAACCCGTGTATGTGTTACAGTCGGAATGATGACAACAGGTTATGATTGCCCTGATATTTTGAATGTCTGTTTGATGCGACCTATTTTCTCACCAACTGACTTTATTCAAATCAAAGGTAGAGGAACAAGAAAATTCAATTTTGCGAACAAAGAGGTTTTGAAAGATAAAGGTTTAATAGAAAATATACAGGAAGAAAACTTACAAAAATCGAGATTTAAACTTTTTGACTTCTTTGCCAACTACGAATTTTTTGAGGAAAAATTCAATTACGATGAAGTTTTAAAGTTACCTCCAAAAGGAACTTCAACCGAAGGCGAAGGCGGAGGTGGTTATGTTGTTGATGAATACGACAGCACAAAACACGACCCCTTAAAAACCTTTACAGTCAATGACATCGGGCTTGAAGGTATGAAGATTGACCGAATGTATTTTGAGAAATTTGAAGATAAAGTAAAAGAGGATGATAAAATCAAAGAATTAGTTCAGCAAAAGGATTTTGATGCAATAGAACAATACATTATCAGTCAAATTTTTGATAAACCAGAGGAGTATTACAATATAAGCAAATTACGTAATGCTATTAAAATTGACAGGCGTTTATCATTGCGAGAAATCATTGAAAAAATCTTTGGTTTTATTCCTTATTTTAAATCGAAAGACGAACTTCTTGACGAGGAATTTGAAAAATTTGACAGTCGTTATCTACCACCCGAAGAATATTTCACGTTCGCAAGGGATTATTTTAAAAGTTACATTACCGACTCTGAGTTCAGAGACATAATTGAAAATAGAAAATATGCATTATTAAACACCAATCCCAACGGTGATGTATTCAGAAAACTACCACCGGAATTGCGTTTTGCAATACCTGAGTACATAAAAGATAATGTATCACTCAATAAATTTGTTGCATAAATGGAAATACAACAAAATGAATATCAAAATTTGATTGAACAAATTGGTAATCTGTTACATGCCGGAAGACAAAAAGCGGCTGTAAGCGTGAATACTATTTTAGTTCAGACCTATTGGCAAATCGGTAGATATATTGTTGAATTTGAACAAAAAGGAAATGAAAGAGCTGAATACGGTTCTCAATTGTTTGAACGTCTTTCAAAAGATTAATCAACCTTGTACGGCAAAGGATTCGGTCGCTCCAATCTGCTTTATATGAGAAAATTATATCTGAATTTTCAAATAAGTGGGACACTGTCCCACAAATTGACATGGAGTCATTATTACGAAATACTTAAAGCCGACAACCCGATTGAAATAGGATTTTATGCTAAACAAACCGAAAATGAAAATTGGAGTGTCAGAGAACTGAAACGACAAATGAAAAGTTCGTTATTTGAGCGATTGGCATTGAGCAAAGACAAAGAAGGAGTTTTGAAATTATCAAAACAAGGGCATTTAATCGAAAAACCAGAAGATTTAATTAAAGACCCTTTCGTACTCGAATTTTTGAATATTCCACAACAATATCGCTATAACGAAAACGAACTGGAAGATAAAATCATTACCAATTTGCAACAATTCATAATGGAGTTAGGTAAAGGTTTTGCTTTTATTGGAAGGCAATACCGTATGAGTATTGGTGGAAAACATTTTTATTTAGACCTGCTTTTTTACCACCGTATTTTAAAATGTTTTGTGTTGGTAGATTTGAAACGTGGTGAGATTGACCATTTGGATGTTGGACAAATGAATCTTTACCTCAATTATTTTAAAAAAGAAGAATTTTCGGATGGAGACAACGAGCCTGTCGGAATTATTCTCGGAGCATATAAAAATCATATTTTAGTAGAATATGCTACCGACAGTATAACCAACAAAGTACTTTTAAGCAAATATCAACTCTATTTGCCAAAAAAAGAGCAACTTAAAAACGAATTATTGAAACTTATACAAGATTAATGTTAGACCAGGAAACAAAACGCCGTATAGATACCGCAAGAGATGTTTTGGTAGGAAAACTACCAAATCCACAAAGCCAGGTTGAGCAAATTACCATTGCCATGATATACAAATTCATGGACGACATGGATAAGGAAGCAATGGAATTTGGCGGAGAAGCTACCTTTTTTACTGGTGATTACGAAAAATACAGTTGGACAAAAATATTTGACCCGAAATTGGGCGGGTATGAGATGTTGGCACTTTATGGAGAAGCCATTGTAAAGCTCAACCAAAATCCAAACATACCGCAACTTTTCAGGGATATTTTTAAGAATGCTTATCTGCCATACCGAGACCCTGAAACTTTAAAAATGTTTCTGAAGGTTATCAATGAATTTCATTACGACCATAGCGAAAAACTGGGCGATGCTTTTGAATACCTTTTATCAGTTTTAGGAAGTCAGGGCGATGCCGGACAATTCCGCACACCCCGCCATATTATTGATTTTATGGTAGCCATTATGCAACCCAAAAAAGAGGAAAGTATTTGCGACCCTGCCTGTGGCACTGCCGGTTTTTTGATTTCTTCTTACAAACACATACTGAACCAAAACACCAAAAAGAATAAAAGCGATTTACTTACGCCCGATGAACGGAAAAAGCTAATCAACAACTTCGTTGGCTACGATATTTCTTCCGAAATGGTGCGTTTGAGTTTGGTAAATATGTACCTGCACGGATTTATTTCTCCAAAAATTTATGAATACGACACACTGACCAGCACCGACCGTTGGGGCGATACATTCGACATTATCATGGCTAATCCGCCATTTATGACACCAAAAGGAGGTATTCGCCCGCATAAAAAATTCGCAATGCAGGCAAATAGAAGCGAAGTGCTTTTTGTGGACTATATCATGGAGCATATTAACCCGACAACCGGTCGTGCTGCCGTGATTGTTCCCGAAGGGATTATTTTTCAAAGTGCCACAGCTTATAAAGCATTGAGGAAATTGCTGGTTGAGAAAAACTTTCTATACGGAGTGGTGAGTTTGCCAGCCGGACTATTTCAACCTTATAGTGGTGTAAAAACTTCGATTCTCTTATTAGACAAAACCCTGGCAAAAAAAACCGCTCAAATTCTTTTTGTAAAAATTGAAAACGATGGTTACAGTCTGGGAGCACAAAGAAAAGAACTGACCACAAGTGATTTGCCCGATGCGGTAAAAACAATTACGAATTATCAATTACGAATTAAAAATGATGAGGCGTTTGACAGCACACAATTGCCCGCCAACGCTTTACTCGTTGAAAAAAGCAGAATAACTGAGAACGGAGATTTTAATCTTAACGGGGATAGATACAAAGAAACGAATCACAAGCACAATGGCAAATTTGAAATGGTTTCTTTAAGCGAATTATGTGAATTAATCAGAGGGGTTACATATTCAAAAGAAGATGAAGTAGAAGAAGATGGGTATAAGGTGTTAAGAGCCAATAATATTAAATTGGATAGTGGAAATATTGATTTTAATGATGTAAAATTAATTTCAAAAAACCTCAATCTTTCCGATAAACAAAAATTGAAAGCAAAAGATATTTTTATTTGCACTGCTTCAGGAAGTGCTGAGCATATTGGGAAAACAGCTTTTGTTGAACAGGATATTGATTATTATTTTGGTGGTTTTATGGGTGCTATTAGGTGTAATGAGCAAGTACTTCCAGAATTTTTATTTCAAAACCTCAGAGGTGAAAGGTTTAATAATCATTTAAACAGTATTATTGCTGGTGCAAATATTAAAAACTTGAAAGCTGAGTTTCTATACTCATTTAAAATTCCACTACCACCGCTAACAATTCAGCAGGAAATCGTCTCCAAAATAGAGCAATACGAAAAAATCATAGCCGGTGCTAAGCAAGTGGTTGCAAACTACAAACCCCAAATTGATATAAAACCTGAATGGGAGATGGTGGAGTTGGGTGAGATTTCTGATAAAACACAGATTGGTCTTGTAAAAAATTCAGGTGAACAAGGAGAATTTTCTGAGATTTTCAAATATCCTTATTTAAAAATGGATGCAATTACATACGATGGAGAATTAAATTTAAATAGAGCAGTATTTGTAAATGCAACTAAAGAAGAACTTGAGAAATTCACTTTAGATGAAGGTGACTTTTTCTATAATACAAGAAATACCCCAGAATTAGTTGGTAAATCTGCCGTATATCATGGCGAAAGTGGGATTTATCTTTTTAATAATAATCTTTTTAGGATAAAATTCAATTATAGAGCAAATCCTGATTTTATAAATATTTTTCTCAATTCTAATACGGGTAAGCAAATAATACGAACATTGGTTTCGGGTACTACAAGCGTTGCTGCATTGTATCAAAAAGAGTTTATGAAAATAAGGGTACCATTGCCACCAATTGAACAGCAAAATATTCTTATTTCAGAAATTGAAAAAGAAAAAAAACTTATTGAAGCCAATAAGAGAATTATTGAGGTATTTGAGCAGAAAATTAAAGACGAAATCAATAAACTTTGGGAAGAATAAAATTTATTTAAAACATGTGTAGAAAATTATAAAACAACATAACCCATGCTTCGTAGTCAAGCACATTTGCAAGTCGTACCAGCCAACGCTAAGACCAAAACCTGCAAAAGAGCTTGCCTACTCCAACGCACGGACAGTAAGCCAATGCAGCAAAAATGACGAGAAAAATAAACAACGAAACGCCAACAAAGTGTATATGCCATAAGGGTTTGGCTACGCCGATTTTCAATTCAGTGGGTATTCAAACATTGTAGCCCGCTCAAACTTTCGTGTCGGTGGAATGGAAACTGCTCCGCAATCCCTTACGTCACATACACTCGACCGTTCTGAATGTCAGTAGTATGTTCTATCTCAAAAAGAGAATGAGGCATTTTTCTATCATTGAACCATATAACATCAATGGTTGAACTTCTTTTTATTAAATCAGGATAGCTGAAATTTGGGATAGTTGTTATTAATTATACATTATTAAAATCTATTGTTGATTAACAAATTTAAACTTAAAGTTTTAATGCTATATCAATGGTTTATAACTGAATTAAACATTTCCTAACTTTGAATTTTATTTTATACGGATCATGGAAAAATTGAAGAAACAGATTGAGGCATTGGCAGTAAGCTATTTGTCTGAAGTTATTGACATCCGCCGACATCTGCACCGTCATCCTGAGCTTTCATGGGAAGAGACGGAAACGGCTGATTTTATTTGCAGTAAACTTGGAGAATATGGAATATCTTACCGTAAGGGAATGGCAGGGACAGGTGTAGTGGGTCTGATTCGCGGGAAGGATCCGGATTGCCGTTGCATTGCACTGAGAGCAGATATGGATGCGTTACCGGTTCAGGAGTTGAATGCGGTGGATTATATGTCGGAATTTCCCGGTAAAATGCATGCTTGCGGTCATGATGTTCACATGGCCAGTCTCCTGGGTACGGCAAAGATTCTCCAGGAACTTAGGGAAGCGTTCCGGGGAAGTATAAAACTGATTTTTCAACCCTCTGAAGAAACTTATCCCGGAGGTGCCCTGAGCATGATCCATGAGGGGGTGCTTGAAGATCCTCAAACTGAATTTATCCTGGCCCAGCATGTGATCAATACCCTCGAATCCGGCGATGTTGGTTTTAAGGCCGGAGCATACATGGCTTCCACCGATGAAGTATTTCTGACAGTGAAAGGGAAAGGAGGTCATGCTGCCACTCCCAACCTGAATGTTGACCCCGTCCTGATCGCTTCCCATATCATCCTTGCCCTCCAGCAGATTGTCAGCCGCATCGCCGATCCCCTTATGCCTACAGTGGTATCTTTCGGCCGTATCATAGGTGAAGGCCGGACCAACATCATTCCCGATGAAGTAAGAGTTGAGGGAACCCTTAGAACCTACGATGAAACCTGGAGGAAAGAGATGCATAACCAAATATTGAAAATCTCAACTGCCATTGCGGAAGGAATGGGCGGACAGTGCGAGGTAAAAATTGCTCAGGGCTATCCGTTTCTCTATAATGATCCCAGGTTGACCGCGTACCTGCAAGAACTGGCTGCTGATTATCTGGGAGCAGATCATGTGAAAGACCTGGAAAAAAGAATGACGGCCGAAGACTTCTCCTATTTTGCCCGTCAGAGACCCTCCTGTCTGTACCGGCTGGGCACAGCAAATGAGGCAAAAGGAATCAATGCAAACCTCCACTCAGCCTGGTTTGATGTGGATGAATCCAGCCTCAAAACGGGGATGGGACTGATGGCTTGGTTTTCCATAAAGCTGCTTAATAAAAAATGAAAAAGGCTACTCATTTTTCCATCTTTCTGTTATTATTTTTTATCCTTCTTCATTCCTCCTTCTTCATTCCTCATTCCTATGGTCAGGACCGACCTCCGGTAACTCCCCCACAGATTCCGCTGCAACTAAATGCCCCTGCCAGTGGGGACGATGAGAATCTTGCCATGCAGTTCTTACAAAACCGTGATTTCGAGCAGGCTGCTGCCATCTATGAAAGATTATCTGAATCCCGTCCGGGGTATTATTATTACAATAACCTGTTTTTTTGCCTGGTAGAGATCCGGGAATATAAAAAAGCTGAAAGCCTGGCCAGAAAGCAGCAAAAAAATGATCCGAGGCCTCTGAAATACCTGGTTGATCTGGGTTATGTGTACTACCGGGAAGGTAATCCTGAAAAAGCCCGAAAGCAATATCAAGAAGTATTGAAAAAACTACCGGCCGACCAGTTGCAGATCAATGAAATTGCCAATGCTTTCCTGGTCAGGGGTGAAAATGAATATGCCCTCAGCGTGTATGAGAAAGGGAAGCAACTCCTTGAAAAAAAATACTCCTTTGCCTATGAAATGGCTTCAATTTATGAACGGATGGGCAACATTCAACAGGCCATCAATCAATATCTTGACTTGATAGATGCGAATCCAGCCTATATGAATTTAGTTCAGGACAGATTGCAAAACCTGCTTTCCGGGGAGGATGAAAATGCTTTGAGGGAATCTTTCCGTATAAATTTATTAAGTAGGGCACAGAAAGAAGCGGATAAAACTTGTTATGCTGAATTATTATGGTGGTACTCTGTCCAGCAGAAAGACTTTGCCCTTGCACTGATTCAGGTCAAAGCACTTGACAGGAGGCTCAGGGAAAATGGGACAAGGGTCTGGCAGTTGGCTCGCCTGGCCATATCGAACGGATTCTATGAAACAGCCATTGATGCTTATCAATACCTCGTGTCCAAAGGTCCCAACGGAAATTACTATGAAGACAGCCGTCTGGAATTAGTCAATACCCGATATCTGAAGATTACAAACCAGGCGTCTCCTTCCCGGAAGCAAATGGAAGAACTGGAAAAAGAATTCAAAACGGTAATGAAAAAAAATGATCCCGGTGAGACCAGTATTACCCTGATGAGGAACCTGGCTCATCTGGAGGCTTTTTACCTGAACAAAACAGAGGAAGCCACCGAATTACTTGAACAGCTTATTGAGATGAATGGCATCAGAAAGGAAAGTCGTGCCGAAGTTAAAATCGACCTGGGGGATATTCTCTTGTTTACCGGCAACGTATGGGAAGCGACTTTACGCTATCAGCAGGTGTACGAGGATTTTAAAAATGATGCCCTGGGACAGATGGCGAAATATAAAAATGCACGGCTTTCTTTTTATATCGGAGAATTTAAATGGGCAGAAGCGCAGCTCGATATTTTAAAAGCAGCCACTTCAAAACTGATTGCCAATGATGCCATGGCGCTTTCCCTGCTGATTTCAGAAAATTATGACCCCGACAGCAATACCCTTGCCCTGGGGATGTACGCCCGGGCCGATTTGCTCGATTTCAGGAACGATGCAGAAGGATCTCTGAGGGCACTGGATTCCATTCAGGCTTTATTTTCAGATCATCCCATCCTGGATGAAGTAATCTATAAAAAAGCTGACATAAAACAAAAACAGGGAAGATTTTCCGAGGCTGACAGCCTGCTTTCTGTTCTGGTGAACCGCTATCCTGACGGTATCCTGGCTGATAAAGCATTGATGGCAAGGGCCGAATTATTCGACTACCGGATAAAAGATCAGGAAAATGCCAAAAAACTGTATCTTGAACTCATCGGGAATTATCCTGGAAGTATTTATATCCCGGAGGCCCGTAAACGATTCCGCGAACTCAGGGGGGACCACTTAAATTAAACGGATGGTAACACCAAAAAAACATCTGGGGCAGCATTTCCTGAGGGATGAAAACATAGCCCGGAAAATAGTCGCTGCCCTGAACCCTCAATACCCGCTTGTGCTTGAAATAGGTCCCGGAACAGGTGTCCTAACCAAATACTTACTGGACAATGAAACAACGGATCCCTATTTTATGGAAATTGACCATGAATCCGTTCTTTACCTTAAAAAGACTTACCCTTTGATTTCCGATCGCTTGATTGAGGCTGATTTTTTAACATACAATCTTTCAGATTTTCCACCTCCATCCGTCATCTGTAATCAGCCTTCCGAAAAGCCACCCTTCAGCCTCATCGGTAATTTCCCGTATAACATTTCCACCCAGATTCTTTTCCGTCTGCTCGAATTCCGCGATAGGATTCCTGAGGCGATAGGAATGTTCCAGAAAGAAGTGGCAGCGCGCATTGCCTCCCCACCGGGAAATAAAACCTATGGCATATTAAGCGTTTTACTCAGGGCATTTTATGACATTGAATATTTGTTTACCGTGAGTGAAAATGTTTTTTTTCCCCCTCCACGCGTGAAATCTGCCATGATCAGATTAAAGCGGAATAAAACCATCCATCTCGGTTGTGATGAAGGTTTTTTTTTCAAGGTGGTTAAAACAGCTTTTAACCAGCGCAGGAAAACCCTGAGAAACTCCCTTCGCTCTCTTTCTGGTGAAATGGATATGGCCGATGACCCTGGACTTCCCGTTCTTTTATCTCAAAGACCTGAACAACTCGATGTGGAGGAATTCATAAGACTTACCTTAGCCCTGCAGAGATAAGCAGGATTTTTTTAAATTTGACGGGATTCAAGGAAAATGAAAAACAGTCGGAAAAAACCCGAAATCAAACCCTGGAATTCTTGGAGGGCGAATAAATATGTCGTCATCTTTTTCCTTTTAACCACCCTGGTCCTATATGGGAAAGCCCTGTTTGTTTTCCTGCCTTTGAATGTAGTGGTTTATTCCCTGCTCTGCTTGCTGCTTTTTTTTGTACTGAAACAAATGCTTCAGCGCTTCAATATTCTTTTTCCTTTTCTTATCACCCTTTTATTTATGGCACATCCCGTGCATACGGGTGTAGTGAACAGCCGGGAAGGACGAACGGAGATGCTGGCATTTATCTGCGGAATGGCAGCCCTTTGGTTTATTCTCCATTATGCTGAAAAAAGAAACCTGAGATTCCTGATCCTCGCTTTGCTGATTTTTTTTGCCGGATGCCTGATCACTCCGGCCATGCTATCGTTTTTATTGATTTTTCCTCTTTGTCTGTATTTCTTTACCCGTCTTCCATACCGGCATTACATCCCCATGATCTCGGCCATGATCGGTCTGGCCATTTTGGCCTTATTCAGCCATCGTTTGCTGGAACCGGCATTTTTATCCTTGAACCTAAACTCCATTCCTTCTTTTTTCCCGGAAGAAAATCCCGGCTTCGGTCTGAAAACCGGTTTGATGTTTTTGCTCTTTTACCTGAGGATACTGATCTATCCCAACCATCTTGTGAATTATAATCAGGATGCGATCATGATGAACTATTCTTCCTCCATCCTTGCTTTTCTTTCTTTTCTGATTTATTCCGGATTGATATTTTTTGCTTTCAGAAATTACCGTGGAAAGCACTTTCTTTCCTTCACCATTCTGTTTTTTCTTTCTGCCATTTTTTTATATGCCAATATTTTCTTTCCCGCCTTGCTGCCGAATGCTGAAAGATCGGTATTTACCGGGTCCCTGGGTTATTGCATGATGGTGGTATATTATATTTTTCGTTTATTCCAAACGGATCCAAGAAGCCTAACCATCGAAATCGATGTCAGGCTGAAGATCCTCCTGGTCTTCAGCATCATCCTCCTACCTTATGTAGTGATGACCATTCTCTCCTGACATTTCATAATTATTTACATTTGCGGAAAGTTTGTATAAGGATGAAACAAAGTAGTCAATCCCGACCTTCTGATGGTCCAAAGAAGAATCTGGTAAAAGGAAAAGGCAAGGTTGCCGTTAAGGATGAAAAGCAAGAGCGTAGATCAACACCCGGTAATTGGTTTTACATGATTCTTTTTCTCGTGTTTGCCTTCGTTTTATATGGAAATACGGTAAAGAACAAATATGCCCTGGACGATGAGTATGTTACCAATAATCCGGTAACAGCCCGCGGACTGAAGGCGATCCCTGAGATTTTTTCTACCCATTATATCAACAGTACCGGGAATGTAGGGTCTATCGTTTCCGAATACCGCCCGATGACCAAAGTTACTTTTGCACTGGAATATCAGTTATGGGGGGATAAACCCGGAAGAAGCCACCTCATCAATGTACTGATTTATGGTTTCATCGCCATGCTGATTTTTTTTACCTTCAGACGTTTCCTGAAAAATTTTCATGTTTTATTGCCTCTTTTCATTACCCTGTTGTTTATGGCGCATCCAGTCCATACGGAAGTGGTAGCCAGTCTGAAAAACAGGGAAGAACTTCTCGCTTTTCTTTGTGGTATGAGTGGACTGTGGTTTTTGCTTAATTATGTTGAAAAAGGGAAAATCCTTTCTCTTTTTTATATGTTCATGGTGTTTATCATGGGTTATCTTAGCAAACCTTCCATCCTTCCATTTCTGCCCTTGTACTTTCTGGTATTGTATTTCTTTACAGATACTCCTGTAAAAAAGTATGTATGGGTTCTGGCAGGCATTGTTGTGTTAGGTTTGCTCGCCCAGTATGTTCCAAAATTATTTCTGCCCCCGGTGCAAAGGGTCAAATTTTTTATCGAAAACCCGCTGTTTTTTGATCAACCCATAGGTGTTCGCCTGGGAACCAGTTTTTTATCCTTGTTATTTTACCTAAAAATGCTGATCCTACCTTATCCCTTGCTTTACTATTACGGGTATGACATGATCCCGTTGACTAATCTTGCCAGTTTCAAGGCTATATTGTCCTTGATCATTCATTTTGGCCTGCTGTTCTTCGCGTTGTACAAATTCAGGGAAAAACGGTTTCTTTCCTTCGCTATTCTATGGTATCTGATCGGGATATTTCTTTTTTCCAACCTCCCCGGGCCTGTGGTTGGGATTGTCGGTGAACGTTTTCTTTTCCTGGCTTCTCTTGGTTTTTGCTCGGCTTTAGCCTACCTTTCCTTTCTGGTTTTCAAGGTTGATCCGCGAAATGGTCAGGTCAAGATGAGCAAACGTGTTATGATCATTGGGCTCGTAATATTCATACTCCTGCCGGGAACGGCTTTGACGATTAACCGTAACCGCGACTGGAGGAACCTGTTCATGCTCTATCATACCGACATTAAGCACCTGAGCAATTCGGCTAAAGCAAATATTGATTATGGCGGATTTCTAATGAAAAATATTTATCAGGATGAAAATTTCTTACGGTATGGATTTGCGAATGAATTTCAAACCCAGACCATCATCAGCCATTTCCGGCAGGCTATCAGGATTTACCCTGAGAACTATACCACGCTGAATGACTTGGGCACAGTTTATCTTTTTATTGTTAAAAATCCGGATTCGGCGATCTATTTCCTGCAACAGGCCATCCATCTTGATTCTACCCTTCAACCGGCCTGGGTTAACCTGGGAATGGCTTATCGTCAACAGAAAGAATATTCCCGGGCCCTCGCGTGCTATGAAAAAATTCTGAAAATCAATCCGCATCAGGTCAAGGCCTTATTTGCCATGGCCAATGTATATAACGATATGGGAGATTTTGACAGGGCGGTGAAAATGAATGAGGATATCATGAGATCCTATCCCAATTCGGAGATGCCTTATGTGAATATCGGAAATTATTATATGTCGAGAAGAGATACTTTTATGGCTGTTCAGTATTGGGAAAAAGCCAGCGGGATTAACCCGACCTATGAACTCTGCGTTCAGCTCAACGGTCTTTACAATCTTCGGAAGGACAGAGCAAAGGCAGCATATTATTACAATCTGGGGGAGGAGGTAAGGAAAAAAAACCGTTGATATTTAACCGTTAATATCTCATCACCCTTTGTTTGGTTTTATTTTCTTCCCTTTTCTTCAGATAAAGGTCGATCTGCTCAGAAGTCAGGATTTTTCTGAGCTCACCTCTTCTTGCTTCATTGTTTTTCTGCATGACCTTCCTGTTCTTTTCCTTGTCGGGGGATTTTCTTGCCTCATCATTCAGTTTTACGTACTTGAGGTTGATGGCATAGGCTTTAGCCTCTTGTGCTGCGTTGAGCTTGAGTTCTTCTTTCATGAACTGGGTTTGCTGTTTTGCTCTATCTTCGGCTGAAGGTTTCTGGGATTTATCGGAATTGCTTTGTTGTCCCATTAAAGCAGTGGCTGAAAAAATCAGAACGAATAAAAAGGAAACCATGTGCCAAGTGTTTCTTGAAATGGAAGAATAAGATGTTTTCATGTGTTGGTTATTTTGTTGAATTCGGGTTTAATTTTTCAGAGCTGTTTAATTTAACGAGAGTTTTCCTGATTTTATTACTGATGATGGTTGCACCAGTTGGATTCAAATGATCGGCATTGAAAAAATATTCCGGTTTGTCAATGAATTCATTGCGGTAATCAAGCAAAATAAAATTGCTTGAATATAGATGCGAAAAAGCCAGGATTTCACGATCCAGCTTCGCAATATTAACCAATTTATTTGCTTCCTTCTGATATTCTTCGGTTTGCGGCATTCTTAATAGAATCGGCCGGATATTATATTGCCTGCACAGGTCCAGAATTCGGCAGTAGTATCTTACGGAACCCAGTTCAGATTTTTTATTATAACTGGAAAGATAGGCCGTCGCCCTGATTAATCCCTGCCCTTCCCGGTTTGGTTCTCTGGCGAAATTCTGAAAATTTTGCCGGGGAAGGTAGCCGAGTTTAATCATGTCCAGGTCAAATCGAAAATACCGTATCGATTGAAAAATAAATTTAAAATTTCCCGCGTAAGTGCAGAAATTCCCCATGAACCAATTCATCAGGAAGTGCGGATCCCTGTATTCGCGGGCAAGTTCGAAATAATTTATGTATTTTTTCCAGTATCCATCGAAGGTCAAGTCGTTTTCGGTTTTCGGGCTGAAGTTAACAGGATCAACTGAAAGGAGAATATTCTCCGGTCTTTTATTCGTCTTTTCAAGAATGTACTTCAGCTTGAAATACGTTTGTGTGTATAATTCCCTGGGCGTGACATAGCTGAAACTGTTACCCAGGATCATCGGGTTCACCACATTGTGTGAATTTCCAAGCATAAGGTACCGCAGGGTGTCGGAAAAAACCTCGAATTGATGGTCTTGGTTGCGATTCAGCCGGTAATAGATCATCCCGCGGTCGTACAGGAAACTGAACAGGGCATTCAGCCCGATCAACAGGATAATAAATACTCCGAATTTTAAGAAAAATTTCCTGTTTCTGTTCATCCTAAAATTGAAAATAAAAAAACTTCTGGTTCGAAAAAACACCGAAAAAAAGCATGAAAAACAACATGAAAAGATATGCGGCATACCGGATGGCTATCGGCTTACCAAGGAATTTACTTGCCCATTCCCTGGCAGCGATCAGGTATTCGAAAAAGAGCATAAAACAAATCAGTAATACCCCAAGTACCAGGTCATTGTTTCTTAATAATGACAGGAATAATTTTCCGGAATGGCTGAAATCCGCCAGGTTTTTTATCAACAGTAAGGAATCAGAAAACGGATGCTGTCCGAAGAAAAAACCTGTTGAGCAGACCAGCAAAAATGTCACGGTTATATTCACTGTTTTTAATAAGCGGGGAAAACGGTCAAGCCGGCTCAATTGGTTGAATTTTGTCATCCAGGGTTTTGTGATGTTCGCCATGATCATATACAAGCCATGCAGAAACCCAAAAATAATAAAGTTCCAGTAAGGCCCATGCCAAAACCCGACCAGAATAAAGGTGATCAGGAGGTTGAGGTTGGCTCTCCAGGATACAATTTTACCATGATATTTGAAAGGCAAGGAAAAATATACATAATCGCGCAACCAGGAAGTCAGGGAGATATGCCAGCGGCTCCAGAATCCGGCGATGGACTGTGCAGTAAATGGGCGGTTGAAATTCGGACTAAGCCTGAAACCCAGCAGCCTTGCTGACCCTATGGCAATATCAGTATAGCCTGAGAAATCGGCATATACCTGCATGATTTTGAGCACAACTGCAAAGGCTATTTCCGGACCATGAAAATATCCAGGCTGTTCAAAAACAGGCTGAACCAGAATGATCAATCGATCGGCAATCACAACTTTTTTAAACATTCCCCAGAGCATGAGCCGTAAACCGCTCGTGAATAACTGCGGATCAAAAGGGTGGCTGACAGAGATTTGGGGGAGCAGATTACGCCCGCGCTCAATTGGGCCGGCCAGTACCAGCGGAAAAAATGAAACGAATAAGGCATAGCGTCCTGCATCCTGTTCCGGTTTAAGTACACCCCGATAGACATCAATGGCATACCCCAGGGTCTGAAAAGTGTAAAATGAAATGCCGACAGGAAGCATTAGATATAAGAAGGGAATGGCGAAATTGCAGCCTGTAGCACCTGAAAACTGATTAAGGATATCTGTAAAAAAACCAAGATATTTGAAAGCGACCAGCATGCCCAGGTTTATGACCAGGGCTATGATCAGATATACTTTCCGCTCTCTTTTTTTTACCTTTTGTCCCATTTTCAATGCAGCCCAATAAGAAACCATGGTTGCACTGATTAAAACCAGGACAAATTCAATATTCCAGAATATATAGAAAAGGTAACTGCATCCAAGAAGGAACATATTCCTCCAGCGAAAAGTTAGGGAATAATAAAAAATAACCACTAACGGAAGAAAAATAATAAATCCAAAAGAATTAAAAAGCATCTTTACTGGTTATATAATTTCTGGAAGTTGTGGGTTTCATTCATTTCCATGTACCAGATACCCTCGCCGGACTCTTCCCGGTGAATGGGCCTGGGGCTTTGGTGGATCAGTGATTCGACTTTTTGAGCAATACCGATTTGGAAATCTTCTGGTTCAAGGAGTATTTTTCCACAGGTCTCATTTCCGGCAGATAGCCTGACGGCTTTCCTTATTTTTTTGGCTTTTTTCTCAAAACTTTCAAGTGTCAGCTCAAACTTTTGAAGATCAAGATCTTCCTGTCCTTCACAAAGGATATACCCCAGTTGACTGTTAAAGTCAATGGCTTTGACATTGTTACGAAGTATGCTTGCATACTGTTTATGCCAGCCCAGGATATAAAACATGGTTTCAATTCCGGCTACAGATACAAGTGCAGGAACCATGGAGTTGATATATTCACTCCGGCCAAAGAAAATTCCTGATTCAGAGGAACGGGATTCCCAGTCGATATGTTTATCGTTCAGCAATCCGATTTTCTCTCCCTGGTAATGGATAATGACATAGTGACAAAATAAGTTGTTGATAGACTTAAACCATTCGGCTTGCTGTTCAGGACTAATAATGTCGCGGTAGTTCATGTTCAGCCTGACTGCATTTGAGTTACGCCATTGCCTGACCAGTTCAATATCCTCGGCTTTCAGGCGTTCCAGCGTTATGCCGTATTTAAAGAATTTCATGGTCAAGCCTGGTTTTAATGGCATAAGGAGGTTTCTGGTTTTGCACCATATAGATCCGGCTCAGGTATTCGCCGATTACTCCCAGGGATAGTAAAATGATACTGGTGGAAAATAAAATAGCGACGATCAGGGCGGTAAATCCAAGCGGTACATCATGCATGATCTTACGGTAAATAAATATTATGCCGGCAATAAAACTCAGAAGACCAGAGATGAACCCACCGTACACCATCATTTTAAGTGGTATGGCTGTATAATAAATCACCAGGTTCGAGAACATGGAAAAAAGGAGATGAGAGGTATAGGTTGATTTCTGGTAGGGTCTTTTCTGATGCACAACCTGAACGAATTCTATATGGTTGGTATACCAGTTAAACAATTCATCAATGTAAATGAAATTGATCTGGTGATTGAGAAGGCATTTGCCAAGAGATGATTTCATAATCCGGAAGGAGGAACCATTGCCCTTTGTTCTGAAAAACCTACGGGAGGAAGCTTTAAGGGCGGCGCTGCCCAGGTTCCTTGTCATAGAATGTCGTTTTTTGTTGTAGATCCCGTAAATAAGGTCAGCATTGCTGCTTTCCATTTGGCTGATGAGCTTGCTAATTTCTTCAGGTGGGTTTTGAAGATCATCATCCATCGTGATGATATATTTTCCTGATGCCTGGGCAATCCCGCAGATGGTAGCATTGTGTTGACCGAAATTCCGGGCAAGTTGGATCGCCAAAATGTGATCTGGATTTGAATGATGAAGGAGTTTCAGTTCTTCCCAGCTTTCATCCTTGCTGTCATCATCCACAAAAATCACTTCAAATGATTTATCCAGTCCATTCATGGTCTGTTCAATCCGCTGGTAAAGCTCTTTCAGCGATTGACAGCTATTATATACAGGCACAACAATTGAATAATCAGTCATTTTATTCTATTTTACAAACTAATTTTAATCTTGCCTTATTTCGAAGGGGGAGAAGAAGTCCCGGAACTCATCAACTGAACATTCAGCCCTCCGCCTAAAATGAGATTGGTCCCACTGACCCACCGGGACGCATCTGAAATATAATAGATAATCGTATGGGCCACATCCTCCGGGTCACCCAGTCCAAGAACCTGAAGTTGCTCAATTCTGTTGATTACTTCCATCGAAAAATTCTCTGCGGTTTCATCCAGCATGGGGGTTTTAACAAAAGCCGGTGAAATGCAGTTCACCCTGGTTCCCCTGGGCGCCAGTTCCTTGGCCAGAACCAATGCATAGGCTTCAACTGCGGCCTTGGCACTAATATACATACCTCCACCGATAAATGGATAGGTGGTGGAAACGGAGGAAATGAACACAATGGAGCTGTTATCTTTCACCAGTTTTTTCTTTGCCAGCACTCCAGCCGTAACTAAAACAGAGGCTTCAAAGCATATACTGAAGGTTCTGGCAATAACTTCTTTGGTAATAAATCTTGCCGGCGTGATATCAGAAATGCCCGTACTGTGAACCAGCCCGTTTATCGGAGGCAAGCTTGTTACCAGCCGGTCAATGTCATCCTGAAGGGTAAGATCAGCAAGGATTTGAAGGTGCCCATTTCCCTGAAGCTTTTGATATGTTTCTTCAAGCCTTTTTTCATTTCTGCCAGTAATAACAATCCTGGCTCCGAATTTCGAAGCCGTGACTGCGGTTTGCCGTCCCAATCCGGAGGAGGCGCCGGTTATAAGAATTGTTTTTCCGGTAAGGTCAAAAGGGTTCATTGCTTGTCATTGGTTTGCGGGATGAATTCCTGTTCTGTGATTTCAGGCACAATAATACCATCGGTTTCGATCAGGGCAGTTCCCCAGGAAAGTCCGATTCCAAAAGCAGAAAGCAGAAGTTTTTGTGACTTGTTCTCCAGGATTTCCCTGATTTGGCTGACCATGGTAGTAGGAATGGAGGCACAACTTGTATTGCCATAGTATTGCAGGGAGTAAGGAACTTTTTCCGGGTCAACCTTGAGCATTTTTCGTATGGTTTCATTGATCAGGCGGTTAGCCTGATGGAACAGGAAAAAATCAAACTCCCTGAGCTCACGGTTGAAGTGATTCAAGGTCGTTTTAATATTCGGGACAACTTCCCGGAGGGAAAAGTTAAAAACTTCAATCCCGTTCAGGGCGGTTTGTAAACGGTTACGATAAATGCCTTCACCATATTTTTTCGTGGTAAAGGATTTTTTATCAGTGAGATTTCTGCCCCCGCCATCATAGATGATGATGGCCTCATAACCACTTCCGTCGGTTTGGAGGTTGAACTGCATGGAAGGGAAGCCTGGTTTTAGTTCCAGTGCAGTTGCAGTACCGGAGTCGCCAAAAAGCGGGTAGGTGCTCTTGTCGCGATATGCTGATGTAACGGTAGAAACATCACCGACAAGAAGTAAGGCTTTTGAAATACCGGTGGATTTCATCAGGCTGCCGATTACCGATAGCCCGTAAACATATCCCGAACAACCGAGATTAATATCAAGGGTGATACAGGTTTTTGGAAGTTTCATCCGGTCCTGAAGAATGGCAGAAGTGGAGGGAATGAGATAGTCGCGCGACTGAGAGACGAAAATGAGCAGGTGGATATCGCTGCTTTCCCAACCTAATTTTTGCATTAACTGGCTTGCTGCCTGAAAACAAAGGTCGGAGGAAGTCTGGCCTTTTTCAGCTACATGACGCGACTCAACACCAATGGTACGGATCAGTAGCTCACGATCCTTCCGGCTTATCCACTGATAATCATGATTGGATAAGATGCCTTTGGGGACACAAGCTGAAATACCGGCAATCCGGATATCTGATATCTCAAATACGGCCATAGGTAATCGTGGTTAATTTCTTGTAAAATAGCAGACTCAAGCAAAAGTACAATTTTTTCAATAAAGTTCAATTTTTTCTACTTTTGCAAAGCAAAGTTCATCTGGCTTTCCTAGTAATTTTTGGTTTTCATGAAAACACAAAATCTCGAACATTTTCTAATCACCTGGGTTTCACTTCATCTGAATGAGGGATTGCCCGTTGATCCTTTAAAGACCCTGGGTGATTATGGTATTGACTCTATCAGGGCAGTATTGCTTTCAGAAGATACACAAAACAGATTCGGATTTGAATGGCCACTGTATCTTTTTTTTGAAAACCTTTCGATCACCCTGTTGGCCGAAGAAGGGCAGAAACTGATAGACGAGAAATAATGAAAGGGATGATTAAACCCTTGCCTGGATAATCTTGAAAAGATCTTCAATTGTTTTTGATGATGCAATATCATCAGCATTTATCGTGACATCATATTGGGTTTTTACAAGGGCAATCAGGATAAGTGCATTGATGGAACTCCATTCAAAAACTTCCCTGAAAACACTTCCGGGTTTTAGCGTTCCCGGGGTAATATCTTCATATTCTTCTTCGAGATGTGCGATAAAATCTTCAATTTTCATATAAAGTAATATTATTTTGCAAAGGTAAGAAAATTCAGGAAATCACAACTTTTTTAATAGGGCTGCACCTCCCGAATACCCACCCCCGAATACTGTTAAAGCGATCAGATCACCGCTGTGAAACCTATCTTCATTTTGAGCTAAAGCAATGGGAATACTGGCACAACCCGTATTCCCCAACCTGTCGATATTGACCAGGATTTTATTATCCGGCATCTCCAGGTCATGCTGAACATGCCTGATGATCTTAAGGTTTGCCTGATGCGGGATAAGAAAATCAATGTCCTTAACAGTCAGATGGTTTTTATCAAGGATCTCCTTTAAAACACTTACCATATATTTATTCGCCTGAATGAAGACATCCCTGCCAAATGGCATCTTCAATCCGCCATGGTTTGGCCGTAACCATACTCCATCGATGGATTTGCCCGCATTCCCGAGTCCTTTGGTCAAAATATCAACAACTTCAAAACCTTTTTCGCTTATTTTTTTTTTGGAAACAAAAACAGCCGCAGCCCCATCTCCCCATAAATGTCCGGATTGTACATCCGATTCATCATTATAAGCTGAGTTATGTTCAGCAGCAGCAATCAATGCAAGGCTTGCTTTATCTAAAGCAAAATAGCCTTCGGCAATTTCTAAAGCATTCAGAAATGACGCACATGCCGAAGAAATTGTAAAAGCCTGGGCATTAGGGATGTCGAAAGCCTGCTGAAGGCTGTGGGCAATAGTCCCGACTGTATCATAGGGGGTATAGGTTGCGCCAATGATCAGATCCACATTCTGAATGGAATAGGAAAGATGGCCAAGAGCAGATTTGACGCTTGCAACTGCCATGGTATTTGCATTCTCATGGGGCTCCGCTTTCCGCCTTTCTTTAATTCCTGTCCTGCTTTCGAGCCATTCCTCAGTTAAACCGGTAATTCTTGCAAAATGATCATTACCGGTAACCCGGGCAGGCAAATAATGTGAAACGGAATCTATAAACATTCGAAAAATTTGTCAAAAGTAATGTATAATTCCCTTCAATCATCAACTTATTCGTTACTTTGTAGCCCGATTAGTTTTTACAAGAATATTATGCCTGAAATAAATATGTATTACCAACCGGAAATTACTTTACCGGATCTGCTTTCAAGGGTCATAAAAAACCACCCTGATTCCATGATTGGATATGCAGATAAAACTGGAAATATTGTTGCTCAAACTTACTTTGAATTATATACCGAAGCCCGGAAAATTGCCCTTGGACTTCGTAGGCTGGGATTGAAAAAAAGCGATAATATCATCATTGCTACACAAAATAACAAAGAAACCATTGAGATTCTCTGGGGATGCTTCCTCCTTGGTGTTGTTCCTACAATTCTTCAGCCACCCATGACTTTTTCAGGATACAATCCCTCGGTTGTTAAACTGATGAATGTTTTCCGGCAAATGGGAAAACCATTTGTTTTTATGAGCCCGGGTATTAAAGAAACCGGCGATTTCCCTTCAGAAAAAATTGTATTTAAGCAGCATCTTGATGTTAACGGACAATTTTCTCCTGTAAGTCATAACCCTGATGACCTTGCTTTCATACAGTTTTCTTCCGGAAGCACAGGGGATCCCAAAGGAGTGATGCTTACGCACAGCAATATGATGGTGAACATGGAGGCAATTCGCATTGGTACTGGGTGTAAATTGAATGAAAGGTGGGGAAACTGGATGCCTCTTTTTCACGATATGGGGCTAATCGGGTATCACTTTACTCCGCTCTATTGCCAGGTTTCACAATTTCATGTAGACACCCTCGATTTTATCATGAATCCCGGCTTATGGCTTACCCTCTTAAGCGATAATAAAGTGAACATTTCAGGATGTACCAACTTTGCACTGGCATTGGTGATAAAATATTTAAAAAGAGGGAAGCAGCTTTCCGATTGGGATTTTTCTCCCTTAAAAGCCTTGCTGAATGGCGCTGAACCCATTTCCGTAAAAACCATGGAGGAATTTATTGAAGCGCTTAAACCCTACAACTTTAAACCTGAAACCATGATGCCGGTTTATGGTATGGCTGAATCGACCCTCGCCATTTCTTTTGCTTCATTGACGGATCGCTCAGTATCTACAGCATTTGACTCCACCTTACTCGATCGTGAAAATATAGCAAAGTCAGTGGACCCGTCCCTCCCTTCAGCAAGATTGCTTTCGGAAGTCGGAGTAGCTTTGAATGACATTGAAATCAGAATAGTTGACGACCATGACAATGTTATTGATGAAGGAAATGCCGGACACATTCAGATTAAAGGTCCCAGCGTAACAAAGGGATATTATAATAACACACAGGCAACAGCTGCTACTTTTTGTGGCGAATGGCTCAGAACTGGCGATATCGGATTCATTTTTGAAGGCAGGCTTTATATCAGTGGCAGATATAAAGACATCATTTTTAAAAATGGCCGCCACTATTTTGCAAACGATCTTGAAGACTTGGCCTGTAGCATCGATGAAATACACCCCGGGAAAGTTTGTTTTGGAGGAATCACAACCAAGGAAACAGGACAGGATAAGGTCATAGCTTTTATTGCTGGAGTTCCTGAACAGAGAGCACTGGATACCTTCCTTGAACTCAGGTCCCTGATGCGCAGTACCCTTGGTATGAATATCGATGAATTGGTGCTCATCAAATCAAATGAAATCCCCAAAACATCCAGTGGGAAACTTCAACGGTATAAATTAATGCAACGTTATCTGAATGGTGAACTGGAGGATAAAAAAATAACTGCCGATAAACTTGAAATCCAATAGGACAGTCTATTTCTTCCCGGTTTTTTTTCCAAAAAAATGCATATAAATCTTTAAAAGGAATAAAGATTTAATAAACCACCAACGACTGACTTTATAAGGCAGGTAGGTTCCCAAGATCATCAGCTTGAATAGGAGGAAATTATAGATGACCATGGGGGTTGAACAGAGGTATAACCAGAGGTTGAATCGCTTGTTTGTCCTTTGATAACCTGTGAGATCCGCATATTTCCCGGCAATTTGATCCGCCATCCTGACCTGGCGGGGGGTAAGTTTGTCCTGCCAGGTGTTCATCCTCCCCGTATTGATGGGTTTCAACAAATTCTCATGGAATTTTTCCCAAACAACATTACCATAAGTATTCAGGGTTTCTTCTTTTTTTTCATGAAAATCAAAGACGGAGGGATCATAATTTATTCCCAGAAATTCACAGAGAGATCTGAATGTAGATTCCTGGCTGGTCACCAAATCTTCGTAACGAAGAATATAATATTTTTCAGGAAACCGCTGTTTGCATTTCAGGAATAGCCGGGTAAAATACCGCCACCGTGCAACCTGCAGTGATAACACTGGCGCTTCAACTTCCACTTCTTTCTCTGCAAGTTTTTTTATCGAGATGAAATTATCCCGATAATCACGGATAATACAAATAAATTTTGCTTCAGGGAATATCTTCCTGAAACGGTTTGCATTAATTGAATAAATAGGATTTTTATCACCTATCCACTGGGTTTCTTTTTTGTCGAATACAGAGTAAGCAAAATAATTGATTCCTTTAAGGAAAAGTTGGATGTTTCCCCTGCCTTCATATTTCAAAAGCTCACGGATAATTGTTTCCCTGTCAATTTTAAGGTTTTCCAGGGTTCTGTAATTAAATTTAGAGTTGTAATAAGCATGATCAATAAAGGACCGGATGGATGCTTCATCCCAGTATTTAACTTTTTTAAACCGTTGATATAGGAAAAGCATGATCGGGAATTCCGGTGCTATATGTACGTTGGGATGCGCGTTAAAGAGGGTTGTCAGCAGCGTAGTCCCTGAACGGGGTCGCCCAAGAATGAAAAAAATTGGGATCTTACTGAGATCTTCGTTTTTCATAAAGAATCTTTTTAAAGTCACGGATAAAATAAAAATCACTTTTCCTGATCCTCAGGATCTCGGTCAAAGGCATTCCGATCTGGCGGGAATAAATCAGGATAAAAGCAACAGACCCAATACCATAACTGATGTTTGTAGCCCAGGCTGCACCTACACCACCGAAGCGGGGGATAAGGAACAGGTTGGCAATAAAATTGATGACAAGAGCAGGTAAAAAAGTGAAAATGGCAATCTGGGGTTTCCCCATACCGGTTAAGCGGCTATTCAGGATACGGAAGCCAATCAGGAAAAGAATGCCCGGCAGAACGATCTGTATCATGGTAATACTCGGGATGAACTCTTTGCCGAATACCAAAGGAACCAGGGGGGGGGCAACGAAAAAGATAAAGATGCCTCCTAAAACTCCGATTATCAGGGAAACACGGAAAATGGAAGCCACCGTCCGGTGAATCTGCTGATCCTTGTTGGAATTGGCAGAACGACTGAGGATAATGGTCTCAATGGCGTAAGGAACATGCCATAATTGTTCGGCAATTTGCATGGCTAAGGAATAAAAACCCACTTCCTCTAAAGTGGAGAGTTTTTTCAACATCAGGATATCCATCCGAAGGTTGAGTTGCATGATGAAAACCGCGATGGCATTGACAAGCCCCAGTTTCACCAAGCTTTTCATCAACGATTCATGATACTTCCAGGTAATGTTATATCTGTATTCATGAAAGAAGACATGATAATTATAAATAAACATTACAATATTGGCAAGAAGAATGGCTAGAAAAGCGCCGAGAACAGACATTTTTAGTCCCCAGACAAAAACCACTGTAAAAACCAGAATCAAAATCGTGGGGCCGGCATTTAAAACACTGGCCCTCCTGATCTCATCTTTTCCCAGGAAAACCCCTCCTGCATAAACATTTGTTAACAGAAGCGGAATAGTTAGCAATACCAGCACCACGATCAGCGGATCAAAGGGCTGGGTGGCAGAGAAAAAAAAGACTGTCCCGCAGATGACAATACTCAAAACACTGGTATAAATCATCAGAATGAACAGGGCTGAAACAATATTGTCTTCTGGTAAAAGCTTATTCCCGATATGGTAAATGGTCGAACGCTTGATCCCTAATTGCGTGAATCCGATTACGATCAGGGGAACAACAATAATAGCCGAATACAATCCGAAGCCAGCGGCTCCCAGCAACCTTGACAGGAGTACCCCGATAGCCAGATTACAAAAGGCCACGGTGAGATTACTGCTTAAAACACTCAGAATATCTCTTAAATAGGATCGCTTGGCCACCTCATCGTGAATTATTAGCTTAGGAAAATGCAGACACAAAAGTATAATAATTCCCGCTGAATTTCATAATTTCGCACCCTCACTATTTCGCTATTTATGAGCCATATTCCTTTCAATAAACCTTATTTTCCCCTACTGACCATCAAGAATTTAGCGCTCGCCGCCATGTCTGGCAACATATCCGGTAACGGTACTTACACCAAACAATGCCATCGGTTTTTGGAAAATCGTTTTGGATTCAACAAGGTACTGCTAACCACTTCCTGTACCGATGCCCTCGAGATGTCGGCCCTGCTTTCCGGGATCGGACCTGGGGATGAAATCATTCTTCCTTCCTTCACCTTTATGTCCACCGCCAATGCCTTTTTGCTGAGGGGGGCCAGCTTGGTTTTTGCGGATACACTATCAGATGTCCCTAATATTGATCCTGAAGAGATTGCCAGGCTGATCACGCCAAGGACAAAGCTTATCGTGTTGGTACATTACAGCGGACTGGCCTGTGAAATGGACAGGATCATGGAGATTGCCGGGAAACATGGCATAAAAGTCATTGAAGATGCCGCTCATGCTTTCGATTCGTATTATCGCGGACGTCCCCTGGGTTCCTTTGGCGATTACAGCACCTTTTCTTTTCATGAAACAAAAAATATCATTTCAGGAGAAGGCGGGATGCTCGTAGTCAATCGTAAGGAAGATGAAGAAAGGGCAGAGATCATTTGGGAAAAGGGGACTAACCGCGCTGCTTTCTACCGGGGTGAAACCGATCAGTACCGTTGGGTAGATATCGGATCTTCTTTTCTGCCCTCAGATACTATAGCTGCAGTTCTTTATGCCCAACTGTCCCGGCTTGATGACATCCAGCGTCATCGCCGGAAAATCTGGTGGCGGTATTATGAAAGACTACAGCCTCTGGAAGCAAAAGGATATCTGAAATGTCCCGTGGTCCCTGAGTTTGCCACCGTCAACGGCAATATGTTCTATATAGTGGCACATACCCGGGAAGAAAGAGATCGTTTACTTAACGATCTGAAAAATCATGGAATTCATGCTGTTTTTCATTATTTTCCCTTGCATTCCAGTCCCTATTTCTCGGAAAAGTATAATGGCCGGGATTTACCCAATACCGATACGTTCAGCAACTGCCTGCTAAGATTACCTTTCTTCTATAAACTCAAAAACGCTCAGGTGAATTTTATCTGCAAAAAAATCTCAGAATTTTATCAGTAGTATCATCCTGATTTACCCTTTAAAAAGTTTTCTTATGGATTCAGGATCAGGTTTAATGATCCCTTTTTCAGTGATTATTCCCTTGATAAATTTGGCCGGTGTAACATCGAAAGCCGGATTTAATGCTTGAGAGCCGGGAGAACAAACCCTGATTTTCACCCATTCACCCCTTTCGTTTACACCCTCCTGGTACAATACTTCATCCGGACTCCGGTTTTCGATCACGATATCCTTTCCGGATTTGCATTGCAAATCGAAAGTCGAAGTAGGTGCTGCAATATAGAACGGAATTCCCAGGGTTTTAGCGACAATGGCTTTCTCAAACGTACCTATTTTATTGGCCGTATCTCCGTTGGCAGCAATGCGGTCGGCCCCGGTGATCATCAGGTCAATTTTTCCCTGAGCCATCAGGGCTGCCCCGGCGTTGTCGGGGATGATTACATGCGGTACGCCTGCCTGCTGCAGCTCCCAGGCCGTCAACCGCCCACCTTGGCCACGGGGACGGGTTTCATCGGCATAGACAAATATCTTCATGCCCGAAAGATGTGCCAGATAAATAGGGGAGAGTGCAGTACCGTAATCCACGAAAGCCAGCCAGCCGGCATTGCAATGGGTTTCGATACGATATCCATCGCGGAGTAGGGTTAGTCCGTGTTCTCCGATGCGGCGTGAGCTCTCTGCATCCTGATCGGCCAGCCGCTGAGCCTCTGCATCGGCTTCCTGAATGGAAACCAGTCCTTTGTCATAAACTCTTTCTACCGCGTAAAACAGGTTCCTGGCGGTTGGCCGGGTGGCTTCAATATCGCGCCTGGCCTGGTTGACAAAACCGGTGAATCCCTTTTTGGGCGCTTCCCTGAAAGCCAGCGCCATGGCAAAGCCGGCCATGGCTCCGATGGCCCCTGCGCCCCGGATTCCCATGTTGCTAATGGCATGACAACATTCCCTGTAATCGTCTGCCTTGCGAATCATGAACTGAAAAGGAAGCAGGTTCTGCTCAATGTAGAAAACACTGTTTCCCTCTGACCAGACTGTCCTGTAATTTTTTCCGTTAACGATCAAAACATTTCAATGTACCGTGAGAATAGTATCCCGTATATCCATGGGATTCAATTTTATCAGAGCGTATCCGTAATAAATATTGGTCAGGTAGGTGGCGTAACAATTGTAATAGTATTTACGGGGATATAATCTGGGAAAATTAGCCCGTCCTATCCCGTTGGTGGCGACCCTTCTCACCATGATACCCTGAGCCATACTGTCTTGCGAAAAGGCCAGATTGACATATTGTCCGGGAATCAGAATGCCTTCGAGGGTCTGAACCGTGACGGAAAAAGTCACCGAGTCAGGGCCTGTATCTTCCCATACAGGAAGGGGATCATCATTCGTTTCCAGTTTATTGCAGGCAACAATTACACAGGCCAGGGAAAAAATAACCAGGATAAGGAAAGAATATCTTTTTTCCATACCAGGTAAAATAAAGAATTAAAATATTTTAAACCCGAGACTGACCACCCAGACATTGTTGTGGGAGTTAAATGTTTTATTTCCAATGTCTTTGATCAGTTGATTCAATCCTATCTGGTAACGGATATCGAAAGTGAACTTCCAGATGTCCACCCCGGCTCCTGCCTGGATGTTCCAGTTCACCGTATTGATGTCGGCCTTGGTAATGGGATCGGTTATGTTTCCAGTGTTCTCGATCGTTTTGTTTACGATGATGGAAGCAGCCGGTCCGGCAAGGATACGGAGGTTCAGGTTATCGTTGTTGATAATCTTAAACCCCAGAAGGACGGGGATATCCACGGAACCTAATTTAACATTTTGCTTCCAGTTCGATACATTGCTGGTGAAAACACCTCCCTGCGTAGTGTAATAAGCTTCGGGCTGAACATATAAGCGTTTCCCGATACGCACAAAGGCGCCAAACTGAAAACCGGATTTAAAGCTGGTTTTAATGGAATCCATGCTGGTAGATAGTTTGGCGGCATTATAACCAACTTTTACACCCAGGTCAAGTCCTGCAAAAACAATACTTGCTGATAGCAGGAACACGAAAAACAAAAAGTATTTTTTCATAGAATAAAAAGGTTAGATGAAAAACAAAATTAAAAATTATAAAGCACGATAAAAATTAATATTAAAAAACTTTTAACCTAAATCACAAATTAATTCCTCATTCCTCATTCTTAATTCCTAATTAATCATGCCAAATCCTGTAAAGGGGACCAATACTTCCGGAATGATTATTCCCTGAGGGGTCTGGTTGTTTTCCATCAGGGCGGCCACAACGCGGGGTAGGGCCAGGGCGCTCCCGTTCAGGGTATGGGCCATCTGCATTTTACCGTCATCATCCTTGAACCGGAGTTTCATCCTATTGGACTGGAAGCTTTCAAAATTTGAAACAGAGCTGACCTCAAGCCAGCGCCCCTGTCCTGATGACCAAACTTCCATATCATAAGTCATAGCGGAAGTAAAGCTCATATCCCCTCCGCAGAGTTTTAAAATACGGAAAGGCAGTTTCAGTTTACGCAGTAAACCGGCCACGTATTCCCGCATTTCTTCCAACACTTCATAGGAATGTAAAGGATGGACGATCTGAACGATTTCGACTTTGTCGAACTGGTGTAAGCGATTCAAACCCCTCACGTCTTTACCGTAGGATCCAGCTTCACGGCGGAAGCAGGCGGAATAGGCTACATTTTTCAGTGGCATATCCTTGATTTTTAGAATCGTATCCCGGTAAATATTAGTCACTGGAACTTCTGCAGTGGGGATCAGGTAGAGATCGTCAAGTGCGACATGATACATCTGGGCATCTTTATCGGGTAGCTGTCCGGTGGCAAAGGCTGAAGCTGGATTTACCACATAGGGTGGTTGCACTTCTTCATAACCTGCCTGAATTGCTTCTTCAAGAAAAAAATTAACCAGGGCGCGTTGCAACCGGGCTCCCTTACCTTTATATAAGGGAAATCCTGCCCCTGCGATTTTTGTCCCTGTCGTAAAATCAATCAGGTCGTATTTTGAGCACAGATCCCAATGGGGCAGCAAACCTGTGGCATCAAACGGGATTTTATCTTCTTGAAAAACAGTAATGTTATCCTCAGCAGATTTTCCCGGAGGGACATCCGGGTGAGGGAGATTTGGAATTTTTACCAGCAGCTCATCCAGAGATTTACAGGTGGTTTCAAGTTTCAGGTCAAGTTCTTTGGCCGTATTTTTTAATTGTAGCGTCTGTCCTTTCAATACGTTCGCCTCTTCTTGCTTCCCTGATTTAAACAGTATCCCGATTTCCTTTGCTATGATGTTTTCACGGGAATGGACCTCATCCAGCATTTTTTGTGTCTCTTTACGGGTATTATCCAGCAAGATAATTTCACGGATCATTTCACGGGCATCAAAATTCTTGATGGAAAGCCGATCTGTGACTTCTGTTTCATGTTCCCTGATATAGTTTAATTGCAGCATTTTATGGATGTTTGTTTGTTGTGGCAATCACCCCACTCCCCAAAGGGAAGCCTGTCTGCCTTACGGGCAAGAGGTTGAAAAGGGGTCATTTTATTTTCAGCAAAGGTAAAAAAAAACGTACCCCCTTTTTACTTCTCACGCCTTTAACCTCAAAGTTGCCAAGGTGAAAATAATCAGCCTTTTGTATTACCTTAAGAACTTGGTCCGGGGTAGCTGGAATCGGGATATCTATTTTGTATTATGGAGGATTTAAATAAAAAGAGATCCATGCACAGCGGGAAGTTTTCTTGACTGTCGCCAGGGCATATTGCCCAGATAATCTCTCTGTTACAACGATCAGAAAAAAAAATTAATCCTCATTAATGGTGTCAGTGTAAAAGGAAAGATTTCAACGCCAGGTTAATAATTATTAGCGTTTTGGGGGAGAAGAAAGATTATGCGCGAGTGGTTATTAATTGGCTTGTTCTTCAAAAGGAAGTACAGAAACATAGGAACGTTCCTGGCGTTTCTTTTTAAATTCAACGATGCCATCCACAAGCGCGAACAGGGTATGATCTTTTCCGATGCCGACATTCAGCCCGGGATTGTGCACGGTTCCACGCTGACGGATAATGATGTTGCCGGCTTTGGCGGCCTGGCCTCCGTATATCTTAACGCCTAAACGTTTGCTGTGTGATTCGCGGCCGTTACTTGAACTGCCCGCCCCTTTTTTATGTGCCATACCTAATAATAATTACGAATTACGAATTAAGAAATACGAATTATGAATGCAGCATTATAATTGTGCAGGTTCCTCGTCCGTTTCCTTTACTTTTTTGGTTTTGGATGCGCCTTTGATACTGATATTTTCAATTAAAATCTTACTGAAATCCTGGCGGTGACCGCTTTCTTTCTCATAACCCTTACGACGCTTTTTCTTGAAAATAACCACTTTATCCCCCCTGACATGCTCAAGAATTTTTCCGGTAATCCGGCTGCCTTCGACATGGGGCTTTCCGACAGATATTTTTCCGTCATGATCCAGTAACAAGACATCGGTGAATGCTACCTTCGTCCCGGCTTCACCTTCGAGACGGTGGACGAAGATTTCATCATTCTTCTCAACTTTGAATTGCTGCCCTGCGATTTCAACGATTGCGTACATTTTTGATGGGTTGATGTTCATAATTTTGGGAGTGCAAAGTTATAAAAATTTTTATTCCGGCAAGTTTTTCCGAAAAAAAATGAACCTTGAAAGCATGAAAAAGTCTTTTTCAACCCTGCTTTTTGTATTTTTGTAGGGAGCGTATGAATGCATCTCACGTAAAATATTATTTTCAGACCCTTTTTTTGGGGATTTTATTTTTAACAGGTTTTCCTCTTTTTTCGCAAACCGGATTTCTGTCCTCCGCCACTTTGGTGGGTACCGTGACCAATGCCACCACCGGTCATCCGGTGATCGGTGCCAGAATAACGGTCAACGGCATTTCCACTTATTCGGTAACCGCCGGAGTTTACAGTCTTAGCGTTCAACCCTTAGGTGTTTTTGCGGTGAACGTATCAAAAGCCGGCTTTGACCCTTTCACTTCCGATCCTATAACCTTTCAATCCGGGAACATTATTACCCTCAATATTACTTTATGGGAAACCCCCAACCCTTCACCGCTATTATCAGCAGTGATGGATACAGCCAACCAGAGAGTCTATCTCTCCTGGGGCCAACCCGAAGGAATATACGAACTGATCTATGAGGATGGACTGCAGGATAATTTTACCGTATGGTCCCAGGCCGGAAATATGAATGCCGTGAAATTTACTCCAGTGGGATATCCTGCTCTGGTTAAAGGATGTAAAATTAATATTGGAAACGCTTCCAACTACCCAGCGGGAAGTAATCCCCTGGTCCCTTTCCAGGTGATCATTCTGGATGGAAACGGAATGGGAGGTACACCCGGAAATGTGATCGCGGGTCCCTTTGATGTGATCCCCGCTGCTTTGGGATGGATTGATTTTACCTTTCCGACCCCGGTAAGCCTCGCGGGAGGCAACTTCTTTATTGCCATGATACAGGGCGGAAATGCTCCCAATGCAGCCGGACTGGCCATAGATATAACCTTCCCTCAGTACCGCAGTTATTTCAAAGCAACTACAGGAAATAATTCCTGGGTACCGGCGGCAGGGAATTTCATGATCCGTGCCCTGGTATCTGGTCCGGGAGGACCTTTGGAACTCACTTCCGGTGAACAAAACATGATAGGCTATCAATTATGGAGGTTGCATCAGGGTGAAGAACTAAACCCCATGGCTTGGGTTTTCTTGGGAAGCGTTAACATCACCGAGACTGTTGACCCTTCCTGGCCTGCCTTGCCCTGCGGACCTCACCGATGGTGCGTAAAAGCAGGGTATACAGGCAACCGATGGTCAGAACCGACTTTTTCAAATGTCCTGGGTAAATGCTGGACAGCTCCGGTTAACATCAATCTTAGCCTGAGCTGCGCAACCGCCGACCCTGAAGGAACTCTCGTCACCCTGAGAAACCAGGTTTATCAGGATACCGTTTACCAGGGAGTATGTAATCACAGTGGTCAGGTCGTTTTCCCCGGTGTGTGGAAAGGGTCTTATGAGGTCAAAGCGATGAAGTTTGGTTATCTTACCTATTCAGGGTTTTGCTCTGTTAATACACCTTTATCCCTCGATATCATTCTGCTTCAGATCAAATCCCCGCCCACTCACCTGGTCGTGGATAGTGTCAGCCTTCACGCGGTCTGGGATGAACCGTTTTATACCATACCCCTGCTGCAGGAAAACTTTAACAGCGGCGATTTCCTAAGCGGGGGCTGGGTACGGGAAGGAGGGATCAACTGGAGGATTTCCATGACGGCAGGTCATCCCGCACCCTCGGCGTTTTTCAGCTGGTCCCCCCCTGTTCCCGACTATGAACAATCGCTGACCAGCCGGATAATAGAAGGTCAGAACAGCCCCATTATGACCCTGCAATACGATATCAACCTGGATAATTATTCTACGGCTGCATTAAATCAGATGGCCATAGAGATTTACGACGGAATTTCCTGGCATACCCTGAAAGTATGGACCAATGCAGGCGGCAGTATCCCCTGGACCACCGATGTCATCGATATTTCTACCTATGCAAACGCTCATTTCAACATCCGTTTCCGGGCATTCGGGCAAGATTCTTACCAGATTAACGGCTGGTATGTTGATAATATCCTAATCACTGCCTCGGAATCAGCCCATCTTTTGGCTCCCTGTATCTTTGGCTATAATTTTTATCTCGATAACACTGTGCTGGCCCTGGTCAACGATAACCATTATACCATAGACGGATCCCTGGTCAGTTACGATTCTACTTATCAGGCATGCGTCAGGGCTATCTATACAAGCGGGTATTCCGATCAGGTCTGCGATGCTTTAACTTCACATTTTCTTTGGCCTCCCACCGAACTGAATGCTGAAATCCTTGAAAACACCGTTTACCTGAGCTGGCACGAACCCACCATGCCCTCGGATTCAGGGCCGGTGATGCCCGAAGGAGTCAAAGGATACGACATATACAGAAACGGCAGTTTTCTTGTTTATCTTCCGGGGAACGATAACCTTTCCTTCTATGATGTCAACCTGGAACCCGGCAACTATTCCTATACAGTTACTGCTTTATATGACCTTACCGCTTATGGGCATCCTGGTCATGAAGATCAATCGATGCCCGCGGGTCCGGTATCGGTTATGATTCATTACGGTAGGTTACTGCCGTTTAATGAACCCTGGAATCAGGGATCTTTTACCTATAATGAATGGCGTTTTAACGGTCAGCAGGGAAATTGGGCGATCAGTCAGGATGTTGGGAATCCACCTCCATCAGCTATTTTTAGCGGACTGCCGGAACATTCTGCTTATTCATTTGCCCTCGAAAGCCCTGTCCTGGATGCAACACCGAATAACTGTGCAAAAATATGGATGGATTTTGACCTGAAACTCATGGATAAATCAGCCAGCGGAAATGAAAAGCTGACCGCAGAGGTTTTTTACAACAACACCTGGCATCAGAAAGCCCAGTTCAGCAATTCGGGCAACATCGAGTGGATGACCCAGCATATCGATATCAGTGTGGTAAAAGGAAGAGGTTTCCGTTTGCGATTCATTGCCAGCGGAGATAATTCTGACAACATCAGTACATGGTTGGTAGATAATATTGCCGTGTATGCTGTTTGTTTGCCACCCACTGATCCTTACGGCGAAGCCTGGGGTTATGATATTCATCTCTCCTGGAGCCCTCCCCAATGCAGCGGAGGAGGAAATATTCTTCAGGAAGGGTTTGAAGGAGAAGAATTCCCGCCTCCTGGTTGGTCTCAGATCACGCATAATGCCGGGGCAAGCTGGACTCATACGGGTATCGCCCCACCAATTGGCGTGCATTCCGGGAACTATTCCGCAGGATTGTACTGGGACTATAACCACCAGGACGAATGGCTTATCGCTAAAAATGTCTATGTGGGCGGAAACCTCAGCTTCTGGAGCCTCGCCTATCAGGGATCAGCCCATGACGACCATTACTTTATTAAGGTTTCCACCGATCAGGGCAATAGCTGGGATGTACTGATGGACCTCTCCGCCCTTCCTCCCTTTCCGGGACCCGGTGGTTACAATCAATGGCAACAGCCTTATATGATCAATATGTCATCCTACCTGGGGGATGTGGTTGACCTGGCCTGGCATGCCACCGACAACGGCGGACAGGGTCTGTGGTATTACTGGGGGATAGACGACTGTACCCTGGGGGGGCAAAAACTGGAATTTACCACCCTTCCGCTCTTATATGACGTTTACCGCCAGAACCCCTCCGGCGGGGATTATGTCAAAGCCAATTCACAGCCTCTGACCGATACTGCCTTTATTGACTTGAGGCTCCCTTACGGCTTGTATCGTTACTATATTCAGGCAACCGGCAATACCTGCATGGAAGCCACTGCTTCCGATACCATTGAAGTGGATGTTATTACCTCTTTGGGAAAACCCTATGATGAAAAGATCAGTATATACCCCAATCCCGCCCGGGATCAGATCCGGGTGAAATCCACCTTGCCCATGAACAGGATACTCCTGATCAATGTCCTGGGATTAACAGTGGCCAAATTTTCCCTGAATGGTGTGTTAGAGACGATCATCCCCATTGAGAACCTGTCGAAGGGACATTACCTGATGAAAGTATTCACCCCCGGAAATTCCGGGATGCACTGTATTCCAATGATAAAATATTAGCGGATTACTTCTGCCTGAGATAGGTCTTTTCCAGCTTTCCCTCCGGGAATTTGTTGATCGTTTTCAGGTTGAGGGAATCAAGCAAAACAACCCTGAGGGTAGCTTTGACCGAGGAAGCAGTATCTTTCATGATGATTTTATTGCCCCTTCGGTTCATTGTCCATCGGGCAGGAAATCCTTTTTTCCCGAAATATAAAGTTGCGGTCTGATCCGCATCAAAAACGATACTCGAAAAAAGACTTGCCCGCATGACCTGGCGTTGTTTCTTTTTGGTATCACGGGCTATGTTCTTGTAATTGGTCATTCCCTGGCGTTCCATTTCTGCCTGAACCTCCGGATTCAGCGCTAAGGCAGCCAGGCTGTCGCCGGCCTGTATCGATTCCGTAGCGGTATTTTTTTGGATAAATGGACCTGTTTTGACAACTTCCCAGCGGCCCAGGATCAACTGCTTGTTCATATTCGAAACGGAACAGGATACCAAAAAAATCATCGCGGGAAATAATAATAGTAAGGATAGGATATGATTATTTTTCATGATAAAGAGATTTACCAGGAAGGAACGGATTTATCTGAGAATTATTTTTCCCTTAGAAATTTTATTAATCTTTCCCCTCCTTCAACATCTTCATTGATTCCCAAAGCATCATCTGCCACCCGGGCCAGTCGTATTTCAATGGGGGTTTTGGTGTTTGTTTCAGTAAACAAGATGCCCGTTCCGGTATTGTCAAGCGCCCATTTACCATTTAATTCCCTGTCCGTATAAGTTAAGGTGGCCGTTTTATCTGTCCTGAATTCCATGGCCGTAAGTTCTCCCTTTAAAGCAGCAGTTCTTTCCCCTTCTGCATTAACCTGGTATTTTTTCCAGTAACCGATCACGCTTTTTTTATTGGTGTTCTTCAGGGAACTGCAGGCATCAAAAATGATCACGCAGGAGAGAATGATAAGCAGCGTTCTGATAATTTTCATGTTGATTTTTTTGCAAAATTATAAAAAATTCACTTGAGCAAAAAGAAAGAAAAAATGAAAAAATTTGCATGGGATAATAGAATTTGTTTTATATTTGCTGTCGGAGTGGAAAATCAATTTTATTCTTCTCCAGAGTAATTTTTAAAATCAAGATAATCAATTATTTAGAAATAAATTCTGAATAATTGGTATTTTTAATTGTATGAGACAAATTTCCCTATATACATCAATTGCAAAATTGATCCCCATATTTTCTTCTAATAATCAATTAATATTCACTTAAATCTAACATTATGAAAAATGTTACCAAACTGCTTGCAAAGTCGATGCTGCTCTTTTTTGTGTCGATGATGTTATTTGCGAAGACAGGTTTGGCACAGGAAGTGTATGTTCAGATCGGGACTGGGACCTCAACGACCTCTTACCCCTTCTATTCACTCTGGGCCGATCACCGTCATCAGGTAATCTTTCTTGCCAGTGAAATGACTCCCACTCTAACAGCCGGGAACATCACCAAATTGGCATTTGACAACACCACCTCCAGTGGATTTGCACTGGTGAACTTCAAAATTTCAATGAAGAATACTACGGATGCTGTTGTTACTACTGCTTTTGATGAAGCAGGCTGGACGATAGTCTATGAGTCGCCCAGTTTTGCCTTCGCCGGAACAGGATGGCAGATCATTACACTGACAACTCCATTTCCATGGAATGGCACCTCCAACATTAAGCTGAATTTCTGCCATGATAATGCAGACGCCGTATGGGGTACCTCATTTGCTGTAAATGGTACTGCCAACACCACACAGGCGAATTATGCTTATACCGATTACGGAACAGGTTGTTCCCTTACCGGTACTGTTTACATGGCTTCTGTCCGTGAGAATATCCGCTTATACCAACTGGCTATTCCCCCGGGAACACTGACAGGTCAGGTCAAGGATGCCAATACCAATGCACCCCTGGTGGGCGCCACGGTTACTGTCGGAACAACGGTAGCTACAACTAATGCATCAGGTAATTATACCATGACTGTTCCTTCAGGCTTGGTTTCTGCCACTGCTGCAAAAGCCCTCTATGAACCACAGACCAAGAGTACAACCGTTCCCTCAGGTGGAACCGCCACATTGAATTTTGCCCTTTACCCCTTGCCTGGTGTCGTGAATGGTATTGTTACCAACGCGGCCAATGGTGCACCGGTTAAAGGAGCCAAGATTACAGTGAATGGTTTTTCTACCTATTCTATTGAAGGTGGAGTTTACTCTTTGAACGTTTATACTCCGGGTAGTTTTCCGATCGCGGTAAGCAAAGCCGGATTTGAGAATTTCCTTTCAGGTAATTATACGTTCACTTCGGGCGTTACCCAAACGGTGAACATCGCCCTGGGTGAAGCCCTGAACAAACCTATACAGCCGTTTACGGCTACGCTGAATACACCGCCGACACAGGTGGCTTTGGCCTGGGGACAACCCGTGGGCGATTATGAGCTGATCTATGACGACGGCGTTAAAGAAACCACCACGGTATGGGCAACAGAAGGGAATTTCAATGCTTTGAAATTCACCCCGCTGAACTACCCGGTGACCATTAAAAGCGGTAGCATAAACATTGGCGCACAAAGCGATTATCCGGGCAGTCCGGCCATCGGAGATCTGGCTCCTTTCCAGGTCCAGCTATATGATGCCACCGGCACAGGCGGACTTCCGGGCAACCCCATCGGGGATCCGGTGGATGTAGTCCCGACGGTTTTTGGCTGGAACACCTTTACGCTTCCCAGCGTGGTGATCAACTCGGGCAATTTCTACATGGTGATGATCCAGGGAGGCAACTCCTCGGTAGCAGCCCGTTTGGCTGTTGACAACACGGCCACCCAGCTACGCAGCTATAGTAAATTTGTAACCGGCAGCGGCCCGTGGGTACCAGCCGACGGCAACTTTATGATGCGTTGCGTGGTGAACGGCCTCGGCGGCCCCATTGATGCCCCCACGACATTGACAGGTTATCAGGTCTTTCGTCTCCACCCGGGTGAAGAAGCCAATCCGGCTGTCTGGACTTCGGTTTCCACCCCGACTACTAACAGTACCGTTGACAACAGCTGGCCTTCCCTGCCCGATGGCGCATACCGCTGGGCCGTGAAAGCCAAATATACCGGCAACCGCTGGTCAGACTATATCTTCTCCAATATATTGGGCAAGAACTGGACGACCACCGTTACGGTCAATGTCACCCTGACCTGCGCTTCGGATCCTTTGAACGGGACCATAGTCACACTGGAAAATATCGATATTCCCGACACGACCTATACAGGCGTAACTGATGCCACGGGTAAAGCCAGCTTTACCAATGTATGGAAAGGCAACTATCACCTGATCGTGGATCGTATTTTCTATGATCTTTACACCCAGGATGTAGCCATCTTCGGACCTTCGACCTTCGATGTTTCTCCTTTACACGTGAAAGATCCGGTGACCAACCTTTCGGTTAACGGGGTCACACTGGAATCAAGCTGGTCTCCACCCAGGAACAAGAAGCTTCTCTTCAATGAAACCTGGGCAAGCGGCAACTTTACAGCCAACGGCTGGACGGTTAACGGCGGAAACTGGAGCGTGAGTACCGGTACAGGCCACCCGGCTCCTTCAGCCATGTTCAACTGGAGTCCTGAAGTTATGGGTTATGACCAGTATATTACCAGCAAGGTGCTTGAAGGTTCTGCAGCCCCGGCCCACCTGTTCGTCTATGATCTCTACCTGAGCAATTATGGTACCAGTAACCTGAATACCATGGCCGTGGAGTTCTGGAATGGGACGACCTGGGTTGAAGTTGACAGCCATGCCAACACTGGCAATATCGCCTGGACGACCATTTCAGTGGATGTCACCCCCTATCAGGTGAACCACACCTTTAAATTCAGGTTCCATGCAGCCGGTGAAGACTCCTATGATATCAATAACTGGAACCTTGACAATATCCAGTTGTATGGAGTTGATGCCGTTGGCGGACCCAACCCCTGCGTTTACGGTTATAATTTCTACCTGAATGATGTCCTGAGTGGTTTCACCCCAGATACGACCTACAATATTCCCCCGGGTGAAGTGATTTATGGCAACACCTATAATGCCTGCGTGGAAGCAGTTTATGGAAGCGGATATTCAGCCAAGGTATGCACCACTTTCACGGCTAAGTTCCTCTGTCCTCCGACAGAACTTACGGGAACGGCGATAGAAAGCACGGCTTACCTGACCTGGACGAAACCGAATTGCGGAGGCGGCCACCTGGTAACCTGGGTGTATGATGACGGAACGGCAGAAAACGGAGTATCTATCAATGCCGGTTACCAGATCAAGATGGGGAACAAATTCCCGATCGATGCCACAACCACTGGGGTGCTGAAATCCTTTGATATGTATTTCAGTTCCACCAGTAGTTCATCTGCACAGAGCTGTATTCTTTACATTTATGATATAGCCGAAAACCTGATCGGCCAGTCGGCACCGTTTATCAACACTGGCGCCCCCTATCCATCAGGGAACTGGGTAACGGTGAACGTGAACGATATTCCGTTTACAGGGCCCTTCTACGCGCTGGTAGATTATTATATATCAGCCACCCCGGTGAAAAACTACTTCATGTACGACAATAGCGGACCTCAGGTACCTCCTGATGGACTTGCCTGGACAAATTACGACGGGGTCTTTGGAAGTGCGGTATCCGTGTTTGGCTATACTCCCTGTACCTTCCTGCAAAGGGCCACGGCATTCGTGTATGACAAGAAAGGCCATGGTGGCAGTACGGTGGTATTGGATCCCACCCAGAAGCCACAGAGTGTACCTCAGGTTGTTGGCGCTGCCATCAATCTTGGCATGGACCAGACGGTAGTAGCCGATGTCTCCCCGAGTGCACCGATGACATCACCCCCGACATTGCTGGGTTATAATATCTGGCGTGACGGAGATTTGGTAGGTTATGTACCGAATCCCAATACGCTTGAGTATTATGATTACTTCCTGGATCCTGGAGTATATTCCTATGAAGTGACGGGCTACTATGATGTTGCCCCGATTCCGCCTTTGAATGACAATTCGCTGGCTGCCGGCCCGGTTGAAGTAACGATCAATTATGGTATTCCCATCCCGTTCTACGAACCATGGGATCAGGGAACCTTCACATACCATGAATGGGAAACCGAAGGTGGTTGGGTTGTCAGCACGGGCTTTGGGAATCCATTGCCTTCAGCCGACTTCCAGGCCTTTACTTCACTGTTGACGAACTACTCGAGAAGCATTGAATCCCAGACACTGAGCGCAGCAATTTATACCTGTGCCAAAGTTTATCTGGACTTTGATTATAAGCTTCTTGACCGCAATGCCACCGGTGATGAAAAACTGACAGTAGAATTGTACACCAACGGTTCCTGGAAAAAAGTAGCGGAATTTGTCAATGAAGGCGATGTTGACTGGAACAGCCAGCACTTCGAACTCAAGGGCACCATGGGCAAGGCCTTCAAGATTCGTTTCCGTGCCAATGGTGTGAACTCCATTGATATGCTGCACTGGTATGTGGATAACATCCATGTTTATGCCGTTTGCCAACCTGCACAGGATCTTGCTGGCGATGCACAGGGTTTGAATGCAAAACTTGACTGGAAATCGCCGAATTGCGGTAATTCCGGAGTTCTGGTTAAATTATGGCAATGGGATGGCGATCCGGACAATGGTTATTATCAGAGATATGACTATGCTTACGGCGTAGTTTATGATCTGGCTGCATATCCTGATGCAACCCTGGAAATGATTGACTTCCATCATGCTTCCTGGGGCACAATGGGCACCTGGCAGTATAACATCCATATCGTGGATTGGAATACCTATACCGAAATTGCTGTTCTTGGTCCTTTGACCACAACCGGCAACGATATCTGGGAAAATGGTGTTTCTCTTGAAGAAACCGATGGTTCCGGAGGTGGTTTGATTGGTATCATGCTTGAACCTCTGAGCAATTCTTCAACCGATGCTTATCCTTGTTTCTCTGCTGACAACAGCGGTCCGGATGGCGTTTCCGTCTATGGTCCTTTACCTGATTATTCCGGATTTGGCACCTCTGGTATTGGTGACTTCCTCCAGAACCTCTGGATTAGGACAGAATTTGGCAAGGGAGAACTCGTTTCCCCACGTCAGGTTCCTGTTTCGGAACTTCAGGCTATGACACGCAATGTCAATCCTTCTTATACCTTTAACGGGTACCTCCAAACCAACCAGCATGCTGCTCAGGTTACTTCTAACCAGCCCAGCGCTCTGGCAGGATATGATGTCTATCGTAAGGATCCTAACGGAACGGAATTCAACAAGATCAATACTGCGCTTGTGACGGATACCACTTATATGGATCTTGACCTGAATCCAGGTAAATATGATTATTATGTGCTCTCAGTGTATCCGGAATGTACCCTGTCCATGAACTCAGATACTGTATCTGTGGACATTATATTGGGGATAGATCCTCAGGTTACGACCAACTTCTCGGTTTACCCGAATCCGGCAACTGAAGTTGTGAACATCAAGAGCAGCGATAACATCACTAACATTGAAATCATGAACTATCTTGGACAGACTGTTTACACAAAACAGAATGTTGATAACAAGACAGCCAAGATCAATGTTACCGGTTTGATGAACGGAGTATACTTTGTGAAAGTTACCACAACACAGGGTATCCGCACCGTTAAAATCACTGTAAGCCACTAATCCTTTATTGGAAATTTCTAAAAAAGAGGGCGGCCATTGGCCGCCCTCTTTTTTTATTATACCCTTCCTTCTCCTGAATATAATTATTGGAAAATATTCCTAAAATTATTTTTTTATTTGAATAATTTTTTTATGTATATTTGACGCAATTTTTAAAATACTGAAAAACAGATATGTACGAAACTTCCCCCCTATATACATCAATTAATAATCGAATTAGTTGATCCATTATATTTTAGCTATCTAAAAAAAACAAATCTATGAAACAATTGTACAAAATTTTGCAGGTGTTTTTCCTGGTATTTTTAACCATGGAAGTATTCTCTCAGAATGTTCCAGAGTTGATGTATTATAACTTCAACGCTGCCGGCAATCAGGTGAATTATGCCTCTGCACCTCCTACAGGGACTAATCCTGCTATTCTTTCAGGATTGACCATTGGAGGTACAGGTCAGTTCAGCACTGCCATGCAGGGTGTTGGAACGACCAATCCCTCCTCTACACACCGCTTAAACACCAATTGGGTTACGAGTCTGCCCAGTACTGGTTGGACCATTTCGATGTGGTTGAACGGGATTCCCAGTAATACCGATCTAAACTATCTTTTTGGTGACATTAACGCCTCTTCTTTCCGTTGCTTTATGAACGGCGCTGCGGGAGCGGGGAATCTCTTACTTCGCGGTGGGGGTTTAAGTGATGTTGTCGTATCAGCTGTTTCGGGGGGACCTGTGGTAGTCCATTTTGTCTATACCGGCACTTCCATCAGGGTTTTTAAAAATGGTGTTCTTTCCGGGACTCCTGTAACTCAACCGGCCGTTGCAGTAACAGGCGCCGGTCCCTTCCTTGTTGGCGGGTACGGAACAACTACCTACTGTATGCCCGGAGGAAGTCTGATGGATGAATTCCGCGTATATAACCGGGCTTTAAGCGATGCAGAAGTGCTGGCTACCTGGAATATTACCCTCCCGGGAGGACCCGGCGGAACTTTAACAGGTACAGTTACCAATACCTTTACAGGTACTCCAATCTCAGGGGTAACTGTGACCGTAAATGCCATGACTCCGGTCACAACCAATGCTTCCGGGGTTTATACCAAAACCGGTATTCCTGCCGGAACAGCTACTGTCAATGCTACCTTAGCGGGCTATATGCCATACTCAGGCACTGCTCTTATTGTTGACGGATCCACAACGACCAAGAATTTTACCATGACTCCGACTCCGGCCATTCTTAACGGAACCATCACCAATGCAGCCAATGGTGCACCGATAAAAGGAGCTAAAATCACGGTAAACGGACTAACGACTTATTCTATAGAAGGAGGAACTTATTCTCTTCAGGTTTTTCCCGGTGGCAGTTTCCCGATCGCGGTAAGCAAAGCCGGATTTGAAAATTTCCTCTCAGGGAATTATACCTTTACTCCCGGCGTTACTCAAACGGTGAACATCGCCCTGGGTGAAGCCCTGAACAAACCTATACAGCCGTTTACGGCTACGCTGAATACACCGCCGACACAGGTGGCTTTGGCCTGGGGACAACCCGTGGGCGATTATGAGCTGATCTATGACGACGGCGTTAAAGAAACCACCACGGTATGGGCAACAGAAGGGAATTTCAATGCTTTGAAATTCACCCCGCTGAACTACCCGGTGACCATTAAAAGCGGTAGCATAAACATTGGCGCACAAAGCGATTATCCGGGCAGTCCGGCCATCGGAGATCTGGCTCCTTTCCAGGTCCAGCTATATGATGCCACCGGCACAGGCGGACTTCCGGGCAACCCCATCGGGGATCCGGTGGATGTAGTCCCGACGGTTTTTGGCTGGAACACCTTTACGCTTCCCAGCGTGGTGATCAACTCGGGCAATTTCTACATGGTGATGATCCAGGGAGGCAACTCCTCGGTAGCAGCCCGTTTGGCTGTTGACAACACGGCCACCCAGCTACGCAGCTATAGTAAATTTGTAACCGGCAGCGGCCCGTGGGTACCAGCCGACGGCAACTTTATGATGCGTTGCGTGGTGAACGGCCTCGGCGGCCCCATTGATGCCCCCACGACATTGACAGGTTATCAGGTCTTTCGTCTCCACCCGGGTGAAGAAGCCAATCCGGCTGTCTGGACTTCGGTTTCCACCCCGACTACTAACAGTACCGTTGACAACAGCTGGCCTTCCCTGCCCGATGGCGCATACCGCTGGGCCGTGAAAGCCAAATATACCGGCAACCGCTGGTCAGACTATATCTTCTCCAATATATTGGGCAAGAACTGGACGACCACCGTTACGGTCAATGTCACCCTGACCTGCGCTTCGGATCCTTTGAACGGGACCATAGTCACACTGGAAAATATCGATATTCCCGACACGACCTATACAGGCGTAACTGATGCCACGGGTAAAGCCAGCTTTACCAATGTATGGAAAGGCAACTATCACCTGATCGTGGATCGTATTTTCTATGATCTTTACACCCAGGATGTAGCCATCTTCGGACCTTCGACCTTCGATGTTTCTCCTTTACACGTGAAAGATCCGGTGACCAACCTTTCGGTTAACGGGGTCACACTGGAATCAAGCTGGTCTCCACCCAGGAACAAGAAGCTTCTCTTCAATGAAACCTGGGCAAGCGGCAACTTTACAGCCAACGGCTGGACGGTTAACGGCGGAAACTGGAGCGTGAGTACCGGTACAGGCCACCCGGCTCCTTCAGCCATGTTCAACTGGAGTCCTGAAGTTATGGGTTATGACCAGTATATTACCAGCAAGGTGCTTGAAGGTTCTGCAGCCCCGGCCCACCTGTTCGTCTATGATCTCTACCTGAGCAATTATGGTACCAGTAACCTGAATACCATGGCCGTGGAGTTCTGGAATGGGACGACCTGGGTTGAAGTTGACAGCCATGCCAACACTGGCAATATCGCCTGGACGACCATTTCAGTGGATGTCACCCCCTATCAGGTGAACCACACCTTTAAATTCAGGTTCCATGCAGCCGGTGAAGACTCCTATGATATCAATAACTGGAACCTTGACAATATCCAGTTGTATGGAGTTGATGCCGTTGGCGGACCCAACCCCTGCGTTTACGGTTATAATTTCTACCTGAATGATGTCCTGAGTGGTTTCACCCCAGATACGACCTACAATATTCCCCCGGGTGAAGTGATTTATGGCAACACCTATAATGCCTGCGTGGAAGCAGTTTATGGAAGCGGATATTCAGCCAAGGTATGCACCACTTTCACGGCTAAGTTCCTCTGTCCTCCGACAGAACTTACGGGAACGGCGATAGAAAGCACGGCTTACCTGACCTGGACGAAACCGAATTGCGGAGGCGGCCACCTGGTAACCTGGGTGTATGATGACGGAACGGCAGAAAACGGAGTATCTATCAATGCCGGTTACCAGATCAAGATGGGGAACAAATTCCCGATCGATGCCACAACCACTGGGGTGCTGAAATCCTTTGATATGTATTTCAGTTCCACCAGTAGTTCATCTGCACAGAGCTGTATTCTTTACATTTATGATATAGCCGAAAACCTGATCGGCCAGTCGGCACCGTTTATCAACACTGGCGCCCCCTATCCATCAGGGAACTGGGTAACGGTGAACGTGAACGATATTCCGTTTACAGGGCCCTTCTACGCGCTGGTAGATTATTATATATCAGCCACCCCGGTGAAAAACTACTTCATGTACGACAATAGCGGACCTCAGGTACCTCCTGATGGACTTGCCTGGACAAATTACGACGGGGTCTTTGGAAGTGCGGTATCCGTGTTTGGCTATACTCCCTGTACCTTCCTGCAAAGGGCCACGGCATTCGTGTATGACAAGAAAGGCCATGGTGGCAGTACGGTGGTATTGGATCCCACCCAGAAGCCACAGAGTGTACCTCAGGTTGTTGGCGCTGCCATCAATCTTGGCATGGACCAGACGGTAGTAGCCGATGTCTCCCCGAGTGCACCGATGACATCACCCCCGACATTGCTGGGTTATAATATCTGGCGTGACGGAGATTTGGTAGGTTATGTACCGAATCCCAATACGCTTGAGTATTATGATTACTTCCTGGATCCTGGAGTATATTCCTATGAAGTGACGGGCTACTATGATGTTGCCCCGATTCCGCCTTTGAATGACAATTCGCTGGCTGCCGGCCCGGTTGAAGTAACGATCAATTATGGTATTCCCATCCCGTTCTACGAACCATGGGATCAGGGAACCTTCACATACCATGAATGGGAAACCGAAGGTGGTTGGGTTGTCAGCACGGGCTTTGGGAATCCATTGCCTTCAGCCGACTTCCAGGCCTTTACTTCACTGTTGACGAACTACTCGAGAAGCATTGAATCCCAGACACTGAGCGCAGCAATTTATACCTGTGCCAAAGTTTATCTGGACTTTGATTATAAGCTTCTTGACCGCAATGCCACCGGTGATGAAAAACTGACAGTAGAATTGTACACCAACGGTTCCTGGAAAAAAGTAGCGGAATTTGTCAATGAAGGCGATGTTGACTGGAACAGCCAGCACTTCGAACTCAAGGGCACCATGGGCAAGGCCTTCAAGATTCGTTTCCGTGCCAATGGGGTGAACTCCATTGATATGCTTCACTGGTATGTAGATAACATTCATGTTTATGCCGTTTGTACACCACCAACGAATTTACTGGTTCAGGATATTGCCGACCAGGATGTTTATCTGTCATGGACCGGACCTGTCTGTGTTTCGAGTACTGCCTTCCAGATCATCTGGGATGACGGCACATACGAAAACGGCCTGAGTTCATCCAGCGGAGAAAGATGGTTTGGCAACATGTTTATGTTACCCAGTGGTGGCAGTGGAACCCTGACTTCTTTTGACGTATTCCACTATGATGGTTCTTCCACAGGGGCAACCCAGATAACCATTGATGTTTTTGATGATACGTATACCCTCATCGGAACATCGGCGCCGATAATGCAGGTTCCCAATGTTTGGCAGAATATTCCGGTCCCCAACATCGACTTCAGCGGTACCTTCTATGGTATGGTTCATTCAAATAATGCAGGAACCAGACCCTATTGGATGGGTGTTGACGATAACGGTCCTTATGCTGCAGACGATTATGGCAGGAGGTATGATGGATCCGTATGGCAAACCTTTGGTGAATATCTGGGATCCCCGGCTGTTGCTACCATCAGGGCCAATGGTTACACCAATGGTAAAAGTGCAAATGGATTCAACATTTTACCCGGACAGAATCCATTCACCGGCACACCTGGCAACAACACTACTGAGCTCTCCAATATCAGCGGGGATACATACAGTCATATCGGCAGTGGTGTGATCATGCCTAACAATCCGACAGCTTCCTCTCTCCAGGGATATGATATCTGGCGTAGTGACGACAACCAGGTTACATTCAACAAGATCAACACTTCCGTTGTCACGGATACTACCTATGTTGATATGGGTGTTGAATACGGTTTGCATTATTATTATGTCACTTCGGTATTTACAGAATGTACCTCTGATGCTTCTAACATTGTTATGGCAGATGTTGTGACCGGGATAGATCCTCAGGTTACGAGCAATTTCTCGATTTACCCGAATCCGGCAACTGAAGTTGTGAACATTAAGAGTAGCGATAACATCACCAACATTGAAATGATGAATTATCTTGGACAAACGGTTTACGCAAAACAAAATGTAGAAAGTAAAACCGCCAAGGTCAATGTTTCAGTTTTGATGAACGGAGTTTACTTTGTGAAAGTTACCACAACACAGGGTATCCGTACCGTTAAAATCACTGTAAGTCACTAATCCTTCATTGGATATTATCAAAAAGGCCGGGGAAACCCGGCCTTTTTTTGTAATACCCACCGCCGGCCCCTCCCTACGCGTAGGGAGGGGTTTGGGGTGGGTACTTTTCGTATCTTTGCTCCATGATCTCAATCAACAACCTTTCTGTTGCCTTTGGAGGGGAATCTCTTTTTGACCACCTTTCTTTTTTTATCAATGAAAAGGACCGTATTGGTCTGGTAGGTAAAAATGGGGCAGGAAAATCTACTTTGCTGAAAATTATTAAAGGCCTGCAGAAAGCCGATGAAGGGGAGGTCATTTTACCGGAAGGATTCACTGTGGGCTACCTGCCACAGGAACTTCAGTCGCGAAGCGCAAAAACAGTGATGGAAGAGGCCCTGACCGCTTTTCAGGAGATCATTGCAATGGAAGAACAATTGCATCGCGATGAAGAAGAAATCAGGATTCGCTGTGATTATGAGTCAGAGGATTATCAGCGATTATTAAAACGTCATGCCGATACGCTTGAACGCTATCATATACTCGGGGGGCAGGCCGTTCATGTGGATATTGAAAAAATACTGCTGGGATTGGGTTTCGAAACAGAGGAACTCAACCGCAGTCTCTCGACTTTCAGCAGCGGATGGCAAATGCGGGTAGAGATCGCGAAAATTTTATTGCAAAAACCCGACCTTATCCTTCTTGATGAGCCTACCAACCATCTGGATATTGAATCTATCCAATGGCTGGAAGGGTTTCTTTCATCCTGTACAAGCGCCGTGATGCTGGTTTCTCATGACCGGGCCTTCCTGGATAATGTCACCCGCCGTACCATTGAGATCAGCCTGGGAAAAATATTTGATTATAAAGCCAATTACTCGGGCTATGTCCTGATGCGGGAAGAACGGATGGAGAGCCAGTTGGCGACTTTTAACAATCAGCAAAGACAAATCCGGCAGGTGGAACGTTTCATTGAAAGGTTCCGCTCAAAAGCCACCAAGGCGGCACAGGTCCAATCACGGATTAAAATGCTGGAAAAAATCGATCTGGTGGAGATCGACATCATGGATGAGTCAGCGATCAATTTCCGCTTTCCCAAAGCCCCTCATTCCGGAAAAATCATTCTGGAAGCCAAACATCTGTGCAAGGATTATCCCCAGAAACGGGTATTGAACGAGCTGGAATTTTCTATCATAAAAAACGATCGCATCGCCTTTGTTGGAAAAAACGGGGAGGGAAAAACCACCTTGTCGAAAATCATTACCGGAAAGTCAGATTACTCTGGGGAGATGAAATACGGGCATAATATCGTGATGGGTTATTACGCCCAGGATCAGGGAGACTACCTCGATCAGGAAAAAACCGTTTTTCAGACCATTGACGATATCGCTGTGGGCGATATCCGGGCAAGAATCAAAGGCATCCTTGGGGGTTTTTTATTCAGCGGTGATGACATTGAAAAAAAGGTTAAAGTGCTTTCCGGAGGGGAAAAATCGAGGCTGTCCCTGGCTAAACTTTTGCTGACTCCAGCCAACCTTCTCATCCTTGATGAACCTACCAACCACCTGGATATGCGATCGAAAGATGTATTGAAGAACGCTTTGCTCCAATACGATGGCACCCTGATCATCGTTTCCCATGACCGTGATTTTCTACAGGGACTGACTAACCGTGTCTTTGAGTTCCGCCATGGTAAAATCAAGGAATATCTTGGGGATATCTATGATTTTCTTGAGCAAAGAAAAATGCGTACGCTTTCAGAATTTGACCTTCTTAAGACCAATGTAAACTCAAAGGAAGAACAACCGATTTCCCCAAATAAAATAAACTGGGAAAAAAAGAAAGAAAATGAACGGGAAATCCGTAAAATCAACACTAAAATCTCTAAAAGCGAAGCGGAAATTGAGAAGCTTGAAAAGGAAATGAAGATCAAGGAAGAGATGCTTGGGAATCCGGTGAAATATCAACAACAGATACAGGATGGCAGTTTATATTGTGAATATGAAAAGTTGAAACAGGCTCTTAAAACGGAAATGCATCACTGGGAAACCCTCCATTATGAGTTGGAGATATTGAGTTTGTGAGCGGGTGAGTTTTTATTTTTCCCGGCCGATCATCTCCATAGCCAGCGACTTTAATCCGGCTTTCCGATCTTCGTCGATCTGAATGGCTTGAAGGGATGTAAGACTTTTTGCCAGATAATGCCGGATCTCCTCCTGGATTATTTCATCCACCTTAAGCAATTTGTAAATTTCAGTTATTTTCTGAACTTTTTCAGCAGAGGGTAATTCCTGATCGGAAAAGTAATGGGTCAGGCGGATCAGTGTATCTTCCCTGGATAACTCAAACGCTTTAAGGGTTAAGTAGGTTTTTTTTCGTGTTAGAATATCCCCTCCGATTGTTTTACCAAATTTATTGACTTCCCCAAAAGCATCGAGGTAATCATCCTGAAGCTGAAAAGCCATACCCAGGTTTTCACCAAAAACGGAAATATTTTCAGTGTCTTTTTCGTTTGCTCCGGAAAGGATGGCGCCGAGTTTCAGGCTACAAGCGATCAGCACCGCTGTTTTCAGGCGGATCATCATCAGATAATCAGGAATGCTAATATCCGGAGAGGTTTCGAAATTCATGTCGTATTGCTGACCTTCGCAAACAGCTCTTGCGGTTGTGTTGAAAAGGTCGAGAACAGGGGGTAATTTTTCCGGATCGGTTCGGGTGATATATTCATAAGCCATCACAAACATGGTATCACCAGAGAGAATGGCGGTATTGTTGTCCCATTTTTTATTCACCGTGGGTTGTCCTCGCCTTAAAGAGGCATTGTCCATGATATCATCATGCAACAAAGTGAAATTATGGAAAATTTCAAGTCCCATGGCAGGAAATACAGCCTTCTCCGGATTTTCTCCGAAAAGATCGCAAGCCATCAGAGTCAGTAAGGGGCGAAGTCGTTTCCCCCCCTGCGATAAAGTATAGGCGATGGGTGCATACAGTTCTGGGGGGTCAAAAAGAAAGTTTTCCGCTAAAAAAGCTTTCCGTATCTTTTCTTGCAGTAGGGAGGCGGTTTGCATGCTTGGTTTAATCCTGAAGGTTAATAAGATACTGACCATACCCGCTTTTCAGAAGGGGTTGAGCGATGGCATATAGTTGTTCTCTATTGATGAATTTCATACGAAAAGCAATTTCCTCGATGCATCCGATCTTCAGCCCCTGGCGGTTTTGTACCACTTCTACGAACTGGGCGGCCTGAAGCAGGGATTCAAAAGTTCCAGTGTCAAGCCACGCGATACCCCGGCTGAGAACGCCAACTTTGAGTTTGTTTTGCATCAGGTAAAACCGGTTGACATCGGTGATCTCATATTCACCACGGGCGCTTGGCTGTATGTTTTTAGCGGTTTCAATGACGGTATTGTCATAGAAATACAAACCAGGAACCGCGTAATTTGACTTGGGTTGTTTCGGTTTTTCTTCAATGGACAGGGCATTGAAGCCATCATCGAATTCCACTACGCCATATCTTTCCGGATCGTTCACGTGATAGGCGAACACCACTCCTCCTTCAGGGTCGTTGTTTTCCTGCACGATTTGTGACAATCCGTTGCCATAAAAAATATTGTCGCCAAGGATCAGGGCCACTTTGTCTTTCCCAATGAACGATTCCCCGATCACAAAAGCCTGCGCCAGCCCGTTGGGGATCACTTGTTCGGCATAGGAAAATTCACATCCCAGCGCGTGACCATCCCCCAGTAACTGACGGAAATTCGGCAGATCGTGAGGCGTTGAAATGATCAGTACTTCCCTGATCCCGGCCATCATCAAAACCGATAAGGGATAATAGATCATGGGTTTGTCGTAAACCGGCATCAGTTGCTTACTCACTGCCAAAGTTAAAGGATGTAGCCTTGTACCGGCGCCACCTGCGAGAATGATTCCTTTCATCGTCAGAAAATTTAACTTCAATAAAAGTAATAAAAATAATCCTAATCTTCAGGATCATTGTAGATTTCTACCAATGGTTTTTCGAAAGCCTTGGTGGTACTCCATTTATCTAAAGTTAAAAGCAGGGAAGGCAAGACGAACATGTTTAGCAAGCCTGCAACCAGCAAGGTGAAGGAAACCAGGAATCCAAGCGCTTGTGTGCCCCCGAAGGAAGAAAGGACAAAAATTCCAAAGCCAAAAAACAACACGGTAGAGGAATAGATCATGCTGTAACCCGTTTCTTTCAGGGCAGAGATTACGGAAGCAGGAATATTGTGCCCGGTTTGCTTCAATTGCAAACGGTAACGTGACAGGAACTGTATGGAATTATCCACGGAAATCCCCAGGGCAATGCTGAAAATCAGAATGGTTGAAGGCTTAATGGGGATATCTAAAAAACCCATCAAGGCGCCGGTCATCAATTGTGGAATCAGGTTGGGAATCATGGAGATCAGGATCATCCTCCAGGAAGCGAACAGAAAAGCAAGCAGAATGGCGATTACAAACACAGCAAGGGCAATACTTTCCCAGAGGTTACGGATCAGGAAATTGGTGCCTTTTAAAAATACCACACTGGTACCCGTAACTTCTACTTTATATTTCTGAGGATTAAAGATAGAATCAATGACAGGTCTGAGCTTTTTCTGGATACTGTCGATCTTTTTTGTTCCGACATTGGCCATTTGCACACTCACACGAGTTACCTGGAGATTGGTGTCGAGAAAATTGTTAAGAATGGTACGTTTATTCGATTTAAACTGAGGCAGGTAATCAGCCATGAAGGCAAGTTCGTTGTTGTCAGGCAGGGCGTAATATTCCGGGTCACCCTGGTAAAAAGCCTGTCGGGCTGTTTTAACCACTTCCACGATGGATAAGGCTTTCGACAATTCAGGGTAGGTGCTGAGGCTATCTTGCAAACGGTCGATTTTTTTCAGGGTGGTTAATTGCATGACCCCTTTTTTCTTTTTTGTATCAATGGTGATTTCAAGGGGCATGATCCCTTTGAAGTGTCGCTCAAAAAAGAGCATGTCTTTATAAATCGGATCCCGTTTCGAAATGTCATCTACAATGGTTCCGCTTGTTTTAAGCTGGAGTGCCCCTATGATGGCGACCACGATGATAACACCCATGAAAATATAAATAGGGTTACGGTAATGGGTTACCCAGAACACAGCTTTTTCAATAAATGATTTTGCAAGGCTGTCCTGGATGTGCTTGGTATGCCGACCTTTGGGTGGAGGTAAAAAGCTGAAGAAAATTGGAACCAGGGTAAGTGAAAGCACATACACCACCATGATGTTAATGGCCGCGATGAGACCGAATTCCACTAAAAGTTTGTTATTGGTGATGGTAAACGCGGCAAAACCGGTGGCAGTGGCTGCATTCGTGAGCAGGTTGGCCATCCCGATACGCTGGATCACCCTGGAAAGGGATTTGGCCTGGTTGCGGTGGTGACTGAATTCGTAGTGATATTTGTTCAGGATAAAAATGCAGTTCTCTACGCCGATTACGATCAGTAAAGGCGGTATGATAGCCGTAAGCATGGTAATTTTATATCCGAACAACGACATAAAACCAAGTGCCCAGATCACACTGATGATTACGATCAGAATAGGAAAAATGACCGCTTTTGCAGAACGGAAAAAGATGAATAGAAAAACCGCGGAGATCAGGATGGCCAGAACCATGAATAACCGCATCTCGTTTTCCAGCATTTTGGCTACCAGGGTACGAATATAAGGTAGTCCGGAGAAATGAACTTCCACCTGGTCTTTCTTGGCAAAACGATCGACCATGGCTTTGATTTCCAGGATTAGCCTGAGACGCTCTTTTGAATTAATGGTCTTTTTATCGAGGGTGAGTGCGAGCAGCGTGGCCGAAGTATGCTTATTGTAAACCAGACCTTCATAAAATGGTAATGAATAGATCAGCTTTCTGATGGAATCAAGTTCGTTTTGAGTGACCGGTTTCCGGGGACAAACCGGCTGGAATTCAAATCTTTTCAGGGAATCATTTTTAACCAGTCGATAGAGGCGGGTGATGGATACGATCTCCTGAACTCCCTTGATTTTTTTCAGGGAATCTGCCAGATCATAATAATCATTGAAATTTGACAGCCGAAAAAGATTGCTATCAACAATACCCAGAAACATGATGGTTCCGTCCTCCCCGAATTGCTTGATGAAACTTTGATAGACGATATTCGTTGAATCAGAGGCAGGAAGAATACTGCTGCTTTCATATTGAAGTTTAACATCCAGGGCTTTATAACCCATGAAGGAGGTGATCAGCCCCACCAATATCATAATCGTAATACGGTTTCTTAAAATCAACCTAACCAGAAAAGTCCACACGATAATAAAATTTAAGACTACGAAATTACAAAAATCCTTATTAGGAAAGCAGAATCTCCAAGAATCCTTAACTTTGTCAACTGTTTGTCTGTTCGCAACAATGCAAAAAATCCTTTTCATTGATTCCGTTCATCCCCTGATCCGCGAGCGGCTTTCGGCCAGGGGTTTTTGCTGCGATTATTTCCCGGATTACCATCGTGAGGAGTATAAACGGATCATCGGAGATTATGAAGGATTGATCATCCGGAGTAAGATCATTCTTGACAAGGAAATCCTTCAGAAAGCCAAACGTTTGAAATTTATTGGCAGGGTAGGGTCGGGAATGGAAAACATTGATGTGGAATATGCCAAGAGCAGGAATATCTGCTGCCTGAATTCTCCGGAAGGCAACCGTGATGCTGTCGGGGAGCATACGCTGGGGATGCTTCTTGCACTCCTGAACCATCTTCCTAGAGCCGATCGCCAGGTACGCCAGGGTTTGTGGAAAAGAGAAGAAAACCGGGGCAGAGAGATCAAGGGGAAAACCATCTGCATTATCGGTTATGGCAACATGGGCAGTGCATTTGCCCAAAGATTGAGAGGGTTTGAAGCCGAAGTTCTGTCTTATGATAAATATAAAACCGATTACGCCAATGAGTTTGTCAGAGAATCGACTTTGGAAGAAGTTTTTGAGTCCTGTGATATCTTAAGCCTTCATGTCCCGCTGACCAGGGAAACACATTACCTAGTCAATCACTCTTTCCTGCAGCATTTCAGAAAATCTGTCATACTGATCAATACCTCCCGCGGAAACGTGGTAAACACCGCCGATCTGGTCAGGAATATGAAATCAGGCAAAGTGATAGGCGCGGCACTGGATGTGCTGGAATATGAGGACACTACACTTGAAGCCATGGCAGAACGGCTTCCGGAAGATTTTCAATACCTCGTACAATCAGAAAATGTCATTCTTTCACCACATATCGCGGGTTGGACGGTTGAATCCAACATCAGGCTTGCTGAAGTCCTGGTTCAAAAAATTCTTGACTTGTAATCAATACCCGGGACGTCAATATTTCACTATTTTCTTTTAGCTTTGCCTTAAATTATTTTTACTTATGAAACAGGATCACAAGCTATTTAACGGCAAAACTTTAGCTATTTTATCTGGCGGAGGCGACACTCCGGCCATCAATTCCAGTATCGAAGCAATAAGAAACAGGGCTTCCCTGCTTGGTTTCAGGGTGCTGGGCGTATTGCAGGGATGGAAAGGCCTGCTGGGAAACGGGAATATTGTTGACCTTACCAATCAGCCTTATGATGGGTATTATGGAGGCACGGCCCTGCGATCAAGCCGTACCAATCCCTTCCCCTCAAAAAAGAATCCGGAAAGCCGGGTTCCCCAGGTCCTGAAAAATTTCGAGCGCTATAAAATTGATGTCCTTGTTTCAATTGGTGGAGACGATACCAATGGAGCTGCCAAACGCTTGTTTGAAACCGAAGGCATTCCGGTGATCGGATTTCCGAAAACCATTGATAATGATTTGAGGACACGCACCATGCATCATTATCAGGGGAGGGAAATAGAAGCCGTGCTTTGTCCGGGTTTCCCTTCTGCGGCCCGCTCGGTCATGGAATTTACTGCCACTTTAAGAACTACGGCAGAATCACATTCCCGTATCATCGTGATGGAGGTCATGGGAAGGGATGCTGGTTGGCTGACCGGCTCTGCCATTTTTGGAGGAGCATCTCTCGGACTGATCCCCGAATTTGAGATCACGAAAGAAAGAAAAGAAGTCTTTTTGGAAACAGTCAAAGAGACGTATATGAATTCTAAAAAGAAATGTCTCGTTATCCCGGTTTCAGAAGGCATCCGATGGTATGATGAAAAATCAGGAAAGGTTGATATGGTCTATGCCAGTTCGGAAGTCGATGAGTATGGTCATCCTCGTTTCGGAGGTGTCAGCGGGGTAGTGGCATCAGAAATTTCCAAAAAACTGGGTATTGAAGCCAGGGCCCAGATCAGCGGATATTTTGCCCGTTCCGGCCATTGCCGTCACTACGACCGCAGGCTTACCACAACCCTGGCCGATAAAGTGGTCGACCTTCTCCTTCGCGAAGATTATGGACAAATGCCGGTGATGAAAAAAATCGTTCCACTGGTTGAACTCGAAGAATTTAACACGGTTTCCATTGACATGGGAGCAGTAGGGAACAAACCCCTTTCGGAGGATTATTACGATATCAATAAATTTTCATTTACTCCCGCCTACATGGATTTTCTTACTCATATCCTCCAACAGCCTCAATTTGGTGAATTTCGTTACAATTTTCCCTTAGTGTTGCCGGAATAGAATTCCCATTCGATCATTTCATTAGGGGAGACGCCAGGGTGGATACAACCAAATGTACAGTGTTTCTGGTTTTTTGCTCCAGAAACACTTTTTTATTTCGTGTAATTCTTTGAATATCACGGGAATGATAATGCCGTATGGTGATTAGTTCAAGGCCATCATTATACCTCACCTTATACTTTTTTTTCAGGGCAGCTATCAATTCCGGCAATGACTGATGGTTGCCATCAACACAAATTGAAAAAGAAATTGCAGAATTTTGCATGACATTCACTTTTACCCTTAAAGTCGTCAGGATGGCAAAGATCTGACTCAGGTTTTCCTCCTGTATAAAGGAAAAGTCTTTGGGAGAAACAGAAAGCAACACTTGATTCTTTTTTCGGATAAAAATAGGGCAGTGTATTTCCCAGGTATCTAAGTTTTCTATCAGGGTTCCTTCTTCTTCAGGATGGAGAAAAGATTTTACCCTCAGGCGGATATTGGCATTCTCCAGGGGTTTGATGGTCTTGGGATGAAGGATTGATGCTCCGAAATACGCCAGCTCAATGGCTTCGCGATAGGAGAGAAGGTCCAGCTTCCGGGCTTGTTTCATCCATTTCGGATCGGCATTCATGACCCCGGGTACATCCTTCCATATAGTGACTTCTTTCGATTGCAAAGCAAAGGCTAAAATAGCAGCCGAGAAATCAGAACCTTCCCTGCCCAGAGTCGTGGAATATCCTTTGGAGTCCCTGCCGATAAAACCCTGTGTCAGAACAATATTCACCGGAGTGGAATCAATGTGAAGACAGGATTGAATATTCTCCCTGATTAGTTTTTTGGTTAGCTTCCAATTAACATTTGCATCTCTGTAAGTACTGTCGGTTTTGATCAGGTCACGGGCATCCTGAATTTCAACCGCAAGCCCCCTATGAAGCAGAAAGTGAAAAACGATACAGGAAGAAATCAGTTCACCGAAAACCACAATCTGATCATATTCGAAATCATAATTGTATGTATGCTCGTTTACCAGTCTTTTCCCGGACAGATAAACCCTTAAATTCCGGAAAAGATCTTCAACTTCCGAGAAGACCTGATGATCTCTGTCCTGAAAAAGTTCCTCAAGTACATTGAAATGGAAATCCTTAATCCGATGGTAGGTTTCCACCATGGAAACCGCATCCCCGCAAAGAAAATATCCCAGTAGAGTTTCAAGGGCATTGGTCGTTTTACCCATGGCGGAGATAACTGCCACAATAGGTTTTTCACCTTGGTTCTCCAGGATGTCGGCAACATTCCTCACTCCTTCTGCACCTTTTACCGATGCACCTCCGAATTTGAATACATTGATTAACATGGACCAAAAATAAGGAAAATTCCGGACGAATCTTTTCGTAATTTTGCTCAGGATTAAATAAAACCCCGTCAGCTTAACCCTCCCGGTTTGTATAATGAATAAAGGATTGAACCACTCAGCATTGCTTTCGGCCTATTACCAGCATCCGGGGGTTCAGGAAATTTTAAACCTGTCAGAGTCTGCTTCCCAGCTCAAAAGATTTCGTCTTCACCTCAGGGGACTTGTTGCTTCTTCCAAATCATTTGTGGCGGTTTCCGTGTTCAGTAAGTGTCCTGCTGTTCATTTTTTTATTCTCCCTGATAAAGAATCGGCGGCATATTTTTACAATGACCTGGAAAACATCCTGGATGAAAAGGATCTGGATACGGAAAAAAAAAAGGTACTGTTTTTCCCATCTTCGTTCAAACGCGGTATTGATTCCGGGCTGAAAGACAATCAAGGATTGCTTGCCAGAACAGAAGTGCTGAATCGCTTGAATCGCAAATCACCGAAATTCCTCCTGGTCACATACCCGGAAGCCCTTACCGAAAAAGTAGTCAATAAAAAATTTCTGGAGAAAAACACCCTCAGGCTATTTGCAGGAGAACAGGTGAACATGGATTTCATCCTGGATCTGCTGGTGGAATATGAGTTTGAACGAACAGATTTTGTGATAGAACCAGGTCAGTTCTCTTTACGCGGCGGAATCATTGACGTTTATTCTTTCAGCAGCGACCACCCTTACCGCATCTCTTTTCTGGATGATAAAGTGGACTCCATCCGCAGTTTTGACCCTTCCACGCAATTGTCAATCGAGAAAAAAGCCGAGATCTCCATTGTACCGGATATCAGAATCAGCCCGGATAAAAAAATATCCTATGACCCCTTGTTTTCTTTCCTTCCGGATGCTGCTATAATCTGGTTGGACGACACGGATTATATAAGCGACATCCTAAACAAACAACCTGCTTCTGATCTTTTATTGAAAGGAAATGATTTTCTGATGTGGTTGCTTCGCTTTTCTACCATTGAATTCGGTCATCAGTTTTATTTTAAATCAGCCGAATCTGTGACCTTTCATACACAACCTCAACCTTCTTTCAATAAAAACTTCGATCTTCTACTGCAAAACCTTGATAAAAACCGGGAACAGGGCATTCAAAATATTTTATTGACCGACAATCAAAAACAAGCAGAACGCCTTCACAGTATTGTTGAGGAGATAAAAAGTAAAGCTTCGCTTATTTCCCCACTCTTATCACCCGGCACTGACCCATCCCTGCCTACGCTGAATTTTACCATTCATGAAGGTTTTATTGACCATGACCTGAAGCTGGCCTGTTATACCGACCATCAGATCTTTGAACGTTATCACCGATTTCATTTGAGGGACGGGTATGCCAGCAAAGAAGCCCTGACTCTGAAAGAGCTTTACGATCTGAAACCCGGCGATTTTGTTACCCATATTGATCATGGAGTAGGACGTTTCGACGGCTTGGAGAAGATTGTCAATAACGGAAAAGAACAGGAAGCCATCCGGCTGATTTATAAAAACAATGACCTTCTCTATGTCAGTATTCATTCCCTCCACAGGATAACAAAATTCATCGGAAAGGATGGATCTGCCCCCAGCCTCAACCGCTTGGGGTCTGAGACCTGGAATAAACTGAAAACCAAAACCAAGAGCAGGGTCAAGGACATTGCCAAGGATCTGATCCGACTTTATGCCGAAAGGCGCGCCACCAATGGTTATGCCTGTGCTCCCGATACTTATCTTCAACATGAATTGGAGGCTTCCTTTATCTATGAAGACACTCCCGACCAGATCAAGACCACCCTGGATGTAAAAAAGGATCTGGAGGAAACTTATCCCATGGACAGGTTGATCTGCGGGGATGTCGGTTTCGGAAAAACGGAAATTGCAATCCGGGCAGCGTTTAAAGTCATTACGGAAAGCAGGCAGGTCGCCATACTCGTTCCTACGACCATTCTCGCTTTACAACATTATAAAACCTTTTCCGACCGCTTAAAGAATTTTCCAGGAAGAGTGGATTATATCAATCGCTTCAGGTCGGCTAAATCTCAAACAAAATTACTTCAGGACCTGGTTGTCGGGAAAATCGACATCCTGATCGGAACCCACAGATTACTAAGTAAAGACGTAAAGTTTAAAAATCTCGGACTACTGATTATAGATGAAGAGCAAAAATTCGGGGTGGGGGCAAAAGAGAAGATCAAACAATTCAAGGTGAGCGTGGATACACTCACGCTCACAGCCACACCCATACCCCGCACCTTACAATTCTCCCTCATGGGTGCTCGCGACCTTTCCATCATCAACACACCTCCCCCCAACCGATATCCTGTCCAGACAGAAATCCATCCCTTCAGTGAAGACATTATCCGGGATGCAATCAATGATGAACTTGCCAGGGGAGGACAAGTATTCTTTGTAAATACCAGAGTTCAGAATATCCTTGACATCACTGGGATGATCCAAAGGGCTGTTCCAAGGGCAAAAATTGCCATCGCTCATGGACAAATGGAAGGGGCCAAGCTGGAAAAGATCATGATCGATTTCATAGAAGGAGAATATGATGTTTTGGTTTCTACTACAATCATCGAATCAGGGCTTGACATCCCTAACGTTAATACCATTATCATCAATGATGCCCATCATTATGGACTGAGCGATCTCCACCAACTCAGGGGAAGGGTGGGTCGTTCCAATAAGAAGGCTTTTTGCTATCTGCTTGCCCCACCCATGTCAACCCTGACCGATGAGGCAAGAAAACGCCTGAGAACCATTGAAGAATTTGCCGACCTTGGCAGTGGGTTCAGTATCGCCATGCGCGACCTTGATATTCGCGGAGCAGGAAACATCCTGGGAGGGGAACAAAGCGGTTTTATTTCGGAAATCGGCTATGAAATGTACCAGAAAATCCTTGATGAAGCCTTACTTGAACTGAAAGAAAATGAATTCAGGGATGTTTTCAAAGAAGATTTTCGCGGGGATTACGTGAAAGACTGTGTCATTGAGACTGACCTTGAAATTCTCATCCCTGACCATTATGTCGTGAATATCACGGAAAGGCTTAATCTTTACAAGAACCTCGATGCCATAGAAACGGAAGAAAAACTACTTCAATTTCAGACTGAATTGACGGATCGTTTTGGCTCCCTTCCTCCCCAGACGGAAACCCTGATCCTTACCATCCGTTTACGCTGGCTGGCAAGAAAGATCGGCTTTGAAAAACTGGTGCTCCGTAACAACCGCCTGAATGCATATTTCATTTCAAACCCGGACTCCCCTTACTATCAATCCCCACAATTTACTGCGTTGCTCGATTTTATCAAGGATCATCCCCGGTTTTGCCAGATGAAGGAAGACAAGGATCGTTTACTGATCACCCTGAAGAATGTAACAGGAGTTGAAGATGCGCTGACCAGACTTGAGTCTTTATCTTTACAAAAAGTTACTAACATTTAATAATCCCTTAACTTTAACGGACATTCTTTTCCTATTTTTGTATAGAATTTTGGAGAAACCCCCTTAATACCTAAAATATGAAAAAAATTTTACTTTCTATTTCGCTTTTCTTTCCGGCAGCTTTGATCTATGCACAGACCGACTGTGCTGATATCTTCATGTCGGAACATGTGGAAGGATGGAACAATAACAAAGCTGTTGAATTGTATAATCCTACCCCCAACCCCATTACCCTGGATGACAATTACCGCCTTATCCGTTATTCTAACGGAAGCACTACTTCTGATCAGGAATTGCTTTACAATCTTCCCCTGACCGGGACCATTGCAGCGTTTTCCACCTGGGTCATCATACAGGATACTACCAAACCCGGCCAGGATACCATGGTTTGGCCTGGCTTACGTAAAAAAGCAAATTGGCTTGCACCTTATGATTATGGTGGAACAACTCCCGGTGGAAATTGTGTTTTCTGGAACGGCGATGATGCCGTATCCCTTCAGAAAAAACAACTTAACGGAACCTGGAAAGACATAGATATTTTCGGGGAAATCGGCGTTCGTCCGAAAAACTGGCAGGGAACTTACAGCCCTTCCGGCGCCTGGACCGATACCAAACCTTATGTAATTGGAACCGGACGATACCTGACGAAAAGTAAAACTCTGGTCCGCAAGCATACCGTTAAGTACGGAGTTGACAGGATAACCATGAGCCACTACGGAGATTCGACCACAGGCGGTGTACCCAATAGCTTCTATGCTTTGAAAGAATATGATACACTGCCAGCCAACTTTTTCGATAGCCTCGGAACCCATTGGTGCGATTGCAAATCATCTCAGGGGATTACTGAACCCCAGCAAACGGTCAGCGTTACTGTTCAGCCTAATCCCGTGATCAATAATCAGTTTACTGTTACTGCCAACCAATCCATCACCGCGATAGAAGTTGTTTCCATCGTGGGGAAAACGGTTTATTCCAAAACCCTTGCTAACCGTCAGAAAGAAGTCAGGGTCGTGTTGAATGAAATGCCTGATGGAATTTATCTGGTCAAAGTCTTCCTGGGCGACAATCAGCCGGTGATCCGAAAAATCATCACCCAATAAGTGAAGGATAAAAAAATGATTAAAAACAATATAGGGGCAAGCCGTAGGGTTGCCCCTATATTGTGTCAAAATACTTGTTAATAACTGAATTATGACAAATCGTGCTGTTGTTCTTATGTTGATCATTTTTCTGCCTGTTGTGATGTTCGCGCAAAAACGAATGATCAGGGGAGTGATCAAAGATGCTGGCTCCGGGGAAACACTTATCGGCGCCACCATAATGTATGGTGAAAATAAAGGAGTTGTTTCCGATATGGATGGAAGATATTATATCAAAGTGGAGAAGGGTAACTACCACCTCAGGGTTTCTTATGTGGGGTATCTTCCCCAGGAAGCAGATGTCGTGGTCGCCGAGTCGGATATCACCTATGACTTTCAGTTAAAAACACCCACGCTGACAGAGGTGGAAGTTGTGGGTGATGTGGCAAAAACCCGGGAAACCCCCGTTGCATTTTCCACAGTGACTCCACTTCAGATGCAGGAAGGACTTGCTTCCCGTGATCTCCCGATGATCCTTAATAAAACTCCCGGGGTTTATGCTACCCAACAGGGAGGAGGCGATGGCGATGCCCGTATTAACATCCGGGGTTTCAGCCAGCGCAACCTGGCCGTAATGATTGACGGGATCCCGGTGAATGACATGGAAAATGGCTGGGTGTACTGGTCCAATTGGTTCGGACTGGATGCCGTAACCAGGAATATCCAGGTTCAACGTGGTTTGGGTGCTTCAAAGCTGGCTTTGCCTTCCGTCGGTGGAACCATGAATATTATCACCAAGGGGATAGATGTGAACCTGGGCGGAATCGTCAAACAGGAATTCGGTAGTGATGGCTTTTTCAGGACCTCTCTTGGCGTAACTACCGGCCAATTGAAATATGGCTGGGGAGTTACTGTTGCCGCTTCCTATAAACAAGGCAATGGCTGGGTGGACAATACCTGGACCAAAGGCTGGTTTGGATATATACGGGTTGATAAGCGATTTGGCCGACATACCCTTACTTTCTCTGCCATGGGCGCTCCCCAGCAACATGCTCAACGATCCTATATGAAATCCATAGCCACTTTCGATAAAGCATATGCGGCAAAAGTTGGCGTGCGTCAGGGTCTCATTGATTCGACTTACTCTTATGGAATCCGTTACAACTCAAACTGGGGACACCTGAACCGTTGGACTGAAAGAGATTCAGAAGGAAATCCGGTCTATCTTGATAAAACGGAAGATCTGTCCCAATCCAAAAATTATTATTTCAAACCCCAACTTAGCTTAAGGGATTTCTGGCGTGTCAACGATAAATTTTATTGGTCTAACATTATTTACGCTTCCATCGGGAGTGGGGGCGGAACGGGTAACTTTTCCACTACTTCCAGCGGAGCCTATATCACTTCCACTTTTTCAAATATTGACCTTTCCAATGGGCTGATCAATTACCAGAGTTATTACGACAGGAATATGAACGATCCTACCCATCGTTCAGAAGGCATTATCCGCAGTAGTGTCAATAACCATTTCTGGTATGGATTGTTATCCACGTTTAACTGGGAAATCAACCCGATGTTCACCCTTTCCGGTGGTCTTGACCTGAGAACATACAAGGGTCAGCATTATGGTGAGGTTTACGACCTGCTGGGAGGAGATTTTATGAGAGATGATGCGAATAAGAATAAAAACCAGTATGATAACATGGTTGTAGGCGATAAAATCTATTACTACAATGATGGATTGGTCCGCTGGGGAGGAATCTTTGCCCAACTGGAATTTAAAAAAGATAAATGGTCGGCTTTCATTAACCTGACCACTGCCTTATCTGCTTATAACCGTATTGATTATTTCAAGAAAAAAGATATTATCGTGGATGGTAATACTTTCACCCAGGCTGTGGGATACGGAGATACTTTCTATTATAATGGCAATGACAATCTCACTTATTCACAGGGGAAAGGAGATATCCAATTTACTTCAGGAGATACTGTTTTCGTGGTTAAACAGAATGGTTCCATAAAAGACACCTTTTCCATTATCAATCCCATGGCATACGATATTAATTCATCCCAGGCATTTGCGACAAGGACAAAATGGAAGTATTTCCCCGGATTTACCATCAAAGGAGGAGCCAACTATAATATTGATAAAAGAAATAACGTATTTATCAACTTGGGTTATTTGTCGAAAGCTCCCCGTTTCCAGAATGTATTCGATAACAACAATAAGGAATACCTGGATGTAAGGAATGAAATCGTCAGGGCTGTGGAAGTTGGATATAGCTACAATTCAAAAACAATCGGACTTAATCTTAATGCCTACCTCACCAACTGGAAAAACCGCCCCCTTGATCAAGCATTATATGTTACGATCAATGGCGACAATTTTCCTGTAAATATAAACGGAATAGATGCATTACATACCGGGATAGAAGTTGAATTTGGCTGGAAACCCATCCCCTCAATACAATGGGATCAGGTAGTAGCCTGGGGAGATTGGCGATGGATGTCAGGAGGTACGGCCTATGTTTACGACCCCAGTGGCAATTTGCTGGATAGCCTGACTTTTAATGCTAAAGGAGTGCATGTCGGAGATGCCGCCCAGTTCCAGTTGATGGAAAGCCTCCGCTGGGAAATCATTAAATATTTGTATGTCTCTGGCAGTTTTACACTTTTTGCTAAAAATTACTCACAGATGGATCCTGCCTCCCTGATTCCAAAATATATGGACAAGGATGGAAATCCTCCTGATTCCTGGCAATTACCTGTGTATTATCTGGTTGACCTGAATGCCGGATATCGCTTTACATTTAAAAATTTCAAGCTGGATATCAGGGCAAGCGTTTTAAACCTGCTCAACCAGAAGTATATTTCTGATGCCAAAAACAACGATTCCTATTCTACAAAGACCACAGGATTTGATGCTTCATCGGCCGGGGTATTTTTTGGGATGGGAAGAAGGTTCAATGCATCTATTGCCATTAGTTATTAACAAAACACAAGAAGCGGAGAGTGAATTATATTTACCTTTGTTATCTCGTACAGATCATTAATCCATAATAAAATCAATATCATGAAGAAAATTATTTCTTTAATCACTTTCCTGATGATTCTCGGACTTCAGGTCTTCTCTCAGTCGATTACCATCGCCGCTGCCAAAGCTATGCCTGAAGGATCGACGGTCACTGTCCGTGGGGTCGTTACCAATGGTTCTGAATTGGGCGTTATCCGTTATTTACAGGATGGCACTGCCGGCATTGCAGCATACAGCAATACCCTGAGTTCCATTGTCAGGGGAGATTCCATCCTGATCACCGGGGTTACGAAATTATACAACCAGCTCCTTGAATTGGATCCGGTTAATTCCTTTACGGCCATTGCCCCGGTTAATCTTCCTAAGCCCCTGGTTATCACTCCCGCCGGAATGAACGAAGCCAACGAAGCCATGCTGGTTAAAATGGTAGATGTTACATTTGCCAATGCCGGTGGTGTTTTTGCCGGAAATACCAATTATAATGTGACGGCAGGTAGTCAAACAGCCCAGGTCAGGATCAACAATAATTCAAACCTTGTAGGACAAATCATTCCGGCCGATAAAGTCACCCTCGTAGGTATTTGTTCGCAATTTCACTATTCGAACCCCACCCAGGGATATCAACTGCTGCTCCGCGATAAAAATGATATACTCGCCAGCAGCTCAATCCTGTTCACTACCCCTCTTGCTGTCAGCAATATTACCACCAGCGGGTTTTCCCTGGATTGGACAACCAATATTGCAGGAACCACGGAACTTTTCTACGGACGCACCCCTCAACTGGAACTCGGCCATATTCCTTCGACAGGAAGCGGACTGACACACAGCATCAGTCTTTCAGGGCTCAGCCCATCAGATTTGATCTATGTTAAAGCTTTTTCTGTGGCCGCTTCCGATACCGGCTGGTCAGGACTGAAAAATTTCGTCACTCAATCCCTTTCCAGCGGTATATTCAAGATTTATTTTACACGACCGGTTGATACTACAGTTGCAACTTCTGAAAAAGCAATACAAATATACCGCGCCGTGGATGATACTTGTATCGCCTATATTAACCGGGCCAAACAAACCATCGATATAGCCATTTACAATTTTAACGTTGAAGGGATTAGTAGTATCGTAGGTGCGCTTAATGCTGCCAATACCAGAGGGGTCAGGGTCAGGATCGTGACTGACGGTGGAACCAATAACTCTGCCATGCAAGAGCTCAATGCCGGTATTGGGAAAATTGCCCGGCCGGTCACCTCGGGTATTATGCATGATAAATTTATGGTGATTGATGGGCAGTCCACCAACCCCAACGATCCCATTGTTTGGACAGGGTCCTGTAACTGGACAGATCAGAATATTAATACCGATGCCAATAATGTATTGTTTATTCAGGACAAGAGCCTGGCTATCGTTTATACCCTTGAATTCGAAGAAATGTATGGTTCATCCACCATTACACCCAACGCATCCAATGCAAAATTTGGACCTGCGAAATCCGATAATACTCCTCATGAACTAATCATCGGCGGTAAAAGGGTGGAAGTCTATTTCAGCCCCAGCGATGGTGTCAATCAGCAGATCGTCAACCACATCGGGACAGCCAATACAGATATAGAGGCCGGGACAATGCTGATCACCCGTACTGTGATCAGCAATGCCATTATTGCAAAATCACAGGCAGGAGTAAACTCCAAGGTGGTTATCTCCAATCGTTCCACTTCCGATGCTACCGTGGTCGCAAACCTTGGCGCTGCCCTTGGGAATAATTTCAGGGAATACCATGAACAGGGACTACTCCATAGCAAGATGATGGTCGTGGACCAGTCAAATCCATCTTCTGACCCCTTCGTATGGACAGGCTCCCATAACTGGAGCGATGCGGCCAACGTCAATAATGATGAAAACAGCATCGTCATTCATGATGCCTTAATTGCTAATCTTTATTATCAGGAGTTTATCCAGCGTTTTCAGCTCGCCATCCCTTTAAGCGATCACCCCGTGCTTGACCTGGGTCCTGATCAAATCGTTTATGCGAATGAAACCGTAACCCTGGATGCCGGTCAATTTGAAACTTATGTATGGTCCACAGGGGATCTGGGACAAATCGTTCATATCGATTCTACAGGTGTGGGTTTTGGCACTAAAAAAGTATATTGCAGGGTGACCGACTCTTATGGTGTTCAGTCAGATACGGTCAGGATAACCTTCAAGCCCCACGACGGGATTAGTGAAGAGAATGACTTGATTTCCAAGTTAATTATCTATCCAAATCCGACCACGGATCATTTTACCCTTCGTTTCCTGGCTAAAAACAATGAAATTATCCATCTTGGTTTATTTGGCTTTGATGGCAGAACACTTTTTGAAGAAAATCTTAACATTCATCAGGGAAACAATAATGTTCCGGTGAATAATTTATCGCTAGCCAAAGGCATATATTTATTACAGTTATCGACTTCAGAAGGAAAACTCTTTAAAAAGATCGTAATCAATTAATCATTTAACTTTTAAATCATCAGTTTGTGTCAGACAGCTTAGTCATCATCCCTACTTTTAACGAAAAGGAAAACATAGAGCGGATTATCCGTAAGGTTTTTTCCCTTGCCAAGGATTTTGATATTTTAATCATTGAAGACAATTCTCCTGATGGCACGGCTGATATTGTTAAGGGTTTAATGCAGGAGTTTCCCGGTCGTTTGAAGATGGAAGAACGTAAAGGGAAATTAGGTCTCGGTACGGCTTATATTCATGGTTTCCGATGGGGATTGTCGCATGCATACGATTTTATTTTCGAGATGGATGCCGACTTTTCCCATAATCCTGAAGATTTGTTGCGTTTATATGATGCTGCAAAAAACAAGGGAGCCGACCTGGTGATCGGTTCCCGATACGTTTCCGGTGTCAATGTCGTTAACTGGCCAATCGGCAGGGTTTTAATGTCCTACTATGCCTCTTCCTATGTGCGTTTTGTGACCAGGATGAAAGTCAGGGATACCACGGCAGGGTTCAAATGTTATACCCGCAAGGTACTTGAAGCCATCGACCTGGATAAAGTGAGATTTACCGGATATGCCTTCCAGATTGAGATGAAGTTCACTGCCTGGAAACTGGGATTCAATATCGTGGAAGTTCCTATCATTTTTACTGACCGTACCATGGGTGAGTCTAAAATGAGTAAGGGTATTTTTAAAGAGGCGATTTTTGGAGTCATGAGTCTGAGAATAAAAAGTCTCTTTAAAAAATACAAACGTCTCAAAGCTTAAAATGAGCTCTCCTTTTATTATTTGCAATGCCCTTATCGTTAACGAGGGCAGACAATTTCGTGGGTCTGTCAGGGTGGAAAATGGGCTCATTGCTGATGTTTTTGAAGGAGATCTCCCGGAAGATTTCCTGTTACCCGAAAACACCCTGAGGCTTGATGCAAATGGCAAATGCCTGATGCCCGGGATGATCGATGATCAGGTTCATTTTCGCGAGCCCGGTTTGACCCGAAAAGGTGATTTACTGACTGAAAGCCGTGCAGCCGTCGCCGGAGGAGTGACCTCCTTTATGGATATGCCCAATACCGAACCTAAAGCGACTGCTTTGGATATCCTTGAGGAGAAGTATAATCTTGCTGCTACTAAGTCACTGGCCAATTATTCATTTTTCCTTGGTGCTTCCAATGATAACCTCAATGAAATTTTAAAAGCCGATCCGGTAAAGATCTGTGGACTGAAAATCTTTATGGGTGCATCAACCGGGAATATGTTGGTGGATGATCCCGATATCCTTGAAAAAATTTTCCGTCAATCCCCGCTCAGGATAGTGGTTCATGCTGAAGAAGAATCCATTATCCGGGAAAACCTGGCATATTTCAAAAAGAAATATGGAGAGGACATTCCGGTTTTTGCTCATCCCCTCATCCGGAGCGTGGAAGCATGCTTTGCTTCCTCACTGAAAGCAGTTAAACTCGCTAAGAAGTACTCCGCCCGCTTGCATTTACTTCACCTCTCCACGGTCCGTGAACTCGAACTGCTGGAGAACGATAAACCCCTCGCTGAAAAGTCCATTACCGGCGAAGTTTGCGTGCATCATCTTTGGTTTGACGATCGGGATTATAAAAGGCTTGGCGCAAAAATCAAATGGAACCCGGCCATAAAAACAGAAGTAGATAAGCATGGATTGTTTCAAGGATTGTTATCCGGAAAAATCGATATCATCGCCACAGATCATGCCCCTCATACCTTGGAAGAAAAGCAACAAAATTATCTTTCTTGTCCTTCGGGAGCGCCATTCGTACAGCATGGCTTGGTAACCATGCTTGAATACTATCACCAGCAGAAGATTTCCCTCGAAACGATCGTGGAAAAAATGTGCCATGGACCTGCCATCTTGTACCGTATTAAAAACAGGGGGTTTATCCGTAAAGGGTTTTTTGCTGACCTTTTACTTGTGGATCTGAATGATCCCTGGACGGTGAATAAAGAAAATATCCTTTATAAATGCAAATGGTCACCCCTTGAGGGGTTTTCTTTCAGATCCAGGATAAGCCATACCTGGGTGAACGGGAATCCGGTTTATCAGCAAGGAAATATTATGGAATCAAGTCAGGGAATGCGATTGGAATTTAACATGTAATTACAATGAAAATCAAATTAACCATAATGACAGCATTGCTGTTAGTTCTCTACTCATGCAAACTTGAATATAAAGTCGTTGAAGAATCCTATCCTGATGGCTCACCGAAAAGAGTTTGTATCTATAGAGGTAAAGGTGAAAACCGTGAATTGCTGAAAGAAACAACCTATTATTCCAATAAGCAGATCCAGATGGAGGGAATGTACAAGGATGGAAAACGTGACGGAAAGTGGGTTTACTGGTATGATAACGGTAATGTCTGGAGTGAAGGATTCTTTAAAAACGGAAAAAGCGATGGGAAACGAACCACCTATTTTGAAAATGGAAAGATCCGCTATGAAGGTTATTATAAAGAAGATACCCGGATTGGGAAATGGAGCTTCTATGATGAAAACGGACGTCTCTTAAAAGAAATCGACTACCCGCTTCCAACGAAAAGCATCAAAAATTAAAAATGGACTTTAAACAATTAATATCTTACTGTAGTATAGACCGGCAAATGATCAGAAAAGCCCCCGAAATATTCTTTTGAACCCGCTGTCCGGTTCGGGACAAGTTCTCCGTTTTTATTCCTGTAAAGCAGCCAGTCAGGTTTAAAAATATGTGCATCGACTGGCAGGATGAAGGGCTTTTTCCCTTTCTTTTTCAGTAGTAAATTTCCGGAAACAATGATCTGGTCAAACACGTCCCAGTCTTTATAATATAAAGTCCCTTCGCCTTTTTCGTAATGGTCATAGAGCAGGTTATATAATCCGGTAGAGGAAATTGTTCCCCCGGGTTTTTTGATTCCGAGGGTTTCCGCAATGCTTTTATCTCCGGGTTCATCATTGAAATCTCCCATTATGATTAATTTTGCTTGAGGAAATACGGAAAGCACAGAGTCGGTCTGACGTTTTAATGTCTCGGCATTTTCAATACGCATTATTTCTGTTTCCTGTGCACCTCCTTGCCTTGATTTCCAGTGGTTGATAAAAACATGGAAAGTGTCGCCTGAAGTGCATAACAACCTGACATAAAGGATATCTCGGGTTTTAAATGAAAGCGCTGAGGGGATTGCCTGATGATCTATTTGACGAAATATATTTTTTCTGAATAATAACGCTACATTGATTCCTCTGGGATCCTGTCCGTTTTCAATGATGATATCATAATTACCATGTTTTAATCCTGTGGTCAGGATTAAATCTTCAAGTACTGACTTGTTCTCGATCTCGGCCAGTCCGATAATTCCCGGCAGATTCACGCTGTCGATAGCCATCAGTACCCTTGCAGTATTCTGAATTTTATGCCAATAACGTTCACTGTTCCATGCTATCCTGGAATCAGGCAAAAATTCCTCATCCATAGTCAGGGGATTGTCAAGGGTATCGAAGAGGTTTTCGACATTATAAAAAACGATCTTAAACAGATCCGGGCTGTTTTTTTGTGATAATACCACCTGACTGCTCAGGATGAAAGTCAGAATAATAATTAACCGAAGTCCCATGTTTTGCTATTTCAAAAAAAATAAAAAAAAGGGCGGGACTGATCCCGCCCCCTGAAGTTATGATATCAGGTTTAGTTTACCACAATGACCAGGTATTTACTGTTGCTCCAGAATAATTTATAATCGAGAATCTGAAGCGATTGGATAAGTTTTTTATCTCCATTGTATTTATAGGAGGAGGAAGGATGGCTTGAAAGGATCTTGGCTTTCTTGCTCAGGACAGAGATCTCAGTGGTTTTTCTGATGTCTATCCGGGTAAAGAGATCCTTGTTGAAGTCTGCCAGTACTTCACCACTCTTGATAACTCCGCTTTTCTTTAATTCCTTGGCTGTCCCGATAACATAATAAGCTGTATGCAGGGCGGCATCCTGTTCCGCAATCGTCTGCCCCTGATCTGATAACTGCCTGTCCTGGGATTTAACCGTCCTTGAAAGGGTATCTATCTTCAAATTGGCTTTTTCAAAGGCAATGTTGATCTTGGAAAGTTTTTCCCTCAGCTCTTCAATATCGGCTGTTTTCTGGGCAAGATCTTTATTAAGCCTTTCAACCATTTTTTGAAGTTCATCCACTTTCATATTGGAATTTTTCAACTTTTTGGTCAGGGCATTGATGGTTTCCTTATTCTTAGCCATCAGACCATAAATGGATTGAATGTCGTTCTTGATCTGATCTTTGGCAGAAAGTTTCAGTTCTTCGCCACGGTCTGTATTCAGGTTGATGATGTTTTCTTTCATTTTGATGGTATCCAGGGTCCCCTGGATTTCATTAATGGAGCGGATAAATTCGTTGATGGCTTCATCTTTTTGGAGGGTTTGGCTCATCAGACTATCTGACCTGGCCTGTAATTCTTCGGCTTTTTTCTTGGCTTCACGGCCACAGGCAAAAAATACCGGAATTAATAAAAGCAATAAATACTTTTTCATTGGGTTGGATTTTTTAATTTGCATCAAATTTACTAAGAAAAACAAAAAAATGAACATCTTTCCCAAAATTATCCTGAAGCCGGGTAAGGAATTGGCAGTCAGGCGTTTTCATCCTTGGATTTTTTCCGGAGCCATCCATCAGATAAAAGGAAATGTAAAGGAAGGTGATACGGTCGAGCTGTTTTCTCATCAACATGAGTTCCTTGCCCTGGGGCATTATGCTGAAAGCTCCATTGCGGTTAAGATATTCAGTTTTCAACAAACAGAAATCAATGAGAATTTCTGGATTGAAAAAATTTCAAGCGCGTATGATTTCAGGATTCATCTTGGCCTGTTGACCTCTCCTTCCAACAATGCTTGTCGCCTGGTCAATTCTGAGGGGGATGGATTACCCGGACTTATTATTGACTGGTACAATGGTGTGGCGGTGATTCAAGCTCACACTCTGGGCATGCATAAACTGAAACCAGTATTTGTTGCGGCCCTTCAGAAAATATTCGGCAATCAGCTCAAAGCGGTTTATGATAAAAGCAAAGAAACAACTCCTCACCCGGCCTTCGACATCCGTGATCAGTACTTATATGGCACTTCCAAAATGGGTGAGATCCTTGAAAATGGCCATCGCTTCTATGTCGATTGGGAGCGTGGACAAAAAACAGGTTTCTTTCTGGATCAGAGGGGAAACCGAATGTTTGCCCAGTATTATGCAAGAAACAGGAAAGTGCTGAACTGTTTTTGTTATTCAGGGGCATTTTCGGTTTATGCGCTGAAAGGTGGCGCCACGCAGGTACATTCCATCGACAGCTCCAGTCAGTCAATTGATTGGGCCAATGAAAATGTGGCGCTTAACGGGCTTAATCCCGGTCATCATCATGCAATGGTGGAAGATGCCAAAAAATATCTGAAAGAAACCAGTGAATGGTATGACATGATCATTCTCGATCCTCCTGCATTTGCCAAGACCCATAAGGTGACCAACAACGCTTTGCATGCCTATGTTCATATCAATAAAAATGCGTTGATTCGTTTAAACAAAGGTGGGATATTGTTTTCTTTTTCCTGTTCCCAGGCCATCAGCCGGGAAAATTTTCAGTCGGCAGTGATGAGCGCCGCACTGGAAGCCGGCCGCGAAGTCAGGATCCTTCACCGGCTTTCCCAGGGGCCGGATCATCTCGTCAGTATATTTCATCCCGAAGGGGAATACCTTAAAGGGTTGATCCTTCATGTAAAATAATCACTATTTAAAAACGATGTCCATGAATTTTCCATTACCTTCTGAATATTCAAAAATCTGGTCGGTTGATCCGGAGATGATTTTTTTAAACCATGGTTCTTTCGGAGCCTGCCCTGTCGCCATTCTGGAAAAACAACAAGGTTACCGTCAGAGGCTCGAAAGTCAACCGGTAAGGTTTATGATGAGAGAATTGGAAACCATGTTCAATCAGTCAAGACAAAAAGTGGCAGGTTTTGTGAATGCCTCCGCTGACGATCTGGTCTTTGTTGGCAATGTTACGGAAGCAGTCAATACGGTATTTCGTTCACTCCGTTTCAATCCCGGAGATGAATTGCTTACCACCAATCATATCTATCCTGCATGCCGGCGTTTACTCGAGTTTATATGCGATCAGACAGGCGCCCGTCTCGTGGAAGCTTGCTATGAATTCCCGATCAGTTCTCCCGATATCATTATAGAAGCTGTTCTTGGGAAAGTAACCCCTAAGACTAGAATTGCCCTGATCGATCATATTACTTCGGCTACTGCTATCATACAGCCGGTGGAAAAAATTGTCATAGAACTGGAAAACAGGGGAATTGACACTATGATCGATGGCGCCCATGCGCTGGGATGTATCCCCCTCAATTTGGAAAAGACCAAGGCAGCCTATTATACAGCCAATTGTCATAAATGGCTTTGTGCCCCTAAAAGTTCAGCGATTTTGCATGTCAGGAAGGATAAGCAGAAAGAAATTTTTCCCCTTGTCGTCAGTCATGCCGGATATAATGCCCAACCTTTTACTGAAAGATTCTACTGGCCGGGAACCTATGATCCCACCCCTGCACTTTGTGTTGGGGATACCATTGATTACCTGGGTTCAATACTGCCGGGAGGATGGGATGAACTGATGCAACGAAATCATCAACTCTGTATTGAAGCGCGTAGCTTTCTTTGTGAAAAACTTCAGCTTGCCATTCCATGTTCCGACTCCATGATTGCTTCGATGGCAACCCTTGAGCTTCCAATGAATGACCTGCATGACAGGCCAGATTATAAAAGCATGACTTTCTTCCAGGATTATCTTTACCATCAGTATCATATTGAAATTCCGGTATGGCATTGGGGAATCCCGATTCAACAGTTGATAAGGATTGCCGTTCAACTGTACAATTCAATCGATCAGTTCCGTTACCTGGGTGAAGCGCTGGATGAATCATGGCGGATGAAGCAAAAAAAGGAGGTATACCCTGCCTAAATAAAAAAGTCAGCTAAATGCTGACTTTCTGAGTAGCGGGGACAGGATTCGAACCTATGACCTTTGGGTTATGAGCCCAACGAGCTACCTCTGCTCCACCCCGCAGTATGTTTTTATGTATCTTTGTAATCTGCGTTCCAACGGCAAAGATAGCAGTTATATTCTTTTTATCCAAACTCAAACAGAATTTTTCTTGAAACAGCAAGACGACAAAGCCCCGAGAGTGGCTAAAAACAAAATAATCCGGAATGTTTTAATCGCATGTGGTTTCTTTTTTACCTTCCTGGCAATTCTTGGAGCCATCCTTCCTTTGCTGCCGACAACTCCTTTCCTTGTCGCAGCAGCAGCTTGTTTCTACCGTAGCTCTGCTCGCTTCTATAACATGATCATGAACAATCCTTATTTTGGGCATTATTTAAGGGATTACAAAGCCGGGAAAGGTATTCCGCTCAGGGTGAAAATTCTTTCCATGGGGTTTCTGTGGGCCTCCACTCTTGTCTCACTAATCTTCTTTATTCCTTATCTCTGGCTGAAAATTTTTGTCAGTGGGATCACCCTGGCGGTAAGCCTTCATATTTACCTGATCCGGACAAAACACCCGGAGTAGTTTTCTGAAATTCATTCATCTCATAGGCTTAATGGTGCTCTGCTGACAACCCGTTTTTTTTACCTACCTTTGCCGCGGAACAGCTTTGTTTTCAGAACGCTTCCCATCTGTTCGTTTATAGCTTAATACAACATCATGTCACATAAATCAGGTTTTGTCGCAATAATCGGTTATCCCAATGTGGGAAAATCAACCATGATGAATGCCCTGGTGGGAGAAAAACTTTCGATCATTACCCATAAAGCCCAGACTACCCGCCACCGCATCATGGGGATTGTCAATGGAGAAGATTTCCAGGTGATCTATTCTGACACTCCGGGAATCATCAAACCCCATTATAAACTTCACCAGGCTATGATGTCGGCAGTGTTTTCTTCCCTGGATGACGCGGACATTATTTTGCTGGTTACTGAAATCAAACAGAACTTTGAGCATGAAGAGATCCTGAAAAAAATCAAAGAAATTCAAAAACCAGTGCTCGTGGTCATTAATAAAGTTGACCTGGGCAATATGGAGATCCTGGAATCAGAAGTGATAAAATGGAAAACCCTGCTTCCACAATCGGAAGTCTTCCCGGTTTCAGCCCTGCATGGAATGAATATTGATCAGGTAATGAAAGCCATATTGTTTCACTTGCCTGAGTCACCCGCTTATTTTTCCAAAGATGAGCTGACGGATCGCTCTGAGCGTTTTTTTATCAGTGAGATCATCCGCGAAAAAATTCTTTTGAATTTCTCTCAGGAAGTTCCTTATTGCACGGAAATTGCCATCACTGAATTCAAGGAAGAACCTTCACTGACGCGTATCGCGGCAACCATTTATGTGGCCAGGGAATCACAGAAAGGCATTTTACTCGGACATCAGGGTTCTGCCATCAAGAAACTGGGTATGGATGCCCGCAAAGACATTGAAATATTTCTGGCGAAACATGTTTTCCTGGAGCTTCATATCAAAGTGGCCAAGGATTGGAGAGAGGACTTACGTGCGCTAAAAAGGTTCGGATATTCAATAGATAAGTAACAAAGTACATTTTCAAATCTTCAGACCTTTAAATTTTCAAATTATCATCATGTCATATATCGTAGCCATTGTTGGCCGGCCGAATGTCGGAAAATCAACATTATTCAACCGCCTTTGCGGCAAACGTGATGCCATTGTCGATCCGGAAAGCGGAGTTACCCGTGACCGGCATTACGGAAAATCCGATTGGAACGGGAAAGAATTTTCGGTTATTGATACCGGCGGATATGTAGATAATTCAGGGGATATTTTTGAAACGGAGATCAAAAAACAGGTCAACCTGGCCATTGAAGAATCCGATGTGATCCTTTTTCTGGTGGATATCCGGGAAGGCATAACGACCATGGATGAAGATGTGGCGAAATTGCTGAGGAGATCGAAAAAAAAGGTTTTTTTGGTAGCCAATAAACTTGACAGTAATAAGCAAACGGAAGACATTCATGAATTTCACCGCCTGGGATTGGGTGAAATATATGGAATTTCAGCCATGACCGGAAGCGGAACGGGAGAGTTGCTGGATGCCTTGGTGATAGACTTTTCCCCTGTGGAAATTTCAGAAACTGAGCCGGTAATCCTGAATGATTTACCAAGGATTGCCATCATTGGAAGACCGAATGCGGGAAAGTCTTCCCTGGTTAATGTACTGCTGGGGAAAGATCGGACCATAGTCACGGAAATCCCGGGGACAACACGCGATTCCATAAATTCTCATTATCAGTACTTCGGCATGGATTTTATCCTGGTGGATACCGCTGGGATCAGGAAAAAAGCCAAAGTGAAAGAAGATATTGAATTTTATTCAGTGATGCGTGCCATCCGTGCCATAGAATCAAGTGACGTATGTGTGCTGATGGTGGATGCCGAAAGGGGATTTGAATCACAGGATCTGAATATTTTCTCTCTGGTTGAGAAAAATCATAAAGGAGTGGTCATCCTTGTCAATAAGTGGGATTTGATCGAAAAACAAACTAACACCCATAAGGAATTTGAGGAGGAAATCATTTCCCAGATCGCTCCCTTCAGGGATGTTCCGATTCTTTTTGTCTCGGTCTTGAACAAACAAAGAATTTTTAAAGCGATGGAGATGGCCATTGAAGTATACAAAAACAGGTCAAGGCGTATTCCCACTTCTGAGCTTAATGAAATGATACTTCCCGTAATCGAAGCAACCCCTCCGCCATCAAGCAGGGGGAAATATATTAAGATTAAATACATCACCCAGCTGCAAACCGTTTTTCCCTGCTTTGTGTTTTTTTGTAACCATCCTCAATACGTAAAAGACCCATATAAGCGTTTTCTGGAAAACAAACTGAGAGAAAAATTTAACTTTAGCGGGGCACCTATGGAAATTTATTTCCGCCAGAAATAAACATGCAACAAAGAGTCAGGATCGATAAATGGTTATGGGCGATTAGGGTATATAAAACACGTACCCAGGCTACAGAAGCTTGTAAGTCAGGAAAAGTGAAAATTCTTGGGAATGCGGTAAAGGCTTCAAGGGAAGTGAAACCCGGAGAAGAAATTTCTGTATTTCTTCCTCCTGTGAACCGGATTCTGAAAGTATTAGCCCTCACCGGGAGCAGGGTGTCGGCGAAACTGCTTCCTGAATTTATGATCGACCTTACTCCTGTTGAGGAATTCGAAAAATTCAAAATGATGAAACAAATGAATTTCGAATACCGTCCGCGTGGTCAGGGAAGGCCCACAAAAAAGCTGAGAAGGGAAATAGAAAACCTGAAAAACTACCTGGAACCATGAAAAGGGAGCATGTTCCTAGTCTCAATGATCTGGCTTTCAATGGAAGAAATAAATCCTATGGGGCTTATTTTCTGAGAAAAAAATATCCCCGAAATCTTTGTTTGGCTTTATTTATATCAGTTCTGTTCGCTACCGTTGTTTTCCTGACCCCCCTTGCGGTTTATTACTTTGATCCCATCCCGCTTCAGGACAATGATCTGATCTATGAGGTGCCTTATTTTAACATGATGAATCTTCCTGATGAAGATCTTAACCGGCTGGCCCAGGCGCTTTCAGTACCTGTCAGGGAAGTCACCCTGGCCCCGGTGGTAAGCGATTCACTTTCTCCGGAAAAACAAATACCCATAGAACAGAAGAATTCTCCGGATGTTCCCCTGGACGAAGTTGCCAAGAGTGATACCTTGCCGACAGGTCCAGGAAGCAGCGGATTCGGTCCGGGAACCGGGGATGATACCGGTTTGGCTACCGTAATCGATGTCTATCCACGCTTTCCCGGTGGAGATGAAGCCCGCTTGTATTTTTTAAGAAAGAATATCCACTATCCGGAAGCTGCCCAAAAAAAGATGATACAGGGAGTGGTCATTGTTATCTTCATCATTGAGGCGGATGGAAACATGTCCAATATAGAGATTGCTAAGGGAATCGGAGGAGGTTGCGATGAGGAAGCCCTGCGTGTTGCCCGGAGCATGCCCCGCTGGGATCCGGGAAAACGTAGCGGGAAACCGGTGAGGGTAATGGTTAAAATGCCTGTGGTTTTTCGTTTGCCTGGGAAATTATCCAGATAAGGGGATAAAAAAAAGGCAACCCTGAGGTTGCCTTTCATTCAAAAAAAAATCCTTATTTTTTTTCAGGAGCCACGGCAGCATTATCTTTTTTAACTGTTTTTGCACAACAGCCTTTGGCATCTTTCGAATGTGAACAATGCTTCATGTCTTTTTTATCGCATCCGGCTTTTGTTTCTTTACCCTTACATTCGGTTTTTGTAACAGGCTTTGTCGATTTATCCTGGGTTTGCGGTGTTTGGGCAAAAGTCAGGCCAGCCAATAAAATGATACTTGAAAATATCAGTGCTATCTTTTTCATGGATTTAGGTTTTAAGTTTTGTTTATAACGCAACAAAGGTAAGATTTCTTGTTCAGGTAATGAAAAAGTTTGTTAAAAATCTGTTAAATCACCTCTCCCGGTACTTCCTTTCAGGGCATTGGCCATTAAATCCAGGAGATCCGCCTGGTCAAAGGGTTTGGAAAGATAATGTGTACAGCCGGATGCGAGCAGTTTTTCGCGGTCTTCTTCCATGGCATACCCGGTCACGGCAATGATGGGAGTCTTTTCATATCCTGGAATTTTTCTGATTTCCCGTGTAGCCTCAATGCCGGTCATTCCAAAACCTAGGTTGATATCCATCAGCAGGGCCAGATAATGTTTGCTTTTCACCATCTTTAATGCGGATTCCCCATCCATGGCATGATCAACCATGTAACTTTTTTTCAGAAAGTACTCCATAAGATCTCTGTTGACAAGATTGTCTTCCACAAGGAGGATTAGTGGCAAGTTCTCTTTTATTATTTTTCTTTTTGGTAAGGTAAGAGGTTTTAAGTTTTTTTGTTCAGAATTGCTAGGTTGAGCATCTTCACTTCTCTTAACAGGCAACCAAATATAAAATGAGGATCCTTTTCCAGGTGTGCTTTCAAGGGTAATTTTTCCTCCGAGCAAATCAATGACTTTTTTACAGATGGTAAGGCCGATGCCGCTACCTTGATAACGCCGGCCGAATCCCTCGCTGACCTGACGAAATTCCTGAAAAATGAGGTCGAAATAATTTTTTTCTATCCCGATACCGGTATCCGAAATTTTTATGACCGCCCAGTTTTCTCCAGATTCATGAATGTTGGCGTACTCCACGGTGATTCCTCCGTAATCGGTAAATTTAATGGCATTGTCGATGATTTGTCTCATCAGTTGCTTCAGCAGATGATCATCGGTAATAATTTTGTCAGGACAAGGACCGGAGTATTGTATTTTGATCTTTTTATCCAAGGCCAGAGGTTCCATGGAATTTATTACGGAATTAATGGTTTCTCCAAGCGTTACTTCTTTCATGGAAAGGGTCACTTTTCCGGCTTCGAGCTGAGAGAGGGTGATGATGGAATTCAGGGTTGCCATGAGGCGTTTTCCTGACCCATGGATGTTTTCAGCCATGGCTTCATATTCTGTATCTTTTAATTCTTCTTTCATGATCTCCGCGAACCCCAGTATGCCATTCAGGGGAGTTCTGAGTTCATGGCTCATGTTTGCCAGGATGGATGATTTTAACCGATCCGATTCTTCTGCTTTTTCCTTTGAAACGATCAGTTCTTTTTCATACAGTTTGCGCAGGGTAATATCGCGATCGGCTCCCCTGTAACCCTGATACTGTTCTTTTTCATCAAGAATGGGAATGCCGGATGTTTCCAGGTAAATTACCCGGCCGTCTTTATGTCGGGCCCTGTTTTCGATGGCATTGAGCGGCTGAAGCTTATGAACGAAAGAACGCAGATATTCTTTTGTGGCAGGAATATCTTCAGGGAGCATAAAATCGAAGGGTGTTTTTCCGATCATCTCTTCGGGGCGGTAACCAAGGTTATAGGTGACTTTCGGACTGACATAGGTATATTGCCATGATGCATCAATTTCCCAAATCCAATCGCTGGTAAGCTCTACAATTGCACTCAGTCTTTTTTCACTTTCCTCAAGTTTTTTTTCCGCCATTTTTCTCAGCGTGATGTCGCGAAAAATACCCGAAGTACCGATAAAATTCCCCTTCACATCCATTTGTGGGGTAGCCGTGATAAGTATCCACCTGCTACTGCCATCCGGTCGATGTACTTCGATCTCGTACATTCCCTTCTCCCCTTGTTTCCTGATTTGCGTCTGATGCCTGATCTTTTGAAAAGTGTCGTCGTCCAGGAACATATTGAGATTTGCACCAACCATGTCCTTTTCAGGCAGACCGAAAATTTCACAAGCGGCAGGATTGATATAAGTAAAGTTTTCATTTTCATCCACAACCCCAAGTCCTTCCCCGGTATTTTCAACCAGGGAACGGTACCTTTCTTCACTGGCTTGTAATGCTTTCTCTTTGTTGATGATATCCGTAATATTTCTGGCTATCAACAAAAAGAACTCCTCTTCCCCGACGGTGACTCGGGTAGCATTGACCTGAACCGGAATAGGTAAACCATCCTTGTTCATCCATGATGTTTGCTGCATCATGATGCTGTCATTTCTTTTTATATTTTTTGAGATAATATCGAAAAGTTCGTCAGAGGCAATCTTATCATATGTCAAACTGCTTATTTCTTCGCGTGAATAACCCAATAATTCAAGACCGGCGAAATTGGCATTTCTGATTTCCGCGGTTCCGGGCTTGATGATTAAAATTGCATCGCTGGCCAGTTGAAACAAAGCGTGGTATTTGGCTTCGCTTTTTTTGATGGTTTTTTCGAATTTTTCTATCCGGGTTTGAATGCTCTTCTTCAGTTCAAGAAAATCGAGGGGTTTGGTGATATAATCATCCGCTCCGAGCAGCATACCATAACGGATGTCCTCTTTTTCTGCTTTGGCTGTCATAAAAATAAATGGAATACGGCAAGTTTCGTAATCCGACTGAAGTTTTAAAAATACCTGGTACCCGTCTATTCCCGGCATATAGATGTCGCAGAGAATGACATCCGGCAGCAAGGTACTCGCCATCTTAATTCCTTCGGTTCCTTCTGGGGCATTATAGACTTCAAAACCTTCTTCTCTGAGAAACTCTGTGGCTGTTTCCATCAGGATCTTATCATCTTCAATGATCAGTATTTTTTTCATGTTCATGAGTTTGAATGATCAAGTTTGGAAGTATAACACTTACCTTGGTTCCATGGTTCAACTCGCTATTTATATGCAGGCTTCCATGGTGAAGATCGGTACATCTTTTCACGATGGATAACCCCAGTCCGCTACCCGGAAAGTTGATCACTTTCTGTCCCCGGTAGAAGGGTTCAAAGATCATTTCTGATTCTTCTTTGGGAATACCAATCCCCTGATCTTCGATAGTGAATTGCAGATGGTTATCATCTGTATCTGAAACCCTGAATAAAACGGTTTCCCCTGATGGGGAGAATTTTAGTGCATTCGACAACAGATTGATAAAAATATGACGTAGCAGGTCCTTATCCATACAAACCTCGCTGTGCTTGGTTTGCAAATCCATCTGTATTCTCTCTCCTGATTCAATCTGCACTGTAACATCCCTGACCAATTCCCGGCAGAAATCCGGAAGATTAAAATGCGTGGGGTTAATCTTTAATCTCCCGCTTTGATCTTTGGCAATAGCCGACAGACCATTGAGCAGGGTGATCAATTCCTGAATGGCTTTTTGAATGTGAAGGAAGGTTTCAGATTTCTTCTCTTCAGTCCATTTCTCACCATAAAGTCGAAGCAGTTGAATGTTATTTGAAATGGCAGACAAAGGTGTACGAAATTCATGTGAAACCGTGGTGATGAACTGGGTCTTCAAGGCATTTAATTCGGCCTCTTTTTCAAGCATGTGATGCAGCGCCGTCTCCGCTTCCTTTTGGAGCGTTATGTTTCGAATGACCACCAGAAAATCACCAAAAGCAGTAGTGGTGATTCCGGCCTCATAAAACCTGACTTTGTCTTGTATAACGGGCATCTGAAAAGCCAGCTTCTGAGGCTTTCTGGTCTGGTTTATTTCTCTCATCGACTCCTTGATCAGGGGTTTTATCTCTGCCGGAAAAATTTCCTCAAGGTTTTTTCCCATTAAGGCATCTTCAGGAAAAGGCAGATGTTCCCTTTGACCAATATGAAAATCAGTAATGACCCCAAATAGATTTATTTTTAGCAATAAATCAGGAATTGCATCCAATATGGCCCGGTTCTTGCCTTCTGCTTCTGAAAGTGAAGAAAGGGCTTCATTTTTTTCATGGATGATCTCTGCCAGTTCTTTTTTCTGGGAGAAAAATCTGTCAACCATGGTGGCAATCTCACCAAGTTCGTCTCTTTTAGCCAAAAGTGGTTTGATGGGAACGGAACTCTCCAGGGCAAGGCTTTCTGCTAGTTTTTTAAGGGGTTTGCTGATCCAGAAAAAAAGCGCTGTGCCCATAATGGCGAGTATCAGTAGGGAAAGGGATAAATAAGAGGTGGTTGTCAGACTGGTTATTTTAAGGTATGATTGTAACAGGGTTTGGTGATGAGTGAATTTCAAACAACCGATAAAACGATTGTCCCAGGTTAACAATGATACTCCGGAAATGATTTCGGAATCATCATGGGGGGCAGGGATTTGGATATTGCGATCCCAAGTCAAACTGATTTTACAACCTGTCAGGTTTTGCAATTCCTGAATATACAAGGAGTCCACCTGGTGACAAAGCAGAAGATATCCTGCCGGATCTTCTTGTTTTGACAGATCCTTGGTGGGATGGACGGTTCCGGCAGCAAATTCGAAAATCACTGAATCCTGAAGGGCAAAAAAATGACATGTTTTATGCTTGGTCAGGAAATGATAGAATTCCGGTTGTGTCAGCCCCAGATTTTCAAGACGGATGAATTCGTCCTGGCTGGTAAAAAGAAACTGCAGTTGAGTATTGATCACCCATAACCCGTGAAGGTGGTGAATCCCGGGTACATTGCTCAGGTTGCTTTCGCTCCACCGACTGTCGCCGGTTTTCAGAAACACAGTCATCTCATCCCATAGAGAATAATCCCTTGCCAGGTTGAGAAGATTTTTTTCATGAAACAAAAGGGCAGCGCTGACGGAATGATCTTGTTGCTCCTGATAGGATTGAAATAGTAAATCATCCCGGTTAGCTTTGATGGCCAAAAAGACAAGATAGGCAATCACGATGATCAGGGCAATGGCAATCAGACTGTATAATATTTTCGTTCTGATCTTCATTATTCCCTGCTTTTTGAATCCATAATAAGGGTCACCGGCCCATCATTGATTAGCGAAATATTCATCATGGCGCCAAACTTTCCGGTCCGTATCTTTCTCCCGGTTTCCTGTTCAAGCCGCTGAATGAACCCCTCATACAAAGGAAAGGCAGTTTCTGGTTTGGCAGCACGGATATAGGAAGGCCGGTTGCCTTTCTTGGTGCTGGCATGCAAAGTAAACTGGCTGATCACCAGCATTTCCCCGTCAACATCCATCACCGATAAATTCATAACACCTGCCTGATCATTGAAAATTCTGAGTTTGCAAATTTTATTGCATAGCCAGTCAATATCCGCTTGCCCGTCGGATTCTTCAATTCCGAGAAATATCAATAATCCCCGGCTGATCCTGGCCAAAGTTTTCTGATCAATGTCCACGGAAGCTCGTTTAACCCTTTGTATTAATATCCTCATGATACAATTGCAAACAACCACAATAAAGATAAACAAACTTATTAAAAACCTATCAGAAAAGTAAAAAGAATCATAGACTTTTATTGTAGTTTTGCATGAAACATGGCTGTGATGACGAAACTGAGTGTGAATATCAATAAAATTGCCACCCTTCGCAATGCCCGCGGTGGAAACCTTCCAGATCTGACGCGTATGGCATTGGATTGCGAGAGGTTTGGCTCCCAGGGAATTACCGTTCACCCGCGACCGGATGAACGACATATCCGTTACCGTGACGTGATTGAGTTAAAACCCCTGCTTTCTACTGAATTTAACATAGAAGGCTACCCCTCCACTCCATTTATTGATCTGGTATTGAAAGTCAGACCTGCCCAGGTTACCCTTGTCCCTGATCCCCCTGATGCCCTGACTTCCAATGCGGGATGGAATACTGTAAAGCACGAGGCTTTTCTAAAAGAAATCATTCTGGAATTTCGGCGAGGGGGGATTCGGACTTCGATATTTGTTGATCCTGATGAGGCTATGATTCGGCATGCTTCAAAAACGGAGACAGACAGGATTGAACTCTATACGGAATCCTATGCCCGGGAATTTCCAACTGACCGAGAAAAAGCGGTGAACCCTTTTATCAAAGCCGGACACTGGGCTAAAGAAGTCGGATTGGGATTGAATGCAGGTCATGATCTGAATCTTGAAAACCTGCATTTTTTTAGTCAAAAGGTGCCCGATCTGTTGGAAGTTTCAATCGGTCATGCACTCATTTGTGATGCCTTGTACCTGGGGATAGAAAACGCTATACAATTATACCTAAGACAATTGAAATAATTACGATTTTGAATTTCCGATTTTCGATGAAAAGAAAAAGAATGAGACAAGTTTTTATTTTTTTAACTATTGTTTACTTTTTTTCAATTAATATGTTTGCCGGGAACCCTCCGGGAAAATTAGAAAGAAAAGCGGCCAGGATTCATCGGGAGGTGATGACCCTGGATTCGCATACGGATACGCCCTCCCAGATGTTACACGAGGGTTTTAATATGAATCAGCGGCATGATCCTCGCACGACACATTCAAGGGTTGATTTTGTAAGGATGAAAGAAGGTGGATTGGATGCCGCATTTTTCTCGGTTTTCGTTTCCCAGGGATCGGGAACCCCGGAAGGATATGAAAAGGCAAAGTCAAGGGCAATGCTGGAATTCGACAGTATTCATGCCGTTCTGAAACGTTACCCTGAGGTCGCCTGTTTAGCGTTGACTGCCAGAGAGGGGAAAAAAGTGGAAAAAGAAGGAAAGATCGCTGTGTTTATCGGGATAGAAAACGGATACGTTATCGGCAGAGACCTTTCCCTGATCTCTACTTATTTTCTGAAGGGAGCCCGCTATATAACCCTTTGCCATACCCGTAACAATGATATTTGTGACTCCTCAAATGATACGGTATGCTTCAACGGGATCAGCTCTTTTGGGAAAGAAGTGGTAGCTGAAATGAACCGCTTGGGGATCATGGTGGATGTTTCCCATGCTTCCGATAAATCTTTTTATGATGTTTTATCGGTCAGCAGACTGCCGGTTATCGCTTCACATTCCTGTGCCAGAGCACTGTGCGACAATCCCCGTAACCTGGATGATGAAATGCTCAAAGCCCTTGCCAAAAACGGTGGGGTTATTCAGATGTGCATCCTCAGCGAATATGTGAAAAAATCGGAGCCTGATCCCCGGCGTGATTCCGCACGTAAAGCCCTTAGAATAAAATATCATGGATATAGCGATCTAAGCCCGGAAGAAGCAAAAAATGCCAACCGTGAATGGAATGAGATGGAAGATAAATATCCTCAGAAACTGGCTACAGTTCAGGATATGGTTGACCACATTGATCATATTGTCGGGGTGGCCGGGATTAACCATGTGGGGATAGGCACTGATTTCGATGGGGGAGGAGGCCTGGAAGATTGTATGGATGCCAGCCAGATGGGCAATGTTACCCTGGAACTGGTGAAGCGAGGGTATTCTAAAAATCAGATTCGCAAAATATGGGGAGGTAACCTGCTCAGGGTAATGAAAGCCAATGAAAAATATGCCGCTGCTTTTAATAAAGACTGCGCATGCCATTGATCAAGATCATCGTCAGCCTGATCCCGGCTTTTCTATTCCTGTTGCTTTTATTGTATCTTGACAGCCTGAAGCTGGTCAATCAGATGATTCTTGTGCTGTGCCTTGCCTGGGGCTTGCTCAGCGCCGGGGCTTGTTTTTTTGTCAATACATGGCTGATCAATGTTACAGGGATCCCTTTTGAAAGCTATTCTGGTTTTATCGCCCCTTTTGTTGAGGAAATCCTTAAGTTGTTGTTACTTATTGTGCTGATCCGGAAAAACAAAATCGGATTTATGATTGACGGAGCCATTTACGGCTTTGCCATAGGATCTGGCTTTTCCCTGGCCGAAAATGCTTTTTATCTTTTTCATTTTGCGGGTTCGGAAAACAACCTGATGGTTTGGATCACCCGTGGTTTTGGCACCGCCCTTATGCACGGGGGCACGACAGCGATTTTCGGGATCATGACCATGAGCGCTTTGAATCGTCATTCGAATCCCTTGAAGGCTGTCATTGGCGGGGCTTTTTTGTCTATTCTCATCCATGGAATTTATAACCAGTTTCTGGTTTCCCCCCTCATCCAGACCCTTCTGATCGTCATCCTGATCCCCATCAGTATAAGCCTGATCTTTCAGTTCAATGAAAAAGCCATCAGGAACTGGCTGGAAATGGAATTTGATGCTGAAATAAAGCTGCTCAGGATGATCCGTCAGGGGAAGTTTTCCCAGACCAGATCAGGTGCTTTCCTGGTTTCAATAAAAAAACATTTTTCTGCGGATGTGGTGCTGGATATGTATTGCTTCATTAGTTTGTACATCGAATTATCCATCAAGGCAAAAACCTTCATGATGCTGAAAGAAAATGATATTTCCATGGTCCCTGATCCTGAGGTGAAGGATAAACTCCGGGAGCTGAAAGCCCTCAGAAAAAGTATAGGAAAAGCAGGATTTCTGGCCATTTCCCCGGTTCTGAGGATGAACCGGAAAGATCTCTGGAAAATATCTTTATTGGAGGAGACCTAAATATTTTATAACTTTCCCCAACTTTTTGAAATTTTCTTGTACTTATGGTTGAAAAGGATGACAATGAGCTTGTTTATGAAGTGATTCACGGAAGTATTTCATCCTTCGAATTACTGATTGACAGGTATCAGAAAACGATCTTTAACATATTGTTCAGGATGGTGCACGATGAAGAAACAGCCAAGGATTTGACCCAGGATGTCTTCATTAAAGCGTTTGAAAAAATGGGTAGTTTTAATTTCAACTACCGTTTTTTTAGCTGGATTTACCGGATAGCATGCAACCAGGCCATCAATCATCTGAAGTCAAAACGAAGATTTGAGGTTTTAAATCTGGCAGAAATGACGGCAGAAGACAAGGCTAACGGCAGGCTGAGCACAGAGAAAAGTAAAAAACTTCAGCTTTCCCTGCGGCAACTCCGGGCAGATTTTCGACTGCTTATCCTGTTAAAGTATTTTTTTGGACTGTCGTACGAGGAAATCTCAGAAGTGCTGGAGTTATCCGAAAAAAAAGTGAAAGCAAGGCTTTACACTGCAAGGGAACAACTGAGAGAGGCGTTAATAGAAAAAGATTTTTTTGAAGATGAAAAATAAGCCTTCCATCGAAAATCAGAAAATGAACAGCGACTGGCAACAGGTCGAGCATCAGTTTGAAATGGAAAAGGATTTCCAGATCGGGGTGGATCTGAAACAGGAAATTTTAAGTAAGATCAATATGGAAAAATATCAAACAGAAAAGAAAAAACCGGAGTTACTGGTCAGACAGAAAATCTGGCATAAACCTGGCTGGAAAATGGGTTTTGCATTTGTCCTTGGTGTTTTCGTGGGATTTCTGATCTTCAGTATTTTGAAAATATCCTTTACAGGGGTTGAAGATAAGACTACTGAAATGAAAGGAACACTCTATGACACACGCTCCTACGATAATATGAAAATGGCCGATAACCTGATCTATGATACTCCGCTTACAAAAGCCATTTGTGCCGTCAGATATTCCACCAGAATCGTGGAAATCCATCTGGACTTATCTTCTTTGTATCCGGTGAGGGCAACCCTGCAATTTGATTTCAACAATTTTGAAGTGCTGAATATGCAGAATATTAATGTCAACGACCAAACTACCTCAATGGCTTCAACCAATTTCATTCAGATCAATAATGTAGGGGATAATAAATTTATCATTCAGCTTTACAATAAAAACAACCTTCAGAATAATATCGATTTCAGGTTATATCAGAATGATATTCCCATTTTTCAGAATTCAGTTGCCGTTAATAAGGAATAAATAAAATTCAACGAGCCATGAAAAAACAAACCAAAATCATCATTGCCATCGTACTGGCCATCGTGGTTATCATCTTCGCCATTTCCGTGTTCTATCCTCCGGCGTTTAAGGGCTTGACTTCAGGCACCATCGGGAAAGCAGACAAGTATCATAAAGCGCAGATGACCGAAAAGGACATCCAGCTGAGAAGTGAATTCACGGCTGATACAGGACAATTAAGGAGTATGATCCAGGGATTGATCTATTTCTCACTCTTTACCGACGATCTCAGCAATAAAATTGACTCCTGTGTTTCCGCTTTTCAGCACCATGGGATATGCAGCCAGCAGAATGGCTGTGAAAAAATCAGGATACTGCAGGATTACTCGGATTTCATTAAAAACAATAATACCACATTGTCCAGGACCATCAGCATGCTTACCGGCTTTTATCTGAAAGACCAGTCGGACCAGTCGGCTGATGTAGAGAAAAACATCCGCGATTTCGGAAATTATGTAAAGGATCTGAATGAAAAAGATTCTATCCTTGAAGTAGCCCTTCGGAATATGGATGATTTCATGATCACGAACAGGGCGATCAAAGATCGAAAGATTGAACTGGCTCAACTGAAGTCTATCCGCGACCAGCTTCTGATCAAAGGGATACAATTGTCAGGCATGCTACAGGATAAACCGCTTTGTTCAAACCTGCTTTCCTATGCTCTTTCATCACAGGAAGGTCAGCTCGGGAAAATCGGCATTGCTCAGGAACAAATAGGATCGTCACTAAAAAGTACCCAGAGCCTCAGTAAAAATTTAATGCAAGAGGCAGTTCAATCCCTGAATTTAGTCAATAGCAATTTAACTGTGGGCTCAGCTCAGCAGCTTGGAAATGTATTACGGTCCCAACAACTCGAGTCATCAAACCTGAAGAAAAATGAACTTGGATCCAAACTGCAAGGTGTAATAATTTATGATAAAGCATCCCTGAATTTTATTTTTAGCAATATCAGCTCACTTAAGGGTTCTCTTTCTGCAGCTCAATTAAACTCCATTGTGCTGGGTTCAAAAGATCTGGGTGCTGTTGCTTATTATTCAAATCAGGGTCTGAACCTGGTGGCTTCGAGCTATGATCTGAAGAACGCCTATCAATCCCAGTTGCTGGGATCTGCGTTGAGTTCCGCGCAACTGAATAGTTTCATCAATGCCCAGGGTAACATAGGTTCATTCTCCTTTGGGTCTAACTTCATCGGAATGACGCAGCAATTAAACAATATGGGATTGGGTATTATTAAGTAAAATAAAAAGATTCCCGCGGTATTACGATACGTCTTTTATGATAAATTTGGCAGAATGATTCTTAAGGTTAACCTGATGAATAAGTTCTGCCCTATTTTTTTGAACTTCTTTCTATCTTTCCTGTTTCTGATCTTCTGTGCTTATCCCACTCAGTTTATGGCACAGACCGGGATCAGGATCCAGAAATTCGAGACCAGCAATGTCAGGTTGGTTTTTCTGGATAAAAACACCTCTTACCTGGTTCCCCATACCGTAAGATCTTTTGAGAATGCCCTGATGTTCCATAAGGACTTCTGGGATTATCAGCCTTCCGGGGAAACCAATATCCTGTTTAACGATTTTTCAGATGTGGGAAATGGCGGCACCATGGTGATCCCATATAATTTTCTCAATATCGGTGTTTCCCCATTTGATTATACCTATGCGGTGGTCCCTTCCAATGAGCGTATGCAATGGTTGATGAGCCATGAACTCACGCATCAGGTGATGTGCGACAAAGCCTCAAAAACAGACCGTATTATCAGGAAAATCTTCGGAGGAAAAGTCATGCCCGATAACCGGGATCCTTTGTCGCTGATATACAGCTATTTTACCACACCAAGATGGTATTCCCCCCGTTGGTATCACGAAGGGATTGCCGTGTTCATGGAAACATGGATGAGTGGAGGAATCGGACGCGTTATGGGCGGATACGATGAAATGGTTTTCAGAACCATGGTACGCGACAGCAGTTTCTTCTATAACGTGATCGGACTAGAGACGGAAGGCACTACCATCGACTTTCAGGTCGGTGTAAATTCCTATCTCTACGGGACAAGATTTGTCAGTTATCTCGCTTATCATTATGGACTTGATAAACTCAGGGATTTTTATGCCCGTACCGATACCAGCAGGAGATTCTATGCCAGACAGTTTAAAAATGTTTACGGGATACCGATACAACAGGAATGGAGGCGGTGGATCAGCTGGGAACATGAATTCCAGCAAGGCAATATGGAAAAGATCAGGCAATTGCCGGAAAGCAAGTACAGGAAAATCATGGAAAAACCGCTGGGATCGGCTTCCCGATTCCACTATGATAAAGATGCCGGAAAAATATATATGGCGGTCAATTACCCGGGAAAATTAGCCTACATTGCGAGTATTGATATCCGAACGGGTGCAATGGAAAAAATTGCCCCAGTCCCAAGTCCCAGCCTGTATTACGTAACCAGCCTGGCGTATGATGATTCCTCCAAAACCCTTTTCGCATCAACCCATAACAATGACTGGCGCGGATTGCAGTCGATCGATATCAAAACAGGGAAGACCAGGAACCTGATCCAGTATGACCGGGCCGGGAACCTCGTATTCAACCGCAATGACCATGCCCTGTATGCCGTTCAGAATATGAGCGGTCGCTCAACCCTGGTCCGTATCCTCCCGCCGTATAAAAAATGGACGGAACTTTACACCCTGCCCTTTGGTAAGGATTTCTCGGATCTCGATATTTCTCCCGATGGCAGTTGGTTATCGGGGACGCTTTCCGACATCCAGGGCAGACAGAAACTGATATTGTTCCGTATTCCGGATTTGTTGGCCGGAAAAGACGAATACAGGGAGATTTATGAATTTGAGGACAATCCGGCTTCCAATTTCGTGTTTTCCCCTGACGGCAAATATCTTTACGGGACCACCTATTATACCGGGGTTTCAAATGTCTTTAGAATTCCGCTGGAAACCTGCAGGCCGGAAATACTGACCAATGCCAGCAGCGGATTTTTCAGACCCTTGCCCATTTCACGGGATTCCATGCTCGTACTGGAATATAACAAAAATGGAATGCTACCGGGAATAATGAAAATTGATACCCTGGCGGATGTTAACGCGATTGAATTTTTAGGACAGAAAATTTACGAGAAGTATCCGGAAGTTGAATCATGGATGCTTCAGCCACCTTCTAAGATCAACCTGGATTCTCTAAAGGTGACGGAAAAAAAATATGTTCCGATCAAGGAGTTGAAGTTTGCCAGCGCTTATCCCATCATCCAGGGATACAAAGTATATATGTCGGCGGGTTACCGTTTGAATTTTATGGATCCCATGGGACTAAACTCTCTGGTATTAAAGATGTCGTTTTCTCCACAACCGACCCTGCCACTGAAGCAAACCATTCACCTGTCGGCCGAATATAATTTGTGGAACTGGACCTTTGTGGCAAATTATAATTATGCCGACTTCTATGATCTTTTTGGTCCGACTAAGTTCAGCCGGGCCGGCTATTCCTTTTCGGTGAAATATTATAAATTATTCAACCATCTTTCTCCAAGGAAAACAGACCTGTACGTTAAAGTCACTGCCTATGGCGATCTGGAAACTCTACCTTTCTACCAAAATGTAGCTTCTGATTACCGTAACCTGTATGTCGGCACCATCAATTTTCATAAAAGTTACCTCAGGAAGTCCCTGGGGGCAATAGAACCCGAACAGGGATATGATTGGAATGTTTTTGCATATACAAGTTTTGCGAAAAACACATTCTATCCGCAATTGATCAATAATTTCGATTTTGGTTTTCTGCTGCCTTTAAGGAATTCATCGCTATGGTTCAGGACTTCCCTGGGGCAGTCCTTCGGGGAATCTGATAAGACCAATAGCTATTTTTATTTCGGAGGTTTCGGGAACAATTACCTCGAATATCGGTCGTCGCAGCAATACCGGGAAATGTCGAGTTTCCCGGGAATTAAAATTGACCAGGCTTCTGCTTTGAATTATGGTAAGCTGAGCACAGAAGTCAATTTTCAGCCCATCCGATTCCGGAACCTTGGTTTTCTTGGCTTTTACTCGACCTATATGCGCTTTTCGGTCTTCGGGCAGGGTTTATTCACGAATTTCTGGAATGATCAGGTCAATCGTAACCTTTTTTCTACCGGGGCCCAGGTGGATATTGAACTCGTGTTGTTTTCCCTGCTTAAATCCACTCTTTCCCTGGGTTATGCCAGGGCCTATATGGATAAAATGCGACCCTCAGATCAATTTATGATTTCATTGAAGTTGTAAAAAACTGTATTAATTTCTGTCAAATTTTTATCTTTGGATGAATCAAAAAAATACACTATGAAAATCAAAACTTTCTTAGCCTGCCTGGTTGTGATAACAATTACAGGCAGTGCCTGTTTGGCACAAGAAACCATGAAAGCAAAAAACGAGGTCAGGTTGGGATACGGTATCCTCACCGGCGTTGAAATGGTTAATTCCCTGTATTCTATCTGGCCTGCGATAGGGATCAAGATCATGTCGGATTCCATCAGCGATTACACCTGTTCTTTTTACGGAGTGGCTGATCTCGAATACAGCCGGTTGATTAACCGTTGGTTAAGCGTGGGGGTTTCCCTTAATGTCAACCCGGTCAGCTCGGTGATAAAAACCAAGGCGGGGAAGGAGATATCCTGGAATTATTATGTGATATCCGTACTTCCCAGGGTTGATTTCATTTATCTAAACAAAGGGATTTTTTCCATGTACTCTGGCATCCAGGCCGGAGCTGCCTTGGTGCTTTGGCAGGATAGGCAAGGGAGCACCACTTCCTATGATTCCGGTATTTCTGCTGCATTTCATATTAATGCATTTGGACTTCGAGTAGGGAAAGAAATTGGTGCTTTCATGGAATGGGGTTATGGTTTCCGCGGGGTGGTAAACTTCGGGATCTCGGGAAAATTTTAAGCGTGCATTTGAAAACTTCATTTCCCAAATCAATAGAAAGTTTGAGTCTTACCTCCATCAGGAAATGGCCTAAAGGAGATCTGCATAACCATTGCCTGATGGGAGGCCGTATCAATGCGATAGAGAAGTTCTATGGTAAGAAAATTCAAAAGTTCAAACCCAGACTGGGTACAATTCAGGAGCTTGATCAATGGATTGCTACAGTTTACCGCCCTGTTTTGCTTCATCATCCTGATGCCTTCCGCCTGGTTGTCGAAGCCGCTTTTCAACAGGCTAAAAACGATGGGATAAGAGTTCTTGAAATGAGCCTGGACAGTGGGTATGGACAAGTATTCGGCCTAACACCTGAAAAGGTTATCACTATCTTATCAGAGGCTCATCATAGAATTGCACCTGAAATTGATTTCAGACCGGAACTTGGATTTATTAGAGGGAAATCTATACGCAAGCTTTTACTCGAATCTGAACCTTATTTTGATAGTGGTTTTTTTAAATCGATTGATCTTTACGACGATGAAATGGTGCAGCCCCTAAAGAACTTCAGGGAGTTATACCGATTTGCAAGAAAAGCAGGGATGAAATGCAAAGCCCATACTGGAGAATATGGTGATGCTTATTCCGTCAAGGAAACAGTAGAAACGCTTGAACTCGACGCCGTCCAGCATGGCCTTAGGGCTGCTGAATCACCGGAGGTCATGCGTTGGCTTGCTGACCATCATATACCATTGAACATTTGCCCGGCAAGTAATATTCGCTTGAAAAGGGTTCGCTCCTATAAAACACATCCCATAAGGATACTGTTTGATCATGGCATTAAAGTGACCATCAATACGGATGATGTGTTGGTGTTTGGAATGGGTGTTTCCGAACAAATGCGCAGGTTATATACTGCAGGGAACTTCACCGCTGAAGAGCTGGATATCATCCGCCAGAATGGTTTGGATTGAAATTGTCACCAAAGCGTAATCTATGAAAAAAACGCTGATTATTTCTGGTTTTATAGTTGTACTATTAATCCTGGTTATGTATAAAATATTTTCCGGCCATGGACGGGCAGAACAGGAGAATGCAGCAGGTACGAACCCAATCATTCCGGTAGAAGTTGTAATTGCCAGGGATACGTCTGTTCGCTACCAATTATTTACCATAGGAACCATCAGGGCGAATGAAAGTGTCGAAATCGTCAGCGAAATTAACCGGAAAGTCATCAAAATCTTGTTCAAGGAAGGATCCTGGGTCAATCAAGGACAGTTATTGATTAAACTCGATGATGCCGATATTATTGCCCGGATCAATAAGTTGAATATTGAACTGAATCTGGCTAAAGCCAATGAGGTCCGTCAAGGAAAATTATTGGAAAAAGGCGGGGTAAGCCAGGAGGACTATGATGAAATACTGAATCACAGGAATACCTTACAGGCTGAAATTGAGGTTTTAAAAGTTGATCTGTCAAAAACGGAGATACTTGCACCGTTTTCCGGAAAAATCGGATTACGAAGCATCAGTGAAGGAGCCCTGGTCAATCCAGGCCTTGTCCTGGCTAGTCTACAGGATATCAGCCGGGTGAAGATAGATTTTTCTATCCCTGAAAGGTACGCGAATGATATCAGACCAGGAGCCACGGTGTTATTTACCACTGATTATGCGACTGACCCTTTTCATGCCATAGTTGAAGCTGTTGAGCCTGCTGTGGATTTGAAAACAAGGACGATACAGATTCGGGCTCTATGTGATAACAGGAAGGGACAATTGGTTGCAGGAACTTCTGCAAAAGTAAGCCTTGACCTGAAGGGAATAAACGCTTCTCTTTTCCTGCCAACTGCTGTACTAGTGCCATCCATTAAAGGATACAACGTTTTTTTGGTTAAAGCAGGAAAGGCAGAAATCAGGGAGGTTAGGACAGGATTAAGGAATAAGGAGTCTGTTCAGATACTTCAAGGCTTGTTGGCAGGTGATACGGTGATTGCGACCAACCTGCTCAGGCTTAAAAAAGATGCTCCCTTACGAATTATAAAAATTAATTGAGATGAGCCTTTCATCTGTCAGCATCAACCGACCTGTTCTGGCTATTGTATTTTCATTGCTGATCGTGATTTTCGGGTTAGTGGGTATGGCTTATCTGGGTATCCGGGAATATCCCGAAATGTCGCCGCCGATAGTGACAGTCAATACTACTTATACCGGTGCCAATGCAGAGATTATCCAGGCTCAGATCACCGAACCCTTGGAAGATGCTATCAACGGTATAGAGGGGATCCGTGTTCTTTCATCCATTTCAACTGATCAATCAAGCATGATTACGGTCGAATTTATGCTTGGAAAGGATATGGAAGCTTCGGCCAACGATGTTCGTGACAGGGTTTCAAAAACCATTAAATTTCTCCCCAAGGATGTTGATCCTCCGGTAGTAGAAAAACTGAGTGCCAATGCCAATGCCATCATTTTCATGGTGGTCAGAAGCTATTCGCGGAATATTATGGAAGTTAACGACCTGGTTGAAAACAAGATCAAGCAAAGGTTGCAGACGATCCCCGGAGTGGGGGATATTAAAATTTATGGAGAAAAGAAATACTCCATGCGATTATGGCTTGATCCTTATAAAATGGCTTCCAACGGAATCACATCCCTCGATATACAAAAAGCCATTGACCGTGAAAATGTTGAATTGCCATCTGGAAGGGTGGAAGGAAACCTGACAGAACTGACGATCCGAACCCTTGGTTTGATGCAAACCTCAGAACAATTCGAAAACCTTATTCTTAAGCAGGAAGATGGGAATATCATCCGTGTTTCCGACATCGGCACAGCCGGGCTCTATCCTGAAAATGATCGCTCCACGGCCATGATGAATCGTTTACCCGTGGTTATTATCGGGGTGGTACCTCAGAATGGGGCCAATAATATTGCCATAGCCGATGAGTTTTATCGCCGTATGAACCTGCTGAAAAACGAAATTCCAGCCGAATATACCATCAGCATCGGATTCGATTTTACGAAATTTGAAAGAGGAGCTGTGAAAGAGGTTCAGCAGACCATCATCATTTCCCTGATCCTGGTTATCCTGATCATTTTTGTTTTTCTCCGGAACTGGCGGTCAACGCTTATACCGGTAGTGGCGATTCCGGTTTCTATCATCGGAGCATTCATCATCATGGCCATCATGGGTTTATCCATCAATGTACTGACACTGCTTGCCATTGTACTATCCATCGGGCTGGTTTGTGATGATGCCATCGTGGTACTGGAAAATATTTATACCAAGATTGATCTGGGAATTCATCCGGTTGAAGCGGCTCATCGCGGGATGCGGGAAATTTATTTTGCCGTCATTTCGACAACCATCGTGCTGGCAGCCGTATTTGTCCCGATCATGTTCCTGCAGGGTTTGATCGGACGCTTATTCCGTGAATTTGCCATTGTTGTCGCCGGCTCCGTTTTGATTTCGGCTTTCGTTGCACTGACCTTATCACCCATGATGTGCTCCCGGATACTGAAGGATCAACGTCATCTGAATGTCAACTGGCTGATGCGAACCACCGAACCGTTTTTTCTGGCCTTAAACAGGGCTTACCGCTATTCATTAAATGGTTTTATGAACAGGAGATGGCTGGTATTTCCAATTTTTACTGTGGTTATCCTGTTGATCATTGTTTTCTTTCGTGCGTTGCATTCCGAGTTATCCCCCTTTGAGGACAGGTCGAATATTCGCATTCCAACCCTGGCTCCTGAAGGATCTTCCTATGAATTTATGGAGAAATATATGCAGCAGGTTGATACTTATGTGGATGACTCAATTCCCGAGGCAAGCGTTTACTTTTACCTGATTGCCCCGAGTCTCGGCACCATTGATAACCCCAATAAAGCCCAGGAGATCATATACCTGAAAGATCCTGATCAGAGAAACCGTACCCAACACCAAATTTTCAGGAAAATATCCAAAGATTTTCAGGGGATTACCGGTATCCGAACCTTTCCATTTGAACCCCCTACCATCGGTGATCGGTTTTCAGGCCAGCCTCTGCAATATGTTATCCTCGCTCCCAGCCTTCATGCCCTCGAAGAAGTACTCCCCCGATTTCTGGAAGAGGCCAAAAAGATACCCTTACTGCAGTTCGTAGATGCCAATTTCAAAGTAAACAAACCGGAATTAAGGATTACCATCAACCGGGAGAAAGCTGCCCAACTTGGCACTTCGACAGGGGAAATCGCGCGTACCCTGCAACTTACCATGAGCGGCCAAAGGTATGGTTACTTTATCATGGATGGAAAGCAATACGAAATTATCGGCCAGGTAATGAGGTATGATCGTGACCGGCCGGATGCCCTGAAGGCATTATACGTGAGAAACAACCAGGGAATTCTTATTCCGCTTGATAACCTGATCAATGTGGAAGAAAATATCAACCCGGCTTCAATCTTTGCCTTCAATCGTTATATCTCTGCTACCATTTCAGCAGGCCTGGCACCGGGAGCAACCCTGGGTGATGGAATTCAGGCCTTGGATGGGGTTGCAAAATCTGTGCTAAACGCTGAATTCAATACTGCCCTTGCCGGACAATCAAGAGACTTCAAGGAAAGCTCATCCAGCCTTGTTTTTGTTTTTTTATTAGGGATCGTTATGGTATTCCTGATCCTGGCTGCCCAGTTTGAAAGTTTTATCGATCCCCTGATCATCTTGCTCACGATTCCCTTAGCTATTGCAGGAGCCTTGCTCTCGCTCTGGTATTTTAATCAGACCCTTAATATTTTCAGTGAAATCGGCATGGTTATGTTGGTCGGACTGGTGACAAAGAACGGAATTCTGATCATCGAGTTTGCCAATCAACGGAAGAATTCAGGTCTGGATAAGGTTGAAGCAGTGCAACGTGCCGCCATTTCCCGGTTTCGTCCCATCCTCATGACCTCTTCGGCCATGATCCTCGGGGTACTTCCCATTGCACTGAACCTGGGAGCTTCCGCGGAAAGCAGGCAATCCCTGGGCATTGCAGTGGTCGGAGGGTTGATTTTCTCTACTTTCCTGACCCTTTATGTGATCCCTGCCATTTATTCTTATTTGTCAAGAAATACTGGACAAAAAAGTATTGATTATACACAACTGACCATTGAAGTAAAACCAGTCATGACAGACGACATCAGTTAATGAAAAAACAAGGATTTATAGTGCTATTGTTGATTTTATCCGTTTTAGCCATGAACGGGCAGGAATTACTGACCCTGGAAAAAGCCATCGAGCTGGGCCTGGCAAATAATTACGGAATCAGTATTGCGAAAGAGCATCTTCAGATCACGAAAAACAATGCTATACCCGGGAATGCAGGCATGCTCCCGAGCATTGATGCCAATGCTGGTTACCTTCATGGATTCAGTGATGCAAAAGTCAGGACTGCCACCGGCTCGGAGTTGGTCAACACATCCGCCAATTCGGATATGTTGAATGCCGGTATCAGTCTGAACTGGACTTTATTTGACGGATTAAAAATGTTTATTACCTATGATAAGCTCCGTAAACTGGAAGAAATGGGAGAACTGAATCTGAAAATTGAAGTTGAAAATACCCTGGCTAAAATAATTGCTGCCTATTATGAAATCATTCGGCAATCCAGGGTTCTTTCCATTATCAGGGAACAGGTTGAAATTTCGAAATTTCGTCTCGAACTTGCCAAGCTTCGTTACGAAACAGGAAGCGGGTCGGAAATGGAATTTTTGAAAGCCAAAGTAGAATTAAATGCTGATATCTCTGGTTTATCGAGTGAACAAACCGTGTTTCTTAATTCCAAAACCACCCTGAATGATCTTCTGGCCAGGGATGTAACCATTTCTTTTGATGTTCACGATACGATCATTATCAATGTTGACCTGGTTTATGATACCCTTCGGGAACGCATGAGGACCGCTAACAGAAATCTGCTCCTGGCCGGGAAGAGTAAAGAGGTAAGTCTGCTGGAAATGAAAGAAACCCGTGCAGCTCAATGGCTAAAGCTGGATTTTTATACGGGATTTAACTATCTTCATGCTCAGACAGAGGCTAATTTTATCAGTTATAACAGGAATTTCGGTCCCAGTGTGGGTGTTACCGCCAATGTAAGTATCTTTGACGGGCTGAACCTGAGACGGCAGTACCGGAATGCAAAACTGAATGCTGATATTACAGGACTTGAAAAACAGAAACTGGAAAGCAAACTGGAAACCTATCTGCTTAAAATTTATAACGATTACCAGAATGAAATTGAGATGATTGGTTTTGAAAAGGAAAATCTCTTTCTGGCCCAGAAGAACATGGATATTGCCAAGGAAAGTTATGCCGTAGGGTCTATTTCATCTATTCAACTGCGTGAAATTCAGATAGATTTACTTAATGCCGGCACACGGCTGATAACAGCGGAATTCAAGGCAAAGCTTACAGAAACAGGTTTGCTCCTGATCAGTGGAAATCTTATTCATTAATAATTAATTTGAAATGAAAAACAACTTACTCGTTTTCCTTACTTTTATCCTGATTACAGGCAGTTTATCAAGTGGCTGCGGAAAAAAAAATACCGACCCCCAGTATGCGGCAAAGGTTGGTTTAATCAGTGGGGTATCAGGATTCAACGACAGGGGTTTTAACCAGGCGGCACTTCAGGGATTGCAAGCCGGTTCCCTCGCTTTCCCTTTTTACGGGGAAGCCAGGAATAGTTATGATACCAGTGATTTCAGGATCAATATGGGTTATTATCTTCAGAATAATTTTGACCTGATCATCACCCTTGGGTTTGATATTAAAACCCTGACCATCGAGATGGCTAAACTGCATCCCATGGTTGACTTTGCCTTGCTTGACGTTGTTCTCGACACCTTGCCTTCCAACCTGCTTGGTGTGTCCTACCAGGTTGACCAGGCTTCATTCCTTTGTGGTTTCCTGGCTGCATACTGGGCGGAACGAAAAGATGCGGCAGATCCGAAAGTAGGGTATGTGGCCGGCCCCGACATGCCTCAGATCCGTCAGTTTGAAGTAAGTTATAAAAAGGGCGTTCAATATTTCAATACCTATTACCAGAAGTCTGTTCAAACCCTGGGTTCCAATGCAAATAGTTTCAATGATACTCTTCAGGGAGCACAGCTTGCAGAAAGTCTGATTAACCAAGGCGCTGAAGTAATCTTTCCCTTTGCCGGGAAAACCGGGAACGGCGCCTTGTACAAAGTAGTACAATCAGGGAAATGGGGAATAGGAGTGGATGTGGACCAATACATTTCCATTCCGCAGGTGGGCAGCATCCTTCTGACTTCCTGCATGAAACGGTTGGATATATCCGTCTATGATATCATGACCAATTACTATTACGATAATTTCCAGGGGGGGCATATGTTTTATGGGAACCTGAGCAACCAGATGGTTGATATGGCTCCTTTTCATGATTTCGAAACCCAGATCCCCGACAGTATCCGGGATGCCCTTGGCATTATCCGGATTGGCATACAGAATGGAACTATTTCCACGGGCTGGGCGGACAAATAGGAGATGGAGTTTGGATTACAAGCCCAGGAGCAGGCCAGAAAAGAACAAACATTTGACTAATCGCTGAATCCAGAAACTTTATTAATATTGCTTCGTCGATCTTTTGTTCGGATTTAATTTCGATACCAGATTTGTAATTCCCGGGGTGATTATTTTCTGTAAATATTAATATTTCCTATATTTGTCTTTCTGATATGGCAACATTACTTCCGATGATAAGCCTTTACGTTATCGATGATGATTTTTTGGTTCATGACGGCCTCTGTGCCTCACTCAAAGATGAATCTGACCAGTTCGAAGTTGCCGGTGTGAGTTTTTTCATTGAAGACGCAATTACCAAGATACCCCGGCTTGGGGTGGATATCATTCTTCTCGACCTTTATTTGAAATGTTTGGATCCTGTTAAGAATTTTCTCAGAATCCACAAGGTTTTTCCTGAAATACCAATCGTAATCTTATCTTCAGAATACTGCTTGTTGTGGCAACTGGAGATGTTCAGACTTGGCGCTCATGCCTATATTAAAAAAGGTCAAGATTTTTCCTCTATTTGTCAGATACTGATTCGTGTTGAAAACGGCGATATGGTCATCCCCGGCGAGGTGAATCGCATCCTGCGTTCGGGTAATGGATCAAACTCAGGCTTGCAGTCCATTCCAGGATTTTTGGAGATTGTTCTGGGTCTTGACAACAGAATGGGGATTAATGAAATTGCAAAAAAACTGAATCAGTCCTGTTCTCACGTTGAAAAAACACTTCAGAAAATCCGTAGCTGTTTTAATGTCCAATCGAACACTGAATTGGTCCGCAAAGCCATGAGCGGACAAAATTCCCTCTCTTATTAGCGTAAAAAGTATGGGAAATCCGTAAAAAATTGTACGGAAAACCCGTAACAAATCGTACGGATAATTTCATTCTTTTTAAATTTTTTATTACTATAATTGCAAGGAATTCATATATACATATTTATTATGAATAAATTTATCGTCATTCTCGGAAGTATTTTCTGTATTTTTCCTTCGGTTACTGTATTTGCGCAATATGATAGCGGAGGTGATTATGGCATACCTTATAAAACAAACAGATCACCCTTGTTCGGGAAAGACATTGTTATCCATGACATGCCGGATCGTGACCAGAGGAACATTGCTGTTTGTTCTGCTTTCTATGGTTGGCTATATACTGCATTATATTTTTAAGATTTATTAATTCTACTTTGGTAAATTGAAACGGGTCAAACAGCGTTAAAGAAGTGAAGCAACAACGAATTATATCTATTTGATATACAGCAATATAATGTTAATATCTTGTTTGTAAAAATTCTGAAAATATGCAATTAAGGTCTTGATAATCATTATCTTAGATTAAATCTCACTCCAATCTAAGAATATATGAGAACCAAGACCTTGATTAAAAGTAAAACATTTTTTCATTCTGTACGCAAGTTTCATCACAATCATCGAATTAAATATCGCATTTCAAGTGCCAGCAGGTACCATTTTTTAAAGATTGCCAACGATAATGCACCGAAGACCAGGGAAGAGAAACCGATAAAGCAAGTTGTATGTTTATCAAATTTTTCAGAAGAGAAAATCAAACTGATAACCTCTGTTACGAGCGGGTTTGCTTCTATTATCAACGGTTATCGACTATTTTTTCGTGCCGGGCAGAAGCAACAATACTGCAAAGCGGAGTTCTATCTTCAGGGAATTTTCTGTGCTGAAAGGGGGAAACGAAATATTGAGCGCATGGTTGAAGAGGTATCAGGAAGCGAGTATGAGTCATTGCAACATTTTATCTCGAATTCGCCTTGGGATTCTGAGGGATTAATGCGGGAACTGGCCCGGAATATTTCAAGAAAACTCCAGCCGATTGGAAAAATCGGATGTACAGTAGATGAAAAAGCACATTTGAAAAAAGGGATCAAATCAGTGGGTGTAGCTCGTCAATATGCAGGGACCTCTGGCAAGGTAGATAATTGTCAGGTTGGGGTTTATCTAAGCCTGACAGCTGGCAAATATTCTTCATTGACCAATTCCCGATTGTTTCTGCCCCATAAATGGATTGATGATCCCAAACGATGTGAGAAAGCCGGGATTCCAAAGCATATGATAATATTCAAAACAAAGCCGCAACTGGCACTGGATATGATTGAAGAGCATCTGGATCACGGAGTTCAATTTGATTATGTTAACGGAGATGGGTTGTATGGTAATGGATTTGAGTTTAGTAAAGGGTTAACTGCAAGGGGTGTAAACTATGTTCTGGAAACGCATTGCGATCAAACCATCTTTACTGAACAACCGCTCATCTCTGTTCCTGTAAATGAACCCGGAAAACGAGACCGACAACACAGTTTGCCGGTGTCTGATCGAAGCGGGATCACGGTTGAAGAGTATGCGCGGAGATTAAGCAAAAAAGAGTTTAAAGAAGTCCGGATCAGGCGCACAACCAAAGGATGGCTTACTGCTTTGGTGCATGTAGCTTCCATTTGGGTCTGGGACAAAAAGTCCGGAGACCTCCAACCAATACGACAAACTCTGGTCATCCGAAAGCCAATCTCCAAAACAGATAAGACAAAATACTCTTTGAGTAACATTGCTATTGAGGACCAGAGTCTTGAAGAATATGCATTTATGCAAGCCCAGCGTTTTTGGATTGAACGTTGTTTTCGTGATGACAGCCATGACCTTGGCATGTCAGATTATCAAGTGCGCTCATTCAGGGGATTTAAAAATCATATGGCTTTGACCAGCGTAGCCATGGAATATATTCTTACGGAACGATTGAAAAACTCTCAAGAGTTACCATTGCTATCTGCCAACGATATCCGACTGTTGATTGCGAAAGAGATACGGTCCACAGAGGAGTACTTCTGCGACAATCAACGAGTTGAACAATTACAAAAACGACATCGGCAGAGACAAAAAGATATCGATCGTTATTATGAATTCAATTTACCAAAGTAGAATTAAGTAGTGGACGCTTAAAACATATTGATATTTAATTGATTAGTTGTTGTTCTTTGAAATTTTTGTAATCACATTTTGTTAGTATCTTTCTAACAGGAGATTTGTCTCGTAGAGAAATGCTGAGAATTTGTAATATTTCGCAGATTGGATGATTGACTTTCAATTTATTTCCTTTTATTGCTAATAAGCAATACGAAATAATTGCGAAAAAGATTTGGATTTGAACGGTATTTAAAGTTTTGTCCCAAAAAGATTTGATGTTAAATGATGTTTCATCCACTTGAAAAATTTATGTAAAGCTTTGCCTAAAAGAATAACACACCTGCCATCAATTCTTATACAGCAATGTAATCTCTTTTGATGATAGTTCCATGTTGTTTGACAGGTAATCGAAGGTTCGCTTGTTTTTTTGGGGTGTGTAAAACTTGACTTTTCATATTTTTTCAGGATAGTCTTTTGAGACATAAAAACCAGTTAGCTTACCGACTTGATCGCCCTGTACTCCAGCCTTTTTGTCCGCCTGATTGAAATATATTCGTCGAAACTGAAGGTTGGACTTTGGACGAATGACGAATGAGACCGATATTGATTGTTTTTATGAAGTCTGTTTTAATCGATGTATTCTCTGTCAAAAATATAGTAGGTTCCTGTTTCATAAGGTATGACATCCCTTGCATTTAAATGATTAATAATTGCTGGTGTTATGTGATTGAATGCCGGAAACTGTGTTACAACATCATAAATTGTATGCAGCTTTATGTGGGCTTTGATTTTGCGGAACTTTATCCACTAAAATTTGTTATACTTAAATTGATTGTAATGGAGTTGAAGATGATAGGATTTTTCGTAATGAACTTCAAGAGCACGATTAAATCCCGGAGACTTTCACGATTGGTGATCTGGCTAAAAACAATGAATAGCAACTTATTTTAACAGGTATGAATAGCAACTGATGCTAACAGGTAAATGCTTGACGTATATTACGAGAGCAGGTCTTGATCATTCTATCGAAGACCCTCTGTGGTAAAAACTCTATTAATTGTGTAAAAACATCTTTGCCTGTGTTCATATTTGTTAATCTCTCAGCGAACATGCCAATTCAAATCGTTTCGCAGCATAACGAGCTGAAATTCACGGATTACAAGGATTTCAAATAACTTCAAATAACTTTTAGTGGACAATAATGCAAACATTATAGTAGTCTAAAAACCTTCGCTATGAAAGCAATTATTTTTTTATTTATCGGTCTCATTTCATTCAATGTTCTGGCACAAAATTCTACTGACAATATCCTGCCTCCAGGACCAGAAGTTATGTGCTGTAACATTGGCAATCATAATGCGTGGGAAGTTGATCATGTGGAAAATTTTGGTTTAGTCAGTCATCAACTTAGTAATTTAGTAACTAATATAAGAGCAACAAGTAAGTTGCTGTTTTTAGGCGATGATATTTTTTATATTAATAATCAAAACCAATTATGTAGAATGTATAAAGCAAATGGTCAATGGTACTTAAACGCTCCATTAATCCAAGGGATTGAACCTGTTATGACTGGAACCCAATTAACCTCAAACGAAATTGATAAAATATATTTTATTGGTAATTCCAATGGTTATATTTATCAGGTAAAAAATTACCAGGGAACATGGTCTTGTAGTAAAGTAGATATAAATCAAGATCAAAGTGAAAAAGCGTATAATCAATCAACTATAAAATATTTCAAGAACAATACATCTGAAGGCATTTATTATATAGGGAGTAATTTAAAAGTATGGGCTATTTTAAATATCTCTG
>CAYSAU010000002.1:0-255868 GCA_964429135.1 uncultured Prolixibacteraceae bacterium | reverse complement strand
TTCTTGTACAAAACAGCTTCATACTTCGAGGTATTTCCGACAGCATCGGTGAGGCTAAGCTGGAAAATGTTTTTTCCCGCATGGATACGGTGGTCGAAGGTATAGGTCAGCAAGTGGTTTTTTTCATCGTAATCCATCAATATCCATTTCCCGTTTAGGGTTCCACGGTAAGTTTTAATCCCCGAAAGATTGTCGGAGATTTTGAGGGAGATGGTTGATTGTTTAACCAGCTTTTTATTGGGGAAGATATTGACCGGACGGATAATGGGTGGGATAGTATCAATCATCACTGCATATTTACCAAATTCCCGAATCTCAGTTGTTATGAATCCATTTTCCAACTTTCCTCCCTTGCTGTATTTCCGGTTCCCGTCTTCCATTTTCACAATCAGGGCTTTTGACGTTAAAGATTTGGGAAGATCGCGTGGTTTGATCGATAAGGTGCAGAAAACATGCAGTGGGGTGAAGGAATTATGCAGGTGATAGAGATTGGAGAAAGCCCCCTGAATCGGGGGACTGACATCATATTCGAAATCCAGGTCCTCATACAAAGCCCCCTCTGGAATTTTCAATTGAAGTCCCTGTTGTTCAATAAAATGACTGGTTTTACAACTGAGTGAAGGTCGGGCACTGGTATTTTGAAGGTATTTTTTTTGTTGCTTTCCATTTACAGGTGGAATACTTTGAACATAGAAAATCAGTCTGGAGGTATTTCCGAATACATCCTTTAAAGTATACTGAACCTTATGAACTTTCCTGTCTGTAAAGCTGATGACACCCCGGTTTGCAACCTGACCGTAAAATCTAAGTTGATTGTTCGGGGCAATATACGAGCGCTGGATTTTATGTTTGGTTTTTATATACGCCTGATAATCCATCAGGCTGTTGACATAGCGGGTTTCGGAAAACAGAAAACGCTCGATGTTGTGGCTGTATACTATTGTTCCATCCACTGAAAGCTGAATACTTGGGACTCCGGTACGAAAACCCGATCCACTGCTTTGATCATTGGTCTCAATACCAAAAAAAATATTTCCGGACAGTTTCAAGGAATCGGATAATCTGAGGGAAAAATTTCCGTCTTTACCAGTTACAGGGATTAAAAGAGGCTGATTTTCATTGTTCACCAGGCTATATTCATCAGATGGATAGATTTTAATCCAGCTTATCTGAGGAGAAATTCTGTCCGCGGGTTTCAATCCGAATTTCAATGGATCAATGATTCCCTGGGTTTTGGAATCCCGTATTTCAAAATGAAGATGGGGACCTGCAGAGCTCCCCGAATTGCCGGAATAGGCCACGATATCGCCTTTTCGAACTTTCAGCAATCCAACAGGGACTTCCGTATCAATTACAAAAGATTCTTTTTGATATTGCTGTGTTTTAACCCAGGAACCAATGTCCCCGGCAAAGGATTTCAAATGACCGTAAACAGAAGTATAACCGTTGGGATGAGCTAGGTAAAGGGCTTTTCCGAATCCCCCTGGAGAAACAAATACTCTGGCCACGAATCCATCGGCAATGGCATAGATAGGTTTACCCTCTACTCCATCGGTACGGATATCGATGCCTGAATGAAAATGATTCAGACGAATTTCTCCAAATGATCCTGATAGTGAAAAAGGATAATTAACAGGAGAACGGAATGCCTGATCGCCTCCCTGCCAGGAAACAAGCAACAAAAGGATGGGAATCCAGCATATCTTAGCCGAAAACTTATGCTTCATTATTCCTACCTGACAGGTAAAAATGAATATTCCTGGGAATAGTTCAGCATCTGGGTAGCAAAATCATCGGGATAAAAGATACTGATGTCGGAAATAGTATCATTCACGATGACCGGACTGAAAACCGGGTTGATAAAGCCTGCATAAGGGGCGATATTCAACTTCTTATAACGCTCCAATACCTCCTGATGCAAGGCCGGATCAACATTGACGCCATATTTTTCCACTATTTCTTTCGCTGCTTTGTAATCTCCTTCAGAAGTAATCCGCTGAATCTCTCTGAGCAGTTGTCCGAAAAGATCACGTAATGCCAGGTAATCATTGATCCTGAAATAGGTTTTTCCGTCACGGTTGACTTTTTCCACAATATTTTTTTCTCGGCCTTTTTCATATACCCAGTGAGCAATGAGGGCGCGGTCGCGCATATGGGCTTGTTCAATGTTTTTTCCGGGTTGAATTCTGACCAGTTGAGTCATCATACCGTTACGGATATAATTATCGTACTCTGTTTTCCCGACCGTGACATCCGGAATCAAACCCAGGCTAACCAGCTTGGGATCCATAATATAATACAGGGCGAAAAGATCTGCGCGGGATTCTTCAATGGCTGAATGATAATTTTTCAGGGCATCAGCGCTCACCCCTGGTAAAAGTTTCCCTGAACCATGACCAAGGCATTCGTGCAAATCGGTGGTAAGATTACCGGCCAGTGTTCCATACTTCTGATTATTTTCTATTTCCTCCTTTGACCATGCAAATTCTTCCATAAAACCATTTCCCTCAGCCGCTTTATCGTAAGCATAAGTAATGTTATCCATGGTGACTGATTTGGAGCCAAACTCCTTACGGATCCAGTTTGCATTTGGCAGATTGATTCCGATGGGAGTAGTCGGATCACATTCTCCCCCCAACTGGGCAACGGTAATCACCTTGGCAGAGACACCGGTGACCTCCTTTTTCTTAAATTTCGCATCAGTAGGTGAGTTGGTTTCAAAGTAAAGGGCATTCTGACTTATGATTTCTGTCCTTTTAGTAGCCTCAAGATTCTTGAAATTCACCACTGATTCCCAATTGGCTTTAAGTGCCAACGGGTCTCCATAGACTTCTATAAACCCATTCACCACATCCACCATTGAGTTCAGGTCTTTCACCCAAAGCACATTGTATTCATCCCATGTTTTCAGATCACCGGATTGATAAAAAGCAATCAGTTTTTCGATAGCGGCCTTCTGTTCTTGTGTTTCAGTGAAAGGCAAGGCTTTTTCAAGCCAGAACACAATTTTTTCAATGGCAGCAGAATAGAGTCCTCCGATCTTATAAGTCTTTTCCACTACTCTTCCGTTTTCCTTAATTACCTTTGAATTTAATCCATAAGAAATACGGGTGTCATTCCCGGCTTTTTGGTCAGCTGCTTTCAGACTGGAATAATAATCCTCCACTTCTTTTTGTGATACTCCTTCATAAAAATTCGCTGCTGATTCAATGACAAGGTCTTTTCCTGCATCCTGACTGACCCTTTTCGGAGCAACAGCAGGGTCAAAAATAACGGGAGTGATTTCAGCAAGGAATTGATCCACGCTTTGTCCATCAGCAAGCGGAAGATTTTCTGGTTCTGTTGCTTTAACCAGATCCGCAAAATATTCCCTGGAGAAATCAGGGAGGAATTTATCGGTTGAATAATGATGGTGGATACCGTTGGAGAACCAAACTCTTTTCAGGTAAATGACAAAGTTTTTAAATTCGGGAGCGTTTTTATCTCCCTTGTAATGGGCATATATTCCTTCCAAAGTCTTCCTGATCAGGAGATTCTGCTTGAAATTCTGATCATAGGTAATATCCCTGCCACAAAGGGCTGCCTGACTGAGGTAGTAAATGAGTTTTTTCTGATTCAGGCTAAGTTGCTCAAACCCTGGGACCTGATATCTCAAAATTTTAGCATCAGCAAATTGTTCGGTCAGGAATTTAAAATCCTGGTTTTCATTTTTCTCTTTCTTTTGTCCCTCTGTGCAGGACATAAATACGGCTGAAATGCTCATAATGGTCAAGAATCGACTGATTTTCATAGGTTAAGGTTTTATTTCCTTGATATATTTACATTGATTATTTCCCTGCCTTCAAAAACGGGAACGGCTTGAGTCAAATCACAGCGAAAAGAGTATGGAATGACATCATCCAGTCCCAGTCTTTCGAGACGTTGGGGATGAGCCGCTTTTCCAATATAATCCGTCAGGTTGTTCTTAGCCACATGCCAAAGGTCTAGCGCTGCACGAGCCGAATCACAATGGGTCATGAATTCGGGACTTTCAAGAAGTTTTTCTGTTAAGGCACCGGCAAAAAGTGCATCTTCCAGGCAGAATTTATTTTTCCACCCTGAGCAAAGGATAACGACATTTTTCGACTGGTATCCAAGCCAGGAAGTGAGGGCGGTAATATTGATAAAGGCCCCGATGGCGATACGCCCAGCTTCCCGGGCCACTTCAAGTGCTCTGGTTCCGTTTGTTGTGCAATACACCAGGGTTTTACCCCCTACATTTTCTTGTGAAAAGTTAAACGCTGAATTTCCAAAGTCTGCAAAATCAAGTTTTTTACCATCCTGTTCGGAGGCCACGAGATAACCCTGGGATTTAAGTATCTTGGCTTCTTCTACGGAGGACACGGGGATAATATTTTTTACCCCGTTCTCAAAAGCAGCACAAATCGAAGTTGAAGCCCTTAAAATATCAGTCAGGACGACGATATAATTTTCCTTTGTAAGTATTTCGGTGAATAATTTAGGCGAAAAACAGACTTCAATATGATTCGAACAAGGGTTTAAATTATGCATGGATCTCAATAAAAAACAACTTCACAACCGGAATTTGATAATTTAAATTTTTCAACCTTTTTCGCTGACACCCTGGTGTTAAATATTTTCAGTGATTGCAAGGATCTCATATTTTCCAAACCATCCAGGCTGCTAACCCTTGTATTATAAAATTCAAGCACTTTTAAATAAACCAACTTTTGGATGTACTTCAGATTTTTAATCGGAGTCCCGCTAAATTTAAGTACTTCCAATTGAGTCATAAACTGTATAGGTTCCAGGTTTTCAACCTGAGTATTAGAAAGATCCAGTTCTTTTAATTGCGACAATCCTGCTACAGGGCCCAGGTCAACGACCGGATTTTTTTGAAACCTCAACATCTGAAGTTTTTTCATCCCGGAGATGGGAGCAAGTGAATTGACAACAGTTCCTGAAAACTGCAACTCTTTCAACCTGGATAAGAACTGTACCGGACCAATATCGTTGATCATGGGATTTTCATTGATGATCAGTTTTTCAAGTCCGGCAATTCGCTGAAGTTGGATTTTATCAGGCTTCCCTTTCAGATTCAATTGTTGCAACAGGGCTTCCTGCCATGAGGAAGTCAAGGAATTCCACCAATTATTATTTTCGTAGGTCTGAAAAACGAGCAAGCTGCCTGGGTTTTTATCGAGAAATTGATTGCCTTCAGCCAGACTCACCTTTGAATTATCGGCATAAACGTATTTTAGATTTTTCAAAGCATACAATGGAGACAGATCAGTTACCTGGGTATTATCAAGGTTGAGGTTCTCAAGCGCTAATAATCCGGAAAGCGGTGCAAGATTTGCCACAGATGTATTTGCTGCATTCAGGGTTTGGATTTCAGTGAGATTCCTGAGGGGTTCAAAATCGATGATCCCGGTACTCTGACAATGGAGAGACCTCAGCATAATGAGTTGTCCAAGCGGTGCAAGGGAGGTGATATTCATCCGTCCGCTGATGTTAATACTGTCGAGCAAAATAAGCTGATGCAACTGCTCGGTCGTAGGAACGTTATCCAATTTGACGTAGAGGTTAAACAATTTTTGCCAGTCTTTCGACATACCTGCCCACCACTTGTTTAATTCAACGCTGGCATAGATCAGCGATGTGGAAGGATGTTTTTTCATGAAATTCAGGGCTGCACCCTGGGTTATTTTGGTACTGTTGCAATAAACCCTCTGTAAACTGCTAAGTTTGTCAAGGGGATCCAGGTTGCTTACTTTAGTGGAGTCGCATATTAATACCTGGAGGTTTGAAAGGCCAGCGAGCGCATCGAGCCGGATCACAGGAGTATTGGAGAATTTTAACAGATTCAGGTTGATCAGTGCAGAGATAGGTCCGAGGTCGCTGATCTTTGTATTGCTGAACCTTAATTCTTTTAAACCTGTCAAAGTGCTGAGGGGTTCCAGTGATGTAACGGGGGTCTGGCTAAGATCAAGTGCTTCCATACCGGTAAATGAAGAGAGCAGGGTAATATCCTGAATCTGGGTGTTTTTCATCCTCAGTTTTTTCAGATGGGTACAATAGCGAAGCGGTTCAAGGGAATACACTGAGGTTCCTGAAATATCGAGTACTTCCAGATTGTTTGTATTATGTAGCGGCATCAGGTCGCTGACCGGGGTTCCGGAAAGATTGACCTGTTGCAATGCAGATAATTTGCCAAGGGGTCCGAGATCAGCGATGGTGAGGTTTCCCGATAAGTCGAGGCTGGTCATGCCAAGGATCTGATTCAGGTTAAGGTAGAATTGATTCCCATCAATCATTGTTTTCACCCCGTCCATCAATGCTACAGTATCATTGTATGTATCTACGGCCGACATGGGCACATCATTCCCAACAAACATATCTTTTCCCAAAATGGTTTTCCAAGAAGAAGAAAGCTCGTTCCACCAACGACGCAAATCGTCCTTTTCGTTCAGCTTGGTAGTATAAATACTGACGATCATCAGTTGTTGTTTGCTTTCTTCGTAATTGATTTCGATATACCTGACCTTGTTGGAATTCACCGAATCGCCGTTGATAGTCATCCCCGACAGGTTCCGGTTAGCCGTGACCCTGAAATAAGTCTGTCCTGTGGGCGTAGTCTGTACACTAACATCCTGAACTTCATATTTAAATTTTGCACGTTTAAAAAAGAAATCCACATCGCTGAGATAAGCAGGCATATCTTTATAAATGGGGACAATGCGGTTATCGTCGAGATCATCTTCCACCTGCACCTCAGCATCCCAGGTAAATTTCAGATAGCTTTCCGTGATGATGGTTTGCTTTTCCTTGACCAAGTTTTGTTTATCGCCGAGAAAATTAAGGGTACTGGTAAAAAAACGGATCATAGGAGTGACCATTCCTTTATAAGCATCTAATTTATCGGCCGGAATTGATCCCGCTTTTGCTTTGACGGTTTGGGTTGTAGCCGGTTTTTTTGTCGTTACGTTTTTCTGGGTAGCCGGTTTTTTCTGAACAGTTTTTTTCTGAGCCCATCCATAACCGGGCATTATAAACATGGTAATGAGGATAAGAAATAAAGTTTTTCTCATTCTTGACTTATTTAACTTGATGGGTGTAATGACGCATCAGTTCCTGCTTCTCCTTGGATGTAACCCTCAGCATATTGGAAATCAGCCAGCCTGAATTTACATCATTGCGATTGAAATAGGATACTTCAAAATACCAATTGGGCACCTGAAAAAAGTGAAATTTAACATTGTTGATAGAAATAAATCTCAGGTTTTCATTTTTCATCTCCATCACAAACAACGCCAGCATATCCGGAGAATAATTCTGTTCCAGATAATAATCCACCTTTTCCGGTTCACGGAAGATTTTATGAAGGTTCATAAAATCCAATTCATGGCTCATGGGATGAATAAAATATTTCAGGTTGGTAGTATCATTGACATGAGTAAACCAGGATTCGAACTTTCCGAGGTAAACATTGGAAAGCACCCATTTATACCCCCCGTTTTGCTTTTCCAGTTCGAGATAAAGAAGAAGGTTAACCTTTTCTTTTTTATAGGTAAAGGAAGCATCGACTTCCGCATACCATTCTTTTCCGTGAAAATCAAGAAAGAAGGGTTTTTTCTTATTCAGCACCTCTTCGATAAAAACGAACTTCATGTCTTCGGAAATCAGGGGACTGGTATTATCGAAAAGGATATTCAGGTATTTCTTTCTTGCTTTTGCATCACGGTAAGCCTGATCTCCGGGATAGTATGCTTTTCCTTTGACATCTTCTTCCGCGTTAAAGCGGCGGAAGAATTGGTTCATCTGTTTGGTCTGGGCATAGAATACCGTTTCATCTCCATTAAATGAGCCCAACGAACCCTGGCTAAAACCAAACAGAGGAATCAGGATAAGCATGAATAGGATTATAATTCGAACATTATTCCTCATTCCTCAATCCTTATGGTGGTTATTTGGAGGTTTCCTTCACACGGATATCTCCCAGCATCACATCCCAGAAACCAATCAGACGTCCTCCGATCTGAGTTTCCTTACGTTTCACATAGATGGTGATATCTTTCTTGGTGGTATCTTCATACACCAGTCCTTTTTCTTTATCGAATGCCTGGAAACGCTGATAGATGGTGATCACGCCAACATAGGTTCCATCCGGCTGACGTTCCAGGTCACTCACATACTGAATTTTATACCAGTCTATGGTGACCCTGTCGTAGTTCAGCTGCATCAGTCGATCGAAATATTCCCTGACCTTATAATAATTTACATTCTGACGATGAAGGGAAGAAACTCCGATTTCACTGTTTTCCATAAACAGTTCCGATGCCCTTTCTATGACGCGCTGAGCCTCAGACCAGGCCGTTTTTTTATCCCCAATAATGCTGATATATTTACTCAGGTCGCGAACTTTCTCCAAAGCAAGACTGTCGATGGCCTGTTTACGTTGCGGAGAGAGGTTATCCTGTGCTTTTACCCCGTTAAAAGTTCCTAAAAGGGTAAATAAAATGATAATTGACAATATTTTTTTCATGTTTGTTATTTTTTAATCAGGTCAAGTTCTTTGATTTTACCACTTCCGTCAAGCAGAAAACTTTCAATGGCATTCCTGTTTGATTTCTGGTCTTTGATAAACTGGAGGTATCGGCCTATGGTGGTTGGTTTGTCATAATCCACGATACCATCTTCCTTACTGATGATGATCAGCACCGTCGCGTCAGGGGAAGTAAAATACTGCAGGGTATTTTTAATGGTATTATCAGCCTGGTTCAGGTTTCCGGCTTTTGCCGCATCAGCAATGGCCTGGAAACCATTCCATAATTGTGTTTTAAGAGGGAGGTTAGTAGATGAGCTCCTCATATCCTTGATTTTTTTCTCCACCCTGGCTACCAGGTCAGCAAGTTCGGGACTGATTCCTTCGGCTTTAAGGGCATCGAGGGCATCCTGAAGCTGATCTGCTGTCAGGTTGTCCTTGTTGAGGAGCATATCCAGGAGCGCGGCTCTCATCCGGTCAATTTTCTTGGCTTCATTTTTTTTCATTTCCATTAAGCCCTCCTTGACGATCTCACTGGCCTGAGCGATCATTTTATCCAACTCGGGATCTTTCAGGTTCTTGGCTCTTATGCTATTTACTAATTTTTCCTGTTCCGGGAAAGAAAGCGTCGTGGTGCCATTGATGATGGTCTGAAGTTGTTGTTTGGCCGCCTCAATTTGCGCTTTTCTCTCCTTCCTCGATAACTTTCCTGTTGTTTTACAGCTTTCGGTACCGGCAGCGATCATGACGATCATGAGGATCACCATCAAATGGCTCCAGTTCATTTCCCTGGTTTTTTTTATGATTTCTGACATGGTTCTTTTTTTTAATATGCTAACGATTATTTCGATTTATAGAAGGGGAATTTCACCACTTTAGCCTTTAAGATTTTCTCTCTTATTTTAATATAAATTTCGCTGCCTTCTTTAGATAATGCAGCGGGAACGTAACCCATTCCAACGGGAATTTTTACGGAAGGCCCCATGGTGCCTGAAGTCACTTCTCCGATTTTATTTCCGTTGGCATCCGTAATTTCATATTCATGCCTGGGGATTCCTTTATCCACCATAACAAAACCTACCAGTTTCCGACTTGTTCCTTGCTGTTTTTGTCTGAGAAGAAAAGCTTTATCAATAAAATCTTTTTTTTCGGTAAATTTGGTAATCCAGCCAAGACCGGCTTCTATGGGAGAGGTAGTATCATTGATATCGTTTCCATAGAGACAATATCCCATTTCGAGGCGAAGGGTATCCCGCGCGGCCAGTCCGATGGGTTTAATCCCAAACTCTTTACCAGCTTCGAAAACGGCTTCCCATATTTTCGGAGCGTCTGCGTTCGACATATAAATTTCACAACCACCTGAACCGGTATATCCGGTGGTAGCAAAAATAATGTCTTTGACTCCAGCAAAAGTGAGTTTCTTAAAAGTATAATATTCCATATCCATAACCGGCGTATCAGTCAATTTCTGCATGGCCCTGAGCGCCATTGGTCCCTGAATGGCAAGCTGTGCGATTTCATCAGAAGCATTATAGAGGATGGCTCCCATTTTATTCTGGCGGTTGCACCAGTCCCAATCCTTATCAATATTGGCTGCATTGACCACCAGCAGATAGGTCTCATCATTAACCTTATAAACGAGGAGATCATCCACGATCCCGCCTTTACCATTCGGGAAACAGGAATATTGAACTTTCCCGTCCACCAGTACAGAGGAGTCATTGGAGGTAACCCATTGAACAAAGTCGAAGGCTTTGGGACCTTTAACCCAGAATTCACCCATATGTGAAACATCGAAAACACCGACTCCGTGTCTGACCGTTTCATGTTCAGCATTGACTCCTTCATATTGCAAAGGCATGTAATAACCGGCAAACGGGACCATTTTTGCTCCCATCACCTCGTGAAATTTCGTAAAAGCTGTGTTTTTCATAAGATCAATGTTACAATTTCTAAACGTAGCAAAATTAGGAATATTTTATTCTTAATTTTGGTGCATGTTAATAACCTGGCAGAAAACTCCACGCTGGTTGATTTTTATAATTGACCTTGGCATTGCCATCACTGCTGTAGTTCTGGCTTATCTGGTCAGATTCGACTTTTCCTTTGAAGATAAATGGGCCACCACATTACCCCAGGTACTGGTATTTATAACCTGTATCCGTGCCCTGAGTTTTATATTCACGCGTTCCTATGCCGGCATTCTCCGCTATACCAGTACCGGCGATGCCATCCGGGTTTTTTTAACCGTGCTGTCGGGAACTGTGTTTTTTGTCATTGTTAACCTGGTCAGTTATTTTTTCCTGAGCCGGTCTTTCTTTATTCCCTTTTCAATTATTGTGATCGATTTTCTGGCAACCTCCTTCGGGATGATCACTTTCCGACTGATGGTCAAACTCGCCTATATGGAATTTCAGTTCCCGGAACGGTCCAGTGTCAAAGTGGTCATATACGGCGCAGGAGAAGCAGGGATAACAGTTAAAAGGGCTTTGGACAGGGACCCTATAACAAAATATAAGGTACTCGCCTTTCTGGATGATGATGCAAACAAAGTCGGTAAAAAACTTGAGGGTATCGACATTCTTTCTCCCAACCACATCGATGAATTACTCACAGGTGTTTCTGTTGCACAGTTAATCCTTGCCATTCAGCATTTTGATCCGGTCAGAAAACAAAAGCTGGTGAATACCTGCTTGGCATATCAGACGAAAGTACTGACCATCCCACCCATGATCCAATGGATCAATGGAGAATTAAGTTATACTCAAATTAAAAAGATCAATATTGAGGATCTCCTGGAAAGGGATGAAATCAGACTGGATGAGCACAGCATTTCAAAGGAACTGAATGGCAAGGTAATCATGATTACGGGAGCATCGGGATCGATTGGCAGTGAGATAGTCAGGCAGGTTTCACGTTTTTCTCCCGGGAAACTCCTAATGATTGACCAGGCCGAAACTCCCCTGCACCAGCTTGAACTGGATTATCTGGAAAATCATCCAGGTTCCGGGGTGGAATTTATCTTATGCGACATCTGCAACGAACACAGGATGAGGAAAATATTTGAATCCTGCCCACCCGACCTGGTTTATCACGCTGCTGCCTATAAGCATGTACCGATGATGGAGAACAATGTCACAGAATCACTGTTAACCAATGTCAGAGGAACACAGATCGTGGCAGATCTCTCACTTGAATATGGGGTGAAAAAATTTATTATGATCTCCACGGATAAAGCTGTTAACCCTACCAGCGTGATGGGAGCTTCCAAGCGACTGGCGGAGATCTATACGCAGTCGCTGAACCAGAAAGGCAACACCCGGTTTATTACCACTCGCTTCGGGAATGTCCTGGGTTCCAATGGCTCTGTTATCCCGCTTTTCAGGAGTCAAATCGAAAAAGGAGGTCCGCTCACCCTGACTCATCCAGAAATGAGCCGGTTCTTCATGACCATTCCGGAAGCTTGTCAACTGGTTCTCGAAGCTGGAGCCATCGGGCAGGGAGGAGAGATTTTTATTTTTGACATGGGCAAATCCGTTAAAATCCTTGACTTAGCCACTAAAATGATTCAGCTTTCCGGACTCACCCCTGAAAAGGATATTCAAATCAAGTACATCGGACTCAGACCGGGAGAGAAATTATATGAGGAATTACTCAATAAAGAAGAAAATACCTTACCAACCCACCATCCCCTGATTCTTATTGCCAAAGTCAGAACCTATCCCCTGGAAGAAGTGAGACATGAAATAAATGGACTCAATGCCATGATTCCCGGGGCTTCGGATGAAGAGATAGTAAAAAAAATGAAAAAGATAATCCCCGAGTTTTTAAGTAAAAACTCCATATTTGAAAAACTCGATGGTGAAAATAATTTTGGCAAATCCGGAAATTGATTTATTTTTGTATAAAAACAATCCCAAAAACCTTAGACATGAGAACAAACAAAGCACTTTTACTGATCGGCTTCCTGCTGATGGGCGCCGTTTTATTCACCTCAGGATGTAAGAAAAAAGAGGATCCCAAGCCTGATCCCACTTTTGTCGTTACTGGAATTCCTTCCGGCGACTGGCTGCAGTTCATTGGTTATTGCTCCACAGACGATGTCCGCCTGACCAAAGTCAGCATAAAGGATCCGCTGTTGAACACTTACACTTACACCGCAGGTGGAGATATCTGGATTAAAGATGAAGGGATTACTTTCCCCGATGCCTATGCCAAACAACTCGGAATCTGGAGGTTTACCTTTGTTGGCTCTGTTGTTTCCGATGGAAGATCATTTTCCGTTGAAACCACTTTATCGGTTACAGGTAAGTAATTTTTTAAAGCTAAAAAAAAGAGGCTGCCCTTTTGACAGCCTCTTTTTTTTATTATTTTGTTTTATCTGGGAAAGGCGGCATAGCCGGAAGTTCTTTTGGCCAGTTCTTTAATTCCTCTTTCATTACTTCTATGGCTTTATTGAGTTGCTGGTCTTCACCGGCATATTCTTTTGCAGGATCATTATCTACCTCAATATCGGGATCCACACCATATCCTTCGATGATCCATGATGTCCCGTCTGCACTGTAAGGAGCGAATTCGGGTCTCATCATGGAGCCCCCATCAATAAAAGGCAGGCTTCCCCTGATACCCACTACGCCTCCCCAGGTTCGCTTGCCAATCGTCTTTCCGATCTTCAATTTTTTAAACTGGTAAGGAAATAAATCGCCATCCGAAGCAGAATAATTATCGGTCAGCATACATTTTGGTCCCCATTGCATTTCCAGGCGGCCAGGCGCCGCATCTGTATTGCGAGCCATGGTGATCATAGTCATTTCACGGTTCAGGCGTTCAATGATCATGGGAGATACATTACCTCCGCCATTTCCGCGATCATCAATGATCAGGGCTCTTTTGGCAAGCTGGGGATAAAAATACTTAACGAATTCATTCAAGCCTGCAGGACTCATATCCGGGATGTGAATGTAACCAACTTCTCCATTGGTTGCTTCACTGACTTTCCTGATGTTATTCTGTACCCAGGTATAATAGTAAAGATTGGATTCATCACTGATGGGAACGACGAGATATTTTCTGGCTGCAGATTCAGAGGGGGAAGCGTTAACGGTCAGTTCAAGCTGCTGCCCGGCCGTGTTGACCATGGATGCATAAATATCTGACATGGTTTTCGTTGATTTCCCGTTGATGGCAATAATAAAATCTCCCTCATTCACATTCACACCCAATTCCGTCAAAGGTGAACGGACATCTTTTCTCCAATTCTCACCTTTCAAGATTTGATCAATTTTATAGTAGCCTGAAGGATCCCGGCTGATTTTTGCCCCTAGCAATCCCATATTGATGCGTTTCGGTCCAGGTTTATCTCCGGCTCCGACATAGGAGTGCCCGATACTGATCTCGCCTATCATTTCGCCAATCACATAATTCAGGTCATCCCTGTGATTGATATAAGGCAGTAATGCGGCATATTTTTTCTGAATGTCAGGCCAGTCAGCTCCCTGCATATTCGGAGCATAAAGAAAATACTTCATCTGCCGCCATGATTCATTATAAATCTGAGTCCATTCAGCCTTCAGGTCAACCAGCAGCTTCATATTGGAAAGATCTGCCCAGTCTTTCACTTCTACTTTTCCTCCTTTGGGAAGATCGATCACGCCATATTTTCCACCGGAAGCGATCAACATTTTTTTTGTATCTGCTGAAATTTCATAGTTCCCATATTCTCCCAAATTAGTCTCCTTTTTATCTTTCAAGTTGAATAACATCAGGGCAGGACGGGCTCCACTGCTTCCGCCTTTAATATAATAGATATTGTCGGAGATTGCATTGACATTGTAATACATCCCGGCATCAATGGGTAAGGCCATGATCCGTGTCATAATTCCATCCGGGTCGACTTTCATGACAACTTCGGCTTTCGCTTCATTATCCTTTTTTTCGTCCTTTTTCCCATCTTTTCTCGTGTCCTTGTCAACAGTCGGCTTTTTTTCTTCCTTATTGACTGACACTTCATCATTTTCAGGGGCAAACGGATTCGGGGTGTCTTTTGCCAGGGGGATGAAATAAACCTTACTCATGTCGGTATAGACATGGTTCCATTCCACCCAGCTATAAGTCGGGTTAAAATCTCTGTTGGAAGTGAAAACAATGTATTTGCCATCGCTGCTGAAGGAAACACTGCCAGCATCATACCAGGTATCTGTAGCCGCAATCTTTGCTTTTGTCGCCAGTTCATAGAGGAAAATCTGTGATGTAGTGCGACGGTTAGGGAAAGTATAAGCGATCCATTTGCTGTCGGGCGACCAGGAGAAATTGCTAAATTCCCAGCTTGGTGACTGATCCACCAGCGTAACATTTTTTGTTTCAATGTCCACATATTGTAATCTCAGCATCTTATCAGACCAGAGTAGTTTTTTACTGTCGGGCGACCAAGTCATCCCAAACTTGTATGTATCGGCATTTTTTGTGATCTGAACTGGATCGCTACTGCCATCCTGCTGGATGACATACAATTCATCTTCACCCGAACGGTCGGAAATAAATGCGATATACTTCCCATCGGGCGACCAGGCTACATCTCTATCATGGACCCCGGGTGAAGCAGTCAGGTTTCTGGTGATACCGGTTTTGGCAGGGATAGTCCAGATGTCACCCCTGGCTCCAAAGGCAATTCTTTTTCCATCAGGAGATACGGAGAAAGAGTTGATGAACTTGCTGGCATCTTTCATCGGATTTCGGCCGGTGATAAAATCGTTGGCGATGGTAATCTTGACTTTCTGTGTTTTTTCTGAAGTCAGATTAAAGACATAGAGGAAACCACCATTTTCAAAAACAATATCCTGATCGCCCAGGGAAGGGAATTTAATATCATAATCCTTGAAGTCGGTCACTTTCCGGGTTATCTTTGTTCTCAGGTCATAGCAATATAAATTGGTAGGGCGTTCCCGTTCAGAAACAAAATAGATTTTTTCCCCAACCCACATCGGGAACATATCCTGTGTTATGCTGTGGGTGATGTTTTCGGTTTGTTTTGTTGTGAAATCATAGATCCAGATGTCGTCTGCCATTCCTCCCTTATAGTGTTTCCAGGTGCGGAATTCACGAAAAACGCGGTTGTAAGCAAGTTTTGATTTGTCAGGAGAATAGGAACAGAAGCCCCCGCAGGGAAGAGGGAGTTCTTCCGGTAGACCGCCCTTAACATTGGCCAAAAAAAGCTGGCCTTTAAAGTCGTTGAAACTTTGTTTACGTGAGCGGAAAACAATCTGTTCGTTATCTTTCCAGGTCATGACTATATTGTTGGGTCCCATACGGTCGCTAACATCATCCCGACCAAGGGTAGCAGTATATGTAAGTCGTCTGGGAATTCCGCCTTCGGAGGGGATCAAGTAAACCTCAGTATTCCCATCATACTGACCCGTAAAGGCAATATTTTTACCATCGGGTGAGAATCGGGCAAACATTTCAAAACCTTCTTCATCATTGGTCAGTTTTCTGGCCAATCCGCCTGTTTTATCCACGGAATATAAGTCACCGGCATAGGTAAACACAATCTGATTCCCATGTACGGCAGGGAATCTCAGCAATCTGGCTTCTTCCTGTGACATAAGATTTCCCAGAAAGAAAGAGGTAATCAAGGTAAAAAGTAATTTTTTCATCGGAAGTGGATTAAGTGAGCAATAAAAAAATCAAATTTATTTGAAAAAACACCATGTCTGTAAAAAATTCGATCTCAAAGTGATTTTTCTCGATGAAACGAAAGATTAGTACCTTTGCAATATAATAAACACAACGAGCATGCCGATAAAAATTACTTTCCCCGGAGGGAAAAAAGTTGATGCCCTGGTTGAGGGTTTCACGGTTCATACAGATCAGGATTTGGAATCAGGCGGACAGGCTACTGCCCCCACGCCATTTTCCTTGTTTTTAGCTTCCCTGGGAACCTGTGCAGGGATTTATGTCAAAGGCTTTTGCGATCAGCGTGGCATTCCGAGCGAAGGGATTCATATCACCATGGACTACCACTATGATCCGGTATTGAAAATGATCGTAAAATTCATCATGCAGGTTCATGTTCCCAAAGATTTTCCTGAGCAATATGAAGGAGCTGTCATCAAGTCAGCTTCACTCTGTGCAGTAAAAAGACATCTCAGCGAAAAAATTGAAAATGAGATAACCATCCTGCGTTCTTAAGATGTTGCGATGATTGATGAAAACAAAAATATTTCTTTTCATATTCTTACTGTTTTGCTCATTGCTGACACCTCATTCCCTGTATTCCCAGCGTGTTGCTCTTGTGCTTTCGGGAGGAGCAAGTAAAGGAGGTGCCCATATTGGTGTGATCAGGGCATTGGAAGAACAACATATTCCCATCTCATATATTGCCGGAACTTCCATCGGGGCTATCATCGGGGCCCTGTATGCCAGTGGTTATTCTCCTGACGAGATGGAAAAACTGATGGGATCCAAAGAATTTCAGCAATGGGCTTCAGGGATTATGGATGATACTTATATTCATTTTTACCGTAAAGAAGACCCCAATGCTTCCTGGATCAGTACCGATTTTGATTTTGGGAAAAAATTAACTTCCATTCTTCCCTCCCATTTGATAAAAACCCATGAGATAGACTACCACTTCATGAGATTATTCGCTCCGGCTAATGCAGTCTGTCACGGAAATTTCGATCATCTGATGGTTCCTTTCCGTTGCGTGGTATCCGATATCGACTCCACCGAAGCCGTGGTTCTTAGTCGTGGTGATCTGGGTACCGCGGTCAGAGGGTCAATGAGTATTCCCCTGATCTTTTCCCCTGTGGTGATCAAAAAAAAACTCGTATTCGATGGGGGCATGTATAATAATTTTCCCGTTGATGTGGTCATCAATGACTTCCATCCTGACGTGATCATTGGGAGCCGGGTAGCTCAGCGGTATGATAAACCTGAGCGGGATGACATTGTTTCACAGCTGTTGGTCATGCTTATGGAGCGTCAGAATGACACCATTAATTTCAGCCGTTCGGTAATGATCGTCCCTAGGATACCTTCTTACGGATTACTTGATTTCACACATACAAGTGAATTGGCTGATAGTGGTTATCAGGCAGCATGGCGAAAAATCTCCGACATCCGTAAGCTGGTCACCGACAGTATTACTCCGGAAAGAGTTGCAGAAAAGAGAGCTGCGTTCAACCATTTAAAACCCGAACTCCTTTTTGATTCCATTTATATCACAGGTTTGAACAAGGCGCAGGAAAAATATGTACGGAAGATCCTCAAACATGGCAGGACGATCGTGCATGAAGAAGAGCTCAGACCTGAATATTTCCGCTTTATTGATGAAGGATATGTAAAAAGTATTTTTCCGGTGGCTGAATATAACCCGGTAACTGGGAACTTCAAACTTCGTCTTGACATTCAGAAATCAATGAATTTCGAAGCTCAGTTCGGTGGTAATTTCACCCTGGGTACCACGAATATGGCTTTTCTTGAATTCCGTTATAAATATCTATGGACAAAAGCCCTGCACTTTATGGTCAACGGATATTTCGGAAGGTTTTACACATCAGCAAAAGCAGAAGCAAGGATAGATTTCAACTCCGCAACTCCCTGGTTCATTGAGGCAAATTACACTTATAACAACTTTAATTATTTTAAAAATGTCAGTTTTTTCTTTGATGACAAAACCCCGAACTATATCATTGAAAGCGAAAATTTCTCTCATCTGCAAATCGGAATGCCTTGTACAAACAAGGGGAAGCTGGCGTTGGGATTGACCTATTCTTATGCTTCAGACAAATATTATCAGTCCAATGTTTTTTCCCGAACGGATACAGCTGATCACACCAGTTTTACTTATCTGGCTCCATCTTTTTCTTTTGAGTTAAACGGGTTGAATCGCAAGCAATTCGCCAATGCAGGAGCCAGGTTGAAACTTTCGCTTTCTTACGTCAATGGAAGGGAAAGCCTGAGTCCTGGTTCCACTGCTATAAACCCGGTATTTATCATTAATCACCACAGCTGGTTAAGGTTCAGCCTGATCTATGACAATTATTTCCAAAGTCTGGGGCCTGTCAAGCTTGGATTTTATGCAGAAGGGAGCATTTCCAACCAGCCTCTTTTTGCCAATTATGTTTCCAGCCTTTTATTTGCAACTGCTTTTCAACCCTTACCAGAAAGCCAGACCTTTTTTTTACCTGCCTTCCGGGCAAATAATTATATTGCCGCGGGACTGAAAATGGTTTTAAGGATATATAAAAAAATTGAATACCGCCTTGAAGGTTATTTATTTCAGCCTTATCAAGCCATTCTTGAAAATCCTGCCACCCAGACTGCCCAGTACGGGAAAAAGTTCAGTGACCGTGCTTATATGGCTTCGACAGCGGTTGTCTATAACAGCCCGCTGGGTCCGCTCAGCCTGGGAGTAAACTATTACGATAAAATGCATGACCCCTTCACCCTTAACTTTAATTTCGGCTATATCATCTTTAATAAAAGGGGAATGCCTTGAGATTAGGCGGTATAAAATAATTATTATCTTTGCCGCTCTTAGGAAACAATATAACCGGCGAAAGTCGGACGCTAAAATGGTATTAATTATAGGATGATCATCTACGAATGGAAAATACTGACAACACCCATCAGAATCCTGAACAGGAAAATATTGTCCTGCAGGAGGAGAATACTCAATCCGTTGTATTGACGACGGAAATAAACGAAATCAAACTCCCGACTGAGCCTGCTCAGACTGAAGAACCGATCGAGAATCATTTTGATGAGCATCCGGATGAAATCTTGGATGAATCAGAAAACCTCCCGGAACAAGATACGGAAGAAAATTATTCGCGTTATAGCCGTATCGAGCTGATAGAACTGCTCGAAAAAGCGGTCGGCGAGCCGGATATCAACACCTTTAAAATCCGGATTGCCTTGATCAAAGTCGCCTTCCTGAAAAAGAAGAAAGAAGAGACCCTAAGTCAGTACGAAAAAGCTGGTGAAGAGGGTGTTTCCAAGGAAGAACTGGAAGCGGTAAAAGAAGATGAACTGGACTTAAAGTTCAACGAGATTTTTAATATTTATAAAGCCAATAAAGCCCGTTATACAGAAGAACAGGAAAAGATCAAGAAAGAGAACCTTAAAAAGAAATTACAAATCCTGGAGGAACTCAAGATACTGATCAGCTCTGAAGAAACCCTGAAAAAAACCTATGATGAGTTTAAAGCGCTACAGGAAACCTGGAAAGAAATCGGGATGGTACCCAGGGGAGAAATTAACAATTTGTGGCAAAACTATCATTTCCTGGTTGAGAAATTCTTCGAAAAAATTAAGCTGAATAAGGAGCTGAAAGATCTTGACCTTAGGAAAAATCTCGAAGCAAAGATCGCCCTGTGTGAGAAAACTGAAGAACTTCTGCTGGAAACGTCTGCGATTAAATCCTTCAAGAAACTTCAGAAATATCATGAAGAATGGAAAGAAATCGGGCCTGTTCCTGCTGATAAAAAAGAGGAGATTTGGGAAAGATTTAAAAATACCACCAATAAGATCAATGACCGGCGCCGGGAACATTATACATTGATCGAACAAGAACAGCAGAAAAATCTGGAGACAAAAACGGCACTTTGCGAACAAGCCGAAATTTTACTTGAACTGAAAAATGAGAACATCAGGGAATGGCAGGAGAACACCAACAAAGTCAATGAGTTGCTGAAAATCTGGAAAAGTATAGGCACTGTGCCCCAGAAAGTCAATGCAGATATATGGAACCGCTTTAAAACCAGCCTGGATACTTTTTTTGCAAATAAAAAAGAGTTCTTTGATAAATTAAAGGAACAACAACTTCAAAATTACAACCTGAAACTTGAAATCTGCATACAAGCAGAAAATTTGCAGAGCAACAACGATTGGAAGAAAACCACCAACGAAATGATCCGGCTCCAGGGAGAATGGAAAAAAATCGGACCCGTGCCCAAAAAACACTCCGATAAAATTTGGAAACGTTTTCGGGCAGCCTGCGATGCTTTCTTCCATGCCAAATCAGCTTACTTCGCCAATATCCAGGGCCATGAGGAAGAAAACCTTAGAAAAAAGACTGAACTGATCAACAGGATCAAGGATTACCAGTTCGGAGGTGACAAAACAGCAAATCTTGAAATACTGAAAACCTTCCAGCGGGAATGGACAGATATAGGACATATCCCCATGAAGGATAAAGACCGTTTGCACAATGAATTTCGTTCACTCATCAGTCAACATCTCGACAAACTTAAAATCAGTGAAGTCGAAATGAGTACCATGAATTTCCAATCGCGTATTGAGTCCATGAAAAATGATCCTCAATCTCGTCGTTTCATTGGTCGTGAGAAAGAAACACTCATGGGAAAGATCAGCAAGATGAAAGAGGACATCAACCTTTGGGAGAACAACATCGGCTTCCTGGCCAAGTCAAAAAATGCACAGATCCTTAAAGCCGAGTTCGAAAAGAAGATTGACCTGGCCAAGAGTGAGTTGAAAGTGATGGAGGCCAAACTGAAGATTCTGAAACAGCAAATGTCCTGAGAGAGAATACTTGAGAAAGATACAGTAAAACCGGAAATATTTTCGGAGAGATGCCAGGAAATTCCATTGGAAAGGTATTGATTCTTACAACTTATGGCGAGTCGCACGGGAAGGCTGTAGGAGGTGTGCTTGACGGATTTCCCCCGGAAATTCTGATAGACGAAATGTTTATTCAATCGGAATTGAACAGGCGTAGGCCAGGAATTTCGGAATTCGATACTCCCCGAGTTGAAGAAGACCGTCTGGAAATCCTTTCCGGCATCTTTAAAGGGAAGTCCACCGGTGCCCCAATTTCATTTCTTGTTTATAACAAAGATCAACGCCCTGAAGAATATGACGATTTAATAGATATTTTTCGCCCTTCTCATGCCGATTTCACGTATTATAAAAAATATGGGATTCGTGACCATCGAGGCGGGGGACGTGCGTCTGCACGTGAAACCCTGGCAAGGGTGGCAGGAGGAGCCTTGGCCAAACTCTATCTTAAAACCAGAAACATAAGCATTGAAGCCCATATCTCCCAGATCGGCCCCCATCAGATTACAGATCACGATTCGCGGATAAAAGATCAAAATGTTCGGGAGTTTCTGGAACAACTAAAAAAAGAAGGTGATACCTGCGGGGGAATCATTCAGTGTTCTATCTCAGGGGTGCCTGCGGGGCTTGGCGAACCGGTTTTCGACAAGCTTCAGGCCGATCTGGCTAAGGCCATGATGAGTATCAATGCGGCAAAAGGTTTTGAATATGGTAGTGGATTTCTTGCCGCCGGGATGAAAGGTTCGGAACATAACGATCTTTTTGTTTCCGACCATGGCATCATTTCCACACTGACCAATCACTCCGGAGGAATACAGGGGGGAATATCCAATGGTCAGGATATCTATTTCAGGGTGGCATTCAAACCGATACCCAGCCTTATGCAAAGTCAGGAAACCGTTGATGTTGCAGGGAATTCTGTGACACTCGAAGGCAAAGGCCGGCATGACATCTGTACCGTATTCAGGGCACTTCCCATTGTGGAAGCCATGGCTGCACTGGTCATTGCCGATCACCTGCTCAGCGCAAGTAGATAGTGTACGACTATTCCGGTTCCTGCTGGGAGAGGCAATGAAAAGATCCAAGACCCCAGATTATTTCCACTGAATCAATGCCGATGATTTCACGATCGGGGAAACATTCTTCAAGCATGCGCATAGCCAGGTCATCTTCTCTGCAACGAAAAACAGGAACAATCACACATCCGTTGGCAATATAGAAATTGGCATAGGAGGCAGGCAAACGCTGCCCTTCATATATCACCGGCCTGGGCATGGGAATTTCGGCGATATCCAATTGCTTTCCATTCAGTAAGCGGAAAGATTTTAATTTTTTAAGATTTTGAGCAAGAATGATGTGGTTAGGATCGGAGTGCCCGGGTTCTACCATGGTCATGACAGCATCTTCCCTAAAAAAACGGGTGATATCATCAATATGGCCATTGGTATCATCCCCCACAATACCTTCATCCAGCCATAGGATCTGATCGACCCCATAATAATTCATGAGATAGTCTTCTATTTCATGTTGAAAAAGTCCGGGGTTACGGTTTTCGTGAAGCAGACATTGGGTAGTCGTGAGCAAGGTCCCCTTCCCGTTAAAATCGACCGCACCACCTTCCATAACAATGCCAGGATAAAAAACATTCAGGCCAAGGTGCTTACCTACCAGTGAAGGAATAAGCTCGTCCAGGTCATGGGGATACTTGTTGCCCCAAGCGTTGTATTTCCAGCTTACGATGGCTTTAGGTTCAAGAGTACCCGGATTCACGACAAAGGCTGGGCCATGGTCGCGGCACCAAGCATCGTTGGTGGGATGGGTATAAAAAGCAAGCTGTTTCAAATCTACTCCAAGCCGTAGCAAATCCTGTTTGATTTTTATACCTAACCCTTCATCCCTTACATTGACACAGACATTCTCCCTCTTGGATAATTCATGAATAAACCGGTTATAAAACGGAAAAATCCTGTCCAGGGTACCCGGCCAGGAATAGGAATCATCATGGGGATAACTCAGCCAGGTGGCCCGGTGTCGCGACCATTCAGCCGGAAAGTGATAACCCAGTTCTTTGGGGACAGGCTTGGAAGTGTTTTTCATCGTAACAAAGTCAAAAAAAGAGACAGGGTAAGCCGTCAAGGCTGTCCCTTGGCTAAGTTGTTGCCTCCTCAGGGATATCGTCAATATATCTTTTCATTATGGATGTATAACTATCGATACGGCGGTCGCGGAGAAACGGCCAATGCACCCTGATTTCTCCAATCCTGTTCAAATCAAGTTCCTGAACATGCACACATTCCTCCAGATGTGGAGCCTGGAAGAGCATCTCACCAAATGGTCCGGCCACAAATGATCCTCCCCAGAACATCATGTCCCCCTCCTTTCCGGTACGGTTAACGCTGACAACAAATACCCCATTGGCCACGGCATGTCCTCGCTGGATGGTTTGCCAAGCCTGAAATTGCTCCTGGTTCAAGGCATCAGACTGTGACGATGCCCAACCGATGGCTGTAGGATAAAACAGGATTTCCGCGCCCAGCAGGCTGGTAATTCTTGCAGCTTCCGGGTACCACTGGTCCCAGCATATCAGCGCACCTATTTTCGCATATCGGGTGTCAAATACCTTATAACCGGTATCACCTGGCGTAAAATAAAACTTCTCATAATACCCGGGATCATCGGGTATATGATGTTTGCGGTATTGTCCAAGATATTTCCCGTCTGCATCAATGATGGCTAAGGTGTTAAAATAAAGGCCTTCAGCTCTTTTTTCGAAAAGGGAAACCACAAGCACAACTTCGAGTTCAGCGGCGAGGGTTTGCAGACGCTTTGTCGTGGGACCGGGAATCGTTTCTGCCAGACTGAAATAATGATAATTTTCTTCCCAGCAGAAATAAGGGGTGGCAAAAAGCTCCTGCAAGCAAATCAACTGGGCTCCGCGCCCTGCCGCCTCACGAATGAGCTTGATCGATTTTTCCAGGTTATCTTTTTTATCCGGAAGGCTGGAACACTGGATCAATCCTGCCTTTACCCTCCTTGCCTCCATGATTATGGGTTTAAAAAGAACTTTTTACAATATCTCTGTTGATCAAGCAAAACTTCAAGAATGTAAATTCCTTTGTTCAGATCACCGTAAGGAATAACCGTTCGGTCCTGACCATAGGCATGGCTACCCTCTGTGTGGACATTTTGCCCCATGAGATTGAAGAGCAGTACTTGAACAGAAAGTGAGTTTGCAGAAGGAGTGAAAACAATCAGGCGTTTGGTTTCTTTATCCTGATATACACTGATCTCCTTTGAAACAGCATCGTTTTCAATGCCTGTAGTATAATCAAGGTAAAGATCATCAATATAAAGAACGGTTCCATTGTGCATCTCATCATATTGAGCGGTGGAGATAACCACTATGTTCATGGTATCCGGCTGTGTGGTTATGAGGTAATTGATCCAGGCAGAAAAAGGAGTCCAATCCGGTACTGTGACCTTGCTGGTAAAATACCCTATACCTACTGTATCTGCGATGCCGGCCGTAGTTTTAAAAAGCATAATCCCGATTCCGCAACTATCGCCTCCGACAGGGGAATATTTATAAAACCCTTTCAGATGTGTAGGCTGATCATGAACAGGAGCACCACCGGTGATCTCATAGGTGCCGGCAAAAATGTCAATGCTTAATTTTCCCAGGGTCACCACGCCAGGGACATCAATTGGTGCACCGGGAATATTGATCGTCCGGGTCTCGAGTTTAGCAGAAAAATTGCCGGAAAAATGACTGGTGCTTTTGGATACAACAGCCTGACCAAAGATCGGGATGGCCATCAACTCCTTATTGGGGGTATCCCAGTTCTGGGGATCCTGGTATCCGGTATAGGTGATCCAGTTTTCGAAATCAGCATTGGGGATTTGTGTTCCCTGGGCTTGCAATCCGGAAAGGGAAACCATCATCAGCAAAGAGATGAGGACAATGTGTTGTATCATTTTCATGGTTAAACGATGAACGGGCAGTAAAGATAAAATAAATCATTATACCTTTGAAAAAAAATCTCCCATGGAAAAAAAGCTACAGCTTGTATTCCTGCTGATTTTCATGATTTTTCATCTGCTCTCTGCCAGCTATATCCTTGCACAGGATTCCTGCAAGGTAATCCTTAATAAAAAAACAGAGCAAACTTATCGCGAAGCGCTGGATTCTTTTAAGAGAAAGAATTATGCCCAGGCTTCCATTTTGCTGAAAAATGTTCTCCGATCCTCTACTGAATGTGTGGATGCCTATTATCTGCTTGGCTTGATCAATGTTAAAAGAGCAGAACCCAATCTTAAGGAAGCGGAAAGAAATTTTAAAAAAGTCATCGAACTCTGTCCTGATTACGATATCTATTCCCATTATTATCTTGGAGAAATTTACTACGGCCAGGAAAACTTCGAACTTGCGGTAAATCACCTGGATAAATTTCTTAAAGAGGTGGAAAAGATAAAATCAGATGAGGACTACAACCGGGCTAACGATCTCCTTCGCTATTCAAAATTTTACCTGGAGATTACAAAAAACCCTGTACCCTTTGAACCCAGCGTAGTGGAAGGGATTTCGACAGTGGAAAATGAATATCTTCCGATTCTCAGCCCGGATAATCAGATGGCTCTTTTTACCCGTGAGAAAAAACTCTTACCGGATCGGAATTCCCTGGTCTCCGACACAAGGACGATGGAAAAGTTCATGTTTTCCACACGGGGAAGCGATGGAAAATTCACAGAAGGAGAAGAAATGCCTGAGCCTTTTAATATCAATGAGCATGAAGGAGGTGCAAGCCTGACGGCCGATAACAACACCTTATATTACACGGTATGCAAATACGATAAAGTTAAGAAATACCTGAACTGTGATATATACTGTTCCGAGAACATCAATGGAGAATGGACTCCCGTTAAAAGTGTCAGCAATAAGATCAACCTGGAAATGTCATGGGAATCACAGCCAAGTATCTCTGCGGACGGAAAAACCCTGTATTTTGTCAGTGACCGTAGCGGGGGATACGGCGGTTATGATATCTACCGGTCCATTAAATCCGGAAATGGGGAATGGGGTACCCCGATTAACCTTGGGGCGCTCATTAATTCAACGGGTAATGAAAAATCACCTTTTATACATCCAGACGGACTCACCCTGTATTTTTCATCCGATGGATGGCTGGGGATGGGAGGATATGATGTCTTTTATTCACGCCTTAGTGAAAACGGAAGCTGGTTGAAAGCTAAAAATATTGGCTATCCCATTAATTCACCGGAGGACGAACTTGGTTTTTTTGTCAGTATGGAAGGTGAATACGGGTATTTTGCTTCTAATAAATTCAATGGTAAGGGGGGGTGGGATCTGTATTCTTTTGAGTTGTATGAGGGAGCAAGACCGGAAAAGGTATTGTTTATAAAAGGAACTGTGAGCGCGGAATATATGGCAGAACCAATCAAGGCAAGGCTCGAACTGAAAAACATAGAGACCCGGAAAATTTCAGAAATACCGCTCGATACCATGACCGGGAATTATGTTGCTGTGACCCCGTTCAACAGCGATTTCATTATGACCGTAAAAAAAGAAGGCTATGTCTACGAATCAAAATACCTGGCCAGAACTGACAGCAGTTTTAAAACACCTGCCACAGTCGATCTGGAAATCAAACCTATTGAGCTAAATAAATCATACAGGATCAACGATATATACTTTGCGTTTAATTCCTTCGAACTCTCTTCAGAATCCAAGGCAGTTCTCGATCAGCTGATTGAATTCCTGACCGAAAACCCGGGTATTTTCATAGAAATCCAGGGGCATACGGATAATATTGGGAATGATGCCAATAATCTTAAGCTTTCTGAAGAAAGGGCAAAATCGGTTTACAATTACCTTATTTTCAAGGAAATATCACAACAACGACTGACTTATAAAGGATTCGGAAAGACGCTCCCGGTAGCTGGAAACGATACGGAAGAAGGAAGGGCAAAGAACCGGAGGACTGTCTTTGTGATTACTAGGAAATAAAGCAAAAAAAGTGGTCCGTCGGGGTTGCGATACCTACATCTCCTTCATCAGGTTAGCCATCTCAATGGCAGCGAGAGCAGCATCAAATCCTTTATTCCCGCCTTTTGTTCCTGCTCTTTCAATGGCCTGTTCCAGGTTGTCGGTTGTCAGTACTCCGAAAATGACCGGAATGCCTGATTCCAATGCCACATGAGCAACACCCTTGGACACTTCAGCAGCCACATAATCAAAATGCGGGGTAGCTCCACGGATGACTGCCCCCAGGCAAACCACGGCATTGTATTTACCTGAATCGGCCATTCTTTTTGCCAGCAATGGGATTTCAAAAGAACCAGGGGACCATACCACTTCCAGGTTTTTCTCCTCTGCACCGTGACGTTTTAATCCGTCAAGACAGCCAGCCAGTAGTTTTCCACTGATAAATTCATTAAAACGGGCAATGACAATGCCAAATTTCAATCCTTTGGCATCAAGTTTTCCTTCAATTGTTTTCATATCTCATCTTTAAAGTTAAGTATATGTCCAAGCTTTTCTTTTTTGGTTTTTAAATATTTCAAATTACGGTTATTACACATGATCTGGATAGGAATACGTTCACATAATTCCAGCCCAAAACCCTCGAGTCCGGATATTTTCTTAGGATTGTTCGTGAGTAATTTCAATTTTTTTACGCCAAGGTCGGCCAGGATCTCGGCACCTGTGCCATAATCTCTTAGGTCAGCCTCAAAACCCAGGGCATGGTTAGCTTCCACCGTATCCATCCCTCCATCCTGCAAAGAGTATGCCCGCATTTTATTCACCAGACCAATCCCCCGGCCTTCCTGTCGCATATAAAGTAACACTCCCCTTCCCTCCTTTTCGATGCGTTTCAGCGCATATTCAAGCTGGTCTCCGCAGTCACAGCGCATGGATCCGAAAACATCCCCGGTCAGACATTCTGAATGTACCCTTACAAGGACAGCTTCCCCGTCTGCCACGTTTCCCTTGACCAGTGCAATATGGTTTTCGTTAGTGATCTTACTGATGTAACTATATGCGACAAATTGCCCGTACTTCGTTGGCAGGTCCACGACTGAGGAGCGCTCAATCAGTTTCTCAGACTTACGACGGTAATCAATTAAAGCAGCAATGGTGACAATCTTCAACCGATGCTTTTCAACATATTCCATCAACTGGGGTACCCTGGCCATACTGCCATCTTCATTCATGATTTCACAAATCACACCAGCCGGATATAGACCGGCTATTTTTGCGAGATCCACCGAAGCTTCAGTATGACCGGCGCGAACCAGAACACCCCCTTCTTTATATTCGATCGGGAATATATGTCCGGGACGGGTAAAATCTTTAACCCCGGCCTTGGGATCAATCATTCGTCTCACTGTCATCGCCCTTTCCTGGGCTGAAATCCCGGTTTTACATTCTGCAGCATCAACAGAAATTGTAAAGGCAGTACGGTTGGGATCTGTATTTTTCATCACCATCCGTTCGATGTTCAGTTCCTCCAGTCGTTCACGGACGATGGGAAGACAAACCAGGCCACCTCCATGCTTAGCCATGAAATTGATGATGGCAGGGGTTACCTTCTCTGCTGCCACAACCAAATCTCCTTCATTTTCGCGGTCTTCATCATCTACCACGACAATCATTTTTCCTTTACGGATATCTTCTATCGCTTCTGCAATGGAGTTAAAGTGATATTTACTCATGGGTTTTCAGGCTATAAAATCATTTTCTTCCAGAAATTTCATGTCAATTTTTGCTGGCTCAGTCCTGGCACTACATAATTTTTCTACATATTTTGCAATCATATCGCATTCAATATTCAACAGGTCGCCATGCTGCCGATCGAGTATAGTAGTGGCCTTGCTGGTATGGGGGATTACAGAGACTTCGAAAGAGTGCTGGTTTACTGAAACCACCGTAAGGCTTATCCCATCCAGGGCGACTGAACCTTTTTCGACAATATAACGCAAAACCGAAGGTTCTGCAGCAATGCAGAACCAAATGGCATTTTCTTCTTCCCATCTTCTCACTACCTTTCCAGTCCCGTCAATATGGCCGCTGACCATGTGTCCACCCAAACGATCATTTAGGCGAACCGCTCTTTCGAGATTAACGTGACTGCCGGCCAACAGGGCATTCAGATTGGTTCTGCGGATGGTTTCCGGCATAACTTCCACGGTAAATCCCGATGTGTCGAAAGTTACGACGGTCAGACAGATGCCATTGACACTGATGCTGTCGCCGGTTTTCACATCCTTCACGATCCAGGGAGCGGTAATGGTCAGCCGGGCAGAGCCGGCTCCATGCTGAATGGTTTTTACTTTTCCCTTTTCTTCGATGATTCCCGTGAACATACTATGATATTATATGATGTGGTTTCAAATAGGCTTCAGCCAAAAAATCCAATCCGATTTTCCTTACTGTCATTTCAAAAAGTGGAAAGGCTTCTTCCATCGATTCTATGCCCTTACCTCCGACAGGGGAAGGGGCAGAAGCGCCCCCCAGGATTTTCGGTGCGATAAAGTTCATGACCTTGTGCACTATACCTGCCTGAAGTGCCGAATAGGCCAGGGTGCTTCCTCCTTCTATCATGACGGAATCAATCCCCATCGCTCCTAGGGTTTTCATCAGATAAAGAAGATCCACCTGATTATCCTTTTCTGGACATGTGATCACCTGAGCTCCAAGGCGTTCAATCTGTTTCAGTTTATGATGATCGGCTGATTCCGTGACCGCCAGGATAGTCAACTGAGGGTCGTTACGAAATATCTTTGCATTTAGTGGAACCCTTGCATGACTATCAGCAATAACCTTTACGGGATTTTTTGCCTTCCCTTTACCAAGTCTGGTGTTCAGCATGGGATCATCATAAATGATGGTGTTGACACCCACCATGATGGCGCTGTATTCCTGGCGGATCCTATGAACAAGAAGGCGGGAAGATTTTCCGGTAATCCATTGTGATGCATTGGTCACAGTAGCAATCTTGCCATCGAGTGTCATGGCGGATTTCAGCAGGACAAAAGGAATTCCCGTTGTGATGTACTGAATGAAGATTTCATTGAGTTTCAGGCATTCCTTTTCCAGCACAGCTGTGATTACATCCACTCCATTATTTCTCAAGAATTCTATCCCTGCCCCTTTGACCAGGGAGTTGGGGTCTGTCATTCCAATGACCACCTTTTTTATTCCTTTTTTAACAATAAGCGGGGCACAGGGCGGAGTTTTACCGAAGTGAACACAGGGTTCGAGGTTAACAAAGAGCGTTGCGCCCTTCACGGTTTCCTTTGCATTGTCCAAGGCCTGTACTTCTGCATGGGGAGATCCGTAGCTGGCATGGTATCCTTCTCCAATGATGCGATCTGCTTTGACAAGCAAAGCCCCCACCATAGGATTGGGATTCACCCATCCCGATCCTTTCTTTGCCAGGCGGATCACCCTTCTCATGTATTTATTATACGTGTTCATCAAAATAAAAAAAGCCCTGAAGTTGATACTCCAGGGCAAAGGATGATAGAATATAAATTCAAAATGATGATATTCTTCTTTCATCCAGACTATTACTGTCGGTGCCGTAGTTACATCGGCTCAATCCGGAAATTTCCGGAGTCGCGGACTTTACCGCCGGTCGGGAATTACACCCTGCCCTGAAGAATATAATATATGTTTATGAACGATTCCGGATAATCTGATCATTTCTGAATGATCAGGCGATCCGTTTTAACTTCGTTTCCACTTTCAACCTTCACAATATAAACACCGCTGGAATATTTGGAAACATCGAGTGCACGAATTATTCTCGTATCAGAACTGGATAGTTTCTCCTGATGCATGGTCTGTCCTTTCAGGTCGCTGATACTGAGATGGGCTGTTTTGTTTTTCAGTCCTGTGAAATGGAATATTACATTTCCTGTCGTCGGGTTTGGTTGGATAGAGAAAGAAAGCGTTTCTTCAGTCTGTTCCTGGATACCTGTGCAGGGGTCGAAAATGATAGTCGCCTGATCTGTTACAGATTCTGTACATGGAGCAAGGGGATACCCGGTTAGCGACAAAACTACTGACCCAAATGCATGGTCTCCTGACCCAGGATAATAAATCGTTACGGCCAGCGTATCATTACTAAAATGTCCATCTCCAGCGGAAGTCCATTTGATATGATCATAACCGCTTGCACTTCCGATAATTGGAAAAGCAGGCACCCACCAGCAATAGGTCTCATCATCTCCTGCGTTGACCACAGGGGCAGTATTCACCGTAACCTTTATGGAATCAGTTTTAGTCTGGCTGCCATCATTAGCGGCACAATAATATGTAGTAGTAACCAATGGAGCGACGCTTGGGGATTTCTGGGTAGAGGTAAAACCTGGAGGATTGGAGGTCCAATTATAGGTATAACTTCCGGATCCACCGGTAGCATTAGCATCGAGCTGGGAAGAACTGCCCAGGCAAATCACTTCAGGGCTGGCGCTGGCATTGACCGTAAACATATTCATAAAGCTGAAAGATGCAATCCTGGACTTCCAGTTCGTGGGAGAGGTACTGGTATAATATTCCTGTGTGTACCAGAAAGTAGTTTGGTCAGGATCGACATTAAGGGCGCTGTAATCTCCCCAGCGACTGGGCAACTGCCAGTTGTTGGTTTGGGATCCACCTCCGTTTATAATTCCGGCTTCCTGAATGGTGATGGTATTCAGGGGATCTCCGGCGAGTCTTCCGGCATACCTTATAGAAGGATACATGTCTGCACTGGAAATGGAGTAGGCAATGGCGATATTTCCGGCAGAATCCATGGCAATACCTCCCATCCAGCGACAATTATTGTCGGGTGCATAGGTTCCCTGCTGGTAAACCGACCACTGACTGCCAAGGGTTTTACGAAATTCATACCAACGAATGCCGGCAACATTTGATCCCACATTTACAGTACCATTAGCCACCATGGCAAAATAGCCGTTCATTTTACGAAATGCCAAACGAAACATAATCCTGCCGCTATTACTCATGGGATCAAGTTTGATGCTGGTTCCTTTTTGAGGAATACCATCTCCCAAACTCCAGTTATACGAGTTAACCGCCAGTTCTGCCACTTTTGTAAAACTTGTATTAGCAGGATTGATCCAGTCTGTCTTGAACTCATAAATAATGGCTTTGGGTGAACTGTTTTTAGTGTACATGAAGTAGCAAGGAGTGGTATCTGAAGGAAAAGGGCCATCACAATCAGCCGGCAGCATAGCCCAGGGACCATTATTGGCCAGGGTAAATTCCTGAATGGTGGCAGAAGCGTTGCCCGCAATCATTTTTGTCCTGTCCATCACATACACCCCTACCCCAAGACCAATGGTGGTAGTGGCAGAAAAACGGTTGGAAGTCATGTAATATCCGTCATGCCAGACCGATAATTTTGGATAGTCAGGCATATAAGAAAACTGGTATTGATAGCGATACCATTCCCCGGTGGGATCAGGGGTTTTGGAAACAGCAACCATTTCAAAAAAAGGACCGTTGGGATAATTGGGTAATGAAAACTGGCTAATCAGCCAGCGATCGGCCACTTCATCATAAAGCACGATGCCATCCCCGTCATTGCTGTTATTGGGCATCCCGCTCCAGATATTGCTGTTGTTGGTCGGTCCGATCAGTTTTGTACCGGTTTTGGTGTAGATCGAATAGCGGCAATTGACCATAGAAATATAATGATTTGGCCCAACATCACCATCTGTATCAGGAGGAACCAGAGTATTATTGGAAGGAACCCCGTCGAAACTTTGTATGGTGGTATCCGCATTGTTCAAGCCGAATGCGCGCTGTATATTCGGATCCAGCAAATGGGCATCCGAAGAAGCTTTCAAGCCATCGTTATAATAATTTGACGGATTCTTCACATAGCCTTCTTTCCAGCTTCTATCCTCTTTGATTTCCATTTTGGATAATTCTCGAAGTGGGGGTGAAACATCGAAATAGACCGGTTTTATCACATTTACTTTCAAGGCATCTTGCTGTGCCGAAGCAACATCAGTAAGGAACAAGATGCTGACAAAAAGGGTAAAAAATTTTCTCATGAGATCAGAAGTTTTGGAATTCCTGACAAAGTTACAAAAAGTTTCTTCTTTTCTTAATAAGTTGACCGTATTTTATTAATTTTATTGCATGATATTGAAACCATGAACATCATCATAACAGGAGCCAGCCGTGGTTTAGGATACGAGTTGGTCAAGGTGCTGTCGAAACACAGACTGAATAAAATTGTCGCCCTCTCACGTAACGCCAAGGGTTTAAAAGAGTTGATGGCAGAATGTAAACATATGCAAACGGATTCAAGGGTCACTACTTATGAATTCGATCTGAATCAGTTTGATTTTTATCCCTTTCTGTTACAACGTATGGAAGCTTTTATCCATAAATGCGATATTCTGATCAACAACGCCGGAAAACTGATCAACAAACCTTTTCAGAAAATCGAAACAACTGATTTTGATGAGGTGTACAATGTCAATGTGAAGGCTGTCTTTTTTCTGACACAAACCCTGCTTCCCATGATGAACAAAGGCGCACATATTGTCAATATAGGGAGTATGGGAGGCATCACGGGAAGTCAGAAATACACGGGACTGACTGCTTACAGTTCGAGCAAGGGAGCACTAGCCGTTTTGACGGAAATACTTGCAGAAGAATTAAAAGAATCCGATATTAAGGTTAACTGCCTGGCTTTGGGATCTGTTCAAACAGAGATGTTCGGGAAAGCTTTTCCCGGCATTAAGGCAGCTCTGACTCCTCAGCAAATGGCAGCTTTTATATCAGACTTTGCGATTTCCGGGCATAAATACATGAATGGCAAAGTAATCCCGGTCGCCCTTTCAGTACCCTAAGAACGGCTGTGCCCCCCATGACGGCTCTGATCACTCAACGACATCAAGGCACGTACTCCACTTTTAACCAATCAATAGAGTGAGAACTTCAGGAAACGGCATTCGATCGGCCCGTTGAAGACAATTATTTTACGGGATGGTTTCAAACCGATGAATTTTACCGATTGCAGATCGCCGGAAATGATCCAGGCTTCCCATCCTGAATATTTCCTTTTCAGGGTATTGCCAATCATCTGATAAAAAGCCACACCATCATCCAGTTTCAACCGCTCATCATAGGGAGGGTTGGTTATTATCATCCCCTTGGGTGCAGGGGCTCCGGATTCTTCAAAATTAACCTGTGACAGTATAACTTCATCCTGCAAATTCACTCCCTGAAGGTTTTCCATAGCGGATTGAAGAGCCCGGGAGGCCCGATCCCAGCCATAAAGTGCTAAACCAGAAGGAATGATCTTTGCATCCTCTGTTTCTCTGACTAACTCCCAAAGATCTTTATCAAAGTCCTTCCATCTCATAAATCCAAAGTCCCGGCGATAATGTCCTGATGGGATTTGCCTTGACATCATGACTGCCTCTATTAGAAAAGTTCCTGACCCACACATGGGATCAAGCAAGGGAATTTTTTGATCCCAACCAGAAAGCATGATCAGTCCAGAGGCGAGTACCTCATTGATGGGTGCCGGTCCGATGCTCCTGCGATACCCCCGCTTATTGAGGGTTGCACCGGAGCTGTCGAGGGAGACAGTACAAAGATCCTTGAATAAATGGACATTGATCCTGAGATCCGGGTCATCGAGATCAACACCTGGGCGCTGGCCTGATTGATCCCGCATGCGGTCGACAATGGCATCTTTGGTCCGCTGTGCAACATACTGAGAATTGGTAAAAACAGTATAAGAGATCACGGCATCTACGGCAAGTCTACCATTGATATTAAGGTAATTCTCCCAGGGAAAATCACGGATCATTTCATATAAGTCCTGTTGCTCTTTGATTTCAAAAATCAGAACAGGTTTGAGTATTCTCAAGGCAGTCCGGCAACAATAATTGGCCGTGTACATCAGGCGCTGGTCTCCCTTGAATGAAACCGCCCTGGTCAGGGTCGTCACTTCAGATGCGCCCAGGGCTTTAAGTTCCATGGACAAAACAGGCTCAAGACCTTGAATGGTTTTGGCAATCAGGGTAAAATCCTCGTAATGGTTCAATACAGTTTATTTTTTTTGGAAAATTACGATTTTTTTAGTCAGGTTCTCAGGCCTCAGGATAAGGTTTAGTATCTTTGGCCAAATTGTTTGCAGATGATGAAGTATGCCCTGTTTTTCTTTATTCTTGTTTTAATCTTTCCCCGGGAATCTCAAAGTCAAGGGAATTTCAGTATTTCAGGAATGGTTATTGATTCAAAAACCAAGGAACCCCTGCCCTTTGTCAATATCCTCATCAATACGGGAGAACATGGAGGCACTACCGATATTGACGGCAAATTCCATTTAAAATCACCGGAACCGGTCAGATCCCTTCGGCTGTCGTATGTCGGCTATGAAGTTTATCACTACAGCATCGGGAATAAAATTACTAACCTGGTAATTCAGATGATTTCGAAAGAAATTGATTTATCGGAAGTGGAGATTCTTCCGGGGATCAATCCCGCCCATCGCATTATCCGGAATGCGATTGACAACAGGGACATCAATGATCCTGAAAAAATCCGGACCTTTTCTTATACCGCTTATGATAAAACAGTCTTTACCTTAGATATGGATACTACCCTCAAGAACGATTTCTCGGCTCTCGTGGACACTTCCATGCTGCAGAATTTCCGGGAAATGGAAATGGGTTTTGCCCTTCGATCTGATTCCGTAAAAATGGACACAGTTGCCGGAGACTCTTCCTCCAGGTTTCTTGAAAAACTGATCAGCAAACAGTACCTGTTTCTGATGGAGAATGTGACGAAACGCAAATTCATGTCGCCCGATAAAAATTACAATCAGGTCATTGCCACAAAAATGTCGGGTTTTAAAGACCCCATTCTGGTGTTTCTGGCCACCCAAATCCAGTCTTTTTCATTTTATAAACCCTATATTACCATTTTTCAGCGTGAATATGTAAATCCTATAGGTGCAGGGAGCCTCAATAAATATTTTTTCAAACTGGAAGATACCACTTATCAGGGAAAGGACACGGTCTTCCTCGTTTCATTCCGCCCCAGGAAAGGAACTAACTTCGATGGCATGAAAGGAGTTATGGCCATCAATTCCAACCGCTGGGGGATACAAAATGTTTCGGCAGAACCCTTCCCGAATACAGGTGGTTTTATGATCAGGATCCATCAGCTCTATGAACTGATTGATGGCCAACAATGGTTCCCGGTTCAACTAAATACAGATGTGGCATTCAATAACCTGAGGATAGGAAAATACAAGCCGGTTGGCAGCGGTAGGAGCTATATCAAGGATATTGTGCTCAACCCTGAACTGGTGAGGCGGGAATTTAATCATCTTGATGTAGAAGTAGAACCTGCTGCAACATCCCGAACAGAATCGTTCTGGAATCAGTACCGGACCGACAGCCTGACGACCAAAGACAGGCAAACCTACAAGGTACTCGATAGTGTGGGACAGGCAAATAATTTTGACAAAATAGCTAAAACCCTTCAAACTGTTCTGACCGCAAGGATTCCATGGGGACCAATAGACATTGACATCAACCGCTTCCTGAACTATAACACTTATGAAGGGCTGGTTATCGGAGCGGGAATTCATACCAATGACAGGCTGGCAAAGTGGTTTAAAATAGGTGGTTTTTACCAATATGCTTTCGCGGTTTTAACATCGAAATACGGAGGAGATGTAAGTTTTCTGATCAGCCGCCGTCATGATATCGGGATCAAGGCATCCTATTCTTTCGATCTGGTTGAATCAGGAGGCGTAAGTTTCCCTAATGACTACTCTTCTATCCTCTCGGGCAACTTTTATCCTTTGCTGATCAAGAAACTGGACAGAACGGAAAACTTTTCCTTTTCGCTAAATTTCAGAGCCTTGAAATATGTACTTTTTAACGTTGGCCTGTCCAATAGTTTTAAAAAGACAAGCACCTACGATTTCGCCACAACTGAGGGTCAGGCGGTTGTGCTTGACGACCAGTTCAGGTTTTCAGAGGTCACTGCCGGGTTTAAATGGGTTTATCGCGAAAAATTCATTCAAACCGTGAATAACAAGATCTCCCTTGGCAGTTCTTTCCCTGTAATCTGGTTCCAATATACCAGAGGACTGAGAAACTTTCTGGGAGGGGATTTTAATTATAATCGTTTTGATCTTAAAGTCAGAAAAACCTTTAATATCAAATTTATCGGAAAATTTACCATGCAGTTGAATGCTGGTTATGTAGACCAGCCGATACCTGCCTGCAACCTTTATTACGCTCCGGCCAGCTATCGTCTGATCACTTTATATGCTCCAAACACCTTTGCCACGATGAGGATGAATGAATTTCTTTCGAATGCCTATGCTTCCATCAATCTCTATCATGACTTCGGATATCTGCTTTTTAAAGGGAAGAAATGGTTTCATCCGGAGTTTGCCCTCGCCCAGAACATTGGTTTCGGTTGGCTGGAACATAGAGATAAATACCGTTTTATCAGCGATAACCTGAAGGAAATGAATCTGGGTTACTACGAATCGGGATTACTGATCAACAACCTGGTCAACCTGAAGATTTATACGATTGGGATCGGGGCTTTTTACCGCTGGGGGCCTTATAGTCTTGACAAGGTTGGGGATAATTTCGCCTATAAAATCTCCATGGTGTTTCCATTTTAAAAATAACTTGACTATTCCGGAAAAAAATCTTAGGTTTGTAATATCAATCCTCCCCATTCATGGCTGATCTTTATCAAAAAAATAAGTTATTCTTCTTCATCCTGATCACCGCCGTGATTGGTTTTCTTGTCTGGTATTTTTCCCATATCGTTATTTTTATCATTGTTGCCGGTGTCATCTCCATCATAGGGAACCCCCTGGTCGAATTATTTGACCGGATAAAAGTCGGGAAATTCGGTTTCCCGCATGGGCTGAGTGTCACATTGACACTTATTCTGATAATACTGGTGTTTTTCGGGCTTTTCAGTTTCTTTATTCCCCTGGTCATCCAGGAAGCCGGGATGATTTCCAATATTGACGGGAAAGGTTTGATGGAGTATTTTCACAAAGAAATTGCCTGGCTTCAGAGATTGCTGCTGGATTTCGGGATCATGCCAAGAGGTAAAACCATTGAGTCGGCGATTAAAGAAGCCCTGATGAAAGTGCTCGATCTTGGAATCTTCTCAAATGTCATCTCAGGGGTTATTTCTTTTACTGGAAATTTCTTTTTCAACCTGTTCTCAATTTTATTTCTTTCTTTTTTCTTCCTCTATGACGTGAAGATGATGCCTCGTTTTCTACTGTTGCTATCACCGGAAAAATACGAGGAAAAGATCAAAAATGTGATGATCAGAAGCAAAACTTTGCTATCCCGTTATTTTATCGGCCTGATCATACAAATCATCATTAATATCACGTTTTATGCCATTGTCCTGAGCATAATCGGGGTAAAGGGCGCCCTGGTGATCGCTTTTTTTGCTGGAATTGTCATCATCATACCTTACCTGGGCGGGATCATCTCTCTGATCATGGGAATCATGCTCGGGGTGACCGGTGTAATCAGTTCAGGAGAATACGGATTGATCCTTCCGATGGCAGTGAAGATCATCATCGCCATGCTGGTGGTTCAAACCATAGATAACAATGTCTTTCAGCCTTTCATTCAGGGAAAAAGTGTCAGCGCGCATCCGGTTGAAATCTTCCTCGTCGTTATTGCCGCAGGAAGTCTCGGGGGCATCCCCGGAATGATCGTAGCCGTTCCCGCTTACGGTTTCATAAAAATAGTCGCTTCAGAATTTCTTAGTCAGTTCAGGGTAATCCGTAATATGTCGAATTCCGGACTTTAGCCGGACAAAAATCTAACTATGGCAAAATCAAATGCAAAGTTATTCCTTGCTGCCGCCCTTGGGCTGGCCGCAGGCATTGGCGTAGGGATGCTCGTCGCACCGGCCAAGGGTTCAAAAACCAGGAAAAGGCTTAAGAAGAAAATTATGCATATTGCCAATTCCTTGGAAGAGGATATCTCCGATCATCTGAATGCTTTCAAGACAGCCATTTCAGGTGATGAAGAAAACCAATCACAGGAAGAAATCACACCCGAAGAAATGCCGTCAACAGGAACAGAGAAAAAATAATCCGGTCATGGACAAGACAAAAATCTCAGATAATTTTTCGTCTATGACGGAAAATATCAAAGCATACATTGACCTGCGTATCAACCTGTTCAAACTGATTCTCACTGAGAAACTGGCTAAACTTGCCTCTGCCTTCCTAATCTCGGTAATTTTTTTTATACTGGCCATGTTTCTCCTGCTTTTTCTTTCCCTGGCTTTCGTTTTCTGGTTCGGCGAAGTAGTGGGTCCAACCTGGATTGGCGCGCTTATTGTCACAGTCATCTATGTTTTTGGAGGCATTTATATTTACTGGCAAAGGCATAAACTTTTCATTAACCCCCTGGTTACACAACTGACCAAAATTCTCATGGAGGAAAAAGATGAAAACGAATAAGCGATATAAGGTTCGTCCAGAAAAAATTCATTCCCTCAGGGATATTGAACTGGAGAAGACCCGTCTTCAGCTCGAGATTATGAAGGCGGAAGAAAGCATTCATAGTGATTACCGTCGGATTCTTGAATCTTTCACCCTAAGGAATCTGGCAACGAGTTTATTCGATGACCTCAGCATGACCTCCGGTATCGCAGCCAAAACATTTGGCATAGGAAAGACCTTATTTTCCCGTAGGAAAAAAAAGAAACAAAAAGGGAAAGAGAATTCCAGCATGAGTCAGAAAACAGATGACACCCCTAAGCAAGATGATCTGGCTGAGGCGGCTGATTAATTTGGTCGGAATCACCTCGACTTATCTTCTTTCCAGGATGACACATCGCGTCATCCATCTGGGAAAACCTGCAGCCGTTAGCATAGAACCTACCAATCACTGTAACCTTTCCTGCCCGGAATGCCCTTCAGGTCGCAATGAATTAAAGCGGGCACGCGGTCACATGGATCCGGTGTTTTTCCGTTCCATCATTGATCAGTTAAGTCCTCAGCTGACCTACCTGACTTTGTACTTTCAGGGAGAGCCCTATCTTGACCCGAATTTTTTTGAATGCATAAGGTATGCCCGTTCAAAGAAAATATATGTCAGCACCTCAACGAATGGTCATTTTTTCAGTCAGGAAAACATCGTCCAGACTATCTCATCCGGACTGAACCGGCTGATCATTTCCCTTGACGGGACCAATCAGGAAGCCTATGCATCCTACCGCATCGGTGGGAACTTTGAAAAAGTAACAGAAGGAATTCGTCAATTGGTGAGTATAAAAAAGGAAAGACATGCAGCAACACCGTTGATCATCCTCCAGTTTCTGGTTTTAAAAACGAATCAGCATCAGATCAGGGAAATCAAAATGCTTGGGAAGCAACTTCGTGTTGATAAAGTTGAACTCAAAACAGCACAATTTAATAATTATCAATTTGGCCATCCCCTGATGCCGGATATCTCGAAGTACTCCAGATACACGCTCAGCAAATCTGCCTTACAAGACCCCTCAAGCCCGACAACCTACCAACATAAAAATCATTTCCCCAATGCTTGCTTCCGCATGTGGAGCAGTTGTGTTTTAACCTGGGACGGGATAGTGGTGCCCTGTTGTTATGATAAGCACGCAGAGCATGCTTTGGGAGATATGACCCGACAATCTTTTCAAACCATATGGAAAAGTCCTGAATATGATTCCTTTCGATTGAAAATCCTGAAAAACAGAAAATCAGTTCCCATTTGCATGAATTGTTCACAGCGATTCTAATCCATCCCGCTTGGAAGGCAAAAAGATCAAAATTCAGGATTTTGCCTTTGATATGATAAAGCGGTTATAGAGCAGTAATCCGACAATAGTCAGAACACCAATCATACTGAAGGTAAGCCAAAGGAGTGAGGGCTGGTTCAATTTTTCCACGAACTTCACATATAAAACTGCGCCGAGCACACCTCCTACCCCGCTGCCAATTACGCCATAGAGAAAAGAATAACCCTGATACAAGGCTTTTTTATCTTCCGGTGCAATAAGTCCAACATAGGCTATGAATTTGGGATGGGCGATCATTTCTCCCAGGGTAAAAATAAACATGGATGCCATGAAAATCCATGGGTTGGGTGAAATAGCCAGAATTCCCATACCCAGGGAACCAAGGGCAATACCAAAAATCATGGTGGGAAGGGCTTTCGTTTTTCTGACCAGGCTGGAAACCAGTAGTTGCAAGAGGATGATAGCTCCGGCATTCATGGCAGTAACATGCTCGGCCTCAAATTTCCAGGAAGGAGCGGTAACAAATAAGGATAAAAAATCATTGACCAGGCGATTGACCGGGCTCATATCCACTTTTTCCGTCAGATACCAGAGCACCGAATCATAGACCTGAAAATACATGATCCAGAAGCCGGAGTATATCACAATCATCAGGATAAAACGGAAGTCCCTGAGCACCTTCAGCATTTCCGCCATAACCTGACCGATAGGTTTGATGTTCCGGGTTCCCGCAGGCTCTTTGTACACAAAAAAATTAAGCAGTAACAACCAGCCTGTGCCGATGGCAGCCATGAAAAAAATATAGTGATAGGAAATAGATTTCAGGTAAGGTACCAGAATCAATGGAAAGAGGAATGCTCCCAGGTTGATGGACCAGTAAAAAATACCAAAGCCCAAAGAGGACGTGGATTCATCAGTGACTCTCGCAATGGTCCCCACGATCATGGGCTTAAAAAAACCGGCTCCGAGGGCAACCAGGATAAGGCTGCCAAAAATAGTGATATAACTTGTTGAGAGCCCTGCGAAACCATAACCCATACTCATGGTAAAAAAAGCAAAGAAAAGAACTTTCCGGTAACCAAAACGGTCTCCAATAGCTCCAGACAATATAGGCAGGAAGTATAGTAATGGAGTAATCGTACTTTTTATCACCCCTACACTTTCCTTGGTAAATCCCAATCCACCATTGTCTTTCGAAAGCACCAGATAAACGGAAAGCACCGACATAACCCCATAGTATGAACCCCGTTCAAAAAATTCCATGGAGATGGAAGTCCAGAAATTGCGGGAAAAAGAAGAGACCGCTTTAATCACTTGTTCAAATTTGCTTCGAAAATAAGACAAAAGCTTTTACCCTGGTGAAGTTTTTCTAAATTTGTCTGATAAATAAAGTCCATGAAAAAACTATTCTCTCTCTTCCTTTTACCGCTGTTGATGATGGTTACATCCCTATTGGCGGAAACCGGATCTCCAAATTCCGGTATTTCCATCATCCCCAAACCTGTCGAGATGAAAGCGAGACAAGGACAATTTTTGGTTGATAAGGAAACATTGATCCTTATGACTGAAGACAAACTTGAATTGAGGCAAGTGGCAAAGTTTTTTGCTTTTCAGATGCAGCTTGCCGGGGGGCCTGTGGTAAAGATCAGTACGCTGAATCAGGACAACAAACATACCAAAGCGGTTATTCTTTCTCTTTCCAAAGACAGCCCCAAGGTCCGGCATGAAGGTTATCAATTGAAAGTCAGTCCGCATCAGGTGCATATCCATGCTTCGGACGGTGCAGGTCTGTTCTATGGAATTCAAAGTTTCTTACAACTTTTTCCTCCTGAAATCTGCCGGATCAACCCTGTCCCTGGTGACAGGTCATGGGCTATACCCTGCGTGGAAATCAAAGATTACCCCCGTTACTCTTACCGTGGGATGCATCTTGATGTTTCCCGTCATTTCTTCCCAATTTCCTTTATCAAACGCTACCTTGATCTGATAGCCATGTACAAAATGAATACTTTCCACTGGCATCTTGCTGACGATAATGGCTGGAGGATTGAAATCAAAAAGTATCCCAAGCTAATGGAAACTTCCGCCTGGAGAGTGGATCGTGAAAACCTGCCATGGAATGACCGTCCGGCACAGAAAGAAGGGGAAAAAGCAAACTATGGCGGTTACTATACTCAGGAAGAGATCAGAGAAATTGTTCAATATGCAGCCGACCGTTTCATCACGGTGATACCAGAGATTGAAATGCCTGCCCATACTGTAGAAGTGCTCGCAGCCTACCCCCAGTTCTCCTGTACAGGAGGTCCTTTCACCATTCCGCCCGGGAAATATTGGCCGAATACCGATATTTTCTGCGCGGGAAATGATTCCGTTTTCAGGTTTCTGGAAGATGTTCTTACTGAGGTAATGGAACTTTTTCCATCGACTTACATTCATATCGGAGGGGATGAAGCAGATAAAACAAACTGGAAAAAATGCACGAAATGTCAGGAAAGAATGAAGACGGAAGGTTTAAAAAACGAGGATGAACTTCAGTCGTATTTTATCCAGCGAATAGAAAAATTTATTATTTCCAAAGGACGAAAGATCATAGGCTGGGATGAAATCCTGGAAGGCGGACTTGCTCCCGGAGCTACAGTGATGTCGTGGAGGGGTAACGAAGGAGGAGTTGCCGCTGCAAGGCAAGGCCAAGATGCCATCATGACACCGGGAGGATACTGTTATTTTGACCATTACCAGGCTGATCCACGGTATGAACCCAAAGCCATAGGGGGAATGACAACACTTAAAAAAGTTTATTCTTTCGAACCAACACCCATGGAGCTCAATCAGGAAGAAGCCAAACATATTCTGGGCGCACAGGGGAATGTATGGACTGAATTTATCGCCCAGCCTTCTCATGTGGAATACATGGCTGTTCCCCGTATGATCGCTCTGGCAGAGGTCGTTTGGTCTCCCAAGTCACTCAGGAACTGGTCAGATTTCAGATCCAGGCTAAACCGACAATTTCAACGACTGGATAATATGTATGTGAATTATTCAAAAGGATCTTATAAAGTAGACATCGGAAGCCGGCCGAACTCGAGAACCCATGGAATCACACTTACCCTTTCCTCGGAACAGGGTGATACTCCCATACATTACACCCTGGATGAACAAGAACCTTCCGTGAATTCTCCGGTTTACCATGAACCAATTGAAATTGCAGGAAATACCATCATCAAGGCAGCCCTATTTGACCATGGAAAAAGTAAGGAACAAGCTAATTCCCTATCCATCCTCTTTCATAAAGCAATCGGGAAAACTGTTATCTATCAACAATCATTCTCATCCCGTTACCCTGGCAATGCGGCGCTTTCACTGACAGATGGAATTCGCGGATCCACCAGGCATAATGATGGCTATTGGCAAGGTTTTCTGGGAAATGATTGCGAATTGACCATTGACATGGGCGAAGTGGTGCCCATTATGTCCATTACCCCAACTTTTTTACAGGATCCTGATAAGTGGATTTTTCTTCCATCGATCGTGGAATTTTCTCTTTCGCAAAACGGGAAAACGGAATATGTTTACAATGACAAGCTTAATACGATTCCTGCAAAGGAACAAGGGCCTTTTATCCAACCTTTCGGAGTAAGTTTTCCATCAGGTGTAACGGCCCGTTACCTGACGATAAAAGCAAAAAATATCGGTAAATGCCCGCTATGGCACCAAGGAGCGGGTGAAAAAGCCTGGTTGTTTATAGATGAAGTTACCGTCTATTGAAAATTACACGGTCATGATATCTTTTTCCTTGATTTCAAGAACTTTATCAACCCTTGCAATATACTCGTCCGTAAGTTTCTGAATATCTTCTTCCAGTTTGTCCACCTCATCTTCGGGAACGCCCTCTTTTTTTAATCTCTTGGCATTTTCATTGGCCAGTCTTCTGATATTCCTGATGCTGATCTTTGCATTTTCAGCTTCAGTTCTGGCTTTTTTCACGAGATCACGACGGCGTTCTTCGGTCAGGGGGGGTACCATAATGCGGAGGATTTCTCCTTCATTTTTTGGATTGAACCCAAGGTTAGCAGCCTGAATGGCTTTATCGATAAGCCCGAGTACACTTTTATCCCAGGGTTGAACAATAATCTGCCTGGCATCGGGGGTGCTGATGTTGGCGGTCTGATCCAGGGGTGTCATAACTCCATAATAATCAATTTTTACACCCTCGAGCATCTGGGCGCTGGCCTTACCCGCCCTCAGTTTCTGGAATTCTTTTTCAAGGTGTTGAACTGCATTGAGCATTCCTTCTTTGGTTTCCTCTATACAAAATTCTATCTCCTCGTGCATAGCAATAAATTATTTAATAATGGTTCCTGTTTTCTCACCCCTGATCAATCTTTCAAGATTACCCTTCTCGTTCATGTTAAAAACGATGATGGGCATATGGTTGTCCCTGCATAATGTAAATGCAGTAAGATCCATGATTTTCAAACCTTTTTCATAGGCTTCATCAAAACTTAATTCATCAAATTTTTCTGCTGTGGAATTTTTTTCAGGATCCTCGGAAAAAACACCATCCACCCGAGTTCCTTTCAGCATGGCATCGGCTTTGACTTCCACGGCTCTCAAGGCAGCAGCGGAATCAGTCGTAAAATAAGGGTTTCCGGTTCCTCCTGCAATAATCACCACCCTGCCTTCTTCCAGGTTTTCGATGGCACGTTGGCGGCTCATGGCTTCGCAAATGGGATCAATGGCTATCCCGGATAATAACCTGGTCTTTAACCCCATATTCTCTAAGGCCGTCTGAAGGGCCATACTGTTGATGATGGTAGCCAGCATTCCCATATAATCCCCTTGAGCCCTGTCTATTCCCTCACTGCTTCCATGTAGTCCGCGAAAAATATTTCCACCACCCATGACGATGGCGACTTCCACGCCGGCATCCACAACTGATTTGATCTCTGAGGCATAATCTGCCATACGATGGGAATCAATGCCATAACCCTGAGAACCTTGCAGTGCTTCACCTGATAATTTTAATAAAATCCTGCTGAACTTCATATATTTAATATTTAATACCTTAATTCTGGCTGACTGTCATACCATGGCAATTCTTATATTTTTTTCCACTTCCACAGGGACAGGGATCATTGCGTCCAACTTTTTTTTCAACTTTTACGGGTTGGGGTCTTGATTTCTCCTGAGTATTTGCATGAGCCTGTGACAGAAGGTCTGAACGTTCTTCCTTATACCTCCCGCGATCGGTACGTTTGGGCAACTGTGCCTCTTTAACATTATTGGATTGGATCGGAACATCTGCCTTGATGAGAAAGGAACAGATCTCCTTGCTGTTGCGTTGAATCATGGTTTTAAAAAGTTCAAAAGATTCGAATTTGTAAATCAGCAAGGGGTCTTTCTGTTCATAGGCAGCATTTTGTACCGATTGTTTAAGATCGTCCATTTCACGAAGGTGTTCTTTCCAGGCATTATCAATCATACCGAGGGTGATTCCTTTCTCAATGGAGAGAACAACTTCTTTTCCTTTATCCTCATATGCTTTACGAAGATTGGTCACCACCTGCATTGATTTCAGTCCGTCGGTTACTGGAATTCCAATATTCTCATAACGCGTATCATTTTCGAACACATCGCGGATAACCGGGAAAGTACGCTGGGCAATGGATTCACATTTCAGTTTATATTGTTTGTAAACATGGGTATACAAAGTATCCACAATCTCCTCAGCATTCAGCGAAGAGAATTCCTTATCATTCACCGGGGAGTCAGTCGCAAATTCCTTGATCAATTCCATTTTGAATCCTTCGAAGTCGCGGCTATCGTAATGGTCGAGAACGATGGTTTCGCATACATCATAGATCATATTTGAAATATCCACAGCCAGCCTGTCCCCGAATAAAGCATGATGCCTTTTTTTATAGATCGCTTCACGTTGCACATTCATTACATCATCATACTCCAGCAAGCGCTTACGGATGCCAAAATTATTTTCTTCCACCTTCTTCTGTGCCCTCTCGATGGATTTGGTGATCATGGAATGCTGAATGACTTCTCCGTCTTCAATGCCCATACGGTCCATGATCTTGGCAATACGTTCCGAACCGAACATCCTCATCAGGTCATCTTCAAGGGAAACGAAAAACTGCGAACTTCCCGGATCTCCCTGACGACCGGCCCGACCTCTCAACTGACGATCCACTCGCCGGGATTCATGACGCTCGGTACCTATGATGGCCAATCCGCCTGCTTCCTTCACCCCGGGACCTAGTTTGATGTCAGTACCACGACCTGCCATATTGGTCGCAATGGTCACGGTTCCGGCATGACCAGCTTCAGCCACAATATCAGCTTCCCTGGCGTGTAACTTTGCATTGAGCACATTGTGTGAAATATTTTTCCGTTTCAGCATACGGCTGAGTAATTCAGATGTTTCGACTGAGGTCGTTCCGACCAGAACCGGGCGTCCACCCTTCACCAGCTTTTCAATTTCATCGATAACAGCATTGAATTTTTCGCGTTTGGTCTTGTATACCAGATCTTCACGGTCGTCACGGACCACCCTTTTATTGGTTGGAATAACGACTACGTCAAGCTTATAGATATCCCAGAACTCACCAGCCTCCGTTTCAGCCGTACCGGTCATCCCGGCCAGTTTCTTATACATGCGGAAGTAATTCTGAAGGGTAATCGTAGCATAGGTCTGGGTGGCGGCTTCAATTTTTACGCTTTCTTTGGCTTCAATGGCCTGATGCAAACCATCAGAGTATCTCCTGCCTTCAAGGATTCGACCGGTTTGTTCATCAACGATCTTGACTTTGTTGTCCATCACGACATATTCCACATCTTTCTCGAACAGGGCATAGGCTTTGATCAACTGGTTGACTGTATGAACCCTTTCAGCCTTGATGGCATAATCGCGGAGCATGGCTTCTTTCTTTTCCATTTTTTCTCTATCCGAAAGCTTCTGGCGCTCCAGATCCGCTATTACCGATCCTATATCCGGTAAAATATAGAAAGTAGGATCTTCATAGGATTCGGTCAGCAGGTCAATGCCTTTTTCGCGGAGTTCTATGGTATTGCTCTTTTCATCAATTACAAAAAACAATTCATCATCAATGATGTGCATATTTTTAGCTTGCTCAGCAAGGTAGAAATTCTCTGTTTTTTGCATCAGAGCCCTTATACCGGGTTCACTGAGAAATTTGATCAGGGCTTTATTTTTCGGCAATCCATGGTGGGCTCTGAGCAACTGCTCCCCCGCCCGTTTCATATTTTCCGAATGATTCGGATCTTCAGAAAGCGATTTTGCTTCGGAAAGGAGCTTGGTAACGAGGTTACGCTGAGCGGTGTACAGCTTGATCACATTGGGTTTCAGGTCATCAAAAAGCTGATTTTCTCCTTTTGGGGTCGGACCAGAGATAATAAGAGGAGTACGGGCATCATCGATCAGCACAGAATCAACTTCGTCAACAATGGCATAGTTATGGGGCCTTTGCACAAGTTCTTCCGGGTTACCGGTCATATTGTCACGCAGATAATCGAACCCAAATTCATTGTTGGTACCATACGTAATATCAGCCAGGTAAGCATTGCGTCTTGCTTCTGAATTGGGTTCATGTCTATCAATGCAATCAACTTTCAATCCGTGGAATTCGAAAAGGGTCCCCATCCATTCGGAGTCGCGTTTTGCCAGATAATCATTAACGGTTACAAGATGTACTCCTTTCCCGGAAAGAGCATTTAAATAGACCGGTAAAGTGGCGACCAGCGTTTTTCCTTCTCCGGTTGCCATTTCCGCTATTTTCCCTTCATGGAGCACAACACCTCCGATCAACTGACAGTCGTAGTGAACCATATCCCACTTTATTCTGTTGCCTCCAGCCATCCAGGAGTTACTGTATCTTGCCCTGTCCCCTTCGATCACCACGTTGTTCTTTTTTGCAGCCAAGTCGCGATCCATCTGGGTAGCCATGACTTCCACAAATTCATTCTCAAAAAACCTTCTGGCCGTATCTTTCATTACAGCAAAGGCTTCAGGTAAAATTTCATGTAGGACTTCCTGAGTCAGCTCATAGCTTTCCTTTTCCAGATGATCCAGGTGGGTGTATAATCTTTCCTTCTCTTCAATGTCGATTTCATCATTGTTCAGGTTTGCACGCAGCGCGGAGATTTCATTTTCCTTTTCCGAAATATAATCCTGAATTTTTTGTTTGAATTCGGAAGTTTTGTTACGAAGCTCATCATTCGACAATTCCTTGATGATTTCGTATGCAACCAATGCCTTTTCAATCTGAGGATCAATTGCTTTAATGTCCCTCTGGGATTTATTGCCCAGCATTTTTTTAAAAAAATCTATCATACTTTATCCTTATGTCAGGCGAAGCCTGTTTATCTTTTTTTCAATTTAATTTTCGAGTACTTTTTTCATGGATGCCTCGAATCCATCGCCGGGCATTTCCGCCTCATAGCTGAAAATATTCCCTTGCTTGTCAATCAGCACATAAAGCGGATAGGATCTGACATTATAGTTGATGAGCACCTCCACAGAAGTTCCTATATGCAGAAATTTCCAAGGAAAATTTTGTTTTTGTTTCAGAAAGTACTGCATGGTCAGAAAGGATTTATCCGCTGAAACTGCCAGGAAAGTAATCTCATCCCTGAATCGTTCCGTTAGGGGCAATAAGCGTTCCATATCATTCAGACAACCATTGCAATTGGTGGTCCAAAACCAGAGCAGTATCGGTTTGCCCTTGAATTGGCTCAGGGAAACCTGTTTTCCATCTAAATCGGTCAGCTTAAAATCCATTGCCGGTGTCCCCGGTTTTAGCCAGGTAAGGAATTGGGTCAAATCCCATGCCAGAAGTTTATTGTCAGGAAATTTCGTTTGTTGCTGAATTAAAAGCAAGGTTCTGAGAATATCCTGATGGGGATAATCTTTTGTATTGCTGAATTCCAGTAAACTAAAAATCATCAGAAGTTCCCTGAACTGTATATCCACGAGCAGGGTATCACGGCCAAGGACTTTCATCAGGCCGGTATAAGGATCTGTTCCTGATAAAATTACTTTATAGTCGGTACTTCTCAAATCCCTGGAAGTTGCAGTAAGATATTTTTTAAAGACACTTTGAAAAAACTCCATATATTCCGGGTTGTTATACAGCACTGCTTGTTTATAGAAATATTTCCGGGCAAGCTGGGTATGACTTCCTGACATGGCAGCTTGTTCAATTGAAGCAAGTTTATATTTGCAGTATTCTTTAAAAAACGGGTCGGATACTGCTGTAAATTTATTCGCAATCCGAAGGCGGAAAGTGTCAAGCAGGGACCTGTTTCTTTCCTGATAAATCTGGTTGAAATGTTCCAGGACAAATCCATCGTAAAGTTCATTAAACGCAATGATGGCATGGTTCAGTTCAGCGGGATCCGAATTGAGGAAACTGATCTCAAGACTCTGGGTGTGTGAAAAAGGATTGATGTCTTTTTCATTTCTTTCATTTAAGGCTAAAATGCTGATCTCATAGGTTGCTCCCGGTTCGAGGAACAATTCAGCTTGATGGCAATCCACAGATAGGATAGCGCAGCATGTCTGAGCGATATCCAACTGCAAATTGAATTCTCCCTTTTTCCCGATCGTGGTTTCTGCCAGAGGGGTCGTCCAATGGCTGACCAGGCTGCACATACGGCTGACCCTGATGATTCTTCCTCCAGCTCCCGGCAACTCACCGGAAATGAAAGTAGTCTTGGCATGACCAGCAAAAAAAGTCATCACCATGAGCAAGGATACCATCAGTCGATGCATAGCGTATGTTAATTAAAGTATAACCCCATTTGGAAGGAATTGGTCAACTGTCCCCCCGTTACGTAAAATATCCCTGACGATTGAAGAACTCAGGGAGGCGAATTCAGGATTGGCCAGTAAGAAAACTGTTTCCAGTTCGGGGAACATATATTTGTTCATCTGTCCGATTCCGCGTTCAAATTCAAAATCCGCAGAAGTGCGTAAACCCCTCAGAATATAGCCAGCTCCTGTTTTGCGGCAGAAATCTATGGTCAAACCGGCATACTGTCTGACTTCGATCTTTGCCTGATGTTTAAACACGGTGTTGAGCCAAGCGTTGCGTTGATCAAGGGAAAAAAGATTCCTTTTCTCTGCGTTTTCGCCAATGGCCACAATAATTTTATCAAATAAGGGCAATGCTCTTAAAATAATGGATTCATGACCACGGGTAATCGGGTCAAAGGAACCCGGAAAGACAGCGATCCTTTCCATCTCTGATTTCTTAGATTCAACAAAGATAATAAAAAGGAAGTGAACCGGAAATTACTCAAAGGTGAAAGAAAGCTGGAAAATTTTCGAACTCAGCTTATCGATGGAATCAGTATAAAGGTTATGTTCCCTTTTCAGAACATCCATAAAGCCATACATCATTTTCAATTCAATCCCCATTTTAAACCATTCGTTATAAAAATCAAACCCCACACCAGCACTGAGATAAAAATCGTTCTGATTAAATTTTACGATCTTCTGATCACGGTTCTTCTGTTCCCGTTTTTTTGCCTGGGAGGCCAGGTCAAGGGTGTATTGCACTCCCCCCATGAGGTAGGCTTGGAAATTATTATACCGTTTTGATTTATATTTAATTTCAATGGGAAAGTTGATATAGGTAGAGGGTATTTTTTTGGTAATATTCAGCATCAGGGTATCTGTTGTACGGAAAGTTTGTATGGAGTACAGCAGGCTTCTGTCGCCAAAGGTCAGGGAGGGAATAAATCGCAGGTTAAAATGATCTCCCATGCGCATATCACTGACAATGCTGATCACGAATCCAGGAACCGGGCTGGACTGAATAGAAAGGATCCGGGCTGAATCAGGAAGCGGAAGGATATCCGGAATATAGGTAGAGTCGAATATATGGGTGCGAAGGTCTGCAATGGGTCTAATGGTCACAAAACTTTGACTTACCCCAAGGACAAATCCAAAATGGAAGGTTTCTTCTTCGTAATGAGGCATATTTAACACCACATTGCGCTGAGATCTTCCCTGAAAAGGAACAAGGCTGGCAATCAATACAAGAAAAACGATAAGTGAGTGCGGAATTTTCAAGTGATCATGCAGGTTTTAGTGTAAGGATAACGCAAATTCAAGAAAATTATTTTTCCGCCCAATAGATGGATGCAATTCCCATGCTCAGGCTTTTTCTTCCGGTATTTTTCAGGCCAAGATCCTCAAGCATAGCAATAAAACTGTTTTCGGAAGGAAAGGATGCAACGGAATCAGGAAGGTATTGATAGGCGTCAGAGTGGTGCGAGATCAGTCGTCCGAACAGCGGAATAATCAGCCGGGAATATACCTGATAAAACTGTTTGACGGGAAAGGAGGCCGGATGGGAGAACTCTAAAATAAGCAGAATCCCGCCCGGATGAAGAACTCTCTTCATTTCTATTAATCCAAGACGGAGATTTTCAAAATTTCTCACTCCGAATGCAACCGTAACCGCATCAAAGGTATCCTCAGGAAACGGTAATGCTTCAGCATCTCCAGGAAGCAGAGTAATCAGATCTTTAAAACCTGCTGTTGAAATTTTTTCATCTGCCAGCCTGAGCATTTTTTCGGAAATGTCGATCCCGGTAATTTTCCGGGGATGAGTGTCTGTCATGGCAATGGCCAGGTCAGCAGTGCCGGTTGCGACATCAAGGATGCTCTCCGGATGTCTGACAGCAAGTATTTTGATCATTTCCTTTCTCCATTTCCTGTCGATGCCAAACGACAAAAAATGATTAAGAAAATCGTAATGTTGAGAGATTTCGTCAAACATTTTCCTGACGATCTCTTTTTTTTCTTTCATGGAATATAAAATGAAAAAGGGATCATCTGCTATTGAAGACAATCCCCTCTGAATGATGGGTCAGGTGTCAAGCACCCAGTTGTAGGCGTTTAAATTCCATTACCTTAAGATCTTTATCCTGTTCAGCTATATATTGTCTGACGGTTTTCTTTGTATCCTTGATAAAATCCTGGTTAAGCAATGTACTGTCCTTGAAAAATTTATTCAGTTTTCCTGCAGCGATTTTTTCCAGCATTTCTTCCGGTTTTCCTTCCTGACGAGCCTGTTCTTTACCAATTTCCATCTCGCGGTCTATAATTTCTCTGGAAACGTTTTCTTTATCCACGGCGACCGGGTTCATGGCAGCGACCTGCATGGCCAATTCATGTCCCACTTCAAGTACGTTTTTTGCATTTTTATTATTCATTCCGATGATGGTAGCCAGGCGGTTCCCGAAATGGTTATATGCAAAAACGATGGGTGCTTCAATAATCTCGTAATGGGCAATCTGCATTTTCTCCCCCGTTTTCCCAAGCATTTCATTCAACTTTTCTTCTGCTGTCAGGGATCCGATTTTAAGCGACATACATTCTGCCAGGGTTTTGATTCGTGCAGCGACGCCTTGTTCAAGAATATCTTTGGCAAATTGTTTAAATTCTTCGTTCTTGGCAACGAAGTCCGTTTCACAATTGACCATAATCACGGCGCCATAAGTTTGATCATCAGTTGTTTTCGACATAACAAAACCTTCATTGGCATCTCGGTCGGCACGTTTTCCTGCGACTTTCTGACCTTTTTTTCTAAGGTTATCAATGGCTTTATCAAAATCCCCATCAGATTCCTGAAGGGCTTTTTTACAATCCATCATACCAGCGCCAGTCATCTGGCGTAATTTATTAACATCTGCAGCAGTTATATTAATCATATCGTGTAATCTTATTTTTTGTTACTTTTTGCAACAGGTTTATTGATTCTTTTTCTTGCCGGTTTGGCTTTATCTTCTTCGGCGGGTTCTATGCCCTTGATCTTTGGCACCTTTGTATCCACAATATCCTTATTGCGAAGCACCTTGACTTCATCTTCCTCTTCTTCTGTTTCATCCATTCCATCGATCATAGCATGATCCATATCCTCTTCGCCTCTTTCATCCTCAGCAGTTTTTTTATCACGGTCGAACTTGCGTTCGATCAAACCTTCTTCTATGGCATTCACGATAGTTCCCACGATCAGGGAAATGGATTTGGAGGCATCATCGTTGGCCGGAATGGGAAAATCAACCAGGCGGGGGTCGGAGTTGGTATCCACAATGGCAAAGGTGGGGATATTCAGTTTACGGGCTTCAGCCAGGGCGATATGTTCTTTCAGGATATCAACAATAAAAATGGCGGAAGGGAGACGGTTCAGGTCGGCGATGGACCCCAGGTTTTTTTCGAGTTTAGCTCGTTCACGGGTAATGGTAAGGCGTTCTTTTTTTGATAAGTTGGTATAAGACGGGCTGCTCATCAGTTTATCAATGGAAATCATCTTTCTGACTGCTTTCCGAATGGTGGCAAAGTTGGTTAGCATCCCCCCTGGCCAACGTTCTGTGACGTAGGGCATATTGATACGCTTAACCTGTTCGGATACAATTTCCTTGGCTTGTTTTTTGGTAGCCACAAAAAGTACCTTTTTTCCTGATTTCGTAATTTGTTTCAGGGCATTGGCAGCCTCATCCAGTTTGTCAATGGTTTTGTAGAGATCAATGATATGGATACCATTCCGTTCCATAAAAATATAGGGCGCCATGGCAGGGTTCCACTTTCTTCTCAGATGTCCGAAATGAACACCTGCATCTAATAACGCATCAAAGTTTGTTCTTGGCATATCTTCAGTATGAAAATTCAATAAATACTAACGTTTACTAAACTGGAATCTTTTACGGGCTTTCTTTTGTCCGAATTTTTTTCGTTCAACCATACGGGGATCCCGCATCAGCAAACCTTTTGCTTTTAAAGCAGGACGAAATTCTTCATTGATTTCGCAGAGTGCGCGTGAGATGGCCAGTGCAAGCGCTTCAGCCTGTCCGCGGATACCACCTCCATCGAGATTAACCTTAAGGTCATACTTCCCCATATTTCCTGTAATTTCAAGCGGTTCAAGTACCTTGAACTGTAAAATCGGGGTTGGAAAGTATTCTTTAAAATCGCGGCCATTGACCAGGATGACTCCATTGCCTTCCTTGACGAAAATTCTTGCGATGGCTGTTTTTCTTCTGCCGAGGGCATTGATCATTTCCATATTATCTGATTGATGTTAAGTTAATTGTTTTGGGTTGCTGTGCCTGGTGAGGATGTTCCGGCCCGGCATAAACATAAAGGTTACGGAAGAGTTCACGGCCCAGACGATTCTTCGGAAGCATCCCTCGGATAGCCTTCTCCACCACTGCAGCAGGTTTTTTTTGGAGTAACAATTCAGGACTGGTTTCCTTCTGTCCGCCAGGATAACCGGAATGGGAGAGATAAATTTTCTCATTCATCTTTTTTCCGGTCAGGAGGATTTTTTCAGCATTGATGATGATCACATTGTCTCCGCAATCGGCATGAGGCGTGTAATCTGTCTTCAGTTTTCCACGGAGTAAACGAGCCACTTTGGTGGCAAGTCGTCCGAGTACCTGGTTTTCTGCATCAATAAGTACCCATTCCTTGCTGGATGTTTCCTTATTGGCACTGATCGTTTTGTAACTTAGGGTATTCATGGATTTGATTCATTTTAAGGGGTGCAAAGATACATGTTTTATTTAAACTACCAAAGGAATCCGTATAGGAATTAAGATAAATTTTGACTTATCTCTAATTATATAACAATTTTAAATATCTTTGAAATTTATTTTGTGACCTTTGATACCCAGGAAACTTTTTTCGGATGTACAGGAGATTTCCCTGAAAAAAGAGAAGAAACCATTGTTATTATATGGAGCCAGAGGTACTGGAAAGACAACCGCTTTGCAAACGCTGGGTAATCACGCTGAAACCACCCTGTACTTCAACCTGGAAGAAATTTCTGATCGTGCATTGTTCAATCTCCATTATTCCCCTGAAGAACAATTGAAAGTCTTATTTTCAGCGCGTGAAAAAAATCCGAACTGTCATCATGCAAGGATGCTTTTGGATGAAATCCAGGCTCTTCCTCATTTTGCTTTACATGTATCCAGGTTATTCCGGGAAGCACCCCGACATTTCTGGGCGGTGACATCCTCTCAATATACCAGGGAAGTCGAAGAATTGAAAAACCTCCCGGATTGCCCGATTCGTCCCCTGGAGGTTTTCCCCTTTTCATTTCACGACTTTTTGCTAGCGATAAAGGATGTAGATGCCTTAGAGTCGTACCAGGAAATTCCTTTCCCAGGCTATCGGCATGAAAAACTCCGACATTATTTTCATCTGTACACCCTAATCGGAGGGATGCCAGAAATTGTCCAACAGTATAGCGAAACAAGAAATCAGACCGGATTGAGTCCAATTTATGAAAAAATTCTTGGTTCTCATCTCCATGCGGTTAAATTCTCCCAAGGAAACTTTCGACGTAAGGACAAAATTCTCCATGTCATGCAAAATGTGTTCCCGTATGCAGCTACAAGGATAAAGTTCAATGCTTTTGGAAATTCTTCCTATGGAAGCCGCGATATGGGAGAAGCTTTTCGAATACTTGAGTCCAGCATGTTGCTGAAACTGGTTTATCCGCATACTTCACTTTCCCCCCCGGCCATACCTCATACCGGAAAGTTGCCAAGGTTGCAACTTCTGGACACGGGTATGGTGAACTATTTTTCAGGGATACAAAGACCTCTTCACAATACAGAAGATATAAATCGCATCTTTCACGGACAGGTCGCCCGACAGGTGGTAGGGCAAGAGATCATCGCCACGGAACAAAATGATGGGTCAAGGTTGCAATTTTGGATAAGAGATAAAGCTCAATCCTGCTCGGAGATTGATTTTCTGCTCTCCTATAAGAATATGTACGTACCGATTGTCGTCAGATCAGGTGAGCCTGGCCGTTTACGGTCTTTGCATCAGTTCATCGATGCCTCATCTCATCCATACGCAGTAAGGTTATATGCAGAAAAACTATCCATTCAGCAGGTACAGACAATCCGTGGAAAGAAATTCTATCTGCTCAATCTGCCCTATTTTCTTGCCGGAAAGATCAAAGAGCACCTGGAGGGTTTTATAAAATTTGTTTCTATCTGAAAAATATTCTATATTTATGCAAATTTTATACATGAACGAACTCCAGACATTTTCAATCTTTGTCGAATTAGGCATTGCCATTCTTGGCCTCTTAATCTGGTTTCATAAAAAGAAAGCATTTGGTGGTTATATATTTATAACATTCTGCATTTATGTTTTTTATAATCTGGTAAAACTTTGGAGTCTGGATATCCCGGAACTCATTCTCCGGATACTTTTTGCCCTTGCTTCTCTGTCCATGCTTATCGCCGTATGGAAAATGTACAAAAAGGATTAATTAATTCCCATCTGATGAAATATCTCCGCACATTTCATTCCGTTATTATCTTCTTTTTCATTTTTTCCCTGAAAGCGCAACTTAACCAACTAAACTATTTACCTCAGGACAGTATCTTTTTTGAATACAATACACTGACTGTTTCCATTGATCCATCCCCTTCCTGTATCTGGCAAATCGGCATGCCCGGAAAAAGCTTTCTGAATCAAGCTTATTCCCTACCCAAGGCCATCATGACGGACACCCTCCATCCTTACCCTGAGAACAATACATCTTCTTTTACATTTACGATAGATTCAAATTCGATTTGGAATAACCCTATCGGTTCGGCTACCTATTTTTCCTTTATTCATAAATATGATACCGACACTCTCAACGATTATGGCATCATCGAAGCATCTATTGATGGCGGGGAAAGCTGGTGCAACCTGAGTGACCCTTCCTGCTTCCAGGGATACATACTTGGTTCGGTCTGGTGGGAATATGATTCCTCGATAACTTCCCATCGAACCTATTATCATTCATTAGCATTTAGCGGAAAATCAGATGGATGGATTTTCTCCAGGATTCATATTGATTATGCTTGTGGAAAAAGTATTGAAAATGGATGGAGAGACAGCATTCTGGTGAGGTTTACCTTTCATTCCGACGGTGGTACTTCCGGCAGAGAAGGCTGGTTGATTGATAATATTATAATCGGAGCCTGCGATATCTATCTGGGAGCACTTCCCGCAAAGGAAATAGAAAATAAGGCCGAAGTGATTCCCAATCCCCTTCTTACCTGCTCCAGGATACAACTCCCTGAGATTTTATCAGGAATAAATGAAATCCTGATTTTTAATTATGAAGGAAAAATAATCATGAGAAAGCCGGTTATACTCAATGAGACCCCGCTACTGTACGGGAAGGACTTTCCCGCTGGTATTTATCTGATCCGGATGATGGCAGCTGATGGTCGGTTCTGCTCCGGAAAATTCACCGTTAAATAAGGCAGGCGCTTTGACCAATCTCATTTTTCGTAATTTTGCAGTTCTATTAACTTGACTTCATTCTTCATGTCAATCAGTGTACGCAACATAAGTAAACAATATGGCCGACAGAAAGCCCTGGACAACGTTTCCCTGGAAATCAAACCAGGAGAAATCGTGGGTTTGTTAGGCCCAAACGGAGCCGGTAAAAGCACCCTGATGAAGATCCTGAGTTGTTTTCTTCCACCTTCTTCCGGTGAAGCAACGGTTTGTGGATATGATGTCCTCGAACAATCTATGGAAGTCAGGAAAAAGGTTGGCTACTTGCCTGAAAACAACCCGCTTTACCTGGATCTATATGTCAGGGAATTTCTTGATTTTATAGCCGGTTTGCATGAATTAAAGGGGACAAGGCAAAGAATAAATGACATCATTTTCCTGACCGGACTTCAATCTGAACAAAACAAAAAAATAAGCGCTCTTTCCAAAGGTTATCGTCAGCGAGTCGGGCTTGCCCAGGCCCTGATCCACGACCCGGAAGTACTGATTCTTGATGAACCGACTTCCGGACTTGACCCCAACCAGTTGCTTGAGATACGGTCGCTGATCAAAGAAACAGGAAGGGCTAAAACCGTCATGCTTTCCACCCATATCATGCAGGAGGTGGAAGCCATCTGTGATCGGGCGATCATTATCCACCAGGGCAGGATCGTTGCAGATGATACCACGCACAACCTGCAGCGACTTTCCACCTCAAAAGCCATCATCCAGGTAGAATTCAGTTCCGCTGTGGCGGCTGAATTGCTGCTCACAATTCCTGGAATTCTGGAAGTTTTTCAGCCAGCCATTTTGTCCGGAAACCAGAAAAAGAATAAAACATCAGGGGAATCTAAAATCTGGCATGTGACTTCTCATCCCGCTGACGATATCCGTGCTGACATTTTTCAGTTTGCCGTTGCCCATCAATTAACTGTTTTATCCTTACATCGGGAAGAACAAAAAATGGAAGATGTATTTCAGGAACTCACAAAAAATATTGTCCTTCCCTGAATTGAAAAATATTAATAATTTTGTGAGCGATATGCGAAAATGGTAAAATTGCCTGATTGCTGTCAGACTGACGAAAACCGTAAATTGTAAACCTAAAATAAAAAAAATGGGATATTTATTCACATCGGAATCCGTATCAGAAGGACATCCCGATAAAGTTGCCGATCAGATATCAGATGCCCTGCTCGATGAATTTTTGAAGTGGGACCCCGAATCAAAAGTTGCATGTGAAACCTTTGTCACCACAGGACTTGTTGTATGCGGCGGTGAAGTCAAAACTTCGGGTTGGGTAGATGTTCAGGAAACCGCCCGACGGGTGATCCGAAACATCGGATATACCAAAGCCGAATACCGTTTCGACAGTGAATCCTGTGGAGTGATCTCGACCATCCATGAGCAATCTTCAGATATCAACCAGGGTGTCGAAAGAGAAAAAAAAGAAGATCAGGGCGCCGGAGATCAGGGTATGATGTTCGGTTACGCCTGCAGGGAAATGGATAATTTTATGCCATTATCAAGTGAGCTGGCTCATATTTTCCTTCAGGAACTTGCCGCTATCCGGAGAGAAGGCAAACAAATGAAATACCTCCGCCCTGACTCAAAATCCCAGGTAACAATCGCTTATGATGATCATGGAAAACCCCTTTGCATTGATACCATCGTGATCAGTACCCAGCATGATGAATTCATTGAGCCCATCGACAAATCTGCCAAAGCCGATAAGGCGGCAGAGAAGGCCATGCAGGAAAAGATCCGGGAGGATGTAAAGAGAATCCTCATTCCGCGGGTAAAAAAACTAGTCCCGGATCGTATCCGGAAACTTTTCCAGGAAAATTCTAAACTTTATATCAACCCAACCGGCAAATTTGTAATCGGAGGACCTCATGGCGATACCGGACTGACAGGGCGGAAAATCATTGTTGACACTTACGGGGGACATGGTGCTCACGGAGGCGGAGCTTTTTCAGGGAAAGATCCTTCAAAAGTTGATCGTTCAGCTGCCTATGCTGCAAGGCATATCGCTAAAAATCTTGTGGCTGCAGGCGTAGCCGACCGCGTTTTGGTACAGGTAGCTTATGCCATCGGGATAGCAAAGCCTGTCGGCTTATTCATTGACACCTTTGGCTCCTCAAAAGTCAGAGATAAAAAAGGAAAAACGTTGACTGACGGACAGATAGCGGAGAAAGTAAATAAAATTTTCGATATGCGGCCATATGCTATCATTGAGCGCTTCGGCCTGAAAAATCCGATTTTTCTCCCTACAGCTTCTTATGGCCACTTCGGAAGGGATTCCTATAGCAAGGAAGTTGAAGTATATTACCCCGTGAAAGGATCCAAAACAAAGAAAACCAATGGGAGCGGCAGAGATATTTACCTGAAGAAAATCGGATTCTTCGGATGGGAAAAACTTGATTATGTTGAAAAGATCAAGAAAGAGTTTGGGATCTGAACTGCTCTTTCCCTCCATGCATGATATAATTCGCTTTTTATTGCTGTCCCTGTGCATCATCCCTGTCGTTGCACAGGGACAGATTACCATTAAGCAATACACGTCAGCTACTGATACGTTTTACTGGAAACGCTACGAACATGTAAAAAAACCGCCAAGGGCCAACCTCTCAAAATTCACCGTATCGAAACCTGCCCAGGTCATTGATCATTTTTTATCTTTACATCTTGAGCGTTTTCCCCAGTTTTCCAGAGACACATTAAAACCTGCCCGCATTTCAGCGCTGAAAAAATGTCTTTATCCTGTTGATCTGAACGGGGACCAGCTTCCGGATATGATTTTTTCGGGTTTCAGTGGAGGAGAATCTGATAAAACTCAGATCTTTTTAAACCGTAAGGACAGCTTCGAGCTGGTTTTTGAAGATTACCAGTATATTGTTGCCATGGTCATTCAGTCTGGCATTTTGACCGGATTGCAGATGGCCGATATCGGTTGTTGTGATGCCTACTTGTATTTTACCAGAAATTATACAGTAAAGCAATCTGGCAGTGAACTAAATTTTATCAAAGGGAAGCAATCAGCCGTGTATCATTTCACGGAGCGGCCATTCGAAATGATTAACCCAGCTCTTACCTGGCAATCGGTTTATGATACCACCCTGATTCGGGCTTCTGCCGCCAATCTTGATGACCCTTATAATCCTTATCTGGAAACATGGGGGAATACCATTGCCGGCTTTACACAATCCATTCATGGTACGCTTATGGCAAAAAAACAAGATAAGGGAGGGAAGCTCTGGTACTATGTTGAAATCATCCCTGATGTCAGACCCAAAAAATCGATTTTTTATGAAATCGATCAATTCCCCACTTTTATTCAGGGGTGGGTAGAAGGTTCCCTGATCACTCTTCAGCCTTAGTGACTAATCACCATTTTCCGGGTTAGCGTGGCCTTGCCTTTCATTTCCAAAGTGCAGAAATATACTCCTTCGGGAAGGTCGGAAACCATCAGACTCTGCTTTCCGGAGCCGGCTGAAACACTGACCTCTCGGATTTTTGAACCCAGAACATTGCGTACGATCAGGGTTCCCTCTGTGGAAGCAGGAAGGGTGTAATTAAAATATACCTTATCTTTTGCCGGATTTGGATAGGCATTGGATAATAGGGCAGTTTCCTGAAGCATTTCTTCTTTTCCCAAAGGGTAAGCCATGTAAACAACATTGACACAGACAGAATCATTGTGATCCCTTTGGGCAAAAAAAGTGTACCTGACAGTCGAATAACCTGACATGCTCATGGGGAGATAATGAGCGGAAAATTCGAGCCAATTGGTTGTTCCGGCCTGAATGGTAATGGGTTCAGGGGCTTCAAAGGTATCAAAGCTGACGCAGATTCCCCAACAAAAAAGATTCATGGATCCTTCAACAATATTGACATAGGCTTTTTTCACCATGACCGGAATGTCGCTGGCGGAAACATTTTGAACAGCAAGGTATTGAACGATTTCCCCTTCCTCTGTATTGACACCGCTTTTATAAATGGTTGCATTGTTTTCCAATGTACCTGCAACACTGTCGATCAGGACAAGGCTTTGAGAGAAGCTGAACAGGGTAATCAGCATAAAGAAACCAATAAACAGTATATTTTTTCTCATGGTGAAACTTTTTTAAAATAATTAATCCTGCAAAAGTAATAAAAATTGCAATAAATTATGGATAAATGAAGAATTGTTAGGGAGCAAACCTAATGATCAAAAATTGCATAATGAAATATTTTTGTATCTTGCGCCCAGTATTAACCAAAAAACAGTCATTATGAGGAGATTTACAACCCTGCTGCTTTTACTATTCTTGGCAGCGACAACCACTTTCGGAGGTGGTTACCAGGTAGGCCTTCACAGCATGCGTAATATCGGCATGGGGCTTATCGGGACATCGCTCAGTTACGACGCCAGTACGATTTTTTACAATCCCGGAGGGACGTCGTTTATCAATGAAAAATGGAGCTTTTCGGGAGGTGTCAGTTTCATTTTTGCCCGTTGCACATTTCAGGCTCAAGATGTTAACTATCAGACACACCTAAAACATGAGCTAAATACTCCCTTATATTTCTATGCTGCATTCAAGCCCACAAAGAATCTTAGTGTGGGTCTGGCTGTAAACACCCCTTATGGGAACAGGCTTGCCTGGGATGACGACTGGAAAGGACGTTATCTGATCCAGAACTTATCCTTCAAAGCTTTTACTTTTCAGCCAACAGTAAGTTATAAATTCGGGGATATTGTCGGGATAGGCATTGGTTTAGTGTATGCCTGGGGCAATGTTGATCTGAACAAGGCGCTTCCTATTGAAGGAGAAGATGGTGATGGTAAGCTTAACATCAAAGGCAGTACAAGTAACTTCGGATTCAATGCCGGGATTATGGTACATCCTGTCAAAGGACTTAGTCTGGGCGTAGACTACCGTTCCAAAATCCTGATGAAGGTCAAAGGTGCCAATGCTACTTTTACTGTTCCTCAGTCTTTGAGCACCAATTTCCCAAACAACAAGGTGGATGTCACCCTTCCTCTTCCTGCCAATCTTGATTTCGGAGCTTCTTATGAGTTCGGAAAATTCATGGTTGGATTAAGCCTGAATTATGTTTTCTGGAAGGTTTATGATTCCCTCATTTTCAATTTTGAAACCAAGACCCCTGCCGTTAGCCGTACTGCCTCCCCTGCCCTTTATCAGAACCGGCTCATTACCCGTGTTGGGGCACAATACAAGGTGAATGATCTTGTAACGGTCAGACTGGGAGGATATTATGATCCTTCTCCCGTACCCACGGACTATATGAACCCCCAGACCCCGAGTACCAATGAAATCGGTATGACCTGTGGTTTATCCATCTATCCCATTAAAGGATTCAGCATTGACGCTGCATTTTTATACCTTATGGGTAGCGAAAGAAGCGGCACGTACAGCCCGGATAATTTTGCCGGGACGTATAATACGGGCTTCTCCATCCCCGGTATTGGTTTAACCTACAATTTCTAACCTTAAAACATGAACATTATGAAAAGATTTTTTTTCATCCTATTGACCCTGGCTGTATTTGCTTCCTGCGAACGCAAGATTGACGAATTCAAACCCGATGCAAACGGGGTGAATTTCTCGAAGTTCGTGGCTGTAGGAAATTCCATGACCGCAGGGTTTGCTGACGGTGCATTATATACATCCGGACAGGTCTATTCCATTCCGAATATCATGGCCACACAGTTTAAAACGGTTGGCGGCGGTGAATTCAAACAACCCCTGATCGGAACTGAAGATGGTGTTGGTTTTCAACAGATACCCGGAGGACTATACTTTTTCACTAAACGTGTTTTGAAAGTTGTTCAGGATCATGATTGCTCAGGACCGATCAGCACTTATTCGCTGAAGCCTGCATTCGCCATCGATAATCCTGACCAGCAACAAATGAAAGCCCAGTTATTTGCACCTCCTACTGTTGCCGGACCATATAACAACATGGGCGTACCTGGAATTACCCTTCAGGCTGCGCTGTTTCCCGGATATGCAGCCTACAATCCTTATTTTGCGAGGTTTGCTAATACAACTGGACTGTCTTCCGTGATCGGTGAAGCCATGGCACAACAACCCACCTTCTTCATGATGTGGCTGGGGGATAATGATGCACTTGGGTCAGCCCTTGCCGGAACTGATGCACTGCTTACCCCCATCGATACCTTTGCCATTTACTATCCCATGGCTGTCGGAGCCATGATGAATTCAGGCAATAATCCCAAAGGAGTCGTTGCTACCATCCCTGATGTAACCAGTCTCCCTTATTTTACCACGATTTCGAAACAGTTACCCTACAATGGTGTAACGCTTGATTCCGCTCAGGCTGCCGGGCTGAACATTTTATACACCATGTACGGCCATCCGGAAATTCAATGGCAAAAAGGTCAGAATCCCTTTGTTTATCTGAAAAATGACGGATCCTGGGCACAGATGGGACCGGATGACCTTTTCCTGATTACCCTGCCTACGGATTCGATTCAATGCAGAGGGATGGGCATTGCTGATCCCACTACCCTTCCTATCCCGAAGCCTTATCCCATACCATCCCAATTCGTGCTGAACAAGGAAGAACAAGACAATATCAAAGCAAGGATCAATGCCTTCAATCAGATCATCACCCAGGTTGCCATTGCCAATGATCTTGCTATTGCTGATATGAATACTTACATGAAGAATTTTGTCAGCGGTATGGTATTCGACGGGATCAAAATGAATACTACCTTCATCACCGGAGGTATGTTCTCCACCGATGGAATTCATCTGAACCCAAGAGGATCTGTCGTGGCAGCGAATTATTTGATTCAGGCGATCAACAACAAATACGGATGCAATATTCCCCAGGCAAATGTCACCAGTTATCCCGGGCTTAAGTTCCCGTAATTATCAGGTGATTGCTTAAAGCTTGTGAACCTAAAAAAACGTCCCTGGAATATGATTCCAGGGACGTTTTTTTTTGACAATGGAAATAATAATACCCGTTTCGAAATCTATCTTTGTTTCAAAAATTGCAACAACCTGGTCACTGCCCTAGCCCGATGGCTGATGCCATTTTTCAGGTAGGCCGGCATTTCCGCGAAGGTTTGATGATTGCCTTCGGGAAGAAAAACCGGATCATATCCGAACCCTGATTTACCCTTCCTTTCCAGAATTATTTCCCCTTCAATTTTTCCTTCGAAAAAATGTTCCCGGCCATCCATGATCAGGCAGATCACCGTTCGGAAACAAGCCTTACGGTTTTCTATTCCTTCAAGTTCATTCAACACTTTTTCTATGTTATCCTCAAAACTGCATGCATCTCCAGCATAACGCGCAGAATAAACACCGGGACAGCCATCCAGCGCCATAATTTCCAGGCCGGTATCATCGGAAAAACAGTTCATTCCCGTTTTGTTAAAGATAAACCAGGCTTTTTGTCTGGCATTTCCGTCCAGGGTATCCTGGTTTTCGGGAATTTCAACATCCAGGCCGATATCCTGAAGGCTGAGCAATGGATATTCCTCCCCGAGGATGTCACTCACTTCCCGGAGTTTATGCTGGTTATTGGTGGCAAAAAGAAGAGGGGTCATATCGCTTCCTCAATCAAACGAGTAATCAATTCCGTAAAAGTCCATCCATGAGCAATGGCCATCTTGGGGACTATGCTTGCGGCTGAGAGTCCGGGAACAGTATTTACTTCGAGAAAATAAAAATCACTGCCCGTCCATATAAAATCGAATCTGACCACACCTTTGCAATTCAAACGTTCATACAAATCCACAGAAATAGAACGACAGGTGTCTGATGTCCCTGAAGGAATAACGGCAGGAACGACTTCATCACACATGCCTTTTTTGTACTTGGCTTCATAATCGAAAAATTCTTTACGGGGGATGATTTCTGTCACCGGTAGTGCAATCACTTTCCCCCGGCTCCTCAACACCCCGCAGGTCAGTTCCCTTCCCCTGATGAATTCTTCCACCAGAATCTCATCGTCCTCGTGAAATGCTCTTTTCAAAGCAGGTTCCAGTTCTGATTTCGAACTAACCTTCGACATACCAACACTGGAACCCCCATTGTTGGGTTTTACAAAAACCGGTAACGTCAGGGCATTAAAAATGTTCTTGGCCGTAACGAACTGTTCTTTATTAAAATGCTGTGACCGGGCTGTTTTAAAACCATAAGAAAGTACCAATTGTTTGCAGAAATTTTTATTAAAAGTAATGGACGAAGTGACAACACCAGAGGAAGTATAAGGTATTCCAAGTATATCGAAGTACCCCTGAAGTCTTCCGTTTTCACCGGGCGTACCATGAATTGCATTGAAGACCAGATCAAAAGTTATTTTCTTTCGTCCGATCTGCAAACTGAAATCATTTTTATCAACCTGAAAGCGTTTATGTTCAACCGGGTAGTACCAATTCTTCCCTCGGATAACAATCAGATAGGGACGAAATCTATCCCTGTCCATATACAATTCAAGTTGTTTTCCGCTTTTCATTGAAATGGCATACTCTCCCGAGTCTCCGCCGGCAACAATAGCAATATTCAGCATATCGGTCAGATTGGAAAGGACAAAATTAATTTTTTTTCCGTATGTTTGCTAAGTCAATACACCAACACAATAATAATACCCTTCACAGGTTATTTAAAAAAGATTAGGGATGGGTTTTTTTCGTTTTCTTTTTTCCAAAAAATTCCTGGTTCATTTTCTGATCATGATCGGGATCACTGCCTTTCTGATCTGGATCACCCTGATATCCTTATCCTGGTACACCAAGCATGATAAATATTTCGTTGTCCCGGATTTCAGGACGATCTATATTCAGGATGTATTAACCAATGCTGACAACAGGGTTTTTAATTTCTTTGTAATCGATTCGGTTTTTGATGCCCAGAAACCTTCAGGAACCATCCTGACACAGGATCCTTCCCCTGGTGCCAAGGTGAAAAAAAACCGAATGATTTACCTGACCATTGTTTCCTTTGTTCCCGAAAAAACAGTTATGCCCGACCTGAAATCACTGACTCTAAGACAGGCCCAGTCCATTCTTGAATCAAGTGGATTATTATTGGGCAAACTCACTTATATTAAAGCCTTTGATGACGATGCCGTTCAACAGCAGTTTTTTCAGGGAAAAATCATCCCTCCGGGGACAAAACTTGATAAGGGATCTGTGATTAACCTGACCGTTGGAATGGGAGCAAAAGCATTGCAGAGAGCTGATTCCGTAAGGGTAGACAGTGTAGACTAGTGATTAAAATCGTAAAATGGCAAAATAACTTCATGATAAAAAAGGGTTTAATTATTTGTTTTTTGTGTTTAGTTTTTAGTATATCTGCTTTTTCACAGGAAATACTCAGGGGATTGCAGGTCAATCCTGTTGTAAGAGCAGCTTTTATGAAGTCATATGTGAGCAGATCCTTTATCGGAACAGATACCATTCCTTTAAATATGCCGTTTTTCGATGATTTTTCCACTCCCGATATTTTTCCAACCCCCGACCGCTGGGTTGACCGTTACACTTATCAGAATACTGACATACCTGTATTTCCTGTCAACACAGGAGCCATTACCCTGGATGCCATCAATGATTCGGGAATGATTTATCCTGATGCCATACCCGGTCCAGCAACATTTATTGCCGATTATCTGACTTCACGATATATTCGGCTGGATTCCGTTTTTTCTCCCTCCCCCAGAAAATTAAACCCTTCGGATTCCGTATTTCTCAGTTTTTACTATCAGCCACAGGGTCGTGGATTACCTCCAGAAACAAACGATTCCTTGATTCTTCAGTTTCTCGTCAGGCCGGCATTTGACAGTATAACCCCTACAGATACCATTCCCTACCCTGAAACCTGGGAAACGGTCTGGTCCACTCCCGGTATGTCACTAGATACGTTTTACCTGAAAAACAAGCATTACTTTCTTCAGGTAATGTTACCCATCACAGATGGATCCCGGTTTTTCCGGAAGAATTTCCGATTCCGGTTTTATAACCGGGTCAGTCTTGCCAGTTCAGCAGAACCCAGTTGGCAAAGCAACTGCGACCAATGGAACCTCGATAATATTTACCTCAATTACGAAAGAACCTCCACGGATACGCTGTATCCGGAAATCCGCTTTATTGAGCGGGTACCGAGTCTGCTGTCATTTTATGAAGCCATGCCATATCCTCAGTATTGCGATGATCCAACCAATGAGATGGCCGATAGCCTGAGTATCCTGATCAGTAACCGTACCAACGAAGAACGGAACTGCCGGTATGGTTACACTTTATCCAATTACAACGGAAGTTACCATAAAACATACAATGGAGGAAATTATGGCGTAAAACCATTTTACACCAACGGGTATGTCACTTACCCCCCGTTTGCCCATCCCAATGTCAGTTTCCTGTTTCCAATCAGCCAGGCAGATACGGCATCATTCCTGGTTGAGCACCATATCCTCGATAATACTCCTGGTTCGACATTGGGGGATACGATGAGACGAGTTCAGAAGTTTTATAACTATTATGCTTACGATGACGGGAGTGCAGATGCGGGATACGGTTTAACTCCTGCTGGTTCAATGCTGGCCTGTCGATTCCATTTGAACAAATCCCCTGATACCTTAAGGGCTGTACAGATGTTCTTCAACCACACCTTGTCTGGGAACAGCCAGCAACTTTTTTACCTCTGTGTATGGAATGATAATATCGGAAAACCGGGCGACACCATCTATTCTGACCTTGTCCTTCCACTATACGCTGACAGCCTGAACCAGTTCTTCACCTATCATCTGACCCGGCCGGTTAGGGTATCGGGGACTTTCTATGTCGGATGGATACAAACTACTAACGACAACCTGAACCTTGGATTTGACCGCTATAATGACAATCACCAAGAAAACTTTTACAATGTGACCGGACAGTGGAACAATAGCGCATATTCAGGTTCGCTGATGGTCCGTCCGATTGTCGGAAAACCCATCCCTGTGGGCATCAACGAAAAATCTGATCAAATAATCAGTCTTGATATATATCCCAATCCTTGTTCAGGTAAAAAAATTTATTTGAAAATTTCAGGGGATGTTAACCCAAAACCTGAAATGGAGCAATTCACTCTCAGCATCTCTAATCTGATGGGTCAAACAAGACTTCGGGTCCCTTATACACCGGAAATAGATGTCAGCTTTTTACCCTCAGGTTTTTATTTTCTTAGATTATCAGACTCGTTTGGAATAGTAAAGCATACCACAAAGTTGATCATCAGCCGTTAACCATTCAAGCATCCAGGGAAAAATGCCAGAAACTCCGGAAATCGCCGAGGAAGCTCAAGAAATGTATGAACATTTCCGATTTACAGTTGACCGGGGGCAACACAGTCTGAGGATAGATAAATTTCTGATGGACAGGATGGAGAATGCCTCCCGAACGCGCATTCAGAATGCAGCCAAGGCAGGAAATATCATGGTTAACCAGAAAGTGGTCAAACCAAACTATAAAGTCAAACCCCTTGATATCATCTCACTGGTACTTCCTCACCCGCCAAGGGATACCGAGATTTATCCTGAAAATATCCCCATTCAGGTCGTTTATGAAGATAACGATATTCTGGTCGTAAATAAAGCAGCCGGGATGGTGGTTCATCCGGGCCATGGGAATTTCTCGGGCACATTACAGCATGCCGTTCTCTACCATCTTCAACATCTTTCCCCTGACGCTAATCTTGATACAAAGCCCTATCTTGTCCACCGGATTGACAAAGATACTTCAGGAATTCTGTTGATCGCTAAAAACGAGCTTGCCCAGTCCAGACTGGCAAAACAGTTCTTTGACCATACCATTAGCAGAAAATATGTGGCGCTTGTATGGGGAAATCTCAAAACGGATGAAGGAACGATAACCGGAAATATAGATCGCAATATCAGGAACCGCCTGGTGATGTCGGTTTATGAAGACGGAGAAAAAGGTCGTCATGCCGTAACCCATTACCGGGTACTTGAAAGATTTGGTTATGTTACGCTGGTTGAATGCCATCTTGAAACGGGAAGAACCCATCAGATCAGGGTCCACTTCAAGCATATCGGACATCCATTGTTCAATGATGAAAGTTACGGAGGGTCAGAGATCCTTAAAGGCACTACATTTACAAAATATAAACAATTCGTTCAAAACTGCTTTAAAATCATGCCCAGGCAAGCGCTTCATGCAAAATCGCTGGGTTTTATCCATCCTTCCAGCCGGGAATATCTTGAGTTCGATTCGGAATATCCTGACGACCTGGCCCTCCTTATCCAGAAATGGAAGCAGTACAGTATCCACCAATCGACAGAAGAACAATAGTCCCCTGACCCATGAGAGATCTGATCCGTTATCCGGCTTCCGTTTTTTTTTGGTTTGAATTATTTTTCATCTCCGCCATCCTGTTTCCATTTTCTTTTGTTATTTATCTTCTCACTTTCCCCTTTGATAAACGTTTGTTCATCCTGCATAAATATTCCTGCATTTGGTCGTTTATCGTGCTTACCATTAATCCCTTATGGAGAATCAGGGTATACGGGAGAAAGAAAATCAATCCGGATGAAACCTATGTTATGGTTTCCAATCATCAAAGCGGTGCAGATATTATTGTTCTGTTCCTGCTTTGGAAACATTTTAAATGGGTGGCAAAAAAATCCCTGTTCCTGTATCCTTTTATTGGTTGGAATATGTGGTTGAACCATTATATTGCATTGGAAAGGGGGAAGGGTAGCAGCATGCGAAAAATGATGACCGCAGCAGCCAAAACCCTGAAAGAAAAAAATTCAGTCATGATATTTCCTGAAGGGACCCGTTCTCCTGATGGTAAGATACAGTCATTTAAAACAGGGGCATTTCATCTTGCTTTGGAAAATCGGCGTCCCATTCTTCCCATTGCCATCAGTGGCACTTCCAAAGCCATTCCCAAAGGAGGTCTTCTGATTGATAGGAATTACTATATCCGCGCTACCGTTCTTGATCCTTTACCCTATGAATCATTCCGGCATCTTGATGCAAAAGCTGTTGCCCATCTGGTTCAAGGGGTAATAGAAGAGGAAATCAATAAAAATAACAAGTGATCAAAGAAATCATTTCAGGGATGTGCTACAAAATAATATTCTTTCCCGTTTTCGAAAAGTTGCCTTAATTCCTTTTCGGAAAGTGGCTGATCCTGTGTTAAAAATCCTTTCAGGGTAGAAATGTTCAAACCGCATTCCGTTTTCAGAAACTGGTAAAGGTCGCCCGGTCTGGAGCCATAAAAGTCGGCTGCTCCGATTCCGAATTCGAAGATGATGACCGGCCGACTTCTGCGTATCGTTTTTACCCCTCCTTTCATAACCTGAAATTCAGCCCCCTCTACATCTATTTTAATAAGGTCTATCACCATATCCTCCGGGATAAGGTTGTCAAGGAGTTCTGTTTTAACGGTGATCTGATTGATCTCAACCTGTTTGCCGTCGTATTCGCGTTTTTTAATTCCACTATAAGCCGGGGCATTCACAACATGCTGAAATGTTGTGCTCCCCTTTTTATCATATAATGCCAATTCAGAAATACTCACTCTTGAATTATTCTGATACTTTGATTTAAGTGCTTGAAAAAGTTCCGGGATGGGTTCAAACCCGAAAACATTTCCTTTTGTTGCCCACTTTAGCATCAAATCAAGGATTTCCCCCTTATGGCAGCCGATATCGATACAATGAGAGGTTGTTTTTAGTGTTGCTTTAAGAATAGCACGTGTATAAGCATCATAATGCTGATTTCTTGTCAGCGAAATGTTGAAAAACACAAGTATTTTCTTGATCAGTTCTTTCATCAGTCGGTTCCTGCCATCAAAGTTTTGATTAACTGGGCAAAAATAAGACTTTTAATTCAGGAATTTTAACTAATTTTGCAAGCCTTTTATTCAACAAGCATTAATACATCTATGGCAACAACTGCAGACATCCGTAACGGACTGGTTATTGATTTCAACAATGACCTGTATACCATTGTAGAGTTTCAACACGTCAAACCCGGTAAAGGCCCGGCCTTTATCCGGACCAAACTGAAAAGTCTTAAAACAGGAAGGGTCATTGCCAATACTTTTGACTCGGGTGTCAGAATTGATGTTGCCCGTGTTGAACGCCGTAAATACCAATACCTTTTTAAGGATGATTCCGGTTATCATTTCATGCATACGGAGACCTTTGAACAGGTATTCATTCAGTCGGAACTGATTGATACCCCACAATTCCTAAAGGAAGGTCAGGAAGTTGAAATTTTGTTTCATGCAGATACGGAAACTGCTCTGACTTGTGAATTACCTACCTATGTCACTTTAAAAATCACTTATACCGAGCCCGGTCTCCGGGGTAATACGGCCACCAATACCCTCAAGGATGCCACTGTAGAAACAGGTGCCACCGTAAAAGTTCCCTTGTTTATTGATACCGGAGAAACCATAAAAGTGGATACTAGAACAGGTGTTTATTCAGAACGCGTTAAAGTTTAATACATGAAATTTACTGCACCCTTAAAATTATCCGAAATTGCCGCATTGGTCCACGCAAAAATGGATGGTGATCCTGATTTCCCGGTAACCGGAATCAATGAAATCCATATGGTTGAACCCGGCGACCTGACCTTTGTTGACCATCCAAAGTATTATGTCAAAGCACTGAAATCCAAAGCAACGACCATACTGATCAACAAAGATGTTCCCTGTCCGGAAGGGAAAGCCTTACTTATCCATGATAAACCTTTTGATGCCTATGTAAACCTGGTGGTTCATTTCCGGCCTTTTGAAAAAGCTTATTCCATGGTCAGCCCCAGTGCTGAAATCGGTGATGGAACGGTGATTCAACCCGGCGCCTTCATCGGAAATCATGTAAAGATCGGAAAGAATTGTATCATTCATGCCAATGCCAGTATTTATGATCACTCGATTATCGGTGATGAAGTGATCATTCATTCGGCTGCTGTCATAGGTTCAGACGCCTATTATTTCCAGCGACGACCTGAAGGATGGAAAAAACTGGAATCCTGCGGTAGGGCTATCCTTGGAGACAGGGTTGAAGTGGGTGCTTTTACAGCGATTGACAAAGGAGTATCCGGAGATACCATTGTCAGCAGTGGAACCAAATTCGATAACCATGTCCAGGTCGGGCATGATACTTATATTGGCCGTAATTGCCTCATCGGTGCTCATTCCGCCATTGCCGGTGTCACCCGCATTGAGGATGATGTTCTTATTTGGGCCAACGTCCTGATCAATAAAGATCTTGTTATTGGGAAAAAAGCAGTAATCCTGGCCTATTCAGGTGTGGACAAATCCCTGGATGGCGGAAAAACCTATTTTGGCAGCCCCGCGATAGAATCCAGATTAAAATGGAGAGAAATCGCGGCACTGAGGCAATTGCCGGATTTCATGAGAAAGAACCGGGATCAAGCCATACGGTAAACCATCACATTAACATTCATCCCTGCCCCAACAGAAGCAAAAACGAAGTAATCCCCTGGCAAAAATGAATGCCCAGGCATTTTACCTTTGACAATCAGATCATAAAGGATCGGAATAGTCGCCACAGAATTATTCCCCAACTTGGAAATGGTCATGGGCATAATATTTTCCGGAAGCACTTCAATCCCATAAAGTTTGAATATCCTCGATAGAATTGCTTCATCCATTTTGGCGTTGGCCTGATGGATCAGTATCTTATTAATCCCGGTAACCGGAATACCTGCTCTGTCAAGGCAGTCCTTTACCGCCTGGGGAACCGTATTCAGGGCATATTCATATAATTTACGACCGTTCATCTTCAGAAAAATATCCCGGGTCCCAAAATCAGGATTATAAGATGCTTCCATCCTGAGCAAATGAGCATGTTGAAAGGTATCCGAACGGGTGATATGACCCAATATCCCCAGGGGAGTTTCGCTTTCAACGGCTTCAAGGATGACTACTCCCGCTCCGTCGGAGTATAACATACTGTCAATATCATGAGGGTCGGAAATCCTGGACAAAGTTTCTGCACCAATTACCATGGCCCTTTTTGCATCCCCTGATGTCAGGAAATAGTTGGCTTGAATAACACCCTGCAACCAGCCAGGGCAACCAAAAGGAAGATCATATGCTACAGTATAAGGATTGGCAATACCCAATCTGAACTTGATCCTGGATGCCAGACTTGGAACAAGATCCGATTTAGGGTTATCTTTCCTGACATCTCCAAAATTATGCGCAACAATAATATAATCCAGACTTTCTGGATCTATCCCGGAAGATTGAAGAGCATCCCTGGCAGCAAAAAAACCAATGTCGGAAGCCACATATTCATCATCCACATACCTTCTTTCCTCGATATCGGTGATCTGCCTGAACTTTTCCACAATTTCTTCATTTGCCTTATTGATCTTCTCCCCTGCGGCATTGAAAAAATCACGTGACAAGAAATGTTCATTTTTTATAATCCTATCCGGAATATATTTCCCGGAACCGTTGATGATGGTATAAAAAGATTTTTTCATCTCAGTTTGCTTCAGTATCATGTAAATCTCTTTTTAAGGAATACAGGTCCAGTGAGACCAGTACAGCAATCAAACCCCAAACCGGAACAGAAGCTTTGTCGGTGTCTAAAAAATTGTTCATGGTACCATGCAGAAAATAGGTCGTGAGTGCCAATAAACTCGAAAGACTAAGGACTTTAACTTCTTTCTCCTTACTGTATTTATATACCCTTATACCCATGAAGCTTACCGTGATCAGCAGACCGATTACAAGCAGCATGCCCGGAAGTCCCTGTTCAGCAAGCGGCCCGATATATTCACTATGGGCATTGCCTTTATCTCCTGCATTGGTGCTGATCAGGGTTTTTTCTTCAGAACGCTGGTAAGGTGCATATTCGAACTGATAAGTGGCCGGGCCGAAACCGAAGACAGGACGGTCTTCGAACATCCTGAGGGCAGACTGCCAACGGTTAATGCGTTCAAGATTTGAATTGTCGGTTGAAATATTCGAAATAGACCGGAAATGTTCTACAAAGTTAGCCGAAGATCCTTGTTTGTTTTTTTCCAGTTTATCGAGAATCTCGAAGGAGAACAGGTACAAGACAATGCCAAAAACAATGCTGACAAACAGAATCCATTTCAGTTTGATTTTGAAAATAATAATTAAAAATACGGCAAGGGCAAAAGCAAGGCTGATCCAGGCTGCCCGACAAAAGGAAAGGACCAGGGCAGTGAATAAAATCAGCAGTACAAGGAAGGCAAAAAAACGAGTCAGCCGGGAATAGATGTTGGTAAAAGTAAAGCCTGCAAATAAGGGGATAAACAATGCCAGTATAGCTCCATATGCAGTATGATCATTATAAAAAGGCTCCATGACCCAATGCCCGGCCTTCTCTTCAAACCCCCAGAGGGAATGGTGATAAGTGGTATAAAAGATTACAAAAATAAGGGGGATTGCATACAACCATATAAAGAGCCTGATGTTTACATGTTTTTTAAATAAATGTATCCCGAAAATATAAAAAGGCAAAACGAACCACAGTCTGGCCAAGAGTGCCTTCAAAGAAACGATGGGCAATGCACTGGTCAAACTGGTGATGAACATCCATAACAATTGCAGGAGGACAACAATAGTCACCGGGTGAGACCAGATCTTCTTATCGAAATCATTGTTAAAAATCAGCTTTAAGAGGAACATCAGCAACATTCCTGCCATCAAAGGTTCTGTGGGTATAGAAATCCCGAAACCAAATTCAAACTCCCGGATATTTATTGCCAGGGGTGTCAGCATCGTAGTCAACAACAGTATCTTATCCAGGGAGAAAAAGAAAAGGTAGAGGATCACAAGAAAAACAGGAAGTAAAAGAAGCCAGTATATATCCCTGTATATCAGATAGCAATTCAGTCCGATAAAGATTGAACTAAGGACATATAAAATCAAATATTTTCCTGAATTGCTCTCAAGAAATGATTTTATGGCAGCTATCCTTCCTTTCATTCTTGTACCCTTGGGGTGAAACGGTATTTACGGTTCTCGATGAATCCAATGATCAAAGCGGAAAGAAAGAAAACGGCAAGAGAGGAAACGACCACAATCAGCCAGCGGATAGGATATGCTTTCTTATCCGCAGGGTAAGGTTTACTGAGAAGATTAACATAAGTGTAATGGCGATTTGCATCCAGTAATGCCCGGTCAAAATCCAATTTCAGGGTACTATAATCCTTTGATACTGCAATCATCAAACCGGATAATAATTCCCTTTCCCCACCCTTTTCTTCCAGGTTTTTCTTCATTTTTTGAGCTTCCTGCATCCTGACAGCACCGCCACCACTGCCCAGGATGGCACGCATTACTTCCCTTGTCTGATTGGGGAAGTCAAGCAGTCCATAGTTGACGCCCAATTCTTTGGCACGCAAAGCAAGAGAATCAAGCTCCTTTTTCTTGACTTCCGTGATGTAGCGGTAATTGTCCACGACTTCATTGAATTTCTCTCTGTGCATTTTCCTCACCTTGATATTGTAGTAATCCAACAAAGCGTTCACGATATTGCAAGCCATCATGGGATCGGGATCCCAGACCTCAATTTCCACAGCTTCATAAGGTGTTTTACCAACCCTAACTTTTCTGGAATACTCCCAGTTAAGTGTGCTGGCAAAAAATTTATAATTAGAATCTATTTTCCAATGTCTGGCAAGATCGAATTTACGAACAACACTATCACGGATATCACGCGACTGGAAAATCTGGACCATCTGTTCGGTTTCATTCTCATCAGAATAAGGAGAAATATTTGAAGGATAGACCACCGCATCGGATTTATAGAGTGGTGTAATGAATATCGGGCTGGAGATAAAAATCGTCAATAAAACGGTTAACACGACCACAATGATCAGATGAAGCTTCCATTTGATCAGGATATCGATGATATTCTTGCTATTAAAAAAACTATCCATAGAATCACTATTTTCGTTGAGGGTTAGTTCACTTTTTTTTATTCAGGATTGACCGAGCTGGAATTTCTTATGAGCATTGTAAGAAGTAATTTTCTCCATGATCATGATCACGATAATGGCGGTAAATAATGCAGCAATGGTAGAAACGGCAATGATCAACCAGCGCACCGGATAGGATTTCTTTTCCGCCTTATAAGCATCGCTTACGATAAACTTCTGGGGAAGGTTTTCTTCTGCATCCACTTTAGACTCCTTATATTTTGCCTGAAGAAGGGTCAATTGCTGAGTTTTAAACTCGAGGGCATTTTTTAATGACATGTAAATCCCTCCATATTTCCCAAGCACATCCAGTTTCTTCTGAAGGGCAACCTGAGCCGTTTTATTCCCATTCATCAGGGCGATGGCAAACTGCTGGTTGAGCACCTGAGATTGATATTCCACGTCATTGACGCCAAGGCTTCCAAGAACAACCAGAGAATCCACTATTTTTTCAATCTCCGACTTTAAGGCATTATATTCGGTTTCAACCACTTTAAATCCTTTGATGGAACGCTGGCGTTGCATATCGTTTTTTGTAGAATCGAGTAAGGCAGCAATTGTATTGGCAATATCAGCAGCAAGCTGAGGATCGGTATCATAAACCGAAATTTGCACAGCCATGAACTCAGTTCTTCGAAAACTGATATTGTTCTCGTATTCTTTGAATAGTTTGGAATATTTAAAATTGGAGTTAGTGTCAATTCCGTAATGCTCCATGAGGTTAAACTGCCTTACCACCTTATCACGGATCTTATTGGAATTTAAAATCTGTAGCAACTGCTCCGCTTGTTCATCTTCACCGAAAGCAGTCAGGTCCTGGCCCTTGGCCGACTGCTCGCTGAGGAGTGCCTTGGAAACGGAAGTATTACTTGCAGGAAAAAGAATTACGGTAGATTTGAATTTGGGAGTTATAAACCAGGAGCAGGAAAAGAACCAGGATCCAAAGAGGGCAATGAGCATTACAATGAATAATGATTTGCGCCACTTATAAAGGAAGATTACCAGATTCGTAGAATCAAAATCTTCATTCCTATTTATTTCATCGGACATATCGAAAAAATGAAATTTTTGTCAAAGGTAGAGATTTATACGATAAGTGCAAATCAAAGTTAAGGCCGGCGCAATGATACTAACGTTCTTCTCTCAGAATATTCAATAGGGACCGGAAACTCCAAAGTTTCAACAAAGCGGCCAGAATAACAGAAAAGATTAGCATTAAAGTGAAATTACCGATCCATGCCTTCTCATGGGAGAGAAATGGCCAATCAATAACCAATAACCGAGAAAGCATATTCAGGCAAGCCACTCCGACAGCAAACAACAAAATAGTCAACAGGTAGGTGTAGTTGATCTTGAATTTAAAAATCCTTTGGACCACGATAATCTGAACAACAGCCATCGTAAACTGAGTAACCAGACTGGATATTGCTGAACCAGAAGCCAGGAATCGCGGAATGAGCAGGAAATTCAACAAGAAATTGATCCCTAATCCAGCCAATGCAATGATATTTAACTGCTTAAGATTTCCGTTGGCAGTCAGTAAAGTTCCGAATATATAGGTTGTGGAAACTGCAATAAAGCCCAAAATCAATAGCTGGAAAACCCTGGTAGAATCGATAATATGAGCATCATATAACAGGTTAATAAGATCAAAACTATAAAAAAACGAACCAAAGGAGATAATAATAGCCAGGGTAATGATCAGGGTAAAAGAAAGCTTCAGCATATGTTCAATAGACTGTTTGTTTTTAATCATTTTTGAAAAAATCGGAACCAGTAAAACAGAAAATAGATAAGCAATCATGTTTGCCGCATCAAGCAACCTGAATCCGGAGGCATAGATCCCTGCCTGCTCGTTACCAATTTTTTGGGGAAGCAGACTTTCCAGCATGACTGGGTCAAGCCGGTTGTAAAAGGTCATTAACAATACCAGCAAGGCAAACGGCAAACTTTGTTTCATGATCATCAGAAAAAAAAGCCAGTTCCAGTTTAATTTTCTGAAATGAGCTTTCCTCACAACTATGATAAAAGCAACGGCAGCAGTGATCAGATAGGCAGCAGTCTGGGAATAAACAAACCATTCAATGCGGAATTTCAAATGGGTAAAATGCCCCCAAAGCAATGCTCCGCAAAAAACAATCATGAGAAAACGATCGAGAACCGATAAGAAACTATCGGTTCGGAACATCAAGTTACCCGAGATATTCGACCTCAGATAAAGAATAAAGGAAAGTAAAAACTGATTCAGTGCCAGCCAGCCTAACAAACGAAGCTGATCAGCATTATAACCCAACAGCAGGGCAATGGAAAATGCAAGAAAAAAATAGAGAATTCCAAGTAATATCTTCAGCACCAGTATGCCTGAAAAATGCTTATTCAGTAATTGGTTATTTTGTGCGATATTCCTGTTGTTGAAATTGGTAACTCCAATATCAAGGAAAATATTAAATAAAAATGAAAAGTTCAGGATGACAAAGTAAAAGCCATAGTCGCCAATGCCCACAATGCGTTGCACGTTTAAGTCTATCCCAAAAATCCATATCGGTTTAATGAGCAGGTTAAGAAAAAGGAGCAAGCCCAGATTTGTCAGGAATTTGCGCTGCATGCAGGAGATTGATTCAAAAAAAATTCAGATATTTGCCACAAAGTTATAAAATTAATGAATATTGCTGTTAACACTCGATTACTCATACAAAACAAACTCGAAGGTATTGGTTGGTTTACTTATGAGTCGCTTAAACGGATTACAATACAGCATCCCGAACATCATTTTTATTTCATTTTTGACCGGGAATATGATCCGGAATTTCTTTTTGCCAATAATATCACTCCCATCATTCAGTTTCCGCAAGCCCGTCATCCCCTGCTATATTATACCTGGTTTGAAATCAGCCTGCCCCGTCTTTTTGAGAAAATAAAACCGGATCTATTCCTCAGTCCTGATGGTTTTTTGACGCTGAATAGCAAGGTAAAATCCCTTGCTGTATTTCATGATTTGAACTTTGAGCATTATCCGGAAGACATTCCCTACTGGACCAGACGTTACTATCGTCATTATTTTCCGAAGTATGCTGCAAAAGCCGTCAGGATTGCCACCGTCTCCGATTTTTCAAGAGAGGATATCATGAAGCAGTACAAAATCTCCCGTGAAAAGATCGATGTGGTTTACGATGGTTATAATGAAGCTTACCGTCCGCTTACCGAGCAGGAAAAATTCAAGATCAGGGAGGAATACACAGAGGGTCAGCCTTACTTTGTTTTCATTGGATCTTTACATCCCCGGAAAAATCTGACCAATCTTTTCCGCGCCTTCGACCTTTTCAAAAAATCAAATCCTTCAACGGTAAAACTCGTGATCGTGGGGGCTAAACGATGGTGGACCCACGATATTGATGTCGCCTATAATAGAATGAACTTTTCTGATGATGTCATTTTTGCCGGCCGCCTGAGCATTCGTGAACTTACAGGCATACTCGGCGCTGCCATTGCCCTTGCCTATGTTTCCTATTTCGAAGGATTCGGCATTCCGATCGTGGAAGCGTTCAGATGTGATACTCCAGTGATCACCTCAAGGGTAACCTCTATGCCGGAAGTTGCCGCAGATGCTGCCCTGCTGGTAGATCCCTTTAAACCCGAATCCATAGCGGAAGCCCTTTACAAGGCGTACCAGTATGAAAGCATCCGTGAAGATCTAATCCAGAGGGGAAGAAAAAGAAAAGATCTTTTTTCGTGGCAAAGAACTGCTGATCTCCTTTGGGAATCCATCGAAAAAGCGATCAAATCATGATCTTATGAAAATCCTTCTCCTTGGATCCGGTGGCCGGGAACATGCCCTGGCCTGGAAGATCTCCCAAAGCCCCCTACTTACAAAACTTTTTATTGCCCCTGGAAACGCCGGAACATCAAGACTCGGAACCAACCTGAACATTGCCCTTAACGACTTTCAATCCATACGGAAATCAATCATCGACCATCAGATAGATATCCTTGTTGTAGGGCCGGAAGACCCCTTGGTCGGAGGTATCTCCGACTTTTTCCACAATGATCCGGCATTTTCTTCCTTACCCGTCATCGGTCCCTGCCGTCAAGCAGCCATGCTTGAAGGCAGTAAGGACTTTGCCAAGCAATTCATGGTGAAGTATCATATTCCGACAGCAAAATTCCAAACCTTTGACCGGATGATGCTGAAGGCTGGAATCCTCTATCTGAAAACCCTTAACCCTCCCTATGTTTTAAAGGCTGATGGCCTGGCAGCCGGAAAAGGGGTGATTATTTGTCCAACCCTTGAAGAAGCTGAGCGCGAACTGGCTTCTCTTCTCATGGATGAAAGATTTGGTAAGGCTTCAAGCAAGGTAGTCATCGAAGAATTTTTACAGGGAACAGAGGTATCCATGTTTGTCATTACCGATGGTATTTCTTACAAAATATTGCCTGAAGCCAAAGATTATAAGAAAATCGGGGAGGGCGACAGCGGTCCCAATACCGGCGGTATGGGGTCCATTTCACCGGTTTCATTTGTCGATAATTCCTTCTTAGAAAAAGTCGAAAACAAGATCATCCGGCCTACCATGGAGGGCTTAAAAACTGAAAATATCCCATATCTGGGATTTCTTTTTTTCGGTTTGATAAATGTTGCTGGGGAACCCTTTGTGATCGAATACAACTGCCGTCTTGGAGATCCAGAAACGGAATCCATACTACCGAGAATTCAAAATGATCTGGTGAAAATATTCCTTGCCGTTTCCAAGCGGCAACTGAAGCAGGAAATCATCCGGACCGATGCAAGGCACGTAGCCTCAGTAATGCTGGTATCCAGTGGTTATCCGGGAGAATATAAAAAAGGATATCCAATAACGGGTGAAGAATTGATTCAGGACAGTATGGTTTTTCATGCCGGAACAAGATGTCAGCCTGACCCGGAAAAATCTGAGACATGCGGCGGACGTGTCATGGCCATCAGTTCCTTTGGAGTGAACCTGCAGGAAGCCTTGGAAAAATCATACAGGAATGCTGAAAAAATACATTATGAAGGAAAAACATTCCGGAAAGACATCGGCTTTGACCTGGAAAAAAAATAACCCCATGTACTCTTTTCCTGTTCCTTTGGCATTCTTTTAACCTGTCGCTTTTTACTTATAAACGAATCTATGTTTATACAATATTTCAAATCCGGTTTTTTCAATCAATACCTGGTGATCGGAATTCTCGGACTGATACTTTGGACAGGTTCCTTTCTCCAGCCCCCGTTCATGCCGCTTCCTTCAGGCCCTGTCCCCTTATACGGGTTGCTGTACCAGTTGCTGCATAAGGTTCCGTTATTGTCGGTTATACTTGGTTTTCTGCTTGTTTTAGGGGAAACGTACTGGCTGACCAGAATACTGGATCGTCATAACCTCATCCTGAAAAATTCCTCACTCTCTGCATTGATTTTCTTTGTTCTGATGAGTTCTAACCCTGAGCAGCTGACCCTTAACCCTGTCAATATCAGTGTTCTTTTTCTGATCATCATTCTTTATCACCTGATGATCAGTTATAACAAGCCGGAGCATCTCGACCGCATATATGCAGCGGGCTTTTTTACAGCCATGGCAACGCTTTTTTACTTTCCGTTTCTTTTCTGGTTTGGATTTATTCTGGTCAGCTTTATTTTATTCCGTTCCGGAAACTGGCGCCAATGGGTAGGTTCATTTATCGGGTTGCTCACTCCATTTATCTTTTTATCCGTATTTTATTTCTGGTTTGATGATCTTGCATTCAGGATCCGGGAATACCGCTTGGTTTTTCAACAACTTTTTGTATTTCCAAATCCATTTCAGGTTGATTTCTGGATACTGTCAGGATTCACCCTGGTGCTGGCTCTTTTTGGTCTGCTAAAGCTGATGGGCGGGCCAGTGGAAAAAACAGTCGAAATCAGGGCAAAGATCAACATTATCCTGTGGATGATCCCGTTTGCCATAGTTTCCTTTGGGTTTTCCGGTTTCCTGGCCATCTACCATCCGGCTTTAGCCATGCCAACCTTCACACTGGCGCTGACTACGGCTCTGACCAGTCTAAAAAAAACGAGGTTTATGGAAAGTATTCTGATTCTTTATTTTCTTGCCATATTGGTCAATAATCTTATCATCCACACCCTTAAAACATACTGATATAAGTATTCACAGATGCTGACAGGTCATTTCACAGAAGAATCAATAGAAGCCGGTTGCGATGAAGCCGGCAGAGGATGTCTGGCGGGTCCTGTTTATGCAGCTGCAGTGATCCTCCCCAGGGACTTTCGCCATGAGTTCATTGATGATTCCAAGAAACTCCCCAGGCATCAAAGGATAGAGATGCGGAAAATCATTGAATCAGAAGCTGTATCCTGGGCAGTATCCAGTGTTGATGCTGAAATGGTGGACCGCATCAACATTTTGAATGCTTCTTTTCTGGCCATGCATCAAGCCATTCAGGCCTTGGCCGTCAGGCCGCAGCTGCTATTAATTGACGGAAATCGCTTTCAACCCTATCAGAAAATTCCTCACCTTTGTATCGTCAAAGGAGATGGTAAATTCCTTTCCATTGCTGCCGCATCCATACTGGCAAAAACATACCGTGATGAATATATGGAAAAGCTTCATGAGCAATATCCGTGTTATGACTGGAAAAACAATAAAGGCTACCCGTGTAAAAAACATCGGGAAGGAATTGCACTATACGGAATCAGTCCTTTTCACAGAAGATCTTTCCGCTTGGCAGAGCAGTTAAAATTAAATCTGGAATGAAGAAACTCAGGATTTTTCTGATCGGACTTGCTGTCGTTATTTTTATAACCGGACTCTGTTTTCTGGCATACCGCCTTTATCTTAAGGTTCAAATACCTACTGCTTCGCCATATAGTGCAATCCCTGAAAATACGGCACTCATCATAAAACTGAATAAAGCCGGAAAGCTGTGGGAAGAATTAAATCGCTCCAACCTGCTTTGGAAGGAACTTTCCAGGTTCCCGGGGATTAAATCCATACAGGACGAAATCCGGCAGATGGATTCAGTGTGCCGGAAAAATCAGAAATTCAACAAACTGGTCCGGCAGTATAACCTGATTATTTCAATCTCAGTAAGCGGGAGATCCAGCTTTGGTGCACTCTACCTTACCACCCTGCCCGGACCCCGGCCGGAACATGAACTGCTGACCTTCTTAAAAGACTTTATGGAGGAAAAAGCAACCCTTGTTGAGACTCCTTATGCGGAAACCCGGATATACCGTTTTTCCTCCGGAGAAAAGGGTAGTCCATTTTACTTTGCTGTTCTCAAAGGCGTTTTTATGGGCAGCTTTCGATCCGACCTCGTGAAAAAAAGCATTGACCGCCTGTCGCTTAATACGCCAACCGTGGCTTCCGGAGGGTTTAGAAAAGTAGAATCCACCACCGGAAAAAATATGGATGCTAATATTTATATCAACTATCGCTACTTCTCCATGATCCTGCTTAAAATTACCAGGGAAGAGGCCCTCCCGGATTTATTGAAAGTTGCCCGCTTCGCTGATTGGAGTGGTATGGATGTATTGATTAAAAAAGATGAACTCCTGTTGACGGGATATACTACGGCCACAGATTCCAGTATATATTTTCTTTCCCTCTTCAATAATCAGTTTCCTCAGAAGATTGAAATAACGGCCACCATTCCTTCTTCCTGTTCCTATTTTACATTTTTCGGATGGAATGACCCTGGGCAGTATATACAGCGCTATTTGTCCAGAAAACAAAGAAATGACGCTTATTCTGGAAAATTTCCAAAAACACCTTCGATTTTTGACCAGAATGCTTTGGATCTCTCTGCTTACTTCACTCCCTGGATTGGGAATCAGGCTTGTCTTGCCGTCATTGAACCAAATAGTAAATCTCAGCAGAACATCACCTTTGTGTCATTTAAATGCCTCGACACCATCCTGACCCGCCAGTATCTTAGAAAGCTTGCCGACACCCTGGGAATGAAGTCAGATTCTTTGGTATATAAAGGCCATAGCATTTATGGGATGAACTTCCCTTCTCCCCTCCCGATCTTATTTGGTGAATTATTTGAAAAATCCCAGGCAAAGTTTTATGGCTTCCTTCAGGATTATGTCGTCTTTTGTTCCACCCGTAAAGATTTCCAGTATTTAGTGGATGAGGAAATGGCCGGAAATATGCTGAGTAAAAACAAAGACTATCTTGATTTTTTCAGTGAATTTCCAGATCATGCCAATGTCTTCTACTACTTCAATACAAGAAATGCATCCTCCTGCCTGAAAAACATTCTCACGGATGAACTGAACTACAGCCTGAAACCCCTGACCGACAGCATAAAAAAATTCCAGTCCCTGGCATTACAGTTCAACAATCAGGAGGGCATGTTTTATTCCAGCATGTATCTTCGTTTCAATCCCAATCTTTCCCAGGAAGGTCCGTTATTATGGCAAACAGCGCTTGACACAACCCTTTTGGGAAAACCCGAAATCATCAATGACCTTGGAAAACCACTGATCATTGCCTGGGATGTTTCAGGAAATTTATATGGCGTCGATCAGGATGGAAGGATACGGTGGAAAAACAAAATCATGGGAAAAATACGCGACAGGGTTCATCCTATCCAATTACCTGGAATAGATTCAACTCTTATCCTTTTCAATACAGATACCCATCTGTATTTGATTCATACTGATGGACGGCTGGCAGATCGATTCCCGATGCGCTTCCCCCTCCGTGCCACCAATGGACTGACCCTCATTGACCATAACAACCAGAAGGATTACCGAATTTTGGTCGCCTTTGAGGATCAAAGAGTATATAGCTTTACTCTGTCCGGAAAATCCGTGAGTTCCTGGAATCCTCCACATCTGAAAGAGGATATTGTTCTGCCGGTCATTCATAAAAAGATCTCTGGCGTGGATTATATCCTAATCTCCGGAGAAAAAGGAAAAATCATGATTGTTGACCAAAACGGAAAGACCTCCATCAGACTGAGTCCTAAATTCGGACATTCTCCGAATTCAGGCTTTTACCTGAACCGCACCAACCGGAAAGGATTATTCGTTACCACGGAACCCGATGGCAAAGTAATTTTTATCACGTCCAGTGGAAAAATCAATGAAGCTACCCTGAATTTATTCAGTAATGACCATTATTTCTTTTATGAAGATATCACCGGTAACGGTTCCCCTGAATTCATCGTTTTTGACAGAAATACATTGTATTATTATAACCGTTATTATAAACTCATCTATTCCTATACGTTCCGCCGTGAAATTCTCACGCCTCCCTTTTTACTGCACTCGCCTTCAGGCAAGGCCATGATCGGACTGGTCGCCCCTGACACCCGTGAACTTTTCCTGTTTGATCATCATGGACTAAGAGAAATGGAAACCGGGTTAAGAGGCACAACTCCCTTTAACATTGTCTCCTTGGGCAATAACAACCAAAGCAACCTGGTTGTAGGGTCAGGAAAGATGCTGAAAAATTACCGTTTAACGAAGCCTTAGGACACTTCCCTGACGGGGTTCAATCCCATAGGGAAGATGATTCCGTTTGGACAGTACTTTCAATTTAATCCCATAAAGTTGGGATATCTGGTGCAAGGTTTCCCCTTCCCTGACAATATGTGCCGTTGAAGCGCCTTTTCTGCGTTTTGGTTCAAGGTAGATGATCTCTCCAGATGTATTGGATACCAGGGATGGAAGATCATTGAATTTTCTCAGACGTTTAGCAGAAACACCAAATTCCCTGGCCAGGCTTTCAATTCGATCACCCTGACGGGAGATGACTAATTGTAATTGATTATTCAGATAAACCGTACGGTGGTTTGGCCCTTCTCCGAATACTTCAAGGGTACTCAACCAGGTTGAATTTCCAAAACCACTCGTATTTTCTTTAGCTATAGGAGGTATATCATTAACAATGTCATATTGATAGAGTCCGAATCTTTCTATCGCCCGGATCAGCATATCTGCATAAGCGGGGTTGGTGGCATATCCCGCCGACTGAAGTCCCCTGGACCATCCCCGGTAATCTGTGACATCAAGGTTAAAAAGACCTTTATAGCGATCCCTTTGGGTCAGAAAAAATGAATGATCGCGAAAAGACTCCTCAGGGTTATCATACTTTCGAAAGCATTCATTCGGATGATCATCATCCTGGAAATACGTTTTTCCCAGCCAGCCTTTATGACACTTGATCCCAAAATGATTATTGGCGTCGATGGCCATAGGGCTCTGTCCGGCCCTCGATTCAATAATCCCTTGGGCGAGGGTTATGCTGGCAGGGATCCGGTAGATCATCATTTCCTGAACGGCAATGTCTTTATATCGCTGAATATAGGCCTCCACAGTAGCAGCATAATCCGGTTTCTGGGCATAATTACTGAATTCCACAAAGAAAAACAGGAATATCAGGACTAAACGAATCAGTTCCCTGAACCTTTTCCCTCTTTCCTCGAAGTTGTTGAACTCATCATAGCTGGCCGCTGCAGGAGAAAGAAGACAGGCATGACCCGGTCTCGTTTCACGAAAAGCAATGGGACGAAAATCATCAAACCGCCGGATATGAAATAATTTCTTTTCTTTTAATGAATGTTGCTCCATCTGTTCTCCAATACGTTTTCCGGCAGCGCCAACCAGGATCAGGTTACGTATGTCAGTGTCAGATAAAAAAACCGCTAAACCCGAATAATCTATGCCGCGGTCAAAGCCACCGACAATCAGGGTGTCCACGTCCGGAATCGCTTTTACTGCTTCCATACATGCTTCAGGTATGGTGGAAATAGAATCATTGTAAAAATGGATTCCGCGATATTCTCCCAGATACTCCAGCCGATGCTGCAAACCTTTGAAACTTTCAATACCTTCTTCAATAAACTCGTTAGAAATCCCAAAGATTTTTAACACACTGAGTGCTGCCAGAATATTATTTAGGTTATGTTCCCCTCTTAAGAACCGTTCCTGATGTATTTTCCAGACTTTCTCACTTAAATTCCCATCCGAAAAGCAACACCATCCATCATCGATATAGGCTCCCGGGATCATTTCCTGATGAATGGAAAATGGCCTGGAAATCCGGTCTTCAAAATAGGGGTTCAGATGATTTTTTAATCGCTCATCCCCGAAATTATAAACCAGAATATCTTGGCTCTGCTGGTACTTAATGATGTTTATTTTTGCCAATTGATAGTCCTCATAAGAGGGGTAGGCATCGAGGTGTTCCTGAAAAAGGTTCAGTAAAACTGCAATATGCGGAGACTTCTCAAGGTATTCCAACTGATGCGAGGAAAGTTCGAAAACAATTTTCGTTTGGGGTTTGATAAGATCAGTAAAATGAAAAGCAGGATTGCCGATATTTCCAACAAGTATCGTATCTTCTCCGGCTGTCTTCAGCATATGATGAATCAAACTGGCAGTGGTGCTTTTACCTTTGGTTCCGGTAATCCCGATCACTCTTGAAGCATAAGCCTGAAGAAACAGATCGGTCTGGGAAGTAATTTTTTCCCGCGACACCGCCTGATCCCCAACACAATAGGGTGAAAGCCGCTTCCAGATAGGAATTCCCGGTGAACGGAAAATCAGGTCATAAGAATTAAGATGGTCAAGATAGGCTGGGCCGGAAATAATATCCACATTGGGATCGTTTCTTAAAACAGGATTCTCTCCCACCTTCTCGTTAATATCTGCAATGGTGATCATTTTGCCCGGGAAAATTTCTCGGATCAAGGTATAACTTGACTGTCCCTCCCTTCCAAATCCAAGCAGTAGTACCGATCGGTCAGCAATTCTATTCCGGATCAGATCAATCATTCAAAACGGTTTTTAATCGTTGTTCAAGGTTTGGCGGAAGAAAATGATGGGTGTCAAAATTTTTCATAAAATATTGAAAATCAATGGAACGATACCGAGTGAAGAGTTCCGAGCGGAAATAATTTTCAAGCAGTTCAGGAAGTGCATGATTTTTCCTCTGGCGAATGGTTTCACATAAAGCAAGGTTCACTTCGGTGATGGTACCCACGCAATCGAAAGGTTTTTCCTCAGTAAGACCACATAATTGATCGAAATAAACGCGCAGGGAAGAATCTCTCAACAGGTTCTTCCCGAAAATTTGGATCAGTTGTTCTTCGGGTAAAAACGGAGATAAGATAATATAAGTGAACAGGCACTTTGCACATTTTCCACACCAGGAATCGGTTTTACTCCCCGCGTTGCAACTGCGGAATACCGGATGATACTGCTGAAATGAGGAAAACAGTCGGGCAATCTGTAATTCACTGACAGGCCTGAGAAAGCTGAAGTAATTAATTTCAGGACTGATCCATTCACTAATATAATCACGGAAGTCTGACTCGAAGGAAACAGATTTGGAGTACTGATGATTAATATTTGTTCCATCAATAGTCGCCTCATTGGCGCTGGATTCATTTGAAAGCGCAATATGACGATGACCTGTCAGAATGGCGGTTAACACAGTGACAAAAGCCAGAAGGGCAGAAAATGGCGTATGCCCGTTAAGAAAGCCTTTTTCATTCAGCCTTAGCAGTCCGGTATCAAGGCTTCGCTCGATCTCAAGGAAATCCATAAATTCAAAACCTGCCGCCTTGATGGTGTTCAAACTTGCACTCCTGGGATTCATAACTAGGGGAATAACTGGTGAACCATGTTTTAACAGCTCAAGGGTGACTGCAGAGTCTTTGCCACCTCCAACAGGAATGATCAGGGTATCATCGAATGTATAGTGTTGAATCGGCAGATCAAAACGGGAATCCACCTCAATTTTCATGAAATCATCCAAACCGGACGAAATGGAATTCAGGTAAAAAAATTCTCCCAGTCCATTGAAATACAACTTTTTCCACCATTCAATCTGACGGGATGACAGCTGAAAAGGGCGAATGATCAATCTGGGTGAACAGCAAGCCTTCCAATAGCTGATCAGTTCAATCATACCCAGGTTAAACACGATCGCATCCATTTTGCCTATAAGTTGCTCTGGCGATAGAACAAGACCTTTGGCAGGGATGAAATAAGTGGGATGAAATGTGTGTTTTCCGGATAAATTAAAGGTATATGAAATCCTTACCCCTTCAATGGAAATTTTATACGCTTGTTTTTCAAATGCAAACCATGGAAACTGGGTACGAAATTGCATAAATTTTTCCTGGTGGTTTGACTTCAACATGAAATGGTATTATTTTTGTCAGCGAGTGAAGACAAAATTAATAAAATTGTCGGATTCATGACATCGTCTCTGATTAAACCGAAACAAGGCATCATCCTGATCTCAGAACCCTCATTGAGGGATTACTACTTCCGGCAATCGGTAGTCCTGCTCGCAGAGCATAACGAAGAAGGAACTTTTGGCGTGATCCTTAATAAACCCCTTGAAACCCGGCTAAGTGAAGTGATACCTGATTTCCCCGATGTCGACCTTTCCTTATATCTTGGAGGACCTGTTCAAACCGACAATTTGTTCTATATTCATACGATAGACCATATTGAACAGAGTTTCCCAATTATTGAGGGACTGTATTGGGGAGGCGACCTTGAGATTATCAAGGGCAGGATAGAAAAAGGGAAAATCAGCAAACACGAAATAAGGTTTTTCATCGGATATTCAGGCTGGCATCCCAAACAGCTTGACCATGAAATTCAAGAAAAATCCTGGGTTCTTTCCCATACAACCGTTAATGAAATCATTTATGCTGAGCCTGAAAAACTGTGGAGTTCTCATCTTAAAAGCATGGGGAAAGATTATGCAATCTGGGCCAATTTCCCCGCAGACCCCTCCCTCAATTAATTCAAGGCTTAATCTCTTTCAATGAAAAAAAACGATCTGTCAATATCCGTCATTACCCTTGTAATCATTTCTTCATTTTTTGTTTTTCCATCATTCCGGAATACCTACCACGAGCTGAATGCACATTTTCCTTATTATGCCAGCTTTGTTAAATTCGCCATTCTTGCGACTTTCGGGGAATGTCTTGGACTGAGAATCAGGACAGGCCAATACTGGAAAGAAGGATTTGGGATAATCCCCAGGGCATTCGTATGGGGATTCCTTGGCATCACCATCAAAATGGCTTTTGTGGTTTTCGGGGAAGGGGCCCCCATGATGTTAAAGACCATGGGCGTTCATTTCCCGACATCCAACCCAGCCGATATACTACGCCAGCACGATTTCAGTTGGCTTAAACTTCTGTCTGCTTTTTCGGTCAGTACCAGCCTGAATGTATTTTTCGCACCGGTTTTCATGACTTTTCACCGGATAACAGATATGCATATTGCAGCAACACAAGGCAAAATGAAAGGGTTTCTTGGGCCGATTCCCATGGCCAGATATTTTGAGCATATCGATTGGGACAGCATGTGGAACTTCGTTTTTAAAAAAACCATCATTTTCTTCTGGATCCCGGCTCAAACCTTGAATTTCATGCTCCCGGAAGACTACCGCATCCTGATTGCAGCCATTTACAGTATCATCCTTGGTGTGATCTTGTCCCTGGCCTCGATGATGGCAAAAAAACGAATGTGACATGATTTGTTTTATTTCTTGATTTTTAATACTTTTGAAAAAAACAACCTCCCGATGAACAATTCAGGTCATTCTGATATCAATTATTATGGTCATCAGCCTGGTGATACCATAGGCAGCAGGGAACAGAAACCCCAGCCCTCACCAAGGGCTGAATCAGCGCGAGAGCTGTACTTTGAAGCAAAATCATCCACTTCGATGGAATTTCCATACTGGTATACCAGGCGATGGGAGGAAAAAGAAGGTGAAATTCCCGTCATTCGCCGTGCTGAAGCATTGAAAGCCGGATTTGAACACCTCACGCCTGTTATTTACCCTGGAGAATTATTGGTCATGGGCAAAGCAGCCTATCTCCGTGGTTCTTATCCCATGCCCTGGCTTTCGGAAGCTTTTTTCATGGCTGCTGAAGATCAAATGTACAGGGAAGCTCAGGAGTCAGGAAAACTGACCGCTGACACCTTTACCACCATGGGAAAAGGAGGGGGAAATGTCACAAAAAGCATCGGGAAAGTAATCTCCATTGCCGGAAAATTCGGGCTCAGGGTTGAAGAAATGCCGGTCATGCTCGAGGTGGCCAAGAAGTGGAAAGACAAATCCGTAGATGATATCGGACACCAATATGAACAATTGGTGCCGGGTTATAAAGAAAAAGAAGCCCTGATGCGATCCGTCATCTGTATGTTCGATTCTGGTTATACGCTTCCCCAGGGCAGGGAGGTGCTGAATTACTATTTCCCCCTTCAATACGGGATCTCGGGACTGATTCGCTTGTGTGAAGAAGGCATAGCTGAAGTTGCCGGATACCCAGACATGGATAGGTTGTATTTTTACCGGGGGGTCATCATCATGCTTCAGGGGATACAATCCTGGATAAAAAATTATGCTGAGGAAGCGCATTTCCTTGCCTCCATTGAAAAAGAAGAAAAACAAAAAAACGAATATCTCGATATCGCTGAAAGACTTGAATGGATCTCACGGGAAGCTCCCAGGAATTTCCATGATGCACTGCAAATGGTATGGACCTTTCATGTCGCCGTGCTGAATGAAGATGCCATATCCGGTCTGTCGCCAGGCCGGATCGGACAAGTGTTATACCCTTTTTGGAAAAGGGATATGGACCAGGGGATATTGGATCGCGAACGCAGCCTGGAGTTGCTGGAATGTATGCGTATCAAATTCACTGAGATTGATTGTTTTGCCTCGATGGGAGTTGTAGGGGGTGTGTTATCCGGCAATACTTTCAACAACCTTTGTATCGGCGGGCTTACAAAAGACGGGACATCGGCTTCGAATGAACTCGAAATGCTTATCCTTGAAGCCGGCATACGTTGCGATACGCCTCAACCAACCCTCTCTCTGCTATATGATGAACGACTTCCGGAAGAATTTCTGCTGAAAGGCATTGAATGTACAAAAATCGGGACAGGCTATCCAGCATGGGTCAATAACCAGGTGGCCATGGAATTCCTGCTCAACAATTACGGGCATGAAGGCATGGATCTTGAAGAAGCGCGGGCATGGTCCATCGGAGGTTGTCTGGAAACTTCACCAGGAAGCTGGATGCCCTTGAACCTGGATGGAAAAATTCACTGGATCCCCGGAGGGTCAGCCCCGGCGACCAGCGTCGGAGTTCATTTTTTATCCCTGCCGAAAATACTTGAGGTGACCCTGTTCGATGGAATGGATATGCGAAAAGGAGAGCGGGTATTTCCCGCTCACGGATATAAGCTGGAAACTTACGATGAGCTTTGGCAGGCTTTCAAAGACTATTTCAGCCGGGCCTGCCATGTCCTCACCCTGACCAACAATATTCAGCATGATGCCTGGCGAAAAATTTCTCCTTCTTTAGTAAACTCCATGCTTAAACCGGATTGCCTGGAGAAAGGAAAAGATATCGGTCAAATGGGTTCCCGGTATAACACTACCTTTAATATCGAAAGCTGTGGAACCGCTAACCTTGTCAACAGCCTGGCCGCATTAAAACAGAATGTCTATACAGATCATCTTTATAGCATTGAAGACTATCGTGAGGCCATACTGGCCAATTTCGGGTACAAAACCGCCCAGGAAACAGGTTCCTATTCCTTGGTGGATCAGGTTCCGACAACAGCTTATGATGAATGGAAGAAGATTCACCATCTTAGTCTGAATGCACCGAAATTCGGTAATGACCAACCCTTCGTGGATGATATTTTAAAAGAATGGGAAGAATGGTTCTGTGAAATGGCACATAATTATTATTCCCTGTACGACCAACCCATGTACGCCTGCCAGATCTCCGTTTCCACCCATGGACCAATGGGAGCCGTAACCCTGGCCGGACCTGATGGTCGTCTCAGTGGTACAACTTTTTCCGATGGATCCGTTTCCGCTTATCCCGGTACCGACAAAAACGGCCCCTATGCTTTATTTAATTCAGCAACCTGCTGGAACCATGCCCGTTCACAAAACTCCCAGCTGAACATGAAAATTCATCCTTCTGTGGTCAAAGGCCGGGAAGGATCAAGAAAATTTCTGGAACTGGTCAGGGCTTATATGCGTAAAGGAGGCTTCCATGTGCAATTTAATATCGTGGACTCCCGACTGCTCAGAAAAGCCCAGGAAGAACCGGAAAAACACCGTAGTCTTTTGGTCAGGGTTGCCGGCTTCACCCAGTATTGGGTTGAACTCGGAAAACAAATCCAGGATGAAGTGATTGCACGGACAGAGTATGAAGAGTTATGATTCGTGAACTGGTGAGTTGACGAGTTGATGAAACTTGATAAATTTAGGTTATGAAAGATTATTATTGCAAGGATTGTTTGTTTTATCTGCCTGTTGATGTTTTCAGGGGGATATGCAAACTCAATAAAAACAAGATCACTCCAGATGATCCGTTTTGCGCTAAAGCTGAAAAATCATTTAAATGTAAGTTTTGCAGCAAATTCACCCGGGAACGTGATGACCTGGGGCGATGCATGGGAAGCGCGCTTGCTTACCCGGATATGAATGCTTCCAAATGTGCCGATTTTGAATGGTACAGGCAAAACTGATCCGGGGAATTATCTTCGATATCCAGGGCTTCTCCGTTCATGATGGACCCGGCTGCCGTAGCCTGATCTTTTTCAAAGGATGCTCCCTTCGTTGCCAATGGTGTTCCAACCCCGAAGGGTTTTCTCTCTTTCCAGAACCCCTTTATAAAAAATCCAAATGTACCTACGATGGTCTTTGTATCGATGCCTGCAAACAGGGAGCAATTACTAAAAGAGGAGATAACCTGGTTTTTGACAGGGACCTTTGTCAGCGATGTTCCTCTTATGATTGTATCCGGGCTTGCTGCAGCGGCGCCCTGAGTCAGGGAGGTTATGGGATTACCCTTGAAGATTTATATGCTAAAATTACCCGCGATCGCCAGTACTGGGGTAATAAGGGCGGAATTACACTGACGGGTGGAGAGCCTTTTTTACAACCTGAATTTGTCGGAGCTTTTTTAAAAAAGTGTTATGATTCCTATATCCATACCGCCGTGGAAACCTGCGGAAATGTCCCCTGGAAAAACATTGCACCCTCTTTGCCCTACCTGGATTGGATTTTTTTCGATCTGAAACATATAGACCCGGAAAAACATCTGCAAGCCACAGGCTCTTCAAATCATCTCATCCTTGAATCTGCCAGAAAAATTGCCGGGGAATTTAAAGGGCGGGTGATCTTCCGTATGCCAGTGATCCCCGGATTCAATGATACGGAAAAGAATCTCGATGAAATGATCTCATTTATCCACTCCTGCAAACGGAATGAAGTTAATCTCCTTCCCCTTCATCATTTCGGACGAGAAAAACATGCCTTAATCGCCCACCCATACTATACCACGAATTTTCAGTCGCCATCAATACAGCGTTTGAAGTTCGTCAAGGAACGAATTGAACAATCAGGAATCCATTGCTATATCAGCAGCGATACCCCGTTTTAGAATTTTTCTCCGAAAAAACCCGAATTCCAAACTTTCCGTTGGATAATTGTAAATAATTTTCCATTTTTGTAAATGATTATCCATTTACTCATTCTGCTTCAAAAATACTCTTTGCTATGAAAGAAACCCCCATCCCTTATGATGTTGTCTCCCGGCATATCCGGGAAAGTAATATCCAGAATATTGGCAGGGCCTCCATTCGTGAAATAAAAAGATTGATCAATGGGATCGAAAAAGAAACTGGTGAAAAGTTCGTTCGAATGGAAATGGGTGTTCCCGGTCTTCCTGCTGCTCCCATTGGCGTGGAAGCTGAGATTGAAGCCTTGAAAAAAGGCGTGGCATCGGTATATCCGGAAATTGAAGGCACACCAGTTTTAAAAAGCGAAGCGTCACGATTCGTGAAGTTGTTTCTAAATATCGATGTGGACCCAGCCAATTGTGTCCCTACTGTCGGAAGCATGCAAGGTGGATTCGCTGCATTTCTTACCTTTTCAAAAATTCACCGGGAAAAAGACACCACCCTGTTCATTGATCCCGGATTTCCTGTTCACCATCAACAGCACAAGGTATTGGGACAGAAATTTGAATCATTTGATGTATATGATTACCGTGGCGAAAAATTACGGGAGAAACTGGAATCCTATTTCTCCAAAGGAAATATTCACTCCGTGCTGTATTCCAATCCCAATAATCCTTCATGGATCTGTTTCACCGATACCGAATTGAGGATCATCGGTGAATTGGCCAATCAGTACAATGTTATCATCATTGAAGACCTGGCCTACTTTGCTATGGATTTCCGGAAAGATTATTCAAAACCCGGAGTCCCACCCTATCAGCCGACAGTGGCAAAATATACGGAAAATTATGTCCTTCTAATTTCCAGTTCCAAAGTATTCAGTTATGCTGGTCAACGTATCGGACTGATGATCGTTTCCAATAAACTTTTTAATACAAAAGCTCCCGACCTGCTCCGCTACTATACCACTGATATTGTCGGCCGTGCGTTGATTTATGGCACGGTTTACGCTTTAAGTGCCGGAACTTCCCATTCAACACAATACGGACTTGCAGCCATGCTTAAGGCTGTCAACGATGGCACCTATGATTTTGTAGCCGTGGTTAAAGAATATGGTGAAAAGGCAAGGATCATGAAAAAGATGTTTACTGATAACGGGTTTAAAATAGTGTATGATAAGGATGAGGATAATCCCATCGCGGATGGCTTTTATTTTACCTTTTCTTATCCCGGATTCAGCGGAGAAGCCTTGCTTGAAGAAATGCTTTATTACGGGATCAGCGCCATTGCACTAAGTATTACGGGAAGTGAACGAAAAGAAGGCATACGTGCTTGTGTCTCTCTGGTGAACCGAAATCAGTTCCCGGCACTTGAAGAGAGGTTAGAAAAGTTTCACGCGCAACATGCTTAGCGCACCCAGCTGTTTTTGTAGATCGCGATGATGAAAGACGGCAGCCCGATATCAGTATCGTTTTGGAACAGTATTCTGCTCGCTTCTGTCATCTTCACGGTTTTTGTTGCGCCCTGCTTTTCCGGCAAATGGGAATTACCTCTTTTTAAATTTGGCTATACCCTGATTTTTATATCCGCCATTTTTTCCCTTGAAAAATACCGGCGTTTCATGATTATTATTGCCATCCTGTCCCTGATTTTTGAATGGTTATCCATGTTGTTCGAACTGAATTCAATCATGGGTGCTTCCAAGGTAATCAAGATACTCTTTTTCTCCTATATTGTTTTTTCCCTGATCCATCACCTGGTTACTTCACGCGAAGTCACTTCCAGGGTCATTGTTGAATCCATAAGCGGATACCTGCTATTGGGGCTGGTATATTATACATTAATATCCACGATCATGAACCTTGATCCCTTAGCATTTCATTATATTTCTGAGGGTACTTCTTCCGCTGAAAAATCCCATCTGAGTGGACCCCTTTATTTCGTATTGGTAACGATGTCAACCACAGGATATGGAGATATCGTCCCCGTCAAACCCTATGTCCGTTCCCTGGCAACATTCATCAGCGTTTCAGGACAAATGTACATAGCCATCATTGTGGCCATGCTGGTCGGGAAATTTGCTTCCAGAAATAGTCATGATGATGCTCCAGACAGATAATTCCTTTTAAAATCTGAAATATATAAAGGCATTACTTGTCCCTGAGATCAAATACAGTGTTGAAAGTGCAATGGTGAAAAGGATAAAAACTATTGTACCAATCTGAATGGTGTATAGACTAATATACCGTACCAACCCAAGTTTGTTGTTTATTCCTCCCAGGATCTGGATATATAAATAATTAAATATATTGGTAGTCCCGATCAATGCAAGTATAAAAGTACCTATCAGTTTAATATTCCAGAATTCAAGAAGCCGGTACCAATCAACCTGAACTTTTGAATTTCCCGATAAAACGCCAAGGTAATTAAAAGCGTCCTGAACTGACGGATTACGAAAAAACACCCATGAAAACAAAATGAAAGCAAGAAAATAAGAATGTCGTATAATACTCCAGCTATGATCAAGCCATTTCCCAAATCGGGTTCTTTCCAGAGATAGAAAAGCTCCGTGAATCAATCCCCATAGGATAAAATTCCAGGCAGCTCCGTGCCAGAAACCACACAAAAGAAATGTAATAAGGGTGGCATAAATATAAATGATATGATCAACCCTTATTCCTCCGTATCTTTCTTTCCTTAGTTTTCTGGATGTGGAATAGGCAACAGGTAAGAAAAGGTAATCCCGGAGAAAGGTTGATAATGAAATATGCCAGCGTTTCCAGAATTCCCTAACGGATTTTGAAAGATACGGGAAATTGAAATTCTCCACGAAGGTAAACCCTAACATTCGTCCAAGGCCAATGGCCATATCCGTATAACCTGAAAAGTCATAATAAATTTGAAGCGCAAAACAAATAAGGCCCAGCCAGGCCATAGGTGTTGTCAGCTCAAATAATCTTCCGTCAAATGCCTTGTCAGCAACGGTTGCTAAAGGTGTTGAAATAAGTACCTTTTTAAATAAACCTAAAGTAAACCTCTTGACACCAGATGCAAATTGTTCTGCCGAAAAGGTCCTGTTGTGAATTTGTACAGACAGGTCCCTATAACGATCGATCGGACCAGCAATGATTTCAGGAAAAATAGAAAGATACAATGCGAGTTCTGTGAAGTTTTTCTGAACAGGTGTTTCCCTGCGTTTAAGGCTTATCAGATAGGAAATCGCCTTAAAAGTAAAAAATGAGATCCCAAGGGGCAGAAAAATATGATTAATAATGATTGGATTCCATCCAAAAAGCAAGGTGAAAAAATTCAGGTTCTCCAACAAAAAATTTGTGTATTTAAAAATGATCAGCAATAGTAAATTCAGACCAATCCCGGTGATAAACCAAAACTTCCGCTGTTTTTCATCCCTGGGGCGGCTTATGGCCAATCCAATTAAATAATTCATAGAGATGGAAGCAAGCAGCACAATAATAAAAGAAATCCCACTCCAGGCATAGAAAACCCAACTCGCAAGAAGTAAAAACAGATTTTTATATTTTTCAGCAGTTATGAAAACAAAAAACAAAGTAATGGGAAGAAAAAGATAAATGAAGATCAGCGAATTGAACAGCATGTTAATAGTGTATTGAGATCAAGGGTTCATTTAGTATGGTTGTCAAGCAGGTTGGCCGAATTGCTTCCTAAGACTTCAAGTATCACAAGATCGGGCTTTTCGTTCATGATGATCGGATAATTAGCCCCATAATCCCAGTTATCGAAAATATAGACTGATTTTCTGAAATGCTGACTGAAGAAGGGAATAATATATCTGAAATAAGAATCACGGATCACCACAACCTTTGGAAGAGAAGTATCAGGAACCTCCATGACAACCTCATACTCACCAGGGTAACCAAAATAAGGGGACGGAGGATATCCTGCTTTGACTCCATTGACTGCTCTTGCATTTTTGAGCTTATCATCACAAATCATGTCTGGAATAAACCCTTCCAAACCAATGGTCGTGGCTAAATCCAAACCATGATAAGGAAATTCTATAAACTCTTCTTTGCCGCGCAAGATGGGTTTTAAATCAGGGAAATCCTGATGTAAACGATTCATGATCGTTAAATACGCCTGATACGCTCCCATAGAATTCCAGTGAGTATCAGTCTTGTAATAGATCCTGTGAGTCTTCCGGGCTTCCACCAAATCAGGTTTCAGATCAATCAGGCGGATAACAGTATCCTTGCGGATTTCTGAAATAATCATTTCCGGAATTGATTTTTCAGCCTTTTTATAATAGGAAGGGAGAAAATCGGAATAAATATCGCTTTTCATCGGGGCCATCACTACATATAATGGGATGCCTTTCCGGTTAAGATAAATGGTACGACGGTGCAACTCTTCCACAATCGATTGAACCTCATATGGCTTTAATGTTTTATTACCTTCATAAACATTCCGCTCGCGGGAAGAATAAAAAAGCCACCCATCCCGACCAACAACCACCATATCGGGGTTAGGTGATTGATGAAAGAAAAAATAATTGATAAATGAATGATAGGATAATAATTGTGATCTGTAAATAAAATGATCGTTATAAAAGCTCTCGAATCGCTTTGGATATGGATCCAGAAGGTTAATATCAAAAACAGGACGTGCTGCAAGTCTCCTGTTTTCAGATTTGCTTACCATTTGGAAATCCCGTGGAAACAGCGCAGATATGATAATCGGAGTGAAGATAAGGCCGATAAAAAGAATTGTTTGAATAAAATAAAAAAGTCTTTTGGTTTTCTTCATGTAATTTATTCCGATTTAAGAAAAGCAAAAGTAGTAAAATTAAAGTGGGAACCAATAATCGCCCTGTCTCCCAATCTCTGTTTGATTCTTCTGCATTTGTTCCTGTTTATTTGTCAATGGAGTAACATCTCAAAGTCAAGTTATTAACAAAAACATAGAAGTTATCAACAATTACCCGTTGACAAAAACCCGGAAACCGTAGATCCCCCTGTCATCCTACTGATAATCTTTGCATCCGGAATAAAAACCGGATGGAATGAAAATAATTCTGCCCTTTTTGTTTATTGGTTTCATGTTGATTGCCTCTTCTTATCCATCAGATATGTATGTGGATGAACGCACAAGTACAGAAGTTTTTTTCAGCACTGCCGAGAACATGTTCCCAAAACACTGGTACGGGAACCAAATCCATGCTGAGGCAGAACCGCTGGAACGGACGGAAAGGCAAAGAGCCATCCTGATTCTCGACAAAGCCTTTGATAAATATCCGGAAACTGTTCTGAAACATTACCTTGACCGGGTTTATGTTTTAAAAAGCTTGAAATTTTTCGGGGTTTTCTATGGTGGAACGAATTCTAAGAATACAATTTATCTTGCAGATGACAAACACAATCCGCATTACACCAACCGGTTTATTGAAGGTGTTTTCCATCATGAATTTTCCAGTATCCTGATCCGTGCTTTCCCCGACTTTATCCAGGAAGAGGCTTGGAACAGCATAAATCCGGCACGTTTTATATACGGTAACGGGGGTATATCGGCCATTCTCAATGGCGAAGCCTCCGTTTCTCTCGATCCAAAATTATTTGAATATGGATTCCTTACAAAATACTCGGAATCTGCCATTGAAGAAGACATCAATGTATTCGCTCAAAACCTTTTCACAGGCGGGAATGAATTCTGGCTTGCCGTTGACACACACGCAAAAATCAAGAAAAAAGCCAGGCTGTTGATTGATTTTTATCATCAGATTGATCCGATCTTCACCGAATCGTATTTCCGCAAGATTTCTAATTAAAACGGTTCTAAATTACCTTACGGCGGTCATTTTCATTATAATTTTTAACCGGGGGTTCAAAGAATTTTCAGTATTTTCGTGGTATCAATTCCGATAATCTCAATAACCTCATCAGTTATGGCAAAAATCACAGGTGATATCGTAATCAACATTGAACGCTGCAAAGGGTGCGAAGTATGCGTGGCTGCCTGTCCCTTCTCCGTGATTGCAATGTCGAAAGAAGTGAACAGCAAAGGCTACCATTTTGCTGTTAAAGTGAACGCTGAATGTACAGGATGCACGAACTGCGCGGTGGTATGCCCCGATGGTGTAATCACTGTTTACAGGGCAAAAGTAACGACTGAATAATATCTTAAAACTATAATCCATGGGTGAACTTAAATTAATGAAGGGCAACGAAGCCGTCGCCGAAGCTGCAATACGTGCAGGATGCGACGGTTATTTCGGGTACCCGATCACACCCCAGTCCGAGGTCATGGAGTACCTGATGGCTGAAAAGCCACATGAACGGACGGGTATGGTGGTACTTCAGGCAGAAAGCGAAGTAGCCTCCATCAATATGCTTTACGGTGCAGCCGGAACCGGAAAAAGAGTCATGACCTCTTCCTCCAGCCCTGGTATCAGCCTGATGCAGGAAGGAATCAGCTATATGGCCGGCGCAGAACTTCCGGCCGTTATCGTGAATGTGGTCCGTGGTGGTCCAGGTCTCGGTACAATCCAACCTTCCCAAGCCGATTATTTTCAGGCTGTTAAAGGAGGTGGGCATGGAGATTACAAACTGATCGTTCTGGCTCCGGCTTCCGTTCAGGAAATGTGTGATCATGTCAAACTGGGTTTCGATCTTGCTTTTAAATACCTTACCCCTGTTATCATCCTTTCCGACGGAGCCGTTGGCCAGATGATGGAAAAAGTAGTCCTTTTCGACCAGATCCCCCGCCGTTCGGATGAAGAACTGATCAAACAATGTCCCTGGGCTGCTACCGGAAAACCCAAAGACCGAGAACATATTATCATCACTTCCCTCGACCTTGATCCGGCCGGACAGGAACGCGTCAATTTAAAACTCCAGGCCAAGTATAAAAAGATAGAGGAAAATGAGATCCTGTATGAAGAGATACAATGCGAAGATGCCGAATATATTTTCGTAGCCTTTGGTCTTTCCGCCCGTATCTGCCAGAAAGCCACCGATCTTGCCCGTGCCAAAGGCATCAAAGTAGGCTTATTCCGGCCTATTACGCTATTCCCATTCCCAGTTCAGCAAATATCTTCCCTGGGAAACAGGGTTAAAGGTATCCTGGTCGTGGAAATGAATGCCGGACAGATGATTGAAGATGTAAAACTCTCTGTAGGCTGCAAGGTGAAGATTGAACATTTCGGCCGTTTTGGCGGAATCATCCCCTCCCCGGATGAAGTCGTCAGAGCGCTTGAAAACCAAATTATCGGAGGTTAATATGGAAGAATTATTTGCAAAACCCGAAATACGCAAACCCGAAAACCTGGTCTATAAACGGACAGAACTACTGGTTGACCGCCCCTTAAGCTATTGCCCAGGTTGCGGCCACGGAACTGCACACCGAATCCTGATGGAAGTACTGGCTGAAATGGATATCCAGGGAAATACTATAGGCGTTTCCCCGGTTGGCTGTTCCGTTCTGGCTTATGACTTCATGAATATCGATATGCTTGGCGCTGCCCATGGCCGTGCCCCTGCCCTGGCCACCGCCATCAAACGCTTATGGCCCAATCGCTTTGTATTCACTTACCAGGGCGATGGCGACCTCGCTGCCATCGGCACTGCTGAAACCATTCATGCCTGCAACAGAGGAGAAAACATTACCATCATCTTTATCAATAATGGTATCTATGGAATGACCGGAGGACAGATGGCCCCGACCACCCTGCCAGGAATGCGCTCTTCCACTTCTCCTTACGGACGAGATGTTCCCACCATGGGTCATCCACTGAAAATGACAGAACTCATCGCCCATCTTCCTGGCGTATATTATGTAACCCGCCAGGCTGTGCATACCCCGAATAACGTCAGGAAAACAAAAAAAGCCATCCGCAAAGCTTTCGATATCCAAAAGGATAAATTGGGACTGTCCTTTATAGAAATTGTATCAAACTGTAATTCCGGTTGGAAAATGACGCCTGTTCAGGCCAACAAATGGATGGAAGAGAACATGTTCCCCTTCTATCCTTTGGGAGATATTAAATCGGAGGGAAAACTTGTAACAAAGATACAAGATGCAGGATAACAGATTACAGATGATGGATAAATCGTAAATCCTGCCTGCCGTTAGGCAGGCGTAAATCGTAAATTGAAATGACAGAAGAAATTATTATAGCAGGTTTCGGCGGACAGGGTGTTCTGTCCATGGGAAAAATTCTCGCCTATTCCGGCGTGATGCAAAACAAAGAAGTCAGTTGGATGCCTTCCTATGGCCCCGAAATGAGGGGAGGAACCGCCAATGTTACCGTGATCATCAGCGATGAAAGGATCAGCTCCCCGATTCTCAACTCCTATGATACAGCCATCATCCTGAACCAGCAATCCATGGATAAATTTGAGAAGACTGTCAAACCCGGCGGCCTCCTGATTTATGACCCAAACGGGATAACACGTCACCCGGAAAGGAAAGACATTAATATTTACACCATCGAGGCTGCAGATGAAGCCGCCAAACTGGGATTGTCGAAAATATTCAACATGATCGTCCTGGGTGGATTCCTTAAACTGAAACCCCTTGTAGCACCTGAATTCCTTCATAAAGGTCTCGAAAAATCACTCCCGGCACGCCACCATAAACTGATCCCCGACAATGAAAAAGCTGTGGAGATCGGAAAAGGACTGCTGAAAGCGATACAAGTGCTGAATTAGCACTCAGGTTACGCTACTTTTCTTCCGGATCTTCCTTAAGATCCTCCTCCTTCGCATTCTTCAATTTTGCCTTCAGTTCTTCCGGCATCTCATCCGTATATTGCGTCTCTTCCACATCTGAGTCAGAAGTCCCCCTGCCATATTTTATTTTCGGATTTTCCATTGTCCCTAAAACCCGCAAAGGGATGCCGATGATTCCCAAAGGCGGAAGTCCTATCCTCATCTTCAGATTGATCTGACCGTTGAAATTGGATGTCCCTGAAAGTTTTACCCTGAAACTTGAAATCCTCATTTTTACCTGTTCCAGAGTGACAACATTATTCCTTATGGTGGTCTTCAGGTCAACTTTTGACAGGTCAGGATTTTTCAGTTTTTCCCTTTCTGTGCTTTTACTGACCACGGTGAACAGTTTCAATCCCGACACCTTAACTTTTTTCAGGGAAAGGGTGCCCCCGCCTTCCAAGGAGGGATATACCGGTTTCATTCCGGCGCCAAGTTTTCCTTTTAAGGAATAATCCAGGGATACAATTCCTTCTGCATTTGCCGCTGATGCAGCAATTTTGCGAAAAAGCTCCACTTCACGATAGGCTCTTTTCAAATCGAAATCAAGGGCGGAAACATGGAAATCAAAAAAAGCACTTGAGGGGGTCATACTTCCGTAACTGGCATCCATAGCAACTTTGGTTCCGATCGATTCAAACTGCATCCCTTTCAGTAACACCATTCCGCCTCGGATTTCAGTTGCCGCATCAAAATCTTTGATCTCCAGCCCTTCAAACTTGATCTTTTTCAGGTTAGCTTTCAGTCCGATTTCAAGGTTGTCGGGAACCATTACCACTCCTTCATTTGAAGAAGATGTGCCGGTTTTTTTTGCTGATGAAACCGAAGAAGCCTGGGCTTTACTTATAAACTCATCAACGAGCAGATAATCGGAGGTAAACTTAAAATTTCCTTTCAGGGTTTGTTTCTCTGCAAGAACATAATTCACAACATTATTCAGATATCCATCAAGGCGGATATCCGAAACCCCATATCGGGCATGGAATTTCTCAAACCACACCTTGTCATTGTCGAACCTGAAAACACCCTCCCTGAGCAACAGTTTTTTCGGCAGATAGACGGAGGTGAAGCCAATGTTTTTCAACACCAGCCTGCCCTTATTCTGAAGCTTATCGTACCGGCCTGCCATGGCATCGCTTTGCAACCCTCGGAGCGATAAATCGGTTTCGATATACCCATTAATATCCATACCTTCAAGAGCAAAGAGTTGGTATATTTTAGCCATATCGAGCGTTCCTTTTGATCTGATATTATAGGTAATATCACACGGGTTGTCAACTTCAGCATGAAGTTCAAAAGGATGTCCATCAAAAAGAAATGAAAGCGGAGCAACACTTACCTTTGTATCCTTCCATTGCCCACTGGTGTTGGAAACTTTGGCAAGCACATGGATATTCTCCAGCGGATGCGGATAATATTTCGTCTGTAGGCTTCCATCTTTGATCGAGAAAAATATTTCCGATACAGGAAATAACTTTTTCTCCGGTGCATATTTCCCTTTCACATTCATCTCGGCGGTCAGCATCCCTTTCAGTTCAATGTTGTCCAGGGGAATGACCTCTTTCAATTCTTGCAGCTTACATCCGGCTGTCAACTTCGCTTCCACGGGAAAATCCTGCAAGCCATCCAGATGGAAGAAACCTTTAAACTGATTCTTTTTAAATTCAGCTTTTAACTTATCCATCTGAAGGATGATATTCTTGTAATTATTATCCTTTACCGAGGCATTCAGATCGAAAGAAATATCCGTAATGGGTTCGGGAAGATCCTTGTATTTGAAATACCCGCCGGAACAGGAGGAAAATAGTTTGAATTTGGGTATGCTGAGAAGAATGGTGTCATGCATTTTACTGCTTGGATCGGGACCGGATTCATAAACCCCATCCGCATTGAAATTCATCTGGAAATTACCACGGAGGGCAAAACGGTCGGCTCCCAGGATAGGACTCCACTTGGCCAGGTCCATCACCGCATTGATCCTGGCATTGACATATAGCTTATCTGTGCTGATCAATTTTAAAGCGGCACTGAAAACTTCCTTCTCATAAATGGAAAGCAAACGTAACGACAATGAATACCCTTCCTTCAGGAAAGTGAAACGACCGGTAAAGTTCAAGGGCATGCCCATGAGCTTTAAATCATTTTTCTCCAATTTCATGTCCAGGGTATTAATATTGATAACCGTGGATAATTGAGCTTCCAGCGGTTTTGATACTATCAGGGGGAAATGATTCACTGATAAATTCAAGGCATCAACCCTGATTTTCGAGCTCAGCGATAAAATATCATTTTCAATAAGGCTTTTACCATTGTAGTTAAACCCGTTTAATTCAAGATTGACGGGTATGGAAGGATCAGCATACAGTAAGCGGCACTGGATAAAATAAATCTGTTCAATTTTTATCTGAGCTCCTGCCTGAGCACTTGTATCCTTCACTGACAGCGTATCAGAAGAGGAATAAACATCAAAATTGGAAGCCCCCTTCTCATTATATCTCAGTTCAACCTTAGCATGATCAAGATAAACCCTGTTTATTTTTATGGTCCTGCCAAAAAGACTTATTACATCTATCCCTAAGGATACCCTTCTGGCTGAGATGAGGCTGTCGTTGTTGAATGGGGCAGATCCTTTCATTACAAAATCATTCAGTGCTATGGTCAGCCTTGGAAAATGACTAAAAAATGAAACCTCTAAATCCGTAAAATTCAATTCTGCTTTTAGTTGGCTGTTGGCTGTAGCCTTCACGCTTTCCGCAATTTTATCCTTGAACATTACTGGTAGTGTGAGCAGCAGAACAAGAATCAATCCAATAAGAATACCAAAACTGATGAAAATTTTTCTGATTTTTTTCATGATAAAACTGACTTAATCTCTATTGATTTTTTAGTCGACGGAGAACCTCAAGGGATTCATCCACATGTTTTTGAAAATTCAATTGAGAGGAAAACATCATTTGTATCACACCTTGTTTGTCGATGACAAAAGTCACACGGCCTGGAAGAACGCCCATGGATTTTCCAACCCCGTACTTTTCACCCACACTCCTATCCTTATCAGATAAGAGAATAAAAGGTAATTTATGGTTAGCTGCAAAAGCCTGGTGAGATGAAACATCATCGGCGCTGATCCCGATCACCTCTGCACCTGCCTCTTTAAACACCTCATAACTGTCGCGAAAACTACAGGCTTCCCGGGTGCATCCGAATGACTCATCCTTAGGATAAAAATATACTACCAAATTCACCTTACCAGAAAAGTCACTCAGGTTAACCCTTTTCCCGTATTGATCAGGCAAACTGAAATCAGGTGCCTTATCGCCGATTTGCATTGTTTTTCCCATTGCTCGATTTTTTTTGCCCGACATTTGTCCGGCCTCTGAAGTATGATCATGAATACATGAAAATAAAAAATAATTTAGAACAATTATAAATAATAAAAATATTTTGTATCTTTGCCTCATTAAAATAAAACTTTAAATATAAGCAAAATGAGAACACTATTTATATTCATGATTATGCTAACATTAAACAATATGACCAGATCCCAGGAAAAAAAATCATTTTATGATTTCAAAGCCACTTCCATTGACGGAAAGGCTTTTAACCTTTCTGCTTTAAAAGGGAAAAAGGTATTGGTAGTCAATACCGCTTCCAAATGCGGACATACTAAACAATATGCTCAGTTGGAAGAACTTTTTCAAACCTATGGCGGAGAAAATTTCGTGATTCTCGGATTTCCGGCCAATAATTTTCTTTCCCAGGAGCCGGGAAGCAATGAAGAGATCAGGGAATTTTGTACGGTCAATTACGGGGTGACTTTCCCCATGATGGCCAAGATCTCTGTGAAGGGAAAAGAAATCGATCCCCTATATCAATGGCTGACTTCCAAGGAACAAAACGGCGTGATGGATGCCCCTGTGAAATGGAATTTCCAGAAATTTATGATAGATGAAAACGGGCATCTTGCAGGCATGGCCCCTCCGGGTGAAGTTCCCACTTCCGAGCGTATTGTCAACTGGATAAAAACCGGAAGACTCAAGTGAAAAAGTATAAATGCACGGTCTGCGGTCATGTTTATGACCCTCAATACGGAGATCCTCATTCAGGTATTGCTCCAGGCACGGCCTTTGAAGAGATTCCGGATGACTGGGTTTGTCCGATTTGCGCTGTAGGGAAGGAGGACTACATTCAAATGGATTAAAATTCCTTTTATCTTTGTTAAAAAACCACAACCATGGAAAAAAGTATAAAAGGAACCCGTACAGAGAAAAATCTTCTCAAATCTTTTGCCGGCGAATCACAGGCAAAAAACCGTTATACCTTCTTTGCCAAACAGGCTCAAAAGGAAGGCTTTGAGCAAATCGCTGCATTTTTCATGGAAACTGCCATAAATGAAGAGCAGCACGCCAAAGTATTCTTTCGTTTTCTTGAAGGAGGACCGGTTGAAATCACTGCCACCTACCCTGCAGGGATCATCGGGACAACAGCCCAGAACCTGAAAGCAGCCGCCGAGGGAGAACATGAAGAATGGTCGGAACTCTATCCTGAATTTGGCAAAATAGCCGCTGAAGAAGGTTTCCCAAAAGTTGCCACTGCTTTTAAAATGATCGCCCAGGTGGAAGCACATCACGAAAAGCGTTACCTGAAATTGCTCAGCAACATGGAAAGAAATAAAGTTTTTGAAAAAGAAGAAAAAACCTACTGGGTTTGCCGTAAATGCGGGTATGTGCACTATGGGCTGAAAGCCTTGCAGAACTGCCCGGCCTGCCAACACCCCATTGCCTATTTTGAAGTGTTGCAGGAAAACTACTGAGTCGATAGGCGACAGGCGAGTTCTTTATGCTTATAATTAGTTAGAACTAATTGTAAAACGTAACCTTAACCGATGGACATAGACGCTAATGTGAAGTATCAGAACATCAGAGAAGAAGAACTTAAAAACAAAGTAGCTCAAGACTACTTCTGGATATACGACTGCACTAAAATAATGGGCAACGTTGACTTTTGTGTTTGTATGCACCAAAGCCAAAAAGAACTGGTTGAACAAGAATCCTTGCTTTGGGCAGAAGCAAAAAAAGGTTCGTCAGACATTTATAAATCAATCGTTCAACTCATATTGACCATTGGAAAAGCTAGGACTTTTGACAAGTTTTTACCGCCGGCAATGTTAGGAGCATTTGACGGGGAAAAAATTGCATTCCTCCCTTATAACGATATTCACGAAGTTTTTTACATCAACGATTTTAACTGGAACGTAACTCCTTCAAACCACGACACGAAAGAGTTTAAACTCATTCACGGGAAAGTAAAAACGATAATTGACAGCAAAGCCCTCCTATTTAACTTTTTGAATGATGACCGGGAGCTAAAGAAATTTATCAAAAAGAATTTTATCGTTGGCAAATTCGGTTTGACAAAAACCAAGATTGACAAAAACAATTTTATGGTCATTTACAACAAATGGTTGCAAACGGTCAAGCCTACAATTGCTGTAAAATGGGACAATGCGAAAAAAAGCGGTCTTATTGACGGAGATTTTTATCTAGCCGATTTGTTGTCTTATGAAAATATGAGTTTAAAGGAAAAACTCTACATATTTCTTAAAAAAGACCACTATGAAATGGACAAAGGTTTTGATGATTTGGGGTTACAAACCATAATTAGTGTGTATTTTAACGACAAACAGGTAGCGCATACACAATTTTGGAACAAATACGACCGACCGCCAAAGGAAGAATATTGGGATTACATTGTAGAGCGCAGAGATTTACTTGTTCCGCAAGATGTAAGAGAACGCAAAGGAAGTTTCTTTACTCCGCAAATTTGGGTAGAACTATCACAAAAATATCTGACAGATGTTTTAGGCGAAGACTGGCAAGATGAATATTACGTTTGGGACTGTGCCGCAGGTACAGGAAATTTGCTTGCCGGACTTACGAACAAGTATAATATTTGGGCTTCAACGCTGGACAATCAGGATGTTGAAGTAATGCACGACCGTATAAAAAACGGTGCAAACCTATTAGACGATCACGTTTTTCAGTTTGACTTTCTGAATGATGATTTCAGCAAATTGCCAAAACCATTACAAGAGATCATCAACAATCCTGAAAAGAGGAAGAAGTTGGTGGTTTATATCAATCCACCGTATGCGGAAGTATCAAGTAAAGCAGAAAAGGGAAAGGTTGGTGTAAATCAAACAAAGACTCACACAAAATACAGTTCAATATTAGGAACAGCAGGTCGAGAGTTATTTGCACAATTCTTAATCAGAATTTATTCGGAATTTAATGGAGTAATCCTTGCAGAATTTTCAAAGTTGAAAATTCTGCAAGGATCGGCTTTCCTGAGCCTTAAAGAACATTTTCAAGCGAAGCTTGAAAAAATTTTTTTAGCTCCAGCCGATACTTTTGACAATGTAAAAGGTCAGTTTCCTATTGGCTTTAAAATTTGGAATACAACAAAAAAAGAAGTTTTTAAAAATATCACAGCCAATGTCTATGACAAAGCCGGAAATTTAATTGGGACAAAAGGACTTTTTGCCCTGAATAAAAGTCAATACATAAATAAGTTTATATCTAAATATAAAGCATCAAGCGAAAATAGCATTGGCTTTATGGATGGTATTAATGGAAACGATTTTCAGCACAATAACATTGTATATATTTTAATTACCAAAGAACAATTACCAAACCCAAGAGGCATATGGGTTAATAGAGAAAACCTAATACCAGTAGCGGTTTATTTTGCAGTACGTAGGGCAATAGAAGCCACATGGCTTAATGACCGGGATCAGTTTTTATACCCCAATGATGGCTGGAAAACCGATTCGGAATTTCAAACCGATTGTTTGGCTTTTACCCTTTTTAGCAACAATATTCGATCAAAATACGGTACCAATCACTGGATTCCTTTCACAGAACAAGAAGTAAATGCAAGAGAGAAATTTGAGAGTAATTTCATGACAGATTTTATAAAAGGTAAACCGAAACCCCCAAGAAAATCTTCATTCACTTTACCTATCCTTTTTGAGCCAGAAGAATCCTATAGTTCATATCCTTTGAAATTCTCGAAGGAGGCAACTGGCGGACAAGATAGAACCTAAAGTTTACGAATACGAATTTTTGAAACAATGACAAGAGAATAACTGGTGCTAGCAGCGTTTTGAATTAATCAAAGTTTACTCACCATGAAAAATAGGAAATTTGATAAAGCAGAAGTACTGGCTGATTATAAACTGGCCTGTGAGAGCCGTCAGGTCAGCCTGATCGGGAGACGGGAAGTATTAAGTGGCCGTGCCAATTTCGGCCTTTTCGGAGATGGCAAGGAAGTGCCCCAGATCATTAAAGCCAAATTTTTCAAGGAAGGCGACTGGAGGTCGGGGTATTATCGTGACCAGACTTTCATGATGGCAGCGGGTTTGTCAAACCTGGATATTTTTTTCGCTCAGGTATACGGTGATACTGATCCTGATCGCAATCCCGACAATGGCGGTCGCCTGATGAACTGTCATTTTGCCACCCGGAGCCTGGATGACAGAGGAGAATGGAAAGACCTAACCAAACAGAAAAATTCATCGGGCGACATCTCCCCCACCGCTGGCCAGATGCCCAGGCTTCTTGGTCTTGCCCTGGCTTCAAAAGTTTTCAGGAACAGCCCGGAAATGTGGGAACATGCTAAAAAATTTACGGTGAAAGGGAACGAAATTGCCTTCGGTATGATCGGTGATGCTTCGACATCGGAAGGCTATTTCTTTGAAACCCTGAATGCTGCAGGCGTTCTTCAGGTCCCCATAGCACTCTCTATATGGGATGACGGGTATGGTATTTCTGTCCCTAAAAAATACCAGACCACCAAGGGAAGCATTTCTGAACTGCTTAAAGGTTTTATCAGGGATGAAAAAAATCCAGGCATCCGCATCTTCTCCTGCCATGGCTGGGATTACCCTGCCCTTTATGAAATGTACGAAGAGGGTATCGCCCTTTGTCGTAAGGAAATGCTACCCGTAGTTTTTCATATTACTGAACTCACACAACCTCAGGGTCATTCCACTTCGGGCTCACACGAACGTTATAAATCCGCTGAAAGGCTGGCCTGGGAAAAAGAACATGACTGTATCGTTAAAATGAGGGAGTGGCTGCTGGCCGAAAAAATCGCCACAAAAGAAGAACTTGATGCCATTGAAGCAGAGGCTGTAAAAACTGCAAAAGCCGCTAAAGACAGGGCATGGAAAGCATTTTTAACCCCTTTTAAAGAAGAACGGCAGCATCTCGTTGACGTTGTGAAATCCACGCATTGCCCTTGCAAAAAGCAGGATCGTATTGATAAAATCGTGGCTGACCTTGAAGCCTTGGCTGAACCCATCCGTAAGGATATCATTTCCGCTGCCAAGAAAATCATGCGCGATGTGTGTACCACCTGCAGCATGAAAAAACCCATGAAAGCAGATTTGGAGGTATGGATGGAGGAACAAGGTAAACGTAATGCTAAACGATACAGCTCCCACCTTTATAGCCAGTCGGAACAAAGTGCATTAAACATTGAGGGGATTAAGCCTTCCTACAAGGATGATTCGCCAATAGTTACCGGCCGTGAAGTGCTGAATGCCAATTTCAATATACTTTTTAAAGAAAATCCCTTGGCCTTAATTTTCGGGGAAGATGTCGGGAAGATTGGAGGTGTGAACCAGACCCTGGAAGGAATGCAAGCCAAATACGGGGAACTCCGTGTTTCCGATACAGGCATCCGTGAAGCCACGATACTTGGGCAGGGACTGGGGATGGCCCTGCGAGGGTTAAGACCGATTGCAGAGATACAGTATTTCGATTACCTGCTCTATGCCTTACAGGTGCTCAGCGATGATGTGGCCACTACCCATTATCGTACACGGGGTGGCCAGAAGGCGCCCATGATCATCAGTACCCGTGGACACCGCCTGGTAGGCATTTGGCATAGCGGATCTGCCATGAGTATGGTATTGAATTCCCTTCGCGGCATCCATGTGCTGGTTCCCCGTGATATGACGCAAGCAGCCGGGTTTTACAACACCATGATGGCTTCCGATGATCCTGCCCTGATCATTGAACCACTTAACGGCTACCGCCTGAAGGAGCGCATGCCAGCCAACGTGGGTTACTACCGAATCCCTCTCGGCATCCCTGAAATCCTGAATGAGGGCAGCGACATTACTGTTGTAACCTATGGCTCCTGTGTAAAAATTGCCCAGGAAGCCTTGCCCCAGATCAAGGATTTCGGAATCTCTGTTGAACTTATTGATGTTCAGTCCCTACTTCCTTTCGACCGTAACTGGGAAATACTGAAATCCCTGAAAAAAACGAATAAGATTTTATTCTTTGATGAGGATTATAGCGGTGGAGCTACCGCCTATATGATGCAAAAAGTCATGGAAGAACAAGGCGGGTTCAGCTATCTGGATGCAGAACCCAAAACACTTACGGCCAACGATCACCGCCCGGCCTATACCAATGACGGAGACTATTTTTCCAAGCCCAACGCTGAGGACGTATTTGAAACGATCTACCAAATGATGCATGAATACAACCCGAATAAATATCCAAGGCTTTGGTAGAAATGACTAAGTGACTAAGTAACAAAGAAACTGAGAAGATTAATAATATTCAATGTCTGAAAGCCTCATTCTGATCAAAACCGGTGATGGCTCGCATACCTTGTTCGTTCCTGAACTGAACGAACACTATCATTCGACCTATGGCGCCATCCAGGAATCTAAGCATATTTTCATCGAAGCAGGTCTTAGATGGATGATTGATGATTTGCGATATTCGATTACAACCTCCTCTGACATTAATGACCCGTCATCTGAGCATCCGGTTATTAACCTCCTTGAAATTGGTTTCGGCACCGGGCTGAATGCATTGCTGACACTGATTGAGGCACAAAAAACAGGAATACCTATACATTACACTTCCATTGAAGCTAATCCTTTGGGAGAAAGCATCTGGCGGAAAATGAATTATCCTGAACTGTTGTGTTCTTCAAATAATTCGTTGCTCTTTGAAAAACTTCACCTTACGGCATGGAATAAAGTGGTAAAAATATCTCCCCTGTTTAGCTTACATAAAATTCATAAGAACCTGGAAAACTTTCATCCCGTTGAAAAACAAACCGACCTGATCTATTTCGATGCTTTTAATCCAGAGGTGCAACCATTTTTATGGACCGAACAGATTTTTCGAAACCTTTTTTGTTGTATGGTTTCGGGTGGCATACTGGTCACTTATTCTGTCAAAGGAATTGTAACGAGAGCTTTGAAAGCTGCAGGATTCATCGTTGAAAAGCTTCCTGGTCCACCGGGAAAGCGACAAATGCTCAGAGCAAAAAAACCCATGAAATAATTTTCCGGATCCGGGTCTGCTTCATTCACTGATTACCGGTAAAATTCACCTATTCACCTATTGGCAGGAATTAATCCGTTTTGCTTAAATAGTTTTACACTTTCTTAGACCTGTATACACCAACCACAGATCAGTGATTTTTTCATTCAAGCAAAAATTGATGCCTTGGCGATTTTTTCATAAAACAATCCCGACATTCCTGCTCGTTTTGTTGCTTTTTTCTCAATCAGGATATGCCCAGGACCTGAGTAAAATTCTAGTGGATAAGCTATATATCACTACCCTTGACAAGGTGTTGGATGAAATTTCAGTCACCAATCACCTGAGATTTGCATATGACCGGGAATTATTGAGCCAGTTCGAAGTCAATGAAAGACCAATTAAAAAACCCTTGTCTTTGTTCCTGACCCAGCAATGTGGCGAAAATAAACTTAAATGGTATCAAACCACGGATTCTATCATTCATATTGAAAATAAATACGAGCAGTTAACTTCAAAACCCCAGGAGACAAAGAAAACAAAGACATTTACCGGACCAGCCATTAAAAATAAGTTTAATCTGAGTGGACTGGTCAGGGATAAACAAACCGGGGAAGCCTTGCCTTACGCTAATGTCGGAGTCAAAGGAACAGTCATCGGAACCTTTACCAATGCCGATGGCTATTTCACCCTGATCAATGTTCCAAGCGATACTTCCACCCTTCTGGTCAGTTATATCGGGTACAATACAGTTCCCATTTATCTGACTCCTGAATTGCCGGTAGCAAACCTCCTCATTGAAATGGAATCCAATGCACAAACCCTTCAAGAAGTAGTTATCAAAGGGGACCAGGATCAATTGATGCATACCAATGATAAAATCAGTACATTGAAACTGACCCCACAGAAGTTATCATCCCTGCCAAATATTGGAGAGCAGGACATAATTCGTTCGTTTCAGCTTTTACCCGGAGTTTCCGCCGCCAATGAATCATCCTCCAACCTGTATGTCAGAGGGGGTACACCCGATCAGAATCTTTTGCTCTATGACGGCTTTACTGTTTATCAGGTCGACCACCTTTATGGTTTCTTTTCAGCGTTCAACTCCAACGCCATCAAAGATGTTCAATTACTAAAAGGCGGATTTGAGTCGAAATACGGCGGACGTTTATCAAGTGTCACTGAAATTACTGGGAAAGACGGGAATTCCAAAGGATTTAACATCGGCGGTGATATCAGCCTGCTGAGCTTTAATATTTACGCGGAAATCCCGATCGGAAAGCGTTTTACTTCCCTGTTTGCCTTCAGGCGATCTTATCAGGGATTGCTGTATGATAAAATATTCAAGCAGTTTAACATTATGAGCGATGTAAAACAGGTTTCCATGCATGGAGGGAAAGAACCACCGGGAGGGGGACCCACACTGACTTCAACGGTAACCTCCTATTTTTATGATTTAAATGCAAAACTAACTTACCGCCCCAGCCCGAAAGATATCGTTTCCCTCAGTTTTTATAATGGCACTGATAAAATAGATAATGGGGTTAATATGGCAAATTCATCCGGAAGCACCGGAGGGTTCAATTTTAACATGGAGAATTCCGATCTGACCAGTTATGGAAATTTCGGTACGGGTCTGAGGTGGACCAGGAACTGGAATACCAGGCTCTATGGAACAAGCCTTCTCAGTTTTTCGAATTATTATAGTCATCGTGAACGTGAAAGCAGCGGAACCACCAGTGGTGGAGAAGGGGGTCCGGGAAGTTTCAATTCCGGAATCCTTGAAAACAATAACCTGGTTGATTTAAGCCTGAAAAGCGATTATTCATTCGGACTACACAGCAATAACCAACTTGGTTTCGGAATATTTTTCACAAATTACATTATCGCCTATAATTTTGGCGAAAATGATACCAGCATTGTATTAAATAAAAATGAGAACGGCTTTTTGGGAGGTGGATATTTTCAGGATAAAATAAAATTGTTTAAAGCAAAATTATCGATAACTCCCGGGCTTAGGTTTACCTATTTCTCCCCGACCGGGAAAGTGTATTTTGAACCCCGGGTTTCTGTTTCCTATAACCTTAACAGTAAAGTCAAACTGGTTGCAGAAACCGGTAAGTATTGCCAGTTCGCCAATCGGGTTGTCAGGGAAGACATCCTGAACGGGAACCGTGATTTCTGGATACTGTCGAACGGGAACAGCATCCCTGTAAGCTCAGCATGGCATTATATCGTGGGAATTAGTTATGAAAACCGAAGCTTCCTTGCCAGCATTGAAGCTTATTATAAAGCCATTGACGGGGTTACTGAATATTCCCTGAGGTTTATGCCTACCCGGGAAGGAACAACTTATGCTGAAAATTTTTTTACGGGTACCGGCTACTCCACAGGCGTGGAATTTCTGGTACAAAAAAAGTTCGGAAATCTCACCGGCTGGGTGAGCTATACCTTAGGTGAAGTGAAAAACAAGATTGCCATTTACGGTAATAATTACTTCCCTGCTGCACAGGATGTTAGTAATGAGTTTAAGATCGTTGCGCTTTACGATTATAAAAAATGGAGTTTCTCGGCTACCTGGTTATTTGCAAGCGGACGACCCTATACAGCCCCCGATGGGGCCTATACCGTCAATCTTCTGAATGGGACGGAAAAAGTGTATATTGATTTCGGATCGAAAAACAGTAGCAGACTGCCGGACTATCATCGCCTAGATATTGCTGTTAACTACCATTTGCGCTCACGTGAGACCAAGAATGAATGGGGCAATATCGGTTTATCCATTTTCAATGTTTACAACCGCAGGAATGTTTGGTACAAAGAGTTCCAGATCATCGATGACAATATTATTGAAAGCAATAAGCTTTTCCTGGGTTTTACACCGAACCTTACGTTAACACTTAAACTCAGATAATCCCTTTCAGCATAAGCCATGAAACATAAGTTCAATGTCAAATACATTCTATTATTACAAATTCTTGCTTTGACTTTTACATCCTGTCAGAAAAACCTTGTGGATGGTTTCGAGGATCTGCCTGTAATAGAAGCTTATCTTTCTCCGGGTAATCCCGTCACTATTAAAATATCACATAAAATACCTTACCAGGCAGAACAAGACTCATCTACCATCGACCTTAATCATCTTGAGGTATATATTATCAGCGGGAATAAAGAACATAAGCTCATCTCTATCGGCAATGGAATTTACGCCGATAGCCTTTCTTTGCTAGAGGTAATCCCTGACAGTATGTACAAAATGCGCATGATTTACAATGAACATGAAGTCAGTTCAGAAACCATTATTCCTGTCAAACCAACCGGAGTGACTATTTCTGACACCGTTATTTCCATCTACCAGTTCGATCCGGATAATCCCTCCAATACCCATCCTTCTCCTGTGGAGATCACCTGGACCAACGCAGATGCAAGCTATTATCTTATCACAGCAGAATGCCTGGAGGAAAACCTGATTCCTATCATCAAAGATTCCATACCATCTAACGATATCTTCGCTTCACAACCGGTCACCGGAAACGCGCTCAACATACAACCAATGATGTTCAGGTATTTCGGGAAAAACCGGATTATCCTTTACCATATTAATCCTGAATATAGCACCTTTTTCATGCGTCAGGCAAGTAATTCTCAAAGTTTTGAAGAACCACCATCCAATATTGAAAACGGCCTTGGAATTTTCACCGGGATCAATGCCGACACCATGTATATCAGAATCATTCAGAAATAGAAGGTTTTATTCATTAGAATCAAGATATCCCATAGTATATTCAAACCTTGTCATTAACCGGTAAAAACATGCTATTTACCGAATTTCTGATATTTAAACTACTGATGATCTTATTTTTATCATTTCTAATTTCCAAATCCATTCATCCATGAATAAAAAAGTTTGCATTGTCCTGATCTTGATTTTAGCATTCACTGGATATCCTGGTAATATATCCGGTCAAACTTATGATGGTTATACCCTGTATGGGAAGATGGGCAACAATAATATCTACTTGCTGGATATGAATAAAAGTATTTACCATTCCTGGTCAACCAACAGGCAAAACGGATATTCTGTTTACCTGTTACCTAACCAGCATGTGATGCGTTCCGTACAATATCAGGGGAACCAATTAATGGGAGCCGCCATGACCGGGATGATTCAGGATATTGACTGGAATGGAAATATATGTTGGCAGTACATATATTCAACGGCTTCCTATTGTACTCATCACGACATACATCCCATGCCCAATGGGAACGTATTACTCATTTCCTACGAAGTCAAATCTGCTGCTGAAGTTAAACAATCGGGAGGTATAAAAAATATCGTCATGTGGCCGGATAAGATCATTGAAGTGCAGCCACAAGGGACCAGCGGGGGGAATATTGTCTGGGAATGGCATGCATGGGATCACTTAATTCAGGAATATGATGCTTCAAAAAATAATTACGGGACTGTGGCCGATCATCCGGAATTACTCAACATCAACTACTTACAAGCTCAAGATTGGATGCATTCCAATGGCATTGATTATAACTCCGCTCTGGACCAGATTGTTATAAGTTCCCATAACCTGAATGAGATGTACGTTATTGACCACAGTACTACCACGGAGGAAGCCGCCGGACATACTGGGGGAAATTCCGGGAAAGGAGGTGACATCCTGTATCGTTGGGGGAACCCTGCCGCCTACAATTCAGGATCATCATCCACTCAGGTGTTCAGAGTAGTCCATGATGCACACTGGATCCCGTCATCCTGCCCGATGGCCAATTACCTTGTTGGATTTAACAATAAAGGCCAGAGCGGAAATCATTCCACGGTAGATATCATATCTCCGCCATACGATGGATACCATTATTTCCTAAATCCTGGATCATCCTTTGAACCTGCAGCGGTTACCTGGCGTCACACATGCTTGTCAAATGCCAATGATCAATCAAGTTCTCAGCAGTTACCCAATGGGAATATGCTGATTTGTATCGCTTCGACCGGATATATCTATGAAATTGATGCGAACCAGAACCTGCTTTGGTCTTATACTGCCGGAGGAACGGTTGCAAAAGCTTACCGTTATTCATCTTCCTATGTCACAGGAATCCCCACCCAAGATAAGCTCTCCTCGGCAATCAACGTTTTTCCGAATCCAACTTCAGGAAATATTACCATTGAAATAAAATCTGTTGAAGCTGATCAAGAGACCGGTCTGACTATTTATTCAATGTTAGGAAAAGTTGTTTTCAGCGACGTCTTTTCAGGGAAAGGAAATAAAGAAATTTCCATGGAAAACATGCCTGACGGATTATATATTTTATGCTTCTTCCAGGGAAGTTCTGCCTATCGTTTAAAGGTAATAAAAAAGTAACATGAAATTCATGCCCCCTATAACTCCGGCATTGTACATGAAACCTATTCTTTTCAAATATGGTATTGGTTTTCTCATCCTATTTTTGGTGTTGACGGTCTCCGCCTTTGGTCAGCAACCCTATGATGGATATACCCTATATTTTCCTCAGGGCGGCACCAGGGCCTATCTGATTGATATAAGCGGAAACACTTATCATTCCTGGACATTCAGTGCAAACAGCAGAACCTGTTATGCAACATACCTCCTTGTAGATGGCGTTCTATTAAGAACTATTGAAAAGCAGGGAAATTATTTCAATGGTGGCCCAATATCTGGTGAGGTTCAAAAAGTGGACTGGGATGGAAATATCTTATGGGATTTTATTTATTCCACCCAGGATTATTGTTCCCACCACGACATCCATTCCATGCCGAATGGAAATGTTCTCCTCATTGCCTATGAACGGAAAACACCAGCACAGGTGACTCAGGCAGGTTGCTCTCAAAGCATAGAAATGTGGCCGGATAAGATCGTGGAGATTCAGCCAAGCGGAACAAACGCGGGAACCGTTGTATGGGAATGGCATGCCTGGGACCATCTTATTCAGCAATTTGATCCATCGAAAAATAATTATGGAATCGTGGCAGATCATCCAGAATTATTAAATATTAATTATAAAACATCAAAGGACTGGATGCATATGAACGGGATTGATTATAATGCCGCACTGGATCAGATCGTTTTCAGTTCCCATGCATTGAATGAAATATATGTGATTGATCATAGTACAACAACAGCTCAGGCTGCATCACATAGTGGTGGAAATTCAGGAAAGGGAGGAGATATTCTCTATCGTTGGGGAAATCCCCCTGCTTACCAGGCACCCGGTACTGCTGATTTCAATGTTGTTCATGATGCTCATTGGGTCACGACCGACAATCCTTTGTTTCCCAATTTCATTGCCGGATATAACAACAAAGGAGGAACCGGTGGAAAAACCTGTGTGGATTTAATCCACCCTCCTTACAATGGGTACAATTACGCCTATACTCCTGGGATTGCCTATTCACCTGCCACTTATGACTGGCGACATACTTACAGCGGAAATATGTCCCCGGACAATGGCAACTCCCAACAATTCCCCAATGGGAATACGCTGATCTGCATCGGAATGTCGGGTTATATTTATGAAATCGATCCCGATCAAAACACGGTCTGGTCCAAAGCTGTCGGAGCTAACATTGCCCAATCTTTCAGATATCCTCCCTGCTATATTACGGGAAATTACACTTGCACAGCAAGTGCTTTACCAACATCGATATGCCAGGGAGAATCTTCTCAGCTTGACGTGACAGTAACAGGTGGAGATGCTTATACTTATTCCTGGACTTCAGATCCTCCAGGATTTACCTCAAATAATAAAAACCCTCTGGTTACCCCTTTGGTAAATACAACTTATTATATCACGGTTACCAATGGGCCTTGTAGCGCAACCGGCTCTGTGACCATTACTGTGAATCAGATTCCGCCAGCACCCGTGATTACTCAGAGCGGTGATTCACTGGTTTCAAGTTCATCCCTTGGAAATCAGTGGTTTCTCAATGGTGTAGCGATTACAGGAGCCAATGACCAGGTATATTTTCCACAACAAACAGGAAGCTACCAGGTTCAGGTAACCGACCAGAATCAATGTATCTCAGAATTATCAGCTCCATATATCATTGTCAGCGTCAAGGAATCAACAATAAACAATGGTATCCTCGTTTATCCCATCCCGTCTGATGGCCGAATATATATAATTTTACCCGACGGGTCTTCTAATCAATATGAGACACATATCTTTAATTCGATGGGGCAGAAATTAGGGTCACAAAAAGGGCAAACGATACTCGATCTTTCATGGCTGGTTTCAGGGATCTATTACCTTGTCATTAACATTGATCACCATGAGTTAATTCATAAAAAAATATGTATTGCGCATTAATATCCAAACAATATGAAAAAAATCATTAGCAAAATGCTGTTTCTTCTTCTGGTTCTTTTTTCCATTTGCGTCAAAGCCCAGCAATTTACAAACTACACTACTGCCGATGGAATGCCTGCCGATAACGTGAATGGCATCGCCATCGATTCTTTCAATCATAAATGGTTTGGCACCCAGGGAGGTGTTGCAATGTTCAACGACACCATCTGGAAAACATACACAACGGCAAATGGACTCACAGATAATTACATCACCTGCATGGCCGTTGACATTCATGATGGAGTATGGGCAGGAACAGAAATGGGACTTAATCAATTTGATGGGAGTGTCTGGACTTCATACACTATGGCCGATGGGCTGCCAAGCAATACCATAAATTACCTTGCCGGTGATCCTGACGGGAGCATCTGGATTGGTACTAACGCGGGTATCTCTCATTTTAACGGTCAGACATGGGTCAATTACACCACTGTCGAAGGTTTGCCTAATAACATGATCAGTTATATCACTCCCGATTCTCATGGGAACATCTGGATTGGAACATGGCTGGGAGGATTGTCAAAATTTGATGGGATAAACTTCATCAATTATACTGTCGCCGATAGCCTTCCCGATAATAATATTCTGGCGATTTCGATCGGGGAGGAAAATTCCAAATGGATCGGTACTTTTAATGGCGTGGGGGTTTTCGACAGTTTGGGACAATGGCAAAAAACCTACCGTTCTTCGGATGGTCTGATGAATAATTATATACAGGATATTGCCATGGATTCCAAAGGGACGATGTGGTTTGGTATTTACGATACCTATACCCAGGATGGTGGAATATCCAAGTTTTTTAATTCGACATGGAAATCCTACACTGTGACAGACGGGTTAGTGGACGGTTTAGTCAGGAGGATTGCTGTTGACAAAAAGGATAACATATGGATTGCCACGGGCAACGGAGTATCCAAATTTACTGATTCCAGCCAAGGTTTCCAGGAAATTAACGGGATTTACCTCAGTATCTATCCAAACCCTGTAAACCGCGTACTACATATCGATGGGTTGTCCGTTCCTGGTACACTCCACATCTTCACCATCGAAGGAAAAGAAATGATGACCCATGACTTAATCACCGGTTCTAACACCATTTCACTTCCTCACCTCCAGCCTGGACTCTGCGTAATAAACATCCGCACTAATCAGGATGTATTTACAGGAAAACTGATCATTCGATGAGGCTAGCCTCTTTCATCGGGATATTTCTATTCTGTTTGTCCGGATATGAACTCCATGCCCAGACCAATTTCTATGATCCCGGAATCATCCCGGAAATTCGTATTCATTTCCATGAAAAAAACTGGAGGCATATTCTCGACAGCCTTTTTGTCCATACAGGAGACGAAGGAAAACTTAAGGCAGAGGTTATTATTGATGGTAATATATACCATGATGCGGGGATCAGGTATAAGGGATACAGTTCATACAATGTAAATGCCATAAAAAACCCTTTTAACATAGACCTGGATTATTGCATTAAAAATCAGAATCATCTCGGGTTTACTAAAATCAAACTTAGTAATGTCATTCATGACCCTTCTTTTGTAAGAGAAGTTCTGGCCTATGAAATAGCCAGGAATTACATGCCGGCTTCAAGGGCAAATTTCGCCATGGTTTACGTTAATGATACCATAATGGGCCTTTATACCAATGTCCAGGCAGTGGATAAAATATTTTTGGAAGAACATTTTCAATCCAATGATCATAGTTTTTTTAAAGGAGAGCCAGTAAAACTCATCTATCCTTTCGGTGAAAATTCCAACCTGGCTTTCAGTCATGGCAATGATTCAAGCGACTACATCCCGTTTTATAAGTTAGAATCGGCAGCAGGATGGAAGGATCTATTCAAGCTGATCTCCCTCCTAAACATGGGTTCCGATAGTGTAGAAAACATGTTGAACGTCGATCGTGTCCTGTGGATGAATGCTTTCAACCAGGTTTTACTCAACCTGGACAGCTACGTTGGATATGCTCAGAATTATTATCTCTACCGTGATGGTCAGGGCAGGTTTAGCCCAATCCTATGGGATCTTAATATGTCGTTCGGAAGTTTCCGTGAATCTGATGGTTCTTATCATTTTCTTGGACTGAACATTGAAGATCTGAAACAACTCGATCCACTGGAACACCTCTCCTTTTCTGTATCCCCAAGACCATTAATCACAAAATTAATCAGTAATCCACAACTTCAAAAAATGTATTTTGCCCATATCCATACTATCCTGATTGATTTTATTAACAATGATCTTTATTATTCAAGAGGGAAAACGATTCAGTCATTGATTGACCAATTGGTGCTTCAGGACACTAACCGGTTTTATTCTTACCAGGATTTCCATAACAATCTCGACAGCACAGTCGGAGGATTCGCCTCGATGATAAAATATCCCGGACTGAAAGATTTAATGCAAGCAAGATGCACTTATCTTCATAATTTACCCGGCTTAAAAAACAAACCGACGATAAATGAGATTACGCATTTTCCTGAAATACCAGTCAAAGGAGAAACAGTCTGGATCAATACAAAGATCACGGGTGCAAAGAATGTCACCCTCGGATTCCGTTTTTCACACGATGATATCTTTTCAAAAATAGAAATGGCAGATGACGGCAATCACCATGATGGGGAAGCAGGTGATCAAGTATATGGCGCGGCTATCATCCCTCCAGGACCTAACATACAATATTATCTCTATGCTGAAAATGACAGCAGTGGAAGTTTTTCTCCGGAAAGGGCAGAACATGAATTTTACAACCTCCAAACAGAGCTTATGCCCGGAGATATTGTTATCAACGAAATCGGCCAGGATTGGGTTGAATTATTCAATACTACCAGTGAAACACTTAACCTGTGTGGAATAGAACTGTCGGATGGCCTTATGCGAACCCTCACAATGGCCCTCCCTGACACCCTGATCAGTCCAAAAGGTTACCTTCTTATTGCGAAAACCGCTTCAGCATGCATGTCGCTATGGAATCGTCAGGGTCGCTTACTGGATGAAGTTGTATTTGGACAACACATTAGGGGAAAAACCATAGGAAGATATCCAAATGGATATGGATCAATGTATTACATGATCCCCTCACCTTATGCACACAATCATTACGGGTCCGTACCTGAAAGTGGTTTCCTGCTCTTCCCGAACCCGGCAAGGAATATAACCTATATCGAAATCCGGAATATGAAGTGTCCACTTACAATAAGCCTATCCAATATCCTTGGACAAGTGATCCTTCGAGAGGAACAACCTGTTCCCAATGAAACAACAGCAGCCATTGTCAGATGTCTTGACCTGACCAGTCTTGAACGGGGAACGTACGTTGTCAGCATAGGCAATAATGAACAAATTATGACATCAAAATTGATCATCGACTAATTATAAACCCCTCAAAAAAACATGAAAATATTCTTAAAAAAAATCATTGTTCTGTGTTTGATACCAATCCTGTTAATTGGTATGTCCTGTAAAAAAGAAGCTGGCGAAGGTGGAAAATCGTCCATATACGGAAAAGTTTTTGTGAAAAAATACAACTCAACTTTCACGGTTCTTCAAGAGGAATATTACGGACCTGACATTTGGGTATATATTATTTACGGAGATAACAGGGACTACAACGACAGGATTAGAACCAGTTATGATGGCACCTATGAATTCAAATACCTTAGGCCGGGAAATTACACCTTATATACTTATTCAAAGGACTCCACCCTACAAACCAATGCCCCTTTGCCGATTCTTAAAGAAGTTGTGATTTCAAAACAAAAAGAGGATATTGAAGTGTCTGATATGGTCATTTTTAAATAAAAGTATATGAAACCAATTCCCCTTCTCGTCGTCAGTATGTTCCTGGTAATTTTTGTTTCAGCACAGTCAAAAGGCGAAAGAAGAAAAAACAAGATCAAGTCGGTCACCGAATGGGAGACCGTCACCACCGAAGGAAAAACGAATACCTATAAATCGCTTTATGAAGAATTTGACCGTTCAGGCCACAATATTTTGAAAATCGAGTATGGGACTGATGAATCAATCCTGCATAAAGAAACTGCCATATTCGATATCTATGGAAATAAAACTGAAGAAACCGTTATGGATACTGATAAACATAAAAATATCAGGAGAGTTTTCAAATACAATGCTTTTAAAAACAGAACCGAGGAAACAGAATATGACGACAAGGGCACGGTCAGGAAGAAAACTCTTTTTACCTATGATTCGAATGGGAATAAGGTGGGAGAGACCATCAATGATGCTTATGGTAACTGCATAAAGAAAATCCAGTACACCTATAATGCTAAAAACCTTAGAATAAAAAAAGAAACTTTCCGTGGGAAAGCACAGGTGGAATCATTAAAAAAATGGGACTATGTCTATTTTTGAGGCTTTGCTTTCACATTTTGAACCCATTTCGCTTAAAGAGGCTGATACCGTAAAGTTAATGAACAGGGTGGATAGCAAATTCGTTTTCTCCGTGAAACTGCTTCCAGAGATCCTGGAACAACTTCAGTGGGGATACCGTGTACTGGAGATTGAAGGGATCCGGTTGCAAAGATATCAAACCCTCTATTTTGACACTTCCGAGTACCAGATGTATATCCATCACCATAACGGGAAAATGAAAAGATACAAAGTCAGAAGCCGGAAATATTTGGATACCGGTCAGATGTTCTTCGAAATCAAATGTAAAAATAATAAGGCCCGGACCATTAAAAACCGTTTACTTCAGGAAGGCACACAGGAGAATATTACTGGAAAGCCATCGTCCTTATTGTCACTTCATACGAGTTACTCAGCGAATACACTTGTCCCTGCACTCTGGGTCTGTTTTTCAAGAATCACCCTGGTCAACCATGTCAAAACAGAAAGAATTACTATAGATACCGGCCTGCATTTCAAAAAAGAAGATAAGGAAGTGGGTTACCCGGGACTCATCATTGCCGAACTTAAACAGGATAGAACAACTGTCTCCGCCTTCCGGAGTGTGATGCATAACAACCATATCTCGGGAATGAACATGAGCAAATATTGCCTGGGGACCATCAGCCTTAACCATGAAATAAAACAAAACCAATTCAAAGAAAAACTAATTACAATCAACAAACTTAATCATGATACCCTCTAAGCAATTTTTAATGTTTTTTCTGCTTTTTCTCCTGGCACTTCCGGTGAGCATATGCAGCGCACAAATTGAAACTGAATTAATCCAGCAAGATAATACGGAGTCACTGGACAAAAAAGAGAAGAAGAAAAATGCCAAGATACTGGAAATGAATGAGAAATTTATTTTCAGCCTGGGAATTAACCTGCTCAATGTGGCCCTTATTATAGGACTGATCTACTATCCTAACTACAGGAAGCTGGATTATATCTTTACGCTCATCATTTTTAACCTGGTGATTTTCCTGCTGACTTTTGTACTTAAATATGTCAAACTTTCTGTAGGAGCAGCTTTCGGTTTATTTGCCATTTTTTCTATGCTTCGTTACCGAACCGAAGGCGTTTCCATGAAAGATTTGACCTACTTGTTTGTTTTTATAGCGATGGGTGTGATCAGCGCTATCCAGCTTGAATACTATGAGCTCGGCATACTCCATGGAATCATCCTGTGTGGCATCTTCATGCTTGACGGAAACCTTATTTTCAAAAGGGAATTGCTCAAGAGTATTCAGTATGAGAATATTGATATGATCAAACCCGGAAATCATCCGGAGTTAATGGAAGACCTGAGGAAAAGAACCGGTCTGAACATTCATAGAATTGTCATCGGAAAAATCAATTTTTTAAAAGACACGGCCACCATCAAAGCCTATTATTATGAATAGGAAGTGTGGACCCATCCTGCTTTTTCTTTTATTGTTGATGTTTGTCCGATTGTCAGCCCAGGTCAATGATGCCGGGTTATGGATGAGTGCAAACCTGGAGAAAAAAATCACTCCAGTTGTTTCTGTTTTTTTCACGGAAGAGATCAGGATGAATGAGAACATCACTGAGGTGGGAAGTATTCTCAGTGATCTCGGGATCAGGCTTCAACCCTGGAAACGTCTGAAAATAGGCGGAGCCTATCGTTTCTCCCTGAAACGAAGACTTGATGAAACCTATGGCCGTTTTCACAGCTGGTATTGTGAAGCCAGTTACCGGGAGAAAATAAAACCTATCAGCATAACGCTTCGATTACGCTATCAATCGAAATATTCCGAAATAGGAACTGATGATCAAGCGGGAACGGTAAAAAGCCACTTTCGCTCACGATTACTCCTGAAATATGATACAGACAGGAAAATAGATCCCTATATTTACACCGAATTTTTTTTTAGACTCAATGCCCCTGCCAAACCATCATTTGATCAGTTCAGGGGATGTGCAGGTCTTGAGTACTCAATCAACCGCATGCATAAAATCGATTTACACTACCTGATCAGAATGGAATGCCAGGTGAATAATCCTGAGACAGATTATATCATTGGGATAAGCTATTATTTAAGCTTTTAAGAATGACAAAACCATCGCTTTTAACCGGAAAAAAAGTCAAAGTGCTTCTTCATCTGTTAGTCTGGGCTATCCTTTTCATTTTTCCCTCCTACTTTTTATACGAAAATTCCAACAAGGATACTAATTTATTGTACTATAATTATATACAAACATTTATCTATGCTACTATTTTCTATTTACAGTATTTTTTACTGATCCCAGCCTTGTTTTTTAAGCGAAAGAAATTCCTCTATTTTACCTTTTCTTTGCTGCTGATCATGCTAATGACCCTGATGATGGCCTTCCCAAATACCTATTTTATGCCGGAACGGAAAATGGAGCCCAGGGAATTTCGTCCTGATATGCCTCTGCCACCGGAAATGCTTGAAAGAAAACCTCACCACCGTCCCTCAAAAGGCTGGCCATTATACAACTTTCTCCTGACTTCTTTTTTAGTTTCGGGTTTCAGCCTGGGATTGCGTTTTTCAGATAAACTGGTAAAAAACGAGAAAAAACAAAAAGAAACCGAGAAAGAAAAACTTCATTCGGAACTGGCGCTGTTGAAAAATCAGATCAACCCTCATTTTCTTTTCAACTCACTGAACACCATTTACAGCTTATCTCTAATGAAAAGCGAGATGACCCCAGAGGCTGTGATGAAGCTTTCTGATATGATGCGTTATGTCATTCAGGAAGCTGAAAAAGACAAGGTCCCACTGGAGTTGGAAATACGGTATATCCGGCATTATGTAGGATTTCAGAAGCTCAGGTTAAATGAAAAAGTTGACCTTCAACTGACTATATGTGAGGAACATAAAGGGTATATGATTCCTCCCATGATACTCATTCCGTTTGTGGAAAATGCCTTTAAATATGGAACGAGCAGTCATGAACAAAGCATAATCATCATTGATATCAGGATTGGAAGCAAGTATCTGGAATTTAAAGTTTCCAATCAGATTTTCCAGGGGCGGGAAAACAATGAAACCTTCGGGATAGGTTTAAGCAACACCAGGCAAAGACTCCGTTTGATATATCCCGAGACGCATGAGCTTACCCTTACAAACAATGGAAAAGTATATATTGTGAACCTGAGAATCCCATTGACATGATGACCTGTATAGCCATTGATGATGAACCCCTCGCATTGGAGGTGATCAAGAACTATGCTGCAGATACACCCCTGATTCATCTTGAAAATACTTTTACAGATGCCATCCAGGCCTTATCATTTATTAAAGCCCACAAGGTTGATTTGATTATCCTTGATATTCAGATGCCTGACATCAGTGGCATTCAGTTTTTTCAAAGCCTTCAGGTTAAACCCCTGGTCATTTTCACTACAGCTTACTCGGAATATGCTGTTAAGGGCTTTGAGCTTGAAGCCATTGATTACCTTGTCAAACCAATCCATTTTGACCGGTTTATTAAAGCTCTGATGAAAGCCAGGAAGGTTATATCAAGTCAAACCGTCCCTTCCCGTTCCGAAGAGGGCTTCTTCTTCGTAAAATCAGGATATGCCATGGTCAGGATTGATTTTGATGATATCCTTTACATTGAAGGGCTTGATGATTATGTCAAGATACACTTAATAAATAATGCAAAATCTCCTGTTCTGTCTTTAATGAGTTTGAAAAGTATTACGGAAAAGTTACCGAAGGATCAGTTTAAAAGAGTTCATCGAAGTTTTATTATTCCGCTAAAGAAAATAACCAGCATACGTAATAAAACAATATTTCTCGAAAAAATCAGGATTCCCCTGAGCGATACTTATTCTGATTCCATAAGGGATTGGTTGGCGAACCACTAGGTTATTTATTTATCTTTGAACCTCGATGGAAATAAACCAATTCAATATCCGGGTTTACGGTTTTCTATTTAATCAGGAGTGTATTCTTGTCACCGATGAATTCAGGCTGGGAATTTATATGACTAAATTCCCGGGAGGAGGACTTCAGTTTGGAGAAGGAACCATCGATTGCCTGAAAAGGGAGTTTATGGAGGAACTCAACACGAGAATTGAAGTGGTTTCACATGTTTATACCACTGATTTTTTTCAGCCAACTACCCTGCTTCCAACCAATATGCAGTTACTCAACATTTACTACCACGTCAAAGCTGAAAAACCTTACCCTTTCAAAACCACCACCATCAAAAACGACATCCCCGGTGTTGATGGAGCCCAGAATTTTCGTTGGGTGAAGATATCAAGCCTGAGCGAAGAAAAATTCACCTTTCCCATCGATCAATGGATCTCATCACGGATAACAAAACTTATCAACATACCCTATTACCTTTGATCATTTAATGGATTAAGCCAGAAAACAAATTATGTTGGAAAATTATACTCTTGAAAACATCCTGTTTCTCGACATTGAAACAGTTCCAGAGTCATCAGATTATAATCAGCTGACGGATCAGATGAAACTGCTCTGGAAAAAGAAAGCAGAGCAGCTTTCAAGACTTGAAAAAATGAGAAATGAACCTGAAAAAGAAGCGGCAGAAATATACGGTCGTGCCGGGATTTATGCCGAATTCGGTAAAATCATTTGCATTTCCACCGGGATGGTCAGCAACGGAACAATTCGTCTGAAAACCTATTCAGGCGATGAAGAAAAAAAGATCCTGATGGATTTTTCCGGAATGCTCAGGGTTGAAGAGAAAACAATCCGATATCTTTGTGCGCATAACGGCAAAGAATTTGATTATCCTTACCTCATCCGCCGTATGCTGATCAACGGGATTATTGTTCCTCCCATCCTCGATCTTTCCGGAAAAAAGCCCTGGGAAGTCAATCATCTCGATACCATGGATCTATGGAAATTCGGAGATTATAAAAATTACACTTCCCTCGCATTACTGGCGGCTGTATTCGGTATCCCGACCCCCAAAGACGATATTGATGGCAGTGAAGTCGGCAAGGTTTACTGGGAAGACCATGATCTTCCGAGGATCGTTAAGTACTGCCAGAAAGATGTGATCACCATAGTCAACCTGTTTCTACGTTTTCAGGGAAGACCGATGATCAACCAACAAGAAATTCAATTCCTATGAAATATTCCGGATGGGTTTTTCTTTTCATGATGCAGTTGCTCTTCTCCTGCTCTGACAGATCAGGCAAAGCACTTATTCTCGGCGAGATCAGCAATGCCGATGGAGAATTGCTCGTTCTTCAGGAACTGAGCACCAAAGACATCCGTAATCTCGATTCTGTAAAATTACATGGCAACGGTCGTTTCAGCTTTCGCATTTCACCTTTGGAAACAGGATTTTACATGCTCAAAGCACCCTCAGGGAAAGTGCTTGTCATGATGATTGGGAAAGGCGATACCATTCAACTGAAAGGAGGGTTTTCAGATTTCCCTGATCAGGTTGTTTTGACGGGAAACAAGGAGGCCACACTACTCCATGATTTTTTCGTTTTTACGCGTAAAAACGAAAAGGAGGTAGATTCACTTGAAATGCTTCTGGTTGAAAAACAAGACAGTTCAGGATATTATCAACTGACACAGAGGATAGATACGGCATTTCAAAAAATATGGAAGCGACAGAAAGCCTATGAGGAAAACTTCATCACCCGCAACCCTCATTCACTTGCTTCACTCATCGTGCTGAACTATGCTTTTGGTATGAGTCCAGTCATCTCTCCCGACGAAGATTTTTCATATTATTTAATCCTCGACCGTACATTGCCTGAAGTTTATCCGGGAAACAAGCATGTTGTCTATCATCAGCAAAGAGTAAAAGAACATCAGCGTCAGAAGGAATTGGAAAAGATAAAAAAATAGTTTTTGTAAATTGCATTAAATTTTCCCTATGTCTAAGAAGATTTATTTCGCTTCCGATTTTCATCTGGGAATCCCCAACCAGGAAAAAAGCCTTGAACGGGAGAAAAAACTTGTTGCCTGGCTGGAAATAATCCGGCATGATGCCGGAGAAATTTTCTTCATGGGTGACCTTTTTGACTTCTGGTTTGAATATAAAACAGCCATTCCTCGGGGTTATACACGACTTCTTGGCAAACTGAGCGAGCTCACGGATGCCGGGATCCCGGTTCATCTTTTCCGGGGCAATCACGATATGTGGGCCTTTGATTATTTGCAAAAAGAAGTGAATATTCAATTGCACCGTGATCCTGAATTCAGGGAATTTTCAGGAAAGAAATTTTATCTGGCTCATGGGGATGGTTTGGGGCCTGGAGACCAGGGTTATAAACTGATCAAGAAAATATTCGCCTGTCGTTTTAACCAATGGCTTTTTCGCTGGCTTCATCCTGACCTGGGAATTTCAATGGCCCTTTTCTGGTCGCGAAAAAGTCGGAAAATCGCCCTGGAAAAAGAGAAAAAAGATGAAGAACGTAATAAACGCCTGATCGCAGAAAGAATCACTTTTCATTCAAAACAACTGCTGAAAATCCATCCTGAACTTGATTTTTTGATTTACGGACATTATCATTTCCCTCTGGATGAACCCTTGACTGAGAAAACCCGTCAGGTCGTACTTGGCGACTGGATTACCCATTTCAGCTATGCCGTGTTTGATGGAGAAAAGCTGGAATTGCAATTATTTATATGATGCGGGATATCGCATCTTTTAACCCGCATTAAAAAAGAACAGCAGCCCTAAAAACCGGGGCTGCTGATTTTTTAATCAGTCAAACTTCTGATTATTCAGGATGAATTGCTTCTGCCGGACAAACATCGGCACAAGCGCCACAGTCGGTGCAGACTTCAGGGTCAATTTTATAAATATCACCTTCAGAAATAGCTTCAACAGGGCATTCATCGATGCAGGTTCCGCAAGCGGTGCAATCATCATTAATTTTGTAAGCCATGACTTATTGTATTTGTGTTCCGCGAAGCGGAACGAGTTAATAATGTGAATTCAGGGCAAATATACAAATATTTTTATTTCTGATCTCTTTCGGATAAAACTTAAAAATGTAACTTTGCCGCGTAAAACGTATTAAACCTATGGCAAAGAAAAAAAGACCCGTTGTTGAAAGAGAAAATGTGGTGGTTAAATTTGTCGGAGATTCCGGTGACGGAATGCAACTCTCCGGGACGATGTTCTCTGATGTTGCTGCCCTCGATGGAAATGACCTGGCTACTTTCCCAGATTTTCCGGCTGAAATCCGAGCTCCGCACAATACCATTGCAGGGGTTTCCGGTTTCCAGGTACATGTAGGAAGCTCGAAAATATTTACTACCGGCGACCAAGTGGATGTTTTGGTGGCCATGAATCCAGCCTCGCTCAAAGCCAATCTTAAATGGGCAAAAAAAGGAGCGACCATCCTTGTTGACACAGATGCTTTTGACGAGAAAGCCCTTGAAAAATCAGGATACCAGAAAAACCCTCTGACAGACAATTCCCTCGATAGCTTTAACCTGATCAAGGCTCCCATCTCAACACTGACCAAGGAAAGCCTGAAAGAAAAGAATATCGACAATAAAACTGCAGAACGAAGCAGGAATATGTTTGCCCTTGGTATTCTTTACTTTCTTTTTAATCGTGACCTGAAATCCTCCTTTAAATACTTTGAAGTAAAATTCAAGAAAAAACCCGAATTGATCGATATCAATAAGATCGTTCTTCAGCAGGGTTATAATTATGCAGAAACCATTGAAGCTATCGAAAGTGTAATCCAGGTTGGCCCGGCAAAAATGGAAAAAGGAAGATACCGTAATATAACAGGGAATATTGCCACTGCCTGGGGTTTGCTGGCCGCCTCTGAAAAATCAGGCCGACCCCTTTTCCTTGGGTCATATCCTATTACTCCGGCTACTGAAATTCTGATGGAACTGGCTAAGCATAAATCTCTGGGTGCAAAAGTTTTTCAGGCAGAGGATGAGATCGCGGGAATCTGTTCCGCCATTGGAGCCTCCTATACCGGAGCCATGGCCTGTACGACCACATCAGGACCGGGACTGTCGCTTAAAAGTGAAGCCATAGGCTTGGCGGTTATGACTGAATTACCTTTAATTATCGTGGATGTTCAAAGAGGAGGACCGTCCACAGGATTACCGACCAAATCCGAACAAAGTGATCTTTATCAGGCGCTTTTCGGTCGTAACGGGGAATGTCCCGTCATCGTGATCGCGGCATCCACTGCAGAAAACTGCTTCTATTTTGCCTATGAAGCAGCCAAGCTCTCCATGGAACACATGACCCCTGTCATCTTTCTGACAGATGGCTATCTCGGGTTCGGCTCTACCCTTTTCAAAATTCCCAAAATGGCCGATATGCCTCCCATCAACCCACCCATTGCCGAACCCAACGATCCTGACTATAAACCTTATAGAAGAGATCCCGAGACCCTGGTCCGCAAATGGGCGTTGCCAGGAACTGAAGGACTGCGGCATCGTATCGGAGGACTTGAAAAAGAAAATATCAACGGAACCGTTTCTACCGATCCCCTGAATCATCAGTTGATGGTAAATTTGAGAGCGGCAAAAGTCGAAAAAGTCGCTGATTTTATTCCTGAACAAACCATTGATGGAAATGATGAAGGAGAATTACTGATCATAAGCTGGGGCGGAACCTATGGCGCTGTTCACTCTGCTGTGAAGCAATTGCAGGATGAGGGAAAACCAGTCAGCCACGCCCATTTTCATCATATCATGCCACTTCCCAAAAACACCGGGAAAGTGTTGAATGGATTTAAAAAGATCCTGGTATGCGAACTCAACAGCGGGCAATTTGTCAATTATCTGCGCATGAAATATCCTCTGCCGAACATTTATCAGTTTAATAAAGTGCAGGGATTACCTTTCATGACCAAGGAATTAATGGATAAGTTTAATCAACTTTTAGAGGAGAAATAACATGGAATTCGAAAATATGACCATTGAGCGCTCAGGCGTTCAACTTTCCAAAACAGATTTTGAAAGCGACCAGATGGTTAAATGGTGTCCAGGCTGCGGAGCCCACGCCATCCTCAGTGCAGTAGAACGCGTATTTCCAAAAATCGGATACCGTAAGGAAAATTTTTGTATCGTATCCGGTATCGGTTGCTCTTCAAGGTTCCCCTACTATGTAAATACCTATGGTATCCACGGAATCCATGGCCGGGCAGCAGCCATATCCACCGGTGTAAAAATTGCCAACCCCAGACTCAGCGTATGGATGGCCACCGGAGACGGCGACTCCCTTGCCATCGGAGGCAACCATTTCATTCATATCCTCCGCAGAAACGTTGACATCAACATCATGCTGTTCAACAACCAGATTTACGGCCTGACTAAAGGGCAATATTCTCCAACCACTCCAATGGGAAAAGTGACCAAGACTTCCCCTCAGGGAACTATTGAGCATCCGTTCACCGTGGGTGAGCTTGTGATGGGCGCCCAGGGAACTTTCTTTGCCCGGGTCCCAGATAACAATATCGGCCTGATGACGGAAGTTATGTTTGAAGCCGCAAAACATGATGGTACTTCTGTGATGGAAATCATGCAGAATTGTATCATTTTTGCAGATAAAGCCCATAGTGAAATCATTGGGAAAGAAGTTAAGGATGAAAATATGCTGGTTGTCAGAAACGGACATCCCATGGTTTTCGGGAAAGATCTCTCCAAGGGGATTATCCTTAAAGATACCCACCTCAAAGTTGTTGAAATAGGCAAAAATGGGGTCACCATTGATGATATCCTCGTACATGACCAGTATAACCAAGACCCCGGAATCCACCTGATGCTGGCCAAATTGGCACCTCCCCACTTCCCGATGGTATTCGGAGTGATCCGTTCGGCCATGTGCCCTACTTATGATGACCTCGTGGAAGAACAGATCAAATATGCCAAAGAAAGTTCGAAAATTAAAAGTGTTGACGACCTCCTTAATTCGGGAGATACCTGGGAAATTTGATCGTATCTTTACGGCCATATACCGCCGTTCATGATGCAGAAAGATTTTCTGTCGAATTTGTTAAAAATCATTGACCAACCCCGGACAAAACATTTTCTCCTGGCCGTGAGTGGAGGCCTGGATTCTATGGTCATGGTTGATTTATTTCACAAGGCAGAACTTCCCTTCGGAATCATTCATTGCAATTTTACCCTCAGGGGAAAAGAATCGGATGAGGATGCAAGATTTGTAAAAAAGATGGCCAAACAATACAAGGCCCCCTTTTACCTGAAAAAATTCAGAACAGAAGAATATGCTAAAAAATCTGGGCTCTCTATCCAGATGGCTGCACGTAAATTACGTTACGACTGGTTTGAAGAGATCAGGGCAGAGTTTGAATATGATTTTGTTGTCACTGCCCATCACCTCGACGACCAAATCGAAACATTCTTCATCAACCTTCTGCGCGGAACCGGAATTGCCGGACTTCACGGCATCCTTCCCATAAAAGGACAACTGCTTCGCCCGATGCTTTTTACGTATCGGGAAGAAATTAAAAAATATGCGGAGAAAAAACATCTCCCCTACCGTGACGATAGCTCCAATGATTCACTGAAATATACCCGGAATCAAATCCGCCATCAAGTGATCCCTGTGCTAAGAACTATTCAACCTGACTTTTCTGTTGTAATGACTGAAACCATCGAAAAAATCAGAGATTTCGAGATCATCGGTAAGGCAGCCATCTTCAGTGCCAGCAATTCCCTGGTTCACAAAGAGGGTAAACAAATCACCATCAGCATTGAAGCACTGAAAAACCTTGTTCCTCTCCGGCCTTATGCCTACGAATTGTTTGCCCCCCTTGGGTTCTCCCTCGATGTAATAGAGAATTTGCTGAAAATACTGGATGGAAACAGCGGAAAAACCTTTTTTTCTTCTACCCACCGCCTGATCAAAGACAGGAAAAACCTTATTATTACAGAGATAAGTGATGCAGCGAACGATATGCAGGAAATACATAAGGAATTTAACATTGAAGCGGAGGTGAATCATATTGAAAAGCCGGTTAAACTGAAATTTAAGGTGCAACACCTGACTCCGGGTTTTATCATTCCAACATCCCTTGATTCAGCATGCCTGGATTATGACAAGCTGAAATTTCCGTTATCCATCAGAAAATGGAAAGCGGGGGATGCTTTCTGCCCGCTGGGGATGAATCAGAAGAAAAAACTCAGCGACTTTTTTATCGATCAAAAATTCACCCTTACAGAAAAAGAAACCACCTGGCTCCTATGCTCCGGTGATCATATTACATGGGTGATCGGACATAGAATTGACCACCGCTTCAGGATCACTCCAAGGACAAAGAAAATGTTGTATGTTATGTTATTACCATAATTTTCCTACCTTTGCCCTCCCCATTTTTGAAATTTATTTTTCGTTATGAAAAAAATACTAATCAGTCTGCTTATCGTTATTCTGATTCCCTTGCTATCTTTTACCCAAATTCTGGATCCGGTGAAATGGACCTTCAGAGTCGATCAGACCAATCCGGAAGAAGCCACCCTACTGCTGATTGCTAAATGTGATCCGGGTTGGCATCTTTATTCCCAGGACATTCCGCCCAATGGTCCCATTCCCACAACTTTCACTTTCGAACAAAACAATCACTATGAGTTAATCGGGAAAGTAAGAGAACCCAAAGCCATCCAGGAAAAAGATCCTCAGTTCGACAACATGCTGCTTAAGTATTTTGCGGATAAGGCAGTCTTCAGACAGAAAATAAAAATTATAAGCAATCGAGACTTTACAGTTAAGGGCATGGTCAACTTCATGTGCTGTGATGACCATCAGTGCATTCCCCCGACGGATGTGGACTTTGTATTTCAAATCAAAGGGAATCCAAAAATTACGGAGAATATCTCCGTGACGATGGCTGATCCAAATGCCATTAGTGAGGATTCTGTAGCCAGGACCCGGCAGGATTCCCTGATAAAAACAGTAGCCGTCAAGAAAGATGAACAGGTAAAACTCGCTGCCACTGCAGCCGATCATGCAGAAGGAGAATCCCTGCTTTGGTTTTTTCTGATCTCATTTATTGCCGGCTTAGCTGCCATTGTTACTCCTTGTGTATTCCCGATGATTCCGATGACGGTTACCTTTTTCATGCACGACACTTCCAGTAAACGCAAAGCAAGAATGGAAGCCATCGTATATGGTTTATCTATAATCGTAATCTATACTGTGATTGGCACCCTTGTCGCCATAACCCTGGGGGCTAATTTTGCCAATTTCCTTAGTACACACTGGATTCCAAATGTCTTTTTCTTTCTGATCTTTATGGTTTTTGCCGCCTCTTTCCTGGGAATGTTCGAAATCACGCTTCCCTCCTGGATTGTTAATAAAGCAGATAAGCAAGCAGATAAGGGTGGATATTCCGGTGCATTTTTCATGGCATTTACCTTGGTCCTGGTTTCATTTTCCTGTACCGGCCCGATTGTCGGAGCCATTCTGGTTAAATCCGCAGGAGGAGCTTTGCTTACTCCCATCATCGGGATGCTTGGATTCTCTCTTGCTTTTGCCCTACCCTTTGCCCTGTTTGCTTTTTTTCCTTCCTGGCTGGCAGGCTTACCAAAGTCAGGAGGATGGCTGAATTCGGTCAAGGTTGTTCTTGGTTTCCTGGAACTGGCGCTTGGTTTGAAATTCCTGAGTATTGCCGATCAGACCTACCACTGGGGTATCCTCGACCGTGAAGTTTATCTGGCATTCTGGATCGTGATATTTTTCCTCATGGGTATGTATTTGCTGGGGAAACTGAAATTTAATCATGATGCTGACCTGCCTTATATCAGTGTTCCCCGTATAAGTTTGGCCATTATTACTTTTACCTTCGTCATATATATGATCCCCGGTATGTGGGGAGCCCCATTAAAGGCCTTGTCAGGATATCTTCCACCCCAGACTTCCATGGATTTTGATCTTAATGCCATCATCAGGAATGAAGTGAATGCTGTCTCCGGTGAAGGTAATTTCGAAAGGAATTCCACACTTTGTGAAAAACCCAAATACAATGAATTCTTACATCTGCCACATGGGCTTAAAGGATATTTTGATTATCATCAGGCGCTGGCCTGTGCAAAAAAACAAAACAAACCCCTATTTATTGATTTTACGGGTCATGGTTGCGTCAATTGCCGTGAGATGGAAGCCAATGTATGGTCAGATCCTCAAGTCTTAAAACGTTTACGTGAAAACTACATCGTAACTGCGTTATATGTTGATGATAAAACAGAAGTGCCGGAGAATGAATGGATCACCTCAACTTATGATGGGAAAGTAAAAAAGACTCTTGGAAAAATTTATGCTGATCTTCAAATCACCAAATACAACGTCAACTCCCAACCCTATTACATATTGCTGGATACATCAGGGCAACTGCTTACTTCACCCCGCGCTTACGATCTAAATATTGAAGCATTCATCAAGTTTCTGGACACCGGACTGGAAAAATTCAGGGGAGCTTCCACGAAATGAAAAAATGGTTTATCCTTTCGACAGCTCGGTAAAGTATTTGTAAAAATACGGAATGGTTTCAATGCCTTTGAAGTAGTTTTCAAGTGGAAAGTTTTCATTCGGGGAATGACAGGCATCTGATTCCAGACCAAATCCCAGCAGGATTGATTTCACTCCCAGAATTTCTTCAAATTGTGGAATGATGGGAATGCTTCCGCCGCTTCGTACCGGAACAGGTTTCTTACCCAGTGTAGCTTCCATCGCTTTGCTGGCAGCCTGATAACCGATAGTGTCGATGGGTGAAACATAAGCTTGTCCTCCATGCAATACTTCCACTTTAACCTTCACTGATTTCGGAGCCATCTCCCTGAAATATTGTTCAAAAAGCTCTCCGATTTTTTTGTAATCCTGGTTTGGTACCAGCCTCATTGATATTTTTGCATAGGCTTTTGAAGGCAGAACTGTTTTTGTGCCTTCACTGGTATAACCACCCCAGATCCCGTTCACATCGAGGGAAGGCCGAATCCCTGTCCTTTCTTTTGTCGTATAGGAAGCTTCTCCGGAAAGCGCCTCAACCTTCAGATTTTTCATGTAATCATGCTCATCAAACGGCGCTATGGCCATTTCATCGCGTTCCTCCCGGCTGACTTCAACCACATCATCATAAAAGCCTGGAATAGCAATCCTTCCTTCAGCATCCGTAAGAGAGGCAATCATCTTTGCCAGCACATTGGCAGGATTGGCAACCGCCCCGCCAAAAATCCCGGAATGGAGATCATGGCCGGGGCCGGTGACTTCGACCTGCATATAGGCCAATCCCCTCAAGCCCACCGTAACCGAAGGACAATGTAAACCGATCATACTTGTATCTGATACCAAGATGATATCTGATTTTAATAATTCCTTATGATGGGTACAAAAGGGAGCAATATTCATGGAGCCGATTTCTTCTTCTCCTTCTATCATAAATTTCACATTGCAGGGTAGGGTCCCCGTCCTGACCATCAATTCAAAAGCCTTGGCATGCATAAAAGCCTGACCTTTGTCGTCATCAGCACCGCGGGCAAATATCTTACCATCACGAACTTCCGGTTTGAATGGAGGGGATTCCCATAAGTCGATGGGATCCACCGGCATCACGTCATAATGCCCGTAAACCAATATTGTGGGAAGTGAAGAATCGATGAGTTTTTCGCCGTAAACAATGGGATTCCCATCTGTCGAAAAAATCTCGGTTCGGTCACAGCCGGCTTCACGTAAACTTTTTTTCCAGTATTCTGCCGCTTTTATCATATCCTCCTTGTGTTCAGTCTCAGAGCTGACAGAAGGAATGCGGATCAGGCCAAACAATTCCTGAAGAAACCGGTCACGATTCTTGTCAATGTATGCTTTAATGTATTCCATAAAATTGAAGAAATGCTTGAAAATTATCAGAAAAACGTATCATTCAGTCATCTGACAGCAACGCAGCGCCCCCTATCAGATCGAAGTGACAAAGTTAGCGTTTTTTTTCTTCGATTACCGCAATGTTATTAAATTTGCCAAAAGCCTGACAAAATAGCGGTTATGGATAAGTTTTCATATTTAAATACTCCTGATAATTCTGTGATCGAAGCATTATTCTCACAGTACAAAGAGGATTCTGAAAGTGTAGAAGAAAGCTGGCGAAAGTTTTTTGAGGGTTTTGAATTTTGTCAGAAAAATTATAAAGCTGAAAGTGGTGAGGCTTTCATCTATCCCAATGAATTCAAAGTTTTGAACCTGATCACTGCCTATCGTCAACGAGGCCATTTGTTTACCAAAACAAATCCGGTGCGTACCCGCCGCCAGTACAGACCAACGCTTGATATCGAAAATTTTGATCTGGAACAAGGTGAGCTGAAAAAAATTTTTCAGGCCGGAAAAGAGATCGGAATCGGGAATGCCAAGCTTGAAGATATCCTTGCTCATCTCCAGCAGACATACTGTCAATCCATTGGAATAGAATACCATTATATTCGCCGTCCTGAAATCGTTCATTGGCTAAGGACAAAAATGGAATCACAAAAAAACACGCCAAATTTTTCGGTTGAAAAGAAAAAAATGATTCTGAAAAAACTGGCTGAAAGTGTGTTGTTTGAAAAGTTTATCCATAAAAAATTTCCCGGACAAAAAAGCTTTTCCCTCGAAGGGGTTGAAGCCCTTATCCCTGCCCTTGAAGCAGTCATACAAAAAGGAGTTGAGATGGGAACCCGGGAATTTGTATTGGGAATGGCTCATCGTGGCCGTTTGAATGTTCTTGGAAATATTCTGAAGAAACCTTTGGAACAAATATTCTCTGAGTTTGAAGGGAAAGAATATGAAGATAAAGACTTATTAGGAGATGTAAAATATCATCTTGGATACTCCAATGAAATACTCACACCAGACGGTCATCCTGTCAGGATTACCCTGGCCCCCAATCCTTCACATCTTGAAGCAGTTGATCCTGTAGTGGAAGGAATTGTAAGAGCAAAAATTGATCAGGAATTTGAAGGAGATAGCAGGAAAATTGCTTCCATCCTTATCCATGGAGATGCATCACTTTCCGGTCAGGGAATAGTTTATGAACTGATCCAGATGGCCGAACTTGGAGGTTACAAAACAGGCGGCAGCATTCACATTGTGGTAAACAATCAGATTGGATTCACGACCAATTATCTGGATGGCAGATCCAGCATCTACTGTACCGATGTGGCCAAAACCATTCAATCTCCGATTTTCCACGTGAATGCCGATGATGTGGAAGCGGTAGTATACACGGTTGAACTGGCCATGGAATTTCATTCGACCTTTCACAAGGATATTTTTATCGACCTCCTGGGATATCGTAAATACGGACATAATGAAAGTGATGAGCCCCGTTTCACCCAACCCATTCTTTACAAAGTCATAGAAAATCATCCTGACCCGCTGGAAATCTACCTGAAAAAACTAACTCAGGAAATAAAACTTGACTCCTTTAGTGTTGAAAGTCTGAAATCCGAAATCCTTAATCGCCTTGAAAATGGTTTTGAAATATCAGGAACCATTGAAAAAGGGGATATTAAGCCCTTCCTCGAAGACGTTTGGAAAGAGGTTCGCAAAGCCTCAGCCCAGGACATGGAAATCTCACCGTTCACAGGAATCCCTGAAACAGAAATCAGGAAAATCGTGAGCGGTTTGACTTATCTTCCTCCCGAAAAAAAGTTTTTTAAAAAAATCATTAAATTACAGGATGAAAGGGGAAAGATGTTAAGTACAGGGAAGTTCGACTGGGCCATGGGAGAATTGATGGCTTATGCTTCACTCCTAATGGAAGGATTCCCTGTCAGGATCAGCGGACAAGACTGCCAACGGGGAACATTCAGCCACCGTCATGCTGTGCTTACCATTGAAGACTCAGAAGAAAAATATATTCCGCTGGAACATATTTCGAATCACCAAGCCAAATTCAGTATTTATAATTCCTTATTGTCTGAATACGGAGTCATGGGATTTGAATACGGATACGGGCTTTCCACACCAAACGGGTTAACGATTTGGGAAGCTCAGTTTGGTGATTTCAGTAACGGCGGACAGGTGGTCATCGATCAGTATATCAGCAGCGCTGAAGATAAATGGAGGGTGATGAATGGTTTGGTACTTTTTCTTCCTCACGGTTTTGAAGGTCAGGGTCCTGAGCATTCTTCTGCCAGGTTGGAACGTTTCCTTTCGCTTTGCGGACATCTCAATATGCAGATTGTAAACTGCACGACACCTGCAAATTTTTTTCATGTACTACGCCGGCAATTGCACCGTCCCTTCCGAAAACCACTTATTGTATTTACACCTAAAAGTTTGCTGCGCCATCCCCATTGCATTTCCGGACTTAAAGACTTTTCTGAAGGAGGCTTCCGGGAAGTAATAGACGACTCAACCACGCATCCGGATCAGGTCGAGAGGGTTGTCTTCTGCAGTGGGAAGATATATTACGATATTCTGGAAGAAAAAGAAAAACAATCCGTTGATAATACGGCGGTGGTCAGACTGGAACAACTCTATCCATTGCCGCTCAGACAACTCGATGAGGTGATCGCCCGGTATAAGCATGCTACCCATTGGGAATGGGTCCAGGAAGAACCTGCCAATATGGGAGCATGGAAATACCTGTCAACTAATTTCAACAGACTGAACCTGTATTATGTTGCCCGTCCGGCAACTGGAAGTCCGGCAACTGGTTCTTCCAGGCTGCATAAGATACAACAAAAACTCATTGTTGAAAAAGCACTGGGGAAATGCAACTGTGAACAATCTAATGTTTCCTGCCAACTTCATTGTGCGGAGCATGAAAGCCATTTTAATCTAAGCAACTGAACATTAGAATGGAACATTTTCAATCAAAACACGTATAAACAATCAGGGAAAATACTGAAAAAATAACGTAAACAACGATGAACAAAGAGATCATAATACCCAGTCCGGGAGAATCGATCACTCAGGTACAGTTGGCCAGATGGCTGGTTCAAAACGGTGATATGGTTGAACGGGACCAGGAAATCGTGGAAATTGATTCTGATAAAGCTTCTTTCCCTATCGTTGCCCCGGTTAAAGGATCCATAAAAATTATGGCCAGAGAAGGGGAAACCATTGCCGTTGGGACCGTAATCGCAACCATAGAAACCAATCACCCTGACCCATTCACCAACTCATCCACTCACCCACTCACCTCCTCACCAACTCGCCCCCTCACCCCCTCCCCATCGGATTTCCATGCTTCTCCACTGGCTAAAAATATACTTGAAGAACAGAAAATTGACCTTGGAGAAATAACTCAGACTTTCCCCGGGAAAAAAATCACCAGGAAAGACATCGAATCATATCTCAATATAAAAAGAAAGAAAACTGAATCTGAAACATCTCGCTTAGAACGGAAAGAAGATCGGAAAAAATTGTCCACCCTCCGCCTTAAACTTGCAGAACGCTTAGTTTCCGTAAAAAACCAAACAGCCATGCTGACCACTTTCAATGAGATCAACATGACGGAAATGATCCGTATCAAGGAAAAATTCGGTGAAGAGTTCAGGGAGCATTTCGGTGTCGGAATTGGATTTATGTCCTTTTTCGCAAAGGCATCAGTCCTTTCATTAAAGGAATTTCCCCAGGTCAATTCCATGATTGATGGAGAGGAACAGATTACACCAGGGTATGTGGATCTCGGGATTGCTGTAAGCGCACCGAAAGGACTAGTAGTTCCGGTCATTCGAAATGCAGAATCTCTCGGGATTGCCGAACTCGAAAAAATAATCAAAGCGCTGGCGGTAAAGGCAAGAGATAATAAGATCACCTTAGACGAAATGAAGGGAGGAAGCTTCACCATCACCAATGGAGGTGTTTTCGGATCTCTGCTGTCAACTCCTATTTTGAACCCTCCCCAGAGCGCTATTCTGGGTATGCATAAAATTCAGGAAAGGCCTATTGCTATCGATGGGAAAGTGATCATTGCCCCCATGATGTACGTGGCACTTTCCTACGATCACAGGATCATTGATGGCAAAGAATCCGTCGGATTCCTTTTAAAAGTGAAGGAACTGATAGAGGATCCTGTAAGAATGCTGACTGAAGGCATGGACCCTGTGAAATTACTGTTGGATTTATAGTCTGTAACAATGAGAAAAAAAGTTGATTTTCTAGTAATAGGTTCGGGTATTGCAGGTCTGGTTTTTGCCATTAAAGTGGCGAAACATGGGAAAGTATGCATTATCACCAAATCAAAAATGGATGATACCGCCACCAGTTGGGCACAGGGTGGAATTGCAGCAGTAATGTACAATCCCGATTCTTTTGAAAAACATATCCAGGATACGTTGATCGCAGGGGATGGCCTTTGTGATGAAAAAGTTGTTCGGTTCACCATTCAGGAATCTACGGAAAGGATCAGGGAACTGATCAGATGGGGAACTAAATTTGACAAGACCAAAACCGGCAGATATGACCTGGCCAAGGAAGGCGGACATTCGGAATACCGGGTACTTCATCACAAGGATAGTACGGGTAAGGAAATCGAAAACACCCTGCTTGACCAGATCAAAAAGCATCCGAATATTGAGGTTTTAGAAGATCATTTCACCATAGATATCATTACCCAGCATCACCTTGGCCTGGAAGTCAATCGTCGGACTCCCGACATTACCTGCTATGGTGCCTATGTACTAAACCCAAGAACACATCTGGTCGATACGGTTCTTTCAAAGATGACATTGATCGCCACCGGAGGTGCCGGGAACGTGTATAACAATACGACCAATCCACTTATCTCGACCGGTGATGGTATCGCCATGGTATACCGAGCCAAAGGAAACGTCGAAAATATGGAGTTCATCCAGTTCCATCCAACGGCCTTATATCATCCGGAAGAAAAACCTGCCTTTCTGATCACAGAGGCGATGAGAGGTTTTGGCGGCATTTTGAAGACCAAAGATGGCAAAGAATTTATGCATAAATACGATTCCAGGTTGTCACTTGCCCCCAGAGATATAGTGGCCAGGGCGATAGATAGCGAACTGAAAATAAGTGGAGAAGATTACCTTTACCTGGATTGTCGGCATCTGAACAAGAACGAACTCATCAATCATTTTCCAACAATTTATGCCAAATGCCTGAGCATAGGCATCGATATCAGCAAAGATATGATCCCCGTAGTCCCGGCTGCACATTACACCTGCGGAGGAATTAAGGTAGATACAACTGCAAGGAGTTCAATCCGCCATCTTTATGCTTCGGGGGAATGTTCCTCCACGGGTTTGCATGGGGCCAACCGCCTCGCATCAAATTCACTGCTTGAATCTATTGTATTTTCGCACCGGGCAAGCCAAGATGCTATCCAACAATTGAATAAGATCCGACTTCAATCAGACATTCCCGACTGGAACGCCGAAGGCATGGTGTTAAACGAAGAGATGGTACTGATCACCCAATCGAAAAAAGAATTGCAGGCCATCATGAGCAGTTACGTCGGAATCGTCCGTTCAGATCTCAGGTTACAGCGTGCTTTTGACCGACTGAAATTGCTCTACCAGGAAACCGAAGATCTTTACAATAAATCCATACTGACTCCCCGCCTTTGTGAACTCAGAAACCTGATCAATATCGGGTACCTGATCATAACAGCAGCCCGGCAACGGCATGAGAGTCGCGGCTTGCATTACTCCCTGGATTATCCAAAAGTGTCCTCAAATCATTAATTCTATGGCATTGATCAAATCGGTAAAAAAGGTATTCCCGCAATTTGGAAAAAATTGTTTTCTGGCCGATAATGCCACGATCACCGGGGATGTGATCATGGGAGATGATTGCAGTATCTGGTTCAATGCAGTCATCAGGGGGGATGTTCATTCCATCAGAATTGGAAATAACGTCAATATTCAGGATGGGGCCATGATCCACTGCACTTACCAGAAATGGCCGGTCAGCATTGGCAATAATGTTTCCATCGCCCACAAAGCCATCATCCATGGCTGTACCATTCACGATAATGTACTAATCGGAATGGGAGCCATCATTATGGATGGCGCCATCATTGAAAGTAATTCCATCATTGGGGCCGGAGCATTGATCACAGAAGGAACGCATGTGGAATCCGGCAGCGTTTGGGCAGGACTACCTGCAAAGAAAATTAAAGATATCGATCCAGGCCTTCTCGAAGGTCAGGTCAACCGTATTTCCCGAAATTATAATATGTATGCCGGCTGGTACGACGAGTAATATATGGAGACCCTTCTATCTGATATCACTTATCCTGCTGGTATTATTTCTTCTTTCTTTCTTCTCGGAATTTTTTCAAATAAAACCGCGAATCAGAATAACTGAATTCCATGTGATCAATAATACCGCTCAACCATTTCTGCTCCGTGGATATTCCGACACCTCAATCCTGATGCCGGCTGGTTCAAGGGCTAGTTTCTATGACCGTTCATGGCTAAATAAGGAACCGACGCTTCAGGAGTTCATTCAAAAAAATATGGAAAGACCTGAAAAGGCCTTCCTGATGGGATGTTCTCCCATCCTGAGGAATACATACGATTGGGGAATGTTCACTATGCCGGGTGAATCAGGATGGCGAAAAATTTTTTTTGCAAGGGTGGATAATGGACTGAACGACCGCAACCGGAATAACATAAACTTTTTAATACATCTTTTCTGGATTTTAAAAGTGTTTTTTTTCATTGTTCTGATTGAATCGGTTTTAGGTCTTTACTATACCAAAATCCGCTATAAATTCATCCTGGTCATCTTAGCTTTAACGTTAAATTTCCCTGTTATTTACCTTTCCTCTGATTTCGGGTACTGGGTGCAATACCTCCCCGACATTTTCTACACAGTGCCCCTCTGGGTCTTACACCCCACTTCCTATTTTATCAGTTTCTCCATTCCTGTCGGAACCATACTGCTGTTTTCGGCCCTGCTGGTCAGGAAAAAATCTGTTCCGGTTTATCTCCATGCAAACCATGCCTGAATCAATATTAAACGACAGGGACTTCAGCCATGAATTCATATTCGTTGCATCAAAGAGCAGTGGACCTGGAGGACAACATGTCAATAAAGTAAGTACAAAAATTGAATTACGCTTCGATCTTATTCACTCCAATCTCCTGACAGCAGATGAAAAAGAAATGATTGTTTCAAAGCTTGGTAAGAAATTAAATCAGAATGGAATCCTCAGTATTGTTACTCAATCTGAGCGTTCGCAATGGCAGAATAAACAAAAGTCGATAGATAAATTCTATCTATTACTTGAACGTGCATTGACACCAAAGAAAAAAAGAAAACCCACCAGACCTAACAAAGCAGCCATAGAAAAAAGACTTGAGAATAAAAGAATACGATCAACAATAAAGGCTACCAGGAAATATTAAGCCGACGGCTTGGTTCCCGTCCGTAACCATCAATGAAAATACTGTCGGCTGTCAGGGTGACTTTGGCATAGGCATTGGTCGGAGTTTGCACCATTCCTTTAAAATTCACAAAATGAATCCCATTTTTAAATCCATAATTTCCAGCATGATAATGACCGTTGAAATATGCTTTTACAGCAGGATGTTTCCAGATCAGGGAGAGCATTGCCTGGTCATTCCAAAGGTTATAATAACTCGGGGGGTAGACAGGGAAATGACATAATATCACTACCTTCCTCCTGTATAAATCAGCTTCTTTCAGTTGGCTTTCCAACCACTTCATCTGGGATGAACCTATTCCCCCGTTCCATGGCATGAAATTGCATCTCAGACCCTGCACCAGGTCAATAATGAGGGAATTTCTTTCTTTTTTCTGAGCATTGCTTTGAGGACTCAGAAAGCTCAGATCATTCCCGTTCAGCACAATGAATTGCCAGTTACCGATAATGACAGAATAGTTAGTCTCTTTCATACCCATTTTTTTCAATACTTCTTTCTTCTCTTTATCTTTCACAGCAAAATCATGATTACCCAAAACATAAAAGACAGGGGAATTGAATTTTTGAAAATGAGGGATAACACTATCATAATTCGAAAAACCATGATCAATGATATCCCCCAGGTGAAAAACTGCATCCAGTCTCTGACTGTTAAAAAACGCCAAACAGCTATCCAGTTTTTTCAGGGAATAAGGGTAAAAGCGATCCTCACCCGGTTCACAATTACAGTACTGACAATCAGTAAGAATTCCCAAAGTTATATTGTCTTTTTGTTGTGCATGCAGCGCAGTATTAAAGACAAGGAGTCCAAAAAGAATGAAAACAGACCGAAGAAACATACGTATAACAAATATGAACATTTCTCAGTTTAAGAGTATGGGAGCAAAAATAAAGAAAAAAGGCTGCCGGTATCCGGCAGCCTCGGAATAATTATCATAGGTTTACGGCAATGGCAGATAAATAGTACCTGAATGAATGTTTTTAACCCAATCGATCCTAAAGCGCGTAGGGCATTCTTCCCCACTGATCATTTGGTTCTGATCATTATACCCAAAAGTGACGGTCGCTGATTTATTGTCGGAAGGAATCTGGTGGATTTTACTTCCGCTGCATGGATCGAATTCGCAGGTTTGTTTAAGTACAACCGATTGCGTGATTTGAGTATAGAAATTTTCGCCATGGCGATTGATTCCCCAGCAAACAAGATTCGTATAACCGGCATCAGTGCCGAATCCATCAATCGTCAGGACCAGACTATCCGATGATCCGGAAAAGGTACGTTGACGTGACACGTACCAGGTCCTGGTAGTAGTGTCATTAAAAGTTGCCTGAAGTGATCCCCATACTTTATGAACCAAAGCCGGAAGTCCGTTTCCGAGTTGCCAAATAAAACCACCTGAAAAATTTTGGTAGTTCTTGGTTCCGTTGAGGATCATGGTTTTCCCGCTAGCAATTTTGGTCAGGCTAAGATTAAGGTATTTCACAATTACCGTTGCTCCGGCCTGTCCCCATAATGTACCGACTTTTTTCTTTATCTCTACCTGACCTGTTCTGTATATTCTTTCATTGCAATTAGGTCCGTCATAAGTGATAAAATAGGTGATGGTATCATTCTCAATACTGGTGGAATCAACCGTGCCATGACAAGGCAGGGTTCGCGTTGATGTAAGGGATGCTCCAGATAGAAAAAGATTTGCATCATTTAAAGCTTCATCGGAAGCATTCTGGATATTTTCTTCATCTTTGGATAATTGTTGGAGAGAAGATGATCCGTCATTGTTTTCTTTTTCACCTTTTTTACATCCGCTAAACATTATTCCGGAAAGAGCAAGAATAAAGAAACTGAGAAGAATCAGGTTTTTTATTTTCATGGCTTGGTCATTTTGATGATTTATTGATTTCCTTTACCTAAATATATAATTGGCCGTATTAAAACATTAACGACAATCCTTTGCAGTTTATTGGTAAAACTGTTTATTTATTTCATCCCTATGATTTTCATATTAACGGTATCCTGTTATTTAAATTCTGAATGATTCTTTGTTATTAATGAAAATCAGTTCATGGATATGGCAAAATTTTTTAATCGAAAAAATTGTGCTACCTTTGCCGCATTATTCATCTGTGTTTCCGGTTTTTATATCTGATTGATTTCCCCCCTTCGTACCCATACAAAGTCCCGGAAAGCCCGAAAGCACCTAACAAGAAATTCGTATGATTACATTTGAAGAATTAGGCGTCCACCCGGATCATGTTCGTGCTTTGTCCGAACTTGGTTTTGAATTCCCCATGCCGGTACAGGAAAAAGTAATTCCATTGCTACTTGGAAAAGATACAGATATCGTGGTGCTGGCACAAACCGGAACCGGAAAGACGGCCGCCTATGGATTGCCGCTGATTCAACAAATCAGTGCAAAACACAAAACCCCTCAGTCCCTGGTCATTTGTCCGACCCGTGAGTTATGCATACAGATTACCGGAGACCTCAACGACTTTGCCAGATATGCCGGAGACTTGAAAATTCTTCCTGTTTACGGAGGCAGTAGTATGGAAGTTCAGATCAAAGCCCTGAAAAAAGGCGTTCAGATCGTCATTGCGACTCCAGGCCGTTTGCTTGATCTGATACGTCGTAAAGCGATTAAGCTGAATGACGTTAAAAAAGTCATCCTGGATGAAGCCGATGAAATGCTGAATATGGGATTTATCGATAGCATCAACGAAATCCTGGCTGAAGTACCCACCGAAAGGAATACCCTGCTTTTCTCGGCAACCATGCCAAACGAAGTAGCCGTCATCGCGAAAAAATTCATGCATCATCCTGTAGAAATCACCATTGGAAACCGGAATTCAGGTGCTGATAACATCAAGCACATATATTATACGGTACATGCCCGCGACAAATACCTTGCCCTCAAGCGGCTGGTCGATTTTTACCCTTCCATTTATGGTATAGTGTTTTGCCGTACCCGTAGAGAAACCCAGGAAGTGGCTGATAAACTCATCCATGATGGATACAATGCCGAAGCGCTGCACGGGGAACTTTCCCAGGGTCAAAGAGATATTGTGATGCAAAAATTCCGGATCGGTCATGTACAATTGCTCGTTGCCACAGATGTGGCCGCCAGGGGTATCGATGTGGATGACCTTACCCATATTATTAACTATAACCTGCCTGACGACCTGGATGCCTATACCCACCGCAGTGGCCGAACAGGGCGGGCCGGAAAGATGGGAACCTCGATTGCCATTATTAACCTGAAAGAAAAACACCTGATCCGTCAGATAGAAAAAAAAATCAACAAAACCTTCACCGCCGGAAAAGTTCCCGGAGGAAGGGAGATATGTGAAAAACAACTATTCAATATGATCAACAAGATGGAAAAGGTGGAATTAGAGCATATGGAGATCGACAGCTATTTACCAGCCATCTATCGTAAACTGGAATGGATTGAGAAGGAAGATGTGATTAAACGATTTGTTGCCCTTGAATTCAACCGCTTTCTGGAGTATTATAAGGACGCTGTCGATATCAATGCCCTGGAGGATAAAAACCATCCCGGAGGTAAGTTTAAATACGGAGAAAAGAATGGATTCGAATCCGTGGCCGGTTATACCCGTTTATATATCAATAAAGGGAAAATGGATGGGTTATTTCCGAATACACTGATTGAACTGATCAACGAATACACTCCCGGAAAAAAGATCCCCATCGGGAAGATTGACCTGAATAAAAGTTCTGCTACTTTTGAAGTGGATGGACAGGCTGCAGTGAGCCTCATCAAAGCCCTGAAAAAGGCTAAATTCCGTGGAGCTCCTTTAATCGTCAAGGAAGATAGAAAATCAACAGGTTTTAGTCCAAAATCATCCGATGATAAAAAACCAAGACGTGATTTTCATTCCTCCGGACCGGAAAAGCGGAAGAAAAGAAAAAACTTTTCCCGCTAAGGAACCTCAAGGACTATTCCATTAGCTTATAGCTCTTATGTATGGTTTGAGTGGAAGGGATGGACATTTTCACCTGACCGGTCAGGGCATAAGTCATATCCATGGTGGTAGTGCTTTCCTTGGAAAGCATGATACCCGATTTCGGATCGAACCATATCTCTCCTTTGACATCCCCACTCCCTTCTAAAATTAATTCCATTCCCATCTGAAAAATTCTCCCAGTCGTTTCAGTTTTTGATATGAATCCGATATTCAGGCAATCATGACCATTCTTGTTTTCTTTTTGAATGATAGTATATTCCTGATGTTCCGTGGTATGGGTATATCCTTCCCCTATCTTCGCGGTATCGCTTGTTTCTACCTCCCATTTTTCTCCCATCCCCACAGGCCACTCAGGAAGCCTGAAAAAAGCATGAGTAAAAAGGGCATCCATCCCTCCATCCAGTCCCTTTAACGATTTGGTTGTATCCAATTCTTCCCTGCTGGTTTCTTTTCCGTATTTATCCATGATCAGGCGGGTTTTCTTTCCGATCATATCTTTTGGTTCAATGATGGTGTCGAACATGGCATTTTTCATGGTCGCTTTGATCTCTTCAAGCGTGAGGATGAAAGTAATATTGCCATCTTTATCGACAGATTCAGTGAACAACTGCATCATGTTGTTGACTGATCCAGACAGCTTCATCTCCTGACCATTCATTTCCTGAGACATATCATAAGCATTGACACCCTTATAGCGGTAAGTCTCTCCAGCTTGATAGCGAAATGAAAGTGAAAATTTTTCCTGAGCGCCAACTGGAGAAACCAAAAGGATCAGGAATAATAGCATGAGGGATTGGGTTGTTTTCATGAGGATTAATTTTCGTTATCGTTCTGGATTGATTTGTTCCTTTTATAATGATGTTTCTCATTGGCAATGTGCCAGGCGGTTAAAAAAGCCAGCCTGGCCACGCGGGCATTTTTACCGGCATCCAAACGGTCGGGATTATCGCTCACTTTATGATAATCCTTATGCAAACCAGTAAAGAAAAATACAGCGGGAATATTTTTCTGGTAGAATGGATAATGATCACTGCCTCCGCTCATTTTTTTACTCCTTGATCCGACCAGTGTCATCCCTGTTTTTCTATTTTCCTTGCGGATAATTTTCATCAAACCGGGGTTCTGGCGTGCTCCCTCGATGAAAAGAGAGTCTGGATGGTTGCGTCCAATCATATCAAGGTTGATCATGGCCACCGTAGCATCAAGCGGGAGCAATGGTTTTCTGACATAAGTCGAAGATCCAAGCAGCCCTAATTCTTCCCCTGCAAAAAGAATGAATAATACGCTGCGTTTCGGTTTGATTTTCATAGCTGAAAAAGCCCTGGCAATGGCAATTACACCGGCAGTCCCGGAGGCATTATCGTCAGCCCCGTTAAATATGGAATCGCTTCCTTCCTTAGTTGCTTTCATGAACCCGATATGATCGTAATGAGCTCCAATCACCAGAATTTCGGAACTCAATTTCGGATCTCTTCCTTGTAGAAATCCGGCCACATTTTTCCCTCTCAGCGGAAGCGGTTCAACGGATGTCTTTAAATGTAATTTAACTCCGGGAATGTCGAAAGACTCCGCCTGCCCTAAAGCATCTATGCGTTGTTGTATCCTCTTCAGAGAATCCGCATGGCCAAATAGCATGTTCACCATGGCTTCGCCGGCATGAACGACAGGTATTGTTTTTTCGAGATCATCACAGTAGATCAAAGGCAGGGCATCACTGGGCAGGGTTTTTGATAAGGCAGGCCAGGGAAACCCTTTGGGCTTCAGTGAAGAATAGTTCAAAGGCCCTGACAAAACGATTACCCCCATAGCTCCATGCTGTATGGCCATATTGACTTTTTTCCTGAGGATTGAATAGGGGGTAGATTCCAGCCCCTTGAATAATTTCTGGGAAGAATCTGTTTGACCGGGTTCCTGACGTAAAATAACTACTACTTTTCCCCTGGCATCAATCTTTTTATAGTCATCATAATGATAGTCAGGAGCAGTGATGCCATAACCTGCAAAAACAGCAGAAGCCTCGACATTCTGATTCCCGGTAATTTCATAGGGAATGAAATCAGTTTTCAATGCCAATGTTATCGTATCAGCATGGCTGAAAACCGACAAAGTATTATCACGCCCCAGATCCAGGTAGCAATAGCCCAGGGGTTGAAAATAGTCCTGTTGCAAGGGCTGCAATCCCATATTTTTAAACTGTTCCGCAATAAAATCTGCTGCCTTATCCAAACCCGTACTTGGCGTATTTCTTCCCTGCAATGAATCAGAGGCAATAACATTCACCACGGAAGAAATGAACTCCGGGTATATCACCTTACGGGCTGTGGTCAGCGGGTCGTTTTGCGGAAATAAGGAATGAGGCCAAAAAAGGACAAAACTGAGAAAGAAAAGAAAAGCGAGTTGCCTGATGAATTTGGCCATTAAAAGCAATTTACCAAGGGAATCAATAAAATTACATGAAAAAAACAAACAGGCCGCAATCATCATATGCTGCGGCCTGTTTCATTAAATTTTTACAAGCTCTATTGAATGCCAAGTTTTTTCTTAACCAGCAACATCAAATCATCGGTGGGTTCAGAATAGAGAACCACATCCTCAATGGAATTCAGGACATAGGTATATTTATTTTCCTTAGCTACTTCCCTGACACCTGTTTTTGCTTTTTCGATGAAAGGCTGAACCAATTCCTGTTGTTTGGCTTGGAGATCCTGATTGGCCTTCTGTTGGAAAGCGTCAATACGTGACTGTAGATCTGAGAGTTCTCTTTCTTTCGTCTGTTTGATCAGGTCCGACATGGTGGAAGCCTGTGACTGATAATCCAAATATTTATTTTCAAACTCGGCTTTCATGGCATCCATCTGATCACTCAGGGACTGTTGATATTTCTGGAGTTTGATCCTGACTGAATCAATTCCGGGCATAGCAGCCAGCAGGGTATTGAAATCAATATGACCGATTTTAACCGGATTCTGAGCCGGTGTTGTAAAAGAACAGCCAATGATCATCGCGATAATGGCAAAGAGCTTTATTGTTTTCTTCATTGTTATTGATTAATTGGTTTATACTTCAAAACGCCGGGCAAATGTAAGCAAAAAAACTATTTCTTTCCATCTCTTGGCGGAGTATCTTGTTTCCCTCCTGCAGGTCTTGTGGGAGTTGTTCCACTGCTGTTCACAGCAGGAGTTCCTGAAGCGGGAGAAGGAGGAGGAGTTACCGTACTGCCCCCTGCAGTTTTAGATTTAGATTTCCTTCCGCTCAGACTAGCGCCCAGATTGTCAAGTACCTCATCGCTGACATCATATTTTGGATTGGCATACATCATCGTCAGGCTTCCCCCTTTATCGAAAACTACCGCATAGTTATTATTAGTCGCGATTTCCTGGATGGCATTATATACTTTTTCCTGTATAGGTTTGACCAATTCCTGGCGCTTTTTAAATAAATCGCCATCCTTGCCGAAGCGTGTGCGTTGTAAAGCTTTAGCTTCCTTTTCCTTATCCACGATTTCCTGTTCCTTTTTTTTCTTCATGTCTTCAGGAAGTAAAACCGACTGGGTCTGATAATCTTTATACATCTTATCGACTTCTGCAAATTTTGCTTCAATTTCCTTTTGCCATTCGGCTGAAATCTCATCCAGCTGAGATTGTGCTTCAGAAAATTCAGGAATATTATCCAGAATGTACTGAGTATCAACATAAGCAAATTTCTGCGCCTGTATGAAACCTGCCATAAAAAAGAATACAGCAATAAAAAAAACCAGTTTTTTCATAAAATTAAGATTTAACATAGCAAAATTAATCAATTAACAAATACCCTGACTCCTTGTTACTTTGTTCACTTTGTTCCTTCTTTCTAATCAATAGACGAGTTAATGGAGAAATGGAACTGACCGCCATTGGCGCCCGGAACTCCCGGAACCTGATCAATCCCGTATCCCCAATCAAGTCCGAGCAAACCAAACATCGGAAGAAATACCCTGACTCCGACTCCAGCCGAGCGATATACGTTAAAAGGGTTGAAATTATTCCAGTAAAGCCAATCGTTTCCAGCTTCGAGGAAAGCAAGACCATATATTGTGGCATTAGGATTCAGAGATACCGGATAACGAAGTTCAAAGGTATATCGGGTATAAACCGTTCCCCCAATCGTATTCGGATAACCCGGGGTGAGGGAGTTATTGGCATAACCCCGCATTCCGATCAGTTCTCTTCCATCCATATTATTATAACCGGTAAGTCCGTCACCGCCAAGATAAAATCTCTCGAAGGGAGTAACTCCCAGATTTTGATTATAAGCGCCTAAAAAACCAAACTGCAGCCTTGGAGATAATACCAATTTTTCTACCAGGTTGATATACCATGCCCCCTTAAATTTGATCTTGTAATATTCCACCCATTTGTATTTTTCGCTGGCTTCCATATTTTTATAATCCACATTGCCCCTGAAAAGAGAATATGGAGGCGTAAGTTCAAGGTTGAGTGATAATTCCGATCCTGATCTGGCGAAAATAGGTGCATCTACTGAGTTTCTGGATAATATAATCCCATAACTGATGGCATTATATACTCCATTTCCGCCACCGAAAGTGAAGATCTGGGAATAGTTATGGGTGTTATAGCGGTTGTAATTCAGACTTTGGTAAAGGGAGAAATAATTATCCGGCCAGTTAAGCTGGGTTCCTAATCCGATAGACACCCCGTCAATTTTAAAATAAGCATAACTGGGATCGTTGGCAGCCAAACCATTGGTATAGCGTGAATGGAAATACGACAAACTGAGTGCAAGGGGTTTTCTTCCGCCCATCCATGGCTCGGTAAAGGAAACGCTATAGCTGAAGTAGCCTTTACCGTATGTCTGGAACCTGAGGCTGAGCTTTTGTCCGTCGCCGGCAGGAATAGGTTTCCAGGCTTTCAGATTGAGGACATTCCTCAAGGAAAAATTGTTAAAAGAAAGACCGAGGGTTCCAACAATGCGGCCGTATCCCCAGCCTCCCGAAAGCTCAATCTGGTCTGCCGAAGTCTCGGTGACCTCATAACCGATATCTACGGTTCCGTCTTCCGGGATCGGATTGACCGTAGGGTTAAGTTTTTCCGGGTCAAAATATTTCAACTGGGCGAGCTGCCGCTGGGACCGGATTAACAGATCCCTGCTAAAGAGCTGTCCGGGCCGGGTTTGTACCTCACGCAAAGCGACATGATCATTTGTTTTTGTATTTCCCTTGATCGTAACCTTGCTTACTGTTGCCTGTTTCCCTTCATGCATACGGATTTCAAGATCAATGGAATCATTTTCGACTTTAACTTCCACTGGTTGGACATCAAAAAACAGATAACCATCATCCATGTATAACGACCGGATATCGCTGCCGTTGGGATTATAGGTCAGTGCGGTTTCAATGGCAGCTTGATCATATACATCCCCTTTGCTGATCTTTAAAATACGATCCAGGAAGGAGGAAGAATACTTAGTATTTCCGACCCAGGTAATATTCCGTACAAAGTATTTCGGACCTTCTTCAATCCACAGGTCAATGTTGATGGTATTGTCAGCATTTTTTGAAATGGAATCCCTTAGAATCCGTGCATCCCGGTATCCCAGGGAATTGTATTTAGCAATAAGATTGAGCTTGTCGGCCTGATATTCCTCATCAATGAATTTCGAGGATTTAAAAATCCGTATCCGGATATTGTTTGTAGCATGATCGCCGATCACATTGGCGATCTCAACAAAATCCATTTTTGCAGTAGTCTCGACTGATTTATACACTACTTGATCCAGATCGTTCAGCGGATTGAAAATGCTTTTCTCTTTGGTTTTCTTCAGGGAAGCCTTGATCATTTCACTGCTCAGACTCTTATTCCCATGAAGATTGATGGTCAGCACCTTGACTTTCTCGTTTTTATCTATATTGATGATCAGGGTTACTTCATTGGCCGTGACCGAATCTCTTCGCTGTACGATTTCAATGTCCACGTTCAGATAACCTTTATCCCTGTAAAACTTACGGATAATATTGGTGGTCTTGATGATCAGGTTATCAGTTACATAATCCCCTTTAACCAGCCGGATTTTCTCCCGTATATCATCGGCATCTGATTTTTTAATTCCGTTGAACTGGAATTTTGCAAGCCGAGGACGTTCCCTGAGCTGAATATCCAGGAAAACCTGGTTATCAACAATGCTGGAAACAGAAATTTTTACGTCTTCAAATAACCCCTGATCCCACAACTTTTTAATTGATTGGGTTATTTTATCACCCGGGATTTTGATATTATCCCCGACCGTTAAACCTGAAAGCATGATCAGGACATTCACATCGAGATATTTCACCCCGCTAACTGTAATCCCGCCTATGATATAGTCTTTGGGGGTATTATAATCCATCACATGGGGTTCACCAAGGCGAACCTGTCCAAACAGTTTGATTGAAATTAGCAAGGGTATTATGAATAAAAGGCGTAGTCTCATCCGGGTTTATTTTCTTCGTTTTCCATCTATTTCATTGATCTGTTCACTGGTCAACCCGAACCTGCGTTCTCTTTTCTGAAAATCGAGAATAGCCTGGTAGAAATCATCTTTGGTGAAATCCGGCCAAAGTGTTTGGGTGAAATATAATTCTGAATAGGCAATCTGCCATAATAAAAAATTACTGATCCGATATTCACCGCTGGTACGAATTAAAAGTTCCGGATCGGGAATAGAGGAAGTTGTGAGGCAGGAGGTGAAAGATGACAGGTCAATCTCCTCTGGTTTCATCTCACGGCTTTCCACTTTTCTGGCCAGGATACGGGCAGCCTCCACCAATTCCCAGCGGGCACTATAACTCAAGGCGAGAATCAGATTCAATCCTGTATTTCTGGAAGTTTCCTGGATGGCTTTCATCAATTCCCGATAACTTTTCGAAGGAAGGCTTTTCAGGTCGCCGATGGCCGTCAGTCGGATATTGTTATCCATGAGGGTTTTCATTTCTCCATGGATAGAATTGACAAGGATTGCCATAAGGGCATCAATCTCATATTTGGGACGGTTCCAGTTTTCGGTGGAAAATGCATACAAGGTTAAAAAACGAATGCCCAGTTCTGCAGCGGCTTCAACAGTATGGCGCACCGCATCCACGCCTTTTTCATGTCCCGAGGTCCTGGCAAATCCACGTTTCCTTGCCCATCGCCCATTGCCATCCATGATGATGGCCACATGAACCGGAAGTTTTTTTATGTTGATTTTGCTTTTCAATTCCATCAGAAAACCATAATGTCAGTGATTTAAATCCCTGCAGCGCTTATTGAAAACAAGATTAAATTTGTAGGTCAACGATAATCCAAATATGGAATACCAATCCAGGTTTTTCGAATTCCCTCTTTGCATCCCGGCCTGGTGATTTCGTGTCGGATCAGACAGCAGTTCAGCCAGATTGTCGGGGTCAATTTCTGTTCCGTTCAGGTAATATGTCTGACTGACATCATCCAGATAATCCGTAAAGGTTTTATGCATTTCCCAGAAAACCTGCATGCCTATTCTTTTGCTTAAACTGATTTTAACACCAAGGCCGAACGGGATGCCAAAACCCGTTTTCGAATAGGGTTTTCTTCCTTCATATCCGATATTCTGACCTTCTGTTCCTAAACTACTCAGAGAAACACCACCAGCTTTTGGATCAAAGAAAAAAAGACTAATTCCGCCGTAAATATACGGACTTATCCAGTTTCTTTTACTTCCTATGAAATAGGGCAGAAAATTAAACTCTGCCATGGCAGAGATGTCCGTCACATCACTTGAAAATGATAACTGACGATCCGGAAGAAAATTCGAATTGGCTGCATCTCCTTTCACCTTTCCCCTGGTGATCCCGAGTTTTACTGCCCATCGGTCGTCAACATTATATCTGGTAAGTACACCATAAGCCAGTTGAGTCCCGATAAAATGCCGGGAGGGGTTAAGGTCTCCAAGGTAATAGGATCCTCCTCCGAACAAGCCTACTTCAAGGTTCTGTGCATGGGCCACAGAGCCCGTTATGAAAAGGAAAAAAATAAAATAGCCGAATTGCTTACTCATGTAAAAAAGATCACTTCCTTAACGCTGAAATCGCTGTTTTATTTGAGATTTAACAAAAATTTAGGAAATTTTCACCCATTTCTTTTATCTAACCCCCAGTTTAATTTTTCCCGGATGGTCCTAAAAAAGTTCTTTCCGTCAGGTTTAAGCAGACGAATAGTAAAAGCAGCTTTGCGAATGATGAGTTCTGTGGTGTTTTCTACATGTTCCACCCGAGAATCAAGGCTGACCAAAAAATCATTTCCTTTATTTTCCACTTTGATCCTGATTTCAGAATCATCTCTCAGCACTATCGGACGGACCGTAAGGTTATGGCTGGCTATGGGTGTGATCACAAAATTCTCCGCATCAGGTAATAAAATCGGACCTGTGCAACTTAGAGAATATGCTGTCGATCCGGTTGGGGTGGCCACGATCAGTCCATCTGCCCAGTAAGCATTCAAAAATTCACCGTTGATCCATACTTTAATGGAAATCATCGTCATCGGGCTGCTTTTATAAACCGTCAGATCATTCAAGGCATAACTGAATTCACCAAATAAGCCTGAGGGGCTATCAAGACTTAGCAATGTCCTGGACTCCAGGGTGTATTTTCCCTGATTGATTTCTTCAAGTGAAAGCAGTATCTCCTCCCGGGAAATCCCTGATAAAAAGCCAAGCCTGCCCAAGTTGACACCTGTCACGGGTATCCCCGAATCGCCCACCAGACTAATTGCATCCAGAATGGTACCATCACCGCCGATAGAAAAAAGGAAATCAACCTTATTCCTGATATCCCTCTGGCAGGTAAAAAGGCCTATGTTCTCCGGGAAAATGATCTTTCCTGATAGTTTTTCATAAAATTGTTGAAAAATGAATAAACTTCCATTTGAGGCGGAGAGTTTTTCAATCAGTCCCTGAACGAAAGGGAGAGCATTTTCTGCGACATCTTTGCCAAATAAGGCGATTTTCATGGCCGCGGTAGTTTTTATTGATTCAGGGTGCAAAGATACTCGATTTTTAAATGTAAAAAACTGTTCTATATGGGTGCCGAAAAATGCAGATAAACTCCGGGTTTGCCCATTAAATTCATGGCAAACTCACAGCGTATGACCACATCATAATAGGTCGTAAAATCAAGGCCCAGCCCATACCCTGTCAACAAGCTGTTCTGAAGGTCATTGCCCTCACCCGAAAAAACATCACCGGGTCCCTGTTTATAATGGTAAACATAAGCCAGATCGGCAAAAAAATTGATATAAAGCGCCAGAGGAATGGTATTGAACTTCGCTGATTTCAAAAAAGGCAGACGAAGAATATAGGTGGGGATAATGGCAAATTTTAAATTGTTCTTGAGTAAGGCAAAATGCTGCCCATCCACAATATAATATTCATACCCCCGAACGTACTCACGCCCGTAACCCAATCCTCTTTGCAGGTAATAGGGTTGTTCCTTTTCCAGTGAAAATTTCAGGGTAAGACCTGAAGCAAAATACCAGCGATTATAAATTTGCAGGAATTTTCTCAGGTTCGCTTTCACGAACGTATTATGGGTAATGGAATAAGGAAAGGAGTGATTGAACTCAACATCGATATAATACCCTTTCAGCGGATAGTACTGAATATCACGATGGTCATTTTTATATTGATAATATAGGGTGGCAAATTTCTGACTATTGGATGAACTCATTGAGAATCCCGGAATCCGCAATAATGTGTCCTGGAGATAATAAGCATCATAAGCCAGTCCCAGGGTATGGGTACTGTATATGTCGGGCCGAAGCATAAATTCAACATAGGCGGAAATCAGTTGTTTAGGAAAGGAAACAGGATCCTTATAATAGACAGGTTTGTTCCGAGAGGATTGAACGACTATTTCATGATTTAACTCCACATCTGCACCAAAACCTGTTCCTAGTGTTTGTCTGGCATTGAAATAAGGAATTTTGTATGAAAACCCGTACAACTGGTTAAATCCGTAATGAGTCAGCAAGGTCAGGGTTTCATTTCTTCCCCTGACATTTGAAAAAGTGAGATCAATGCCAAAGGTCAGGCGGCTGAAATCGCGACTTTCCCACCATACGTTGAAATTCCGGTCAGAAACCTCCAGGAAAGGAACAGGCCAGAGGTACCATCTTTCCACGACATTGATATGTACCTCCAGTAAGCCTGTCCCGGGAAGATATGTCGTATCAATCGTCACAAAATTAAATAAACGGGTATTGAATATATTTTCCCGCCCTGTTTGCAATACCATTCCCAGGTTCTTATTCAATAATGTATCTCCCGTGTTGAATTTTAACTCCCTCAGGATGATGTTTCCCTTTGTCTGTTTATTGCCTGTCAGGTTTATTGCATGGATAATGGAAAACGAGGAAGTGTCGGACTGGGCTGATACAGGAAAGGCGATGAACATACGGATTATAAGAATGAATCCTACACCTGTGATCCATTCTGCTTGCTTATTCAGATTCATGGATCAGATATTCAGGTAATTCATCAGGGAATCAAAGCGATCCTGAATTCCCTCCTGATAGGCATCTTCATAGGCCCAGGAAGCTTTAACACTGTAATTGTAACGCGCAAAGGTTTGCAATACACCTCCGATATCTATTCTGTTGATTTTTAAACTAATTTCCATCTTGGTCGAATCCGGATGTGCCGTTATATATAAGCCCAGTATTTTGGCATCATTGGATTCCACGATATGCGCTATCTCCTCAAGCATGTAGTCTTTATTGTTTATTTCCAGGACAATGATACCGCCGGGATTTTCAATGGCGGCCATTTTTGCCATCGCATGAACAACAGACTGTAGGGTAATCACCCCAAGGTAATGATTTTTGGAATCCAGTACAGGCAGCAGGCTGAGTTTCAAAAGGGAAAAAGTTTTGATCACCTCAAAGATATGCTGATCTTCATAAACATATGCCCTGTTCAGCGAAAGAACATGATGACCAATGGATTCATCCAGATCATTCAGGGAATAAATATCAGCATCGGAAATAATGCCCAGAAATTCCTTTTCCTCCACAATGGGAAGCTGTGAAACTTTGAATTCATCCATCATGATGAGGGCACTCTGGGCCGTATCCATTGATTTCAAGGGAATAACGGCATCTGTTATCAGTTGTTTAGCGATCATTGAGCATGCTTAGGTAACTATTATAACGCAAGCTACTGATTTCTCCATTAGCCAGGGCTTTTTTCACGGCACAGGCGGGTTCATGGATATGCGTACAGTTGTTGTATCCGCAAAGGGGAAGCAGGCGATCCATTTCCGGGAAACACCTGGGGATCTCTGATTTTTCAAAACTGATCAGGCGGAATTCTTTAATCCCAGGAGTGTCGATGATGAATCCCCCATGTGATAATTCAAACATTTCAGCAAAAGTTGTAGTATGTTTGCCCTTATGGTGAGCCTTCGAAATATCCCCCACTTTAAGTCGAAGGGAAGGCTCAATGGCCGTGATCAAAGCAGATTTTCCCGCACCGGAATGACCTGAGAAAAGACTGACTTTATTCTTCAGTATATCCCGGATGACGGATACATTTTCTCCGGTCAGGGCAGACACCCGGTATATCGGATAACCGGCTTTTTCATAGATTTCAGCATAGCGGTTTAACAGTTGTATTTTTTCCCGATCATAAATATCAATCTTATTGAAAATAAGGCTGGCCGGAATATGATAACCTTCGGCCGTGACCAGAAAACGATCAATAAAACCATTGGAAGTCCTCGGCTGGGCTAAAGTAACCACCAGAAAGGCATGATCCAGATTGGCCGCGATAATCTGTGACTGGCTCGACAACTTAGTCGCTTTCCGGATGATGTAATTATTGCGGGGATTGATAGATATAATTGATCCCTGACTGTCTCCGGCCGGCCATTCAACTTCAACATGATCCCCAATGGCCACCGGATTGGTATGTTTAATGCCTTGAATTCTGAACTGGCCTTTAAGCTTGCATTCTTTCCGGCTTCCGTCAGGGAAGCGTACCATGACCGAATTACCTGTTGATTTAATGACTACTCCTTCCAATGGCACGAAAAATTAAAGAAAACTTTTTCTGATGAAAAGTAGCTTATTCATGATATTGTCATATCTTTATCCGGTAAAATTAGAAAATTATTCAGAAATTGTTAAAGAATCCTTAACATCTGCCTGATGAGAACATTTGCTTATATATCCCTTGTTTTTGCACCTATCATTGCAGTGGGTATTTATTGGTATTTCAGGAGAAAATGTGATCCTTCTTTCCGGAATCTATTGATCAAAAGCTATATTGGGGGGGCCATTATGGTCATCCTTCTGATCGGAGTACAACTTCTTTCCAACATGCTTGGTTTAACGGAATTACGCAGTCTGAAACGGACGCTGTTTTATTCTTTCGTTATCTCCGGTTTTACCAGTGAGTTTTCCAAGTTTCTTGTCCTCAGGTATATGATTCTGCCAAAAAAAGCAATCACCAGACCCATCCATGTCATCACTTTTTCCATCATGGTAGCGCTTGGATTTGTAACGGTAAGACTGATCTGTTTTTTTATCGACCCATTCTTTACGCAAAAACTCTACCCTTTTACACTCTACGCATTGATTGCCGTACCGGCCAGTATCATGTTCGCAGTCATTTTAGGATTTTTTATCGGAATGTCGAAATTTACTAAAACACGCGTTATTTATTCTCTTACGGGCTTGCTTGTTGCTTCGTTTTTTCATGGACTGTACAACTTTTGTTTATTCACCAACGACTTTAAGTTGTTAAGTTTGTTTGCTTTTGGTGCCACGGTGATTGTATTCATATTGGGTTTGAGAGCAGCCTATGCCGATCCCGAATCGCTACAATAAGCTATAGGTCTTTCCTGGCAGGCATTTTACAATTCCTTCAAATTCCAGGTTTAGCAGGGCAGCAGAAACTCTTCCCATCGGAATTTCACATAAGCGGGCAATATCATCAATCAAAATGCTCCCCTTTTCACTGATCAGTCCAATAATTTTTTCTTCCTCAGGACTCATTTCGAGGAATATTTTCTTCTGTTCTGCCCCTGGTTTCGTCCTTTCTGTTTTCCAACCCATCAGATATTCAATATCGTCAGCCTTTTGAATTAGTGCCGCCCGGTTGGTCCGGATCAGATAGTGGCACCCCTCCGAATAAACATCACCGATACGACCGGGTATGGCAAACACGTCCCTGTTATACGAATTGGCAATATCGGCTGTGATCAGCGCCCCGCCCTTCCTGGCTGCTTCTACTACCACGAGGGCATCGGATAGACCTGCTATGATACGATTCCTGCGCGGGAAATTTTCCCGATCAGGTTTGGTTCCATGCAAAAAATCCGTGATCAGGCCTCCATGACTCAGCATGCGTTCAGCCAGGGATTTGTTTGCCATAGGATAAATCCTGTCCATCCCATGACCCAGCACAGCCAGGGTGTCCAGGCTATGATCAAGGGCAGCACGGTGAGCACAACTGTCGATGCCATAGGCCAGCCCGCTCACCACCAGGGGTTGTTGTCCCTTGAGTTCTTCCACCAACCTCCGGGTGATGGTTTTTCCATATTCAGTGGCATTTCTTGTCCCCACGATACCAATTGTTTTCAGAGGATTAAGGTTGGAAGATCCTTTATAATATAGCAATACCGGACTGTCGATACAGTTTTTCAAACGCTGGGGGTAAGCGGGATCAAGAAAAAAAAGGGTTTGAATGCCATATTGTTCAACAAATTTTATTTCCTTCTCCGCCATGAGCAAAATTTCTTTCTTTTTCACTTCTCCGGCCAATAATTCGCCTATCCTTGGAAATTTTTTCAGCTGCCATCGCGGCTCACGGAAAACGGATTCTGCACTACCGAAAAGCCTGATCAGTTTCTTCCCGAGAACATCTCCCACACCGGGAATCAAAGTAAGCCCGATCGTATATAATAAGGGATTCTCCACGTTTTCATTTTGTCACTGTATCACCCTTTCACCTTTCACCTCCATCACTTAATCTGAAATTGTTAAAAAAGTAATACCCTTGTGAATAACTTTTTTGATAAAAGCCTCAAAATGGCTGTACATTAGTCTCATGAAGAAAATCCTGGTTTGTCCGCTGGATTGGGGTATCGGACATGCTACCCGTTGTGTCCCCATCATACATCTACTGATGAAGCAGGGACATGAGGTGATCATTGCCGCAGACGGACGGCCTTATGCATTTTTATGCAGGGAATTTCCAGGAAATAAAATAATCCGTTTCCCGGGTTTCCGCATCACATATGCCCGTAATGCCAGCATGATGATTAGAATGCTGAAACTGGGACCCTCCCTGCTCAGAGGAGTAAGAATGGAACACCTGGCATTGAAGAAAATAGTGGAAGAAACCGGGGCGGAAATGGTAATCTCCGATAACCGCTATGGATGCTGGCATAAACAGATCCCTTGCATCTGCATCACTCACCAGCTCGACATCCAGCTTCCCGCTTTCCTTGGATTCCTTTCCCCCCTGTTCAGAAAAATCAATTATCATTATTTACGGCATTTTCAGGAATGCTGGATTCCTGACTTTGAAATTCACCGTGGTCTGGCCGGAGATCTTTCCCATCCGGAAACCCTACCCAAAAATACCCATTATATCGGGATTTTATCCCGTTTTTCAATACAAGCGACCCTGGATTCTGAATCGATTTATTTCGACCTGATGGTCATGCTTTCCGGACCTGAACCCCAACGTAGTCTGCTGGAGGAAAAAATCATGAAGCAGCTGAAGAACATCAACCTCCAGGCAGTGGTTGTCAGAGGCGTGACCGAGAGTAACGAAGCTTACGTTTTAGATGAACATATCCATGTCTTTTCTCATTTGGAAACACCAGCCATGCAGCAGCTTATGATGAAATCCAACCTCATCATTTGCCGTAGCGGATACTCTAGTATCATGGACATCGTAACCCTTGGAAGAAGGGCCATCTTTATCCCCACTCCGGGTCAGACAGAACAGGAATACCTGTCGCGCTATCTTATGGAGAAAAAGATCTTCTTCTCCATGCCCCAGGAAAATTTCGATCTTATTTATGCCCTGGAACTCTGCAATAATTTTCCGGGAATGGTGATCCGTAACGATTATAAAACACTGCAGGCAAGAATTCAGGCAATCCTATGAGATCAAAATTACCCGCTGTTTGCTCATATTGCATGGGGAAATATTCACGCCCAATTACATTCCCTCAGACCGGGTATCTACCTGCTCAGATTCACCTCGGAAAATGGCTTGATGATGACAAGAAAAATGATCGTTCAGTAAATTGATCAGGTGTTGATTGATAATTGCGTTTTCTTCCTGCGGGCAAACACCATAAACACGATACCGGCTATGATGAAGGGAATTGATAGTAACTGCCCCATATTCAAGCACATGCCGCGTTCAAAATCCACCTGAGGTTCTTTGATAAATTCAATGAGAAAACGCATACCGAAAACCAAGACAAGGAAGATTCCGAACAGCATGCCATACACGGGTTTTCCGTCTTCCTTATAATAATACCAGCGCAGCAAAAAAAAGATCAGCAAATAGGATAATCCTTCATAAATCTGCGTGGGATGATGGGGTTGCATCATTTCGCCAGGACTCAATGAACGGGGAAAATAAAATCCCCAGGGCAGGCTGGTCACGTTTCCATATATCTCGGAATTCATAAGGTTGCCCATTCGGATAAAAAAACCAGCAAGGGCGACCACGATCACGATACGGTCCATCACCCATAGGAAGGGTTTCTTTTTAAAATGCGAAAACAACAACAACGCGATGATGATACCGACAGCAGCTCCATGACTGGCCAGTCCTCCTTCCCATACCTCCAATATTTTAATAGGATGGGAAAGATACCAGGCAGGTTCGTAAAAAAATACATGTCCCAGCCTGGCGCCTAAAATGGTACCAATGATCATATAAGTGGTCAGTTCATCCAGCAATTTTACCGGGATGCCTTCCTTTTTAAAAAACCTCAGGAAGATAATATACCCGAAGATAAATGAAGAAGCAAATAACAAACCGTACCAGCGGACGGAAAACCCGCCAATACTGAATATTTCCGGAGAAGGTTCCCAGGTAATGAATCCCAGCATCATTGGTAGAATTTAATTTTTTTATTAAAAAGGGTATCCATTTTAGCTGCTAATTGATCTTGTTTGTGATCTCTTGCCACCATTGACAAACGCCTGATCATACCCAAGGCTGTCTGAATATCCTGTTCGAAATAGGGTTTATTGCGGGCGTCAAAGGAGTAATAAAAATCAAGGTTGCTGCTGTATATATCAGCTACCCTTTCGATAAGCTCATTGGCTTTATCCTTGGCGCCGGCTTTATAATACACATCGGCATAAGGGATCATGAACATATCGAAAGGTACTTTTGAATCAGGAAAATACTTGATATAAGTATCTAACAGCTCAACTGCTTCTTTGTGTTTTCCCTGATCTACCAGAGATTGTGCCGTACGCATGAAATTCGTCTTGGGCCTGACCGAATTATTCAGGCTTTCAGGATCGACATAGACATGGGGATCATTCAGGTTTCCCCAGGCACATTTGTTCATAAGGATATGATAGGAAGTGATTGCGTCCACTCCGCCCATACCCTGTATAAAATCATTCGGATTTGCTTTCACAGGCATGAATTTGTAAACCCATCCCTGTACCAGGAAGCAGGAATCCACGTTGAAAATATGGCTGACACTCGAAGGCGCTGCAAAATACAGGGGACGCTGCCATTTGCTGGATGCGATAATATCAAGCAACATGATATCATTCTTGTACAACTGATTGGTTTTGATCGTCCAATAGATGGTTTTGACCATCTTTCCCCTCAAATGTTCCGGTACTATGCCGTATTTTACACAAGCAGCAGAATCTACCGTAAGTTTCACTTTTTTAGATGGGAAATATTTGATTTTCTCGCCATTCTGGAGGCTGAGAAAAGTCTGGGGATTGTCGCTTTTGATGAAATCCACAAGGTCTTGTAATTCAACGTAATCCTCTATTTTTCGATCATAAAAAGGAATAATGTCATTAGAACCCTGACGGTATTGTTCTCTTTCAAGAGTAAACGGCAATGGTTCAGATTGGTAAGCTTTTTTATATAACTGATCGATATACCATGGACCGGAAGCCAGCATTAGATTGACCACCCTGACGTCCGTACGTATGTCTTCGACTTCCTGATCGTACCAAAGCGGGAAAGTATCGTTATCTCCATTGGTAAAGAGAATAGCCTGAGGATCGCAGGAGTTTAAGTAGTTGGCAGCAAAATCCCGGCAGGCATATTTAGCTGAGCGATCATGGTCATCCCAGTTTTCCATCGCCATGATACCGGGCACCAGAACAAGGGTGATAACGAAAACCAAGACGATGGAAAGGTTTTCCTTCAGCTTTTTCTTTAACCAGTGAACGAGTGCGATCACGCCCAGGCCGATCCAGATCGAGAAGGCATAAAAAGAAGCGGCATAAGCATAATCTCTTTCACGGGGTTCGAAGGGTTGCTGATTGAGATAAACCGTGATGGCCAGTCCGGTCATCAAAAACAACAATCCGACCACCAGGGTTCCTTCTTTGTCTTTCTTCAACTGGAAAAAGAAACCGATTAAACCGAGTAACAATGGCAACATAAAATACTTATTCGTCCCCCTATTTTGCATATGATCGGGAAGATGGGTCTGGGGATGACCCAGCCTTGCTTTATCTAGGAAGGGTATGCCTGAAATCCAGTTTCCATTTTCAATTCCGCCAAAGCCTTGGACATCATTCTGACGACCTGCAAAATTCCACATGAAATAACGGAAATACATAAATCCGACCTGATAGGTAAAAAAATACTTCAGATTCTCTCCGAAAGTCGGGCGGTTACGTGTTTCCTGCTCCCCGTCGCGGTTGGTCACGGTAACCGGAACCCCATCTCCTCCCCATCGCTTGTAAAAATCAGCAGAACCCTTGCGCTGGTTACTCCACATCCTGGGGAAGATGGTTGTGAATCTTGGATCAAACACGGGAATGGTCCCTTTGCGGTCGTCGATGATCACATATTTTCCAGCCTTGACATCTTTCTGATATACGGGATTGCCATCCTCATAGTCCACGATAGGTGCATTGTAATACTGTCCGTGAAAAATCGGGAAATCCCCGTACTGTTCACGGTTGAGATAGGAAAGCAGACTGATGGCATCTTTGGGGGCATTTTCATTGATGGGCGTATCTGCATTGGCACGGATCACCAGCATCACAAAAGAAGAATATCCAATCAGGATAAATGACAGTGATAAAATTATAGTATTGGCGATGATTTTCCCCTTTTTCCGGGTAAAATGCAATCCCCAGATGATCCCGCCGATCAACAGTAAAAAATAAATTATCGTACCTGTATTAAAGGGTAACCCTAATCCATTGACAAAGAACAATTCAAAATTACCTGAAAGTTTAACCACCCAGGGGATGATGATATACATCACAAAGGCAAGGATGAATATGGAAATGGTAAACGTGATCACCAAACCCCATTTCGTCGTTTTATATTTTTTAAAGTAATAAACCATACAGGTCGCGGGAATAACAAGCAGATTGAGCAGGTGAACCCCGATGGCAATCCCGATCAGGAATGCAATCAGCACCAGCCAGCGATAGGCATGTTTTTCATCGGCTACGCTTTCCCATTTTAATATGGCCCAGAAAGATATGGCAGTAAAGAAGGAAGACATGGCATAAACTTCCCCTTCGACGGCAGAAAACCAAAAAGAATCAGTGAAAGTATAGGCTAGAGAACCGATGAGGGAGGCCGCAATAATGGTGTAGGTCTGACCCGGAGATAAGTCTCCCTGAGGTGCAATAATCTTCTTGGCAAGCAGGGAAATCGACCAGAATAGAAACAAGATGGTAAAACTGCTGCTCAGTGCCGACATGATGTTCACCATCATAGCCACCCTGCTGACATCCCCGAAGGCAAACAGAGCGAAAAACCGTCCCAGCATCTGAAACAAAGGAGCTCCGGGAGGATGTCCTACCTGGAGTTTAAACGCTGTCGCGATATATTCTCCGCAATCCCACCAGCTTGCCGTGGGTTCAATGGTTAGTAAGTAAACTGCTGAAGCAATAAGAAAGGTGATCCAACCGAAAATATTGTTCAGGCTCTGAAACTTCTTCATAAGATATTGTTTATCGGAAATGATGGCACGAAAGTACAAATTTACTGTCAAGGTAGAATAGGTTTTTTTTACTCTCCTTAAATAGAAAAAGAAAATAATTGCTAACTTTGCGCCCGCAAATGCAGATTAACGACACTCTTGTTGGTTAAATTCTGACTTGAGTAAAAATTAATTCGTCATTCGTATTTCAATTTGACCCATGGTGTAACGGCAGCACTAGAGATTTTGGTTCTCTCGGCCCAGGTTCGAATCCTGGTGGGTCAACAGAAAAAAAGAGGGTGCCCCTGTTTTGTCAGACACCCTCTTTTTTTATCAGTTAATGCTCTCGCCAAGTCCGTCCTGTATTTTGAGCCAGCCAAAAAATACAAATATAATTGCAATTAAGGCAAAAATAGAACTGATCAAACCCATCAAAGGTATAATTCCAAAAATACTTGCAATGATCCCGAAGAGCATTGCAACAATCAGCAGAATGACCCCGGTTTTTCCATTTTGACCAATGGAAATCGAAGACCGAAGAAGCACAAAGCCGATCAGTTGGGAAAGAAAGGCAAGGAGGAAAAAGATACTTCCCACTTTTGACCCTACAAGCGGAATGAGGGCAAAGAGGCAACCCAAAGCATGTATAACAAGTGCTATGATCAATAGCATAACAGCACTTTTCCCTGCTTTGTCAAGAACTTTTTTTAATTTACCCAGACCGATAAACATCAGGATTATTCCGAATATGGCAAGCAGTACAGCACGCCAATTATCTCCCACAGCATTGAAGATCATCAGAAGTGATCCCGAAAGAATAAAAGTAATGGATTTCATTGCGTCTTTCTTTTCCATAATGAATTTGGTTTTTAATGAAACAAAAATTTACTACACTATTACATTTTTTTGTAATTTATCTAAACTTGTATAAACTCCTTGAACGAGATAAACAACTGAATTTCAGATCATAATATCATTATCGCAAAGATAAAACAACACAATGGTATACAAAGATAGAAGATTTTAAATAAAAAAAAATTCCGTCTTATTAAAAAACATCTACTCAGACTATTTCAAATTAAGCTGAACCCGATAATATTTTTCATGCGACAGCTTCATTCCACGATCATTTTCCCCTGTTTATCGATTTCACAAGCTTATTGATCGTCTCCCTTGTAACAATCAGGCAGGCTGACCGTCTTATGACCAAAACAAGCAAAAACAGAAAACAATGAAAGCAAGAACCTATATCCTCACCGCACTGATGCTCATCAACATTCATTTATTATGTGCAAAAGAAGTTTCCTCCAGAGAAGTTGACGGGCTTGAAGCCATTTCCCTTCCCTTAAACCTCATCCGTGCCCTGGCTCCTGAAACGCCAAAAGAAGCCACCTTCGAAGAAGTAGATTTCAAGGAAACTAAGCCTGAAGCAATCATTGATATCAAAGCTTTAGCTCCTGTGCTTCCTGCCGAAGCTGAATTCGAAGATGAAAATAATTTTGTAAACAGATAAAACTATTGTATATTTGCCACGATTTTATGTATGTATGATTGGAGGGGACACAAAGTCCCCTCTTTTATTGATAAAAAAATGATAACTGAGGATCAGGTAAAAAAAATCATTCAGGATTTTTTTAGAGGTAGCGATAAATTCCTGGTGGAATTATATATTAAACCCATCCATGTGATCAGCGTCTTCATTGATGCGGATACAGCCATATCCATTGAGGATTGCAGAGAGCTCAGCCGACACCTGGAGCAGTCATTGGATCGAGAAAAAGAAGATTTCGAACTGACCGTTTCTTCTGCAGGGCTTGACCGCCCGTTAAAAGTCATGAGGCAATACCGGAATTTGATCGGGAAACCCCTCGATATCGTTATGAATGGAGGACAAAAGCTGAATGGTAAACTGATCAAAGTAAATGAACTGGGAATAGTCATTGAACAGAAAACAAAAATATCTAAAAAAGAAATTGACATAAAAAAAACAACCCTGCCCTTTGACGAGATCAGAACGGCAAAAAAAGTGATCACATTTAAAAAACAAATCAATTAGCAATGGAACAGCTCAATTTAGTTGAAACCTTTTCCGAATTCAAAGAATTCAAGAACATCGACAGGGAAACCATGATGCGTATTCTCGAAGATGTATTTAAGCATATGTTGACCAAGCGGTTTGGATCCTCAGATAATTTTGATATCATCGTGAACATCGACAAGGGCGATCTTGAGATCTGGCGTTCGCGGACCATTGTGGAAGACGGTGCCGTGGAAGATGAAAACACCCAGATCGCCTTTTCAGAAGCCATTAAGACTGAACCTGATTTTGAGGTCGGAGAGGAATTTTCTGAAGAGATCAAGTTGTTAAGTTTTGGACGCAGGGAAATCCTATCTATCCGGCAGAACCTGATATCCAAAATTCAGGAGTATGAAAAGAACAACATTTATTTAAAATACAAGGAAAAAATCGGGGAAATTGTCGCCGGTGAAGTTTACCAGGTATGGAAAAAAGAAATTCTGGTGTTGGATGACGAAGGTATTGAACTCATCCTCCCAAAATCCGAGCAGATCCCAAGCGATTTTTACCGTAAGGGTGATTCCATCCGTGCAGTGATACTGAAAGTGGAGATGAAAAACAACAACCCCATGATCATCCTTTCCCGCACCTCTGAAGCTTTCCTTGAACGTCTTTTCGAAGCTGAGGTACCTGAGGTTTTTGACGGGTTGATCAGCATCAAAAAAATTGTCAGGGTACCGGGTGAGAGGGCAAAGATAGCCGTTGAATCTTATGATGATCGCATTGATCCGGTCGGCGCCTGTGTCGGAATGAAAGGGTCGCGTATCCACGGGATCGTAAGGGAATTAAAAAACGAAAACATCGATGTCATCAATTATACCACCAATCCATCTCTTTTTATCCAGCGTGCCCTTAGTCCAGCTAAAGTTTCCTCTATCGTCATTGACGACACAACCAAAAAGGCCGATGTCTATATGAAACCTGACCAGGTTTCGCTGGCCATTGGAAAAGGCGGGTTTAACATCAAACTGGCCGGAAAGCTTACCGGATTTGAAATTGATGTATACCGTGATACTGATGTCGACAATGAAGATGTCGATCTTCAGGAATTTTCGGATGAAATCGATCAATGGATCATTGATGAATTTAAAGCCATCGGTTGCGATACTGCAAAGAGCATACTCGACCTCGATACTGCTGAACTGGTCAACCGAACCGACCTGGAAGAAGAAACAATCAATGAAGTCGTCCGCATATTAAAGGCCGAGTTTGAATAAAAAATATTAATTTTACCGCATGAGTGAAGGCGTAACAACAACCAGGCTAAGCAAAGCCGCAAGGGAATTCAACATCGGGATCAACACGGTGGTGGAATTCCTTTCCAAGAAAGGAATTGCCATCGACAGGGATCCCAATGCCAAGTTGACACAGGAGATGTATGCCCTGTTGTCGAAAGAATTTTCTTCAGAAAAGCATGTCAAGGAAGAGGCTAAGAAAATAGGCCTACAGTTTGCCACGCATGAGACCATTACCATTGAAGATAAAAAAATTGCCAGTAAAGACCGTGAGAAGGAATTGGATGATCTTTTCATCAAAAATGTCTCCATAGACTTTGAAAAGAAGAAAGCAGAACCGCCGAAAAAAACAAAGGAAGACCCTGTCCAGGAAACCCTGAAGCCCGAGCCAAAACCGGAACCCAAGCCGGAACCCATCGTGGAACCTATCCTTGAGACTGAAATTAAAAAAGAAGCTGATAAAGAACCTGAAAAAGAACTGAAAGAAATAGACCTGACTCAGGCTGCTGAAAATACAGTAAAGAAGAAAATCAAAGAGAAGAAAGAAGAAGCTGCTGAACAAGTTGAAATCACCGAGAAAGAAGCAGAAACTAAAATTGCGGCTGATATTAAGATCCTTGGGAAAATGGATCTTGATTCATTATCCAGGAAACCGGCAAAAAAAGGAAAAGCCAAGAAGGAAATTGTGGAAGAAATTATTCCTGAACCTATCAAGGAAGAGCCTGTAATGCTTATGGAAATACCGGAACCGGAGATCATTGAAGCTGATCTTCCCATTGTTCCCGCGGTTTCTGAGGAAATAATACCCGAAACTCCCGTTGCTGAAATTGTGGAAGATAATTTCCTGCCACGCGCCAGAATTGTACTGGAAGGCCCGACGATACTCGGATCCATGAAATTGCCGGAACCCAAGAAGTTTGAGAAAAAGAAACAACCGGTCGCTTCTTCCTCAGATGATGCCCTCAAATCAAAAAAGAAAAAACGCAAGCGGATCAAGCGAAGCAGTGGAAGTGACGAGACGACGGAAACCGTAAAATCGGATATTGCAAAACCCAGGCTCAAAGACAGGAAGTTTGGGAAACCAGAGCTTCAAAAACCGGAAGTCACCTCTGAGGACATTGAAAAGCAGATTAAAGAGACCCTTGCTCGCCTTGGCCCTATCGGGAAATCAAAAGCCTCAAAATATCGTCGGGCAAAACGCGATGCGATCAGCCAGCAAATGCACCAGGAAGCAGAACGGGTGGAGGAAGGTAAACGCTTCATCAAGGTAACGGAATTCGTCACTGCCAATGACCTGGCTTCCATGATCAACGTACCGGTCACAGAGGTCATTTCCACCTGTATGGCATTGGGGATGTTTGTTTCGATCAACCAGCGCCTTGATGCTGAGACCCTCACTCTTGTAGCTGAAGAATTTGGCTACAAAGTCGAATTTGTGAGTGTGGAAGTCCAGGAAGCCATTAAAATGCATGATGATCAGGATAAAGCTGAGGATCTTGTTGACCGTCCACCCATAGTCACGGTGATGGGCCATGTTGACCATGGAAAAACCAAGTTGCTTGATTTTATCCGCAGCACCAATGTGGTTGCCGGTGAGGCAGGAGGGATAACACAGCATATCGGGGCTTACGAAGTAACCCTCGAAAACGGGAAGACTATTACTTTCCTCGATACACCCGGACATGAGGCTTTTACAGCCATGAGGGCACGGGGTGCAAAAATCACTGATGTGGTTATCATCGTCATTGCGGCAGATGAAAATGTCATGCCTCAGACCAAGGAAGCCATTAACCATGCATTGGCGGCAGGGGTCCCCATTGTATTTGCCTATAATAAAATGGATAAGCCCAATGCCAATCCTGATAAAATCCGGGAGGAACTGTCGAAAATGAATATTCTGGTGGAAGAATGGGGAGGCAAATACCAGACTCAGGAAATTTCAGCAAAAGTGGGAACCAATGTCAACCTTCTTCTTGAAAAAGTTCTTCTCGAAGCTGAAATGCTAACCCTGAAAGGCAACCCCAAACGACTGGCGCTGGGAACCGTCATTGAGTCATCGCTTGATAAAGGACGGGGCTATGTGGCCAAATTACTGGTACAGAATGGCACCCTGAGGATTGGGGATATGGTTCTTGCAGGAGCCACCTATGGTAAAGTGAAAGCCATGTACAATGAGCGTAACCAACCGATCAGGGAAGCAGGCCCTTCCCAGCCTATGTTGATGCTGGGGTTAAATGGCGCTCCACAGGCCGGCGATACCTTTAACATCATGTTAGATGAAAAGGAAACCAAAGCCATTGCCACCAAACGTCTGCAGCTTCAGAGAGAACAGGGATTAAGGACACAGAAGCACATTACCCTCGATGAAATCGGAAGACGTATTGCCATCGGAGATTTCAAGGAATTGAATATTATTGTCAAGGGAGACGTGGATGGATCAGTGGAAGCGCTTTCCGATTCCCTGCTGAAACTTTCCACCCCTGAAGTCATGGTCAACGTGATCCATAAATCCGTGGGCGCCATCACCGAATCTGACGTTCTGCTCGCTTCGGCATCCAATGCCGTCATTGTAGGATTCCAGGTCAGGCCATCTGTTTCGGCACGTAAACTGGCTGAACAGGAGCAGATCGATATCCGGCTGTATTCCATTATTTACCAAGCCATCGAAGAAATCAAAATGGCTATCGAAGGAATGCTTGCTCCTGAAATCGAAGAAAAAATTCTATGCAATATTGAAGTCAGGGAAGTGTTCAAGATCACAAAAGTGGGTTCTGTCGCCGGTTGTATGGTGCTGGACGGGAAAGTGACCCGAAACACCAAAATACGTGTCATCCGTGATGGGATTGTCGTCTATACCGGTATGCTCGGATCGCTGAAACGATTTAAAGACGATGTGAAAGAAGTAAGCTCCGGTTATGAATGCGGGCTGAATATCGAAAATTACAACGACATTAAAGTAGGTGATATCGTTGAAGGATACGAACAAGTGGAAATCAAGCGCAAACTTTAATTTTTACCTGTTTAGGGTTTGGATGCGGTCGGGGCCGATGGATACCGTTTCAATGGGTAATTCCAGGGATTTTTCGATAAACGAGATATAATCTTTCAATGCCTGAGGCAGATCCTTCATGCTTTGTATCCCATCGAGATCAGCATTCCACCCCTGCATCGTCTGATAGACCGGAAGCAATTTTTCCTGACTGAGGTCATAAGAGACATTTTCCAGCATTTGCTCTCCAAGCCGATATTTCGTACAAATCCTGATCTCTGGGAATGGGTTAAGCACATCTGCTTTCATCATGATCAGGCTATTTACTCCATTAAGCATCACGGCATATTTTAAAGCCGGAAGGTCAAGCCATCCACAACGACGTGGGCGACCGGTTGTGGAACCAAACTCATGGCCTCCCTTGCGCAGGTTTTCTCCATGAATATCCATCAACTCTGTTGGAAATGGGCCGCTGCCCACACGGGTACAATAGGCTTTAAAAATACCGAAAACTTTACCAATTCGATGGGGAGCAATGCCCAGTCCTGAACAGGCCCCAGCCGTGATAGTATTGGAGGATGTCACAAAGGGATAAGATCCGAAATCCACATCGAGCATGGTTCCCTGAGCCCCTTCTGCAAGCATAGACAGGCCATCATCCAGGCATTGATTAAGAAATATTTCACTGTCGATCAACTGCAAACTGCGCATCTTTTCAATCGATTCAAACCACAATTTCTCATATTCAGACAGAGAAAAACCGTCAAATAAAAAGCGGGATACATCTGATTTGCAGGAATCAAGAAGGTTCATGTGAATCTCCTTAAGTTGTTGATACCGCTTGTCAAAATCCTTTTCCCTGATGTTCCCGACCCTGATTCCGTTTCGGGCATATTTATCGGTATAGGCAGGTCCGATTCCTTTCAGGGTAGAACCGATCTTATCATTTCCTTTTGCCGACTCACTGGCTGCATCCAGCAAACGATGGGTCGGAAGGATGAGGTGGGCCCTTTTGGAGATCAGCAGGTTATGCTCAGGATTTATGCCCGATTCCTTCAGGGTTCTAATTTCCTTAAAAAGAATATACGGGTCGATGATAACCCCATTGCCAATCACATTCAGTGTTTCAGGATGAAATATCCCGGAAGGAATCGTATGAAGAACAAATTTTTTTCCTCCAAATGCTATGGTGTGACCAGCATTCGGACCACCCTGAAAACGGGCAATGATTTGATAATGAGGAGTAAAGACGTCAACAATTTTTCCTTTCCCTTCATCTCCCCATTGCAAACCCAGTATAACATCAAGCTTCATGCAGATAGAATTTATTTTTTAGATTTTGTCTTACCGTAAAATGTAAGCGCGTAATGGGTTACATCAACGCCGAATTGCTGTTCAATCTTGGTTTTAATTTCCTCCACAAGGGGATCATAAAACTCAAGAACTTCTCCGGTATCCTCAAAAATAAAATGATCATGCTGTTTGAACAAAGCTGATTTTTCATACTGTGCATAATTTGTTCCGAACTGATGCTTAGTCACCAATCCACAGTCGAGCAGCAGTTCAATGGTATTGTACAGGGTTGCACGGCTAACACGGTATTTATGGGTTTTCATTCTGATATATAGCGTTTCTATATCAAAATGACCATCCGTGGCAAAGATCTCTTTAAGGATGGTATATCTCTCTGGGGTTTTGCGGTGCCCATGGTGTTCAAGATAATCAGTAAACAGGTTTCTGACATTTTCAGTGGCTTCGTCCGTTGATTTCTTTATCATTTCCGGAATTTTTGTATAAAGATATAAAATTAATACCTATTTAGAACAAATAAAAATAAAAAATTAATTTGAATCCACCCGAATCACATTGGTTATCCCGTCAACTGCTTTCAATTCCTGCAGAAGATCGTTGAGTTTATATCGGTCTCTGACAAAAAGAATAATTTCCCCTTCGGTCAATCCGTCATGGGCATCGAGGTGAAAGGATTCAATATTCAGGTTCAGCTCATTGGAAATGATCCTGGTGATCTCATTGATCAAACCCTGACGGTCCATTCCGGTAATCCGGATCCTTGTCCGGAAAGATAACAAGGTTTTGTCGGACCAATCGACTTCGGTTACCTTATTACCATACATGGTGATCAATTCCTGTGCCCTGGGACAATTTTTCCGGTGGATCTGGGGGCGGGAATGACTGGATGAGATCAGTCCGATGACCTCATCCCCGGGAATAGGGTTACAGCAGTTGGCAAGCTCGAAGCCGGGTGTATCTTCCCGTCTGGTTTTTGTACGTTTGTTTACTCCTGATGTTTTAACCTTCGAGCGTTTGTCGTTACTTGTACTGATATAGTTCAGCCATCCGTTCCTGAAGTGAGACGCGGCAAAGATTTTCACATCTTTGATCCCCAATTTATCCTGGGCAACTGCATAATAGAGATCTACCAGGCTGCTTAAATTGGCTGCAAAAAGGAATTTTTTTATGTTTTCGTGGTTAAATTCAACCCCCATTTGCAGGAACCATTTTTCAAGTTTCTCTTTCCCGGTTTTAAAAAATTTCTTTTTCCCCTCCCTGACAGCGAGTTTGATGCTTGATTTAGCCCTGGTTGTCACGACATAATTCAACCATTCTTCTTTAGGGTTTTGTTTTTTTGAAGTGATGATCTCGATCTGCTGTCCGTTCTTCAGGATATAGTTAATCGGGGCCAGTTTTTTATCGACTTTGGCGCCGATGCAGGTATTCCCGATTTCAGAGTGAATGGCATAGGCAAAGTCGAGCACACAGGAGTTGGCAGGAAGGGTTCTCAGCTCACCCTGTGGGGTAAAGATAGATATTTCTTCAAGGAAAAAATATCCTTTGACATCATCAATAAAGGAAAGGGTATCCGCATCCGGGCTTTCGATCATTTCCTTAATACGATCAAGCCAGTTATCCAGTTGGCTGTTGATGTTCATCGACTCCTTGTATTTCCAATGGGCAGCATATCCTTTTTCAGCAATCTCGTCCATTCTTTTTGAACGGATCTGGATCTCCACCCATTGGCCGGTATGGCTCATCACGGTGGTATGCAAAGCTTCATATCCATTGGCTTTCGGGATGGAAATCCAGTCGCGCAGTCGGTCCATATTGGGACGGTAATGATCAGTAATCAGGGAATACACTTTCCAGCAGTCTGATTTTTCCATATCCATAGGGGTATCGATTACTATCCGGATAGCAAAGATATCATAGACTTCTTCGAAGGGAACTTCCTTTTTCTTCATTTTCTGCCAGATAGCGGCGATGGATTTTTCCCGGGCCCGGATAGTGAAATTAAATCCTTTTTCTGCCAGCCCTTTTTTAACGGGATAGATGAACTTATTGACAAAACGTGTTCTGCCTCTTTCTGATTCTTTCAATTTCCTTGAAATGGTCTCATACACTTCAGGATCGGTGTACTTCAGGGAAAGATCTTCCAGTTCGCTTTTGATGGCATGTAAGCCCAGACGGTGAGCGAGGGGGGCATATAGATAAACCGTTTCGGAAGAAACTTTCAGTTGTTTCTCGGGCAGGAGTGCATCAAGGGTTCTCATATTATGCAGACGGTCGGCCAGTTTAATTAAGATGACCCTGACATCATCCGAGAGAGTAAGCAGTATTTTTTTAAAATTTTCGACATGTACGGAAGAAGTATGCTGGTCGAAGATCCCTTTGATCTTTGTCAGTCCATCAATAATAGAAGCCACTTTATCTCCGAAGAGGCCACGGATATCCTCGATGGAATATTCCGTATCCTCAACCACATCATGAAGCAGGGCACAGATGATGGAAGTTGTTCCCAGCCCAATCTCGCCAACGGCAATGGTCGCCACACTCAGAGGATGATAAATATAAGGCTCCCCGCTTTTTCGCCGCATGTCTTTATGGGCATCCAATGCCAGCTTAAAAGCTTTTTTGACCTGGGCTTTGTCTTCAGGATTTGCAGGCTTCCATATATAAAGCAGATTCCGGTATCGCCTTAGTATTTCCTTTCTTTCTTTTGCCGGATCCTGTTGATACATAAAATATGATCTATTGTCAAATTGAGCACAAATTTAGTTTAAAATTTAGATTGAGTTGAAATAATGCCATTTCTTCTGTCACGGCCGGGGAAAATTATTAATTTTGAGGGTGGATTCAGATGAATTGACTTGTCTATGGCTAAGCGAGTATTCCGGTATTTCATTATTCTTCTTCCCTTTTCCCTGATCACCTTTCCCCTATTGCTTTTCGCCACCCATCAGCGTGCTGCTGAAATAACGTACCGTCATCTCTCCGGTTTAACCTATGAGGTAACCCTGATTTCTTATACTTTTACCCCAAGTCCTGCCAATGCCTATCGTGATTTTCTCCTGATCAACTGGGGTGATGGAACGGAAAGTTCCATTCCAAGGGTTGAAATCAAGTATCTTCCGAATGATATCAGTTATAACCGGTATATCGGCACCCACACTTTCCCGGGGCCATCCACTTATATCATGTCGTGTGAAGATCCGAACCGTAACGGGGGGATTCTGAATATTCCCAATTCCATCAACACCCCTTTATTTATCTATACTGAAATTACGATAAATCCTTTCATGGGCTACAATAACTCTCCTGTACTACTACTTCCCCCTATCGACAACGGTTGCGTCAATCAACCTTTTTATCATAATCCCGGCGCCTACGATGCAGACGGGGATAGTCTATCATACCGGCTTGTGCCTTGCAGGGGGGCACAGGGATTGATCATTCAGGGTTATACCTTTCCACCGGCCACGCATATTTTCAAACTTGATTCCATTACGGGTGATCTTGTATGGGACAGTCCTCCCCAGCAAGGAGAATACAATATTGCCATTCTGATCGAAGAATGGAGGAATGGAGTGAAGATCGGCAGCGTACTCAGGGATATGCAGGTTATCGTTGTAGCATGCAACAATCGTCCGCCTGTGATTGATCCGGTGAATGACACTTGTATTGAAGCTGGATTGACCCTCAGGTTCAATGTCAAAGCCTGGGACCCTGACAGTAACAAAGTCACCCTAACGGGCACCGGTGGCCCGATGATGGTCGCGAACAGTCCGGCTTTCCTGGATCCCGACCCCGCAGTTGGCAGTGGTCACACTCAGACGATTTTTCGCTGGGCCACCCTCTGCGAGCATGTTCAGAAAAAATCCTACCAGCAATATTTTAAAGCCATTGACAACGGTAGTCCGGTGCAATTGGTTAATATACGTGTAGTTAAAATCCTGGTCGTCGGACCCGCTCCGGAAAACCTTACGGCAACCCCTTTCGGGAATACCATTACACTGAACTGGGATCATTATACCTGTCCGAATGCAATCGGTTATCAGGTTTTCCGTAAGTCAGATTCCACGGGTTATTTACCCGGATATTGTCAAACCGGTGTTCCACCCTATCTGGGTTATACAAAAATTGATGAAATATCCGATATCAACAAAACAACTTATCTGGACGACAACAAAGGTAACGGCCTGATGCGTGGGGTAAAATACTGTTACCTCCTGGTTGCCATCTATCCGGATAAAGCAGAGAGTTATGCTTCGAATGAAGCCTGCGCAACCCTGAATAAAGATGTTCCCATCCTGACCAATGTCAGCATTACTACCACCCGGATCAGCGATGGGAAAATCTATATTGCCTGGTCGAAGCCGACAAAGATCGACACCCTTCAGGCTCCGGGTCCTTATCGGTATATACTGGCGCGTTCAAGGTCGGATGTTCCCGGTCAATACCTTCTGATCGATTCTCTGAGCAACCTGAACGACACCATATACAATAACCAATCACTGAATACTTTGGATTTTGAATTCAGCTACAGGGTGGATCTCTATAATGTGACACCCGGCAATCGTTTTCTGATCGGATCCTCACAACCTGCCCATTCCATGTTTCTGACCCTAGCACCTACTGATAAACGTATTGACCTAAACTGGTCGAATGAGGTTCCCTGGTCTAATTACAGATTTGTCATTTATCGCAACTCTCCTCCTGAAACCGCCTTCGATTCTGTGGGTTATTCCGAGGCGCCTTCCTACTCGGATAAAAACCTGATTAATGGCCTCGAGTACTGCTATCGGGTAAAAAGCATTGGACATTACTCTGCATCAGGTTTCGTGGATCCCATTGTTAACTATTCTCAGCAAACCTGTGGGATTCCCGTGGACAATGTTCCTCCCTGCCCACCACTTCTAAGCATCAACACGGATTGTGACCAGTCTTCCAATGTTCTTTCATGGATCATGCCGGGAGATACCTGTCCCTCAGACATAGCCAAATATTATATCTATTATACCCTTCTGCCCCAGACCGAATGGCAGCTGATCGACTCCATTCCGGATCCCCGGGATACCAGCTATACCCACAGGCCAGCACATTCGGTTGTCGGGTGTTATGCTGTCAAAGCCATTGATTCTGTCGGAAACATCAGTGATTTCAGCAATACGGTTTGCATCAATTCCGATGCCTGTCCAGCTTACCGTCTTCCCAATATTTTCACCCCAAACAATGACGGAAAGAATGATTACTTCAGACCGTTTCCTTATACCTCAGTCAATGAAATTCACCTGAAAGTTTTCGATCGTTGGGGCAGAGCAGTGTTTGAAACACATGATCCTGACATCAACTGGGACGGCAAAGACATGACCACTCATCAGGGATGCAGTGACGGGGTTTATTTTTATGTATGCGACGTTTGGGAAATCACCCTTAGTGGAATGATTCTGCGTACCCTCAGAGGATCGGTGACGATTCTCAGATAGTATTCAATGAAACATTTCTCATCGGAATTCGTATCTTTGCTCCCGTGAAAAACATCAGGAATTTTTGTATCATTGCCCATATTGATCATGGGAAATCCACGCTTGCCGACCGTCTGTTGGAGATGACCAATACCGTTTCCGCCCGTGATTTTCAGGCACAGGTGCTGGATGATATGGAGTTGGAACGCGAACGCGGTATTACCATAAAAAGTCATGCTATCCAAATGGATTTTCAACTGGACGGGCAGTCTTATATTCTGAACCTGATCGATACCCCTGGACATGTTGATTTTTCCTATGAAGTATCCCGGGCCATTGCTGCCTGTGAGGGTGCCCTGCTGGTAGTTGACGCTACCCAGGGCATTCAGGCCCAAACCATTTCCAACCTCTACCTGGCCATTGATCACAACCTGGCCATTATTCCTGTTCTGAATAAAATCGACATGGAGAATGCCATGGTGGAAGAGGTAAAAGACCAGATCATTGATCTCCTGGGCTGTGATAAAGAAGAAATCCTGGAAGTAAGTGCCAAAATCGGTTATGGGATTAAAGAGTTATTGCATGAAATAATCCTGAAAATTCCATGTCCCAAAGGTTCTGCTGACGCCCCCCTTCAAGCCATCATCTTCGACTCTCATTATAACCCCTTTCGTGGGGTGGTAGCCTATTATCGAATTTTCAACGGATCTATCAAGAAAGGGGATCATGTGAAATTTGTGGCTACAGGAATGGATTATCATGCTGATGAAATCGGAATTCTCCGTTTAAAACAGGAAGCAAGGGATGTTGTAGGTACGGGAAATGTGGGATATATCATTTCCGGTATCAAATCCAGTAAGGAAGTACAGGTCGGAGATACCATCACCCATGTGGAAAGACCAACCCGGGAGGTTATCGAAGGCTTCAGGGGTGCCAAACCTATGGTATTTGCCGGGATTTACCCGACTGATGCCGATGATTATGAAGAATTGCGCGACTCCCTGGATAAACTGAAGCTAAATGACGCCTCATTATCTTACGAGCCCGAAGCTTCTGCTGCCCTTGGTTTTGGTTTCCGTTGTGGATTCCTGGGACTGTTACATATGGAAATAGTCCAGGAAAGACTGGATCGTGAATTTGATATGGATGTCATCACCACGGTTCCCAACGTGTCCTATAAAGTGTATACCACCAAAGGGGAAGTCAATGATGTTTATAATCCTTCCGGTTTACCGGAACCAAACTATATTGATCATATTGAAGAACCTACCATCACGGCCAATATCATCACTAAATCAGAGTATATCGGTCCCATTATGACCCTGTGCATCGATAAAAGAGGCTTACTGAAAAACCAGGTTTACCTGACTACTGACCGTATCGAACTGACCGTGGAGCTTCCCCTGGGTGAGATCGTCTTTGATTTTTACGACAGGCTGAAAAGCATTTCCAAGGGTTATGCTTCTTTCGATTATTATCCTTCCGGTTATCAGACCGCCGATCTGGTCAAGCTCGACATCCTGCTCAATGGCGATATTGTGGATGCCTTATCCTGTCTGATCACGCGTAACAATGCATACGATTTCGGAAGAAGATTTTGCCTGAAACTAAAGGAATTTATTCCCCGCCAGCAATATGAAGTAGCCATACAGGCTGCCATCGGCGCCAAGGTCATTGCGCGCGAAACCGTGAAAGCCGTGCGAAAAGATGTTACTGCCAAGTGCTATGGAGGAGATATCACCCGGAAGCGCAAGCTTCTTGAGAAACAAAAAAAAGGGAAAAAGCGCATGCGGCAGATCGGAAATATAGAAGTTCCTCAAAAAGCATTTCTTGCCGTATTGAAGCTTGATTCATAATTTTTTATTTTTGTAATTATTCATTGATTTTTTCGTCTTTGTTTTTATCTATTAACTTAAAAACTTAAAATATGAAAAATTCTGTCAAATTTCTCATCCTATTTATACTTCTCTTTGTCATTTCAGGTGGAGCTGAAGCACAGTCTGAAAGAAAAAGAGGAAATCATAAACATTTTCAGTGCGATTCCACCCGATGGGTCATGAAAGGGGTACGCATGGAAAAACACGGCGAAGACTCCCTGGTGATTTATGTAAATAAAAAAAAGATGAATCCGGTCAATTTCGGCAACTGGCCATTTATGAAAAAGAAAAAATACAATGGTCATTGGGCAGGGCTGGATCTTGGTTTCAATGGTTATGTGACGCCTGATTTTAACATGAATTTCTCCCCCAAAAACGATTACCTGAACATGAATACCGCACGCTCCCTGGTAGTCAACCTGAATTTCTTTGAATTCAATGCCAATCTGTATAAAAATCATCTTGGCTTTACTACCGGTCTCGGATTCCAGTTCAGTAATTATTATTTTACAAATAATTATGTCATGCTGAAAGATTCCTCCATGCTGGTTGCATATAAAGTACAGGATCAGGACGGGAATTATGTCAACCTGTTGCGGAACAAACTGTTTGTTTCCTATCTGAACCTGCCGCTTTTATTTGAATACCAGACCAACGCCAGAAGGAACATCAGCAGCTTCCACTTCACCCTGGGGGTCATTGCAGGGGTAAGGATAGGTTCCTATACCAAGCAGGTTTATAAAAATACGGATCAGACCTATTATCTGGTGGACAGCAAAGGCAACCGGGTTGCGTCTTATTACGTCAACGACAAAGTGGTTCGTTCCCGTGGAGCTTATCACCTCTCACCTTTTAAATTGGATGCTACCTTGAGGGTCGGTTGGTCACATTTAAATCTCTGGGCGACTTATTCCCTGACTCAGATGTTCCAGAAAAACCAGGGTCCGGAGATTTATCCATGGAATGTAGGGATTACCCTCCTGAGCTGGTAGGATGATCGAAAAACCTGTCTTCAAAATTCACGAGGTATAATGTTTTAGTAGCGCGGGTTACCGCGGTGTATAACCACCTGAGGTAATCCGCGTTCATCCTGTTTTCAGCCATCCATCCCTGATCGATAAAAACAGTATCCCATTGCCCTCCCTGGGTTTTATGGCAGGTCAGCGCATAGGCATATTTCACCTGTAAAGCATTGAAAAAAGGATTGGATTTGACTTTTTCCAGTCTTTCCTTACGGGAAGGAATATCCTGGTAATCTTCCATAACCGTATTAAAAAGCCGGTTATTTTCAGCCTGGGTGAGGGCGGCAGATTCCGTCATGAGCGTATCCAGGATAATTTTCACGTCCAGTTCCTTTTCCTCAGGATAATCAAGAAAGCGGATGGTGATATCGGCGAAATGAAAACTAAAAATATCTTCTGTCTTTCTGATCCTTACAATTTCAACGATATCTCCATTGGCTATAAATCCGGCAGAAGAACTTTCCGGGAGCCAGAAATAGTTGTTCTTGACTATCATCAGATAATCGCCGGTTGAGATTTCTCCTTCAAAAAACAGAATCCGTTTCCTGATTTCCCGGTTAAAAATGTTTGCCCGTTTATTGGAACGGCATATGACTACATTATTTTCTTTTCCCAGTCGGGTATAGGTATCATTCAGGATTTCCTCCAGGTCTGAAGCGGAAATACATCTGACATCCTTGCAGTTGGCTATGGAAAAAACCGGGAAATTCATTTCCCGATTAAGGAGTTGCTGACGGATATGGGTGGCATTTAAAAGAATTCCTGATTGCCGAGACTGACGGACTACCTCCGTCAGTTCAAAGGAGTCAATGCTCAGGTGATATGATTTCTGGAGGAAAGCTTGGTCAAGGGCGGGACTGTAATCAAGTCCGACAGGAGGAAGCTGTGCCGTGTCGCCAATAAAAAGAAGACGGCAATTTTCCCCGCTCTGGACATAACGAAAAAGATCATCGAGGAGATTACGACCTCCGAAAAGCAACCCATCGGATGAAGTCAGATGCTGGATCATAGAAGCTTCATCCACGATGAAGAGGGTATGTTTGTGATAATTGACCTGAAGTTTCAGATCAATTCTACCCTCTTTATTGGTCCTTGCAAAATATATCTTACGGTGAATCGTATTGGCTTGTTTTTGGGTATAACTGGCCAGAACTTTAGCCGCCCTGCCTGTAGGAGCCAACAGCTGTATTTTTTTTCCCATCTGCGGAAGGACATCGACCAAAGCCCTGACCACGGTCGTTTTCCCTGTGCCTGCATAGCCTTTCAAGACGAACAGTGCATTTTCCTGTTTCCACGAAATGGTCAGAAAAACAGCCAATTCGCCAAGCAATCTTTCCTGTCCTGAAGTCGGTGAATATGGAAACTCTTTACGGAGCATGGATATGACTTTATTCACATCCATGGCATCATATCTTATTCATACCTGAGGGATTCGATGGGATCAAGGTTAGCTGCTTTTCTTGCCGGAATTATTCCGCTCACCAGGGCAACTGCAAAGCATAACAGTACGCCGGTAATAATCCAGACCCAGGGGATGATAAAAGCGCTGCCAATCAGTAAAGAGATAACATTTCCAATCAGAATACCCAGAAAAATCCCCAGCAATCCTCCCAGTTGTCCGATTACGATGGCCTCCACCAGAAACTGGTTACGAATCACGCGTTTGGTGGCTCCAATGGCTTTTCGGATACCGATCTCCCTTGTTCTTTCCGTCACCGAAACAAGCATGATGTTCATCAATCCGATGGCAGCACCTACCAGGGTGATCAGCCCGATCAATGTTGCTGCCATGGTGACGTATTTGATATTTTCAATCAGCATTTTTGCAATATTATCGCTTTTGGTGATTTCGAAAGTATCTTCCAGTCCAACCGCAACTTTTCTGATGTTTCTCAAAATGGCTGTGGCTTCCCCGATGGCTGCTTCCACCTGATCGGTACGTTTGGCCATGATATTGATGTTGAACGACATGTTTGGGCGAGGAAAAGAGGTCCGGACGTTGGTCAGCGGGATAAAACAGGTTCGGTCTCCACTGAATCCCGCACTGGATCCTTTTGATTTCAGAACTCCTATCACTTTATATTTTCCGGGACCAATGGTAATAATCCTACCAATGGGATCTTCTTTCTTTTTAAACAAGTTAGTAACCAGTTCTGCTCCAATGATGACCGCGCTTGCGCCATAAACAACCTCATGGGAAGAGAAATTTCTTCCTTTTTCAATTTCCTCTCCCGAGGTGATAAGATAATTATCATCGGTCCCGATTACCCTAACGTTCGGATTGGTTTTATTGGATTCATATTTAAGTGTTGCCGTCCCTGAAGCCCAGGTCCATGCCGAAGTATAAGCCGGGAAGGTATATCGCTCTTTGAACTCCTGGGCTTGACTATAGGTTATGGGTTCATATCTTTTCTGGGCATTTTGCTGGTTTCCGATATGAACATTCATGGAACGGTTACGGATGGTGAATGTGTTGGCTCCCATCATGGAGAAATTCTGGGTCAGGAAATGCTTGATAGAATCCGTGGCGGTAAGGATTCCTACCAGTGCCATAATGCCAAAGGCAATGATAAGGATCGTGAGTATGGTCCTTAAAAGATGGGAACGGATTGAGTCGATGGATATCCTGACATTTTCTTTAACCAGGGTGTTTTTCATAAGCTGAAATTTATTGTTTCTTCCCGAAAGCAAGATCTCCTGCATCCCCCAATCCGGGAACGATATAAGATTGGGCGGTCATTTCATCATCGAGGGCTCCGATCCAGATACTGACATCCTTACGGGGCAGGTGTTTTTTCAGGTAGTTTAAACCTTCCACGCTCCCCAGGATAGAAGCAAAGTGGGTGTAACGCGGTTTCCCCTTGGTCAGCAGTTCGCGGTAAGCATTGACCATGGATAAACCGGTTGCCAGCATCGGATCAGATAGAATGACAATCTTACCATCAATGTCGGTCACGGAAGAATATTCAATGGCAATGGTGAAACTTCCGTCTTTATGATGCTTGCGATAGGCTGAAATAAAAGCATTCTCCGACCTGTCAAAGACATTCAGAAATCCCTGGTGAAAAGGCAAACCAGCCCTGAGAATGGTGGCCAGCACAGGATACTCTTTAAGCATGGGAACATTAGCGATACCGAGTGGCGTAGTCACATCTCGGGTTTCATAGACCATTCCCATGCTGATATGATAAGCAAACAAGGAACCCAGGCGCTCCAGGTTATACCTGAACCTCATGCTGTCTTTCTGTATTTCCACATCCCTGAGTTCTCCGATGTACTGATTGATGATTGAATTTTGGGCTGATAGGATCGTTACCATGGATTATACCTTAAATGAATGTCTGAACTTTTTGACAAAGTTAACTCCTTTATTGATAAACCAGGGCAAACGATTTATCTGCAACAGGGTGTAGGAGCATTCCAAGGCCCCGAAACTTTTATAAAACCGGCCAAGATTGGGATCGTTTCCTCCTTCAAAATCAAGCGTCATTGCCTGTCCGGCATAGGTCCGTATCAGGTGATCCAGGAGCAGGAACATTCCGCCGTTTTCCCGGGCTTCAGGAGCGGAAGCGGCAAATAAGAAATATAGTCTGGAACCGGCTTTCAGAATAAAAGCTGAAGCCGTCAACCTACCTTCTGTATCATAAGCGCCCAGGATATGCCCCATCCCCTGCACTGTACAGTATTGTATGAGTTCCTGGAGCATGGCATAATGTTTGAATTTCAGTTTCCCTTCCTTGTCCCCGAAAGTGATTCTGAACAGGGATATCAACTCGTCAGCCTCTGTTTTTCGTCCAATCCTGATATTTCTCTCTGCTGCTTTCCGAAGGTTACGGCGGGTATTCTGGCTATAACCGGAATACAAATCAGGGTATTCACGGATCAGATCCAATTCGTGATTCAGTCGGGGACGAACAGGAAAGTCCGCCGGATTAACTTTATTCATTTCATTGAGATGAATCTCAATGAAGCGGTATTTTCCTGGAATGGCTTCTAAAAATTCTTGCACCAAGGACGGAGTGAGATGGAGTGAAGTGAATAAACCCAGTTGCTGGGCAAAAAAAGGCTGGGCAAGATATGGAATGCCTGCCTTAACTTTCCGTGTCAGCGGAAAAACACACTGGTAATCATGGGTAATCAGTCCCTCCCAACCCGGACTAACCCGGTCGAGGTACCAGGAAAACGCATACACCCTGCTATTGACTGCTTTTGCGACACAATCATCCCAGCGGCCTTTATCAATCTGTTTTTGTTTTACATATTGGATCATCCCGTTTATGGTTCTTCAGCCATCTTCAGCATTTCCTCGTAAACCATCCGCCAGCCTTTCCAACGTCCTAATTCCGAAAGACTTTCATTGTGCCAAAGGCTGACAAACTCTCCATTCACGGCTTTTACCATGGTCACCATTTGGCGAATGGCATTGAGGCTTTTTTCGGGACTTAGACGAAGATAATCATTCAACGTTACATCCATGAGGGTAACCGGATGAACACGGAGAGAGGTCGCTTTATTTTTCGGAAGATCAAAAAAATAAAACGGGATGGCTATCCCTGCACGAAAACCCAAATGCGATGCATAACCCATGGAATAGTCATCGCGGATTCCCATCCTGATCAGGTTATGATAGGTCCTGGGGAAAGATATCTTAAGAAAATGCTGACGGCTGAACAGAATTTCGCGTTCAAGCAAGCAGGATAAGCCGCGTATTTCATGTTCCAGTTTCTCCTTGTGTTTGTTGGATGAGAGGGAAGGGTGAATGCCGACTCCCTGATATGAATCCAGTTCACGAAGGATATGATGAAACCTTTTGTTTTTCAAGGAAATGTTGTTGTCATGCCCCCCGTAATTTGCAAAAAGAACGAAATACAGGGCTGGCAACTTCAGCTTATGATGAAGGGCAATAAGATAATCATAAACATCATATGGATCCTTTTCAGCTCCTGAAAGAACTCTGAATCTCCATCGAATATCTTTAAAGTTCCTGCGAAGAAGGGAACGGATAGTGCTTCCCAGGATTCGCTGCCAATCCCTTCCGCGATAGGCAAAAAAATGATCGATATCAATCGTGGGAACAAAACGGTAATCAGGAGAATTTGATCCCAATTCAGGAAAACAAGCCTGAATTTTTTGCAGGAATTTTTCCGCCCAGAGGTGAACAATCGGCATGGAGAGAAATTTCCCCTTCCAGGCAATGCTTTCGGTAATCTGGAAACGGCCGTATTTATCCTTTTTATGCTTGTTGTATTCTTCATAGCGGGAAACCATATAAAAAGAAGCAGAAAAAGGGTCAAAGGACAGCATGGAAGAAGGCTCATAGACAGAAAAAATAACAGGTAAACCATCCAGCATCCCTGTCTCTATTTCATGAGGATAGATACCGGTTTCGGATAAAAGACCTGAAGCCTCAAGAAAAAGCTCTTCTGAGGAAGGTTCTTTCCCGTATATCATTTTTGGTCCCGGATGTTCCCTGAATTTATCCAGGTTATCGGTGAGTGCGAAATCAAGTCCCAGCATCTCTCCCAACAGCAGATTAAAAATGTAATGCATCCGTGAAGTCAGGGAGGAAGAAAAAATCAGCAGCATCATCTTGGCTTTAATCAGCCAAAGTACATAAAAAAGAAAAACTTTCGTACTTTTGAATCATCTTTTTGATTAGCTCCTGAAATTCATGGAAAATTTTATTGTTTCAGCCAGAAAATACCGGCCCCAGACTTTTGATACGGTTGTGGGGCAGAAGAGCATTACCAATACGCTGAAAAATGCCATTAAAAACAATCAGCTTGCCCAGGCCTTTCTTTTTTGCGGCCCCCGTGGGGTCGGAAAAACGACCTGTGCCCGTATTCTGGCTAAAACCATTAACTGCGAGCAACTTTCAGAGAACATGGAAGCCTGCGATCATTGCCCCTCATGTTTGTCATTTAATGAAAATGCTTCTTTTAACATCTATGAACTTGACGGAGCCTCTAACAATTCAGTGGACGATATCCGTACCCTGGTGGATCAAGTCCGCATTCCACCGCAAATGGGGAAGTACAAGGTCTATATCATCGATGAAGTGCATATGCTTTCGGCAGCCGCTTTCAATGCGTTTTTGAAGACCCTTGAAGAGCCTCCAGCCTATACCAAATTTATTCTTGCCACCACCGAAAAGCACAAGATCCTGCCCACCATTCTTTCTCGTTGCCAAATCTTTGATTTCAAGCGGATCACCGTTGAGGATATTGCCGGCCATTTGCAGTTTGTAGCAGAGAAAGAGCACATCACGGCCGAGGAAAATGCCTTGCATATCATTGCTCAGAAAGCCGACGGCGCCATGCGCGATGCCCTTTCAATATTCGACCAGCTGGTGAGTTTTGCCGGCAATCAACTGACATACCAAACCGTTCTTGACAATCTGAATGTCCTGGATTATGATTATTTCTTCAGGATCACTGATTTTATTCTCGAGGGCGATCTTCAGGGCACCCTGCTAACCATTAATGACATCCTTGATCAGGGATTTGAAGGCCAGCATTTCCTGATTGGTTTCGGAGAACATTTACGGAATCTTCTGGTCATTAAAGATACGGCCACGGCCAGATTACTGGAAGTCGCGCCATCCATCCGGAATAAATACCAGGAACAGTCGGCTCAATGTTCTGTTGATTTTCTGTTAAAAGCACTTGATATTAACAACCGCTGTGACCTGAATTACAAGGTTAGCAATAACAAACATCTTCATCTTGAAATTGCTTTGATGCAAATGTGCACCATCCGTGACCAGGTAAAAGGATTGACGGGTGACAAAGTCACAAAAACGCAAGATGATAAGGTCAAAGTGCCACCCCATCACCAGTTCACCCCCTCACCAGTTCCCCCCCTCACCCCATCACCCCCTTCTCCCACCGTAAGGATGAAAGACCTTCAAAAGGAGTATTCCGGAACCGTTTCAATTAAAAAAACCAAAACGCCTGAGGAAAAAAACATGGTCGGGGAAGACCAGCCTGATATGCGTCAATCTGCCCAGCCCTTTACCCAGGAACTGTTGAATCATCAATGGGATGAATATGCGGAAAGTCTGAAAACGGAGTCTCCTCACCTTTTTGCCACCCTGAGAAAGAACCGTCCGGTCATCAAAGAAGATTTTATCCTTGAATTCAGCCTGGATAATACTTTGCTGGAGGAAGAGCTGAACCAGAAAAAAACTGAACTTACGGAATACCTCAGGAAAGGACTTGACAACTATAAAATCCAGCTACAGACAAAAATCTCCGAATCACGGAAAGAAATCAGACCCTATACGGATAAAGAAAAGTTTGAAAAGATGGCGGGTAAGAACCCTGCCCTGAAGACCCTGAAAGACGAATTTGAGCTGGAAATAGAATATTAAGGCAGAAGCATTATGCAAAAGAAGCAGGGTGTTTATTGTATCGGCGAATCCCTCCTTGATATCATATTTAAGGACGGTAAGGTGATGGCTGCAAAACCAGGTGGGGCCTTGCTCAACACCTCCGTTTCCCTGGGTTTATGTAAGGTCCCTGTGGAACTGATTACTGATTTCGGCCTTGATGCCGCCGGTGACCTGATCGCTCAGTTTCTTCAAAGTCAGGGGGTGTCCATTCGTTATATTGATCGTTATCAGTTCGGGAAAACTGCTCTGGCACTGGCTATGCTAGATGAGGATCAAGATGCTTCCTATTCATTTTATAAGGATTTTCCGACAGAAAGACTCAACATTTCATTCCCGGAAATCAGCACTGAGGATCTGATCGCTTATGGATCCATTTATGCCCTTAGCCCGGGAATCAGAGAAAAAATCAGATCCTTTATTCTGAAAGGGAAAGACATAGGTGCCACGATACTATATGATCCAAATTTCAGAACACCTCACATGGCTGATCTTAAGATTCTAAAACCAGCTCTTCTTGAGAATATCTCCATGGCTGATCTGGTGAGGGGATCAGATGAGGATTTCCTGAATATTTTCGGATCCCATCATGGAATGGAGGCATACAGTCAGGTTAAAAAGGCAGGATGCCATCGTTTGATCTATACTACCCGTGATACCGTGGAATTATTTACCGAAAGCTTGCATCATGTATTTAAAAACAAAACCATCAGCCCCTTAAGTACCATTGGGGCCGGAGATGGTTTTAATGCCGGATTACTGTATTATCTGTTTGCCAGCGGCATTGAAAGGAAGCCACTGGACAAGCTGGAATTTCCTGATTGGGCAGCCATGATCGGAATGGGGGTTGCCTTTGCTCAGGAAATTTGTATGCATTATGATAATTATATCTCAAAAGAATTTGCCGCACAAGTAATAATCAATTCATAGCCGAATTTATGAAAACAAGCAGAAAAGCCATAGAGCAATTCTTTGATGCCCGAAAGATAGCTATTGCCGGGGTTTCCCGTGACCCTAAAAAAATGGGGTATACGGTTTACAAGGAATTAAAAGAAAAAGGTTATCAGGTTTATCCCATTAATCCGCATACCGATCAGGTGGACGGGGAACCCTGTTTTCATTCCGTGACATCCCTCCCCCTCGATGTCAGAAACCTTTTGGTCATTACGCCAAAAAAACAAACGCTTCAGGTGGTTAAAGACGCCCTGGAAAAAGGGATTGATCATCTATGGATACAACAAACGTCGGAAACACCGGAAGTACTAGAATACCTGAAAGGCAAACCATTGAACCTCGTGATTAAGGAATGTATCCTGATGTGGACGGAACCTGTGACAAGCATACATAAATTTCATCGGGGACTTCGAAAATTCTTTGGTTTGCTCCCAAAATAAAACACTGGAATCAGAATTAATTTTTATCTTTGCACCCTCATTTCGGGAGCATAGCTCAGCCGGTTCAGAGCACCTGCCTTACAAGCAGGGGGTCACAGGTTCGAATCCTGTTGCTCCCACCAGTAAAAAAAAGGGTTTCAGAAAATAGCAACTGAAACCCTTGTTTATTTTACCTAACCCTCAAGCAGGAATCTATGAAACTGAAATGCAGTGGGAACTCCGTTCTGAATAACCAGCGACAATAACGAATCCTAAGAGGCAGCCAAAGAAGAACCCACAAGCTTTAGACATTCCAGTGGTTTCTAATGCTTTTCGCAATTTTCTCCGGATGAAATTTTCCATGTTTCTGAAGCTAAATTCTCACTATTTTTATCGGGTGAATGCAAAGACTTTTTCATCATTAATCCTATTCTTAGCGCTTTGCTTAGGCAGCCCGTTAAGGCTCTCAGCTCAGGACAGTGTAGTCCGTTCCTGGCAGTTCAAGGGCTATCTTGATGATATGCAGCTTTTTCAGTTCAGTAAAATAAAAGATCCCTGGATACTGGATAACCAGATCAATAACCGACTTGATTTCCGCTGGGATCCCGGTAAAGTATTCAGTCTGGGAATTGGGATGCGTAACCGTTTTCTTTTCGGACAATCCTTGATGACCAATCCTGCTTATAAGGGAATTTTATTCAGTGATAATGGCCTGGTCAACATGACATGGGATATTGTTTCGGGATCTTCCTTTGCCTTACTTACTCAATTTGACCGTGCCTGGATTTCGGTTACAGCAGGAAAAGTTCAACTGACTGCCGGTCGCCAGCGGATCAATTGGGGGCAGGCCATTGTATGGAACCCCAATGATATTTTCAACACTTATTCTTATTTCGATGTGGATTACCCCGAAAGACCAGGTAGCGATGCTGCCCGCTTACAGTATTATCCCACCTCTACTTCAGTTCTGGAACTTGCTTCGAAATGGAATCATCAGGGAAAAATCACCCTGGCCGGACTGGGAAGGTTCAATGCAGGAAGTTATGATTTCCAATTCCTTGCCGGGCTGGTGGATGACCAGGATTATGTGTTTGGAGCTGGATGGTCAGGGAATATCAGTAAGGCTGCATTTCGCGGAGAACTGAGTTATTATCAACCAAAAAAAAATTTCAGCGATACTTCTGGTGTTTTGCTGGCCACGGTGGGGGCCGACTACACCTTTTCCAATTCCATCGCGCTGACTTTCCAGGTGTTCTACAACCAGCTTCCCGCGGGTTATCAGCCTGAAAACATCATGCTGATTTACCAGGCTCCTGCTTCTCCAAAAATGCTTTCCTTCACGGAATGGAATATCTTCCTGATGGGATCATATCCCATAACCCCGCTTTTTGATGCCTCCCTTGGATGTATGTACTTTCCTGATTTGAAAGGGTATTATATCGGCCCGACGTTAAATTACAGCCTGAAACAAAATATTGATCTGAGTCTGTTTTTTCAGTATTTTAACGGTCGTTTTAAAGGAAGCGGTCTCCAGACGGAAGATGTGTATTTTCAGACACTAATGGGAGCAGTAAGGGTGAAGTGGAGTTTCTAACCGAAAGTTCATATTAAAAAAGTAAAGATGCGTTTTGTCATTTTTTTATTTATTTCTATAACCAACTTTGTATTTTCAGGATTTTCCCAGGACGCCAGGGAGATCGTCAAGCGGGCAGATGACCTCATGCAGGGGTTGACGAGCATCAGCGTGATGGAAATGAAGATCGTCAGGCCGGCTTGGCAGCGAACAGTCTCTTTCAAGAGTTGGGGTAAAGGGCGGGATCTCTCCATGACCCTGATCACTGAACCGGCTAAAGAAAGCGGACAATCTTTTTTAAAGCTGAAAAATGACATGTGGAGCTGGAACCCAACCATCAACCGCATGATCAAATTGCCCCCTTCGATGATGTCGCAGGGTTGGATGGGTTCGGATTATACCAATGATGATATCCTTAAAGAATCGTCGGTAGTCTTGGATTATTCCCACCGGATCATCGGGAGTGAAATTGTATCGGGCTACGATTGTTACCGGATACAGCTCGACCCCAGGGAAGGTGCCGCAGTAGTCTGGGGAAAGATCATTCTTTGGATCAGTAAAACTGAATACTATGAGCTCAGGGCAGAATACTTTGACGAGGATGGCACAAAAGTCAAAACTCACCTCCTCTCCGAAATCCGGATGATGCATGATCGGAAGATCCCCACAAGATTTGAGATCATCCCTGAAAATAAACCAAGCCAGAAAACCATTGTCAGGATTCTGAGTGCAAAATTCAATGTTCCGCTTGATGATTCATTTTTCTCCCAACAAAATATGAAAAATCTTAAATAATCATGGAGGTGATCCGTATTGCCTGGCGAAACCTCTGGCGTAACAAACGCCGTACATTGATCACTGCAGCATCGGTATTCTTTGCCATTTGGTTCGCCCTGGTTATGCGAGCCTTTCAACTGGGCAGTTATGACCTGATGGTAAACAACATCGTGCATGCTTATTCGGGATATTTCCAGCTTCATGCCAAAGGTTACTGGGCTGACCAGATCCTGAACAATGGATTTATCTGTCGCCCGGAACTGGAAAAGACCCTGAGTACTTTGCCCGGATCAGACGGGTATACAGCCCGTTTGGAATCCTTTGCGCTGGCTTCCTATGGTTTGCAAACAAAGGGGGTGATGGTCAACGGGATTGACCCGGTATCTGAGAACGGGCTGACATCCCTGGCTAAAAAGCTGGTGAAGGGTCATTACCTCGTGGCAGATGATATCGGGGCTTTGGTCTCACAGCGATTGGCAAAGTATTTGCGTATTGATATCGGTGACACCCTTGTGATCATCGGTCAGGGATATAGAGGATCCAGCGCTGCCGGTGTTTTTCCGGTAAGAGGCATTCTCAGCTTTCCCTCTCCTGATCTCGACAGCCGGCTGATCTTTCTCAGCCTGACTTCAGCCCGTAATCTTTTCAGCGCAGATTCATTGGTTACATCCATTGCTTTCAATGTCACAGAACCTGATACCTATGCTACAACCGCCAACTCCCTGAAGCGGGAACTAGATTCTCAGATCTACGAAGTGATGACCTGGGATGAGATGATGCCGGATATGGTACAACAGATCAGGGCCGACAGCGCTTCGGGACTCATCATGCTGGGTATTTTATATATGATTGTTGGTTTCGGTATCTTTGGAACCATGCTGATGATGCTGAATGAACGCCAGAGAGAATTCGGTATGATGATAGCCATCGGGATGCAGAAAGGTCAGTTGATTGTTATCCTTATTGCCGAGACCCTTTTCCTTGGATTGCTTGGTATGATCAGCGGAATAATGGCAGCCTTGCCACTGATTTACTACTTTTTTATTCACCCCATTCCTTTGAGTGGAGAGATGGCTGAGACGACGATCAGAATGGGTTTTGAACCCATCATGCCTGCTGCATGGGAAACCTCTTATTTTATCTCCCAATCCTTGGTAGTATTGGCCATCCTCGTGCTGGTAATGCTGTTGCCTGTCATGAGGATCAGGAAGCTTAAAGTGATGAATGCCATCAGACGTTAAACAAAAGATATGATCTGGATCATTGCCTGGAAAAATGTATGGAGAAACCAGATGCGCAGCTTCGTGGTGGTCATGGCCATTGCTTTAGGTTTGATGGGCGGTATATTTTCATCGGCTGTAATGAAAGGAACTGCCGATCAAAGGGTCAGGGAAGCCGTAAGCAGGGAAACGTCACACCTCCAGATACATCACAAAGCATATGCTGAAGACCAGGATGTGCAATATTTCATCAAGGGAGATCTCGAAAGACTTGAAAATATCCTCGATACTAACAGTAGCATCCAGGCATGGTCGGCAAGGATTAAATTTATATCTATGGCTGGCAGCGCCAATGCCAGCAGCGGGGTAATGGTGACCGGCGTTGATCCGCAAAAAGAAAGCCAGGTCACAGATATACACACCCTGATTGCAGATTCCTGTGGTCAATGGTTTGAAGCGTCAAGGGGTATTCCGGTGGTAATCGGAAAAGCCCTGGCGAAGAAGCTAAAAGTAAAACTCCATTCCAAGCTTGTGCTCACTTTTCAGGACATGCAAGGAAACCTTACCGGCAGCGCTTTCAGAATATGCGGTATCTACCGTACCAGCAACTCCGTATTTGATGAAATGAATATTTTCGTTGACAAGAGAGATATCCTTCCCCTGTTGAATGCCGATCCCAGAGTCTGTCATGAAATTGCTATCCGGATGAAGGATGCCAAGATGACGGAGGCCACCCAAGGGATGTTAAAAAAGCTCTTCCCCAACCTGCAAGTGCAGAACTGGAAAGAAATTGATCCCGTGCTTGGCATGATGAGTGACTTCATGGATTTATGGCTGTACCTGTTCATGGGAATCATTATGCTCGCTCTTGGTTTCGGTATTATTAACACCATGCTGATGGCGATTCTGGAGCGCAGCAGGGAACTGGGCATGCTAACAGCCATTGGCATGAATAAACAGCGGGTGTTTACCCTGATCATGCTTGAGTCAGTATTTCTATCCCTTACCGGTGGTATCATCGGAATCATCCTTGGAAGTATGATTACATTTTATACCAGACATACCGGGATCAACCTGGGTTCCCTGGCCGAGGGGTTTGAAAAAATCGGTTATAATCCCATCCTTTACCCTTCCATTGACCTGATCTTTTTTATCAACCTAAGCCTGATGGTCATTGCCACCGGGATATTGGCTTCCATTTATCCTGCCAGGCGGGCGCTCCGGCTGAGGCCTGCTGAGTCTATCCGTAACGAATAATCAGACGTATGAGCATCATAACCATAAAAAACCTTAGTAAAAGTTATCAGGATTCCGAGGTGAAAGTCCATGCCCTTAGCGGGATCGACCTTTCCTTCGAACAAGGGGAATTTACTGCCATCGTGGGGCCTTCAGGATCCGGAAAAACCACCTTGCTCAACATGATTGGGGGACTTGATAAACCCGACAGCGGAAGCATCCTGATTGGCGAGGAAGATATCACCAAACTCGGGAGCCGAAAACTGATCAACTTCAGGTTACACCATATCGGATTCGTATTCCAGTCATACAACCTTATTCCCGTCCTTACTGCCCTCGAAAATGTTGAATTTATCATGCATCTTCAAAAAATACCCCGGATGAAACGTCAAAAGCGGGCAATGGATCTGCTTGAAGCCGTCGGACTGGGAGAGCGAATCCATAGCCGCCCTTCTAAACTCTCAGGCGGTCAGCAACAACGTGTGGCCGTGGCCCGTGCGCTGGCCTCGCATCCAAGGTTTATTCTTGCCGATGAACCCACTGCCAACCTTGATTCAGTTGCAACAAGAAACCTTCTGGAAATCATGGAAAAACTCAACCATGAAGAACGAATTACCTTTATTTTTTCAACCCATGATCAAAGGGTAGTTGAAAAAGCTCATCGTATCATTGTCCTGGAAGACGGAAGGGTGGTCAAATCCTCCTAATGCTACTCCTTGGTATGTTTTTTTATTAGCTTTTTCAATACTTCCGGCCTGATGGGTTTGGGGCAATAATCATCACAACCGGCCTCCAATATCATTTGTTCATCTCCCATCTGGGCATAGGCAGTTAGAGCAATTACAGGAAGATCGGGTCGGAATTCCTTGATCCTCCTCGTAGCCTCCAGACCATTCATGACAGGCATTTTAATATCCATCAGAACCAGGGTTATTTCCCGGTTTTTCGTGCATTGCTCAACGGCATCCTTTCCATCTGCAGCATGGAGAAAATCCAAACCGGATTTTTTTAACACTACTTCCAAATACTCGACATTTGACTCATCATCTTCTGCTATGAGTATTAAAGGTTTTGAAAAAACAGAAATATTTTCAGTGCATTTCAAGTCTGGATTTTCTTCCTGTTTAAGTTTTTGGTAAGGAATCTTAAAATAGAAGGCTGAACCCCTGTTTTTTTCTGATTCCACCCAGATCACTCCCTTCAACAAACTTGTTAACCCTTTGACAATGGAAAGTCCCAGTCCACTGCCTTCATGACCTCGTGTCATGGCCATTTCTTCCTGTGTAAATATTTCAAAAATCTTCTGAACCTTATCCTCAGCGATGCCTTGGCCGGTATCTTTTACCCAAAACAGCAAATGGTTATCAAGGATCTGACAACCTATACTGATCTTCCCTTTTGAGGTAAATTTTATGGCATTCTCAAGCAGTTCGCTAATGATTTTCCTAAGGAGATCAACATCCGACCGGAGTATCAGATCTCCGTTTTCGACAGGAAAATCAGCATCAAACTCCAGATGTTTATCCAGACATTGATACCTTGCCTTATCAATAATGTAAAAAATCGACGAAAGCAGTTTGAAATCAGTAAAGTTAACTTTTATCGTACCCGAAACGATCATGGCCATGTCAATGTAATCGTTCACGGTATTCATCAGGCGATCGCTTGACCTTTGAATCGAATTAAAATACTTTATCCGTTCTACAGGGGTGAGATCCGATTCCATCCAGAATTCTCCAAAACCTAAAATACTGTTAAGCGGAGTTCGAATTTCATGGGAGATGTTCTGTATAAAGGCTGTTTTCATCTTATCGCTTTCCCTGATCTCCATTTCATATTTCTTCTGCTCAGTGATATCCCTGAATTCTGTCACCCTTACTGTTTTTCCTCTATATGGGATGTTACGGCTTTCTATTCTGATAGGAAATTCTCGCTTATCCTTTCTTATACAAATGGATTCGTAAGCTTGTTCATGGCCGGCTTGAATCATCTGGATAACATTTTCACGAGTGTGATCAGGAATCAGCAACAGTCCGTTCATTCCTTTCAGTTCATCCATGGCATAACCTGTCATATCCGCGAGTCCCTGATTACAGTCAATGATGACCCCCTTGTCGTGGATGGCTATTCCTCCAAATGAAGCGTTATGCAGCGCACGGAAACGTTCTTCACTTTCAAATAATGCCTGTTCGTTTTTTTTTCGTTCGGTAATGTCAATCACGGATCCCAATAAAGCCGTGATGTTATTTTGAATATCTCTTAATGGCTGAATACAAACACTCCCCCAGATCACATGACCATCCTTATGAATATAACGTTTCTCGTAAACAGACATCGGTAACCGGCCCTCTGCAACCATTTTCATGTTTGTTTTCGATATTTCAATGTCATCGGGATGGGTTATATCAATGGTTTTCATCACTTTTAACGCTTCGGCACTATAGCCCAGCATTTTGCTATAGGATTCATTAAACTCAACATAACTACCATCTGCTTTACGTATTCCGATTGCGATTGCTGAATTATTAAATAAAGTGCGGTATTTTTCCTCACTCATTCTCAGTTTTTCTTCACTCTGTTTTCTATCTGAAATATTTAAACAACTTGTTTGAAAATAGGTTTTCTGGTCAATATTGACCAAGGATATATTCAGCAAAACATTTAATTGTTCCTGGTTTTTTGAAACCAGTATCGTTTCGAAATTACGGACATGTTGATCACAGGCCAGGATTTTCATGATGGTTTCACGATCATCAGGGTTTTTGTAGAAACTGCCTGAATTCATGCTTTTAATTTCGGTCAGAGTATAACCCAGCATATCAGCAAAAGCTTCATTAGATTCGATAATCTGGCCATCGGGTGTGGCCAGGCCGATTCCAACAAGGGAATTCTCATACAGGCTTTGATACCGGGTTTTTATTTCATTTAACTGACTTGTCACCTCACTCCAGTCAGCCTTGGATTCCTCTTTTCCTTTCCTCATAACGGACAATGATCATTTGACATACCTATCAAATATACAATTTTTTTGAAAATTATCCCTCTACCCCGGTAATTTTCTAACTTTGTTCCTCACCTTTATTCCACTTGCCTTGAGCCTGAAACATAAATCCGGATTAATGTTTATCCTATTCATAGGAATTTTCGCGGGCTGCAATGTGACAAAAAACATTCCTGAGAAAGATCATCTCCTGACAAAAAATCATTTCAAGATCAATGTAAAAAAAATAACGTCTGACGATTTGAGTGGTTATCTGCAGCAAAAACCCAACAAAAAGTTGTTCGGACTTTTCCGTACCAATATCATGATCTACAATTGGGGGACTAAGGGGAAAGACACAAAATTTAAAAAATGGTTAAGGACCAAGGTCGGATCGGCCCCTGTCATTCTGGATACCACCCTGGTCTCCGTGAGTCTTAAACAAATGGGTATTTACCTTTCCAATAAAGGGTATTTTCAATCCCGCATAAATGATTCCATTGTTTACCATGATAAAAAAGCCAAGGTTTATTATATCATAGAGGCCTCACGCCCCTATACCATTAGGAATTTCATGTATTCCATTCCGGATACCCAACTGGCTGCATTTGTTTATAAGGACACGACAAAATGCCTGATTAAAAGAGGAAGTAATTTCGATTCTTATCTGCTTGATGATGAGCGGACGAGGATTACCAATAATTTGATGAACCAGGGGTTTTTCAGGTTCACCAACAGCTATATTGCCTACCGGGTAGATAGTTCGCTGCAATCGAGGCAAATGGACATCACCCTTGAAATCACGAATCCGGTTGTTCCTTCCATGGAAAATTTTGCTACCGTTGTAGAATCACGGCATAAAAGGTATATTGTAGATCATATTTATATTTATACTGATTTTGATCATCTGCAGTCCGATACCGGAAAATATGACACCCTGCTGAGGGTGTATGAAAATGAAGACAGGAACAAAGCTCCCAACACCTATCACTTTCTTTCCCGAAATCGTTCAAAAGTCAAGCAAAGGACCATTGCCCAGTCGATTTTTTTTAGTCCGGGTTCCTATTACAATCTGCTGGATGTCAACCAGACTTATTCCCAACTGGCAAGTCTTCAGGTTTTTAAATATATCAATATACAATTTGAAGAAAATCGCAACCCATCACAGTCAAGAACATCGTACAATGATCTTGTGGATGCAAAAATTCATCTGGCCAATTCACCTTCCCAGTCATTCTCCATCACCACAGATGGGACCAATTCAGGCGGAGCGTTGGGTATTCAGCTTGGACTGGGATATCAAAACAGAAATGTTTTCCGAGGGGCTCAGTTGTTCAGGGTTAACCTCAGTTTTTCAGCTCAGGCTCAAGCAGTCAGTTCCACTTCCGGGGAATCGAGTCCGTTTTTCAACACCATTGAGCTTGGGATCAATACCAGTCTGACCTTTCCTCAGTTCCTGATCCCCATCCGTCCGGAAACCCTCCCCAAGCATTTCAAACCCAAGACTGTGATCACGCTTGGGTACAATTTTCAGCATCAGCAGGACTACGACCGTCATATTTCCAATATATCTTTTGGGTATACCTGGATACAGAACGAAAAGCTAAAGCATGTGCTTAATCCTGCAGAAATTGCTTTGGTCAAAGTATTCCCTGATTCAGCCTTTGCCGTTCTTCTGCAGATGACTACCGACAAAAGGTTAAAAAACCAATATACCAACCATATGGTGGCTGGTTTAAGGTACTCCCTTACCTTTAACAATCAGGATATTTCAAAAAGGAAAAACTTCATATATATCAGGACTAATTTCGAAACGGGGGGTAACCTGTTATACGCCATAAACAGTATTTTCAAATCATCAAAAAATGAAAACGGGAATTATACCCTTTTCAACCTGCCTTATTCTCAATATGTCAGGCCGGACATAGACTTCAGATATTATTCCATGTTGGGAAAAGGGTTTTCCCTAGTCTATCGTTTTTACGGCGGGATCGGGATTCCTTATTGGAACTCCAACACCCTTCCCTTTGAAAAAGCCTTCTATGCTGGTGGAGCCAATGGAATGCGCGGGTATAAAATGTACTCCCTGGGGCCGGGAAGTTATCATAACGACACTTTAAGCGGGACTTTCAACCAGATTGGCGATATGCAACTGGAAGGAAACGTCGAGTATCGTTTCCCAATCTATAAGTTCATCAAGGGAGCACTGTTTTTGGATGCCGGGAATATCTGGATATTGCATGACTCCCCTGATCTCCCTGGAGGCGTATTCAAATTTAAAAGCTTTATGAACCAGATTGCTGTGAATGCAGGCCTGGGAATACGGCTGGATTTTGACTTTTTTATATTCCGCCTCGACCCGGCCATTCCCCTTCGCGTCCCCTGGTACCCTGACGACAACCATTGGTATTTTAGTAAAATGCAGTTTAAAGATATCGTCTGGAATTTCGGGATTGGTTATCCCTTCTAAAAAAAGAGGACGACTTTTGGAGCCGCCCTCTTCAATCACTAACCAAAACAAGCATCAATGAGTATAAATAAGGGCATTATTACGGTATCCTGATAGATTTTTAAACCAATCGGGATATTGAGTTCCTGAGCTCTCAGCCCATGTATTAAATTTCAGGTATGCCTGGTTCACAGGATTACGCTCGCTGACATATTCAAACTTATCTGCAATGAGCATAGCCCAGGGAAGATTGTTGCTTGTTTTATAATACCTTCCGCTGGCGGGCTGGCTGTCGTCATTTTGTGTTCCGAAATCACTTCCGTTAACCTTATCTGTAGGTGGTTTATCTGGCAGATGAATTTCCCGATTACGGTTTTGGTTTACAATGATAAACGGGTTATAGGGGGGTGTTCCCAACACGGACAACAGTACCGGACTGCTCATATTGATGGTAATACGCATGGTATCCGGAGTCACATAAGGTTGAGAGGGATCTGTATTCGTTCCTGTTCCGCCCGGGGAAGGAAGGCGATCGTAAGCATCATCATAGGCTATGATGACGGCCTTGCTTTGTCCGGTTTCGGTATTGTTTGAGGCCAGGTCGATGAGTCCGTGCCGTAGATCTATTCCGGTTACGCTCTCGATATCACCCGGGGCAACCGGCATCTGAAATCCGAAAGCATTGTGAAGGCTGGCGCCCATAGCCTCTGTGATCAGCGTAGCCTTAACCTGAACCACTTTATTCTGGGCATTGGTAATCTGGTTGAAACGGTATGAGATGACCAGGTCGTTGAAGTCATAGTCGCCCTTTCCGGGCCATAAATCTTCAAAGGCAAGCGAACTGTATGTCGTCTGGCTCGGATACCAATTGTTGTATGCCTTGGTTGGATCATTGGGATAATCATCAAAGACATCAGGAACTCCATCCCCATCCCCGTCAGGTTGAGTGGTATGAACGGCTGGCATCCCATCCGTATTAATACCCGTGACGGGGTTGGCCTTCATATAAAGAATTCCGTCATTGAAATCCTGATCTGAACTCTGGTCTCTTCTAATATCTTCAAAACCAAACATGATGGAATACCTGGTAGGATCACGTAGCATAATGGTGTGTTTCCTTAGGCTTGGATTGGTTTCCGGATTAAGTGACGGAATGGAATATAATCTGTAATTACCGTTGGTTACATTGCCACCACTCCAGCCATTCGCAAAAATGACCCATCCAATGGATTTCCCAGCAGGGAAACGTCCAAGATACACTTTATTCCCAGGAAATAACCCCCCCCCGCCTGCATATCCATTACTGGATGAATTTGCTCCATTATTGGATAAATTAGGAAATACAATTTTTATAGAATCAATTGCGCTGGCCGTTGTCGGTGGTGAATTAGTATTGAAAACAAAATAACCCAGAGAGTTATACCATCCTGCGCCTTCAGTGATATAAGTTACCCAAACATCACAGAGTTCAACCAGGTTAAGGTTATCGGGAACTGTACTGGCAAGGTATTCAGGATGATAAGTGGGCACGGGCTGCCTTTCTGGTAATGAGGCATTCAGGTCATTCAGCAATGTGGCATCCACCGGATCATTTATTGGTTCCAGGTAGGAAGGTACTCCGAGAGAATTATAAGTACCCATATAATAAACTCCGCTCAAGGGGCTGGGAATAAATCCTTCAGAAGATTTAAGTTTCACCGGGTTGGGGACAAGGCCACCGAAGATTCCAGTCACTTTATTCCCGGTAATTGCCAGAGTTTGTTCATGAACAAGTCCCAGGTATGTATTCGTAACCAGAAGTTTTTTCAAATATGAAGGGATATTCTGGGTAACAGCCCAAAGACCCGAAGCATCAGTACTACCGCTGAACATAAGCACTCCTCCAGAATCCGGACTGGCGGTATAAACATTAAACCTGACATTATTCAGTGGATTGTCCTGATTGTCGCGAGCAATGATAGAGATGGAAATCGTTTTGTTTGTTGACCAGTCAAAATTCCTTGATATGATTAAATCATCCATGGGCTTCAGTATATCTGAAGGATCCGGCTCAGGGCTTTTTTTACAGGAACTCAGAAAGAATAAACCAAAGGCAAGCGAAAGGATAAATAACGATAAAATGCCTGAATCGAAAATCCCGAATAATTTTTTCATATCACTTCATTTTGAACAAAGATAAGTCAACGGCAACCCCAAATCAAAATATAAATTCGTAAGTGCCGCTGTTTTTCTTGTAAGCGAAAAGGAAGCAGCATCACTTCACGCGACTGTTCAGCTCAAGGGTAGCAATAAGCCTGTCGTAAAGTTCCCCGGTCTCATGAAAATAAACATAAACGGTATAGACATTTTCCGTTTCCCAATGACTCCCTTCAATGATGGAAACATCGGCCGTTTTCCTGCCTTTTTCCAGGAATACGTATAAGTAATTATAATACCCCTGTTTCAGGAAAAGGATTTTCTCAAAACCTTTTCGATAGGTATTATAGGAGAGCCTGCTGCCCTCATCCAGCTTCCATCCGGACAGTGATCCCATGAGATAGAAGTTGCCATTAACCGGATTGGCAGGATAAGGAAGAAAAAAATGTATCCATGCATAGTCCGCCTCTATTTCACTGTTCTGGGCATGTTCTTCGTTTTTGATAAAAAACTGGCCATTGATTTCCTGGTCAAAAATGTAGTTCTTATAAGTCCTGGGCTGATCCGGAAGCAGTAAAACCTGGTTGGTCGTGTCATAGTATATCCTGGCAATCCTTTCGGATTGATATAAAAGGCTTTTGGTATCAAAACTCCGGAATTCATTACCGCCTGCAAAAACGTTGTTTTCATCATAAGAATAATCGAGAACATTGCCCCGGATGAAACGCGGTTGGATATTTCGTAATGCATTATCCCATCGCTCATTTTGTTGAACCACTACCTTGATCTCCCTTCTGATATCGGCAACAGGAAAACCATACAGATGTACCTGGAAATCGATTTGCTGATGGGAATCCCGGATGTCGAGCCGGGAGGCCTGGCTGATTGATCCCGATATCCCCACGGAGGTGGCTTCTGCGACCATGAACCGCCACGAAATAACCAGGCGTGAAGGGTCATCATCGTAGACCAACAACATATAATTCCCGGAAATCTTCGGACTCATGGTGGAGGTCGGGAAATAAGTATGGTAATGGGTATAAAGTACTGTAGTATTGTATGAGTTGGAATAATTTTCAATGAGTTCCTCGGTATATCCGTTGATGTAATCGGAAACCTTTAGTTCTTCAGATATCGACCAATCTGATTCACAATGAACGATGGTATATTTGTACCGCTTATTATCCGCATCCAGATCATCGAAAGAAAGCTTCAGTTTTTCCCCGGAATTCAGGGTGATGATGGGTGATGAAAACTCAAAGCCTTCACGGTATAACTGAACCGTTTTAATACTTGGATTAAAAACCGTGTTCTCATTAGGAAAGTTCCCTGCATGAGAGAAATATCCTGGGTAAAAAACCATCAGAATGGTAAAAATACAGATGAACACCGATCTTCTTTTCATGTCAATTCATGAGGATTAATGAACCTTTGCTTGCCTTCTGAATTCCGCACAAATAATGGCTGCTGCCATGGAAGCGTTGAGCGATTCAACCCTTTCATCGCTATTTTTTCCGTAATAAGGAATGAACATTCTCCGAGTTATCCATGGAATAAGCCCGGGAGATATGCCCTTTGATTCATTCCCTATCAGAATGATACCGGAATTGCTCAAGGTCTGATCAAAGATGCTCTGTCCCTCGAGCATTGAACCGTAAACCGGTATTTGTCCTTCCAATTCCAAGAGCAACTTATTTAAGGGAAAATAGATCACTTTCACCCTTGAGATGGATCCCATGGTAGCCTGAACCACTTTCGGATTATAAAGGTCTACCGATGAAGGGGAACAAAATACAGTATCCAAACCAAACCAGTCAGCAATACGTATAATGGTACCCAGGTTTCCGGGATCACGGATATCATCGAGGGCAAGTGATAAAGTGTTAGTGAGTTGAGGAGCTGGTGAGCTGGTGAGCTGGTGGGCTTCCATATTCACCACAGCTAATACCTGACTGGGGGTTGACAGTGCGGAAATGCGTTCCATTTCAGCCGAAGAGACTTCAAAAACGGGGATGTCTTTCGCTTCAGTTTCAGCTCTGTTTAAATGGATCCATTCATGGCTTGCATAAATCCCCGATATTATAAACTTACTGTGAATGAGGTCGAGCACAAGTTTATGGCCTTCGGCCATAAACTGTCGGCTTTCTTCCCTGTTCTTCTTAAGTTTAAGGGAGGCAATGTGGCTGATCTGATTTTTCGATAGCATAAAAAAACCGGTATCGAAAGGATACCGGTATAAAAGTAATGAAAAACCCGTTTTAATTTACTATTCGGCAAAAACTTCAAAAGTGATTTCCACATGCACGTCTTTGTGCAGGAAAATTTTTGCCTTATAGGTTCCCAGTTCTTTAATGTGTTCGTGATTGATATGAATTTTTTTACGGTCAATCTCGAAATCGAATTGGTCTTTCAGTGCCTGAGCAATCTGAATGGTATTCACTGAACCAAATATTTTTCCGGAATCAGCTGCTTTTGCACCGATTTTCACGGTCAGGTTTTCCAGGTTCTTGGCCAGATCTTCCGCGGAATTTTTAATTTTGGCTTCCTTATGGGCTTTTTGCTTCAGCACCTCAGCCAGAACTTTTTTATTTGTTTCCGAGGCCAGAATGGCGATTCCTTGTGGAATCAGATAGTTCCTGGCATAGCCGGGTTTCACGTTGATGGTTTCGTTAGTATATCCCAAATTGGGAACATCCTGTTTTAAAATAACTTCCATGTTTGTTCCCCTCCTTTATTTTAATAAATCTCCGACATAGGGCATGAGCGCAATGTGTCTTGCCCGCTTTATTGCTTGTGCCACTTTCCTTTGATATTTCGTGGAGGTACCGGTAAGCCTCCGGGGAAGGATCTTCCCTTGTTCATTCACGAATTTCAGCAGGAAGTCTGCATCTTTATAATCGATATACTTGATTCCGCTTTTTTTGAAACGGCAGTATTTTTTCTTTTTGGTATCAACCGAAATAGGGGTTAGATACTTTATTTCACCTGATTGTTGAGTTGCCATATTATTTTTTTAATGATTAAGATTCTTTTTCTGCTTTTGCTTTTTCTGTTTTCAGTTTGCGCTTTTTCTCATTATAGGTTAACATGTGTTTGTCAAGCACAACGGTAAGAAAACGCAGAATCCGTTCATCACGTTTAAAAGTAACTTCCCATTCCCTGATCAGGGAGGGATCGGCTTTGAATTCAATCAGATGATAAAATCCTGTGGATTTTTTCTGGACGGGATAAGCGAGTTTTCGCAGTCCCCAGTGATCCTCGAATACGATCTCAGCGCCTTTACTGACGAGGAACTTCTGATACTTTTCTACCGTTTCCTTCATCTGTTCATCAGACAAAACGGGAGTCATAATGAAAACGGTTTCGTACTGTTTTAACATTTCTCGTTGATTTTAATTAATTTATGGTTTTAAAAAGGTTTGCAAAGGTAAGAGGATATTTTGAAAATACAAGGGAAAAGTTAGACCTTTTCAAGCAGGACAATGGCATAGGCTGAAACTCCTTCTTCCCGGCCGATAAAACCGAGTTTTTCGCTGGTCTTTGCCTTTACGGATAGATGATCTTCACCAATTCTCAGGATATCAGCAAGAATCTGTATCATTGAGGGGATAAACTCACTTATTTTTGGACGCTGAAGAACGATGGTCGAATCTATATTTCCAATAGAATATCCTTTGGCATTGATCTTTGCCAGGGTTTTCTGAAGCAGAATTTTACTGTCGATACTTTTATAAAGGTCATCATTATCCGGAAATTGATTACCGATATCAGGCAATCCGGCAGCCCCTAAAAGTGCATCAATGATGGCATGGATCAATACATCGGCATCGGAATGCCCGAGGGAACCTTTTGAATGTGGAATGGTCATTCCCCCCAGGCGTAAATCACGACCCTCTTCAAGCTTATGCGTATCAAACCCGAACCCAACTTTGAATTTCACAAATTCATTATTTAATTCCACCCACTCACAAGCTTAATTAGCCCCTTTTTCCTTGGCGGTTTTAATCTTATCAAAATTAAACAAAAGGGTGAACTGCAAGGTGTTTTGCAGGGGGTTGTTCTGACGTACCGGAATCAGATAGGAAAAATCGAGTCCAAAGACATTGTATCTCAGACCAGCGCCCAGGGTAAAAAACTGGCGATCTCCTTTGTATTTTGACTCATAGAAATACCCGGCACGGATAGAAAACAATTTGTTGTACCAGTATTCTGCTGAAGCCATCACGTTGATTTCCTGTAATTCTTCCTTGAATCCATAGGGAGCATCATAGAATGATTGTATCATTCCCTGTACCACCGATACATTGGGATTCATACCTTTTTTGATCACCTTTTGTCCGTCAGGACCGACTGAATCCTGATAATAGATTGGGGGAGTCGGGACAAGGAGTTTGCTGAATTCAACCCCGAAAGAAAGGCGGTTATAATCATCCAGGTCCATGGTAAAGGAGGGTCCCAGGCGAAGGGTAGTAGGAATAAAGTCGGGAAACACCGTTGAACTGCTGTAAGAAATTTTTGTACCGATATTCACAATGCTTAAGCCAAAATCAATCCAGGCATCTTTAAGCCCTTTGATTTCTAATTCTTTATGATAATATATGGCAATATCGGCGGCACCCGACATCCCCGGGCGGGTTTCAATGGTCCCGTTATAGCCAGGGGTCAGGTTAGAATAAATAAATTTTCCCACGATAGCTCCAGAAAAGGATGGAGAGAATTTCCTGGCATAGGTTGCGTCAATGGCAAATTCATTGGGTTTATAGCTTCCGAGATCCTGACCCTGATCGCCGGTATAATTGACTTCCCCCATGGAGAAAAACCTCAGTGAGGCGGCAATGGCTTGTTTATCACCCAGCTTCCCAAAACCAACCACGGAAGCAAGACCAATATCATTGACCAGACCCCTTAACCAGGGAACGTAACCCACACCAAAACCGAAAGCTTTATCTGCAAACGCGTATTTTGCAGGGTTCCAGAATATGGAATAAGCATCAGGTGTGGAAGAAACACCCATATCTCCCATACCGCCCCCCCGGGCATCCGGTGCAATGGTTAAAAATGGCACGGCAGTCGTAATGACATTGGGTTGTTCGCTATCTTGTCCAAAGGTGTTCGTCAATATCAACGTAAGTCCGCATAATAAAAAAAATCTGCTCTTCATTTTTCTGGTTCCTGTCATTTGATTTCAATTTTCATAATTAGAGAAAGTAACGCACTGTAGTTATAAATATTGCATGTTACATCATAAAGACCCTATCCCATAAGGTCATTATCTGATGATCACGAGCTTCTGAGAGGCTTCCCCATATGTTGCATGGGCTCCCCTGAATTTAATTTTGTAAGGATAAACTCCTGAGCGCAGCTTCATCCCATAATTGTTGGTCCCATCCCAGGAATACACCAAAGGTTCTTCCGGACACTCGATATGCCTGTAATTCAGATTTCTGACTACCTGTCCCTGAAGATTGTAAATGACGATCTCGACATCCAGGGATCCGCTTCCTCTGACCGGGGAAAAGCGGAAATTCGTTTGGTCGGTCATGGGATTAGGGTAGTTCATAATATCTTTGACCAAAAGGTTAGAAGTAACCCGGAATGTGATCTCTTCTTCTGAAGAATTATTATACATATCCCAGGCCTTGATCAGTAGGGTATGTTCTCCCGGCTCAAGATTTGAAAATGAATAATTTAGGCTGCCCCTGGTGAAGCTCCCGAACTCAGGCTGATAGTAATCGTTGAGCACGACTGCATTTTTCCAGTCTCCATCAAGAACTCCGAGAATTTCATGTCCGATGCCGAGACCCAGGTAATTAATTCCGTTGGTATCATATAGATCCGCGATCAGCAGCGGGTTAAAACTTGTTTTACCTCCCGGAAGGAAGCTCCTGTCGTTCATAAAAATACGAATTCCCGGACCCTCATTCTCCGGATCAATGTCGGGATCTCTTCCGCCTATGATCAACTGATCAGAAAATCCCGAGGCATCGGTGATCCCGTTTCCAGCATAATGACTCAGCTTCCCTTTTCCAAACTGAAGGGCAAGGTCTTTGGGAAGGATAAAGGTGTAAGAAAATTCTCCCCCGTTTACCGGAGCAGAGCCAGCATGCAGGAGACTGTTTTGCATGTTGAAGTTGGCGGGATAAGCATCATTGGTATTTCCAAGGGTAGTATAAGTAACCGGTTTATCAAAGACTTTGGCATCAAGATGACCATTGAAAGACTGAATCTTTTCCCCTGCATTGTTTTCAATGATTCCTGTGACGCTGACCATGGAAAGACCCAGTAAGGTGTCGGCTTCACCAACAGCTTTCTGGTTGATCGTCAAGGTTTTGACCTTATACTCAGGGAAAGCGATGACTTGGGCAGGATCTCCGAGGAGAACAAAGTTACGGATATTGACATTGTTACCGTTTTTGTTTTTGGAGATCTTAATCAGATCCCCCATACACAGGTATTTTTCATCTACTTTATCCATCAGATGATGGAAAAAACTGGTATCCAGCCTGAAGTTGGGAGTTGAAAGCGACAGTCTTGTAGTAGAGTAAAGGGCGATTGCTCCACCTCCGGGATGCAGAATGACCATTTCTCCGGCCGAAAGTCTTTCGGGGTTATCGAAACGACTGAATTCGCAGGTAGCGGTAACAAAAACCGGTAATTTTGAGTAATTCTTCCAGCTGTTTATATCAGCAATGGTGAGTGTTTTTTCATTGCTCCAGCCATCCTCCCCGCCATGACCCGTATAATTGATAATCAGGCTTCCTTTTTCCACCGCCTGGTTAATGGCTTTGGTGGCTTCCGGAAAACGATAGCCACCGGGGATGGAAACGATGGGATAGGCGTCAAAATAAATTTTTTCAATGTTGAAAACGGGGTATTTCTGAGCAGTTATCCTGCAAAGTTCCTGGGCCTGATCAAAATGAAGGTTTTCATTTTCATCATCGGCTACAAAAGTGATCACATTCCTCCAATCCGACATGACCGAATCGAGATTCAGGGAATAATGCAGGATTTTATTCACCATTTGCCTGGCTTCTTCAATCGTTGACACTGGAAATCTTCCAATCCCGATATCAATTTGCCCGTTGGCTTCCTGACCCTGGTTATCACCCATGATGCCATAATAATCGTCTGTGACAAATGTGCCGACAAATTTCAGGGATTCAATTGATTGAAATGTCGGGATCTTGTTATTGTTACCGGGGATTCTGTTTTTCGGATCATATGATCCGTCGCCGAAAAGTAACAAATAGCGGGGTGCATTATCTGCTTTCCCCCTGTCAAAAAGCATTTTCATATAATCCCTGATGGCGGTGAGATCAGGTTTGCCCGAAGCGAATTCATGATAAACCTGGGTCGTTGTGACAATATTCACAGTGATCTGTGATTTAGAGCGGTGAAATCCGGCAAGTTCTTCTGCCTGGTCAAGGAAGTCAGGATGCGTCACAATAACCATTTGGGGAGGTTGATCTCCATGCAGATTTTGATTTTGAACCGGTCCGGAAATGCCGACCGGATAAAATAACGAGCCATCGAAGGCCACAAATTCACGAAGGGAATCCGTTGGCAGCCGGAAACGGAAAACCGTATCGGAAATCGAGCCCAGGATATTGAGGATGTTTCCCGGATCACTGATGTCCCAAACCCTTAGTCCTGTGCTGGCGTTTTTGAGCAGAAATTCGGTCACCCGATTGGGGTAAATGGTTAGAATATCACGGAAAAACATCTGAGACGGCTCAAATACAAGACGGCGGGAACAGTTGACCTCGATAGAATTCAACCAGCCGACAGAGGATTCATTGGGAAGAGTGTAGCGTAATCCAAGGCGCAAATCCGGCTTAATTTTTAACAACAGGCTCTTTTTCGTCCTTGATTTTCCAAAAAAATAGGAATTGTCGAGGTTAGTTAAATCGACCTGCAAAGAATCAACCACCTTGTCATTCTGACTTAAAATAAAGCGGCTGACCGAGTTGGACCTGGCGGCGACAAAAGTCTTCACGTAACAGGGAGAAGTCGAATCTGCCTGGGGCAAGTGAAAGAAAAAGTCATAGCTGGTTTTATCCTTATCGAAGACTTCGCCAAACCAAATTTTGCCTGAGCGAATGAGATTAATGGCATCTGTTTCGTGAAACACATGCTCATTAAATCGCTGTGAGGTATAATTCTTTGGTTCGGTGGTGGAAGCATGATCTATGACCCTTTTTCCGGGACCGAGATCCGCAGTGATAAAATAGAATACTGAGTCGGAATAAAGATTTTTTTCATGACTAAACGTCTTTTGTTCCGGATCATAAATCCATTGATCAGGGGACTCCCCGTAAAACAGAAAAAAGTCCCCGGGATCAAAATGTCCATCTCCTCCATCAACCACCTGTATAGCGTTCTCACGCAGGTCATCGATACGGTATGCCGCATTCGATTCAGGAAGCATTCCTCCCCCATTACCGTATAAGCGGATATGCTCTGGATCAACCTGACTGACATCCATCCCCAAGGCGAGAAGATCCTGATAAGTCACCTGGTAAATCCCGGTTTGGGTAACCGAGATTTTAAACCACCTGCCCGTGGCCAGCACTGAGGCATTAGTATGTGGATTTCCAGCAGATACTAAGAGCGGAAGCAACAGCAGGAATATGATTAAATGGGTTTTCAAAGTTCAGTTGTAAAAAGTTTGCAAATTTAGGCAATTAACGGATGACCACCAATTTTGAGGAAAGATGGCTCGTAGTTCCATTAGGGATGGTCATCAGGACATGATATATATACGTCCCGGAACTTATCTTCCAACCCTGATCAGTCGTTCCATCCCAGGTCACCGGCTCCACCCTGTAGCCATCGGAATAAAGACTTTTTTGGATCGTTTTCAGCAGTGCGCCATAAAGGTTATAAATTCTGATTTCCACCCCGAGGACCTGGTTGATCTGATTGGTTTCGAAGGAAAAGGTGGTTTGATCTCTCATCGGATTGGGATAGTTGATCAAGCGTTGAAAAGCAAACTCGGAAGAAGAGATCACATGGAAATCGATTCCGGCTTCCGATGAATTATTGTAAACATCCCAAACTTTAAGGGTAATATGGTGGGAACCTTCCGTCAGTTTACTCAAGGGATATGCGATCACGCCGCTTTTATAAGTATTAAGGTCAGACACATAGTACTCATTTAAAATAAAGGGATAACTCGTCTTGTCATCCAAAACCGCTGTGATATCATGACCGATACCATTCCCCACGGTATTGATCCCCGACTCATCGCTGACGTCGGCCAGCATAATCGGGTTCTGGTTTGTGATCCCGCCTGAAACGAAATTCCGGTCATTCAGGTAAAGTCTGATCAGCGGTCCCTGGTCATCGATGATAGCTTCATTATTATACCCACCGACCATGATATCCTCATCGAATCCCTGGGCATCAGTTTCTTCATTACGGGCGTAATAACTGATCTTTCCCAGGCCATATTGATAAGCGATATCCTTGGGGACGATGAAGGTAAAGGAAAAATCGCCGTTTATCACCTCGACCTTCCCTTTATAAACAGGGTTCTTTCTCAGGTAAAACTTAACCGGGCTAAGTCCGTCATTGCCTTTGGTGAAAATTTCAGAGGCTTTGTCGAATACGGTAGGGAATACCGTACCGTCAAAATGGTTTACCTTCTGCCCTGATTCATCCTGGATTTCACCGGTGATGGTTATTTCCGAGAGGGCCCTGAGGGTATCAGGAGCAACAGAAGTTTGGTGGTTGTCAACAATGGAAGTGGTCACCACACTGAGCTCCGGATATGCCATTTTCAGAGCGGGGTCTCCGATAAGGGCAAATTTTCTGGCATTCATATTGGTTCCCATATTTTTCTTGGAAAGTACGATCAGGTCTCCCATTTTATGTGGGATACCTCCGGTTTTTTTAAATACATTATTATAAAAATTCACCGATAATGTTTTATTCGATCCGGCAAAAGTCAGTCGGGTTGTGGTAAAGAGGGCAATCCCTCCCCCGTATGAATTCAGGAATACGTATTCACCAGCAGAAACCCTTTCCGGATCATCGAAACGGCTGAACTCACAGGTTGCCGTCATAAAGACGGGCATACGGTCAAAGTTTCTCCAACCTTTGATATCCGGAACTTCAAGCACCCTTTCGTGCGACCAGCCTACCTCGCCGCCATGTCCGATATAATTGATGATCAATGCACCTTTTTCCACCCGTTTATTGATGGCTTCATTCACTTCAGGGTAACGCGCTCCCCCCGGGGTAGAAACCTGGGTATAGCTGTCGAGATAGATTTTATCGTTGTTGTACGCTTTATGATTGCTTTCAATGATCTTTACCAAATCTTCAGAATCATTGATAAAAAGGTTTCCCCCTTCGTCCTGATCGTCGGCCACAAAACAAACCACATTCCGCCAATCATTCTTTACCGAATCTGAATTGGCACAATAATGAAACACTTTAGCCAAGGCTGATTGGGCTTCTTCCACAGTGTTTACGGGAAATCTTCCGATGCCTATATCTATTTCCCCTACTGAACCCTGACCTTCACCATCGTCCATCAATCCGAAAAAATCATCCGTCACGTAGGAGTTAATGGGATCCAGTGAGTTTTCAGACTGGTATGCAGGGATCAGGTTAGTATTGTTCTGAATCCTGTTTTTATAATCATAGGAAGCATCTCCAAAAAAAAGAAGGTATTTGGGTTCTTTACCCGGAATTGCCCTGTCGTACATCATTTTGACAAAATCACGGATAGCCGCTACATCCTGAGCTCCGGAGGAAAATTCATGATAGATTTGCTCCGGGGTCACGGTAAGCACACTCAAACAGCTGTGTTGACGGTGAAATTCGGCCAGTTTCTCAGCTTCTTTGATAAAAACCGGAGGAGAAACGATGATATAATCCACGACTGGCTGTCCATGCAAGTTTTGATTTGGAACACTGCCGGAAAATTCCGGGCTGTAAAATGAACTTCCGTCAAAAGCAATAAATTCACGGATGGTATCAGTAGGAAGTCGAAAAACTTCCTTGTTCCCATCCTTGGTCGTGAGGATCAGTCGAATGGAATCCCTGCGGGAAACATCCCATATAGCAAGGGTTTGCCCCTGTCCAGTCAGGGTAAACTCACTGATCTTTCCAGAGCCTGACCCCAGCACAGAGCGAAAAGCCATCTGGGATCCCGACATTTTCAGTAAGCGCCTGACATTCATCTCGAAATAATTCAGGTAACCGGAAGCGCTGGCATTTGGTTTATTATACGTAAGGCGGATATCAATCACAGGGCTGGTTGAAATAAAAGTGGAAGAAGCACTTCGTTCAATGGCATATTCATCGGTATATTGATTCCCTGTGGCCGGAATAAGGATATTGATAAGATTTTTCCCTTTTACCGTTGCCGTAAAAGAAGTACTTCCATTGGTGGAACGCGCGGCCACCACCGCGGTAAGATTTACAAAGGAAGCCGTATCGAGATCGGGAAAACTGAAGGTGTAATTTCTTATGGTAGTGACATCAAAATTTTCCCGGTCATACCATTCCCGTCCGGATTTAATCAGGTTGACATCGTCTTTTTCATAAAAGGCATAATCGTTAAACTTGGTGATGATATGCGTGGCAGGCATTGTCGTCGAAGATTCTGATCCCAAACGTTTACCTCTTCCCAGATCAAAATTCAGGAAATAATAGGTAAGGTCGGAATATACATTTTTCTTATGGTGAAAGCGGTTGTCCTGTTTACTGTAATACCAGGTATCTGGAGATTCCCCGTAAAAAAGGATATAGTCTTCGGGATCGAATTTTCCATCTGCTTCACCTGCCACATAAATCGAATTTTCAATCAGGTCATCGATCCGTTTGGCCTGGTTAGATTCCGCCAGCATTCCTCCCCCGTTACCATAGATACGGATATTTCTCGGATCTATTCCGGAGGGATCGATATTTGCTTTTTTCAGGTCATTATAAGAAAGTTTTTGAATTCCGCTATTGCTGACGGCATATTTGAACCATGTCCCGGCAGCCAGAACAGAATTGGCCGCATGGGAATTCACGGATTTAAGCTGTTTAACAGTGGTTCCTTCCCGGCTTTCGATCTTCAGGGTAAATGAAATCAGTCTTTCGAAAATGCCACTTTCGGGATTTTTCCTGATGGGAAGGATGCTGACCATGAGGGAAGATATTTTCCGGTATGTTGCAAGATCAGGGAAGAGGAGAAATTCAGAAGTCAATTTGTCCCTGTCAGGCATCATGGAGGAGACAGAATCAGGGATGGGAAGGACGACCAGGTCAATGAGTTCCATGGAAAGGATATCATCGCTACTATTTTCCGAGGGAAAATTTAACACATAAAAAGGGAGGTTATCGAATCCATCACGCTGGATATATCCGTCAAAAGAAAGGAAATAAACAGCAGGAAATCCCGGCTCGTGAATCAGTTTCACAGTATTCCAGCTGATCATGCGGGAGACAGTATAGGAAGATGCCAGAACTGGTGTCATCAGGAAAAAGAAAATGGGAATTAACAGGGAATAGATGCTGAAACCTAGGTGGTGAAGTATTTTTTTTAAATCCATAAATCCGGAAGTTAGTATTATATCAGACATACCAGGCTGGCAAAAAGTTTGCAAAAAAAACCCGGATTGATATTTTTTTAATTCATTAAACGTTATACCCTGGTTAATATTGTCGAAACCCGGAGGTGGAAATTCATTTTTTTCGTAATATTGTAAACTGAAATAAACCCTGTTGCGATCGTAGTTATGTTGAAAAAAAACATCGTAATCATTCTTTTTTTTATTGTATTATTCAGCATGAAAGGGTTTACTCAGGATCCGCATTTTTCACAGTTCTATGCCAATCCCTTATATTTGAATCCTGCCCTTGCAGGTGCCACGGGATGTCCTCGTTTGATCGGCAACTATCGAAATCAATGGCCCTCCTTGGGAAAAGCATTCAACACCTACAATGCTTCTTATGATCAGTATGTAAAATTCCTGCATGGAGGGGTCGGATTGCTATTTATGGCTGACCGGGCAGGTGGTGGCAATCTGAACACCACAACCATCAGTCTGATCTATGCTTATAAATTCAACATCACCGACCGTCTTTCTGCCAGTACTGCCGTCAAAGTGGGTTATTATCAGCGTCATCTAGCCTGGGAAAAACTGATTTTCGAAGATCAGATCGATCCGTTAAACGGGAATATTCGCCCCTATACGGATGAACAGCCTCCGGATAACAGTACCGTAGGTGTCCCCGACTTCTCCGCCGGAGTATTCATGGATTATGAGGGTAAAATTTACGGGGGTATTTCCGTGGATCATCTTTCGCAGCCTAAAGTGGGGTTCTATGCGGATAACAACACCCAGTTGTATATGAAATTCACCATTCATGCAGGCTCGGTAATCAATCTTCGCCGGGGAGGAGAAGATGAGGAGCGTGAATTTTCCATATCTCCCAATGTTTTATACCAGCAGCAATTCCAATTTCATCAGCTGAATATCGGTTTTTATATGACGGTGGATCCGGTCATCGGTGGATTATGGTTACGCCATAACTTTGAAAACGCTGACGCCCTGATTCCCATGTTGGGGGTTCATTATAAAAATTTAACTGTTGCCTATAGCTATGATTTTACGATTTCAAAGCTAAAAGGCGCGACTGGCGGGGCTCACGAGATATCTGCCTCATGGCAATTCCCCTGTACAGAAAAAAGAAGACATATTAGGGCAATAAAATGCCCCAGATTTTAGTTATATATTTGCAAAAATTTTAAAACATGAAAGTGAGAACCATAATTCATGTAAGCGCCTTAGCCGCGGTCATTATCTTCACGGGTTCCTGTAAGAAACAAGGATCCCGATCCACCGGTTGGGATTATAACAATCCGAAAAACGGAGGGTTTGAAGTCAGGGATTACCAGGAACAACAAACAGGTCCCGGCCTGGTCTTTATCGAAGGTGGCACCTTCACCATGGGGCAGACCCAGGACGATGTCATGTTCGACTGGAACAACCAGCCCCGAAGGGTTACTGTAGCCAGTTTCTATATGGATGAAACCGAGGTCAGGAACCTCGATTACATTGAATACCTTTACTGGTTAAACCGGGTTTACAGTACTGATTATCCCGGTGTTTACCGTAAAGCTCTGCCCGACACCCTGGTATGGCGCGACAAACTGTCGTACAATGAACCCCTGGTGGAGTATTATTTCCGTCACCCGGCATACCGGAATTATCCCGTTGTGGGGGTTTCCTGGGTTCAGGCTAACGATTACTGTGCCTGGAGATCTGATCGGGTCAACGAGATCCTGCTGATCAAAAAAGGGATTCTTGCAATGGATCCTGCCCAGAAAAATGAAAACAATTTCAATACAGAAGCCTATCTTGCCGGACAATATGAAGGCCTGGTGGATAAACCCCTTCCTGATCTGAATCCCAATGGAACAGGAACCCGTAAAGTGAAAATGGAAGACGGGATCATGCTCCCGAAATACCGCCTCCCGACTGAAGCCGAATGGGAATATGCTGCCCTCGGTTTGATTGGCAATACGTTGTATGAAAGGGTTGTTGAAAAAAAGAACTATCCCTGGAATGGAAATTATGTACGAACCAGTGAAAGAAGATATTACGGAAGTTTCATGGATAACTTCAAAAGAGGTAAAGGAGATTATATGGGAGTCGCCGGTAACCTGAACGATGGGGCAGAAATCCCCGCTCCCTGCGGATCTTACTTTCCCAATGATTATGGCCTTTATAACATGGCCGGAAATGTCAGCGAATGGGTGCTTGATGTGTACCGACCGCTGAATGCTTATGAAGTTTCTGATATCCGTCCCTTCCGGGGAAACGTTTTCACTACTCCCCAGCGGGATGCTGAAGGGTTCCTGGCAGAAAAAGACAGCCTGGGACGCCTGAAAAACCGCCCGATCACCACTGCAGAAGCGCTGAACCGCAAGAATTATCGTCAGGCGGATAACATCAACTATCTGGATGGTGATTTTGCTTCAAATATTGATAATAATTTGTGGAAAGATTCCTCAGCCGCCGCCTCCACCAACATGATGTATCAATATGGAGAATCTTCACTCATCACCGACCACGCCAGGGTTTATAAAGGGGGTAGCTGGAAAGATCCGGCCTATTACCTGAGTCCGGGCATGCGTCGTTATCTTGATGAAAATGACGCATCCAATGCCGTCGGATTCCGTTGTGCCATGACCCGTGTCGGCAGTGCCATTCCCGGAAAATAGCATGCCTGACCAAATCGCCCGTCTTTATTCGATATTCCTTGAACACCCGTATGTCTCGACCGATACTCGGAAAATACAGAACGGGTGTTTGTTTTTTGCTTTAAAAGGAGAAAAGTTCAACGGAAATTCTTTCGCTTCCCGCGCTTTGGAAGAAGGCGCTGCGTATGTTGTCATTGATGACCCCGCTGTAAACATCAGCGACCGATGCATCCTTGTCGATGATGTAATTCTGACTTTACAACAACTCGCCCGTCATCACAGAAAACAATTTTCCATTCCCGTGATCGCCATTACCGGTACCAATGGGAAAACCACTACCAAAGAACTCAGTCATGCTGTTCTGTCAAAGAAATACAATACCCTTGCCAACCAGGGAAACCTGAATAACCACATCGGCGCTCCTCTCACCCTGCTAGAACTGAAGCAGGAAACGGAAATCGCCTTGATCGAAATGGGAGCCAATCATCCCGGGGAAATTGATTTCCTCTGCCGGATCGCCCTGCCTGATTATGGACTGATCACCAATATCGGGAAGGCACACCTGGAAGGATTTGGCAGCTTCGAAGGAGTAATCCGGACAAAAACGGAATTATACCGTTTCCTCGATGCTTCCAAAGGAAAAGTTTTCATCCATGAAGATAATACCTTGCTCATGGAAAATGCAACTAGGCTGATGAAAATTCCATATGGTGAAAGATCATCAGAACTTTCGGCCAGGAAAATCTCTTCCAGCCCTTGTCTGTCAATGGAAATGGTTTTCAGGGATAAATCGGTGGAGAAGATCAACGCTAAATTTTTTGGACGATATAATGTCGAAAACATTATGGCTGCTGCCTGCATCGGTCAGTATTTCGGTGTTACCCCGGAAAAAATAAAGGAAGCCATCGAATCCTATACACCTTCAAATAACCGTTCTCAGATTTTACAAACCCCTACCAATATCCTTATCCTCGATGCCTATAATGCCAATCCCAGCAGCATGAAATCGGCCATTGAGAATTTCGCGGCTTCCGCCCATATCAAAAAAATTGCCATTCTTGGAGATATGCTCGAACTCGGAAAAAATACCGATCAGGAACATGAAGAAATTCTCCGTCTCCTTGAAAAAATGAATTTTTCTGCCGTTTACCTTGTTGGCCCGGTCTTCTCTCGCGTGAACAAAACAAAGCAATATATCTGTTTTCACGATAGTGATCAGGCTCGGATGTGGTTCGCAGATCACCCTCTTACCCATACTCATATTTTACTTAAAGGGTCAAGAGGCATCAAGCTGGAAAATATCATCGATAAACTAATGTCCTGATGATCTTCTGATGTTGTCCCCCATGATTACCCGTCAAAATAAATACAACATCATCGGCCTGATGTCGGGAACATCCCTCGACGGTCTTGACATCGCTCACTGTGTTTTCGAATGGACAGAAGGGAAATGGCATTATGACATCACCCATGCGGAGACCATCCCTTATACTCCCGAATGGAAATCCCGTTTGGCCGCTGCAGAGGATGACACAGCCCTGGGTTTCGTACAAACCGATATCGAATACGGACATTTGCTTGGGCATCTTGCGAAAGACTTCATCCATAAACACCGGCTCAAACCGGACCTCATCGCCTCCCACGGTCATACTGTTTTTCATCAGCCGAAAAAAAGAATCACTTCACAGATTGGGAGGGGCCCGGCTATCGCTGCAGAAACAGGCATCCCAGTCGCTAGCGACTTCCGAGCGCTTGATGTGGCCCTCGGTGGACAGGGAGCGCCCCTTGTCCCCGTAGGTGATCGCTTGCTTTTCGACGATTATCATTATTGCCTGAACCTGGGGGGATTTGCCAACATCTCTTTTGAACAAGATGAAAACCGACTGGCATTTGATATCTGTCCTGCCAATATCGTGCTGAATAAGCTCGCCGAAAAAGCCGGTAAATTCTTTGATCAGGAAGGAAAAATGGCCAGAGAGGGAAAAATTCTTCCTTTCATACTGGAACCATTGAATGCCCTGCCCTATTACCATCAGCCTGCCCCAAAATCACTCGGGAAAGAATGGGTACAAAGACATATCTGGCCATTGCTGAACGATTCCGGACAAGAACTCAGGGATCTGCTGTCAACATATACAGAACATATTGCCATACAGGTATCCAGAATCATCAGCGACAATCCTGAAAACACAATGCTCACAACAGGAGGCGGTGCATTTAATGACTATCTGATAGAACGTATCCGTAAGCATACGAAAACAGAGGTTATACTTCCTGATCCCGACACCATTAATTTTAAAGAAGCCCTGGTTTTTGCTTTCCTTGGGGTGTTGAGGCTGAGAAATGAAACGAATTGCCTGAAGAGTGTTACCGGGGCTTCAAGAAACTCAACCGGAGGGACTATTTCCTGAAATGAACTACCAGCAAACGCTTGAATATTTAAATGCTCAGCTACCTATGTACCATAGGATTGGGGCTGCAGCCTATAAGGCAAACCTCGACAATACCCTGGCCTTATGCACTCTTCTCGGAAATCCCCAGCATTCATTTCAATCGGTACATATCTCAGGCACCAATGGGAAAGGTTCTGTTTCCCATATGCTGGCTTCCATTCTCCAGGTTCACGGGATGAGAACAGGTTTATATACATCCCCCCATCTCAAGGATTTCAGGGAACGTATCAGGGTAAATGGAAAAAAAATACCTATCACTTATGTTAATGCATGGATCCGAAAGTATAAGAGAGATTTCGAAAAAATTCAACCCTCCTTTTTTGAGATGACCGTGGGAATGGCCTTTCGGTTTTTTGAAGAACAACAAGTGGATATTGCCATCATAGAAGTCGGCCTGGGTGGACGGCTGGATTCCACCAATGTCATTACACCCCTTGTTTCCGTGATCACCAATGTAAGCTTCGATCATATGCAGTTTCTGGGTCATAGTCTTGAAAAAATAGCCCATGAAAAAGCCGGGATCATCAAACCCGGAATTCCTGTTGTAATCGGAGAAACCCACCCTGATACCCAAGGTGTTTTCCTTCAGAAAGCCCGGGAGAACAAATCGCCCATCTTTTTTGCCGATCAGCTTTATATGGCAAAAAAAAACAAACTTCCTGCAAAACCAAACCGACTGATCGCCGATATCGTATATCAGGATAAAATACATATTCCCCGCCTGGTTTCACCGCTTGGAGGAAATTACCAGCTTAAAAATATCCAGACCGTAATGGCCTGCTGCCAGGTGTTAAACAGCCAGGGCATGACGGTGTCAGAACAGGACATACGATCCGGTATCCGCCGTGTGATCAGCAATACAGGTTTGATGGGACGTTGGCAGGTGATTTCCGGCAAACCACTGACAATCTGTGATACCGGACATAATACCGGTGGTTTGACCGAGGTCGTTGATCAGATTTCAGGCCTATCTTACCAGCATCTGCATTTTGTTTTTGGAGCAGTGAATGATAAAGACCTGTCCTCTATTTTCACCATCCTACCGAAAACAGCTACCTATTATTTTTGCAAACCGGATATTCCAAGGGGACTGGATGCAAATGAACTGAAAAAAATGGCTTGTCAGGCAGGGTTGACAGGGGAAGCTTATGAATCCGTCCGAATGGCATTGAATGCAGCCCGATTCGCTGCCGGAAAAGAAGATCTGGTGTTCATCGGAGGAAGCACTTTTGTGGTGGCTGAAGTTGTGTGAGTAAGATTACATGATAAAGGATAGGGCAGGATAGGGATTTATCCTCCAGAGATTAGATGCAATACATGAACATCGTCTCCATCATGAATCTGAACAGATTCATATTCATCCTTTTTTACAAGTTTCCCATTGATCTTAATGACCAGCATTTTAAATGTAAAATTTTTCAGCCGGAGTAATTCCGATACTGAAATAAGATTCCTGTCAATGACCTCAGGATTATTATTTAGCGTTATTTTCATATTTTAAAAGAATCTCCAGAACGACATTGGCCTGCATATTGGCAACGATCCCCACCCTGGGTGCCAGAGGAGGTTGCTCCCTGGAAATCTCCGTAAGTTCATCCCCACAAATATGCAATCGATCCAACCTTCGGTAATGAATGAGGTCATTCATTCCGTATCCGGCCATTCCGATTCCGGTCACCAAATCTTTATGAGGCATCCGGGTCAGTATCGTTTCAATCAGCATTTTCTTTTGATCTGCCTGGTCAAAAGCCTCTACAATGACATCACAATCCTTGAAAATGGAAAAAACATTATCAGCATTAAGCCTGAGGTCATGAACAACTATTTTTATCCCCGGATTGATCCTGAGGATATTTTCCTTGAGCATCAACACTTTCTTCCCGCCGATCTGATCAAAGAAAAAATATTGACGGTTCAGGTTGCTTAAAGAAACCGAATCAAAATCAACCAGGATCAAAGTACCCATACCAACCCTTGCCAGGGCTACGGCACAGTTAGAACCAAGGCCACCACAACCGGCAATTCCGACAGTCTTTCCTGACAATTCTTTTCTGATGTCTTCGATCTTCATCTTTTGCGATAGGCGATTGGCGATAGGCGATTGGCGATAGGCGATTGGTGATTGAAGTGTTTTTGCCGGTTATCGCTGATCGCCTATCGCTAATCATTTTACAAATTTAGCATTTTTTGAATTCCTGAAATGACTACTTTTGCAACAAGTTCTTCTCTGAACAATTGTAATTTATCAACTATCATTAGTCATTTGAAATTCACCTTATGCGCCGAAAAAAGTTGTTGATCAGGGATCTCACCTTACGCGACGGCCAGCAATCCCTTTTTGCAACACGGATGAACCAAAGCCAGGTTGACCGTGTATTGCCTTTTTACAAAGAAGCTCATTTTTATGCCATGGAGGTCTGGGGCGGAGCTGTCCCGGATTCTATCATGCGTTACTTGGGAGAAAATCCTTGGGCCCGTCTTGAAAGGATCAAAGCAGAAATCGGTGATGCTTCCCTGCTTACTGCACTCTCAAGAGGCCGTAACCTTTTCGGTTATAATCCTTATCCCGAGGATGTGATTAAAGGGTTCAATTGTTTCGCTGTTCAGTCAGGCATCGGCATTATGAGAATTTTTGATGCCCTGAACGATGTAGAGAACATGAAATCTACCATCAGGTACGTGAAAGAGAATGGAGGGATTGCAGATTGCGCCATCAGTTATACTGTAGATCCGAAATTTTCCACACGCCAGAAATTCAAATCACTCGTCCATTTCAAATCTTTACCGCATAACATTTTCACCATAGAATATTTTGTTGATAAAGCAAAGCAACTGGAAGCGCTTGGCGCTGATATGATCAGCATCAAAGATATGGCTGGGCTGATTCCGCCGCTGAGAACAGGTAAGTTAATTCAGCGTCTGAAAGAAGAAGTCAGCCTACCTATTGATTTTCATACACATTGTACACCGGGATTTGGACTTGCTTCCTTACTTTCCGCAATCATGCATGGAGCCGATATCGTGGATACTTCCATCATGAATTTTGCCGGAGGACCTGCTGCCCCGGCCTTTGAACTGGTACAAATCTTCTGCGATAAGCTGGGCATTGATACCGGAGTCAACCTCGAGGCTGTGGTTAAAATCAATAAGGAGTTGAAAACAATCCGGGAAGAACTGGCAGAATTTGATTCTTATAAGCAATTCCCCATCGATTTCGATATTACGGATTATGAACTGCCAAAAGAGATCAACAAACAGTTCATCAAGGCCATTTATATGGCAAAACATGACAAGGAATCAGAACTTCTTGCCGCGTGTCACGAAATTGAAAACTATTTCAACTTCCCTAAGCCTGATGAAATGGTTAAAGCAGCCGAGATCCCCGGAGGAATGTACACCAATATGCTGGCCCAGCTAAAACAGTTAAAACTGGACCATCTGCTGCCCAGGGTTCTTGAACTGGTTCCTCTGGTACGTGTCAAATCGGGCTGCCCTCCCCTGGTTACCCCTACCAGCCAGATTGTTGGCGTTCAAGCCGTCAATTGCGTGATCGATGAAAACAAAGGCCAGCCTTTCTTCACGACTAAATCCATACAGTTTGTCAATCTCGTCAAGGGAATTTATGGGACAACTCCCATTCCCGTTGATCCGGATTTTCGTGAACAGTTGACCGGAGTAAGGGAAGAAACTCCGTATGATACAAAAAATTATAAAAAACAGGAAAATACTGTTTTTGAGGAGTACGGTGACATGAAACTGGCTGAAAATGAAAAGGATGAGCTCCTTCTTGAACTTTTCCCCACGGTAGCTCGGGATTTTCTCCAGAAAGAGGTGGAGCAAAAGTATCTCACCAATATTTATGCCATCGAGGATGAGAAACGAAAAAAAGCCCAGGAAGCCCGAGAGGCTTATGAACGGCTCAGCCCTGAAGAAAAAAGGGAAAAGCTGATCGACGGCCTCTATAATTTTCAGTGGTTGTCAAATCCGGATGAAGATCTGGGAAGATCATAGGAATACGTTTTGAGGCACTTGGGGTCAGGGCTTGGACTTTTGCGATATGCAGAAAAAAACCAGTCGAACTTTTTGATTTACTTGTTAATAGATTAACTTTTTTCAATAATTTTGTTTTCATGAAACAAAAAAATCCGTCTTATGACTTTTGAAGAATTCAAAAAAACGCACAAGCTTCTGGCTCAATATAAATATACCTGGGCTCCCATTGAGAAAGGTTATAATAACCGCAGTATCTATATCAATGTCGGTGATCTGAGCATCCATGAAAAACCCGTCACTGCTGAAATGAAAGAGAAATTCATTGGCGGTAAAGGTTTTGACCTCCGCTTGCTCTGGGATGCCACAAAACCAGATACACAATGGAATGATCCGGAAAACGAAATAGTGATCTCCGGTGGTCCCTGCTGCGGGATAACGCAATATTCTGGGACCGGCAAGGCTATCTGTTGTACCATCAGTCCGCAAACGGATATCGTGATTGACTCCAACGTAGGTGGATTCTTCGGTCCATTCCTGAAATTCTGCGGTTTCGATGCCCTCGAGATCCAGGGAAAATCGGATAAAGAAATCATGATCTTATTTGAAGAAGAGCGGGAAGTAATCGAAGTGTATGAAGCGGCTGATCTTCCTTCCGACAGTCACGTACTTGCAGAAGAACTGCATGATATGATGGCTAATCCTGAAAATGAAAAAGACAAATACAATGTTTCTGTTGTATCCGCGGGTACTGCTGCCGAACATTCCCTTATTGGTATGCTGAATTTCAGCTTTTACGATATCAAACGCAAGAAAGTCCGCCTGAAACAAGCCGGCCGCGGAGGTATCGGAACGGTACTCCGCGATAAAAAGATCAAAGCCGTGGTCGCCCATGTAAAAACCATAGGCGGGAACCGGAATAACGTGGTCAACATCGAAGCCATACAGGAACGTGGTCGCCGATTTAACAAAGAGATGCGAGAACTCGACGATAAACAATGTGAAATGCGGAAAAAAGGAACGGCCCACCTTACCAATATAATGAATGATTATGATCTTTTACCGGTCAATAATTTCAAATATGGAAGCCATAAAGATGCCGGGAATATCCACGGGGATGTTTGGATGTCGTATTTTACGCAAAATGTGCCCGATGGCTGCTGGGTTGGATGTAACATGGCCTGTGCCAAGGGGGTTGACAACTACGAACTTCGCTCAGGGCCATACAGGGGCGATAAAGTCATCGTTGACGGACCGGAATATGAAACGACCTCTTCCCTGGGTTCCATTGCAGGGATCTTCAACCCCGACTTCACCATTGAAGCCAATTTCTATTGCGATACTTATGGCATTTGTACCATTTCCTGGGGTACCATCCTTGGTTTTGTCATGGAATGCTTTGAAAACGGCATCCTCAATGAAGAACGTACCGGTGGTTTGAAACTCAACTTCGGCAATGCCGATGCCGCCATGGAATTGCTCCATCAAGTTTCACGTGGTGAAGGCTTTGGCCTGATTGCCGGACAAGGGGTACGTAAAATGAAGGCCCTATTTGCAAAGAATGGATGGGGTGATGCCGCCTTCCTCCAGGATATCGGAATGGAGAACAAAGGCCTTGAATATTCACAATACGTCTCCAAGGAATCACTGGCTCAGCAGGGTGGTTATGCCATGACCAACAAAGGTCCTCAGCATGATGAAGCCTGGCTGATCTTCATGGATATGGTCAATAACCAGATCCCTACTTTTGAGAAAAAAGCAGAAGCCCTGCACTATTTTCCCATGTTCCGTACCTGGTTTGGTTTAGGAGGATTCTGTAAGCTGCCCTGGAATGATGTGGAACCTGAGAACAATGCACAAACCGATGAACCTGCAAAAGTTCCGGAACATGTGGATAATTATGTAACTATCTTCAATGCCGTCACTGGCTTAAATGTTGATAAGCAAGAAATCATCCGCCAATCAGAAAGGGTATATAATTTTCAGCGTATTTTCAATATACGCCGGGGTTACGGCCTTCGGAAGCATGACGCCCAACCCTACCGCGCTTGCGGACCGGTTACCAAAGAAGAATACGAATCCCGTGCGGAACGCTACGACAAGCAGTTATTGGAACAGCTAAACTTCGATCCAACAGGAAAAACCACTGAAGAGAAGATGAAAGTTCTTCGTCAGTATCGCGAAAATCGTTATGAACAGCTTCTCGATGCCGTGTATGAACGCCGGGGGTGGACACAAAACGGGGTTCCGAAGATTGAGCACCTGAAAAAAATCGGAATGGACCTGCCGGAATTGCTTGAAGTGATCACACCGCTGCAGTGAGCAGATGGTGAGGGGGTGAAGTGTCTAAACAGTTATATGGTCATGAAAGAAATTACAGCAAATAAAGAGCTGGTTGCTTTTTGTGGGCTATATTGCGGAGCATGCAGGAAGTATCTGACAGGTTCCTGTCCTGGCTGTCATGAAAACACCAAAGCATCCTGGTGCAAAATTCGCAGTTGCAACATGGAATATGGCTATACTAGTTGCGCTGATTGCAAAGAGTTCACCCATCCGATGGATTGCAAAAAGTTCAATAATGTCTTTTCTAAATTCTTTGCACTGGTTTTCAAATCCGACCGGGCTGCCTGTATTGCGAAAATTAAGGCAGATGGCTATGATAACTTTGCTTCGTTTATGGCTGAAAACAAGTTACAGTCTTTACGGAAATAAATTGTTCAATTCTAACCTTCAGGCTGCCGTCTTCACTCCCATTCACCATCATTGATGCTGATCGTCTTAAAAAAATCAATAAGCAAGGCTGATTTTTATTACCTCATCCTGGAATCCAAGGAGGTCAAAAGAACCAGGTGGTCAGCGGTAAATTCCTGGGAGAATATATCCTTGTATGGCGCGACAGCCGCGGAAAATTGGGGAAAGTAAATGCTTCATAGCGATTAATGGCATTTGTCCTCTTTCATGTACGGATAAGTAAATTCTGTTGGAGGGATCAGCGTTTCTTTGATCGTTCGCGGGTTTGTCCAGCGCAAGAGGTTCAGATGACTCCCTGATTTATCGTTGGTCCCCGATCCTCGGGCACCGCCGAAGGGTTGCTGCCCTACCACTGCACCCGAAGGCTTGTCGTTAAAGTAGAAGTTCCCGGCAGCATACCTTAGAATGCGACAAGCCCGGTTGATGGCATCCCGGTCTTTTGAAAATACTGAACCTGTAAGACCATAAGGAGAGGTCTGGTCACAGATCCTTAGCGTTTCCTCGAAATCCTTATCCTTATAGACATAGATCGTCATCACGGGACCGAAGATCTCTTCCTCCATGGTTTTAAAATGAGGGTTGGTTGTTTGAATTACCGTCGGCTGAACGAAATATCCCTTCGTTTTATCACCTGTACCGCCAAAAATCACCTCTGTATCAGTCGATTTTTTTGCCTCATTAATGTACTCCATGATATTATCGAAAGAGGCTTCATCAATCACGGCATTCATAAAATGGCTAAATTCCCTGACATCTCCAACGGTAATTCTTCCGATCATTTCACCTATCCTGGATTTTACCTCAGTCCACATAGATTCAGGAAGGTAAGCACGTGAAGCAGCCGAACATTTTTGTCCCTGGTATTCAAATGCACCCCTGACAATGGCAACAGATACCTCCTGGGGATCAGAAGAAGGATGAACGAAAATAAAATCCTTGCCTCCTGTTTCCCCGACAATGCGAGGATAAGAGCGGTAATGATCCATATTTTGTGCAGCGGTTTTCCAGAGATTGTTAAAGGTGTTGTTTGATCCGGTGAAATGGATTCCGGTCATGTCGCGATGATTCAGGACGGCCTTACCAATCAGGCTGCCTGGACCGGGAAGAAAATTGATGACACCATCCGGGAGTCCGGCTTCCTGAAATATTTTCATCAGAAAATAATTGGAAAGCAGTGAAGTAGTCGCCGGCTTCCAAACGGTAGTATTTCCCATCAGGGCCGGAGCCATATTCAGGTTGGAGGCGATGGCAGTGAAATTGAAGGGCGTTACCGCAAAAACAAACCCTTCCAGCGGCCGGTATTCTATCCGGTTGATGATGCCCGGTTGAGAATGTGGTTGTTCCTTGTAAATTTCAGTGATGAAATACGCATTGAAATTGAGAAAGTCGATGGTCTCACAGGCAGCATCAATTTCAGCCTGATAGGCACTTTTCCCTTGTCCCAGCATGGTAGAGGCATTAATCAGCGGTCGGTATTTTTTTGAGATCAGTTCAGCCGCTTTCAGGGTAATGGAAATCCGGTCAACCCAAGGAAAAGCCTCCCATTCCTTATGTGCCTTCAGCGCCGCATCTATGGCCATCTGCACTTCTTTTTCCCCTGCCATGTGATAGGTTGCCAGTAAATGCTGGTGATCGTGAGGCATGACCACCTTGCCGGTCTTCCCTGTCCGTATCTCCTTTCCCCCGATGATCAGAGGGATATCCTGTACCTCAGCACTGAGGCGATCAAGCTCCGCATTTAAGACTTTACGCTCTTTGCAGCCCGGGGCATAGTTCAGCGTATGCTCATTCGACGGGCGTTCCATATTGAAAATTGCATTGTTCATAGGGGGTATATTTATTAAACAAAAGTAAATGTTTTCGCGATATGCATTTGGCTACATATCGAAATAATCTTTTGTGCTATCTCAATGATTCTGCAAAGATATAAATAATTTAGAATGTTTCTAAATTATTAAGCAGAATAATTTCTAATTTTACGCATCAATCCATCCGGAATGCTTTTTACCTCCTTTCATTTTTTTATTTTCCTCCCGGTTATTCTTCTGATTTATTATCTGATTCCCCACTCATCACGATGGATTATTCTACTGCTGGCCAGCATGATATTTTATGCAGTTTTCAGTCCGGCATTTCTTTTATTTTTCATGGTTCTTATCCTGATTAATTATTGGTTGGGGAAGAACATTTACTCAAACCGGGTGTTGATAAACAAAGGGTATTACTTCTCAGGTCTGTTGATCAACCTCCTGGTCCTGTGTTTTTTCAAATATTTCGACTATCTGGGTATGGATATGGTTCGCATTGCCGGATTGCTGGATCTGCGCTATCCCCTTCCCATGATCCGGGTGGTACTTCCCCTGGGTTTATCCTTTCTAATTTTCACCCTCATCGCCTACCTGGTGGATATTAAAAGAAAAAGAATATCCGCTGAGCTGCATCCCGGGATACTGGCTACCTATTTCCTGTTTTTTCCTAAAATAACCCAGGGACCCATTGAAAGAGGGGAGCGACTAATCCCTCAGTTTTACACCCATCACCCTTTTGATTATACCTGTTTCACGGGCGGATTGAAACGCATGGCCTGGGGATTTTTTAAAAAGCTGGTGATTTCAGACACCCTGTCACTTTATGTCAATGCCGTTTTTACCGATTCCAGTCACATCAACGGGCCTTACCTGATACTTGGCATCATCCTCTTTGCATTCCAGATTTACGCTGACTTTTCAGGATATACTGATATTGCTTTGGGAACTGCGTCTCTTTTTGGATTTAAACTGACAGAAAATTTTAAAAGGCCCTATCTGGCTGACTCCATTAAGGAATTCTGGAACCGATGGCATATCAGCTTTTCGACCTGGCTTCGCGATTATCTTTTTCTTCCTTTGGCCTATTGGTTTTCAGCAAAGATGAAAAAAGAGCGATACGCTGGGATATCCACAGAAAAATGGATTTATTTTTTCTCCATCATGATCACTTTTTACATTTGCGGGCTTTGGCACGGGAATGGTCTGAACTTCCAGGTATGGGGATTGCTCTTTGGCCTTTTCCTGACCTTTTCCAACTGGATGCAAAAGCCCTTCCGGGAGATCAGAAAGAAGTTCCATATTCGTAAGACCGCTATAGGGTATAAAAAATTCCGTATCCTCATTACTTTTGCACTCCTTTGTTTGACCTGGATCTTTTTCAGGGCAGATGACCTGCATCAAGCCAGGAACATCCTGGCCGGCCTCTTTCACGGGTGGACCTTTTTCGGGCTTTCAGCGAGCTGGGATGCACTGCTTCACCACGGGATCAATGAGCGGATCATGGGAATCATGGCTATCTCAACCGGAATTCTGGTGCTGACAGACATCCTGTCAGAAAAAAAAGATATTTTTCAACGACTTGGAGAACATTCAATCCTGATCCGCTGGAGTATTTATTACCTGCTTATTTTGGTCATTATCGTATATAGTGCCGGCGGGAACCGTGAATTTATTTACCTTCAGTTCTGATGCACAGCAAGCTGAACATATTACTCCTGAAAATCTTTTTTTTGTCCCTGCCATTTATTCTGCTGTTTACCTGGATAGAATATCAGGCCCGCCAACTTCCCAATTCCTATTCTCTTAAAAAAAATAATTTTGAACGCATTCATGATTCCATCCGCATTCTGGTGTTGGGGTCTTCCCATGCACAAAAAGGCATTAATCCGGATCTTTTCTCATGCAAGGGCTTTAATTTCAGCAACAGCTCCCAGTCACTGGATTTTGACGCGTATATTTTCCATGAATTCTATTCCGATATGCCCAGTTTGAAGGCCATCATCCTGGAAATCTCATATTTTTCTTTCTTCTACACCCTCGGCGATTCACCCGAAGACTGGCGGCAATATTTTTATTATCATTATTATGGCATCCACCCATCAGGTTTGGATTTGTCAGATTCTCGCGCATTTTTTTATACTGCCCTTTACACCAAGGGATTCATCAATGATCTGGTTTTCGGAAAGCTCGACTTCAAACAGGAATTCGGGGATATCCAGTCCAATGGCTGGGAAAGAACATCCTGCATCAGCGATCCTTCAGCCATTTCAGACCAGGGTGGCCAGGCCCGGGCCAGCTTGCATAAAAACCTCATGCATGAATCCAAGGCATCCTTCATCCTGAGTCGTCTTGAGGGTTTGTTATCCCGATTAAAACAGGACAGCATAGCCGTTTATCTGGTTACTACTCCAGTCTTCAGTACCTATGCAGATCATCTGGACCCGGAAATCATAAAAAGAAATCATGATATCATTTCCCGGCTCCTCAATAAATACCAAGTATCTTATTTTGATTACGCTTCAGATCCTCGTTTTCAGAAAGATGATTTCTTTGACAACGACCACCTCAATACCAGGGGCGCTGAGAAATTCAGCCGAATCCTGGAGGAGGATTTCCTAAAAAAAATCTGCATGCATTAAGGATGAGCCTTTCTGAATCTTAACGACTGGATTGTATTTCACGTCTGCGCCTCTTCAAAAAGAGAAAAATAAAAATCCCCCTGAGATAGCCCCATCCATAAGCAAGGTGAAGCAGGAAAAAAAGCCAGGGGAGGTAAAAGATCAGTTTCCATTCCGAAGAAGCCCTGCACAAGGAAATGGAGTAAGCCAAATTCGTCAGCAGATAAATGCCCAATCCTGAAACCAACAGAATGGCAAAAAAGGGATGCAACAGTATGGCTGGTGGAAAAACCAATAAAAACAAAGTGAAAGCCAATGGAACTAACTGCCTTAAGGTCGTCGGCTTACCGATTTTATACGAAACCAGGGGTTTGAATAAACCATATTGATAAAACATCCTGATCACCGATTTAATTTTATTCCGGGTATAATAGGTCACTGAAACATCCGGGATGAGGTATATGCTTCCTCCAGCTTTCACTAGTCTTGCATTAAATTCATCATCCTGATTGCGGATCAGTTCTTCATCGAATAAGCCGATTTTCTCGAAAACACCACGGCGGTAGCATCCGAAAGTCACGGTATCCACCCTTTTGATGCCTTTTGAACCGATCCTGAAATGGGCATTCCCAACCCCAAACGGACAGGATAAAGCCTTTGCAATCGCCAGTGATTTCAAAGATGAGTCAGGAGGTTGGGCCGAACATAATCCACCGACGTTATCTGCATTCAGCGCGTAAGAAGATTCGACCAGTTTGGTAATATAATCACCGGGATATTCAGCATGAGATCCGATGATGAAGATCAACGCTCCTTTTGCTTCCCTGATACCCATGTTTAACGCATAAGGGACATATTGCTTTTCATTGATCAGCAAACGCACCCGGGTATTTCCCATGGAATATTTTTCCACGATTTCCCGCGTACCATCCTTACTGCCGCCATCTGCCACAAGGATTTCCACGTTCTCCTTTGGATAATTCTGGGATAAGAGTTGATCAAGCACTTTCCCGATATACGCTTGCTCATTGAAGGCGGGTATGATAAGCGTGACAAATGGCTGCATAATCCTTATTTTTTTATGATTGCTTGTTGATCATGCCTGATGACTGCATTCAGGGTCAGGAGATAGAATATCGTGAACGAAATGATCTCAAGAACCGCGAATAATTTTATAAAAGTTAAAAATTCAATTCCCTTGATCATTCCCAATCCGACCATGAGACAAAAATGGATCAGGTTCCACAAGCCCAGGGTACGGATTTTCTCAAGACCAATCAGTACGGCATTCATAGGGGATGCTACAAGAAAAAAAATGTAACCCGTGATGAGGATACGCGAATAGTCGCCCGCCAGTATCCATTTCGCTCCGAACACGAAAGAAAAAAGAAATGGCCCGAAAAATATGATGACCCCCAGCGACACAAGACCGATTCCTGCAAGGATGGCTGACACCCGTAGAAAGTCGGGCCGTAAGGATAGGTGGGCATTCCTGTTTTCTGTAACTTTCTGAAGTAAAACCTGAGAAACAGCCGTAGTGATCAGGGCAAAGGGCAATAAGATCGCTTGCTGGGTGAGATCGAAAAATCCGAGATCGGATTTGGTGAACATCCGGCTGATGATAAAAACCGGGTACTGCATGGCTATGGTTCCCAATAAGTGTGGGAGGAGATTAAAAAGCGGGAAATGCCGGTAAGATATCGCCATCTCTTTGATCCCGGTTATGGAAAAAAACTTCCATGTAAAACATGATTTTTTCAACTGAAAAATTCCCGATAGGGTATTGGAAATATTTCCGGCCAGGTCACCCCAGAAAAGACCGGTTGGATTTTTTAAAATACCAAAACCCAGTTGAACTATTCCTTCAGATCCCCGGCGGGTTATTTTATTGATCGAAATCGAACGGAAAGCTTTTTTCCTCACCAACCAGTAATTGACAGACTGAAAAAAACTGAAGAAAAACATGCTCAGGGGAAGGAGAAAAAGCAAGTTGACAAGCTGGGCAGGAAACTTCAATAGACCGGAAATCTCATTTCTCCAAAACAAGAGAATGAAAAAAACCAGGAGGTTAAATAGAAAATTCAGCCCTAGGGTAAGGAAGAGCAGATTCGCTCCGTCCTTATCCGATTTTGGAAGGCCGATGGCCAGATCATAACGGAAATTTGCAATGACTGTCAGGATCCCGAAAAGGCTGAAGTAGATAGCAAAAGCTCCGAAATCCTCAGGAGTATAAACCCTCCTCAGTACAGGTTGCATGATCAGCGGGATCGCCTGACCCAAACCAGTGCCGAAGATTAAAATCAGTGTGCTTCTGAAAAAATCCGATGAGCCGGTCAGCTTTTTAATCATCCGGAATAATATCAATTAATTGGAAAAGGGTAGAAGTCTTTGTTCCGATAAATGTACACTTTCTTATTCTTGTTCACCGGATTTAAAAAATGCATCAGATTATCTATAAAACCCGGATTAATAGCGGTTTCATAGACCAGAAAAGGAAAATGTACCCTGGCCTTGACCACCCTTTTCTGCAGATCCTGGTCTCCGGTGAACAAAATAAATCGGGGTTGTTCCGTCCGGGGTTTTTGCGCCACCCTGAGAATCATGGCTTCAGTTGTTTCATGGTCCAGCAATTCATCATAAACATGCGGCCATTGACCTGTATAAAAACGGGGTAAGAGTTCCGGAGAATTATCTGCATCGGCTACCAGAATTTGTTCAAGATGTGGATACTTTGATAAATAGGTCATACTTTCCACACGGGCATGTTTGGAATAAACGACGGATACCACGGGTAGAAAAATCATATTGACGATCCAGAAAAAAATCCAGCAGCCTCTCAGCAAACCGGAATGATTTGGCCAGAATACCGACCTCTTGATAAAGGCATTCCACCCGCTGATGCCTGTCACAATCAACAAGGGGATGATGGGAAGGATGAATCTTTCCTGTTTATTCGGGAAAATGGAATGAAAAAGAAGAAAAACGGCAACGGGCATAAAAATGATCAGGTACTTTTTCCAGGAATAAATAAACCCAAACAAGATAAACAGGCTGACAGGAGGAATCAGAATCCCTGCAAGAAAGAGCAGATAAGTGTACCAAGGCAGCACAAAATAATCATTGGCAGCAGTCAGGTTATACCGTATATGTTCAAAAAGTTCGGCGAAAGGCTGACCCCATAAAAAATAACCAATGGCGCCCTGGATCAGTATAATCGGTACAAGAACACCCAGGGTAAGCACAAGGGTTTCCTTCCATTTTTTTTGCAACAACAGCGCCAGGCCAAGACCCGCTGAAAAAAAAGCCGTTTGCATTCGCGTATTGAATGCAAGTCCGAGCAGAATACCCGAGAAAAAATATATTACGAGCGAGGCTTTACGTTCATTTTTCAGAAGAATCCAAATCGAAAGCATAAGAAAGGGAATGCAAACCATCTCGATAAGGTTTCTCACACTCATCCAGGGCATGAACCAAAATATGGCCAGCAATAACCCGACAGTCCCCGCCGATCGCCGATCACTGATCTTCTCTGTAATCCTGTATCCCAGCCAGACTGTGATGAGCGACCATCCGGCATGGATCAAGCGGATAAAGAACATTTTTGTCTGGGGATCATCAAGATGGATCCATTTGAAAAAAGAAAACAGTAGAAAATTTAACCCGGGATAAAAAAAATTATGTCCTGTCGGCCCATGATTATCCCTGGACCACGGAAGCCAGGAGTTGTAATCAAAACCATCTACCCAGGATTGTGCCGATTCTATGACCAGAAAGTGGTCGTCTATCATTCCCCAGCCTTTGGCAAATATGGCTGATAGTATTCGGAAAAAAACAGCCGATCCCATGATGATCAACAAGGGTCTCTCCTTCCAGGTTCTGCTGATTCCTGCCAGTAAAATCATGTCAAACGGGTTGAAAATTGCTTCACTACTAAGGACACAAAGATAAATAATCGCGGGATAATTCAGTTATCTTGACTGATGTTTGAAAAAGTATTAGTTTAGCATGCCCTTATATCAACGGGAAACACAGAACGGTCAATCCTTGAAAACAAATTCCAGAATCCGCTTTCATCAGTTTGCTTTTTATTACCTCTGTCTGGCATTTGTCTTCATGATGCCGGTCTTTGGACGTATCCTTCCCCTCCTGATTGCATTGATGGCGCTAAACTGGCTGATAGAAGGAAGTTATATCCGGATTTTTCCTGCTTTGTTGCATGAAAAAAATCGCCTCCGGCTTCTGTCATTCAGTCTATTTTACCTTCTTTACATCCTTGGCCTGCTCTATTCAGATAACATGAATTATGGCTGCTTTGATGTTCAGGTTAAATTGTCACTTCTCGCTTTTCCCCTGATCTTTTCCACTACCGATAAGCATTTATTTACACGCGTCAGGATCAATGCTTTACTCCTGTCATATATCGCCGGATGCCTGGCCGGTTCTTTTTTATTCTTCGGACATGCTTGGTATAACACACTTCATTCAGGCCTAACTGATTCTTTTTATTATTCCAATCTCTCCTGGTACTTTCACCCCAGCTATCTGTCCATGTACTATTCCTTTGCCATTGCTACCATGATCTGGCTCTTGATTGAAAACCACCGTCATATTCACGCCTGGATGACCATTACAGGCTCTTTTCTGATCCTTTTGTTTTTTATTTTTATTATACTGCTAAGCTCCAAAGCAGGGCTGCTCGGTTTGGCCTCCGTCTTAATATTCTGGTTCCTGATCCTCATCCTGAAAAAAAAACAATGGAAACTTGCCCTGTCGGCCGTATTGATCAGCATTCTGGCTTTCTATCTCGGGCTGAAGATTTTTCCCTTCGCTTCTGAAAGAATTTCACAGGCAAAAGAATCCCTTCAATCCGTCGGCAATCAAGCGATGGATCCAAAACGGAAAAGCACTTCCGACCGTATCGAAATATGGAAGGCGGCCTCGGTGCTCATCGGAAAACATTTCATATTCGGAGTCGGCACTGGAGATGTGAAAGATGAATTGTTAAAGGAATATCAAAACGAAAATATCGTGGAAGGCTTTCAGAAGAAAATGAATGCCCACAACCAGTATCTTCAGACCTTCGTTGCCCTGGGACTTGCAGGTTTTCTCCTGCTGGTACTCATGCTGGCACTCCCGGCACTGATCGCTTTAAAAGATGAAAATTATCTCTATTTTTCCTTTCTTCTGATTTTCGCCTTAAACATCGCTGTGGAGTCTATGTTGGAGACTCAAGCCGGCGTTATTTTTTATGCCTTTTTCAATACCTTTTTCTTCACTGCTTTCTATTGCTCCTCCCCTCCAACGAACGCTGATCCGGCTCACTGATCCATCCTAATAATAATCCGTAAAATGACCTGTTTGTATGCCCTCTGAGAAGCCAAAATGGTTCAGGTTTGGATATGCATCATTCAACATATCGAAAAAAGAATTATTTTTGTATCGTCAATGCAATGATCACTTTGTTACTTTGTTTCAGTTATATATGCAAACTCAATTTAAAACCAAGCTTTCCGACATTCATCTACACTATAAGATCTGGATGTCTGATCATCTCGAAACCGGAATAATGGGCGATGGCAAATGGCAGATGCTCAAGCTGATTGAGGAAAAGGGTTCCCTGAAGGCAGCCTGTGACGAGCTGGGTTACACTTATCGCCGGACCTGGGGCAATATCCAAAAAATTGAAAAATTTTTCGGATTTCCTCTACTTGAAAAGTACCGTGGAGGTGCAGACGGAGGCAGAATGACCCTGACGTCCGAAGGCCGGCAACTGGTAAAAGCTTTTGATGAGTTTCATGCTTCTGTAGATCAAACCATTAAAAAGGGATTTGAGAAGTTTATTCAGGATCTGGGAAGATGAAAGTGCTCATGGCTATTTTTTTTGGCTGTTTTTCCGTCCTCTGTTTTTCCCAGCAGAAGCAGGTCGGGCTGAGCGGGGATCTCATCATCTTCCACGCCGGTAGTCTTGCGGTTCCGATGAAAGAGATCGCGGCAGAATTTAAAACGCTTCATCCGGATGTCAGGATAATGCTTGAAACTGCTGGTAGCGTAGAATGTGCCAGGAAAATCACGGATCTTCAGAAACCCTGCGATATCATGGCTTCCGCCGATTATCAAGTGATCGATAAAATGCTGATCCCCCGCTATGCTGATTGGAATATCAGGTTTGTGTCCAACGAAATGTGTATCGTTTATACTGCTAAGTCCCGGTACCAGGATAAGATCAATGACAAGAACTGGTTTGAAATCCTGCTAAAGAAAGATGTTGCTTACAGCCGTTCAGATCCCAATGCCGACCCCTGCGGGTATCGTTCGGTAATGACCATGCAGTTGGCTGAGAAATTCTATAAAAAGCCCGGATTGGCTAAGATGCTAATGGCTAAAGACCAGAACTATATGCGTCCGAAGGAAGTTGACCTGGTAGCCTTACTGGAAATTGAAGCCCTTGATTATATTTTTATATACAAATCAGTAGCTGTCCAGCATCGCCTTAAATACCTTGAATTACCTGATGAAATCAACCTGAAAAATCCGGCTTATTCCGGCTTTTACCAGCAAGCTACGGTCGAAATCAATGGCAAACAGCCCGGACAGAAAGAAACCATGCGGGGCGAAGCAATGATCTACGGAATAACTATATTGAAAGATGCACCCCATCAACAAACTGCGATTGCGTTTCTTCAATTCCTGCTGTCAAAGGATAAAGGCATGAAGATCCTCGAACGCAATGGACAACCTTCGGTGATCCCGATGGCTTCTCCGAATTATGAGATGATTCCGGCTGAACTTAACCCATTTATAAAAGCCTATAAAAAATCGTCTTTGCAGTCTTCGTATTAACAGAATGAATGATTAAAGAGAAAAATATGAAACAAATGTTTATAAGAGTCCTATTGATAAGTTTAATTTCCGGCTTGCTTTTCTCCGGTTGTAAAAAGGATAATAATTCCCAGCCTCCGGTGATTTCCTTAAAGTCGGGAAGTCAGTATACACCCGACAAATCGATCATTGCTGTTGGGAGGGCAATCCATTTCGGGATCTCCGGATCAGGTTCAGACGCCAACATCACAAACCTTGTTGTTAAAAAAATAATGCCTGACGGAAGTTTTAAAGTCGTGCTCGATTCGGGCATGAATACAGCCTCCTTTTCCTTCGACAGAACTTTTTTCCAGGGGGTTGAGGATACGGCTCGTTGGACCTTCCAGGTGATGGACAAAAACAGGCAATTTGCAACCATAGCCATGATCATGTATAAAGATCCGAATTCTTCCTGGGGTGGCATCCTCGAATATCCCGTCATTACCCTGGGATACCAGAACAATCCTGTTTTTGGTCATTTTTTGGATCCCATGAACGGTAAGGTTTATTTTGCAGATACAGCAGCCTTGAATCAACCACTGATCGATATTATCTCTTACTATTATATGGATGATAATATTCCCTCGCCCACTTTTTCCTCTGCCGGTGAACAAGGTGGCGGCATAACCGATTATTATCCTTCCATCGCTGAATGGACCACAAAAAATTATACCCTCTGGGATATCAGTGTCGATTCTGATCCAGTTCCACCAGAAGCGTTTGACGCATGCCATAACGACAGTCTGCTGATCCTTTCCTATGATGATGTATGGGGCAAACGTAAGTTCAAATGGGCCGAGCCGGGAGACATCATCCCATTTTTCACCGCTTCCGGAAAAAAAGGCCTGATCAAGGTAATCAGCGCTGATCATGATGCCCTTGGGACCATCGTATTCTCATTGAAAATTCAACAATAAATCAATTAGTAATTTACAAAACCTACACCCATGAAAAAACAATTACTTACAATTGCCATGATCATCTTTGTCATGACAAATTATGCACAAGACACCATTACAGGATGGACATTCCCCGTTAATACGGGAGCTGATAGTCTAAACGCAAACCAAGGAACTACCCAAAACAAGGGGTATGATCTGCGTTTTCAATTGGCCATTGATGCCACGACCGATTCTACCATTAATTCCATTGTATTTCAGGATGGCCCAACAACCTATGCCGCCGCGACCACAGGTTGGGAAAACGGAGCTGGAGTCCGTTTCTGGTCCATCAAATTCAAAGCAGCTGATCATAAGAATTTCAAACTGTACTCAAAACAAAAAAGTAGCGATGGTCCCCGCGATTTCAAAATCCAATGGAGACTCAGCAGTGGCACGTATGAAGATGTTCCCGACGGGAATGTGACGGTAGCAGAAGACTGGACAACAGGAGTGGTGGATAATCTTTCCGTCCCTATTACCGATCAAGGGACTGGTTCCATTTACATACGTTGGCTTCAGTCCTCTGATATGGCTACCAATGGAAACCCGGTAACACCAGGAGGCTGGTCAATGATCGATGACATCCTAGTCACCGCTATCAATAGCCTCGGTGTTGACGAAGTCGTGTTCACCAACCGCGTTAAACTGTATCCCTCTCCGAATACAGGAAGTTTTACCGTTTCTTCCACAGAACCTTTGTCATTGTTATCCATTCTGTCAATCGATGGAAAAACAATTTACACCCAAAACTATCCCACCCTGCAGCATGCAGTGAACCTCAACGGGATTGCCAAAGGCGTATATTTCCTGAAGATCCTGTTTACCGATAACGATAAAACTTATACCCAAAAATTTGTTGTTGAGTAAATCATGCCTGACCCTATGGGGAATGATGCTCTTGTGTGTCGTTCCCCTTTCTTTTCTTTATGCCGGAGGTGAGATCCGGGGAACGATATTCAATCCCGAGGGGAAACCCCTTGCCGGCGCTCATGTGCTGATTGCAGGCACCCGTATTGGAACCGCGTCTGATGCGAACGGTCATTTCATTTTTCAGCAGTTGAAACCCGGTAACTATAAACTCAGGGTTTCATTTCTGGGATATTATACCCAGGAAAAAGAAGTCAGGATCACCGGGGAAAGCAGCCTGGAACTGAATTTTGACCTGCAGATGAAAATAATCAGCACGGCTGAGGTGGAGATCACCGGAAACAAAACTGAACGGGAAGTACTTGATGTTCCCCAGCGCATGAATATCATACAAAAACAAACCATTGAGAATAATCCCGGTCAAAACATCACTAATGTGCTGGATTATATTTCCGGGGTAAACCTCAACAGCACCATGGGGATCTTTGCCAATAATTCGGTGGTTTCCATGCGTGGACTCAGTGGGAATGATCAAGGCAGGACCCTGGTTCTTATCGATGATATGCCCATTAACAAAGCCGATGAAGGTACCGTAAACTGGCACTTGGTAAACCGTGACAATGTTGACCATATCGATATTCTTAAGGGACCAGGCAGCGCCCTTTACGGAAGCAATGCCATGGGCGGGGTCATCAACATTCATACGCGAAAACCATCAAAGGCTGTTTCAGGATCTGCTTCAGTAGAATATGGCACTTTCAATACTTTCAACGGGAGATACTATATATCAGGCAGGTTGAAGCCATCCGTTCCCGGCAAAGGATTTTACTATAACCTGAATGGTTTCTATACCCGGAGTGATGGCTACAATTCCGAAATCCCGGAATACCTTGAAAAAGCAGATACCTTCTACGTCAATAATTATCTGAGGGAAGCCGACATTGGTCTGAAAGCCGGATATCAGTTCAACGACAAAAACAGCCTGGAAATCGGCGGAAATTTTTATGATGACAAACGGGGAAGAGGAACAGAAATTTATGAGGTTGACGGGGCTTTTGAACGTCACCGCACCTGGCAGGCCATGGCCCGTTACCACGGCGGCAAAGGAATATTCCTGTGGAATGTTTTAGCCTATAACCTGGATGAGCACTTTGAACGACTGAATGAATATATGAAAGAGGGAGAATATAATCTCTATCTCGTGAAATCGAACCGGGTCGATCGTGGAGGAACAGCATCTCTGACTGCTTCACTCAGCAAACGCCAGGTGATCACTGCCGGATTAGATGCCCGCCTGGGTAGTGTGAACGGACAGGACATTTATTATACTTCTACCGACTTGATCAGCAATGCCGGGAAAATCGACAACTATGGAATTTTTATCCAGGATGAATTGAATGTCTTAAAAAATAAAATCCAGGTCAATATCGGTTTAAGACTCGATTATGCCCGCTTCCACAACGGCTGCTTTTCGATCGAAGACCCCTCCTATTCCATTGAATACATGCTGGCGTACCAGGACACCATTATCCCTTCACACGAATGGATTCAACTGGATCCCAAACTATCGGTACAATACCGTTTCAACCAGCAAACCAGGATTTACATTTCAGCAGCCCGTGGTTTCAGGGCCCCCATACTCGACGATCTTTGCCGGAGTGGGAAAAAATCCAACGGGTTTAAAATTGCCAATCCCGCCCTTCAACCCGAATACCTTGATAATTTCGAGGCCGGTGCGGATGTGACACTTTTCAAAAAGATCCAGATTGCCGCATCCATCTATTATAGCATCGGTCATAATTTTATGTATTATGTGAGTACCGGGGATTCCGTCAACATGGGCTATAAAATTGCACCGGTTTTTCAGAAACAAAATATCAGCCGGGTCGATATCTACGGGGCCGAAATCGATCTGGATTACACCCCCGCTGCATGGTTAAGTCTTTATGCCAATTATTCCTTTGCCCATAGTACCATCTCCCGTTTTGAAGCCACCGATAGCCTGGTAGATAAAGATCTCAGCGGGAAATTCCTGACTGACGTACCCATGCATAAGATCACCGCAGGGATTACCCTGAAAAATAAATATTGCAACGCGAATATCCTTTGGAAATATGTCGGATCACGCTGGATCAATGATGAAAATGAGCCTGATCCGGTATTGTTGATTTCAAAATTCCCCTCCTACAACACCCTGGGTGCAAAAATATGGCATACGTTTTTTAATCACCTGACTGTCGCCTTGAACGCGGAAAACATTTTTGATGTCAGGTACATCGATGATCACCTTCAGGTAAGTCCCGGCCGTATGATTACTGCGGAAATATCTGTCACCTTCTGAAAAATTAATAAAAACAAATAAACATGAAAAAAATCAGTATTATCTTCGCATTCTTCATCCTGAGCTTGCAGATGACCGCACAAAATGAACATCAGATTCCAGGCAAGGAAACCCTTGAAAAAAATCCGTCAGTTTTTATTGATAAAGCTGACCGGAACAACAATTTCTATGATAACGAGGAGACCTATTCCCTCCCAATGCCTCGGCTTATCATAGAAGGTGAAATTGAGAATCCGGGTCCGGTTGATTTTTCAAAGTTCATTAAAAGGACGGTCATTGTCAAGGAAACACGCTTAAATAAGGACGGAAGCAACAGCTTTATAGGGGCTTACCGCTATGATGGTTATTCTCTTTTCGACATCCTGAACGACAGGATACTGAACAAGAAAAATGCGGAAGAATTCCGTCCTATTATCGATCTTTATGTGGAAATCGAGAATGATAAAGGGGAGAAAGTCATCCTGAGCTGGGGAGAAATCTATTATCCGAATTTTCTGCACAATTGCATCCTGGCTACCGATGTCATGCGGATTGTTCCAAGCAAGACCAGGGATCTCTGGCCCTTGCCGGCAGACAATAAACTGGTCATCGCTTCCGATCTGCTGACCGAAAGGAATATCTCCCATCCGATAAAAATTACCGTTAAATCCTACGATAAAACCTTCCCTGTCAACCGGGAAATCAGTCCCCTATACTCAAAAGAAATAAAATTGTTTTCGGGTAATCATCTGTCAGAAACCTATACTGACATTCCAAACTCCTTCCCTCTGGTCACCCTGCATACTATATTTTATGGAAAAGGAAGAGGGATACATACCACCCAGCCTTTCACCGGAATTCCCTTAAAAGAATTTCTGGTAAAAACCATCCCATTTACTACGGCTAACCTTAAAAACGGGTTGATAGCCATTGTCGGACTCGATGGCTACCGTTCGGTATATACGGTGAGCGAGATCATGAACCGGAACGATCAGGCAGAAGTACTTCTTGTTCCCTGTCCGGATGAGAAAGACGGAGGCATGTTCCGGATTTTCCCCTCCTGCGATTTCTTTTCCGACCGCGCCGTCAAAGCCGTATCAGAAATCCATTTCAATTAATTCCTAACTCCTAATTCCTAATTCTTAATTCTTAATTCTTAATTGAAACCCCCTCCCCTCCAACTGACTTTCATCCTTCTTTCCGGCCTGGTGATATTATTCATTCTTGCGCCACTTACCGGGATGTTTCTTTCGACCACACCGGGAAGACTTTTCGACACCCTGGGCGAAACGGAAGTACGCAACAGCATCTGGTTGACCCTTTGGACTTCCATGGCCGCTACCCTGATCTTTTCAGTTGCTGCCATCCCCTTCGCCTTTTTACTCGCCCGGAAAAGTTTTCCTATGAAAAAGCTGATTTCGGCCATCATTGATCTGCCGGTGGTCATTCCTCATTCCGCTGCTGGTATCGCCCTTTTGGGATTTATTTCCAGGGATACGGTTGTCGGGAAACTGGGGTCATCCGTGGGATTGAATTTTATCGGTCATCCGGCCGGCATTGCATTGGCCATGGCTTTTGTCAGTCTGCCCTTCCTGCTCAATTCGGCCAGGGATGGATTTGCCATGGTTCCTGAACGACTTGAAAAAGCAGCGCTTACCCTGGGTGCGTCACCGGCAAGGGTTTTCTTGACCATTTCAATTCCCCTTGCCTGGCGTAATATTGTTTCCGGACTGATCCTGATGTTTGCCCGGGGGATGAGCGAATTCGGGGCAGTAATCATCATCGCTTATCACCCCATGACCACTCCGGTGATGATCTTTGAGAGATTCGGGGCTTTCGGTCTAAAATATGCCCAGCCGGTGGCCATCCTTTTTATTCTGGTCACTTTGACCTTATTTGTTGCCTTGCGTTGGATCAGCAAGGGAAAAGCTTAGCGTTTGGTGAGTTAATGAAATAGTGAAAGATGCTGGAGATAAATAAAATATCTAAGAAGTTCAGGGATTTTGAGTTGAAGGATATTTCGTTATCGGTGGAGGAAGGGGATTATTTTGTTCTCCTGGGGGAGTCGGGTGCAGGAAAGTCTGTGCTTTTAGAAACCATAGCCGGATTGATCAGTCCTGATCAGGGTTCTGTTATCCTTGAAAACAAAGATATCACCCGCGAAAAGATACAGCATCGTGGGGTAGGACTTGTATTTCAGGACCATGCTGTTTTTCCTCACCTGAATGTTCGCGAAAATATCGCCTATTCCTTGCATGGCCGGGCACTTTCAGCATCAGAAAAAAGCCTTAAAGTTGAACAGATTGCAGATTTGCTCAGCATCCGAGAGCTCCTCAGCCGTCAGCCGAGCACTCTTTCAGGTGGCGAACTGCAAAGGGTAGCCTTGGCCCGCACCCTGGTACAACAGCCTCGAATCCTTTTGCTTGATGAACCCCTGGCATCACTCGATTCAAAAATAAAAAGCGAACTCAGGGCGCTACTGCGGGAAATCCACAAAGGAGGACAAACCATTTTCCATGTCACCCACGATTATGAGGAAGCCCTGGCGCTGGCAACGCGTATTGCCGTTTTTCACCAGGGAAAACTGATACAGCAAGGACAGCCGCAGGAAGTTTTTCATCATCCACGATCCGAGTTCGTAGCTCATTTCATGGGGATAAAAAATTTTTTACCTGTCACCCTTGAAAAGGGGGAAGGATTTTACCTGGCCATTCCGGAAAATGGTCCCACGATGTTTGTTAACCCTGAAACGCCTGCCGAAAAGGGGTTTATTGTCATCAGGGGTGAGGATATCTTACTTTCCAATGGACCGGTGGAAACCAGCGCCCTGAATAATTTTTCAGGCAACATCCAGGAAATCGTCCCCACCCCCCTTGGGATGGAGGTTTGTACCCACATCGGTATTCCCATTTATGCCCTGATCACGCTGGAATCTGCAAAAAAAATGGACCTTTCCATCGGTAAAAAAGTCTGGATTCATTTTAAGACATCCGCGGTTAAATTTATTCCCGATTAGTAATTTAAAACATGCTCAGTGATGATCCTATTTGAAGAAGCATATGAAACCGTACTTTCCCAGGAATGGAAAGGGATGACCGAAAAAGTTCCCTTCATGGCATCCTTAAACCGTATCCTGGCCGAGGATATTTATTCGGATATGGATTTACCTCCCTTTGATAAATCAGCCGTAGATGGTTATGCATGCAGGAGAAACGATTTGCTTATGCCCTTATCCGTTATTGAGACAATCCCTGCCGGAAAAGTTCCGATTCTGCCGATCACCCAAGGAAAATGTTCAAAAATCATGACCGGCTCCATGATCCCCAGAGGATGCGATACGGTCATCATGGTTGAAGATACGGAAACCAGTAGCGAGGGTAAGATCCTTTTCACGAAGGAACGTTCTGCAGCCAACATTTGTCTGAAAGGCGAAGACTTAAAAAAAGGACAGCTTGTCCTGAGCCGGGGCTATCGCATCACCCCTGCTCAAATTGCCGTCCTGGCCTCCGTTGGTATCACCCATCCATTGGTTTCATGCCGCCCCCGTGTTGGGGTCATCGCAACAGGAAATGAACTTACAGAGCCAGATACCTTCCCCACGCAAGCCATGATCAGGAACTCTAATGCATGGCAGATCCTGGCTCAACTCGAACAACTTAATATTCCGGGAAAATATTACGGTATCGCCCTGGATACCAAAGAAAGTCTTAAGCAAATCATGGAGATGGCAATGAAGGAAAACGATGTCCTCCTCCTTAGCGGCGGGGTATCCATGGGGGATTTTGACTTTGTTCCGGAAATCTTTCAGCAATCAGGTATGGACATCCTTTTTAAAAGTATCGCCATTCAGCCCGGGAAACCTACTGTTTTCGGTCGAAAGGGTGACCAATTCGTGTTTGGGTTACCAGGGAATCCCGTTTCCTCTTTTGTGTTATTCGAAATATTGATTCGTCCCTTTCTGCTGAAACTAATGGGATATATTTCATCTCCCCCTGAAGTGATCCTTCCGATGGGTGTATCTTATTGCCGGAAGAAATCTGTCAGGAAAGCCATGATTCCGGTAAGCCTTATCCATGGAGAAATATTTCCCCTGGAATATCATGGTTCCGCCCATATTCATGCCTATTCTTCCGCTCAAGGCATCATTGCCATTGAACCGGGTGTTACGGAAATACAAAAAGGAGAACATCTGCATGTACGATTGCTATAACCGCAAAATCAACTACCTCAGGATCTCCGTCACCGACCGCTGTAACCTTCGCTGTACTTACTGCATGCCGGCTGAAGGCATTAAACTCCTGTCGCATAACGATATTCTTTCTTTTGAAAAAATCCTGGAAGTTGTGAAAGAAGCAGTGGTGCTGGGCATCGACAAAGTTCGAATCACAGGAGGTGAGCCATTGGTCAGAAAAGGGGTAGTTGGTCTGGTGATGAAGATTGCCGGGATCAGCGGAATTCGGGACATGGGCCTTACCACCAACGGGATTTTATTGGAAGAATTCGCCCCGTCTCTGGCAAATGCCGGACTACACCGTATCAACATCAGTTTAGACACCATTGATCCTGTGAAATTCGCCACCGTTACCCGGGGCGGAGATATCCATCAAGTGTTCAGGGGAATTGAAGCAGCAAAAAAAGCCGGATTATCACCCGTAAAGATCAATTGCGTGGTGAAAAATTCTTCCCTTGAAGAAGATGCACTTCAGGTCAGGGAGTTCTGTCTGAAAAACGGGCTGGAAGTCCGCTTTATTCATGAAATGGACTTGGAAAGAGGCTGTTTTACTGTGGTGGAAGGCGGAAAAGGTGGCGATTGTCATAGCTGTAACCGGCTACGGCTGACCCCAGACGGGAAAATCAAACCCTGCCTTTTTGATGATCTGGAATTCGATATCCGTATCCTGGGAATCAAAGAAGCACTGAAACAAGCCGTGAAGATGAAACCCAAACAAGGTTCGGTAAATAGTTTAAATAAATTTCATAATATTGGAGGATGAAATTCAATTAAGAATTAAGAATTAAGAATGAGGAATTAGATGAAATGAAAAGGTTTACACATATCGATGTGGCCGGGAAAGCGAATATGGTGGATGTCAGTCATAAGCCTTTCCAAATCAGAACAGCAAAGGCGGAAGGACATATCCGGCTTTCGGCTGAAACCATTGAACTGATAAGGGAAAATAAAATAAAAAAAGGTGATGTGCTGACTATTGCTGAAATTGCCGGGATACAGGGCGGAAAGCGTTGCAGCGAGCTGATTCCTTTATGCCATCCCCTGATGATCACCAAACTTGAAGTGCATGCAGAATTGAATGAAACCGGTGTGTATATCACCAGCTTGTCACGATGTACTGGAAGTACCGGCATCGAAATGGAAGCCCTTACAGCCGTAAGCATCGCACTGCTGACCATCTATGATATGTGCAAAGCCGTTGATAAAAACATGCTCATCGGAAATATCCGGCTGATTGAAAAGAGGAAAGAAGATTTTTGATGCAGGATACAATCACGATTGCCTATCGCCTATCGCTTATCGCTAATCGCTAATCGCAATTCACAATGGTTCAAGTAGTTTCCGTTAATATTTCCAAGCAAAAGGGTACAATAAAGGTGCCTGTGGATCATATAGAGCTTACCCAGCAGGGTGTTTTTGGCGATGCTCACTCAGGCAACTGGAACCGCCAGGTAAGTCTGCTGGGAACAGAAAGCATAGAAAGGTTTGAAAAAGAAGCCGGCCGAAAGATCCGGTACGGGGAATTTGCCGAAAACATTACCACCAGGGGTATGGAACTCTGGAAAACCCATCCCCTCGACCGCTTTATCATGGGAGATGTGGAACTGGAAGTAACCCAGATAGGTAAAGAATGTCATGGTTCCTCCTGTAATATTTTTAAGGAAGTGGGAAATTGTGTCATGCCTAAAGAAGGGATTTTTACCCGGGTGCTCCACCAGGGGGTGATGAAGTCCGGTGATGAACTGGAATTTCACCCGAAAATGTACCGTATCCTGGTTATCACCCTCAGCGACCGGGCCAATGCCGGGGAATATGAGGATAAATCAGGGAACAGAATCCAGGAGCTGATCAAAGCATATTTCACTGGTCATGAGCTTCATCATTTCATACATTATTCCCTGATCCCTGATGATCCAGGAAAACTGGAGGAGTTATTGAGAAAGGCCAAAGATGAACTCGTTGACCTGATCATCACCACAGGAGGTACAGGAATCGGGCCCCGCGACTTCACTTCCGATGTGGTCTGTCAACTTCTGGATAAAGAAATCCCTGGGATTATGGAAATGATCCGCATGAAATTCGGGATGGAGAAACCGCAAGCCCTGCTAAGCAGGAGTGTCGCCGGGGTAATGGGAAAATCACTGGTTTTTACTTTACCGGGAAGCACAAAAGCAGTGAATGAATACTTCGGAGAAATCTCCAAATCCCTCATGCATATGTTCTACATGCTACACGGACTTGACATTCATTAATACAAAAAGGAATGAACTCCTTCATTCCTCATTCATAATTCCTAATTGATCAGTTGTACCCCGGGCGGGACTTGAACCCGCACGACCGCAATGGTCACAGGATTTTAAGTCCTGCGTGTCTACCAGTTCCACCACCAGGGCGAAGAGGGTGTGTGTTTGGGTGTGAGTGTGGGTGTGTGTTTGGGTGTGGGTGTGGGTGTGGAAAAAAACCCTCTTGGGGGAGGGTTTTCAAGAGCGAAAGACGGGATTCGGACCCGCGACCCCGACCTTGGCAAGGTCGTGCTCTA
>CAYSAU010000001.1:222155-300299 GCA_964429135.1 uncultured Prolixibacteraceae bacterium | reverse complement strand
CTGCCTGTTCGCAAGCCCAGACTGGAAGCGCCACGATCGTGGTTAACCCCCTGCCCACGGCCAACATCTCGGGAAGCACTGCTGTTTGCCAGAATGCCACAGCCCCTCAAATCACCTTTACAGGGGCATCCGCCACTGCTCCCTATACTTTCACTTATAACATCAACGGGGGAAGTCCACAAACCGTAACCACTTCTTCCGGGAACAGTGTAAGCGTTGCTGTTCCCACAAACACCGTGGGGACTTTCACCTATACCCTGCTGAGTGTTCAGGATGGAAGCACCACTGCCTGTTCGCAAGCCCAGACTGGAAGCGCCACGATCGTGGTTAACCCCCTGCCTACCGCCACCATCTCGGGAAACACTGCCGTTTGCCAGAATGCCACAGCCCCCCAGATCACCTTTACCGGAGCATCCGCCACTGCTCCCTATACCTTCACTTATAACATCAACGGGGGAAGTGATCTGACTGTGACCACCACTTCGGGAAACAGTGTAAGCGTTGCTGTTCCCACAAACACCGTGGGGACTTTCACCTATACCCTGCTGAGTGTTCAGGATGGAAGCACCACTGCCTGTTCGCAAGCCCAGACTGGAAGCGCCACTGTGGTCGTCAGACCACTGCCCACGGCCACCATCTCCGGGACTATCGCGGTTTGCCAGAATGCTTCTGAACCAATGGTTACCTTTACAGGAGCTTCTGCCACTGCTCCCTATACCTTCACCTATAACATCAACGGGGGAAGTGATCTGACCGTGACCACCACTTCGGGAAACAGTGTAAGCGTTGCTGTTCCCACAAACACCGTGGGTAGCTTCAACTATAACCTGATCAGGGTCAGGGATGCCAGTACTACCTCCTGTGTTCAGGATCAGGGAGGAACAGCCACTGTGACGGTCAACCCACTGCCCACGGCCACCATTTCGGGAAGCACACAGGTATGCCAGAACCTGCCTTCTCCCCTGATCACCTTTACCGGTAACGCTGGTACGTCGCCTTACACCTTTACCTATAATCTCAATGGCGGTAGTGACCAGTTAATCACCACTGTTGCCGGAAACAGCGTGACCCTGGCCGTACCCACCAGCGTTCTGGGAACCTTCACCTACAACCTGATCAGTGTCAGGGATGGAAGTTCAACCCAATGCTCCCAAAGCCAGTCTGGAAATGCCAGCGTCATCGTCAACGACCTGCCAACGCCTACCATTAGCGGGACTTTATCTGTTTGTGATGGCGACATCGTGGATTATTCCACTGAAACCGGTGCGGAAAGTTATTCCTGGATCATCCCGCCTGCCGGTCACCTGATTTCCGGCGGAGGGATGCACGACCCTACTGTCAGGGTGCAATGGTTGGGACCGGGAACGTACAACATCAGCGTAAATTATATTATCGGTACCGGATGCACTGCTGCACAACCCACTGTGGCATCAGTTACGGTCAATGCATTACCTTCCCCTGTGATCACCGGCCCAACGCCCATCTGTGGTTTGTCACAGCAAAACTATACCGTGAATCCCATCGTTTCAGGGCATACCTATAACTGGACAGTCACCGGCGGAAGCATACAATGGGGACAAACCGGATCCACCGTCAGCGTGATGTGGGGAAACAATCCTACGGCCAACCTTAACCTTGTTGAAACTATTCATTATTCCGGCGCAAGCTGTTCCGCTCCTGCTCCACAATATACGGTTACCCTGAATCCCTGGCCGGTTGCCGCCGGTGATATCACGGGACCTGACGGGGTATGTAAAACTTGGAATAACGTGGTTTACACGGTTCCTTACATCCTGAATTCGGAATCTTACCTCTGGAATTATACAGGCAGTGGGGCTACCCTGGTAAATAACGGGAATACCATCAGCATGAGTTTCGCCGCCAATGCCACCAGCGGTGAACTGTCGGTCAGAGGAGTCAATACCTGCGGGCAGGGACCCCTCTCCCCGGTAAAAAACATCCAGGTCAATTCACTCCCGGTAGTCAGTCTCCCGGCCTGTTTTGACGTCGTAACCACAACCAATGCCAAGCCATTCCTGCTCAAAGGCGGGACGCCACTGGGAGCCGGAGGAAAATATTATATCAATACCACCGAAGTGGCGGGCAATGTGCTGAACCCTGCCACCCTGTCGGAAGGATCCCATACCATTACCTTTACTTATACCGATGCCAATACCTGTCAGGCAACAGCCACAAGGGATATCACCGTTTTACCTTCCAATGCCAATTTCCAATGCGTCAACGGGCTGTTTACCGATCCCAGGAATTCCGATCCGGCCACCAACAAATATCCAACCTTCCCGGTGACGGCTAACGGCAGGACTAGCTGCTGGATGATGAAAAACCTGAACTGGGGCACTTATATCGCTTCCAGCCTCCAGCAGACCGACAACTGTGTCGTGGAGCGGTATTGCCCTCCCAACGATAATACCTGTTCCTCCTATGGTTCCTTGTTCCAATGGGATGAACTGATGCAATACGGGAGTACACCGGGATGGTCCAAGGGCGTTTGCCCCCCGGGATGGCACGTACCCACAGCCATTGAATGGCAGGACCTTATTGATGCTTACCAGGGCAACGCTATTGCCGCGGGCGCTTTAAAAGATCTTATCCCTGCCACGGGATTTCGTGCCCTGCTCAATGGCATGTATTTCCTGAACTCCCAATGGGTATTCACGGCAACGGAAAACATGAAAGCCTCCATGTACTGGACTTCCACCACCAGCTCTGAAAAATCTTTGGCCAGAGGGATCAATATATTCAATCCTTCTGTATCTTTGTATGAAAGTTCAAAATCCAATGCTTTCCCGGTAAGGTGCGTAAAAGATTGATAACGAAATGGCCGACAAGTGGTTAAAGTATATTTTGATGTTTTCGGGGATGCTCTTCCCCTTACACCTTTTCGGTCAGTTGACGGTAAACAAAGGATCTGACATCAATATGACCCCTGAGCAATTTATCAGCACTTACCTGCTCGGAACCGGTATTAATATAATTCCCGGAACAGCGAAATTTAACGGCAGCACAGCTGTCATTAAGACCCATTCAACCAATGAAGCCAACCAGATCGGTAATTTCACCACGACCGGAACTGCACAGGACAAGCTGAAACTTACCGGAGGCATTATTTTAAGTTCAGGCAATGTGGCCGGTGCGATTACAGGGAATTGCCTCCCCTTGGAAAACTGCACGCCTGCAAGCACCAATACAGGATCAGGAAGCGACCCTGATCTCAATGTCCTGATGAACCCTGCTACATCCAAGGACAAATCTATCCTTGAATTCGATTTTCAACCAGAAACGGATATTGTCACCTTCAGATATGTCTTCTCTTCAGAAGAATTTGATGGTTATTGTGGTCAATATAATGATGCCTTCGGGTTCCTGATCAGCGGACCAGGTTGCGGTACAACCCCTCCCAACCTCTTCACCAACAATGCAGAAAATATTGCTTTCCTCCCGCTTAGCTCCAATTACGTGACCATCAATAATATCTGTGCTAATACAATCATGTATTCCTGGTGCAATGTAACAACAGCAAATTGTCACCACGGAAGTGGTCCTGAATTTTCCTATAACCGCTTTACCAATGTTTTTGTTGCTACCAAAACGGTCACTCCCTGTGCTATCTACCATATGAAAATTGCCCTGGGCGATGCAGGTGATGAAATATTTGATTCCGGAGTTTTCCTGGAGGAAAACAGTTTTTCAAGCAACAATATCACTTTCAATAACACATACACAATTCCCACTTTGGGTGAGAACATGATCGAGGGTTGCAGCAATGCCGCGGTCAACTTCGCGATCGCCAATCCAAAAACCACCGACTTTGTTGCCGATTACACTTTGGGGGGAAGCGCTACCCCTGACGGACCTTCCGTATCTGATCCTGACTACGGCATTACCCCTTTGCCCAGCGGCACGCCAGTGCCCACCAGCATCACGATCCCGGCCGGGGAAACAGAGGCAAATCTTATGTTATATGCTTACCAGGATGCCAATGATGCTGAAGGAGATGAAACGGTGAGCTTTACGGTAACCAACTATACCTGTTCCGGAAGTTCCAGCAATACCAATACCCTGATCATCAAAAACAATCTAAGTCTCGGTGTCCAGATTGATCCCTTACCTGCCTTCTGCCTTGGCGAGTCAGTCAGTTTGAATGCTTCGGTTGCAGGGGGACAACCGGTTTATGAATATGCGTGGAATGACGGGTCTACAGAGAACCCCCACACAGTTACTCCCGTTCTGGGTAATAACACTTATTCCGTAAATGTTACGGATGGATGTTCGACAACGGCTAATGATGACATCCTGGTGGTGGGGAATCCGCCTCCCTTTTTGACTTTTCCACCTCTTTCCGCAGTCTGTATCAATTCTGCCGGCTTTACGCTGAATACAGCGAGTCCGGCGGGAGGTACCTATTCCGGTCCTGGTGTTACCGGGGGAATGTTTATTCCCGCTACAGCCGGCGCGGGTGTCCATACCCTCACCTATACGTACAGCGATGCCAATGGATGTGTGAATTCCATCAACCAGAATATCACCGTGCATACTCTGCCTAACGTCAACCTCCCTGTGTTTCAGCCTCTGTGTGTTAATGCTCCCCCGGTGATGTTAAGCGGAGGGACTCCGTTTGGTGGTAGTTATTCCGGTCCGGGTGTGGTCAGCGGGCTGTTCAGTCCTTCGATTGCAGGTGAGGGAACGCATACCATTACCTATACCTATACTGATGGGAACGGCTGTTCGAACACAGCGAACAATACCATTTTAGTACATGGCATACCGGTTGTCACCCTGGCGGATTTCAGCGGCATTCGTATCAATGCCTCTTCCATCGTGCTTTCCGGGGGACTTCCGGCCGGAGGGGTCTTTTCAGGGACGGGAGTCAGTTTTGGGAACTTCAACCCTGCCCTGGCTGGGGCAGGGAGCCATCCCATCACTTATACTGTTACGGATGGAAACAATTGCACAAATTTTACTACCAAACCCATACAGGTTTATGAACTTCCGGTGATCACTTTCGGAAACCTGCCTGCAGTATGTGTGGATCATCCACCCATTGTTCTGTCGGGGGCTTTACCTCCCGGCGGAAGCTATTCAGGACCGGGTGTGATTTCAGGCTTGTTCAATCCCGGACTTGCCGGGGCTGGGTTCCATGTAATCACTTACACCTATACCGATGCCAACGGATGCGTCAACTCTGCCTCCGGCAGTATTCTTGTGAACCCATTACCCACAATCACCCTGGCAGATTTCTCTGAAGTCTGTGTCAATTCAGCTCCGGTCACCTTATCGGGAGGGATACCAACAGGCGGTACGTATTCAGGTAACGGTGTCAGCGGGGGAATTTTTAACCCGGCTATCGCTGGGACAGGAAGCCATCTGATTACCTATTCTTATACTAATGGCAATGGTTGTAACAACCTCGCTTCAAAACCGATATTGGTCAATCCTTTACCCCTGGTCGATTTTAGCGGTCCTGTTGTTCCTGAAGCCGTTTGTCAGGACTACCCCAGCCCATCGCGATATCAGGTCACTGCCAACCCCTTGACCACTTATACATGGTCACTTCCGCTTCCCTATGATAACAAAGGAATAGTGAGTCCTGTTACAGGATTTCCCAATATGGCCGATGTAAGCTGGACAGGTACAGGTTCAGCTCAAATCAAGCTGCAGGCGGTTACAAATAAAGGCTGTATGGATTCCAGAACAAAAGATATTCAAATCAATGCAAAACCTGTTGTTGCCCTTTCAGCCTGTTTTGATCTGGTCACCACGACCAATGCCAAACCATTCCTGCTCAAAGGCGGAACGCCACTGGGAGGAGGCGGAAAATACTATATTGATGGGACTGAAGTCATCGGCGCACTGTTGAACCCATCCACACTCAGTGTCACTACGCATACGGTTTCCTATAGGTATACGGATGCTAACACCTGTATTTCCACCGATTCAAAAACCCTGACGGTCAAGACATCCAATGCAGGTTATAATTGTTTTAGCAACGTTTTTACTGATCCACGCAATGAGGATCCGGCCACGAATAAATATCCCACTTTCCAGGTGACTGCCAACGGCAGAACTACATGTTGGATGATGAAAAACCTGAACTGGGGGGGTACCATAGCCAACAGCCTCCAGCAGACCGACAACTGCATGGTAGAGCGGTACTGCCCTCCCAACGATAATACTTGTTCCTCCTATGGTTCGTTTTTCCAGTGGGATGAACTAATGCAATACGGGAGTACACCGGGATGGTCCAAAGGCGTTTGTCCCCCGGGCTGGCACGTGCCCACGGCCATTGAATGGCAGGACCTGATCGATGCCAACCAGGGGAACAGCATTGCCGGTGGTGCGCTGAAGGACCTTGTCATAGCAACCGGATTTAAAGGCTTGCTTAACGGAATGTTTTATTACGGTAATGCCTGGGCATTTACAGCCGCCGATAACCCGAACGCTTCCATGTTCTGGACTTCCTCATTCAATGGGGACAAGCCGGTAGCCAGGGGGATCAATTCCACCAATCCTTCCGTTGCATGGTATGAAAGCTCTAAAAGCAGCGCTTTCCCGGTGAGGTGCGTGAAAGATTAAAACAATAGAGTGGCGAATAATAAAACGGTGGAATTTAGACTTTCAAGATGTGTGTTACGTCCCTGGCGATCTGAGGATGCCGAATCTTTGGTATTTCATGCCAACAACCCAAAAGTTGCCTGTAACCTTAGAGACGGATTTCCTTATCCTTACACCACGGAACATGCCAGCCAATGGCTGCAAAACGCAATGAAGGATGAAAAGAACTTTCTTTTCGCCATTGAAATTGATGAAAAGGCTGTCGGCGGCCTCGGGATCATTCCGGGGAATGATGTTTACAGGCTAAGTGCCGAGATCGGATACTGGTTAAGCGAAGCATACTGGAACCGGGGAATCATGACTGAAGCGGTCACAGCCCTGGTCGGATGGGCCTTCGAGCATTTGGATGTGATCCGGGTATACGCAGGTATTTTCGAAAAAAACAAAGCTTCCGGAAGGGTGCTTGAAAAAGCCGGTTTCAAATTGGAAGCCATCCATAGCCATGCAGTGATAAAAAACGAACAGATCATGGATGAATATATTTATGCTCTATTAAAGTGAAAATTTCATTGAACCATAACCAGCCTGCACAGAAGAAAAATCCCGTGGCCTGCAACCGTAAAAAGAAGTGCTTGCTTGCTACAAGGATGATCATCACCCTTCTGGAGAGTAACTTTTAATAAATGCCCTTTTTTATTTTATGTTTGGTATTATATTTGCTGTTTATCAGTACACTTAAAATCTAAAAACCATGAAAAAATTATTCTTTCTGACCCTTGGAATATTTATTTTCCTCCAGATCGCTGCACAGAAGAATACGGAAATTCAGGCTTCCCAACTCCCACAGTTAACCCAGGATTACCTGAAAGATTTTATGCCGGATTCAAAAATTTACAAAGCCTATAAGGTGGTTGACCAGGGCGAGGTTTCCTATGCCGTTGGCGTTCTTGTCAACAATGACAAACGAATTTTAATTTTTGACCAGGATGGAAAATTTGTAAAAAAAGGCGACCGCAGGGAAGGGGCACGTGTAAAACAAGATTTGCAGAAACAACAACAGGAAACCGGAAAGGAGCAACAGAATATGACTCCTCCTGTCGGTAACCCGAATACTGTCAAAAAAGAACTGAATCCATCCAAAGAAATGAATCAAACCGGATCATCCGGTCAACCTCAAAAACAGCCGGTAATACAGCAGAAATCACAGACCATCAGACAAGGGGAATCAAAATCATTGTCGAAACCAAAGGAAAGCAATCAAAACCAACAATCCGGTCAATCTATCAAGAAAACTGAAACAAAACAACTGACTCAACCCCAGCAACAGATGCAGACCAAGCAATCCGGACAATCCATCAAGAAAACCGAAACAAATCAACTGGCAAAGCCTCAACAGCAAATGCAGACCAATCAGGAGATAAAAACGATTCCCAAAAAATAAAATAAGAATATGAGAAATTTATTCTTAATTATTGGATTAATGCTGTTGAGCTTCTGTGTCCTTTGTGGATGTAAGAAAACCAGCGACGACACTTCAATCCAATCAAAACATCATGAGACCAAGAGTCATAACAACGGAACTCCATGTCTAAGCTGTCATTCCTCAGGTGGTACTGCCAGTAAATTTCAATGGATCCTGGCCGGTTCTGTGTATCAAAACGGTGAAATTTCGGCAAGTCCCAATGGGATGATTTACCTTTGGTCAGGAGTGAGTGGCACCGGGGAACTGAAAGCCACCCTGCAGGTCGACGGACTGGGAAACTTTTTTACAACTGCCTCTGTCATGCCCTCCTCCCCTGTTTATCCACAGGTCATCAATGCCACGGGCAGTGCCTTCAAAAACATGCCCCTTCCCGTCACCAGTGGTAACTGCAATGGATGTCACGGGGTAAGTACCGGTAAGATCTGGGTATATTAGAACTGTTTTCAGGAAATTTTCCCCTGAACGGCTGCAAGAATTTCTTCTTCAGCCGTTTTTGTTTTTTGAAGGATTTCTCCGGCCTGTTTCAGGATGTCCTCCAGAAAAGCTTTGTCTTTCAGGCTGGCTCCATTCACTTTGACATTGAGGTAGGCGCCGATCACGGCCGAGCGGGCACATAATGCCCCGACACCGGCATCTGTCACTGAATTCGGATTCCCGATTTCCACCATAGCCTTGATGATTCCAAAGGATTCATAAGCCTTCTGCATGGTTTTAAAAGGTACTTCCATGGCGTAACGGGTAGCCTCCTGAATGGCAAATGACCGCGCTGCTTTTTCTTCTTCATTCCCCTTGGGGAGACTAAACGCATCCATGATACGGTTAAAGGAGCGGGTATCTTCATCTACCAGGAAAAGCAATTCATCCTTTAGTTTCTGACCTTTTTCTGCCCACTGGGAAAATTCCTCCCAGCGATCATCCCATCCAGGTTTATGAGAGGAAAGGTTAGCTACCATGGTGGCCAGGGAAACTCCCAGGGAAGCTATGTATGCAGAAACCGAGCCTCCGCCCGGGGCAGGTGATTCCGACGCTGTTTCATCAGCAAAACCCTTACAGCTCAAGTCAACGAGTTTTTTCTTTCCGGGCTCTTCAAGCAGATACTCAATAATTTTTTCGTTTGGATTAAACGGTTTCAGATCATCCAACCCAAGTGATTTGATGGCTATTTTGATCAGTTCATCTTCTGAAACTCCCACGGAACGTTGTTGTTTTCTTAAAAAGTATTTCCCTGCCTCGAGCATAGCCTTTAAGGGAATCAGCCCAACCAATTCAGAGCCGCTCACCCTGAGGCCGCGTGCAGCCGCGCTTTTACATGATTCTTCAAACGCCACGTGAACCGGTGTTATACTGATATTGGTCAGGTTGATGGAAACCTGGGCAATGCCATATTCCTCAATGAACCATCCAATTGCCTTACAAGCTTTAAGCGTTCCCGGAATCCAAATTTCATTACCCTGATCATCCTTTTTGATTTTTCCGGTTATGGGATTTCCTTCCCTTACCGGCCTGCCTTTCTCACGGATATCAAAAGCCACCGCATTGGCCCTGCGCGTGGAAGTTGTATTCAGGTTGATGTTATAAGCCACCAGAAAATCCCTGGCGCCAATAGCGATGGCTCCGGTACGGGGATTGAACTTGGCCGGACCGAAATCAGGTTTCCAATGGGGATCTTCTAACTTTTTCGGTAAGCCTTCATACTCACCGGCCCGGCAATTGGCAAGATTCCTCCTTTCATCCTTAAAAGCAGCATTTTCATAGCAATAAACGGGTATCAGGAGTTCAGTGCCGACACGTTCGGCCAACTTCCGGGCATATTGAACGGTTTCTTCCATACTGATATTGGAAACCGGTACCAGGGGACAAACATCCGTTCCTCCAAACCGAGGATGCTCTCCCTTATGCCGGGCCATATCGATGGTATCAGCGGCTTTTTTTATGGCCTGAAAAGCAGCTTCGATCACGCTATCCGGTGTCCCTACAAAAGTCACCACGGTCCGGTTCGTCGCTTTACCCGGATCAACATCCAGGAGTTTTACTCCTTCAATTTTTTCAATTTCGTCGGTGATGGCCTTGATCACCCCCATGTCCATTCCTTCAGAGAAGTTCGGAACACATTCAATCAGTTGTTTCATGTGTTAATCTTTGGTTTTTTGTTGGTCACAAGGAATACCCATAATTAACCTTAACGGTTTGCATGAGCATTGTTCTTATGGGCATTTCATAATCAATCTCAAGGTAACGAAAGAGCGAAACAGCAAAATAAATCAACCGCTTTTCGTCTTCAGGTTTATGCTTGCAAAAATAGTCATTTCTGAGTATTTTTGCTTTTTTAATCAAAAACCTGTCGTATGAAAAAACTTCTTTGCTTGCTCATTCCATTTACCCTAATGCTTGTACAATGCAAACAAAAAGATAATACCATGCAGTCCCAAACAATCCGGATCATTGCCCCATCAACCTCAGATGCGGTAATCTCAAAGTTGATCTCCCGTTACGGTGATAGCAATAAAATCCGCATCGAAAAAGGAGTGAACCATGTGGCTTCACTTTGGACAGAAAAAGACGGTAAGGATAGTGTTTTTATGACCTTCTGTGAAGAGAATTTTATCGCGGATCCGGCAAAGCTGGAGTTGTTGTTCAACCGCTTGTCCAATAATTTCGAGCGTCTTTTCGGACATTTCAACATGATTAGCCTGGAACTGAAGCGGGCACTGCATCTACAAATGGGAGAAGTGCTCGATGTGGATGAGATTTTTGCATCCTATGAACCGGGGGCGCATTTTAATGACGATTTTTTTGACAATAAAATCGCCTTTGTCACAGCCCTGAATTTCCCCATGTACTCCCTGAAAGAAAAAGAAGCATCCGGGCCGGAATGGACGAGACTGCAATGGGCTTATGCCCGCCTCGGTGATCTTTTCACGGCAAGGGTTCCGGCTGAGGTTAACGTCAAAGTCGCGGAAGCCCTTACAGCTTCCGATAATTACATTTCCAATTACAATATTTATGTAGGGAACCTGGTTGATGATCAGGGAAAAACTCATTTTCCCAAGGACATGAAGCTCATTTCCCACTGGAATCTGCGTGATGAACTGAAAGCCAATTATAATCAAGGGGAAGAAGGTTTACTAAAGCAGCAGATGATATATGAAGTCATGCTTGACATCATCCGCCAGGATATTCCCGCGAACATCATTAATCACCCGGATTTACAATGGAATCCTTTTACCAATAAAGTTTTTGAAAACGGGAAAGAGATAGTATCGAACCCTGAACCTGACACCCGTTATGCCTACCTTTTAAGCAATTTCAAAGCCATGAAAGCCATGGATAAATACACCCCCATTTATCCTACTTATATCCTGCGGGCTTTTGACGGAGGAATGGAAATTCCAAGGGAGCAGGTGGAACAACTGTTTACCGGGTTTTGCGCTTCTTCTGAAGTCAGACAGGTGAGTGAACTGATCAGCAAACGTCTGGGGCGACCCCTTCAACCCTTCGACATCTGGTATGACGGATTCAAGGCCAGAAGCAACATGAACATGGAATTGCTTGACCAATTGACAAGGAAAAAATATCCTGACACCAAAGCTTTTGAAGCAGATATTCCCGATATGCTGATTAAACTCGGTTTCAAACCTGACATGGCAAAGGAGATCGCTTCTCATATCACGGTTGATAATGCCCGTGGAAGCGGTCATGCCTGGGGGGCACAGATGAAAGGCGATAAAGCCCATCTCCGCACGCGTATCGGCAAAGATGGCATGGATTACAAAGGCTACAACATTGCCATACATGAACTGGGCCATAATGTGGAACAAACCATCAGTTTGTATTTTGTGGACCATTACATGATGCAGGGGGTTCCCAATACCGCATTCACCGAAGCCCTCGCTTTTACTTTCCAGAACCGTGACCTGGAGTTGCTTGGTATCAAGAATAATGATCCCAGCAAAGAAGCCCTTTCCGCCCTTGATAACTTCTGGATGAGTTATGAAATCATGGGCGTTTCGCTGCTTGACATGAAGGTTTGGCAATGGATGTATGATAATCCTTCCGCCACCAAGGAACAATTAAAAGAAACCGTGATCAGGTTTGCCATCGAGATTTGGAATCAGTATTATGCTCCTGTTTTCGGATTGAAGGACAGTCCCATATTGGCTATCTACTCCCATATGATCGATAATCCTTTGTACCTGTCGAACTATCCGTTGGGGCACCTCATCGAATTCCAATTGGACCGTCACTTGAAAGGGAAGAATTTCGCTGACGAAGTCATACGTATCTTCTCTGCCGGCCGTCTGATCCCTCAAAGCTGGATGAAACATGCCGTTGGCAATGAAATCAGCATTAAACCCTTACTGACTGCAACCGATGAAGCGCTGAAAATTGTCAGATAGTTTTTTGCTATTTCACAATCTCACCATTCAGAATAACTGTTTCCACCTTATTGCTGCCATAGGCATAAGGCATGAAGGCAATGCCAGGGATGGGTTTGGTAATAAACACATTGGCTTTTTTCCCACGAGCTATACTGCCATGGGTTTCATGTAATCCCATGCCATAGGCTCCGTTGAGGGTCACGGCATAAACAGCTTCCTCGGGAAGCATGTGGTATTTGATACAGGCCATGGAAAGTATGAACTGCATATTCCCGGAAGGGGATGAACCGGGGTTAAAGTCGCTGGCCATGGCAACAGGAAGGCCGGCATCCATCATTTTCCTGACCGGGGCATAATCCATTCCCAGAAAGAAGGCAGCACCGGGAAGCACTGTTGGCATGGTTTCCGAACCACGCAGGCAGGCAATTTCATCCTCTCCTGTATATTCCAGATGATCCACGGAAAGAGCGTTATATTTGACCCCCACCTGTATGCCTCCTGAAAAAGCCAGCTCATTGGCGTGGATTTTAGGTCGCATGCCATATTTCATACCGGCATTCAGGATACGATCGGTATCTTCAGGTGTAAAAAATCCTTTATCACAAAACACATCGATGTAATCAGCAAGTTCTTCCTGGGCTACCTGAGGGATCATTTCGTTGATCACCAGGTCGACAAATTCTTCACGACGGTGTGCATCAGCGGGCAGGGCATGGGCGCCAAGAAACGTCGGAACAATGGTTAGCGGGGAAAGGGCTTTCAGTTTTCTGATCACCCTGAGCATTTTCAATTCATCGTTGACTGTCAGTCCGTATCCGCTTTTGATTTCCACGGCGCCGGTTCCCAGCATGGCAATTTCGCGGAGACGGGGAATCGCCTGTTCAATCAGCTCCTCTTCCGAAGCCATCTGCAATCGTTTGGCAGAATTCAGGATACCTCCACCTCTTCGGGCAATTTCTTCATAGCTCAGCCCCCTGATCTTGTCAATGTATTCTATTTCCCGGCTTCCGGCATAAACAAGGTGGGTATGGGAATCACAGAAGGAAGGGAAAACCAGGCGATCGCTTGCATCGATGGTTGTCACCCCCACCCCCTGCCCCCTCCCCTCCAGGGGAGGGGGCAGGGGGTGGGGTCCAAAATCCTTAATCAGATCACCTTCTATCAGCAACCAGGCATTGTCAAGACATTTAATCGAAGACATCGCTTCTCCAGCCATAAATGGTTTCGGATGTTCCTCCACCAACACGAGCTTTTTGATATTATTAATCAGGATGGTCATACCATAAAAGTTTAACAGCCGAAGTTACGAAGATAAAATCACTCATCAGAAGTCGGTTAGTATAAAAACTTACAATATTATATTTAACTTTGGAGCCTTTACAACAAACCATTAATTTACATTTTCCCATGAAAAAGAATCTCATTCTAATCTTAGGATTATTTCTGTTGACAAGCTTCGCTGCAAATGCTAAAAAAGTGGAACTGGAGCAGGCTAAAATGGCAGGAAAAAATTTCTTCTTTGAACGGATCAATACAAAGAATGCCATTTCTTATCAGGCCATCGACCTCCGTTCGGAATTCATTGCCAAATCAGGAAATGAAGCCGTTTATTATGTTTTTTCTATCAACAACCGTGGTTTTGTTATTGTCTCTGCTGAAGATGCCTGTCATCCGATACTCGGTTATTCTTTCGATCAGAATTACGATCCCTCAGTAGAAGGCCGGAACTTTTTGAACTGGATGAACCATTACAAAGAAGAAATTGAACTGATCCGTCAGAACAATTTTGAAGCAGATGAAGATATTCAATCAAGCTGGGCTTATTATACGCAGAATAATTTTGAAAATCTTCGCAAACCCGGTATTATTTCAGCTGTTGAACCTTTGTTGAAAAGCACCTGGAATCAGGATTATCCATATAATGCCTTATGCCCTGCGGATATTAACAGTACCGGCTCCTATAGCGGGCATGTCCCGGTAGGCTGTACAGCCACGGCCTTATCACAGATCATGCTTTATTGGCGCTGGCCCAACACCGGTGATGGTTATCACTGCGATATCCATACATATCAAGGTCAGCAGCTCTGTGCTGATTTTGGAAACACGACCTACCTTTGGGATGGGATGTCGAATGGCACAAGTAATGAATGTTATCAGGCAGCTTTACTTTCTTATCATACCGGAATTGCAGTCAACATGGATTACGGGGTTAACGGGTCAGGAGCTCCCTTGTCTATCATTCCTTATGCCATGTCCACCTATTTCAAATATGCCACCAGCGAGTATGTTACGAAAAGTTCATATAATAACAACTCCTGGGCTGCCATGCTAAAAGCTGAACTTGATGCCGGTCGCCCGGTGGAGTATGCCGGATTTGAACCCAGCAGCGCAGGGGGAGGTGGTCATGCTTTCGTCTGTGATGGCTATCAGGGAAGTGGCACCTATTCTGACTATTTCCATTTCAACTGGGGATGGGGAGGAGCTTACGACGGATATTTTTTTCTCAGCAATCTCAATCCCGGTTCCTCTACATTCAATGTCAGCCAGCAAGCTGTGAAAAACATCCGACCCGATGCTGCCCTATATCCAATCTACTGTGGCGGTACTAAAGAAGTAACCACCTACAATTATGGAACACTGGAAGATGGCAGCGGCCCCCTGGACAATTACCAGCCCAATTCAAACTGCAGCTGGCTGATCGGCCCCGACGACAGCATACAATCCGTAACCCTAAGCTTCCTCCGTTTTGACCTGGATGCCGGCGATGAGTTGAAAATATACAATGGCTCCAATGCCTCAGCTCCCCTGCTCGCCACCTATACCGGGAATACGCTTCCTGCAGCTGTAACGACTACAAGCCCCCAGATGTTTGTCACCCTGACCAGCGGAAGCGGTGGTTCAGCACAGGGATTCCTGGCCAATTATAACTGTAGCCCATTTTCATTCTGCAGCACCAATACCATTCTGACAGACCCAAGCGGCAACATCTCAGATGGGAGCGGTAGATTCGATTACAGGAACTATACCAGTTGTAAATGGAAAATTCAACCTGAAAATGCCACCTCTGTGACGATTTTTTTTAATGCATTCAATACGGAAGCAGAAAATGATAAATTATCCGTTGTTGATCTCGGCCCTCCAGCCGTAGTTATCGCCACCCTCTCCGGAGATCATTCATCCCAGCTTCCCGATCCCGTTACCGCCCCTTCAGGGAAAATGATGCTGATGTGGAATACCAATAAGTCCATCAGAAACTCGGGTTGGGACCTTTCTTATACCATTACGGTCGGAACTCCTGAGGATGAAATCTTTAACAACCTGAGCATCTTCCCAAACCCTGCAACGGATAAGCTGAATCTTGCTTTCAGTTGTGACGGAATTCAGCAGCTTACCATTGAATTCATCACGTTAAAAGGTGAAACACTGTACGCGGAAACCCTTCCCTATTTCAAAGGAGATTATTCAAAAAGTCTGAACGTATCGGATTTTTCAAAGGGCATATACCTGCTACGACTGACCAGCGACAAAGGAAGAACGATTAAAAAAATTGTTCTCAATTAATGACTCTGAAGATCAAAGAGGACATCTATTTTCCCTCTTTGATTGATGCATTCCATCAGTTTTGACTTCAGTTTCCAGCAAGTCATCTGCCTGAGATCTATTTTACGGGACAATTCGTAAGAAGATATCTTTGGGTCATGGCATACCAGATAGACCATGCGAAAAGCTTCCGTGATCGGAATATGACAGCGGTGAAAAATCGTATGGGCCCTGGCTGATTCTTCGTGCTTGCAGCGGGTGCACCGCCTTGAAAAGGGTGTTTTACCGTGACAAAAATTCGTACTCCCGCATTTTCGACAAACAAAACCATCCCTCCACTTTTCACCTGCAAGAAATTTCAGGCATTCCTGCTCAGAAGAAAAGCGTGAATGAAATGAGGCCAGATCCATTTGCTGTATCACCAACTGCATTTTCAACAAATTTTTTACAAAAATAAAAAAAATAGTGATATTTATGCGCTTTATTATGAAAAACTTTTTTATCTTTGCTGCGAAATAAAAATATGACTATGAAAAAATATTCTGTTTTTTTAAGTTTGTTTGTTCTCCTGAGCTTAAGTGCTTGCAGCGGCAATGCAGGAGATCAAAGCAAAGTCATGGGAAGCAACCCTGACCCGACGGTTTCGGAAGGTAAGGTGATCAACCTGACCGCGGATGCTTTTAAAAAGCTTGTCTGGGATTATCAGAAGAATCCCAATGACTGGAAATACAATGGAACGCTGCCCTGTATCATCGATTTTTATGCCGACTGGTGTCGCCCGTGTAAAATGGTTGCCCCCATTATGGAAGAATTAGCCCGTGAGTACAAAGGCAAAATCATAGTTTATAAAATCAATACCGAAGAACAAAAAGAACTTGCATCAGTTTTCAATATCCGTTCGATTCCCGCGGTGCTTTTTGTTCCAAAGACAGGCAAGCCGCAAATGTCGGTAGGTGCGTTACCAAAGCCGACTTTCATCCAGGCCATCCAGGAAGTATTGATGGTGAAATAATGAAATTAAAAAAGAGAAATTATGATAGAACATCTGACCAAAGAAACTTTTATTGAAAAAGTTTTCGATTTTGAAAAAAACCAGGAATGGAAATTCGAAGGACAACTGCCTTGTATCATTGATTTTTACGCGGATTGGTGCGGCCCATGTAAAATGGTTGCTCCGATTCTTGAGGAACTTTCAAAAACCTTTGAAGGCAAAATCAATATTTATAAAGTGGATACGGAAGCACAGCAGGAACTTGCCGGAGCCTTTGGGATCCGCAGTATCCCATCCATGCTTTTTGTTCCGATGACCGGACAACCCCAAATGGCTGTTGGGGCATTGCCAAAAGACAGCCTGATCCAGGCCATCAATGATGTACTCCTGAAAAAAGATCAGCAAAACCAGGATATCTGACATCAAATGTCTGCTGTATTTCCAACTGCTTACCTGCCTCCCCTTGCTTACTTTGCTGCGTTGTTAAAATCCGGGGACTGGGAAATCGAGATATTTGAAACATATCGTAAACAAAGCTGTCGTAATCATTGCTGTATACTTGGGACAAACGGTCTTCAAATACTTAGCATCCCGGTCGTTAAAGTCAATGGGAACCATACCCTGACCAAAGATATACGGATCTCATATTCCCTTCCATGGCCGCGAATTCATTGGCGGTCCATGGAAACGGCCTATCGGAATTCCCCATATTTTTTGTATTTCCAGGATTTCTTTCACCCCATTTTCCAAAAAAAAATTGATTTCCTGATCGATTTCAACACCGTTCTCCTCCAAACCATTCATACCGCCTTGAACATTCCAGTGGATATCAAATTTACCTCCGAATTCCATAGACCTTTGATTGACGAACAAGGGGAGATTCTGGTTTCAAAAAAATACACTCCTTCACTTCCCCCCTATCAACAAGTCTTTTCTCCTCCGCACGGATTCATCCCGAACCTCAGTATCGTCGATGCCTTATTCAATCTGGGACCTGAAACAATTTTCTATTTAAATTCCATTTAAGGATTAGAGGTTATTGCAAAAAATCATATATTTGCATTAATTTAATCTAAATTAACTTGTCAATCCTTCTTGATCTTCAACAGGGCGAACGCGGCATCATAGTAAAGATCCGCGGACGCGGCGCTTTCCGTAAAAGGATAACGGAAATGGGATTCATCAAAGGGAAAGAGGTTATTGTCGTGAAAGCAGCTCCCCTTCAGGATCCTATTGAATATAAAATCATGGGGTACAATGTATCCCTTCGGCAAAGTGAAGCCAGGTTAATTGAGATTCTGCCCCCAGGTGAAATCAACCAGCCTGGGTCATTGCTCAATCTTAATCCTGAATATATTGAAACGTTTGAGGTAAAAGCACCTTATTCTAATCCTGAAGACAAAGGTAAAATCATTGATATTGCCTTGGTTGGCAATCCGAACTGCGGAAAAACAACCCTATTCAACATGGCCTCCGGCTCTCATGAAAGGGTTGGAAATTTCAGCGGGGTTACAGTAGAGTCTAAAGAAGCAACTTACCAGCTGGATGGATATACCTTCAACATTACAGATCTTCCCGGGACCTATTCCCTGTCGGCTTATTCCCCTGAAGAACTTTTTGTCCGCCGGCATATCATGGATAAATTCCCGGATATCGTCGTCAATGTGGTGGATGCCTCCAACCTTGAAAGAAATCTTTACCTGACAACCCAGTTGATTGATATGGACATCAGGGTTGTCATCGCCCTGAATATGCACGATGAATTGAAGAAGCAGGGGCACAAACTTGATCACCAAACCCTGGGAAAGCTTTTCGGAATTCCCATTATCCCGACAGTAAGCTCTAAGGGGCAAGGGATCAAAGATTTGTTCAGGAGAATCATTGAGGTATACGAAGACCGTGATCCCATGGTCAGGCATGTCCATATCCATTATGGAGGGGATATCGAAAAATCCATTCAAAAGATTCAGGAAGTGATCCGGCAGGATGCCGAACTCACGGACATCATCTCCTCCCGCTATTTCAGTATTAAATTGCTGGAAAAAGACCGTGAGACCAATGAACGTCTGAGCCATAGAGCGAATTTTGAACACCTTCAGAAGATTGTCACCAAAGAGATCCAGCTTCTCGAGACAAACTTCAAAGAAGACAGCGCCACCCTGATCACGGATGCGAAATATGGGTTTATCGCGGGTGCTTTAAAGGAGACCATGAGTATTAACGAAAAGTCAAAAACAGAGAAGACCTATAGCGAGCGCATTGACCGTTTCCTGACCAGCCGTATCTTCGGATTTCCCATTTTTCTTCTTTTTCTATTTGTCATGTTCCAGGCTACTTTTTCCCTGGGGGAATATCCAAAATTATGGATTGAATTACTGGTTGGCTGGTTTGGAGGTCAAATCAGTCAAGTGATGACGGATGGTCCACTGAAAGACCTTCTGGTTGATGGAATTATCAATGGGGTTGGCAGCGTGATTGTGTTTCTGCCCAACATTCTCATCCTTTTTCTCTTCATTTCTTTCATGGAAGATTCCGGATATATGGCCAGGGCTGCTTTCATCATGGATAAACTGATGCACAAAATAGGGCTACACGGGCAGTCGTTTATTCCCCTTATCATGGGGTTCGGTTGTAATGTCCCGGCCATCATGGTAACCCGTACCCTGAAGGACAGAAACGACCGTTTGCTGACTATGCTGATCAATCCATTCATGTCGTGCAGCGCCAGGCTCCCAGTATATATTTTGATCACGGGGGCGATCTTCCCAAAGCATGCCGGCCTGGTCATTTTTGGCATATATCTAAGCGGTATTCTTCTGGCGGTGATCATCTCCTTGATTTTTAAAAAGATATTATTCCGAAGAAGGGAAGCGCCATTTGTTATGGAACTTCCTCCTTACCGTATGCCCACCCTGAGGGCCATCATGCGTCATATGTGGGAAAAAGGTCGCCAATATCTGAGTAAGATGGGTGGAATCATCCTAATTGCCGTCATTCTTATCTGGGCCTTGGAATATTTTCCTGCAGGCAGTAAAGTGAAGCCTGAAGAACGCCTGCAGCAATCCTATATCAGTAAAATAGGAAAGACCATAGAACCGCTGATCCATCCTCTCGGTTTCGACTGGAGAATGGGTGTCAGTCTGATCACCGGTGCTGCAGCAAAAGAAGTTGTTGTCAGTACCATGGGGGTTCTCTATAGTTCGCACGACCCGCAAAAAAAAGACGTCAACAACCTGAGTGAAAGGATACAGACGGAAAGGTATACTGAAGGGCCAAGACAAGGACAGAAAATTTTTACTCCCCTTAGCGGTATTTCCTATCTGCTCTTTATTCTTATTTATATGCCCTGTGTAGCGGTCATTGCTACAGTAAAAAAAGAATCAGGACATTGGAAATGGGCTTTATTTCTGATCGTTTATACCACCGCCCTTGCCTGGCTGGTGTCCTTTACAGTGTATCAAACCGTTTCTTTAATCTTCCCCTGAGATGGACTGGCAACTTTACCTTACCGAATTTATCATCCTTACAGCCCTTATCATTACGGGCTGGAGGTTAATGAAATTTTTCACCGGCTCTTCGCACCCATGTGAAGCCTGCTCATCTGCCGATCAAGGATGTGCCCTGAAAGATTTGAAAAAAGAAATACAGGCCGGAAAAAATGAAAAGGGAAGCAAGATACTGGATCGCGGATGACAGATGACGGATACTTTTTAATACCTTTGAGACTTCACTAACGACTTAATTATGGAATTTGGAATTTGCCTTCAAAACATCATTCCGGTCAGGTCCGATCCCAATCATCGTTCAGAGATGATGACCCAAGTGCTTTTCGGAGAATTGTACCGCGTACTTGAAAAGCATTCAAACTGGCTGAAAATCAAACTCAGTTATGATGATTACGAGGGATGGATAGAAGAAAAGCAACACTCCTCCCTGGATGAAACAGAATTTATTTCCTTGTCAAATGCAGAAACTCCATGCAGTCTTGATCTTGTTCAACTGATTTCCAACGAAACCAGGAAATCGGTTTTTCCCATTGTACTGGGCAGTTCTCTTCCGGGAATTGAAGAATTCAGGTTTAGGGTCAGGGATGAACATTATGTTTTCGATGGTCAGCTCAGTCAAATTTCGGAACTTGAGGAAGCTGAAATTCCACAGGATATTGATGACATCAAGCAGGCCATGATACATGATGCCATGCTTTACCTTCACGCCCCTTATCTTTGGGGAGGAAGAAGTCCTTTTGGCATTGATTGTTCAGGTTTGATTCAGATGGTGTTTAAACTGAAAAACGTCAGCATGCTCCGAGATACCAGCCAACAATCAGGACAAGGAGAAGTAGTCGGTTTACTGGAGGAAGCTGAACCAGGGGATGTTGCATTTTTCGATAATGCAGAGGGTCAGATCATCCATACCGGACTGATCATTGATCGAAATCGTATCCTGCATGCTTCAGGGAAAGTCAGAATCGACACCCTTGACCATGAAGGCATATTTAATGCTGAAATCCAGCAATATACTCATAAACTGCGGCTGATCAAGCGAATCTATTAAGATCAGCATAGATCATCGTAAACAGTTCCATGTTTTCATTGCCAAAGCAGGTGGAATCGCAAAGACAGTTGAATTTCTGACCCAGGCCTTCACGAAAAACTTGATGCCATTGCGATCTCAGCATATGATAATCGCTTCTATTTCCCCGCTTTTCGATAAAAAAGTAAATGGCTTCCGACATCAGGAACCTGTCGATGCTGGAAATCGCCAGTTCAACCGGGGCATCATGGGCGAACACAAAATCCATCAATGCTCCATAAGATTGATAGACTGATAACGCCAGTTCGGGAGAATGCATTTCAGGAGTATCGTTATTCGCATCCAGCTCAAAAAGAACCAGACAGCCCAAATGATCTTTCAGCTTTCTGAGGTGAAATAATTTTGTTTCATAAGGCATATGATGGTACGACAGAGAAGCAAGGGAAATATCATAATACCCATCAATCGTATCAGATATTGTTTCAATCCTTGCTTGTGAAATCCTGATAGTGGCCTCAGGGAATGATTTATTAACATTTTCTTTGGCCAGTTCAAGCATAGCCCTGGAAGGGTCGATCAAAAGGATTTCATCCACATGGCCGATATTTCCTGATCTGCGTAATGCAAGAAGCAGGTCAACCAGCACCATTCCATGACCACAACCTATATCCATGATTTTAACAGCTCTGGTAAACCCGGGCAGGGCATGCACGCAATGCGATCTGAAACTAACCCTCGAATCAATCAGCACAGGTGTGCCGGCAAAATGAATATAGGGGGCGGGATCTGCGAAAATAGTTTCAGGAATTGTCAACTTCCCATTATTTCTTCCCAAATAGCTGGCTAAAAAGGCGTTCGAAAACAAGCCGCCCTGTTCCCCGGCCATGCCGGCAGTAACCCATTCAAGGCCGGCCTGATTCAGGTTGTCCGATAACAAAAGGGTTCCGATATAAAAATGAAATGCCGGAATCAGACCAGGACGAATAAATGAATCGACAGAAAACAGCTTACCCCCGGAACTTAAGGCGCGATGACCCAGGTCGCTCCAAGTTCTGCTTTCGTCATTTGTGAGAAATAGCATGATTTAAATTATAAAGGTCAATCCTCTGTGACTTTCTTTTTCTTATTCGGTACTTCCTGATTGAAGACCCAGGTCAGGCGAATACTGATTACATTATTGAACTGGTTTCGAGTAAATTTCGGAGTCGGGGGATTATTGACCATGACTTCACGGATCCGGAGTACAGAATACTGATAGCGAAGATTCGCCCAGAGCTTGCTCCACAACCTGATCTGAAGATCGGCCACGACACTGATATCTGAATTTGATAAACCGGTCTGGTAGATAAATAAACTATCAAAGACAGCATTTTTCGTTTCTTTGTAATTGATCAGTTGCCCGTAAGAAAATCCTACCCCTGCAGAGATCACCTTCTTGTCCGTAAAATGAACCAACACGGGAATGTCCAGATAATCCAGTTTTAGCCTGAACGTTGTGGTATCTGTATTACCCCCATGGTAACTCCCTTTCTGGGAATACAGCAATTCCATCCCAACCGACCATTTTTTATTTTTCCCAAACGGAATAAGCACACCTGGGCCGACATTCAGGCCGACTTTATGAAACCCATAAAATTCATCCCCATCCACCTGGGTCAGGTTCATCCCCACACTTAACTGTCCGAGGATACGCTGTGCCGATATTTCCCCTGAGAGGTAAAGGGAAAATAAAAAAAGAAGAAAAATTTTTGCCGCGGTTTTCATCATTAATCTGCCGGATTTATCAATTGTTATTGCCCCACCATCAACGTAATACCTGAACGTCTATTCACCCGCTTTATTATGGAGTCCCTTCATGCTGAGCTGGATTCTTTTTCTGGGGATATCGATATCCACCACTTCAACCATGACCTTCTGATTGAGCCTGAGCACATCATTGGGATCTTTCACATAGCGGTCGGCCATCTGGCTGACGTGCACCAGTCCGTCCTGATGGACTCCGATATCCACGAAAGCGCCGAAATTGGTAATATTCGTCACGATTCCCGGCAAGCGCATGCCCTTTCGAAGATCTTCCATCGTATGGACATTTTTATCGAATTCGAAGAGTTCAAACTGCTGTCGCGGATCCCTTCCGGGTTTAGCCAGTTCCTGCAAAATATCCTGTAAGGTTGGCATACCTACTTTTTCATCTATAAACTCTTCGGGTTTGACCTGAATTCTCAATCCCGGTTTTTCCATCAGATCCCACACACTGCAATTCAATTTCTTTGCCATCCGGTCAACCACATGGTAAGACTCGGGATGAACGGCAGAGCGATCGAGGGGATTGCTGGCATCCCGGATGCGAAGGAAACCAGCAGATTGCTCAAAAGCCTTGTCCCCAAAACGTATGACATTCCGGAATTCAGTTCTCGATTTAAATGGTCCCTGTTCGTTGCGGTAAGCCACAATATTTTTTGCCAGGACCGGTCCAAGTCCCGACACATAAGTGAGTAATTCCTCACTGGCCGTATTGACTTCCACCCCCACTTTATTCACGCAACTGACTACAGTATCTTCCAGGCTCTTCTGAAGTGCATTCTGGTCAACATCATGCTGGTACTGACCAACTCCAATGGATTTAGGGTCAATTTTAACCAGTTCAGCAAGGGGATCCATCAGCCGGCGGCCGATAGAAACAGCGCCACGAACAGTAATATCAAAATCCGGGAATTCCTTACGGGCAACTGCTGAAGCGGAATATACCGAAGCACCACTTTCATTCACCACCAAGGCCAGGAGGTCATTTTCAAAAGGAATGGAACGGATGAGTCGTTCTGTTTCCCTTCCGGCAGTACCGTTACCAATGGCAATGGCTTCAATGCCATAGGCATTGACCAGACTTTTGATTTTATGAATGGCTGCTTTGACTTCATTCTGAGGGGGATGGGGATAAATAGTTTCATTGTGTAAGAGTTTCCCCTGCCGATCGAGACATACCAATTTGCACCCGGTACGAAAACCCGGGTCGATGGCCAGCACCTTCTTTTGCCCGAGAGGAGGTGACAGCAATAACTGACGGAGATTTTCCGTAAACACCCGGATGGCTTCAACATCAGCTTTTTCTTTTGCCCATTGCCTCATCTCGGTTTCCATTGAAGGGTAGAGTAGACGTTTACAAGAATCAGCAATGGCATTCTTTACCATTTCTGAAGAAGCATTTTTTGCCCTGATAAAAATCTTATGTAAAATCTCATGGGCTTTCTGATCCTCCACTTCGATGGAAACACGTAGAAATCCTTCCTTTTCTCCCCGGAAAATAGCCAGAATCCGATGCGAAGGAGCTTTCCAGAATGCCTCTTGATGGTTAAAATAGGCCTGGTAGTTAGCGCTCTCCTGCTCTTTTCCTTTCACGACTTTTGCTTTGAATACAGATTCCCTCTGGAAAAGGTTTCTGATCCGTTTCCTGGCGTAACTATGCTCATTGACCCATTCCGCAATGATATCCATTGCTCCCTGCAAAGCTTCCCCGACATTGTTCACCCCCTTTTCCACATCAATGAATCCGACTGCTTTGGATGCAATATCATCGTATTTCTGAGAGAAGATGATTTCTGCCAGGGGTTGCAATCCTTTTTCTCTAGCAATACTGGCGCGGGTCTTTCTTTTCGGACGGTATGGGAGGTAAATATCTTCCAGTTCCGTCATCGTGGTAGCCCCGGCAATGGCTACTTCCAGCTCAGAAGTCAGCTTTTCCTGATCAGTGAGTGATTTGAGGATGGCTGCACGCCGGGCATCCAGTTCCTTTAGCTGGTTCAGCCGACTACGGATGTTGCCAATGACGACTTCATCCATGCTTCCGGTCATCTCTTTACGATAACGGGCAATAAAAGGAATACTGGCACCGCTTTCGAGCAGGGTCAAGGTATTGAACACGAATGACTGATCAATGGAAAATTCAGAAGCTATGATTTTGGCATATTGGTCAAACATCAGCGGACAAGGGTTACGGTTCCTGATAAAACAATATTTCCCTGGGTGATAATATCCTGCCCCAGAAATCGGATATAAGCTTTCCAGACATAAGTATCAGGAGCCGCAGGTTTATTCCCTATTTTTCCATCCCAACCATCATCAATCTGGTTGGATTTAAACACCATTTTCCCCCAGCGATCATAGATAAAAAGTTCCAGATCAATATTCCTGTAGAGGCCGATTACACGGAAAACATCATTTAAACCATCTCCGTTTGGGGTAAATGCAGTAGGGGTGAAAAAATGAAATACGTTGACCAATGTCGTATCCGCATTGATACAACAATGCCAATCCTTGACTTTAGCCCAGTATTCTCCTTGGGTGGAAACATTGATGATGGAATCAGTGGCTCCTGTCGACCATAGATATTCCTGGAAGCCGCCACCGGCATGCAGGTTGATCACCGATCCCTCGTAAAGAAACACGGTATCCCCCAGATTAATGAAAGGTTTTGGATGGATGGTCACCGCGACCGTATCCGTGAATTGCATTCCGTTGAAAATCTGGGTCAGGGCAACCTTATAAATTCCCGCATGAGCAAACTGATGGACAGGATCAAGGTCGGTAGAAGTAGAATTATCCCCGAAATTCCAAATGACCTGGTCAATATTGGCTTTATTGGTGATATGAAACCGGGTGATATCCTGGTGGCAACAACTATCCCAGGTAAAAACAGGTATATCAAAATAGCTTTGCATGAAATTCGGCAGGCTGTAAAAGGCATTTCTGCCTAACAAGGGAAAACGGACAGGATCATTGCCATCAAGTTTGTTATAATTACATTCTACCCCTGGCCTTGTTGGATTATAAATTACATCCAGGGAATCGATTTTTATGGTCTGGGTTATGGTCCTGGTCAGGTAAATCCTTCCATCCACCGCGAGCTGCATCGTCGTGACCAGCACTCCGGGAATAGTAGCAACCAGGATCGGAGAAGAAAAATCACCCTGGCAATCAAACTGGTAAATATAAGACGGGTTAGTGGGAGGCCCAACTGCATTAAGCTGAAGTACGGAAGTATAAAGTTTCTTACTGTCGGAGGAAAATTCAAGTCCAAAGGGTTTGACTCCGGGGACAGAAAAAGTATGGCTAAGCGGAGCAGATACTGATCCGGTCAGGTTATTGAATGTGAATGCTTCCACTATGTTTTTTCCTGGAATGGTAAGCGCCAACCTTGAGCCGTCCGGGCTGAATTTCATATAACCCTGATAGTTATTGTCATTCTGGGAGCCATCGTGAGTTGACCCTGTGGCACTGATAACAGGATCCGATAGGCCGGAGGATGTTAAAAGGTAGGCATAGAATTCATTGCTGTTAAATTTATGGGCCAGAATCCAAAAATCTTTCCCATTCCCGTGTTTGACGGCAGTGATTTTACTGCAAACCGGCTTGAGTAAGGGAAGATTGAGCATATCTGTAGCATCTCCCAAACCATTCCTCAGGGTCATGTCTACAATGCTGTAAGTCAACCCTTTGGTCTGAGATTGGGGGTTTGGAACAAAAGCCATATCAAGGGTAAAGAGGTAAAAAATATGTGAAAAACCGGGCAGGGGTACGATGATACAGGGTTGGGTGGCACCAAGATTGCCATAGAGTTCGGTAGCGTTGGGCATGATTGAAAAAGTCCGGTCATATACTTTTCTTCCGTTGGTCAGAAAAAGGATGTTGCCTAAACTGTCGCTGATCACGGAAGAAGCATTCATGGCCAGCATAACATTCTGATTGGTTAAAGGTATGGCTGAACCAGCATTGAAATCCATGCCGGCTTTTTCACCAAAATACCAGATATGCGCCTGTTTAGCCGAACGAGGACAATTTGCAGGAGGATCCGGAAACTGTCCCCATGCGGCAGTAATAGCCAAAATGAACCCGATTAGGGAAAGAAGATATTTTTTATAATACACTATTCGATCAGAAGCTTTTCAGTATGAACAATGGAATCATTGATGATTTTAATCACGTACAAACCTTTCGGCAGGCTGCTCAAGTCAATTTCCCGGCTTTCATGGCCATCTTTATCAGGTTTTATCACAAATTCTTTCAGCACGCTTCCCAGGGTATTGCAAACCATTCCCCTCAGCGGTTTTTTCTGATCTTTGATCTCTATGGTCAGCATTCCATTGGTAGGATTCGGATAGATAAGGAAAAATTTATCCTTTTCCATATCGCTGATTCCTGTACAGGCTTCAAAATTAAAAATGATTCGTATGGAGGAAGAGGAACTGCAACCGTTTTGATTGGTCACCGTAACCGATAGTTGTTGCTCATCATAAATAATTCCGGTTGTAACAAGGGTAATGCTTTGGGTTGTGGCTCCATTCGACCAGAGGTATCCAGCCCCCGGGTTTCCGGCATTCAAGGTCACAGATTCATAAAGACATACGACAGAATCGGCAGGGCCAAGATGAATGGCGGGTTGTGGATAAATGGAAACGCTTGTATGGCCGCTGATCGAATTGTAACCATCGTAAACCGTTAAGGAGTATGTCGTAGGTTGAAGTGGCTTAACATAGGGATCAGGGAAGTCAGAAGTAAATCCAGGAGGATCGGAAATCCAGGAATATTGATAAAAACCGATATTCCCTCCGCCTGCTGATGCATGAAGCCGGGTGGAATCCCCAAGACATATCGAGGCCGGAGTAGCCACCGGATTGACATTCAGCGGCCCACCGCTCACCGTGATGGTAACATCGGCCGGATTATCACTCACGCAGTTGGTCACCATATCAGTGATGATTACGGAATATACTGTAGTTTCCGTCAGGTTGGCAGTCTGAGGTGATTTGACATTGGCATTGATCAGCTTGTCAGCGGGTGACCATTCATAAGCGTAATTACTGCTTCCCCCCACAACGCTGGCATTTAAAAAGGTATACGTGCCATAAGGAATGGTATTATCGGGACCGGCGTTTGCCAAAGGTCTTTCGATCACGGTAACCACCACATCTGCATTAGAGGTATTATAACCATCTGAAATCTCTATATGATAGGTTGAAGTTTCTGTCGGGATTACCGTCGGACTGCTTAAATTTGAGGAAAATCCGTTGGGGCCTGTCCATGCATAAGTATAATTTCCGGTACCTCCCGAGCCCATGGCCTGCAGCTGGGTGGAAACACCCTTGCAGACCGAAGAAGGAGTTGCAAGAGCATTGACCGTTAATGCAGTACCCGCGATGTTGACCATGACATTATCCGTGGAGGTACAGCTCGCTGAATCATCCGTAATTTGCAGAGTGAAATTAGTGGATGCAAAAAGATTGATGGTGTGTGGATTCTGTGCATTGGGGTTTACCAGTTTGTTAGCGGGTTCCCAGTGATACTGGTAGGAACCACTGCCACCGGTGCAACTTCCGTGTAACTGGGTGCTGGTTCCATGCGGAATGCTCACATCAGGACCTGCATTGGCCATTGGATTATAAACGTAAGCAATGGTTGTGGAAGTATCCTGACTGGGTTGCCCGTTAACCATAACCGTGAGGTAATACATTCCGGAATTGGCCGTTGTGGCATTCGGAATGACGGGATTCTGGACATTAGAAACAAAATTATTGGGACCCCACCAGTGGTAAGAGGCATTCGTCATATTGGCAGCAGACAGACGTAAAGTCTGACCGTTGCAGATCGGACTGTTATTGGTGGCCGGAGGAGGAAGAATGGAGCAATCTGTTGTTCCTGTCCCACCAGTTTGCTGAAAGATAATATTGCAGGGCTGGTTGGAATAATTCGTAATGATAAGAATATAATATTGGCCGGTCTGGGCATTTAAAATATCCACAGTTTCCGAAGAAGCCGTAGAATAGCTGCAATCAACCACCTTATTACAGGTCAACTGGCTGCACGCATCCTTGCTTGGAAAGGGTCCCCAGCAACAGAAATCAATGTCGTGGGAGGGAACACTGTGCATGTGGATGATGATACTACCGGGATTCGCTACTTTCATATAATACCAGGCCGGATTGGGTCGGGTAAGCAAACAATTGTAACAAGGGCCAGACTGACCGGTCCCGGCATTCACTCCTGCCGGGAAAGTGTAAGTCGTCCCAGTGCAAAACGGACTTGCCGTTTCACAGGTATTGTTCTGGCTTTGCTGAGCATGCACAGCAAGCACCAGAAAGAAGCTAAAAACAAATGGTAAAAAAAGTCGTTTCATGGCTTTTCTGTTTACTTATATTTGTCATTCTGCTTTAACCAAAACTCCATGCCTGCCGGAGACATTCCTTTCGCTTTTTCTTCGGTAATCTTTTTTAATTGGTCGAAAATGCCAACAATTTCTGTTTCAGGATAACGAATACCTGCCTTAAATAAGATATGATCTTTGGTGAGATCTCCGTCTACATTGACAATTTTCTGTTCTGAAAAAGACAGATTGATAAAATAGACTTTCTCAAAGCGCGTGGAAAGCTTGGAAAAATCAACCAGATAGTAGAGGTTATTCTCATCACTGGCATAGCTGACAGCAAATTTTCCCTGGAGATCAAAGGATTCGAGGGATTTCTTCTGAGCCTCATCCAGAGGGTTGAAAACAAAATTCTGAGCCGGAAGGGCAGTGCCCAACAAAATCACAAACCCCGTAATCAAGAGGGGAATGCGCTTCAGGGATAGTTTTTTTCTCATTTGCAAACAATCTTTAGTTGGATCATTGAACAAATTCAATCAGAAAAGCGAAAATACGAAAAAAAATGTAAAACCAGACGGTCAGGGCGAATTATAACCCGGATGCAAGTAAATCAATGATGTGCATCGTTTTGATGGGAAGATGATGTTTGTCTATATAGGCCTGTTGATGTAGTAAGCAGGAAGAATCTGTAGAAACAATGTATTCTGCCCCAGTTTCCAACGCATGATTGATTTTCTGCTCTGCCATGGCTGTAGAGACCGGCTCAAATTTCACGGAGAAGGTTCCTCCAAAACCGCAACAGACATCGTGATCTTTCATCTCCCTTAATTCCAGTCCCCTGACGTGCTTCAACAACCTTCGCGGTTCATCGGTCAGACCGTATTCACGAAGGGCAGCACAGGAATCATGATAAGTGATGATATGCTCAAACCTTGCCCCGACATCTTCAACCTTTAATACATTGACCAGGAAATCGGTAAACTCAAAAATATTCTTTTTTAACTGTTTGTATTCCAGATGATACGCGGTATTATGAAAAAGCCAGGGATAATAATTCCGGATAAAACCAATGCAGGAAGCAGATGGGCCCACCACAGGGCGGTCATTAGAAAAGTCCTTTAGAAATTTTTCCCCCATTTGTTTTGCCTCATCCCAGAAACCACTGTTAAAGGCCATCTGCCCGCAACACGTCTGATTTCCGTTGTAATGTACATCCACCCCCAGTTTTTCCAGGATCCTGACCATATTCATCCCTGTTTCCGGATAAATCTGATCTACAAAACAGGGAATGAAAACATCAACAAGCATGGTTATGTTAAAAGTGAACAGTGAAAAGTGAAAAATCCAAAGCCAAAATCAAAGGTCAAAAATAAGGAAATTATTTAATATCAAACCCCGTCTGCCTTAAATGTTCCCAGAAATCAGGATAAGATTTGGTGACCACATCAGGATTGATGATTCTTACCTTTCCGTTAATCATCGCTAGCATTGCAAAAGTCATAGCCATACGATGATCCCCATAGGTTTCGAAAACCAGGTCCATGTTTTGGCTGAAACAGCCCTCCTTCAATTCCAGGGTCGGGGTCTCATCGTTTGAGATCATCACCCGGATTCCCAGTTTCATAAATTCATTCTCAAGCGCTATCAAGCGGTCTGATTCCTTAATCTTCAGGCTTTTTAAACCCTCGAAACGGCCATGAAGTCCCAGGACGGCACAAGTTGTAATAACAGCCGGGGCAATATCAGGATAATCATTGAAATCGAAGAAACAGCTATTTGTCATCTGATCTGATCTGCTGATCTTCACTCCCTCCTGTGAGAAATCCGTTTGAACACCGAAATTCTGAAAAATCCGAAAAAGGATGGCATCACCCTGAAGACTGTTCTTTACCAAGCCTTTTAACTCAAGGTCAACTTCTCCAGCCAGTGAAGCTGCTTCATACCAAAAGGCAGCAGCCGACCAGTCCGCTTCAACGGTAAAGGGACGTATAAGATAATTTCCAGGGAAAATCCGGATACAATCTTTTTTCATGTCAAGACTAGCCCCGAAATATTTCATCAAACCCGCGGTCATATCAAGGTAGGGGACGGATACCGCATGACCTTTCATACTAATTTCCAGGCCTTCGGGCAGCAGGGGTGCGATCATCATCAGGGCAGAGATATACTGGCTGCTTACCCCAGGGTCAATCTGTGTTTGGCGACCCCTTGGTTTTTTCCCGTGAATGAGGAGGGGTGGGAAACCCGGTTTTTCCAGGTATTCAATATCGGCGCCTAAGCTTATGAGGGCTTCTACCAATATCCCGATCGGCCTTTGTTTCATTCTTTCTGAGCCGGTGACCATATAGGATCCGGGTCGGAATGCCAGGTAAGCGGTAAGGAAGCGCATAACGGTGCCCGCATTGGCCGTATTCAGTTCCACGAGGTTTTTTTTTTCGCCTTGCAGATGAATTTCAGACAATAAATCAACCATCAGTCGGGTATCTTCAGAGACCGACAGGTTTTCAACGGGAAAATCCTGTTGCGACAATGCCCGGATAAGCAATAAGCGATTGCTGATGCTTTTGGAAGCAGGGAGTTCAATGCTCCCTTTCAGTATCTTTTCTTTCCTGATGACGACCAAAGATTTCATCTCCCTTCAAGCATGTAAAAAATCCTGATAAGCGCTGTGTATCTCTTCTTCGTTACAGGGAACGTTAACCACTGCTTTCCCGGGCTGTTTCAGAAGCGTCAGCCGAAAGAGGCCATCCTGGTTCTTTTTATCATGCTTCATGAACTCTAAAAGTGTTGAAAAATCTTGATCTCTAAAAAGATCGAAAGAAAATCCGCTACGGATATAAGCTATCGTGCCATCCTTTTCTGCCTCGGGAAACCCCGTTTTAAGATGGGAGAGAAAGAGTGAACAGATCATTCCCATAGCGACTGTTTCCCCGTGCAGCAAAGGTTTCTCAAATGCTCGATGAGCAAGCGCTTCAAAGGCATGACCGAAGGTATGACCGAAATTCAGGATTCTTCTTTGTTTCTTTTCCAGGAAGTCATGCCTGACCACCCTGTTTTTGACCATGATGGTGTTTTGGATTAGCTGAATCCATGATTTATCTTCCGGTGGACAATGAGACCATTGTTCAATGGGTTGCCTCATGATCCTCCTGAGCATCACAGGATCGCCAACCAGGGCTGTTTTCAGGATTTCCGCTAATCCCGATATCAAATGACGAGAATTCAATGAGGACAAGAAACAAGGAAATACAAAGATCGCAAGGGGAGCATAGAAAAACCCGATTTGATTTTTCACTCCCTGAAGATTGACGGCTGTTTTACCGCCTATGGCTGCATCCACCTGAGCGATTAAAGTCGTCGGCAGGTGAACACATGGCATCCCACGCATATAACCGGCAGCTACAAAACCGCCGAGGTCGGTTACAACGCCTCCACCCAGGTTGATGAGCAGACTTCCTCTGTCGGCATGTTCCTGAGACAGCCGGGTCCAGAGTATTTCAGCCTGCTGTAAGGTTTTATGCTCTTCCCCTCCCGGGATTTCAAGTACTACGGCATGGCGAAGAAAGGGAAGCCCTGAGTAAAGAAGAGGAAGGCAATGTTTTCCTGTGTTTTCATCTGTCAGGATGAAAATTTTACGTCTTAAAAAATTTCCGTTCCTAAGGAACTGCTCCAGCAATCTCCAACTTCGACCGCAAATGATACGGGTGTGGTCAACCCTTGCTACCCTTCCCGATAAATTCATATTCGTTCATCATTTAATGAAATGCAGCCATGAGTAGGTCGATATCCTGAAAAGGAAGTTTATACTGGCGACTGAGAAAGAGATTCGTGGACATTCCATTGAAAATATAAACACCCTGACGAACGCCATGATCCCTTTTGATCAGGTTTTCAATCCCCCCCTGCTGACCGATATCAAGGACCATGGGTACAAAAATATTATTCAGTGCCTGTGAAGCCGTATGGGGGACTTTTGAAGGAATATTGGGAACACAGTAATGGGTCACTCCATGAACCTTGAATACGGGATTACTGTGGCTGGTAGGTCTGGATGTTTCGAAACAACCACCCTGATCGATGCTGACATCAATCACGATGGAACCTTCCTTCATTTTCCTGATCATCTCTTCGCTGATGACACAGGGCGTTTTTCCTTCGGCAGAATGAATAGCGCCAATAACTACATCTGCGGTACGCATGGATTCCGTGAGCACCTTAGGATGTAAAATAGAGGTAAAGATCCGGTGGCCAAGGTTGTTCTGTATCCGACGAAGACGGTATATTGAATTATCGAAAACTTTCACCAAAGCGCCCAGGCCGATGGCAGAACGGGCAGCAAATTCTGCTACCGTTCCGGCCCCGATGATCACGACTTCGGAGGGATTGATGCCGGTAAATCCGCCAAACATCTTTCCCCTTCCATAATCTTTGTCGGAAAGGTATTCCGCCGCGATGAAGAGGGAGGTGCTTCCCGCAATCTCGCTCATCGCACGGGTGACCGCAAGCTGGTTGGTCTTGTCGCGGATGAATTCATAAGCTAAAGCCGTGATCTTGCGTGCACTTAATCCACGGAAATACCCTTCGCATTGCATGGCTATCTGAATGGCTGAAATCAAGGTTTGCCGGGGACGGAGAAGTTCCATTTCTTCAGCAGTGACCGGAGCTACTTTAAGAATAATATCGGCTTGATATACCTCCTGAGGAGAATAAACGATCTGGGCTCCTGCTTCGGCATATTCCTGGTCGGAAAAATGTGCTGTGATGCCGGCACCGGCTTCAAGAAAAACCTGGTGAGCATTCCGGCATAGCAATGCAACACCGTCCGGGACAAGAGAAATACGGTTTTCCTGCGATGAAATCTCTTTGGGAACCCCGATGATCAGACTGCTTCTTTGACGGGCAACTTCAAGCATCTCTTCCTGGGGAAGTAAACGCTCGGCTGGGGACATACGGATATAATCAGGGTTTGAATTTTCCATGGAACAAAAAAATTTATACGAAGATAGGAAAAATAGTAAAATACCTGAAAGATAAGACCAGGAATGGAATTAAAATTCAATAACGCGATGGCGGGTTTGAGGATCTTCAGTGATCCGGATGCGAATGGCATCTTCAGGCAGGAGATCGCCGATCCGTTCAGGCCACTCGAGAAAACAATAAGAACCCGAGAAAAGATATTCTTCATAGCCTATATCATAGACTTCCTCTGTTTTATTTATCCGGTAGAAATCAAAATGAAAAACGGATTCACCGGCACTTCTTTTGTATTCATTGATGATGGAAAAAGTCGGGCTTTGAACAATATCTTCAACCCCGAGAACCAGGCACAGACATTTGATAAAAGTCGTTTTTCCCGCTCCCATGGAGCCATACAGGGCAAAGATCCTGGAAAAAGAATATAATCCGAGCAGTTCTTTGGCTACCGGTATCAAATCCTGTTCACTCCTGCAGATAAATTTTGCCATTTTAATATTTCGCTACTTGTTTCTGAGTGTTATAAAAGGGATCAGCATTTCCTCCATCGAAATTCCACCGTGCTGAAAAGTATTTTTATAATAATTGACATAGTGGTTATAGTTATTCGGATAGGCAAAAAAATCATTATTCCTGCAGAAAGCGAAGGAAGAGCTGACATTTCCCCTGGGTAAGAAAAGATCAGCGGGATTTTTCGCTTCAAACACTTCGTTGCGTTCATATTTCAGTGACTTTCCTGTTTTATAGCGAAGGTTGGTATTGGTATTCCTATCACCAAGAATTTTTACAGGGTTGTCCACTTTTATCGAACCATGATCGGTAGTGATGATTACATTCACCTCTTTTTCCGCAAGGAATTTAAAAATCTCGAAGAGGGGGGAATGCAGAAACCAGCTGACCGTAAGCGAACGGTAAGCCTTTTCATCATCAGCCAGCTCCCTGATAATTTCCATTTCCGTACGGGCATGGGAAAGCATGTCAACAAAATTATATACGATAGCGTTGAGCTTATTCACCATCAGATTGGGCATGAGCTCCACCAATTTTTTACCGTAGGCCTGATTTAGCACCTTGTAATAAGAATACCGGATATCATGACCGTAACGCCTGAGCAGTTCGCCAAGCAACTCGCTTTCAAAACTGTTCTTCGGCCCCTCCTCTTCTTCATTGCTCCAGTACTTTGGATATTTTTTCTCTATTTCTGTCGGCAAGAGGCCAGAAAACATCGCATTCCGCGCAAACTGCGTCACAGTGGGAAGAATACTGTAATACAACTCTTCTTTTTCCACCCTGAAAAATTCTTCAAGTATAGGTTGTAAGACTTTCCATTGATCAAATCTGAGGTTGTCGATCAATATAACAAACAATGGTCTGGCATCTCCCAGATAAGGAAATATTTTTTCCTTGATCAGGTTATGGGATTGTATCGGACGCTTGTCTCCTTTCCCATGAAGCCATTCCTGGTAATTCCGCTCGACGAATTTGCAAAACATCTGATTGGCTTCATCTTTCTGCATTTTAAGCACCTGATTCATCCCTTCATCACCGGATTGACCAAGTTTTAATTCCCAGAAAGTGATTTTTTTGTAAATATCCACCCATTCTTCAAAATTCAAACGCGGACCGATCTCGGTTCCTATGTTTCGGAATTCCTGTTGATAATGAAAACTGGTTTTTTCACTGACGATTTTTTTATTTTCCAGATTCTTTTTCAGGCACAGGATAATCTGGTTGGGATTTACCGGTTTTATGAGGTAATCCGCGATATTGGATCCGATGGCATCCTCCATGATGGCTTCCTCTTCACTTTTCGTGATCATGACCACGGGAATACCCGGAAAATTGCTCTTTATTTTCATAAGCACCTCTATTCCCGACATCCCGGGCATCTGCTCATCGAGGAAAACGATGTCGAAATTCTTCGTTTTCAATAATTCCAATGCCTGAGATCCGTTGTTGGAAGTACTGACCTCATACCCTTTCTCCCTCAGGAAAATAATATGTGGCTTCAACAAATCAATTTCATCATCCACCCATAAAATGCTATCCTTTTCCATTGTTCTGTTTTTTCTTTCTTATAAATGTCGTAATATTGCTTTTATTGTTCAAATTCTTGTTTTTTAACAACCATTAACAAAAGTAAGTGAATTTCAATCTTACCAATAAAAGAAAAAGCATCAACGATCCGGTTTATGGCTTTATCACTTTGCCCGATGAACTGGTATTCGACATCATGGAGCATCCGTATTTTCAGCGGCTTAGAAGGATCAAACAACTGGGTCTGACCAATTATGTTTATCCTTCGGCCCATCATACGCGTTTCCAGCATGCTTTAGGCAGTATGCACCTGATGGGACTGGCCATCGGCGTGCTTAAATCCAAAGGCATCCCCATTACCGATGAAGAAGCCCTGGGCGTAAAACTGGCCATCCTTTTACACGATATCGGTCACGGGCCTTTTTCCCATACCCTCGAACAGATCATCGTACCTGATCTGACCCATGAAGATCTCTCCCTTCTCTTCATCAGGGAATTGAATCGCCAGACAGGAGGAAAGCTTGATCTGGCTTTGCAGATCGTTACCGGTCAGTACCCTAAGAAATTTCTACATCAACTGGTTTCCAGTCAGCTCGACATGGACCGTCTCGATTACCTGTCTCGCGACAGTTTTTTCACCGGTGTAGCAGAAGGCACCATCAGTACCGACAGGATCATCCATATGCTGACCGTGTGTAAGGATGAACTGGTGGTGGAAAGCAAAGGGATTTACAGCATTGAAAAATTCCTCGTAGCCCGGCGCCTGATGTACTGGCAGGTTTATCTTCATAAAACTGTGCTGTCTGCAGATCAGATGCTGATTCATCTGCTGAAAAGGGCAAAATTGCTGGAAGAATCTGGCACTTCTCTGTATGCCAACCCTGCTTTTTCGTTTTTCTTAAAAAAGAACATTGGGAGAAATGATTTTGCAAACAATCCGGAATGCCTGAAGCAATTTGCGCTGCTGGATGATTTCGATATTGTCGCTTCCATCAAGGTATGGGCCAACCATCCTGATCGCATCCTTTCCACTTTATGCCAAAACCTGCTTAACCGCCATTTGTTCCGGGTGGAATTACAGAATAAACCTTTTGAAACAGACTATGTGGAGAGCATAAAACAAAAAACGGCCGATCGCTATCATTTAACCCGGGAAGAAATCGGATATTTTGTCGCCCTCGACCAGGTTCAGAATAAAGCCTATAATCCCGCTCATGAAAAAATCCTGATCCGTATAAAAAATGATGAGCTTCTTGATATTTCTGAAGTTTACGAACAACTCAATGTGGCAGTTCTACCCACCACAGTTAGTAAGTTCCTGCTCTGTTATCCGAAAGACCTAAACGCTGATCATTCAATTGATTAAAAAAAAATTTTACCAGACTGCTGAAAAAATTGATAACTTGCAACTCTTTTTAATTTTTTGATTATGGAATATACTGCCGGTCAGATTGCCGGAATGCTTGACGGACTTGTGGATGGAAATCCCGAAGTAGTTGTTTCCGGACTGTCCAAGATTGAAGAAGGAAAACCGGGAACCATGGGTTTCTTGGCCAATATGAAATATGCCCATCACTTATACCATACCGGGGCTTCAGTTATCGTGGTCAATCATGATTTCATCCCAACCCAGGAAGTTAAAGCAACCCTGATCAGGGTGAAGGACGCCTATTCTTCTTTTGCCAGGTTATTGGAGATGTTCAATCAAACAAAATCCGTTAAAAAAGGAATTTCGCCCCTTTCCTTCATTGCCGGAGCTGCCAAGCTGGGAGAAAATATAGCTGTTGGGGAATTTGCCTATATTGGCGATCAAGCTATCATCGGAAAGGATACCGTGATCTATCCCCAGGTTTATATTGCTGAAGGGGTGAAAATAGGAGAAAATACGGTACTTTATCCTGGGGTAAAGATTTACCGCGACTGTATAGTGGGAAACAACTGCATCCTTCATTCCGGCGTGGTGATTGGTTCAGACGGGTTTGGTTTTGCGCCCCAGGGCGAAAATAATTTTCAGAAAGTTCCACAGACCGGGAACGTTATTCTTGAGGACAATGTCGAGGTGGGATCCAATACCACGATCGACCGCGCCACTTTAGGATCAACCGTGATCCGGAAAGGAGTGAAACTGGATAACCTGATCCAGGTAGGACATAACGTTGAAATCGGTGAAAACACGGTCATTGCTGCTCAGTCAGGAATTTCCGGATCAACCAAGGTTGGGAAAAACTGTATGATTGCCGGACAAGTGGGCATCGTAGGCCATATCACCATCGCCGACAATGTCAAAATTGGTGCCCAATCAGGCGTTGAGGGGAATATCACACAGGAAGGATCCGTCGTTCTGGGATCTCCGGCCATTGACATCAGAAAAGCAAGGAAAAATTATATTCACTGGCGTAATTTTGATGACATCGTTAAAATCATCTACCGCCTTGAAAAAAAAGTAATTAAAAAGGAAGATTAACTACCTTAAGACCTATGAGTAAAAAACAAAGAACAATCAAGAAACCGGTCAGTATTTCCGGTGTTGGTTTACATAGTGGCAAGGATGTAGTACTTACTTTTAAACCTGCACCAGAAAATTACGGCTATAAATTCCGCAGAACTGATCTGAACGAAAATGTCCTTGTGGATGCCGATGTTGACAACGTGGTGGATACTTCCCGCGGGACCAGCTTAGAACAGGATGGCGTTCGCATCGAAACGGTGGAACATGTGCTTGCTTCATTATCAGGACTGGAAATTGACAATGTCCTGGTCGAGCTGACCCAATCGGAAACCCCCATTCTTGATGGCAGCGCCAGATTTTATGTGGATGCGCTTCTTTCAGCAGGGATAGTGGAACAAAAGGCTTTGCGAAAATACTTAGAGCTGACGTCCAATATCGTCTTTACCAACCCTGAAAAAAAGGTAGAGATGATCGCTATCCCGGCCGAAGAATTCCATGTTTCCGTCATGATCGATTATGAATCCAGGGTGTTGCAATCTCAAAATGCCCGTCTAGAGCACATTCATCAATTCCGGGATGAAATTGCCAAATGCCGCACATTTGTCTTCCTCCATGAACTGGAATACCTGCTCAACAATAATCTGATCAGGGGAGGAGATCTCAGTAATGCCATCGTTTTTGTTGATCGTCCGGTGTCGCATGAAGAACTGGATCACCTGACCCACCTCTTTAATAAACCTAAAATCAGGGTAGTCAATAAGGGAATGTTAAACAACCTTGAGCTTCAGTACTCCAATGAACCTGCCAGGCATAAATTACTTGATGTCATCGGCGACCTTGCACTCGTGGGGATGCCTTTGAAAGCAAAGATCATTGCCACCCGGCCGGGACACCAGTCTAATGTGGAATTTGCCAGGCTGATCAAGAAGCAGATAAAAAAGGAGAAACATTCGGACGAGGTTCCCCGCTTCGATCTGAATAAGACCCCCTTATACAACATCAATCAGATCAAACAAATCTTGCCTCACCGCCCCCCCTTCCTCTTCATCGATAAAATTCTTGAAATGGGCAAAGATTATGTTGTGGGAGTAAAGAATATCACGATGAATGAATCCTTTTTTGTCGGACATTTTCCTGACGAACCCGTACTCCCCGGTGTTATCCTGATTGAAGCCATGGCCCAGAGCAGCGGTATCTTTGCCCTGAATACGGTAGACGACCCTCAGAATTACACCACCCTGTTTCTGAAAATAGAAAATGTTAAATTTCGTCATAAAGTCATCCCGGGAGATACCGTAGTTTTTTATACCCAACTTGCCAGCCCTGTCCGCCGTGGCTTGATTCACATGAAGGGGCAGTCTTATGTGGGAAATAAAATTGTCATGGAAGCAGAAATGATGGCTCAGATTCAACGTAAATAGTCCTGATGTATGAACCAACCCTTAGCCTACGTCAATCCCCAGGCGAAAGTCGCCAATAATGTCGTCATTGAACCCTTTGTCTCCATCGATAAAAATGTGATCATTGAGGAAGGCACCTGGATTGGATCCAATGTCACGATCATGGAAGGCGCAAGGATAGGAAAAAATTGTAAAATCTTCCCGGGAGCAGTGATATCAGCCATTCCCCAGGATCTGAAATTTTCCGGAGAAGAAACCATTGTCAAAATTGGGAACAATGTCACCATCAGGGAATATGTCACCATCAACAGGGGAACAAAAGCCAGTTATGAAACCGTGATCGGGGATAACACCCTGATCATGGCCTATGCTCATATTGCCCATGATTGTGTGATTGGCAACAATGTGATCCTGGCTAATTCTGTTACCCTTGCCGGTCATATCGTGGTGGATGATTTTGCCCTGATCGGAGGGATGGTGGGAGTCCATCAGTTTGTCCATATCGGTGCTTATTCGATGATCGCGGGATTTGCCGTTGCCAGAAAAGATATTCCACCCTATACCAAGGCAGCACGGGAACCTCTTTCTTACGCGGGATTGAATTCCATCGGTATGCGCAGAAGGGGCTTTTCCACCGAGAAGATCAATGAAATCCAGAATATCTACCGGATGATCTATCGTAAAGGTTATAATGTATCCCAGGCCGTTGAAATCATTGAAGCTGATTTTCCCGCTACTCCTGAAAGGGATGAGATCCTTTCCTTCATTTCCAATTCCAGCCGGGGCATCATGAGAGGCTATATTTCTATCCGTGAAAAATAATGCGGATACATCTCGACAGTATCGGGAAAAAGTTTAACTCCGAATGGATTTTCCGGGATGTCGGGTTTTCATTCGGACCTGCTTCAGCAACGGCAATTTTAGGGCGTAACGGCAGCGGGAAAACCACCCTGCTTCAGATCATCGCTGGCTGTCTTTCCCCCTCCTCGGGAAAAATCGCTTATTCCTTAAAGGGAAATAACATTCCCCAGGAAGAAATCTTTCGTCACCTTGCCATGCTCTCTCCCAATCAGGAAATCATCGAAGAATTCACGCTGAAAGAATTGCTGTCCTTTCATTTCTCTTTAAAAAAAATTCTCCCGAACTACACGACAAAAAAAGCTTTCGATCTGATTGGTTCCTCAACTATCAGCTCCAGGCCGATCCGTCAGTTTTCCTCGGGGATGAAACAAAGGGTTAAACTGATCCTGACCCTCTTGAGTGATGTTCCTCTGCTTCTGCTTGACGAGCCCGCTACGAACCTGGATGTTCAGGGTATAGAGTGGTACCTGAAACTGATTCATGAAATCCGTTATGACCGTACCCTGATTATATGTTCAAACCAGTATCATAAGGAATCTGCATTTACGAGCCAGGTATTGCAACTCGATGATTATACAGGGTGATAGAGCGCATCTCGCTCCACGGGGATCCGCGCTGATTCGAGGATCAGGTTTCTCATCCCGCTAACCGTCATCTGCGGGTTTTGTTCTTCGGCTCCGGCCAAAGCATATATCTTCGTGGAATCCTGTATCGTTCCATCCATATCATCCACACCAAAAGAAAGTGATAACTGGGAAAATTGCTTCCCCAGCGCTGGCCAGTACGCCTTGAGATGAGGGAAATTATCCAGGTAAATCCTCGACACGGCATACATCTTCATGTCTTCCACCACCGATATTTCCTGGATTTCCGACATGGCATTATGCCCATGATGAAATTTCAATGGAATGAAGGCATTGAATCCACCAGTTCTGTCTTGAAGCTGACGGAGACGTTCCAGGTGATCAATACGGTCATTATATTTTTCAATATGTCCATATAAAATGGTGGCATTGGAAGGCAAACCCAGTTTATGAGCCGTTTCATGGATTTTAAGCCAATCCGCTGAACTGGTCTTCATTCCGCAAATTTGATGCCGGATATCCTCTTTAAATATTTCCGCCCCACCTCCGGGAATGGAGTTCAAACCGCAGGATTTTAAATAACGCAACCCTTCTGAATAGCTCATCCCCGCCTTCCTGATCATAACATCCAGTTCGACTGCTGAATATGCCTTAAGGTGCAAATCTGGACGAATTTCCTTGATTCTTTTAAGCAAATCCCCATAAAATGAAATATCCCTTTCGGGGTGAACGGCTCCGGTAATATGCAATTCCCTGGTGGTTTGATCTTCCTGCCTTACTTTTTCCAGCATTTCATCGGCCGAAAGTACCCACTTCTCCCTGCTGAAATGATGAGAAAAAGAACAGAAGCTGCAGTGATTGACACAGATATTGCTGGGTTCAATATGGAAGTTTCTGATGTAGTAGGCATTGTCTCCATGCCATCGTTGCCGGACATAGGTGGCAAGGATACCTAAAAAACCGGGCTCAGCTTTTTCAAAAAGCCAGTTTCCCTCTTTCTGACTGATTCGCTGATAGTCAAGCACTTTACCGGCAATCCGTGAAGCCTGCTTATCCCTTGAATAAATCAGCAGATCAGATAGCATGCCGGATATTTCCATGGATTACAGTTTCATGATTTTCAGGACAAAACGATCCGATTTGTCCTGAACGTAAAGAAAATACATACCCCGGTTCAGTCCTTGCAGATATAAATCGAGCTTCTCCTCATGCAGAATCACTGTTTCCTTAATAAATAAACAGTTCCCGATGAGGTCGTAAACGCCAACAGTAACAGCTCCCTTTCTATCTGAAAAGCAAAGATGCAGCCGATCACTGAAAGGGTTGGGGAAAACTACCGGAAAACTTCCTGGCTGGAGTGCTCCAACCGTCATGGTCTGTCCATCCAAGGTCAGGGTTCCCGTATTGTCAGGATCCAGCCAGACTTTGAGGATACTGGCCGAATCTGTTCCGTTCTGATCCCAGGAATAGGAAAATTTCCCGTAGTAATCCGGAAGATTTTCATAATTGATGCCACACCTAGAATCTCCGCCTGTAAGGGTTCCTACGATATGCCCGCTGTGATCGAAAATGGGTGAACCGGAAGATCCGCCTTCGGTCACCCCGTGACCGTTTTCGGTCTGTGCCCAGAAAACTTTCCAGTGCGAAAGATAAGGATTCCCATTCCAGTTGGATGTGATCAAAGGAGTGGTATAGGTTGAAATTTTCTGAATATCCCCTTCCGGGTGATGAATTCCGACTCCATCCGGGCTGGGTTCGGAAGTCCTGCTCCAGCCGTTGTAGAAGACATCAAAAGTATCCGGTATAGGATCTTTCAAAAGAGCCAGGAAGAAATCAGAGCCTGACCCGCCGCCATTCCCTCCGTGAGCGATCAGCCTGGCTCCGGTCATGGCCCGAAAGGGAGGTTCCGCAAGAGGATTCAGGCAAGTGGGTGAAGTGTAATTGAAATAAAAAATCCATCGGTCAATATCTTCAGCAGTGGTGTTCATACCGCAGTGGTCGGCTGTCAGAAAATAAGGTTTACGGTCGTTACGAACATTATTGACCAGAGATCCGGAGCACCAGTAGGAATAGCCTCCCTTTTTTACACTGAGCCTGGCCACCCCTTTTTTCTGTTGCTGCCAGGAGTTGCCTTCACCGCATTGAATATTGACCTGACAGGCTCCCGACCCGCCGAAATCACGACTATTCTTTTGTTGTTCCTGAACTCCCCTGTAGGCATAAGCTATTTCTGAAATGTGAATCTCTGGAACAAGAAAGTTCCCCGGAGGAGCATTATATTCCAGGATAATACGGTCTCCGGGTATTAAAGCAGTCGCGAAACTGGCTTCAGGATTGTTGTTCTTTTCTGTAAAAGCGCCCAGGCATCGAGTTCTCCGGGGGTTGTATACAAAGAGCTTACCGCCGGGGGGAATCTTATACCGGCTGAAATATAAGGTCAATGCTTCTGCATCTTCAGCATATACTTCAAGCTTCCAGATGCTGCTTCCGTCCGAAGCCTTATTCCATAGACCATGGGATAGAATATCCAGATCCACGGTCAGGTTCACCGCGTATCGGTATGGAAGGGGATCGCGCTCATCCGCTGTCCGGATGGATGAAAGATCTGGAGGTGAAAGGATAACTTGAGCACTGTCTGTGTCAGACAAGGCATGAGTGAAACTATACGGAAGTCCGCCTTCATTCAACTGGGCTTGAACAAATCGCGGACTTCCGCCGATCATCAGGATCAGAAGAACAACAATTTTTTGCAGGGGTATTCTCCCACTTTCTCTTACCTGCATTATTTCACGATTGAAATTTTTCGGAAATAGTTGTATTTCCCTTTCTGAATTCGGAGGTTATACATTCCTCCCGGAAGATCTCCGAGTTCAAGACGCATGGCATGCTGTACATTTGTTTCCCGGTAAGACTTAACCTTCTGTCCGAGGGTGTTCAGCAAAACGATATTGATCTCCTCCCCGACCGGCTGGGAAAATTTCAGATAGACATAATCCGAAACGGGGTTAGGATATAGGATCAGTTCGTTCAGCGGATCTTCTTCCGGCATTCCAAGCACAGAATTGATAGAGATATCATCGATCATTAAAATAAATACATCGTTGGAAACGCATTGGATCCCGATATACACATCCTGATTGGCATAGTTATTCAGGGTGTATGCTTTGCGTGTCCAACTGGCAGGAGCAGACTCCACCGTCTGGTTGATCCTGGTAAAATGAGCAGGGTCGTTATCGGTAGTGGATATTCCCACATTGAACAATTCATATCCATAATTGGTATTGTATGTCTGAACCCAGAAATCGATGGTAGGGGTATTCGCGAGGCTGAGTTTAGGGGAGATCAGCCATTTGTCATTGGGATTATGGGGAGGCATAGTGGCAAAAGAACAGCCCAGTTTATTTCCAGAATGCGGAGTCATATATGGCTCAGGGGGCGTGGTTGCGGAAGGGTTAAAACAAATCCAGGCCATAGGCTCACCCGAGTGAAGGAAGGATATGCCACTGATTCCGTAAGTGGCACCTCCCCCCACATCGTTGACCGTCCAGGGATCAAACGTAAGGGAAAAATCTTCGGGAGATTCGAAGTCGAGGGACATGGAAGAAGGATATCCGGTCACGGTAATATACCCTGTTTTTGTTTCCGTATTCCCGGAAGTTCCATCGCTGGCGGTCAGGGAAACATCAAAGGTCCCAGCAGTGTTGTATTGAATATTGGCTGGATGCTGAAGGTTTGAAGTGGCCGGAGTGGCGCCCTGGAAAGACCATGACCATGAAGTCGGGTTCCCGGTAGAAAGATCCGTGAAATTGATGGATTCATGCAGCCGTAATTGGGTTTTGCTTGCAGAAAAGTCGGCAACGATAGTAGAAGATCCACCGGGTTTGACCTCCAGGTCATCGATCATCAGGATAAAAGCATCGTTTGAGACGCACTGGATCCCGATATACACATTTTGGTTGTTGTAAGCGGCAAGGCTGAAAGTTTTCTTGGTCCAGGTGATCGGGGCTTCAAGGGGCTGTGTTCCTGAGATGACTGTAAAACTGGCAGGATTCAAATCTGTCGTGGAAACGGCCACCTTGAATTTTTCCAGGCCATATTGGTCAGTATAGGACTTCACCCAGAAGCTGAATTCACCATTGGTACTCAGTTGTATCTTAGGGGAGATAAACCAGTCGTTGTTAGGGGCGGGATTGGCGGCAAAGCAGGCACCGAATTTCTGTCCCCCATGGGGTTGAATTCCCTGATCGGTCATGGCTGGGCTTACCTGGGAGGGGTTGAAGCAGATAAAGGCCATGGGTTCCGTTTGGTGGAGGAAAGTATGATCCTGAATCCCGTAGGTATTCTGACCATCCACATCCACCGGTGTCCAGTTATTAAAGGTGAGGGAAAAATCCGCTATGTTTTCAAAATCCATAGTAAAATCCACAGGTACTGGATGATTGGGATAGAGGTTGAAAATCGCACCCTGGGTATCGGTGAAATAATATCCGCCTGGGTTCAGGTTGTTGAGGTAAAAATATCCATTGTTGTTACCACTCCATCCCCAGTTGAAATGGAAATAATCGCTGCCCTGATAGCCATCGCAGTTGAAAAAGTGTCCATTGGTTCCATTGTCATTGCCATAATAGAACAAGGGACGCCCGGCATCGAGTTCAGTTCTGACGGCAGCCGCCCAGGCATTGGCCGTATAATCGGACCTCCATTTCCAATTGGCCGTTGAAGAATAATCGAAATAATTGATAAAAGCGCCATCAATCACCAGGGCATTGGAACTGGAGCCATCAGGACCGTAATTCATGTCCTGGGCAACCCCGCAATGATACATCAGGGTGGCAACAGCATCATTGTTTGCCGTGAGGGAATTCGGCATCGCTGACCAGTTATAGGTAGTAGCTCCAAAATTGGCGGAAAGGTTGCCATAGACCGGATGGATATAGGAATGCTGTCCAATTCCATGATCGGGAGCGTGGTAATATTTCATGATCTGAGCCATAGCCGTGGCGCCGCATCCTGTCAGGGCATGAAAACAGTAATTCGTTGCTGAATTGTCGGGCGGACATTGATTATTATAAAAGCAGCCCTGATGCCACATGGCAGTAATCATAGGGCTCACCTCAGGGATATTTTGCAGGGGAATAAAAGGATCCCGTGTATATTGCTGCCATTGTTCCGTGGTTTCCGGATGTCCATCCGTTTGGTTCTTCAATAACCACAACATTTGTTTTTCCAATCCGGAAAGAAAAAATTGTTCAGCAGGAGGCGGGTTATTCAGCTCATAACCACCGGAAAGGCCGTAGGCCAGTACCGGCGGGATACGGTCGTCGGCCGAAATGATAACCCATCCCGAAAGATCTACTGTGTTGAAAATATAATACAAGCAATGCTGATCCGCTGATCTGGAAGTCAGTAAAACAAGGTCAATCCCGGGTTTGTCATGCTGCATGAGGCCTAGACGTTCGGTCAGGAGGTTTCTGGCCACCGTCATGGCCTGTTGCTGGCTGACTTCTTTAGCCATACTTAAACTGGAGATCCCCATCAGGATGAGGCACAGGAAAAAATGTAAATGTCTTTTCATAGGACAAGGATTTTGATATAACAAACATACGGAAATCTGAATAAAAAAAAGCGGCAGGAAAGAAATTCTTCCTGCCGCTTATTAAAAATATATTCAGGCTCAGCTTCGCTTGTTAGGTAATTCCAGTCCATACTTTTTCAACTTATCTTCCCTGCGCAGGAGGAATCCCAGGAAAATGGCAGCCACACCCAGGCTGGCGAATACGAGCATCGGTACCGTATAATTGTATACCGCTGTGATATCACCATCCTGAATGGCTTTGGTCACCCCGGGGTTAACCGCTTCAATCACCACGCCGATCAGCCAGGGGAAGAACATCAGTCCGATATTCTGAATCCAGAAAACCAGGGCATAGGCGGATCCAAGATAGCGTTCCTCTACAATCTTGGGAACCGAAGGCCACATCGAGGCCGGTACCAGAGAAAAAGCAATTCCCAGAACGATGATAGCGGTGATGGCAATGGCAATGCTGTTAGGCATAAACGCAAAAGTGAGGTGAGCCAGGGTCAGTAAAACAGCTCCGAAAATCATGATGGTAGCACCTTTGCCTTTTTTATCGAGGAAATATCCGATAATGGGAGTGAGCAAGATGGTTCCGATGGGCAGTAATCCTGAAATTTTCCCGGCAATGTGCGCGTCCACACCCAGTTTCGACTGCATCATGTAAACAGCATATTTCAGAAAGGGAAAAACCCCGGAATAGAAAAGGACACAAAGCAGGGAGATAAGCAAAAACCCGCGGTTGGTAATGATTTTCGCCAGGTCTTTCACATGGAATTCCTCAGTGGGATCTGCACCGGTATCCGTAGCACCAGTCTGTTTATCCAGTTTTCTGTCCATGAAAGTATAAATCAGGAAGGTCAGAAACCCAATGCTTACCAATGATACACCCAGATAGATCGGGTTCAGTATATTCCCTTCACGGATGCCGTTGACGACTCTTTCCCCGGCAATATCTGCAGAAAAGAAAAAAGCAATTGAAGCGCCTAAACGGGCAGTAGCCAGCTGCATTCCCATCGCCAGTGCAAGTTCCTTACCTTTGAACCATTTGACGACTGTACGGGAAGTGGTTATCCCTGCCATCTCAACCCCGATTCCGAAAATCCCGTAACCTATGGCAGCCAGTTTTGCAGTAGCAGGCATGGTAGTCCAGAAGGAATTGAAAAAATCGTATCCAAATCCGCCATTATAATAATAAGGCGTCAGGGCGTATAGTTTAATCAAACCGCCTCCGAGCATTACAATCGTAGCCGTAAGCCCGGTAAACCGTATGCCCATTTTATCGAGAATAATCCCTGAAATTATAAGAAATCCGAGGACGTTCAACATGTATTCCGAACCCGAGAAAAATCCATAATTACTGGGCGTCCAGGAATAGGGTTTGATCTCTAACAAGGATTCGAGGGGAGCGATCATGTCCACAAAATAATAAGCGGACAACATGGTCAGTGAAATCAAAGCTAAGGCCGTCCAGCGCAGAGGAGTGGAATCGCTCAGCAGTTTTTGTACTTTTTCATTCATATCAGCAGGAATTAAATGTTTGGGTTTGGAAATGAACGACAAAACTAATAATTATCTTTTTCCCTTGATGAGCATTTCTATTTAATATGTATTTTTATCCGGAATTATTTTTATGGCTGTCCTGATCGTCGCCGCTACCGAATTTGAAATCCGCCCCACCCTTGGCCACATGGCTTTCCTGGGAAAGGGAAACGAATCTCTCCTGCATTACAGGTTCAGGTCTATGTCTGTGGATGTGCTCATTCCCGGTATTGGCATGATGCAAACCGCCTTCCATCTCGGGAAAATCCTCGACCCATCAACCTATTCCTTTGCCTTCAATGCAGGTATTGCCGGAACCTATCATGACAGGCTGAACATTGGAAGTGTGGTGAATGTAGTGGAAGAATGTATGCCTGAAATGTGTGCCGAAGACGGGGAAAAAATCATTTCCATGTTTGAACTCGGCCTTATGGATCCTGATGCCTTTCCATACCGTTCAGGCAAACTCCATAATTTCCGTATCCCTCCCTTTTCATGCCTGGAAAATCTTGCCCGGGTGAAAGGGAATACGGTCAGCAAGGTGAACGGGATTTCTGAAAACATAAAAAAGACGACACGTTTTTTCCCAGCCGATGTCGAAAGCATGGAAGGGGCGGCATTCCTATATGGATGCCTGACCGAAGGCATGCCCTGTGTGCAGATCCGGTCTATATCAAACCGGGTGGAAGAAAGGGATAAGTCGAGATGGAATATTCCCCTTGCCTTGAAGAACCTGAATAAAGTGATGCAGGATTTGCTTCGGGAGGTGGAGAGGGGGTAAGTTGGAGATGAAAATTGTAATTAAAAATTCTGCCTTCAGGCAGGTGTGAATCGAAAATGATAAAACTGGCGTTTTCTCCTTGTCCGAATGACACCTTCATCTTTTATGCCATGGTGCATGGCAAGGTGGATACCGAAGGGTTTGATTTCGATTCTACCATGGAGGATGTGGAGTGCCTTAACCAAAAGGCTTTCAGGGCAGAACCGGATATGTGTAAGGTCAGTTATCACGCCTATCTCTATCTTAGCTCGCGATATGCTCTTCTGGATTGCGGAAGCGCGCTGGGTTATGGCAACGGACCTCTGCTGATTGGCTCCCGTGGATATTCATTACCAGAAATAGATACCCTGAAGATAGCCGTTCCCGGAGAATACACTACCGCCCATTTATTGTTCCGGCTTGCCTTTCCGAAAGCAGTGAAGAAACAATTCATGATTTTTTCCGGTATCGAGGATGCCATTCTCAGCGGAGAAACGGATGCCGGGATCATCATTCATGAAAACAGATTTACCTTCGAGAAGAAAGGGCTGAGAAAAATCATGGATCTGGGAAGCTACTGGGAAAATCTCACTCACTGCCCTATCCCGCTGGGGGGTATCGTAGCCAGGAAGAGCCTGGGCGAAGACAGGATCAGGTCGCTGGAGCGTATCCTTCACCGCAGTATCTTATATGCCATGGCTCATCCGGAAGAAACCATGGCGTTTGTCAGAAGGAATGCACGGGAAATGGACGGAGAGGTCATGCGGAAGCACATCTCACTCTTTGTGAATGACTTCAGTCTGAGCCTGGGAAAAGCCGGGAGAAATGCCGTTAGCCAATTATTTGAAATGGCAAAAAAAACAGGAATCATTGAATTTGCGAATGAAGGATTTACGATTGACGATTGAAAACATATTGAAAGGGGCTCTAAAACAGGATTACCTGCGTAAAGAGGACACGGCACTGATCTTTTATGATCTTGATTTACTCCGCTCGAGGATAAACGAACTTCAGCACGTTTTTCCGGCATCTGCCCTGCATGCCCTGGCCATCAAAGCCAACCCCCTGGTCCGTATCCTTGAATTCAGCCGTGGACTGGGAATGGGCGTTGAGGCCGCTTCCATAGGTGAAGTTCACCTGGCACTGAAAAGCGGATACCCTCCGGAAAATATCGTGTTTGATTCCCCGGTGAAAACCAACACAGAGCTGGAATTTGCCCTTGACCAAGGCATCCATATCAATGTGGATAATTTTTCGGAACTAGAACGCATATCGCGGATCCGATTATTCATGAATGCTAAAGGAAGCATCGGCATCCGTATCAACCCTCAGGTGGGAACGGGAAGCATCCTTGAGTCAAGCGTAGCCGGGGAATATTCCAAGTTCGGGCTACCCATTAACACCAGAAAAAAAGAATTGCTCAAGGCCTTTGCAAGCTATCCCTGGTTAAACGGAGTTCATCTGCATGTCGGTTCCCAGGGCTGTCCGATAGAATTACTGATAAAAGGCATTGGTGTTTTATATGATTTTGTTTTGGAGGTAAATGAAATCCGCCGGAATCTAAAGATCCCTCCGGTTAATATCGTTGATATCGGGGGAGGACTGCCGGTTTCCTACCATCATGACAGAACCCCTCCGTCCATGATTGAATATGTCGGGGCAATCAGGCAGAGAGCCCCGGAACTATTCACCCACTCAGCAGCTTTCAAGCTGATCACCGAATTCGGTCGCTGGATATACACCAACGCCGGCTGGACTGTCAGCCGTGTGGAATATGTCAAACACGATTCGGGCATCAATACTGCCATGATCCATGTCGGGGCCGACCTGTTTGTCAGAGAATGTTTAAATCCCTCCGACTGGCAACATGAATACAGCGTTTACGATAAAAACGGAAATTCAAAGATCTCCGATACGCGATTAGCGATTGGCGATAAAAAAGATACGAAAACGGATCACGGATCGCGGATCGCGGATCTCAAATCGTATAACCTGGCAGGCCCTTTATGCTTTTCAGGAGATATTTTAGCCAAGGATGTCCTGCTGCCTGAATTGGAAGAAGGGGATTACATTGCCATTCACGACAGCGGAAGCTACACCTTCAGCATGTGGTCTCGTTATAACAGCCGGCAAACACCAAGGATCCTTGGTTATCATGGAAAACAGTTCGAAATTCTCAAAGAAAGAGAAAGTCCTGAAGATACGGCAAGATTTTGGGAATGACCTGGTGACTGATCTCCTTAAAAAAAAAATTAAATTTTGTCAATCGAAAAAATATATTATTAACTTTACAGTGCATTTTACATTATTTCTTCTCGGATGACAAAAATTCATACATATTCTAAAAAAATTAATCATAAATATTAAAACCAAGAATGAGTAATTATTAATTAACAAAACAAATCATGAGAAAAATTGTACTTCTAGTGATTGCTGCTTTCATGTTGAGCAGTATTTCATGGGCACAGTTGACCGGGGTGAAAACCATTCCCGGGAGCTATGCCACGATCGAAGCCGCCATTACAGCCCTGAATGCCCAGGGTGTCGGAGCGGGAGGGGTGACCTTCAATGTCGCCGCGAACCATGTCGAAACATTTACCACGCCGACTGCCGGCTATATCACGACCAATACCGGCACTTCAGCGAACCAGATCATTTTTCAGAAATCCGGTGTAGGTAACAACCCCAAGATCACCGCCGGGGTAGGAACCGGAACCCTGGATGCCATCATCTGTTTCAATGGGGTGAAATACATTACTTTTGATGGTATCGACGTTGCGGAAAACGTTCTGAATACTACCGCCACAACAGAAATGGAATGGGGATATGCCCTGCTGAAAGTTTCGGGTACTCAGGGTTCCCAAAATATTACCATTAAAAATTGTACCATTACTCTCCTGCAGACCTACACGGCCACTTACGGAATCTATTCAAACAACCACACTACCACGGCCACTACACAATTGACGGTCACCGATGTTGCCGGACAGAATTCCAACAATAAATTTTACGGGAACACCATCACCAGTTGCTACAACGGGATTTATTTGTACGGACGAGCAGATGCCAGCCCTTATACATATTATGACCAGAACAATGACATCGGGTCTGTAACAGGAAATACCTTTACAAACTTTGCCGGAGGATCATCCACTGCTTATGTTATTTATGTGGCTTATCAGAATAACCTGACCGTTGCCAAAAGCAGCATCAACGGAGGTACAGGTTCCACCGGAGCCCTTTATGGCATCTACGGAGCTACCGCCAACAATGCCAATGCTAGTATCTACAACAACACCCTCACCCTAACCAGTGCTGGAACGACCGGATACATCTATGGAATTTATAATTCCGGGATAGGGACAAGCGGTACCACCAATACCCTGAATATTTATAGCAATACGGTGCAGAACTGTACCTATCCTACCGCTACTTCCGCCTATTTTTACGGAATTTATAATGCAGCCACCGCGTTCACAATCAATTTCTACGGGAATACGGTGAATAACAATGTAATAGGAGGAAGTGGCTATACTTATCTCGCTTATACCACTTCTGTTAGCGGAGGTACTTGTAATGTCTATAACAATACCGTCACAAACAACCAGCGGACAGGCAATGCGGCCACTTGTTACATCTACGGATTATACGTGGTAGGTAGCGGCAATACTTCCATCCATGACAATACCATCAGCGGAAATGCCGTGACCGCAATAACGGGTTACTCTGCTTACATTTACAGCCTTTATTGCTCCAACTCGGCTACTTCACAAATGGTTTATAATAACACGATTTTCAATCAGTCGGTTACTACCTCTTACACCTCAGCCTCAGCAGTGTACGGGATTTATTCCTATCCTGCCTCCACCGGCGTCAATACCAATGCCCTTTATAACAATAATGTCCATGACCTGACCATCACCAACTCCTCTTCAGGATATGGCTATATCTATGGCATCTATGGCTATTACATGGGAAATATTTATTCCAATAACCTGTACAATCTCACCGTAAGCAGCGCCACCGGTTATGGTTACGGTTACGGGTATTATTTCGGAGGCGCCGGCATATTCAATGTGTATAAAAATAAGTTGTATAACGTATCCATGGCCGGAACATCCGGTTATTATTACGGGATGTACGTCACTTCTCCTACAACAGCATATATTCACAACAACTATATCAGCGATCTGAAGACACCTGCTTCCAACAACACCAGCGGTCTTCATGGAATCTATGTCGCTTCAGGCACCACGGTAAACCTTTATTACAATACGATCTATCTGAATTGCACCAACAGCTCTACCACCACGTTCTATTCTGATGCCATTTACATCGCTACGGGTACCGCATCAGAGCTCCGGAACAACATCGCGATCAACCTTTCCACGGCTCCGGGAAGTGGGACTTACATCGCTGCCGCTTACCGCAGAAGTTCTACCACCCTTACTTCCTACACGGCAACATCAAATAACAACGATTTCTATGCCGGAACTCCCAGCGCCAACAACCTGATCTTCTATGACGGGACCAACAGCATTCCGACAATGGCTGGTTTTAAAACTTTGGTTTCACCCAGGGATGCATCCTCTATAACAGAAATGCCTCCCTTTGTCAATGTTGCGACTACACCTTATGACCTTCACCTCCAGACTACCGTTCCGACTCAGTGCGAAAGCGGCGGTTCTGTTGTATCCACACCGGCCATCACCTTTGATTATGACAACCATGCCCGTTATCCCAACGCAGGTTATCCTGACAATCCCCTTTCGCCCGCTTCTGCCCCTGATATCGGCGCAGATGAATTTGCCGGACTGTTGCTGGATATTTCACCACCGGTGATCAGTTATACTCCATTCTTAAATACTTCTTCGCTGTCAGCAAGGACATTGACCACCACCATCACCGACCAGACCGGCGTTCCAACCACCTTGCCGGGCATGCCAAGGTTATACTGGAGGATCAATACCGGTACCTGGAACAGCGTTCCTGCAAGCTGGGTAAGCGGAAGCACTTATACCTTTACTTTTGGAGGAGGTGCTGCTTTAAATGATGTTATCTCCTATTATATCGTTGCACAGGACGTTGTTGCACCCCCGAATATCGGCGCCAATCCGGCTGCTGGAGCAGCAGGGTTTACGGCCAACCCACCGGCCTGCAGCACACCTCCGACTACTCCTAATTCCTACACCATTGTCGGAACGATATGCGGGAACAAAACCATAGGTACAGGAGGGGATTATGCCACCCTTACCGAAGCAGCCACAGCACTGAACAACAGTGAAATGACCTGCCCGGTGGTATGGACCATTCTTTCCACCTACAGCTCAGCCGGAGAAACTTTCCCCATCATTGTTGATGCCAACCCCGGTTCCAGCGCTGTGAATACCCTCACGATTAAGCCAAACACCGGAGTCACTGCGGCCATTTCCGGTGATTCACCAAGCGGTCCGGTAATTGCTATCTTAAATAGCTTTACGATAATAGACGGTTCTAACACTCCTTCCGGGACAACACAGGATTTGACCATCACCAATACTTCTGCCACTTCCCCCCAGGTTGTTTTCATCGGATCAAACGGAACAACCCCAATTACCGATGTCATCCTGAAAAATACTATTATTGTTAATGGCGTGAATACCTCTACCGCTGTGGTAGTGAGAGATGCTGCAGGCGGAGCGGGTTATTTCAACAACATCACCATTCAGAATAACAGCATCCGGAAAGCATACTATGCCATTTTCTGCGTTGCTGCGACAGCACCCGGTAATGGAAGCGGAACCCTGATCACGGGGAACCTCATGAATTCCACTGGCGCTGATGCCCTTTTAGGCAACGGAGTTTATGCTCAGGGAGTTGATGGTATTACCGTAAGCGATAATATAATCGGGAATATTACTCAGGGTAGTTACACCTTCTTACCCACCGGTATTTGGTTTGCTACCGACACTAAGAACGGAGTTATTTCCGGAAATGTTATTTCAAACTTAGCCTATACCGGAACCAGTTCTTATTCTGCCAGAGGCATTGTTGTCTCAACAGGCATCCTCAATGCAAATATTAACATCCTAAATAACAAAATTACCGGTCTTTCAACTTCAGGCTCCACCCAACCTTATGGGATATATGTCTTTTCAACCATGTCAGGTGTAAGGGTCGAGAACAATGAAGTAGGAAGCATCCTCAACAGTAATACAGGAGGATATGGTGCCAGAGGGATTTATGTTGCTACCGGATTGGCTTCAAGCGCTGTAAGCTTGATAAATAATGTCGTATATGATGTTAAATGTACCGGCGATGCAAGCCAGACATACTGGGGTATCGGTATCGGCACTGACGGAGCCACGGGAAATGTAAATATCTACAACAATTCCGTTTACTTGTCAGGATCTTATGCCGGTTATAGTGCAGCGACCATATCCACCGCGCTCTATCTAGGAAGTCCAGCCACAAACATCGATGTCCGGAACAATATGCTGATGAATACTTTCGACAACACTGCCAGCACCACCGATAAATCCTATGCCATTTACAATGCCTCAGCCAATACTGCTTTTGTCCCCATTAACTATAACGACTACTATGTTTCCGGAACTCCGGGCGTTTTAGGTTATCAGGGAGCAGATGTCACTACTTTGGCTGCCTGGAAAATTGCCACGGGACAGGATGTCAACTCCCTGAACAACGATCCATTGTTTACTTCCACGACCAATCTGCTGCCAACCACTACCCTGATGAACAATGCAGGGGTTTACCTGCCGCAGGTACTTCAGGATATCGTTGGTGTCAACCGTTCCAACCCTCCGGATATGGGCGCCTATGAATATGCTCCCGATCCCGTCGTAGTGACCCTTGCAGCTTCCGCACTGACAGCCAATACCGCTACCCTCAACGGGACGGTGATGGCAAATGGCCTTACCATGAACACCTGGTTTGATTATGGATTAACCAATGCATATGGAACCAGTCTGGCCGGCGTTCCCGCTACTGTTTCAGGATCCACCACCACACCTATTTCCCTTGCCATCGCAAGTCTGTTGCCCAATACGACCTATCACTTCAGGGCACGTGCGGTACACGCTTCCATTACAGCTTATGGTTCGGATCTGACCTTTACAACACCGGCTCTTCCGCCAACGGTGGTTACCACGGCAGCAACAGGAGTTAACACTACTGCAGCCACACTCAACGGAACCGTCAATGCCAATGATGCCTCCACTGCGGTTACTTTCGAATATGGACCAACTACCTTATATGGTTCATTTGCCGCTGGTGTACCTCCGACTGTGACGGGAACAAGCGTTACTCCTTGCAGCGCTGCTATCTCCGGCTTGCAACCCAATACCCTTTATCATTACCGTATTGTCGGTACCAACTCTGGCGGAACATCCAATGGCAACGACATGACCTTTACCACGGCAGCAGCACCTCCGATTGTAGTCACCAACCCGGCTTCCGGCATCGGTACCACTTCTGCTACCCTGAACGGCAGCGTTACTGCCCTCAATGCTTCTACCACAGTAACCTTCCAATACGGTCTGACCCTGGCTTATGAATTACCCGCAGTTCCCGGTGTACCCTCACCTGTAACCGGTAATGTTGCCACCGCAGTTTCTGCCAACCTGACAGGATTATTGACCAACACCACTTATCACTTCCGTTGTGTTGGAGTGAATGCCGGTGGAACTACCTATGGCGCTGACCAGACCTTCCTGAGCGGTTGTCCGCCAGTAGGACCTGCTGGTCCGATTACAGGATCTACCAGCGTTTGTACGAACAGTACCGGCATTGTTTATACTGTTGCTCCGATTACCAATGCTGTCGGTTATGTTTGGGGAGTACCCACAGGTGCCGTCATCACTGCCGGCGCCAATACCAACAGCATCACGGTAACTTTTGGTGCTAATTCAGGCAATGTTTCAGTTTACGGTACCGGTCCTTGCGGAGACGGAACCCCATCAAGTCTTGCAGTCGTCGTTAACCCACTGCCTGTTCCCACGATCATGGGGCCAGCCTCAGCTTGCCAGGGTACCAATACCAATGTTTATAACACTGAAACAGGAATGACTGGTTATGTATGGACCGTTTCTGCCGGAGGCGCCATCACTGCAGGTGCAGGCACCAATGCCATCACCGTACAGTGGAATAGCACAGGAGCCCAGACCGTCACCGTGAATTACATCAATGGTAACGGTTGTACCGCTCCTACCCCCACTTCTTATGCAGTCACTGTGAACGCTGCTCCGGTTCCGACCATTACCGGGCCTACCACTATGTGTGTTAATTCAGGTTATTTCGATTATTACACCCAGGGTGGAATGACCGGCTATGTATGGACCGTTTCAGCCGGAGGCACCATCACCTTCGGACAGGGTACAAGCCAAATCCAGGTCACCTGGAATACAGCCGGCGCCCAGACCGTCACCGTGAATTATGCCAATGCCAATGGATGCTACGCCCTCACACCGGCCTCACTTGCTGTGACCGTTGATCCGTTACCAGGCACTGCAGGAAATATTACAGGTACCTCTACAGTCTGCGGTGGCGCTCTGGGAATTGCTTATTCCATTGCCCCCGTTGCCAATGCAGTATCGTATGTGTGGAACCTGCCTGCCGGCGTTACCATCGCTACTGGCTTTAACACCAACAGCATCACCGTTGATTTTGCCGACAATGCTTCCTCCGGGAATATTACTGCCCAGGGAAATAACCTTTGCGGCAATGGTACTCCTTCAGCTCCCTTTGCTGTCACTGTTACACCAAAACCCGCCACACCTTTGGTCACCTCCATGGACATTACACTGAACAGCAGTGCACCCACCGGAAACCAATGGTACTTCTCACCTACTGAAACCGGTACCGGAACTCCCATTTCAGGAGCCACAGGCCAGGTTTATATAGCTACGGAAACCGGCTGGTATTGGACAGTTGTTACGATTGGTGGCTGTAGTTCTAATCCTTCCAACCGTGAATATATCCTGGTTACTGGACAACAGGAACTGCAGGGCGGTAACTTCAACATCTTCCCATCACCTAATGATGGCAGGTTCACCGTCTCAATGTCCTCTACAAGCCTTGAAAAATTCAACATCACGATTTATAACAATCTCGGACAAAATATCTTCGAGTTGCGTGATGTGGAAGTTAACGGAAATGTACAACAAACCATCGACCTGAGAAAAGCTGGAAACGGTATCTACACCGTTGTTTTCCAGAGCAACAACCATCAGGTGACCAAAAAAGTGCTCATTAATAAATAAGCATGATAACTTCACCCCTTCTCCCCTCTGCCTTTTCAGAGGGGAGAAGGCCGGTGATGTTACCCCCCTCTTTTCTGCCTTTCATTCCAGCCTGTCAATTGTTACCCTGTTATTTTATCATTTTGTTATGTGATAATTTTATTGCTTTTCTTTATCTTTGCTCCTGCCTCAATAAAACAATCTTATGATCATCGTCACCGGAGCTGCCGGGTTCATCGGAAGTTGTCTGGTCAGCAAACTGAATAACAAAGGACTAAAGGATATCGTCCTGGTGGATGATTTCAGCCATGCTTCGAAAAAAAACAACTATATCCATAAAGTTTACCGTGAGCTGGTGGATCGCAGGGATTTTTTCAAGTGGCTCCAGAAACATAATCATGATATTGACTTTATCTTTCATATCGGGGCTCGTACCGATACCACGGAATTCAACCTGACCATCTTCGAGGAATTGAATCTGAACTTCAGTAAATCGGTATGGAATTTCTGCACCCGTAATCACATTCCTCTGATTTATGCTTCAAGCGCTGCTACTTATGGAGATGGAAGCCTGGGCTATGATGATCAGGATCCTGCACTTTCGTTAAAGCTGAATCCCCTGAATCCGTATGGCATTTCGAAAAATGAATTCGATAAATGGGTCGTACAACAAGAAAATTGTCCCCCGGCTTGGTATGGATTAAAATTTTTTAACGTATTCGGTCCCAATGAATACCACAAAGGAAGAATGGCCAGCGTGGTGTATCATTCATTTAATCAGATTCAGGACACTGCATCTGTGCGATTGTTCCGCTCCCATAACCCAGATTTCAAAGATGGCGGACAACTCCGAGATTTCATTTATGTAAAGGACGTGATCGATGTAATCTGGTTTCTGATGAATCATCAGAAAGATTCGGGAATTTACAATCTGGGTACGGGAAAAGCCAGGACATTCATCAACCTTGTCAATGCGGTTTTTTCTTCCCTTAACCTTAGCCCGGAAATTGAATTTATCGATACCCCGGCAGATATCCGGGATAAATACCAGTACTTCACGGAAGCAAAAATGGATAAATTATTTTCCATTGGATATTCAAAACCATTTTTTAATTTAGAAGCCGGGATTGAAGAATATGTACAGGGGTACCTTGTGAATTCAGGATACTGTTAAATTTCTGTAATTCCATGTTTGCTAAAAAAAAATGATGCATACATTTAGTTCTTTCGAAAATACTAATGTCATAAATTTCTTTGTATATTTGAAGTCATTATTGTATTTAGAACTTGACATTCTATTATTTACTTTAAAAAATAGATGTTTGGATTAGTTGTGGTTTATGATGATCTAACCCTCTATATATCTGTCATTAATATTGATTAATAACCTAAACCTTAATTTTATGAAAAAAATCTTTACTTTCTTAATTGCACTTCTCCTGCTGGCTGGTAACTCTTACGCAGTTATCGTTACCATTGGAACCGGAACTTCTTCCCAGAGGCAACCGTTTGGTATGTACTGGGGATTTGAAAGATCGGCTTCCATTTACACGGCTGCTGAAATGACTACTTTCGGTACTATCTCCACCATCAGTTGGTATGTCGCAACATCTCAGACCACCAATTGCCCGACGAAAATTTACCTGAAAACGACTACCGCGACAACTTTGGCATCTGATACTTGGGCCAACATGACGGCCGGGGCAACCCTGGTTTATGATGCCACCCGGAATTTTTCAACCACTGGCTGGGTGACCATTGATGTGACTGATTTTAACTATAACAGCAACAATCTCCTGGTATTGTGTGAAACCAATTATACAGGAGGAGGCACATCTTCTTATCCCTATTTTCGTTATACGACAACCTCTACAAACCAGCATGAATACTGGTATCAGGATAATTCAGCACCGACCGGAACAGGCACTACAAATACTTACCGACCAAATATTCAGTTCAATATCCTGACCACCGATCCAACCCTGATGGCTACCCCGAACGCTCTTGCATTTGGCTATATTCCCTTCGGAAGCAGTTCAGCACAACAGAGTTACGTGCTTTCTGGGCTCAACCTGACTGCAGGTCCCATTGTCGTGACTGCTCCGGCAGGATTTGGCATATCACTCACCAGCGGAGGCCCTTATACCAGCACTGTCAATGTCACTTATACTCCGCCTGCATTTACGCAGACCATCTACGCAAGGTTCACCCCTACCGCTCCAAATATTACTTACACTGCCAATATAACGCATGCCGGAGGCAGTGCGAATATGAACCTAGCTGTTACCGGAACGTCTGATTTGTTTAATTCCTATTGCACTTCTGTGGCCACCTATACGGGTGATGAAGAAATTTTTAATGTGACAGTTGGAGGTATCAATAACACTTCTGATTGTTCCACCCTTGCTCCCGGACCTGGTTCCATCAATCAGAGGTACAGCAATTATTATTATTCTGTTACACCAGCCTCCATGGGAAAAGGTTCAACCCAGAATTTCAGTGTTCAGATTGGCACCTGCGGGGGAACGTACAGCAATGCCATTAAAATTTTCATCGATTATAACCAGAATGGACTCCTCACTGATGCCGGGGAAGAAGTTTATGTAAGTCCGACCTCAACTTCAGGCGCTCATACTGAAACCGGCAGTTTTGTTGTCCCCCTCACTGCAACACCCGGTTATACGCTGATGCGTGTGGTCAATGTGGAAACATCCTCACCAAGTGGTATCCTCCCATGCGGTACTTATGGATGGGGCGAAACGGAAGATTATAAAGTCGCCATTGCCGCTGCCCCTGATGTCACCACTACTCCTGCCACTTCAGTGGGTGCTACCATGGCCACCCTAAATGCCAATGTTAATGCGAATTTTGCCACCACTACCGTTACCTTCGAATATGGGACCATGGCCACTCCACCCTTCGATCATACCATTGTTTTCCCGATGCCTGTGACCGATCAAAACACTGTTGTATCCTGGGTCGAAAACGGACTGCAACCCAATACAACCTATTATTTCAGGGCATTAGCTACCAACTCCATAGGATCGAATAACGGCACTATTCTTTCCTTCACGACAACAATGGTTCCTCCGGCAATAACCACCAATGATGCCACCATTGTCGGGGCAACATTTGCCACCTTAAACGGAAACGGTAATGCCTTCAATGCAAATACTACTGTTTCCTTTGAATATGGAACAACCATGGGTGGTCCTTATCCCAGCACCACTCCGGCCACTCCTGGTACCCTTTCAGGCCATACGCCCACCAATTTCTCAGCTACGGCAACAGGATTGATCATTAACACAAATTATTATTACAGGGCTAAAGGTGTAAATGCCGCCGGTACCACTTATGGTCTGGAGAAAACCTTCTACACTACTTGCGTTGTTCCTCCCAATCCCGGAGCCATCAGCGGACCAACAGGCGTTTGCAAGAACGGGACAGACTATGTTTACTCTGTAGCCATGGTGCCTTATGGTTTTATCTATGAATGGATCTTCCCAGCCGGGTTTACCATCACCAGCTTCCCAAATTCTAACGAGGTTACTGTCAGTGTCTCTGGAACAGCCGTTTCAGGAACTGTTTCTGTCCGTGCCGTCAGCGATTGCGGAGCTCCCAGCGCTTATTCTACCAAAGCAGTGACCGTCAATAATCTGCCCGTTCCAACCGTAAGCGGTAATTCTCCGGTTTGCCAGTATGTTTCCAATGCTTATTCCACCCAAGCCGGGAATTCAACTTATGTCTGGAGCGTTTCTCCCGATGGCACCATTACTCCAACATCAAATCCCGAAGTGGTCAACGTGGTATGGAATGCTGCCGGACCGAAAACCGTGAACGTCATTTACACCAACCCCACTACCGGATGTACTGCTGCCACTCCAGGAACCAAGGCTGTAACGGTGAATGCCTCACCTGTACCGACCATCACAGGCCCAACCAATATGTGTGTAAATTCCGGCTACTTTAATTACAGCACCCAAACCGGAAAAACCAATTATGTCTGGACCGTTTCTTCAGGCGGTAGCATTACCGGAGGACAGGGAACATCACAGATTGAAGTGACCTGGAACACCCCAGGCGCCCAAACAGTCACTGTAAATTATTCCGATGGAAACACTTGTTCAGCACCTCAACCTACAGTTTATGATGTAGCTGTTGATGGGATTCCGGGTGCTGCAGGACCCATCAGTGGGCCATCCAATGTTTGTTATGGATCTACGGGAGCTGTATACTCGGTTGCTCCGATTGCCAACGCCGCTTATTATGTTTGGTCATTACCAGCCGGAGCCAGTATTGTTTCCGGTGAAGGGACCAATACCATAACTGTTGACTTTGCCCTCACTGCTGTTTCAGGAAACATCACGGTTTATGGTAACAGCTTATGCGGAAACGGTTCGCTTTCACCTTCTTTCCCCATCGTGGTTAACCAGATTCCAGGCCCAGCCGGTATAATCACAGGACCGACCTCCGTATGTGAAGAATCTGTCGGTGTTGAATATTCTGTCCCAACCATTGCAGGCGCTACTGAATATGTATGGACTCTTCCAGCCGGTGCCGTCATCATTGGTGGTGCCCATACCGCGAATATCACCGTTGTATTTACCATGGGCGCCTCCTCAGGCAACATCAGCGTACTTGGAAGGAACCTTTGCGGAGATGGAGCTGCTTCCCCGGATCTTCTCCTGACCGTATTCCCCACACCAGGTGCCCCTGAAATCACTGTCAACGGAGACTTGCTGTCAAGCAACACTGCCGAAGGTAACCAATGGTATTACAATGGCGCCATGATATACGGAGCCACAGGTCAGACCCAGCTCGCACAGTATTCAGGCTGGTATTGGGATGTTGTCACTAAAAATGGTTGCAGCTCAGATACCTCCAACAATATCTATGTGATAGTTACCGGTATGCCTGAACAGTCAGCCTCAAATATCCTTATTTCACCTGTTCCCAACAATGGTTCCTTTAAAACCACCATACTCTCCTCTGTTGAACAAACATTCGACATCATGGTTTATAATCAACTTGGTGTACTGATTTTTGAATCGCAGGATAACAGGGTAAATGGCAGGTTTGAGAAAAATATCGACCTCAGACCCCTGCCTAGTGGAATCTATACCATCATCTTCCAATCTGTTGAACAGCGTGTAACCAAGAAGATCATCATCAACAACTAAAAGATCCGGAATACAAAATTCAGGATTAAAAAAGCTCCTCCCGTATAAGAGGGAGGAGCTTTTTTGTTGACAACAACTGATAACTCCATGCCCCGGGACTTGACAGGTTCAACTTTTTCATAGTATTTTTGAAGGTTGTGAACTGAACTTTCAACCATGAAAAAAATACTTTCTTTTTTTATTCTTCTGGCCTTAATCCCTGTCACTTTAGCTGCACAAGGCGTATATGTTTACCACAACGTGACCAGGGAAACCGGGATAAGCTATGTGTCCATAAACGCTACAGGAAGTTCGATCAGCTCATGGCGAGGAGGTGGTGGAACCGGAGATAATCGCAGTTTCCAGATTCCCATCGGTTTCAGCTTTAATTACTTAGGCGTAGCTTATAACAACGTGAGTGTTTCAACTAACGGCTTCATTGACCTTTCTTCAAGCAATGCAGCCGGCTATGATAATATGCCTTATGGTTACGACAATGCCTCCTTCTCCATGCCTGCCCCCAACGGAACCCTTTTGGCAATTGCTCCATTTTATGAAGACCTGATGTGCTCCTATGGGGCTACCCTTCAGAACAGCATCAAATACCTGACTTCCGGAACTACCGGGAACAGGGTGTTTACCGTGGAATGGATCAACATGACCTTTCCCAATTCGTTTAATGACAAGGTGAATTTTCAGGTCAAGCTTTACGAAGCTTCCAGCGACATAGAATTTGTATACGGAAATATGACCCAGCCAAGTAACATCACCCCCACTTATACATGCGGAATCAATGCTGACAGTATCAGTGCGGTTCCAGTATCAAGTCAGCTCCTTTGCCAGCAAACAGCAAACACTACCACTTTCAGCCATACCCCTCAGAACAATCTGGGTAGCGTTCCTGCTTCTAACTCAAGGGTCTTTCTCGATGGATGTATTCTTCCAGCACCGGCAGGAATTATTACCGGTCCTTCCGGAGTATGCGAAAACAGCAACGGGATAGTGTTTTCTATCCCGGCTATTACCAATGCCACTACCTATATCTGGACCCTGCCCTCAGGTTTTTCAATTACTTCCGGAGCCGGGACCCGGACAATAACCGTCAGCATTGCAGGCAATGCGGTCTCAGGTTCTGTCACCGTTTATGGAAGTAACACCTGTGGCACAGGCAACCCTTCAGTCAAACAGCTTACTGTCAGCCAGCGCCCCACTCCAACCATCAGCGGACCTCCTACCGCCTGTGCAGGAACAACAGGGCATACTTATACCACCCAAAGCGGAATGAGCAATTATGTCTGGACCATTTCTTCGGGTGGAAGCATCGTCAGCGGAAGCGGAACCTCTTTTATCACGGTAAGCTGGAACACCACAGGTTCTCAATCAGTTTCTGTCAATTATGAGAATGCTGGCGGCTGTGCAGCCACTACAGCAAGCACTTATGCCGTTACGGTCAACCCCAGACCTACGGTGACTGTTTCGGGACCTGCTACTCCATGTATCAATTCCATAGGTAATATTTATACCACCCAGTCAGGAATGAACAGTTACCAGTGGGCAGTATCATCCGGAGGCACGGTAACCGCGGGTGGAACAAGTACCAGTCCCAACATTACAGTTACCTGGAATAATGCTGGCCCACAATCGGTTAGTGTTAATTATTCCAATGCCGATAATTGCACGGGAGTTACAGCCGGAGTTCAGAATGTCAACGTCTCTCCCCTTCCTGTTCCCACCATCAGCGGTCCAGCAACCGCATGCGCCAATTCCACCGCTAACATATATACCACTCAGTCAGGGATGAACAACTACCTTTGGACCGTTTCTTCAGGAGGGACAATCATTGGCGCCAATAATCAAAACACTGTGAATGTCACCTGGAATTCAACAGGCGCTCAAAACATCTCCGTAACTTACAAAAACAGTTCCGGTTGCAGCGCTGCTACCCCAACCCTCTATCCGGTCTCCATATATACCAGGCCCAACCCCACCATCTCCGGTCCTTCTACAGCATGTGCCGGCACTTCCGGGCATGTCTATACGACTCAGACAGGAAATACAAATTATCAGTGGTCACTCACTTCAGGGGGAACCATTTTATCCGGACAGGGTACTGCTTCCATTACGGTAACATGGAATTCGGGCGGCGCTCAGTCAGTTTATGTAAACTATTCCAATTCAAATGGTTGCAACGCCTTGAATGCCACTGCCTACCCAGTCAACGTCAACCCTGCCCCCTTGCCGGTGATCAATGGACCAGCATCAGCATGTCTCAACTCTACCGGGAATGTTTATGCCACCCAGACAGGCATGAGCAACTATATCTGGACAGTATCATCGGGAGGCACAATCACGGCCGGGGGAACCACTTCCAGTAATACGGCAACGGTAAGATTGGATTCAACAGGTTCAAGATCTGTCAGCGTGAAATATACCAATACCCTTGGATGTAGCGCCATTTCCCCGACCCTCTATCCTGTGACCGTGAATCCCCTGCCTTTACCCCTCATCTCAGGACCTGATTCAGTCTGCGTGGGAAGCAGCGGACACGTTTATACCACAGAAACGGGGATGAGCAATTATATCTGGACCGTCTCCTCCGGTGGAACGATAACTTCAGGACTCGGAACCCCTTCCATTATCGTTAGCTGGATCACTGCCGGAACTAGAAATGTCAGTGTGAACTATACAAATTCAAACGGTTGTGTGGCAGCCTCACCCTCAGTGTTCAATGTCGCTGTTATCGCTCTTCCTGTTCCCGTAATCAATGGGTCAATCAATGGCTGCCTGGGGACAGAAAATAATTTGTATTATACGGCATCCGGGATGACAAATTATATCTGGACAGTCACTTCTGGCGGAATCATCACCTCCGGGGCAGGAACCGATTCCATCAGGGTTTCATGGAACACACTCGGAGAAAAGACCATTACCCTGACTTATACCAACCCGACAGGATGCAGTGCTATCAGCCCCACGGAGAAAAATGTAATGGTTAACCCCTTGCCTGTACCATTAATTTCAGGGAGCCTGTCACCCTGTGCCAATTCAGGGAGCTATTCTTATAACACTGAAAGCGGAATGAGCAATTATAACTGGACGGTCACATCAGGTGGGAACATCACCGGTGGACAGGGCACTTATCAGATCCTGGTCAGTTGGTTCGGAACAGTAACCCAAACCCTGACGGTCAATTATATCAGCGCCGAGGGTTGCGTTCCTGAAGCACCGTCAAGTTTAAATATTAGTCTCGACCCCATCCCTGTTCCGGCCGGACCTGTGAGCGGAACTTCCACGCTTTGCGGTCCTGCAAGCAATATTCAATATGCCGTGGAACCCATCACCTATGCCAATACCTACGTCTGGACTTTACCTCAGGGAGCCAGCATCGTCTCTGGGGCAGGGAGCAATGTCATCCTCGTGGATTTCTCCGCTAACGCTTCTTCAGGAAATATCAATGTTGCAGGTCATAACAATTGTGGAAACGGGATGCCCTCTCCATCCTTTCCCCTGCTCTTCACTCCCATTCCTCTCACTCCAGAGATTTCAAGGGAAGGCGATCTGCTGATCTCCAGCGTAGCCGATAGCAACCAATGGTATTATAACGACAGCCTCCTCCAAGGAGAACGATCCAGATTTTTATTTGCTTTCGATACGGGTTACTACTGGAGTCAGGTTTCAGTCAACGGATGTATGTCAGATACTTCCCTTCATTACTACGTAGATATCATCACCGGGAAAACAGATCTTTCTGCAGACGAATTTGCTGTCTATCCTATCCCAAACGATGGGCGGTTTACCATTCAAGCGGGTAAGTCCAATAGCGAAAAAATCGATCTTATCGTATACAACAGCATGGGAATCCAGGTTTACCGGAAAAACGGTTTGGAAATTAAACATGGGAACTCGATTTCCGTTGATTTGCGGCCTGCCCCTCAAGGAATTTATACCCTTATCCTGCAACATAACGAATACCGTCTGATCCGGAAAATCCTGGTGAATAAATACTGATTCAGACCTTGAATATCGGATATCAGATATCAGCGATCAGTAAACGTTTTGCTTACTCTATATTATTCCTTCTTCTTAGCTACAGTGGTTTTTCCCAGTATTTTTCTACCGGGCAGGATCCTGCTGCCATGAAATGGGCTCAGATCAAAACAAAATCTTTCAAGATTATTTATCCTGAAGAATACCGGTATAAAGCCCAGTATATGGCCAACCTGCTGGATTTAATCCAGTCACCCGAGACGAAAACCCTGAAAAGCAAAGTTCCCCGCATTCCCGTCATCCTACATACCCGTTCCGCTTTTTCAAATGGAGTGACTGCCTGGGCGCCAAAACGCATTGAACTTTACCCTTGTCCGCCACAGGACATTTATTCAGAACCTTGGATTGAACAACTCCTTACCCATGAATACCGCCATGCAGTACAGATCAGTAAAATGAACCGGGGGTTCACCAAGGCACTTTACGTGATCCTCGGGGAACAGGCTACAGCAGGTATTCTTGGCTTATTCGTCCCGACATGGTTTCTAGAAGGAGATGCCACTGCCACTGAAACTGCTTTGTCAAAATCAGGTCGGGGCAGATTACCGGGATTTGAAGCCCCAATCAGGGCACAGTTGCTCGAAAAAGGAATATATTTCTATGAGAAAGCCACCCTGGGCTCCTATAAAACGTTCACTCCCGATGATTACATCCTGGGCTACCATCTTGTTGCTAAAAGCCGAGAGAAATATGGTCCGGAAATGTGGAATTATACCCTCGATCGTGTTGCTAAGTACCCTTTTATGGTAGTCCCTTTTGCCAGCGGTATAAAACGCCAGACAGGACTTTCGAAAGTAAAATTCTATCATGATCTCTTGCTTGCGCTTGATACAGCGTGGAGAAGACAGGACAGTCATGTTAAACTGACTGCCCGAAACTGGATTACCCGTCCCGATAAAAAAAATTATGCAGATTACATCCACCCCGTGTTCTGGAATGACACCCTTGTGCTTGCTTTTAAGTCGGATATGAACGGCGTGAAACGTTTTGTCCTGATCGACCTGAATGGAAAAGAAAAAAATATTCTTCAAACGGGTAATTATCAAAATGAATCCCATTCTTGCGCCAGGGGAAAGATCGTATGGGCAGAATACCAGTCCGATTCCCGCTGGGGCAATCAATCATTTTCCATCATCAGGATCTTTGATACGGAAAAGAAAAAAGTGAAAGACCTGACCAGGAAAAGCAGATATTTTTCACCCATGATCTCTCCTGACGGAATGAAGATTTCCGCCGTAAGAGTGATGGAAGACAACACCTGCTTCCTCGATATCCTGGATGTCGGTAACGGAAAACTGATGAGCAGCACTCCTGCCCCGGAACATGGCTTAATTATCTATCCTTGTTGGGCTTCCAACGGATCAGGAATTACCTGCATACTGCTGACAGAAAAAGGTAAAACGCTGAGTGTTTTCAATCCATCCAATAAAACATTCCAAAATTATCTACCCTATACTTACAGAGAGATCAGTGGCCCTTCCTTTTTTTATAAGAACTTTTTGGTTTTTACTGCCGACTATTCAGGAATCGATAACCTATATGCCCTTGATACGCTGAGCAGGAAAATTTTCCAGGTGACTTCTTCCAGGTTTGCTTCAGGGGATCCTGATTTCAGTTCAGACCAAAGCCGGATGATCTATTCAGATTACTGCTCCGATGGAAGCATGATTGCCTGTACAAAGACCGATACGACAAGCTGGATCACATTAGAACATGTCAAGGACCATTCCATCCATCTGGAGACAAGTATCACTGAACAGGAACAGTTCAATATCCAGGATAGCGCTCTCAGCAGAAAACTTGATTTGTTGCAATGGCAGGAAAAGGATGTCCCTTTTCCCGAAAACCTTAAAGCCAGTATTTATCCAAGCAGAAAATATCACCGTGGTCTCCAGCTATTTAACCCTCATAGCTGGGCTCCTTTGTCGTTGAATGTCAATCATCTGGGTTTTAATCCAGGCGTTTCCATCCTTTCTCAGAACGTGATGAATACCATGTTTGCAGGGGCAGGCTGGGAATATGATATCAACGAACAGACCGGAAAATTTTATGCTGATTTCAGCTATCAGGGGTGGTATCCTGTTCTCGATCTCCGTTTCGAAATCGGGAACCGTGCCGGCCTTGTAAGCAAGCCATCAAGCAATGATTTGATGCGTTTCACCTGGCAGGAAACAAATCTGAAAGCCCATGTCAGCATTCCGTGGAATTTCTCCCATGGAAAATTTTACCGTTACCTTACACCCTCTTTCGGAACCACTTTGATACACGTCAGACATCTTGCCTCCACTCCTTCTCTGTTCACTAAAGGACTTATAACCACCCTTGATTATCGTTTGTATGCAGTGCAATACCTCCGGTCAAATTTTAAAGATATGTACCCCCGATTCGGGCAAACGATGGAGCTGAATTTCAGGCATACTCCTTTCTCCGGTAATAATATGGGATACCTCTTTGCAGCCGAAGCCAACCTGTATTTCCCCGGAATATTCAGTCATCACGGAATTTGGTTATATTCAGGATATCAGCAGAGAAATGAAGGAGATACGCTGAATTACGCATTTTCCAATTTAGTCAACTATCCCAGAGGTTATAACGGAAATTACGATGACCGTTTGATCAGTATCAGCGTGAATTATAAATTTCCGTTGTGTTATCCTGATTTTCGGGCCGGTTCTGTTTTCTATTTCAAACGCTTCAAGCTGAACCTGTTTTATGACCGTGCAGAAGGAATAGATAGCAAGATCCACCGGACCTATGAAAGCTGTGGGGCTGAACTCACGGCCGATCTCCATTTTCTCCGTTTCCTCTATCCATTTGAATTGGGTGTCAGATCTATCTACTTACCCAGGACCGGAAGCTGGGGTTGGGAATTGCTCTATGCTGTTTCTTTGTAAACTCCTGCCCCCTCCCTGCCTGCAGGGAGGGGGACCGGGGGTGGGTCTAAAAATCAAGCTCCAGTAAAGTCGGACAATGATCAGAATGCCTGGCTTCCGGTAAAATGGCTGCCCTGATCAGTTTCGGTTTCAACGAAGGAGTGACCATCTGGTAATCAATTCGCCAGCCAAGATTTTTCGCCCTGGCTCCAGCCCGGAAGCTCCACCAGGTATACTGACGGGGTTCATGATTGAACACCCTGAACGAATCAATAAATCCGCTATCCAAAAACCTGCTGAGCCACTCTCTTTCCTCCGGTAAAAAACCAGAACTGTTGGCATTACGGATAGGATCATGAATATCAATCGGTTGATGGCAAATATTAAAATCACCGGCAATGATAAGATCCTTTCGGGTTTTCCTGAGTTCTGTCATGTAGTTCAGGAAGTCTTCCAGCCATACCATTTTAAACTCCTGGCGAATTTCCCCCATGGTACCCGAAGGATGATAAACACTCATTACCGTTTTGCTGCCATAATGTGCCATGATCGTTCTGCCCTCATCATCGTAACGCTGTATATTCATCCCGAAATCCACATGATCGGGTTTTTCTTTGCTCAGCAAACCAACACCACTATATCCTTTTTTTACTGCTGAAAACCAGTAGTGATGAAAACCCAACGCTTCAAATTCCTCGACAGGGATCTGGTCGGGCTGGGCCTTAGTCTCCTGAAAACAAACAATATCCGGATTGACTGCTTTGATCCACCCGATCAATCCCTTGCTTAAGGCAGAACGAATACCGTTAACATTATAGGATACAATTCTTTTCATACACTGAAATTCTTGAATTTCAAAATTAATAATTCAGGATCATAGAAAGAAAGTTTTTATGAAATATTACATTTGCATCAGAAATGATCCCTAAAACACTTACCGGAAAACTCCTGGTATGGCGATTGCGTCACATCAAACAGCGCCAGTTTGTGCTGATCCTGAGCGTGATTGTCGGTATTGGAAGCGGGCTTGCCGCCGTTACCTTAAAGAACACCTTGTATTATACCAACTACTTTCTTACCAATGGATTCAGTTACCATGGACTGTATTACATTTATCTTGCCTTCCCGGTAATCGGAATCATCCTCACCCTCCTGTTTATCCGCTATGGCGTCAAAGATAATATCAGCCACGGGGTAAGTAAGGTATTGTATGCCATTTCCAAAAACGGAAGCAGGATCAAACCTCACAACACTTTTTCTTCCCTTATTGCCTGTACGCTCACCCTGGGTTTCGGTGGTTCTGTCGGGCCTGAAGCGCCTATCGTCCTTTCGGGTTCAGCCATCGGCTCTAACCTTGCAAGAATATTCCGCCTGAATTATAAAATCACCACCTTGCTCATTGCCTGTGGGGCTGCCGGTGCCATTTCCGGAATTTTTGAAGCTCCGATCGCGGGAGCTATTTTTGCCCTTGAGATTCTCATGCTCGACCTGACTATGACCACCATCATCCCCCTGCTAATCGCTACCGTTACCGCATCCCTTGTCTCCTTCCTGCTGATGGGCAATGAGGTGTTGTTTTCCTTTTCGCTCAATAGCCCTTTCCTTCTGCGTCATATCCCTTTCTTCATCCTGCTGGGTATTTTCACAGGAATAATTTCCGTGTATTTTATTCGCGGAAGCATGGCCATAGAAAAACTTATGAAAAAATTCAGCGCTCCGGTAAGCATCACCATAGCAGGTATTTCCTTGGCTGCGCTGATCTTTGCTTATCCCTCACTTTTTGGTGAAGGCTATACGATTTTAAAAGACGTGATCCATGGGCATGGGGAAATTATTGGGAACTCAAGTTTGTTTGGTACACTCAAAGAAAATCACTGGTCTTTCCTTCTCGTTGTCTTTGGATTGATTTTAATGAAGGTAGTTGCCATGGCGATAACCCAGGGCGGCGGAGGGATCGGTGGGACATTTGCACCATCTATTTTCGTCGGCGCCATCTGCGGCTATTTCTTCTCCATTTTCTTGAATACCGTCTTCGGTTTCGATATTGCCATCAGCAACTTTATCCTGGTGGGAATGGCCGGAGTGATGGCCGGGGTGATGCATGCACCTCTGACAGCCATTTTCCTCATCGCCGAAATCACCGGTGGATATCAGTTGCTTACTCCCCTCATCATCGTTTCTACCATGGCCTACCTCATCTGCCATCTCTTTGAAAAACATTCCATTTATACCCGTCAGCTTGCCGAAAGAAAAGAATTGATCACCCATGATAAAGATAAAGCCGTACTGTCGTTCATGAGCCCCCGGAAATTCATAGAAACAAATTTCGCCACCATTCCACCTGAAGCTAGCCTGGGTGAACTGGTGAAAGTCGTAGCCAGGGCATCCAGGAACGTGTTTCCCGTGGTGGGTGATGAAGCCAGGTTTTATGGTATCGTAATGCTCGATAACATCCGCGAAATCATGTTTGATCCCTCCCTCTATGAAGTGACTTTCGTAAAAGACCTGATGACTATCCCTGACTGTACAATTGATCCGGATGATTCCATGGATGAGGTAGTTCAATTGTTTCAGCAAAACGAACGCTATAACCTCCCGGTTATCAAAGAAGGCAGATATCTTGGATTTATTTCCCGCGCTACGGTATTCTCCCAATACCGGGAAATGCTGAAAAATTTTTCAGAAGATTGATGAATATTTCTTCTTCCTTGTCCCTTAAGCCTAATAACCGAAAATATCTTTTAACTCTAGGCTTTTCACGCCACCATAGAGTTGAAGTGTATTTAAATCCAGCTCTTTCTTCTTCCCCAGAACCATGATATTGAAATTTTTATTTTTCACATACTTTTCCTGAAAAGATTTCAGATCAGCAAAAGTCAGGGAAGGAACTTTTTCAAACACATCCCTGCGGATATCCGTGGTCAACCCCAGGCGTTTTGCGCCAAGATAGCTGAAAAGGATTTGCGCTTTGGTGATTCGTTCGGTACGGATCTTATTGATGATAGCTTCTTTGGCGGAGTTCATGGCCTTTTCGCTTTCAGGCATGTCATTGAATAACCCCATCATGGCTTTCATGGCTTCCGGCAGTTTATCTATCTGGGTTCCGATATAAGCCATCAGGAAAAAATTCTGATCCAGTCGCTGCGGCTGACGGTAAGCGGCATATGCACTGTAAGCGAGACCCTTGGATTCACGTATCTCCTGAAAAACAATGGAATTCATACTTCCGCCAAAATATTCGTTGAATAAGCGGATCATGGGAACCAGCGATTTATCAAAATCCACCGATTTCGACAGCATCATGATCTCCACCTGCTTCATATCATAGTCAACTGTGTAAACCTTGGTGATATCCGTTGCCTGTTGCTCGAATTTGACATCCGGAGGGACAGGTTTCAGAACAGCGGGCACCTGATGTTCCTTATTCAATATTTTTGCCAGGGAAGTAAGGGTCTCAGGTCCATAATAAAGGATTTTATGCTGATATCCTTCCAGTCCATGGATCAGGCTGATCAATTCTTTTGCCTGAAGTGCATCGAGTTCAGCATCGGAAAGAATATTCGTATATGGCGATTTGGGTCCATAGATCCCGTAATTGGTCATTGCTGAACGAAGTATGGCCTGCTTGGACAACTTATCGTCAGCCCTGCGTTTTTTTACATCAGCCACAAGGTTAACAAGCGCTTCTTCATTGGGCTGGGCATCTGCCAGCAGATTTTCAAACAAGGCTATAGCCTTAGTCATGTTTTCGCTTAATCCTTCTAAGGAAACCCAAAGTTCACGATCAGAGCTGCTGATGTTGAAAGAGCATCCGAGTTTGTAAAATTCCTCCTGAATCTGCTTTGGACTGTATTTTGAGGTCCCCAGATATTTCAGATAATCAAGCGTGATTCCATAGGCACGGTTGTTGTTCTGCCCCATCTCGAAATGATAAATCAGAGAAAAAGTGGAGGTTTCAGTATTTTCCTTATACAGAACTTCTATGCCATCTTTGATAACCGATTTTTTAATATCCTTGTCATAGTCAATAAAAACAGGTTCAATCATACTGCTTGACTCCGTCATGATCTTCTTCATGAAAACGGATTCCTCATCACGGTTCATGGTTACCGGGGTAATGTGGGGCTTAACGACCTTATTCACCGTTTCCGGTGTTCCATTGTGTTTATAAACCAATACATAATTTTCGCCGTAAACCCGTTTGGCGTATTCCACGATATCCTTCTTGGTGATCTTGGAAAGACGTTCAATGTTTTTCACCACTTCCACCCTGGGAATTTCCTGGATAAACTCGTTTAACATGCTGAACACCCTGCCGCTGTTGGTTTCCGATGCCCGGATCTCACTCAATTTGATGTCGTTGATGATGGCCGGGATCAACCAATCGGGGAACTCGCCATTTTTCACCATCTCGATCTGCTCCAGAATAAGTTTGCTTACTTCTTCCAGTGACTGACCTTCCTTGGCTTTACCATAAAACACATTCACCGAATAATCTTTCAATACATAAGAGAAAGCGCCTGCTTCCAGAACTTTCTGTGCCTGGTTGAGGTTGAGGTCCATCAAGCCGGCTGTACTGTTGCTCAGGATCATATTGAAAACCTTTACCAGATCGGCATCCGAAGTAGCAGCGCCTCCCATGCGGTAACCTATGGTCACCGATTCGGCGTCGGGGCCTGTAACATTAATGATGACAGGGGAGGTTATTGCTTTCTCAACAGCCGGAACATATTCCTTCACCGGTTTTGACTTTAACTGACCAAAGGTGGCATCAATTTCCCTGATCAACTCATCGGGGTTAAAATCACCCGACATCAGAATAGCCATATTGTTGGGAACATAACGGGCAGCAAAATATTCCTTCAAGGATTTCAGGGAAGGGTTTTTCAGGTGTTCCACGGTACCTATCGTGGTTTGGGTGCCATAAGTATTGGTCGGGAACAAGCCTGCAAATAAGGCTTCAAAAACCTTATCATCATCTGAATCAAGGCTCATGTTCTTTTCCTCATAAACGGTTTCAAGTTCCGTATGAAAAAGTCTGAACACCGGATCCTGGAAGCGTTCTTTTTCAATTTCCAGCCATTGCTTCACCTTGTTGGAGGGTATGTCGTTGATGTACACTGTTTCTTCAAAAGAAGTAAAAGCATTGGTCCCCTTCGCGCCGATCACGCTCAGTAATTTATCGTATTCATTGGCAATGGCAAAAGTGGCTGCAATACCCGAAATGCTGTCGATCTCGTGATAAATCTTCTTCCTCATCAGAGTATCACTAGTCTTTTTATATAATTCAAATTTATCTTCAATCTGGTCAAGCAGGACTTTCTCACTGACGAAATCCTTGGTTCCGAATTCATCACTGCCTTTGAACATCATATGTTCAAGGTAATGCGATAATCCCGTATTATCCGAAGGGTCATTCTTGCTCCCTGTTCTCACGGCAATGGCTGTCTGGATGCGGGGAGCATCTTTATAAATGGTAAGATAAACTTTAAGTCCGTTATTAAGGGTATAAATCCTGACTTTGATGGGGTCGCCCGCTACAGTATCATATTTGTAACTCTTTTGTGCCTGAAGACTGAAGCTGAAAAGCAGTAAAAATGATAACACTGCAAATTGTGAAATCGATTTTTTCATAAAGACTTTGTTTGAAGTTAATCGTGAAGAAAAAAGAATTGAGGTGAATTTACCCTGCAAATATAATGAAATTAGGGAAAGAAGTAATCGGAATCAATCAATGGATAATTCATTTTAATTGTGAATTGCTTTCAGATTGTATCTTTGACATAGAAACCACAACTACCATTCAACTCAAATTCACCATCCTTGAGTTGTGAATTGCTTTCAGATTGTATCTTTGACATAGAAACCACAACAATTTCTTCGTTTGACAAGTTCATTCCCAGTTGTGAATTGCTTTCAGATTGTATCTTTGACATAGAAACCACAACTCCTTTAATTTTGGCACCTCTGTATCAGCCGTTGTGAATTGCTTTCAGATTGTATCTTTGACATAGAAACCACAACAGGAAAAGACAAGCAGTGAACCGGCTGCCGTTGTGAATTGCTTTCAGATTGTATCTTTGACATAGAAACCACAACGATAACGTTTTAAACCACAACGCAATGTTAGTTGTGAATTGCTTTCAGATTGTATCTTTGACATAGAAACCACAACAATTGACATTTGCAGAATATTGCAAGACGTGTTGTGAATTGCTTTCAGATTGTATCTTTGACATAGAAACCACAACACCTTTAAAAATATCCTCTATCGTCCGGTCGTTGTGAATTGCTTTCAGATTGTATCTTTGACATAGAAACCACAACAACAATGAAGTTTTGGAAAAGACTTTTACAGTTGTGAATTGCTTTCAGATTGTATCTTTGACATAGAAACCACAACGTATACGCTTGCAAGTCACGTAGCAGACTGGTTGTGAATTGCTTTCAGATTGTATCTTTGACATAGAAACCACAACGGATATCGCCAAACAAAACCCTGGCTGCAGGTTGTGAATTGCTTTCAGATTGTATCTTTGACATAGAAACCACAACCTACTGTTTCTGCTTGTGCTTCTTCCTCTAGTTGTGAATTGCTTTCAGATTGTATCTTTGACATAGAAACCACAACTTAGACCATGATCCAGACCAATTTACATCAGTTGTGAATTGCTTTCAGATTGTATCTTTGACATAGAAACCACAACCGACAACGAGAACAGCAATAAGAAAAACTTGTTGTGAATTGCTTTCAGATTGTATCTTTGACATAGAAACCACAACTCCGAGCATGGATGGTACCAGCTTCAGTTTGTTGTGAATTGCTTTCAGATTGTATCTTTGACATAGAAACCACAACGTTTTGGTGTTTTGGTTTATACTTGGTGTTGTTGTGAATTGCTTTCAGATTGTATCTTTGACATAGAAACCACAACTCTTCACGTAAATTATGCCTGGAATCATTCGTTGTGAATTGCTTTCAGATTGTATCTTTGACATAGAAACCACAAC
>CAYSAU010000001.1:178673-222055 GCA_964429135.1 uncultured Prolixibacteraceae bacterium | reverse complement strand
GTTGTGAATTGCTTTCAGATTGTATCTTTGACATAGAAACCACAACATATATCGTCGAAAGAGTTGATATTGCTATAAAAAATGTGGTTTTTACAAAGAAAAAAGTGGTTTCAGAGTCCCGCTATCCGCTTGGGTGGCGGGGCTTTTCTTTTCCTGTATATTAAAACAACTCAAGTTGCTGAGGGGTTTCAGGAAGTTCCGTTTCCTTGTTTCCATAAAATAATTCCATACTGCCAAATTGTTTGTCGGTGACCGTCAGAATTCCGACATGGCCTTTCTCGGGAAGGAGTTTTTTCACCCGTTTGATATGAACATCAGCGTTTTCCCTGCTCGGACAATGACGAAGGTAGATTGAAAACTGGAACATGGAAAATCCATTGTGCATGATATCCTTACGGAAACGTGCAGCAATTTTCCGATCTTTTTTCTTTACAACCGGCAGGTCAAAAAACACGAGAATCCACAAAATCCGATATTCATTCAAACGACTGAGTGAAGTATTGTTGTCACCCATGATTCGTTATATTAGTTCCGGGTAAATTATTTTCCGCCTTTCCCCTTCAAAACACTGCGCCAGGGATGCTGTGGTACGTTGCATTCCAACCATCAACGGGCTGTGTTCTTCCTCAAAATAGATATCCACAGTACAGACAGCAAGCAATTGTTTTTTTAAATCAACCGTAAGTTCCGAACAATCCGTTCCGGAAGAAACAATTCTGAAAACAATATCATCTAAAAAGGGACGGTATGGTTCCATGATATCATCTGCCAGACAATATGCATTATATTTATTTGAATGATGTATGCCCAATGTCGGAAGCAAACCTGATCCCACCAGCGAACGGGCGGTAATGGCTCTTAAGATGGCATAGCCGTAATTAAGAAGGTTGTTTGGGGGGGCACCATTCCGGTCGCGGCTAAAACCAAAATGATCTTTGAATAACATGCTCCAATAATAATGTGCTGCTGTACCCTCAATATTTTCAGGATCTCCCGATTTAACAGACCTGGAAAAAGCGAGCAGCCTTCCCGGTTCATAACCGGCTTTTTTTAACATGGCAGCCTGGTTTTTAATTTTCGCTTCCACTGTTTGTTGCCAGAGTTGCTTTTTTAACGGGATCGTAGCCTCAATTTGAGCCTTAAACCTTTCGTGCTGGATATTATGCATATCCAGGGGCAACATCAGCCCGACGGGATGATGCGTATCGTTGCATACAATAACAGAGGCATTGTTTTCAATCAAAGCCGACATCAAACCTTGTGTAATTGTTACTTGCTTATGATCGATGATCACTACCCCGATATCCTCCACTGGGATGGTGGTAACAACTTCTTTTTTAAACGATTCGGTTAGAGTATCATTCTTCTCTACCTCGGGTAACCGCACAATCAATTGTCCATTCCGTAAGTTCAGATAGGCAGGATTGCTGAAAATGAGAGTTCGTTTGATCATAAGGTTATAAATCAATATTCATTCAATGTATTCAATCTTTGAGGATTCGTATGAATGTACCTTCGAACTTTATCCAGATTGATTTGCCCCCTTACGATTGACTCATAGTAATTCCTTTGCCAAACCGGAACTCCCATGGTTTTTCGCAGTTCATTGATACGCAGGGCAGAAAATGTTTTGAACTGCCGGATAATTTCAGATAATGGTTGTTGTTTTCTGATTTGGGTTCGAACAATTTGTTTAACGGGATTGGGAATATTATTGTCATACGCTGTAGGGGCGGGTTCGGATTTGTCGTTCGCTGTAGGGGCGGGTTCTGATTTGCCGTTCGCTGTAGGGGCGGGTTCTGATTTGTCGTTCGCTGTAGGGGCGGGTTCAGAACCCGCCCCTACAGCGTCGCCGATATCAATACCCACCCGTGTGCATATTTCTATTTCGCCATCATCAACCGTTTCATCCAAATTTATTTCGTTATGGTTAATGATAATAATCCCATGAAAATGATCAGGCATAACAACAAATGCATCAAGGGTGATGTTTTGATTATGTCTGGGCAAATCAAACCAGGTAGTTTTTACTATTTTCCCAAAGGAATTGAGTATAATTTTCCCGTGAGCATAGGTTCCAAACAAAGGTTCACGAAAATGTGTACATGTTGTAAAAAAGTAGATTCCGGGCCGGGAATAATCATACCCTTTTAAGCGGATGGAACGACGATGGAATAATGCAGGATCGAATTTTCTGAGTAAAGCCATAAACCAGCTTCAGCTTATAAAATGCCCATGATGTTAGTCATATTCCCTAAGCGATCAATGTTGAGCTTCAGGCAAACATCTTTTATCATTTCCCCATCCATTGATTTTTCCATTTTATTCAAAGGAGAAAACTCATTCTTATTCCATATAGGATTAGAAATATCATGTTTTACAAAGAAACATTGGGATCCAGAACAACTGACCATTTTATAAATCCTGTTTGCTTTGTTTGCATTAAATACTGAGGTTTCAATGCTATTATTTTCACCCTTTTCTTCATTAGCTGGAACATAAACCAAATCATTAGGTGAAAGATAGAATAACAATGTTGAACCGTTTTCATCGACTTCCGGGACTGCCAGAAGTCCTTGTTTCTGATGTTCGATTACAACATTAAGCGGTATGCTTGCATAGCTCCGTTTTCCTTGAGAAGTCTGGTAAATCGCAAAAAACAGGTTGGTCCCTTTTGCCGCCTCAACAAACTTGGATTTCTTGTTCCCTTTGGTACCTACATTGAATTTGTTGCCCTTGGGTTCATAAATACGCACCTTAAAAATGGGTTTATGGTTCTTTCCATCATTCAGCGAGCAGAGTGATTTATTTAAATCATCAAGCCCGTCGGGTGAGAAGGCAAGTTCAGGATGCTCAATAGTAGTGCCATCTTTATTCTCATTATATCTGGCCAGATGATTGGACAAAATCTTTTGTACACCTGTATCCGTTATTTTGCTAATTGCTGTAGAGTCGAAACTTTCATCAACAGCAACCCTGGATGCAACATTTTGCTGATCAAAGTAATAAATTTCAACCCGTGAAATATCCCTCTCCTGGAATTTATTCATGTTGGCTTTAAAATATTTAAGAATTGCCTTTTTATCATTCCCTGCTGAAATTAAATCTTTAATCTTGTTTTTAAGGGATTTATCTGCAATCATTTCCACTTGTTCTATTGCAGCGGACAATTGTATCTGCTTTTTAAACTTCAGGGTAACAGCGCCGGCAACAGTATCTTTATGCATGGGCTTTCTGATTGCCCAGTGGTCGCCTTTTTCCTGGATTACAAAAGCTTTACGAAACTTTCCCTCCTCATCCATCTTCCATTTTTGATACCGGTTAACCGTTTTATTGATGATTCTGTTGTTCTGCTTAAAACTAACAATGATTGCATCAAGCTTATCTTTTGCCTCACGTGTAAAGTCATCCCATGGTTTGTGAAAACTCCATTTATAATTTCCATTCCCGTCAGTCTTATCCTTGAAACACAACAAGGATCTCAGATCAAACCGTTTTAATGGCCCAGCAGATTGATTATTAAGATAATTGATATGATTACGGGTTGCACAGGCAATTACCAGCGCATCCATAGCATGGTGACGATGGTCAATTCTTTTTCTGTTGAATCCTTTTTGTAACTCCAGCGGCACTCGGTTTTGAAAAACTTGTTTACCATCACGATTAATCCACTCCCCGAACTGGTTAGAATTTGTAATTTGGTTCAGCCTTATAAAACGTGGCGAGATTAGCTCATTCCATACATCATTCAACCCCCATGCTCTTTTTAATTCCGAGGTGATCGACCCGTTACTTGCAGCAACATTTTTTGAAGTGGTTTCCTGTTCATTATCTTCTCTTACAATATTCGACAGTAAGTTCTTCACCACTTTGCTGATATATCGTGTATCATTGAGCTGACGGGCAATAAATTCCTCAGGGATATCATCCATAAGAAGCCTTTTCATTTTTCCCCTGTTTGCAGAAAAATGAGTTTTCACATAATCCTGATAGGCCTCCAAAGTGAATAGTCTGACCATTTTCCCCCTGCTGAGTTGTAATATCTTACCCGAATTCTCCCTGATATATTCAAAGCCAGTAGAGTTGTCCTTGTCTTTATTTACTTCGGATTCGCATATCACTTTATTGTTCAGGGAATCATCGAAGTACCTTGATTGTGGTATAATGTGTTCAATTTCATATTCCGTGGTGAATAATCTACCTAAGGGGATAACTTCACCGGTATAAGGAGATCTGTATTTTTGCTCAAGCCATAATTTATATTTATTAAGTTCAGATCTTGACGGTTGGGAATTTCTACTGATTTTAATAATATCCTCAGGCAATTCAAGGTCTGATTTTAGTACACCGTCCTCATAAATTTTTAATATCTCTTGTTGGGCGGGTGAATATGGTCGAACATTCTCGATTTCGGGATCACGAGACAATTCTTCAAGAAGTGCCTTGATCCGAAGATTCGTATTTTCATTGGCAGATATCTGTTCCGTCATTTTTTTTCTCTTGTCTGCCGGGTTTTTCATTTCTCTTCCCAATTCAACATGAATCTCGTCAAAAAAATTCTCCTCCCCATTCCCATAATAATTCCAGATGTCCCCTACTACATGCAAAGTCTCCGAGATCACCTTTTCCACTATCGGGTTGCGTAATGAATGCTGGCGGAAAACAGATTTAAGATAATGGTCAACTTCAGATGGATTCTTCCATTTTAACATCTCTCCCTCCTCAGAATGTCTGCCATATACAGCATAACATGCCTGATAAGTATTGAGTGCTTGCAAGGGGTTTTTACAGTCAATAAAACTTTTTAATACTTGTTTAGGAATATCATCATCGGTAATTTTCGGGATCTGGGATAGATCATATCCAATCGAAATCAATCGTTCTGTAATCCCATAAATCCTCCTTTTTACCATCTCGCTCACATCTTCTTCTCTCCAATATTTCCCCCGCCTCATAAGGGGTAATAGTTTTTTAATTGCTTTTGTTGAATAAGATCCATATTCTTTCTTTAATCGTGGAAATTTCTTAAAGTTCTCCACAAAATCCGAATCAAATCCATGTTTGCCGGCAAATGTTGTTAAAGCTTTTTCAATCTCTTCAGCGTCTTCAACTGAATAAAGAATATGCCAGAGACTTTCTTCAACTTGCCTGTTGAAAAATCCTTCAGGAATATTTCGACATTTCTCAAGCCTGGATAAGATCAAAGCCCTGGTTTCATTGGCAGGGTATATTTTTTCTTCTACATAATTCCAACGGTAATTGTCGATTTCTTTCTTCAGTTTAAACGGTGGATATTTTAAAAATACCTCCTGCTTGATTTCTTTTTTATTATTGAGCCAATCGAATAAGGCTACCCAATCATCTTCTGATGTTAGTAATTGGGTTGTTACATCCAACTCGGAGATAATTTTCCCTTCAATCTCTGCATTTTTTCTATAGATCTTGAGGTTCTGGAGAAATTGCCATAGCCTGAACTCCTGGAACAATGGGTGAGATTTGGCAATACATTTCACTGGTTCCGATCCCCTGGATCCATCCTTGTTTTTATAGGTTCTGACTTCATAACGGCAATCAGCGATCAGCGATTTCTTACTTTTCAAAGGCCTCTGAAAAAATATAATATCATTCAGGAACAGATGCACAAAACCTTTTTCTTCCAAGCTTTTCCGATGGCATTCATTTCTTTTGTATAATTCATGAATGCATAAGGAATAGATCTGACAGTCCTGCAATTCAGGATGAAATTCCATTTGCTTTTCAAGGATACTTTTTAATTCTGCCTTATAGAATTTTCTTTCAATGGTACGCACCAATTTCCCCCTGATCTTTTGAGTAGGGTTCTGAATCAGAGTATCGTAAATAAAACATCCGACCGTTTTATTACTCTGACCTATTTCAAATTCAGTTTTCTTCTTAACAAGCGTCCAATCATTTGGAAGTGGGGCTCTAAAAGATCTTTTTTCCTTACCTTCATTATCTGTCTTAACACTACCATCCTCATTTAAATAAGTTGTTACAACAAATTCTTTAATTTTTCCTTTCCAGTCAAGCGGCACTTTGCTTGTACGTCTGTAGATCCAACCGTTTTCAAGTATCACATTGTACCAGACTTCATCAGTCCCTTTACGATCTCCGCTGTCAATAACATCAACAACCCTGAGCGCATGAAATTCAACCAATTGATTTACTGAATCTTCTTCATCTTCCCCTCTTAATTGAAAATAACCTCTTTTCTGATTAAAGTTAAGCAGAAGCCATGCCAGTTCCTGCTTTTCGATCTTTTGGGTCAATGCTTTTTTGCGTAAATAATATATTGTCCAGTCGTAAGGAACCTTTTTTTGATGTTCAATCAAATCAGGATGTTTTTCATAAAACTCATTCAGCATCTCGTTAAATGATTGTTTGAATATAAATTCCGGTTTTCCCTTATCAACACCTGGCTTATAAGCAAGTTTGGGCTCACAATCACTTTTAAATTGTCCAAAATATTTTTCAAAATCAATTTCCCGGGAATAGTGTTCAGGCAGGTACCCAAGAATGTTAAGTACGGCATGTAACCTTGATCTTCTTAGTAAATGTCGCTCCCGAAGCCTTCTGACACTCCTGAAAGTTGTTCGTTCCTTTGTTTGCGATACCGAATTACCTCTTTCAAATTCACCTAAAGTTCCTTGATCCATTGGAATAATCCTGGAACCCAAGCCTAAAATCTGACCTTGTTTTTCATTATAATTTTGTTCAACAAGTGCCCAACCAATTGAGTTGGTGCCAAGATCCAAACCTAAAATTTTTGTCATCGTATTGATTTAATAAAAATGAATCTTATATTTGCATTACAATCTGAAGCAATTCACAATAAGGATTATTCCGTTGTGAAAACATTCAAGGCGGCCTTCGGGTCGCCTTTTCTTTTCCCTACCTATCAAAATTAAAAATAAATCATATATAAATGAATATCTTACAAATAAAAAACTATATCGCTGAACAGTTGGCTGAAAACCCGGGATAAAGGTTTAACATGAATAAACAATATTTCTCCCCTTTTTGCGTAAGAATTATCAGGGTTGATTGAATGATAAAAACAATGATAGGGATAAGCGTAAACTGTCGTTTCACTGGTTTTCTGCCCTTTTTTATATTCAGCTGCATTTTTGACCTCGGTGCACAACAACCTGCAAACCCTTATGCGCTGGTTGATCAAAAAGCCAGACACATCCCTTCTGCCTATACCGTATCAACAGAAAAAATGGCAGCTTATATCAACGATCATTTCCATAACGATGATGAAAAAATCAGGGCCATTTATACCTGGATTGCCACCCATATTGAATATGATATACGTCGTTACTATGCCTCCAGTTCAGGCAGGTCAAGGGAAGAAAAAATCACCCAGATCCTGAAGACAAGAAAGGGGATTTGTGAGGATTACACTGTCCTTTTTCAGGATCTTTGCGTGAAAACAGGGATAAAATGTTACCTGATCGAAGGATATACAAAGCAATTCGGAACCATAGACCAAATCCCCCATGCCTGGTGCGCTGCCCTAACAGAAAATGGCTGGAAGATGTACGATCCTACCTGGGGGTCAGGATATATCAGTCAGGGAAAATTTATCAAATCTTTTAGCGAAGAATATTTTAACGTCAGACCTGATATTTTTATCCAGACCTGTATGCCCTTTGACCCCATTTGGCAATTTCTTTCCTATCCCGTAACGGGAGAAGATTTTAAAAAGGGAACAATAGACAAAACAAAAAAGGGTGATTATTTTAATTACACGGATTCCATCCGCCTGTATGAAATCCAGGACCTTGTAACCCGAAATCAGGCAGTCATCCTCAGGATGGAAAAATATCAGGTTAAAAACAAAGCCGTCAGGGAACAACTGAAATTTCTCAGAGAAGAAATGGAAACCGAAAAACAGAACCTGGCGGTCAGGCAATACAATGCAGCCGTGAGCGATTACAATTCAGGGATCGAATCCCTCAATGCCTTCATCCGTTATCGTAATGCTCAGTTCATTCCTCCCCGGCCGGAGCAGGAGATAAGGGAGATGATCAGCCGGGCTATTGAATTGCTGAAATCCTCCCTTGGAAAGTTAAAAAAAATCGAGGATGCTGATCCCAAAACCGCCGAGGGTATTCATTCCTTGAAAGAAACTTGCCTGGAAGCGCTTCATCATTCACAGCAACAGCAACAATGGCTGGAGGGTTATCTGAAGCAAGGAGAATAAGGACTCCAGGTATCTGCAAACAAATACCTGTCAATCCTACTTATGTACCTTCCTGATGAATTCTTCAATTTCAGGTACACCGCCCTGGTACACCAGGTAGCCATTGTAAGGCTCACGGGGAGTGATATCATCGTTGATGGGAGTCAGCATCAACCGCCTGACTTCTTCCGGATCACTGGTCTGTCCTAAAACCCAGCCTAACTTGATATAAGCTACTTCGGGAAGCATATTCTCTGCAGGAACAATGCCTTTGGCCATCAGGTCGCGACCGGTGTCGTAAACGAACATGTGAACATAGCCCCAAAGCGTCTGGACTGTCATATAAATATGAACTCCTTTTTTAGCCGCTCGCTCAATGGCAGGATACAAGGGTTTATTCACATGTCCCAGCCCTGTGCCGGCAATGATAATTCCCTTATAACCATTGTCAACCAATGAGTCAATGATATCCGGCTGCATATTGGGATAATAATAGACAATGGATACCTTTTCTTCAAAGTAGGGTTTAATGATGACCTCCCTGTCCTTACGGCGATGGTTATATACCGGTTTCATGGGAACCACGCCTTTGCGGGTCACCGTGGCTACGGGAATATCGCCAATGGTTCGGAAAGTGGAGCGGTAAGAAGAATGCATTTTACGCACCCTTGTACCACGATGCAGAAATCCATATTCATCGGAAGTGGGACCAAACATACAAATCATTACTTCGGCGATATCCCCATGCCCTGCAGCGGTAGTGGCATGCATCAGGTTGAGCGCGGCATCTGAGCTCGGACGGTCTGACGATCGCTGTGAGCCGACCAGGACGATGGGAATGGGTGAATTCTGTACCATGAAGGTCAGGGCAGCTCCGGTATGATGAAGGGTGTCGGTGCCATGGCCAACCACGATCCCGTCCACCCCGTTCTCAATTTCTTTACCGATGGTGATGGCCAGCTTTTTATATTGTTCAGGTCCCATATTCTCGCTGAACACGGCAAAGATCTTCTCAGTGGTAAGATTGCAAATTCCGGCCAACTCGGGGACCGCCCCGTAAAGCTCACCAGGCGAAAAAGCCGGGATTACAGCCCCGGTGCGGTAATCCAACCGTGAAGCAATGGTGCCCCCGGTGCCGATCAGTTTGACCCTGGGAAGTCCAGGCGTAATGGGAAACTCCTTCTCAGGAATCTTGTAAACCGCTTTCTTATACCCGGTTTCCTTCATGCCGGTAATAGTGGCAATATCAATCCCGATATTGTAACCGGTGACAATTTTTACTACAATATGCTGATCATCGTCATTTTCGGAACGGGGTAACACGGTCCCCTTGAATGATCCGCGGGTGGTATCAATTTCCGACTGCCCCCATACCCTGACATTATATTTTTTCAGCACCTCCAAAGCGGCACCTTTGTAACCCTGGAAAAAATCTTCTGACATCCCGATCTGAATTTTAGTTTTCTGAAATTGCTTTTTTGAGTTCATTGAGTGAGATATTACCGACTGCCATGGTCCTCAGCTGGCCCATGATCCAGTTTTCTTCATGTGTTTGTATAGCTGACCTTCGGATGGTCCTGAATTTTTTCTTCAGGAAAGGAATATGGGTCAGAATCTCTTCTCCTGGAATTTTTTTAAATTTTATACTCGTTAACACCGATTCAAAATCCATTTTGGGGTGCTCATAGATCACCGGGATCATCAACTTCATCAGTTCCAGGCTGAGTTTGTTCTCGAGCATGAAGCGGAACAACTCGTAGATGAGGTTAAAATTGAATTTCCCCGGGCAGTGATAATGTCCCTCCACCCATTTCATGTAATGCCCGAAAAAAGTACCGGCGAATACAGGTTTCACCTTCAGCTCCCGTACAATTTTTTCAATCACCGGGTAATGGTTCTTGGTGAAAATATAATAATAAGTATCCTCGGGAATACCCCATTTTTTTAGCTGGCGGTAACGTTCGACAATATCCGTTGGCAATTTTTCCGATAATCTGGTGATATGTGAATCGGCCAGAGGAATAGGTTTTGAATCGGTATCCGGATACATGCGGTCTGCGCCAGGGAGCACCCGTTCAAATATCGTCGTCCCGTCTGGTAAGCCTTTCCGGGTTTCATTAGGAACACCAGCAAAGGCCATCAAACAACGTTCTTCTATCGTTTCTAAGGCAGTTTTAAGGTCGGCTTCAGGTCCCCAGAAGATGATCTGGGCATCGGTTTCCTTTGCTTTCAAAACCGCCCTGATCTTATCCATGTCGTTTTCGGCAATAGAAACCTCCATTTCTTCGCTGTGGATCATGTTCGGCTGCTCAAGGCAGGCTATGACCTTCAGACGTTCACTGATTTCGTCGGCAAACATTTTTCCGGGCTGGGTGAAATGGGAAAGTATCCCCTGAAAATCGGGAAGGTTGACCCCCATTATTTTATATCCTTGATGCTCTGCTTCCATGATGGCCTGGCAAGGAAAAGCAAACATATAAAAATTCAGTTCACTGGACTGGATCTTCCATTTTTGCGGATCTTCAACTTTTTTCTGCAGTAAATCCCTGACATGCAGCAAAGCCCACTGACGAAAACATTCGTTATGCGTCAATTCAGGAATCCATCGGGTATGCGCAACGCCCTTGATTTCCACCCTTGTCCCCCCGCTGCAGCTTACGTTGACATCCTCCCTCCCTGCACCGATTCCTGTCCTGACTTTCCCGGTACTACGGTTCAGGAAACGAATATAATCACAGGCTTCTTTCACCTCGTCCGGTGTGGAACAATCAGGGTAAGTGACGGTCTCGATCAGGGGCATGCCCAGGCGGTCGGTGCGATAGATACGGGTATGGCCAATATCTGAAACTTCCCTACAAGAGTCTTCTTCAAGACTGAGCTGTATCAACCTGATTTTTTTATTCTTCAGGGGAATTTCCCCTTCCACGCCGATGATGGCCGTGCGTTGAAAACCTGTCGGGATGCTGCCATCAAGATACTGCTTACGGGTAATGTGAACTTCCCCGACAATTTTAAGTTTAGCCAGAAGTGAAATTTCAAGGGCAATATCCAGGGCCTCTCTGTTCAGGGGGAAAGGCGGAGTATCATCAACTTCGTAAGTACAGGCCGTTTCATTTTTTATCCGGTAGATGATTTCTTTACGGGTTTTAAATTCCATCAGGGCCGTGCCGTCATATTCACCCAGCTCCGATAAAGTGGGGCGCATGTGACGGATCAGTTCGGCATCAAAATCATCGGCTTTCTGATAAATCCCGGCGGGACAATGACAAAATAATTTTTCTTTGGTCAGCAATTGCTGATGAACTTCCAGTCCCGACATAAAACCAATGCGCTGGTAATCTTTAAGACCGGCTTTTTTTCGCGGGATATAACCGATGTCTTTCCGGGTATTGGCATGATTGTGTTTGGGGTCAAATTTCTGTTTCATATTGAAGCGTAGTAGCAATTAATAGAGGACTTCAAAATTAGGGATTTCTTGAACACGGAAATGGATTTCCTCAAGATTTCATTAGCTTTGCAGGAGATATTTAATGAATCATGTCAGGAATCAGGTTTACCATCACCCTGTTCTTTTTCTATTTTTTCTTTTCCGGCTTTGCCCAGGAGCGGACCAAGATCATCCTGGATAGCGCCAATACCTGGGAATACAACAAAGATTTTAAGGACGTCCAGCGGATTATTGGTCATGTGAAATTTACCCACGACAGCGCCAATCTATACTGCGACTCAGCGTATATGAACGAATCCCTGAACCATGTTCTCGCATTTGGCCATGTACATATCCGTATCAGCGACACCCTGAATATGTTCGGGGATTCCCTGAAATACGATGGCAATACCAGGATTGCAAGGATATTCAGCAATGTCAGGTTGATTGATAACCAGACCATACTGACGACTGATACCCTCGTTTATGACCGGAATACACGAATCGCCCAATATGATTACTGGGGGAAAATCGTCAACGAGGAAAACATCCTTGTCAGCAAGCATGGGTATTATTATACCGACCTGAAGCAGTTCTTTTTCAAGCATAAGGTCATGCTGATCAACCCAGAATATATCATGCGTTCGGATACCCTGATGTATAATACCGTCACGGAAACCTCCTATTTTTATGGGCCCTCGGATATCGTAAGTATTGATAAGGAGGACTCCATTTACTGTGAAAATGGTTGGTACGATACACGGACAGATGTCGCCCGTTTCCGGGAAAAAGCCAAGATATTTCATAAAGACCAGTACCTCACCGGTGACAGCCTTTATTACGAGCGAAAAAACGGTTTTGGTCAGGTCTTTCAGAATGCATTCCTTAAAGACACGACCCAGAATGTCATTTTAAAGGGGAATTATGGTGAAATCCAGCGAAAAAAAGGATTTGCCTTCATGACCGATCGTGCCCAGATGATCATGATCGATAAAAATGATTCCCTTTTCATGCATTCGGATACAATAAGAGCGACCTTTGATACTACCCAAAATATTAAAAACATTTTTTGCTATTATAAAGTGAAATTTTTCCGCGACGATCTTCAGGGCAAGGCAGATTCTCTGGTTTATCACGGAAAGGATTCTTCCATGACCATGTACCATGACCCGGTGGTCTGGTCGGATAAAAACCAGTTGACTGCCGATTCCATGACCATGACCATTGCCGGAGGTCAGCCCGATTCTTTGAAACTTTTCAATGCTGCCTTCATCATCTCTCAGGACGACACCAATAAATTTAACCAAATCAAAGGTCGGAACATCATGGCAAAGTTCAGGAACAAAGAAATCTATAAAGTCAATGTGCTGGGAAATGCGGAGACCATATATTATGTTCGTGAAGAAGATAAGTCGCTGATCGGGATCAATAAAGCTGTATCCAGTGATATGCTGATCTTTCTCGAGCATAATGAAATCCAGACCATCACTTACCTTGACCGCCCGACTGCCACCATGTGGCCGGAAAAAGACATTTCCCCCTATGATTTAAAACTGAAAAATTTTAAATGGCTTGATGATCATCGTCCCCGCAGTAAAGAGGATATTTTTACACCCTGAATCCGGCCATCGCTGTTTTTCTTCCTGCCTGCCTCTTGATGGCGCTTAAAACACTGAGACCTTTACATACTTTTTAGGATTGGCTTTGATGTCTTCCAGAAGCAAATTCAAATCCCGTGCAGCTTTTTCCACTTCCTGGTAGAGTTTATCATTATTCAACAACTGTCCGACTGTTCCTTCTCCCCTATTGATCCTTATTAATACAGAATCCACATCGGCCACGGCTTTGTTCACCTGTGCCAGGGTATAGGGAATTCTGGCTTTAGCCAGGGAATCGCTGATATTGGAAAAATTGTTCAGGATGTTGGAGATTTTCCCGTTATTCTGTTTAAGATTATTCGTGATGGACTCAAAATTCATGATGATATCGCTCAGGTTATTCCGCTGGGATCCGATCAGGGTATCCAGGTTATGGGTAGTATGAGCAATATTTTCTAGGGTTTGTTTGACATGTTCAATGGCCTGAACGAGATTTTCCCGTGTATTTTTATTCAATACCTGTTGGATGATAGTGGCTACGGTATCGATGGAGCTGATCAGGTTTTCCGCCTTTTTCTTCAAGGGCAAGATCTGACGGTTGACTTCTTCTCCGAGAGTTGCTTCAGTTTGCGCCAGCAGGGTATCTTTATCCATGGCCATAACTTTTGAATCACCCGGGATAATTTCAATCTCCCGTGATCCGAGTAAACTGGAACTGAATATTCTGGCATAAGAATTTTTCGGGATGGGATAATCGCCCAGGATATATAGCTCTACAATGATCTTATGGGGATCACGGGGGTCAAAATAAACCTTTTTCACCTGTCCGACTTGTAATCCTTTGATGGAAACAGGGTTGGCCACCACCAATCCGTTGACATGATCATAAGAAGCATAGAATGTTCTGCTGGTTTTTAAGAGCTCTATGCCTTTCAGGTACATAAGACCCCAGATCAGGATTGCTGTGGCAATCACAAAAACAATCCCGATTTTAAATTCTTTCCTGATTTTCAATGTTGTTCAATTAAATAGCATACAAATTTAACAATTACCTTCGTTTTTCCAGCAAACGATTTGCTTCCTCCTCAGAAATCCGTTCATTGTCTCTGAAAATGACGATAAAGGCATCCTTTATCCCCTTTCGTTTTACTTCAGCCAGTAAACGCTGGGCATCAGCCAGGTTAGCCTCATCTCCCACCGTATATTTGAACATGCCTTTATGCCGGTACATCTTGACTTCTCTGATCCCGGTAACCTTTGGTGCTTCGGATCCGAGATCCATGCTTGAAGAAGCGATCTGTACACGAAAGGACAACTTTTCGGATGATCCTTGTTTTACCGGCTTTTCCTTTTTTATTTCGGGAGAACTGTCATAGGCTGGTTTCACGACCTGGATTGTTTCCCGTTTTGGAATATATGATTTGGAAAGCAGGGTTTCCGTAGAACCCGGATTCTCAATTTTCTCTTTAAAGTTTTTGAATGCTTTGTATATGGCAGTGGCAATATATTCCTGACCCCTGTCAGAAACCAGAAATGCTTCATCCGATGGATTACTGAGATAGCCGGATTCAACCAGGACACTAGGCATGGCCGTTTTATAAAGAACGATAAAGCCTGCCTGCCTGACCCCTCTGTTATTCAAACCCGTGCGAGATTCGAGTTGATCCATGATTTCAGCAGCAAATTCCATGCTTTGATCAAGATTTGAATTCTGATAAAGTGAAAAAATAATATAGGATTCATCAGAGTTTGGATCAAATCCTTCATAACGGGCAGAATAATCCGTTTCCAGTAGGATAGATGCGTTTTCAAGTTTGGCAATTTCAAGATTTGCCTGTGATTTATGCAATCCCATAACATAAGTTTCTGAACCCTTAAGGGTTTTTTGCTTGTTAGCATTGCAATGAATGGATATGAAAAGATCTGCTTTATTGTCATTCGCTATTTCAGCGCGGCGATGCAGTTCAACAAAATAATCCCTGTCTCTGGTATAAATCACTTTGACGTCCCGTAAATTCCGCTGGATCATATTCCCCAGTTTCAGGGCGATACCCAGATTGATGTTTTTTTCTTTCGCTATCCGCCCCAGGGCGCCGGGATCATGGCCACCATGCCCGGCATCGATCACAATTTTCCGGATTGTGTTTCGTTTCTGTGCGTATAGATTTGAAATACCCGGAAAAAATAACAATAAACATAGCAAAAAGCCTGTCATTAGCCGAATTCGTGACTGCCGTTTGTTAAAGTATCTTAAAAAAACCAATTGTCTTGATATTTTGATTAGTTTTGAAACCAGAAGAATAACGGTCTATAACGCCTTTTTATTCTGAATTTGATTTCAAAACAAAGATAGAATATAAACCCTGGAATTCAGAAAAGAAGTTGTTAACGAAATTATTAACACGATCTTCCCTCCGTTCTCTTTTTTTCTTCCTAATCCTCCTGTGGCCCTTGTTCGGTCTTCAAGCCCAGGATACGATCGGACAAAGAAAGCAGGATTCATTGTCATCAGTATCTAAATCACTGGATGACAGCCTGAAAACACAGCCAAAAAGTAAACCTAAGCTAGAAGCCAAAGTGGATTATGCTTCCAAAGATTCACTCAGGTTCGACCTGAAGTCACAGAGAGTTTACCTCTTTCAGGAAGCCGATATCAAATATAAGGATATCAGTCTTAAAGCCGCTTACGTGGAAATTGATTTCCCAAAAAATCATGTTTTTGCGGAAGGGGTTCCCGATTCCACCGGGAAAGACCAGGGAGTGCCTGAATTTACTGAAGGCTCCCAGACATTCAAATCCAAAAAGATCAATTACAATTATACCACCAAGCGGGGGTATATCAATACCGTTATTACCAAACAGGACGAGGGTTATCTGCATGGCAGTATTGTAAAAAAAATGGAAAATGACGTCACCTATATTAAGGATGGATCCTATACAACCTGCGATCTGGAAGAACATCCGCATTTTGCTTTCCGCTTTAACAAAGCAAAGGTCATCCCAGGGAAAAAAGTAGTTACCGGTCCTGCCTATATGGAAATCGCCGGTGTCCCTACACCCCTGCTGATTCCTTTCGGATTTTTCCCTAACCGGACCGGTCAGCGTTCCGGAATTCTATTACCCACATACGGAGAATCGAATAACCGGGGTTTCTTTTTTGAAAATATGGGCTATTATTGGGCAATCAACCAATACATGGACCTTAAAATCCAGGGTGACATATACACCCGAGGAAGCTGGGCTATCAAGCCTACCTTTACCTATAACAATCGGTATCACTACAATGGACTGATCAACATCAGCTATGCCCAGAACCGAATCGGAGAGGCCGACTCTCCTGATTTTCAGAAATCCAACGATTTTCGGATCCGATGGACCCATAACCAGGATCCGAAAGCCAGACCGAGAAGCAGTTTTTCCGCCAATGTCAACATCGTGAGCAATACTTTCAATAAATACAATCCATCCTCAAGCACGGAAGCTTACCTCAGCAATACTTTTCAGTCAAGTATTAACTATTCCACCAATTTCGCCGGTAAGTACTTTCTAAACCTTAATTTCGGCCATAGTCAGAACACTTTGACCAAAGTATTCAATGTTACCCTCCCCCAGATCGCTTTCTCTGTCAACCAGTTTTATCCCCTTCGACGTAAAAACCCGGTCGGAAAGCTACGCTGGTATGAACAGATCAGTACAAAGTATAACCTGGATATGGAAAATCAGTACAATACCTATGATTCCCTAATATTCAAACCGGGTTGGCAGAAAAAATTGCAAAACGGAATCCGGCACAGCATACCCATCAGCGGAACCTTCAGGGTGCTGAAGTACTTCAACTGGACCAACTCCCTGAATATGACAGACCGTATGTACTTTTCCACCATCAGAAAAAGATATGTCCCTGCCGTTCTTACAGCTACAGATACCATTGCCGGATATTATAAAACCGATACGGTTTATGGATTTGCCAACGCCTTTGATTTCAACGTTTCCTCTTCCCTGAATACCAGATTATACGGCATGTACCAGTTTAAAGGAGGCCCCATTGTGGCCATCCGGCATATGCTGACCCCTTCTGTCAGCTTCTCCTATACCCCCAACTGGGGTTCCCCCACCATGGGTTACTGGAAATATATCGAAAACGATACCAACCGTGTAAATCCCGAACGATACTCAATATTTCAGAATGGCATTTACGGTGGCCCTCCGGGACAAAAATCAGGACTGGTCTCCATCGCCCTGAGCAACAACCTGGAAATGAAAGTCAGGAACAGGAAGGATACCCTCACGGGATATAAAAAAATCGCGCTCATCGATGATTTCTCCTTCCGCATCTCCTATGATCTTGCCCGAGATTCCCTCAACTGGTCCCCATTGACCATGAGTGGCCGAAGTTCAATTATTAAAGGTCTTACCATTCAATATTCCAGCTCCTGGGATATTTATGCCCATGACTCCATGAACCGTAGGATCAATGTAACGGAATGGAAAGCCCACCGGAGATTGCTGAATCTGGATAATACAAGATGGGATATCGGCCTGAACTATAGCCTCTCCTCTGACAAGGTGAAGAGTAAGAAAAAACCAGATAAAGGAACAGCCCGGGAAAGACAGGACGTGATTGACTATTATGACTATTACGTGGATTTTGATATCCCCTGGAGTTTCAGTATCAACTATAATTTCAGCTATACAAAGGCCTTTGATGCCAGCAGTAAACAAAGAAAAGGAAAAATTATACAAACACTGGGGTTTAGCGGTCAGTTAAACATAACACCAAAATGGAAAATCAGCTTGACAACCGGATGGGATTTTGTCAATGGACAGCTTTCCTATACTTCCATTGATCTGTACCGCGATCTGCATTGCTGGGAAATGAGGTTTGGATGGATTCCAAAAGGAGCCCAGCAAAGCTGGAATTTTTCCATCAATGTGAAAGCATCTGTTTTACAGGACCTGAAGCTGAATAAAAAGAAAGATTTCAGAGACTTTGCCGATTAATCATTCATTACTTAAATATTTTTTTATGAAAAAAATTATCTCTACTACCCAAGCACCAAAGGCTATTGGCCCATACGCTCAGGCTGTTGAAGCCAATGGCATGTTATTCATTTCTGGTCAAATCCCCATCGATCCACTTACCGGAAAAATTGTTGAAGGCGGGATCAATGAGCAAACGGAACAGGTGATGAAAAACATAGGAGCCATCCTGAAAGAAGCAGGCTACTCCTATCAGAATGTGGTCAAATCCACCTGTCTGCTCAGCGATATGAATGACTTTGCTTCCATGAATGCCGTTTACGGAAAATACTATCCCGAAAATCCACCTGCCAGAGCTGCCTACGCGGTAGTTAAATTACCCCTGGGTGTCTTGATTGAAATTGAATCGATCGCAATCAAAGAAAAGCAGGTCATTTAACGCCCGATCAGAATATAAGACGCCCAGATGGTCGGGAGAGCCGTTTCCCTGTATCGGATCAGCTCAAGTTTCACTTCCCGTAAGGCCTGACTGAATGTTTTACCGGATAACCATTTTTGGTAGAAACACAGAACTATCCGGTAGGCCATAGGATCAGTCACATCCCATAACGTGGAAAGGATGTTTTTTGCTCCAGCTTTGATAAATCCAAGGGGCAAGGATATCCATTTTGAATTCTGTCGGGATGTTGTGGCAGCGGAAGAACATGTATTCAGTACGATCAACTCTGCCTGAAGTGTCTGTGACCCGATATCTTTGCAGGCCAATACGGTATGATCATCATGCTGGGGATCAGTATCCATTTTAACAGGAAATAAAATCTCTTTTAACCCAAAATGGATAGGACTGGGAAAAGAATGCGCGGCAAGGTGTATGATACGCGATCTCAAAACTTCTTCAGTAAATCGAAGAAAAAGGGAGTGTTCACCAGATATGACATTGGCCTTCAACCCTTTTTGTTTAAATAATTCCGAAATGGAGCTCAGTTCCAGCCGGGCATATGGTAAAGGCGGAATCTCGGAATTTTGGTTATAAACGGGTAAATAACCTGTGAAATCAATCATGGGTGAACATGCTTCATCTTCTTTTGATGGAATAATGAAAGTATCCAGCCATGAGCATGCCGAATAATGATAGGTAATTTCAAAATCCTGGATCAGGTAATGGTAATTATTAAAATGAGTTGCCTTACCTTCAGTGATCCTTCCAACAACAAGCGCTTCAAAGGGAAAGTCAAGGAGATCTTTTCCGGGAATAAGGATGATGCGTTTTTTTTCCAACAGCAATTTCCTCACGGGAGCAAAAAGTTCAAGATATAACAGGTGGCTTAAAGAGGCCAGTTCTGTAATATCTGCCAATCTGATCTTTCGTTGATACTTCTCTTTGACCTCACGGAAATTTTTATTGAGCCTATGCTCATGGATGGTAAAACCGGAATTCGAAATGATGAATATCGACAAAGAAGAATCCGTCAGATAATACTCCATCATGATTTCATCAGGTTTAAGTATTTGCTGGATCTTCGAAATTTCTGCATGACCGCTATTGCAAAGGAAATCCGAAAATAACCAATGATGCAAATGAGAGTCCGATAATCCGAATAGATGATTCATCAGGGTTCGGGTATCGCCGGGATTCCAGATGTATAAAGAATCCTGAAACATAAGATTCCGTGCATCAGCATAGTCGATCAACAAAAACACGAAAATAGACTGGGCCAAAAAATATCCTGATCTCTTGAAGCTCATATCATTCTATTTATTAAGGATTACATGAGAATAATGCTACCCATGGCCACAATTTCATCTTTCATGATCATTTTCCAGTAAATTCTTCCTTTCCCGAATGATGACGTCTCCAGGCTGTATTGATCGCCCATTAATGGGGAAATCGATGTTAACTCCTTTCCATGATTATCCAGTACCTGCAATGATAGATCATAAATAGGGTAAAGATATTTCCATTCAAAAAGCACGATGGATCCTGAGGAAATTTGCAAGCGGGCTATTGGTGAGGAAAGGTGAATCATGCCTGCCCTGGTAGTAACCCCGATGAATAACTCAAGTTCGGGAAGTTTTTCATATCTGGCAATCATGTTCTTCATTCTTTCCGTTTTTCTTTGCTTTTCAACCGGGTTTATGGTGAATGTTGCTCCAGGATCCAGACAGGGTATTGTTTCCCTCAAGCCTTTTGTGGCATTGCTCTCCTGTCCTTCCTGCACTGTTGTCGGGATTAAAAAATCTTTCGGCTTACAAAAAAATAAAAAGATAAGAATTCCACTGGCCAAAAGAATCAGAAAAGAAGCCGCAAGCAGAAAATGCGTATGCCGGGAGTTGGTTTTTTGCATTGATTTTCTTATCTTTTCCAGCTTTTGTATCAATATCATCGTATCTTCATCCCCGATGACCACATTCAATTCTTGATCAACTTTCACCTCTGCTTTTAATACTGGATGCTTAGACAGCAATAAAGAAAACTGATGGTTTTCAGTATCGGAAAGATCATGGTTATTATACCGGTCTATCCATTCAGCTATTTTTTCCTGTTCAATCATATTCAAGAAACTGTTGACAATCCGGATCGTTAAGAATTCTTTTTCTCAACATATTTTTACATAAATACTTACGCGTTTTGGCATAATTTTCATCCTTATACCCCATGAGGGTGGCAATTTCTTTCAAAGAAATTTTTCTGAAAAACAATGTCAGCAGCTTCTGACAACCCTTTGGCAGGTTTAGAAAATGATGTTGGTATAATCTCAGCTTTTCAAGTTGTTGCTCTTTCAGATGATAGGCATCCACGGAATAATCTCCCTGATCTTCGTGCACTTCAATATCCGCCTGGTAACATAAACGGCACTTTCTTTCCAATCTTTGAAGCCAGATGTGCTTGCAAATGGCATAAAAATAAGTTTTTAAACTGCAATGCAAGGTAAATGATTGGGAATTGATACGTTTATATAATATGATTAATCCATCCTGAAATACATCCTCAGCATCCTGATGGTTACCTGAATTTCTTTCGACAATGGACCTGACTATGGGGAAAAATTCCCTATATAAGAATTGAATAACAGAATCATCTTTCTTTGTAAGACCATTGATAATTCTATCGTCTGAATAATAAAGCAGCATACGTTTCAATTCTTATTGCTTAATCCGGAAAAAATGAAAAGGTAATACACCTGTTAATAACTTTTAACCCGGGCCAGACAGGGATAGGATATAGTTATGATAACATAAGGATAAAAATGGTTGCATGCATGTCAAAGAAAAAGCAAAAATGTGGAATGCTTACGACCTTGTGTTTTTTTTATTAATTTCGTAACTGTTAAAAAAACAAAAATGATCAAACGCTGTATTTGTTTTCCCATCCTGATTGCTATTTTTGCTCTATTCCTTTTTTCCTGTGTCAAAGGTTATGATCCTGAACCCGACCCTGTTTTTCCCATCAAGGATTTTATCGGACAATGGAAAGGTTCATTCCCCTATTCCAGTAGTGGCCCCGTTAGTGAGATAAGGGTTTCACTGTTAACTTACAACAAAAACAACAGTCTGACAGGTTACATGAACACCCCGGATGGCATACTCATCCTAGACGGTCAGCAATTTTTTAACGGAATATTCTTCTTTTCTATCCGGAAAAACAACAACTGCTCTGACTGGGATGTCACCGGATCTGCTTATCTGATCACGACAACCAATATGGGACTGGCGTTCGGAGGGACTTTCTGTGAAGAGCATCCCCGTGACATTGAAGGGACAATGGGCAGAATCAGCCCTTCACCCGACACTACCGTTTTAATGACCCTGGCAGCCGTTGGACACCGGTTAACTTATGATATTATGGACACCACCGGGTCAACGGTGGAGATGATCCGCGAGATTGAGCACGATCTCGGTAACGGGGTCTGGCGAGAAAAAACCACCTTGCCCGGAAAATACAATTCTGCTGTTTCACTCAATTATCTCTTTAGCACGCCTGTGGATTGGGGAGAGTTACCTGCTCATGACTCCCTCTATGCTGACAGGATGATCAACTATAGTATTGACGCCCGCCCAGGAACGACCTATATCCATGTTACCCCAGATGATTCCATCACCACAAGGATACTCTCTTTGAACACCCTGGTCAATGTTCCGGCTGGCACTTTTAAGTGCATTAAGATGAGTAAAAAATATGTGGCACTTACTCCCCGGGAGACTGACCGGTATTTTGAAATCTGGCTCAGCAACAATTATGGAACCATACAGATGAAGCAATACCAGGGCGACAGTGTCATCATGACCCAGGTATTGAAGGAAAAGAGTTGGTGAGTTAAAAAATTTCTGAGATTAGTTTTTCATCAACAAAATTTGGCAGGGTCACATTAAGCCTTGGCTCCTTCTCCATCGCTCGGCTTATAGCATACACTGCTTCCTTGTTTCTGGCCCATGCCCGTCGTGCAATGCCATTATTGACATCCCAGTAGAGCATGGAATCAAGGCGATGGCTGGCCTCCTCACTTCCATCCAGCAACATCCCAAACCCTCCGTTGATGACTTCTCCCCATCCCACTCCACCTCCATTATGGATAGAAACCCAGCTAGCTCCGCGAAAAGCATCTCCAATGACATTCTGAATGGACATATCAGCAGTAAAGGAAGAACCATCATAGATATTGGAAGTTTCACGATAGGGTGAATCCGTCCCGGAGACATCGTGATGGTCGCGGCCAAGAACAATTGGGGCTGAAATTTTTCCCGCTTTGATTGCTTCATTGAAAGCTGAAGCGATTTTTATCCTTCCTTCACAATCGGTATAAAGAATCCGTGCCTGTGAACCAACCACCAGTTTGTTTTTTCCGGCCTCCCTGATCCAGTGAATGTTATCCCGCATCTGCTGCTCAATGACTTCCGGTGCATCCGCCGCGATGACTTCCATGACCCGGGTAGCAATCTCATCCGAAACCTTAAGGTCTCTGGGATCTCCGGAAGTACAAACCCAACGGAAAGGTCCAAAGCCATAGTCAAAAAACAATGGCCCCATAATATCCTGAACATAGGAAGGATAGATAAAACTCCCATCAGATTTTAACACATCTGCACCTGCTCTGCCTGCTTCCAGCAAAAAAGCATTTCCATAATCCCAGAAATACATCCCCTGATCTGTCATTTTCCGGATCGCTGAAATTTGCCTACGTAAGGATTTCCGCACTTCTTCCTGAAAAGCAACAGTATCCTTGACCATCAGTTCATTGGATTGTTCCAGGGTCAATCCTGCCGGGTAATACCCACCGGACCAGGGGTTATGCAAAGAAGTCTGATCCGATCCAAGTTCCACGCGGATATTTTTATCTGCCAGTTTTTCCCATAAATCCACAATATTGCCCTGAAAGGCTAGAGATACTGCTTCTTTGTTCTTTTTTGCATGGAGTAACCTGGATATCAATTCATCCAGGTTAGAATACACTTCATCCACCCAAGCCTGGGTAAAACGTTTTTCAACCACCCTTGGATTGATTTCTGCAATGACCCCGATGGCTCCGGCTATCACGGCAGCTTTTGCCTGTGCGCCTGACATGCCTCCCAAACCTGACGACACAAAAACTTTCCCGGCCATGTCACCTGAACTTTTCATCCGAGCTGCATTCAAAATCGTGATGGTGGTACCATGAACGATACCCTGGGGCCCGATATACATGTAGGAGCCTGCTGTCATCTGTCCATATTGAGTCACCCCCAGGGCATTATACTTTTCCCAGTCATCCTGACGGGAATAATTCGGGATCATCATCCCATTGGTGATTACTACCCTGGGAGCATCTTTATGAGAAGGGAAAAGCCCCATGGGATGACCTGAATACATCGCCAGGGTTTGTTCATCAGTCATTTCAGCCAGGTATTTCATGGTCAGCAGATATTGGGCCCAGTTTTGGAATACGGCTCCATTCCCACCATAGGTGATCAGTTCATGCGGATGTTGCGCGACTGCGGGATCCAGGTTGTTTTGTATCATCAGCATGACAGCTGCTGCCTGAACCGAACGAAATGGATATTCCTGAATCGGTCGGGCAAACATGGGATATTCAGGCCTGAAACGGTACATATAAATCCTTCCATACTTCTTCAATTCTGCTGCAAATTCCGGAGCCAAACGGGCATGATGCTTGCGATCAAAATACCTTAAGGCATTTCTCACTGCCAACTTTTTCTCCTCATTGCTCAAAATATCCTTACGAACGGGAGCATGATTAATATTTATATCATATTCCCGGATTTCCGGTAGTTGATCAGGAATTCCCTGAAGAATCGTTTCTTTGAATGTCATCATGATAGGTTTTAGAAAATCATATTTTTTCCTGTGCATTCTTCAGTACCTGGAACAGGAATTCTCTGGCACGGAATAGCTGGGCTTTCACGGTTCCAATGGGCAAGTTAAGCTCAGTGGCAATTTCCTCGTACGACCATTCCTTGAAATACCTTAATTCAATCAGATTACGATAGTGGGGCTTAAGTTTTTCAACCACTTCATGCATGAGGGCGATTTTTTGTTTTTCAATGACCTTCTCCTCCGGATCAAGGGTAGCAGAAGGAATATTGGACGGGTAATCGGTCTTTCCCTCTTCTTCGCTGCTGAACCCTTCATCAGCAAATTGAATACGTCGGGTTTTTCGTAAAAAGTCAATACAATTGTTAGCTGCAATCCTGAACAACCAAGTACTGAATGCAAAATCAGTTGAATAATGAGACAAATTTTTAAATGCCTTTCCAAACGCTTCAATGGTAAGGTCCTCCGCATCAGTTGGGTTGCCTGTCATTTTCAGCATCATGAAATAGAGAGAATCCCGGTAATTTTTTAATAATTCAGCATAAGCCTGTTGGTTGCCATCAGCCAAGGCCTGTTGCACCAGTTTGTAATCGCGCTGGGCTTTCTCGGTAAGATGAAGGATCACTTCCATTGGCGGGATTTGCTGAAAATATTGGAAATCATGATCACGGTATTAAAAAACAGAAGCATGATCTCATAAATGGGGAGGAAAGGTAGTAAATCTTTTTCATTCAGTTTCTTTAAACATCTTGACCATACAATGTACTGGGTGATCAAGCGAAGACCAAATAAACCAAGAACAGGATAAGCATTCCAGTTCAAACCAAGTAACATGATCATCAAGGCATAAAAAAAGAAAAGGCTGGATGAATAAAGTCCCAGGACAAACTGATGTGAAAACCTGTAATGTTGGGAAGTCGAAAGATGTCTTTTTTTCTGGGTAATCCATTGACCAAAGGTCTGCTTGGCATCAGAAAAAGTAAAACTTTCGGGGGAGATAATAATGGCAGTATTTTTTCGGGTCGCTACCCTGTTGATAAACAAATCATCATCTCCGGAGCGGATTTTATAATGAGAAATAAATCCTTTGTTTTGGTAAAAAACCGTTTTGGCATAGGCCAGATTTCTCCCGACACCCATGTATGGAATACCGGCTAAAGCATAAGAAAGGTATTGTATGGCAATGTGAACGGTATCAAAACGGATCAGACGGTTCAAAACGCCCTTTTCCCTGTGATAAGGTCCATAACCCAGGACTATTTCTTTGTTCCCGTTAAAACCAGATTGCATCTGACTGATCCATTCCCTGGAGGCAGGCTTGCAGTCGGCATCGGTAAGCAATACCCTTTGATATTGGGCAGATTTTATTCCGATGGAAAGCGGAAACTTTTTTCCGCTGAAAAAGTTCAGTTCTTGTTTGATTGTAATGACCTTCAATCTTGGATACTTTTCCCCCATCACTGTCAGCAGGTATTCAGTATCATCATCTGATGCATGGCTAACAACCACTACCTCAAATTCAGGGTAATCCTGATCCAGGATAAGGGGAAGGTTTTCCTTTAGGTGTTTATATTCATTCCGGGCACAAATGACAATTGAAACACCTTGTTGCTGAGTATTGGGATGTTGTTTCTGATACCGGCCAAGCCGCCAGAAAATAACCCAATAATAAACCATCTGAAGAAGAAATACAAAGGTTAAAAGGAAGAAGGATGACAAAGGGAGAAATCGAAGATCGATCAATGATTCAGGCATTTAACATCGTTTAACAGGGTGAAAAGGCAAAGTTATTCATATTAGGGGAATAAAATTTACCTTTGTGAAAAAATTGATGGAATTCACCATCGCTCACCGTGACCCCGGATCTTCGGCTCGCGCCGGAAATCTTTCCACTGACCATGGAGAAGTGGAAACACCTGCCTTTATGCCCGTTGGCACTGCCGGTGCAGTAAAAGCTCTACATATCAAAGACCTCCGTGAATCAGTCGGGGCACAGATCATGCTCAGTAACACTTATCACCTTTTTCTCCGTCCTGGCGCTGATATCATTGCTGAAGCCGGAGGTTTGCATCGGTTCAACGGTTGGGATAAGCCCATCCTTACCGATAGCGGAGGTTACCAGATCTATTCTTTGGCAGATATACGTAAGTTTACCGATGATGGTGTCGTTTTCCAATCGCATATTGACGGTTCCAAACACCAGTTCACTCCTGAAAGGGCGATTGATATCCAAAGATCCTTGGGGGCTGATATCATCATGGCTTTTGATGAATGCACCCCTTACCCCTGCGACTTTTCCTATGCAAAAAAATCCATGAAACGTACCCATAAATGGCTTGTCCGCTGCATGGAACAATTTGTCCGTACAGGCTGTCCGCATGGTTATACCCAGGCGCTTTTCCCGATCGTTCAGGGAAGCATTTATCCCGATCTCCGAAAAGAATCCGCTGCATTCATTTCGGAGATGAATGCCCAAGGCAATGCCATTGGTGGACTTTCAGTGGGAGAGCCGGTTAAAATGATGTATGAAATGACCGGTGAAGTATGTGCCCTTTTACCTGATGATAAACCCCGCTACCTCATGGGCGTAGGAACTCCGGCCAACATACTGGAAAGTATAGCCCTGGGAATTGACCTGTTCGATTGTGTCATCCCTACAAGAAATGGCCGGAACGGCATGCTGTTTACTTCCCGGGGCATCATCAACATTAAAAATGAGAAATGGAAAGATGATTTCTCTCCATTGGATGAGGAGGGAAGTGTATTTGCTGATGTACAGTATAATAAAGCGTTTTTACGACATCTTTTTGTCTCCAAGGAAATCCTTGCTGCCATGATTGCCACCCTTCATAACCTGGGATTTTATATCCGGATGATGCAAGAGGCAAGAAAACAGATCATTCAGGGAACGTATTCGGCCTGGAAAGATAAAATGGCGAAACAGTTCATGCAAAGAAGATGAAAAAGATCGACATCTATATCATTAAAAAATTTCTTGGGACTTTCTTTTTCACCCTTATCCTTTTGATTTTCATCGTCATCATTTTTGATATCTCAGAAAAAATTGATGATTTTCTTAAACGGGATGCTCCCTTAAAAGCAATAATTTTCAGTTATTACTTTAATTTTATCCCCTACTTCATCAACCTTTTTAGCTACCTGCTCACCTTTATTGCCGTTATCTTTTTCACTTCACGGATGGCATCAGATTCGGAAATCATTGCCATCCTAAGCAGCGGGATCAGTTTCCGAAGAATGCTCTTTCCTTATTTTATTTCCGCGACCGTACTGGGAATATTGTCATTTTTGCTGGCTAATTTTATCATCCCTTACACCAACAAGGGTATGTTTGCTTTTGAAAAGCAATATATCAATGATCCGAGAGAATTCAGTGATCAGAATATCCATAAGCAGATAAGCCCGGGAACCTATATTTATCTCGAAAGTTACAATACCCATACGAATGTGGGATGGAAGTTTTCTATCGAACAGTTCAAAGATCGTCAGCTGGTTTATAAATTAAAGGCCGACCGCTTAGCCTGGGACAGCATTCACCAGCGATGGACCATGTCCAACTATTTTATTCGTCATCTTCACGGGATGGAAGAAACCTTGTACAAAGGGAATAAACTTGATACGGTTTTATCTCTTCAACCGGCCGACTTTACCGAGGACATTGAAGAAGTGAAGATCATGGATTATATGACCCTGAGAAACCACATTAAGAAAAAAGAATTACGCGGCGATCCGGATGTGGTTAAATATAAGGTTAAAAAGTACGAGCGTATCGCATTCCCGTTTGCAACCATCATTCTGACCATCATCGGGGTATCTGTTTCAAGCCGGAAAGTTAGGGGAGGAATCGGCTTTCACTTAGGATTCGGACTTGCCCTGACGTTCATGTATATTCTCTTCATGCAGATATCCACTGTCTTTGCAACTTTTGGTGATTTTCCACCAACACTGGCCGTGTGGGTACCCAATATTCTTTTCGGGATCATCGCGCTGATTTTGCTAAAGAAAGCACCAAAATAAATTCCTGATGGAGAATGACTGATTCCCGGGAGGATTAACCCATCACTGATGTCCAGGTGAAACAATCTTTAAAAAAATCAAGGGTATCTGGAAGCTCATTAAACATTCCATAAACTGCAGATCCGCTTCCGCTCATGGAGGCGTAAACAGCTCCAAGGGAATACAGTTTATCTTTGATTGCCCTAATTTTTGGATGTTTTCCCATCACGGCCTCTTCGAAATCATTAAACAACAAATCCCTCCATTCCTCCGGAGGCCTGAGGATAATTTCCCTGACCGATTTGCCAGTCTTTTTAGGCCTGACCATGGAATAAGCCAACTGTGTGGAGACATGAATGTAAGGGACTACCAGTACTATTTTATACCTGCTCAGGGATAAACTGACGGGGATAAAATAATCCCCTTTCTGAAAAGCAAATACCGGTTTATTTTCAATAAAAAATGTTGTATCACTGCCTAATTGCCGCGTACAATTTGCCAATTGGTCAGGCGATAAGCCCAGTTCAAACAATTCATTCAGGGTTTTGAGCATATAAGCGGCATCTGAAGATCCCCCTCCAAGTCCGGAACCCAAGGGAATGACCTTGTGAAGATGGATGTTTAATGCCGGGATGAGAGGCGAAGCCTCATGAAGAAGCCCACCCTTTTTAAGGACAGTCGGATGACAGAGCGCTGATTGTAACACCTTCAGTGCCCGGAAGCATAGGTTTTCTTCGATGACGCCCGGAATCGAAAGACCGGAGAAAGTGAATGTGGTCATGCCATTACCGGAAGGGAGAATTTCGAGGGCATCATGTAGCGCGACCGGAAAGATAACCGTTTCAATGTCGTGAAATCCATCAGATCGTTGGGCAACAACGTTCAAGCCAAGATTGATTTTTGCATTGGGAAAAGTAATCATTCATCAGGCATTTTTTCCGGTTTCATAAAAGCCGGGTTAACAATGAAGCTGCTGTCGGTCAATGTCAATAAAAACGCTTTCAGGTTGCCTTTTTCTTCCGGGGTCAATCGTACCCCTCCCCGGTTAAGATGATGCATCAGCGGGCTTACTGAGGGAGACCAAACAAGTTTACTACTATAAAAATCCAGCACCTCGTCAATGGTTTTATACCGGCCATCGTGCATGTACGGGGAGGTAAAGATGAGATTACGCAAAGTCGGAGCCTTATATGCCCCAATATCAGAAGCATTTCCGCTGACCATTGAATGGTCACGGGGATCAGTAAATACGGAATCCTTGGCATTATTATAAAAACGGTTGGTCGTGAACAATGGATTCCCCTCTCCTCCGTGACAATGGAAACAATCTGCGCCTTCTTCCGTCATAAACAGCACATACCCTTTTAGTTCCTCCGGATTAAGCTGGTATTCACCCCTCAGAAATCTGTCAAACTTGGAATCAGCAGAAATCAAGGTACGGATAAACTGGGCAATGGCACGTCCCATATTTTTGGCAGTCACCTTCTCACTGCCAAAAGCCTTGAAAAAAAGTTCAGGGTAACCCTTGATGTGTTGAATAACTTCCTTTGTTCTGTTGGTGTCACCGTTCATTTCATGAGGAGCCACTATCCCCATCCAAACTAAATCTTCCAGATTCCTTCGGGAAGGATCGGGATTCTCCGCATATACTGAACCATTCCATAAAAATCCATGATCGGTCCAAACCAAGTTGATAAGGGGCATCATGAAATGGTGTGTTTTCACTCCGGTGATCCCGTGCGGATGACCACCGGAATATTCCGGGTGATCAATACCGCATTCGAAGCTCCTCGACTGCAGGTGACAGCTAGCACAACTCATCAGTGAATCAGCATGGGTTCTGCCGGATAATCTTCCGTCATAAAACAAGTACCTCCCCAAGATCACTCCCTCCATGGTCATGGAATTATCTGAAGGGATCATGAGTTGAGTCGGGAAATATTTCGGGATATTGATGTTATATGGAGTCGTGACAATATTCTCTTCCTTTTCCTTTTTTGTACAGTAAAAAAAAGAAAAACAGATTGATAGCATCAACATCCACTTCCATATCATGATTTTCCAGTTTCTCACCTCCTCAATATTGCTTAATCAAGTATACGTTCCTTTTTTATTCAATTTTCCAATCAATTACTTCTTTTCCCATCTGTTTCAATAATTGATTGATCCGTGAAAAATGTCTGCAACCGAAAAAACCGCGATGGGCCGATAAAGGTGAAGGATGCGCTGCAGTCAGTATAAAATGCTTGGCAGTGTCAATCATGGATTTTTTAGCGATAGCAAAATTTCCCCAAAGCACAAAGATGAGACCTGATTGATGCAAAGAAAGTTGAGCAATGATTTCATTGGTAAAAATTTCCCATCCCCTGTTCTGATGGGAACCTGCCTGGTTTTCTCTGACTGTAAGGGTGGCATTCAACAGCAACACCCCCTGATCAGACCATTTTGTGAGGTTGCCGTGAACAGGAGGAGGAATTCCCAGATCGCTTTCAATTTCCTTGAAAATATTGATTAATGAGGGAGGTTTGGGAACTCCTTCCGGCACAGAAAAACATAATCCATGAGCCTGTCCATAGCCATGATAAGGATCCTGCCCTAACATGACCACCCGGACTTTGTCGAGAGGGGTATGATTTAAGGCATTGAATATCAGCGAACCTGGAGGGAAAATACGAAATTTTTTCCTTTCCTCCAATAGAAATTTCTTCAATTCAAAGAAATAAGGCTTGCTGAATTCATTGATCAGTAAGCGCTTCCAGCTCTCTTCCAGTTTGGGGTCAATATTATCCATATTAGGTTATAAACCAGGTCACGTTGATAACTTTATACAATAAATGTTGATTTTTCTTGTTCATATCATTAAAAACCACTTATTTTGCACTGTAGTTCAACGAAAACCGGAACCTGACATTATGAAAAAGACCATTTATTTTTTTCTGGCCGTGATTATTTTAGGCATTATTGCCTCTTGTACATCGAGTCGTTCCTGCGCTGCATATGGCGAACGACAAAGATATCAAATCGAACGACACTAAAAATATTTTAATTTTTTTTGTAAATGGGGAGCTTTGGCTTCCCATTTTTTTTTCTTTTTTACCTTTGCTTATTAATTACCGGCAATGCAACGCTTTCTTATTTGTTTGACTTTATTTTTTTTCTTTGCCGCGATTCAGGTTGTCCAGGCACAATATGAGTCAGAACCCGATACCACTCCAGATAATGTGCTCTTTGAAAAGCAATGGAGCCTTGGAGCTCTTCTTCACACCAACGGCTGGGGCTTGAAATTCAGAAAAGGCAAGAATATTTCTGCTCTGCGTCATTTCATGTGGGAAATTGAATTTTCCACGTATAAATCCGTCAAGGAATACCGAACCATCAATCCCTATTTTTCGGATTCCAAAAGTTATATCTATGGTAAATACAATTATGCATTTTTCTTAAGGGGTGGGGTCGGTCAAGAACATATTTTAAACCGTAAGCCATACTGGGGCGGAGTGCAACTCGGATGGTTATATTATGGCGGGTTCTCGCTTGGATTCACCAAGCCCTATTATCTGTACATCATCCACCTGAATAGTGGTTATACGGATTATGATATCACCGAAGAGAAATATAACCCTGAAATCCATTTTCCTGACAATATTTATGGCCGTGGTTCTTTCCTTACCGGGATCACACAACTGGGCCTTCACCCTGGGATTTATCTGAAGACAGGGCTGGACTTTGAATTTGGCGTAAAAAACAAGCAAATCAGCTCCCTGGAGGTAGGAGCCACTTTTGATTACTCTCCCATTCCGATGGCCATTATGGCTTACCGTTCCAAGCAGAGTTTTTTCCTTACGCTCTATGTGAGTTTGTCGTTTGGAAAAAGATTCAACAAGTAAATTGTTGGTTGTATGAGGCCTGTAAAAAGACTAAAGCAGATATTCTATCTCTTTGTGATTATAAACCATTAGCTGTTCATCACGGGTAGTTATGAGGAGCCTGCCGAGAGGGTCAACCCCTGTAATTTTCCCTTCCACAATACTTCCATGGCTGACAAAATTCCTCCATTCTTCAAATCCCAATAAATGACGGTTATAGGCCAGATCAAGTTCACTGATGAATCCCTCACGGAGAATTGAATACCAATGGTCAATAGACCTGCAGGCAGACTGAAGCGCCGCTTTCAATTCTATTTCCCTGTGCAGCAAATGTATCATCGACATCGGGTAAGGAGTGCTATGATTAAAAACTGACTGGTTAATATTCACTCCAATCCCTACCACAGATACTTCCAAACAATTGCCGATGATTTTATTTTCTATTAAAATACCGGCAATTTTATGCTTGGTAATAAAAATGTCATTAGGCCATTTAATACAAAAAACGGTTTCACCAGCATCTACACCATGAGGGGATCTATCTGCCCTTTCGGAGGTGTTATCCGGATCTGACATCCGCATGGAGTTGCGGATGAAATCAAGAACGCCCAATGATATGGCTTTGGTTAGCAAAAATTGTCGATCAGGACGGAGGAAGACCGGCTTAAGTATGATGGTAAAAGTCAGATTTTTCCCCGCTTCGCTTTCCCATTTGTTGCTGTTCTGACCTTTACCGTCAAACTGCTCATGGGCCCATATCACGGTACCTTCATTGAGATCGGCTTTCTCCAGTAAGGAGTTGGCATAAACATTGGTTGAATCAACCCGTTGCAACTCAAGAATCGGACTACCTATCATTTTTGTACAGTATTTATACTCTGTTGTTCACCCCTTTCCCATGGTGAGGAAACAAGTTCTATTGATATTAACGACAATTCCCTGCCCCTTAGTGTTGCGGGAATCAGAAAGTCTGTTAAAAACTTGACCGGATTCATATATCACCTTTTCTATCAAAACCCGATTAAGCGATAAATATATGGAAAACTATTCGCAACATATCTCTATACGAAATTGGGCAGAAGATGACCGTCCCCGGGAAAAATTTCTGCTGAAGGGAAGGCATTCCCTGAGCGATGCCGAACTTCTGGCTTTACTGATTGGTTCAGGTAACAGAAAGGATTCCGCACTGGATCTTGCCAAATCCATTTTAGGAACAGCCAGGAATAACCTTGTGGAACTGTCGCGTATGGGAGTTTGCGACCTTCTCCAGGTCAAAGGGATCGGAAAAGCAAAAGCCATTACCATTTTGGCTGCACTTGAGTTAGGCAGGAGACGGAATGAAGCGGAAGTTATTTTAAAGGAAAAGATAAGCAGCAGTAAAGATGCCTATGAAATACTGAAAAGCACCATAGGTGACCGTCCTTATGAAGAATTCTGGATCATTCTTTTGAACCGGGCCAACCGGATCATCAGAAAGTGCAGTATCAGTGAGGGGGGAATTGCAGGCACCCTGGTCGATCCAAAAAAAATTTTCAAAATAGCCCTGGATCACCATGCCTCTTCTATCATTCTGGGTCATAATCATCCTTCAGGGCAAGTCATCCCCAGTGAGTCGGATTTGAAGCTGACACGAAAAATCAAGGAAGCCGGGAACATGCTTGACGTTTCAGTAATCGACCACCTCATCATCGGGGAAAACACTTTCTATAGTTTTGCCGATCAGAATATACTGTAATCCAGATGCATCGTGAAACCAAAAAAACGAATCCGAAAATCAAGCATCCCTTTATTCAGATCATCCTGAAACATGATGATATCAGCAATATGGGATTGCAGCAAAACTGAAGTCTTGATGGCTGAGGTTTTCGAGGTAGCGTGGTAAGGCGTAAAGAACATTTTTTTTTGCTTTAAGATGGTCATGAAAGACTACTATGGCTCCGGGAAATGGATGTCTCAGGGCAATTTTCAAACATTCTTCAGGAGTAGTCTGAGGATGAAAATCATAGGTCAGTACCGACCAGAGTATAAAACGGAAACGTTTCCTTAAAAGTAAAAACTGGGACGGGGTGAACCGGCCATAAGGAGGACGGAACAGCACACTGTTGATGAATGTATTGCAACGGAGAACATCATCTGCATAAGCAGAGGTGGAAGTTTGCCAGCCATTCAGATGACTAAAAGTATGATTTCCAATGGCATGACCCGCTGCCAGGATCTGACTGAAAATATCCGGATGTTTCCTGACATTGTCACCCACGACAAAAAATGTAGCCTTCACCTTGAATTCATCCAGGATTTTCAAAATATCAGGGGTCATTTCAGGAATTGGACCATCATCAAATGTCAGGTAAATCACCTTTTCCTTGACAGGGATCTGACAATTCAGAAATTCCGGACTGAAAAGCCTGAGAAATAAAGGCGGACGTATGAAGCGCATCCTTTTACTTTTGGTAAATCTTCTCGATATACAGATTATAGTATTTCTCGAGGCTTGTTTCGGCTTCCTTATTAAGTTTTTCCTGATTGACTCCTTTCGTGATCACAGTCAATCTTTGAAGGGTAAAAAGAGATTGCTGGATATTGACATCCAGATCCTTCAGATCTGGATCAGGATAAGAAAAATAGTAAGCCAGTTCATCGCCGGCAGCCCGGATTAGTTTTTCTGCAATGTCATTCGCCTTTTCTGTTTCACCGGCTTGGTAATACCCTTCAGCAATCGGAACCACGAACATATCAAAGGCTAAGACATCAGCGGGAAGAACTTCCATGCAACGGTCAAGGACACGTTTTGCCGAATCTGTCTTACCTTCCTGTATCAGTGCCATGGCTAAGCGGCTGTATAGATTGCGCATACTCATCAGCATGCGGGCATTGGTTTCATCAATATAGACTCCCTTTTTATTTACATTTCCCCATTTAAACCTGTTCATCACATTTTCATAAGCCACGGTAGTATTGACCTCGCCGATTTGTCCGTCCTGGCTTTTCGACTTGACCGGAATCAGTCGATAGGCCAGTCCTTCGAGCTGAAAATATTTTTCAAGTCCAAGATAGGTATCTGATCCGGTGGTGCTGACAAAATAAACAGGGCGCTTCCAATCGTTGGTTGCAAGAACATCAAGAATCATAAGGTTACTCTTTTCCAGAGCATGGCGTTTAATTTCCCATCGAATCGTGTCCATCCTGCCAGCAAGATGGGGTGGAACCGTTCCATTACCGGTTACCGAAAGCGAGTCATAGGTTACCATAAATTTTTTAGTGGGAAAAAAATCAATCATACCGATCTGGCTCGTACTCATCTTCAACTTGCTTTCATCCTGATTGATGATGTTAAACAAGGTTTTCAGGTCAATGTACATGTCCTTTAAGCCCTGATCTTCGATGAGATAGGTCACATCATGATTACCCTGTTTATACTTATCTCTTGTCATTGAGATCGGTACAGGGTCAGAGTCATAGGCTTTGCGTTTGATCTGATCAATGTACCAGTCCATGTTAAGCAGGCTCAGGTTGACAATTCTCACATCGGTACGGATTCCTTCCACTTCCTGAGCATACCAGACGGGGAAGGTGTCATTATCTCCATTGGTAAACAAGATGGCATTAGGAGCACAGGAATTCAGATAATTTTCCGCCATGGCAAGGGCCGTATAGCGATCAGAGCGGTCATGATCATCCCATCCTTGCTGGGCCATAATGCCCGGTACAAGGATGAGGGAAATGACGGTTGCCGTCAGGGCAGACCATTGGGGATTTAGTTTCTTGGTCAGCCAATCCGTAAGCTGAAGAATTCCTAGGCCAATCCATATCGCGAAGGCATAAAATGATCCGGCATAAGCATAATCCCGTTCACGAGGTTGAGGTGAATATTGGTTGAGATACAGAACAATAGCCAGACCTGTCATAAAAAACAAGAGGAAAATCACGAACGCACTATGATTATCCTTCCGAATGGTGAAAACAAGACCGATCAGGCCAAGGAGTAAAGGAAGTAAATAAAAATGGTTTTGTGCTTTGCTCTTCAGACTTTCCGGTTTTGCCTGGGAGCCAAGCCGTGCTTTGTCGAGAAAAGGAATACCGCTTTCCCAATTTCCCTCCACTTTTCCGCCATTACCCTGAATATCATTCTGCCTCCCGGCAAAATTCCACATGAAATAGCGAAAGTACATGTGTATCACCTGGTAATTCCAGAAAAATGCCAGGTTTTCTCCAAAGGTCGGTTTGTTTATCGTTTCTGTCCCTTCTCCCTGGTTAACCTTTAAGGGAACTCCCTTGACTCTTCCCCAGCGTTCGTAATCCCTGGCATGACGTTCTTCCTGTTGCGACCACATCCTCGGGAAAATCGTGACAAATCTCGGATCATAAACCGGGTTCACCTTTTCCCGTTTATCCTTAATCGTATATTTTCCAGCTGATTTGTTCTTTTCGTAAACCGGATTCCCGTTTTCCCGGCCAATCACCGGAGCATTATAATATTGACCTTTGAGCAGTGGCCAGTCTCCGTATTGTTCCCGGTTCAGGTAAGTTAGAAGGTACATGGCATTCTCAGGGTTGTTTTCGTCAATGGGAGTGTCGGCATTACTCCTGATGATAAGTAAAAGAAAAGAGGAATAACCGATCAGAATGAAAGTGAAGGCCAGAATGATGGTATTGATCAATGGTTTCAGTTTTTTTCTCGAATAAATTAAACCGGCACAGATGAGAGAGATCAGCATGACGAAATAGATGATGGAACCCCAGTTGAAGGGCAATCCTATCAAATTGACAAAGAAAAGCTCAAACAAACCAGCCAGTTTAATGATCCAGGGAATGATCAGATACATTACCACGGCCAGGATAATAAATGAGAACAAACCGGCCATGAGCATCCCTTTCCAGTTAGGATTTGGATACTTTTTAAAATAATAAACAAAAGTGATGGCAGGAATAGCCAGAAGGTTGAGCAGGTGAACTCCTATAGAGAGTCCCATCAGATAAGCGATCAGGATCAGCCAGCGATAAGCATGTCGTTCATCGGCTACTTCCTCCCATTTCAGGATGGCCCAGAAAACCATGGCCGTAAAAAATGAAGACATGGCATAAACTTCTCCTTCAACGGCTGAGAACCAGAAAGAATCCGAAAAAGTATAGGCCAGTGCGCCCACCAGCCCGGCGCCCATAATCGCGTAAGTCCTGTTCCCGATCTCGCCATATTGACGGATGACGATCTTTTTAGCAATCATCGTGATCGTCCAAAATAAAAATAGAATGGTGAATCCACTGGCCAGTGCCGACATGGTATTGACCATACGGGCCACGAGACTGAGATCTCCAAAGGCAAATAGTGAAAAAAACCTTCCGATCAATTGAAATAGCGGAGCACCCGGCGGGTGACCGACTTCCAGTTTGAAAGCCGTAGCGATATACTCCCCGCAATCCCAGAAACTCATGGTCGGTTCCGAAGTCAGGATATATACCGTGGAAGCAATAGTAAATACCACCCAGCCAAGGATGTTGTTCAGGCGTTTATAGGTCTTCATAGGCGCTGATATTGAAGCTGGACAAAGGTAGGAAAATAAAGACTATTTTTTGTACTTTTGTCACTCACCCAAAACTTAGTACATGTACAGACTTGTTTTAATCAGACATGGCGAAAGCACCTGGAATAAAGAAAACCGTTTCACCGGCTGGACGGATGTAGAATTGACTGAAAGAGGAATCAATGAGGCCATCGAGGCCGGGAAGTTACTGAAGCAGAAAGGATTTGATTTTAAAATTGCTTATACCTCCTATCTGACCAGAGCTATCCGTTCCCTCTGGCTTGTATTGGAACAAATGGATTTACTGTGGATCCCGGTCATTAAAACCTGGCGTCTTAATGAGAAACATTATGGTGTTCTTCAGGGTCTAAATAAATCAGAAATGGCTGAAAAATACGGGGATCAGCAGGTTCTGATCTGGAGAAGAAGCTATGATGTGAGACCCCCCGCCTTGGAAGTAAACGATCCCCGCCATCCGCGTTTTGATCATCGTTACCGTGATCTCGATCCTAAAGATATTCCTGCCACTGAAGCCTTAAAAGATACGGTCGATCGCATCCTACCCTACTGGAAGGAAAAAATGGAACCTGACCTCAGGAAATACAAGGAAATCATTGTGTCAGCTCATGGCAACAGCCTCAGGGGGGTGGTCAAACACCTGAAAAATGTTTCAGATGAAGACATCGTTTCGCTGAATCTTCCAACCGGGATCCCTTATGTTTTTGAATTTGATGATGCGATGAAACTTCAAAAGGATTATTTCCTCGGTGATCCTGAAGTCATTAAAAAACTGATGGAAGAAGTAGCCAACCAGGGTAAGAAAAAATAAGATGATAAAACGCTGGGTCATCCCCGATGTTCATGGCTGCATTCGGACCTTGAGTTCACTGGTCCATGAATTGATCCGTCCCATGCGATCCGATGAACTTTATTTCCTGGGCGATTATGTCGACCGAGGCCCTGACTCCAAGGGTGTGATCGATTTTATCCGGAATCTGCAGAAAGAAAAATACAATGTCACCCCACTAAAAGGAAACCATGAGGATTTTATGGTGGAACTTTACGAAGCAGAACAAAAAGCAGTAAATTCCTGGTGGCATAATTTTGGCAACCGTAAACATAAAGCCTGGATGAATATCGGGGGAAAATCCACCTTGGAGAGTTTCGGCGTCCACCGCATCAAGGATATCCCGTTTGAATACATTGAATGGATGAAAAGACTTACTTACTTTGTTTCCCTCGAGGACTTTGTCCTGGTCCATGCCGGTCTCAACTTTAAAAATGAAGACCCCTTTGAGGATCAAAGAGCCATGCTGTGGCTACGCGATTACCCGATCATCCCTGAAAAAATCGGAGGAAGAAGGATCATTCACGGTCATGTCCCGGTGAATATGGAATTAATCACCCTGGCAATCAAAAATAAGTATTATAAATTCATCGATATCGATAACGGCCCCTATATATCCGGCAGGTCAGGTTTCGGCAATATGGTCGCCCTGGAACTTAACTCCATGGAGATGGTCATACAGTATAATATGGACTTGCCGTAAGTCGGGAAGCTGTCAGTGGTTTAATGTTGAGAGTTCTTGCTGAAGTTTTTCTTCAACGGGTAGGTAGTTGTATCCCGCCCAGAATTCAGGATCGGGCTTACCGCTTATCTGATCCCAACGCTGACCGATACCCAGTGTTTTATCTCCTTTGAAATTTCTGATTATTTCCGGGTCACGGCTTACCTCGGTGACGACCACATCATTCTTATATCTTGCTTTGAATCTGGCTCCGGTTGCCGGAAGTGAATATACCATCCAGTAATCGTTATGAATGCTGCTGAGGCACCATTGTCCTCCCTTTTTGGCGTATGTAACACGGGTCTCACCCATTGGCATTTCCTTGATCCATCCCTGGGTACCAAGGATGGAAAAAGTATGATTGTATTTTGTTTTTTCGTAATGGCTAAATGCTTTCAAACTGGGCTTCATGATAATCCGGAGGATTGCATAAGTCGCTGCCTGAATGAGAAGCTCTCCTTTCCAGCCCGAAATATTTGCATGGTCTTTCTGGTCAAAGGTAATCCTGTACAGTTTTCCATCTTCGGGATGGAATTGTTCCAACATCCTGAAGTCATAGTTTTTAAATTCCTTTTCATCAAGAATGCCCTGATGATAAAATTCAACCATATCTTCCTTGAAATTACAACTCAGACAGGTAGCCTCCTTACCGATATCTTCGAGCGAATTGACCAGACTGGTATCTGAAATCACCCGGCCTTTAAAGAGATGGGGAAGGTTAGAGCGTTTGAATTTTTCCTTCATTTCTGACCGCGGATACGTATAATACCCATCCTTAAAGTTTTCCACTATGGCCTCGGCATACTCAGCCAGTTTATTGTTTGCTGTTTTCTGCACCCGGATATAGGTTGTGAGGACAAGGGAATCCCTTCCATAATTTTCCGGGATACGCTGCACTGCCCTGCGAATCACTTCTCCAGGGGTCAACCCCAGGATTTCAACCTCAGACAACTGGATTGCTTTAGGTTTCAAACAAAAAAGAGTGGAACAACCCATAATATGACAGACAGGAGATTTCAGGGTTTGATAACCCAGATAGGCAATCAGAAGGCTGTCGTTGCTATACCTGAGCGGAATGTTCAGTTGGAATTTTCCATCTTCGTTGGTAATGGTTCCCAGGCTTGAATGTGTCAGGGAGACAGCCGCAAAAGCAAGGGGAGTTCTGCTTTCATCATCCAGTACCTGTCCGCAAAGATTCAGCATTTCCTGGGCGTTTAATCGCGGCAAGAACAGGCAAAACATGCAGGTAAAAAAAAGAAAGCGTATCTGTCGCATAGACAGCTAAGATAACGGAATTCCATGGAATAACTTTCCTTATCAATCCTCTAAAATAAACAATCTGACTTTTTTTTCATCCACTTCAGTTCCGAGTTTATCGACAAGATTTTCCCTGCTGCCGAAATGGCGTATCATTTCCTTCTTGCATATCAACGACTCGTTCACTGTCACAGTCGCCCTGTAAGAAGAGAACCTGTAATGGATGAAGTTCTCCGTTAGCTTGTGTTTCTTTACATTCTGATTGATATACCTGACCATATCAAAGATACAGGGATCCTTGCTGATCTCCACGCGTTTCAACTTGAATTGAAAAAGTTTGCCCTGTTTCCCGTTCATCCGATTATACCCCTTGGTATAGGCATTGAACAGCAAGGCAAAGGGGCGGTATACACTTCCGTTCACCTCCTTTTTTATGCGTAAGAGAATATGCAAATGATCTTTCAGCAGACAGTAGGCGTATGTATCGGCCACGGGAACTATATGGGTTTTATAAAGTCTGAGAAAGAATTTGCAGGCTTCATCATTGGCAAACAATGGATCTCCATTACGTGCCCGGTTGTATATATGATAACATTTCCCGGGTTCGAGGATAGTGGTTTTCATAACATCAGGGTGTTGAATTCAGGGGAAACAGACGATTCAAAATAGGCGGCCAGTTCTTCTTTATAGGTTCTGTGGGCATGTTGGCGTTCCTGCCCAGCAATATAATGCTTCACCCCTTTGAGGTTACCTTCGCTGACAGAAGCCACATAGTACTCTCCTGACCATAAAAATCTTTTTTTCTCCAGGTGATTTCCGTTTATCCAATGAGCAGCTTCTTTTTTAATCTGCTGCACCACCTCCGCGATATTCTGTTCAGGTTTCAGGCGGATCAGGCAATGAACATGATCAACCCAGCAATTGATCAGGCTGATCTCTATCTCTTTTTTAGATACTACTTCTTTAACATGGTCGAGAAATTGCTGACGATGTCCGTTCGATAGAAGGGTATGCCGTCCTTTAACTCCCCAGACGGCATGCACCCAGATTTTTGTGTACGACATAAACAGGTTTTTCTGCTTAATCCGGTGAAAGTAAAAAGGTAATACGCTTGTTAATAAAAATCTCATCCAATCATCGATAAGAAATTGATTTTTTTATGATATGGGGATTGCTTAGATTTGTTACTCCATTCTATTACCTTACGATTAAAAACATTAGCTGTGCACGAATCGCGACATTTCGGCTATCACCCCATTTTGATGCCTCCCACATCATGTTGGGAGGACAAGCCCAATTGTGGTTAGCGAGGCGTTATCGGTCAAGGTAAAAAAGCCAAGCGCACCAACAGAAAAGTGAACAGAAAAAAGTAACTTAGACGACAGAAAATATTAAAATACAAGTAACTGAATTGACAGAAGATATAAATACAGACAACCAGGTAAAATCCAAACAACGGGTTGCCGACCACGGGGAAGTTTTTACTAACCAACGGGAAGTAAACGCGATGCTCGATTTGGTAAAGCACGAAACAGAACGCATTGACTCCCGTTTCTTAGAACCTGCTTGTGGCAACGGAAACTTTTTAGCAGAAGTATTAAGACGAAAATTAGCTGTTGTTGACAGCAGATACAGCAAAAGCCAAATTGAGTGGGAACGCTATTCGGTGATTGCTATCACGAGCATTTACGGCGTTGATATTTTAGAAGACAATGCAGCGGAATGCAGGAAAAGACTTTTTACAATATTTGACGAAAAATACAATTCGCTTTTTAAAGACAATTGTAAAGATGAGTGTAGAAGAAGTGTAAAGTTTCTTCTTGGAAGAAATATTCTTTGGGGTGATGCTTTAGACTTTACCAATCCCGAAACCAAACAACCCATTGTATTTTCAGAATGGAGTGCCGTAAATGGTTCTATGTTGAAACGCAGAGATTATATGTTTAAATTTTTGGTGGAGAAAACACATCAGTTCTCGCTTTTTAACGATGAAGGAAATGCCGCTGCCATTGACGAGCCTGTAAAAGATTTTCCGCTTGTTCATTTCTTAAAACTTGGCGAAGATGATACAAACGAACTATAACCCCGATGTACTTTCCTGCCTTGCCAATTTGAGCAACGATGAAGTATTTACCCCACCCGGTTTGGTGAATGATGTTTTGGACTTACTTCCTGCTGAATTGTGGAGCAACCCCAACGCCAGGTTTTTAGACCCTGTTTCTAAAAGTGGCGTGTTCTTGCGCGAAATGGCAAAACGATTAACGAAAGGCTTGGAATTACAAATACCCGACAAGCAAGAACGCATTAACCACATTTTCAGCCAACAATTGTACGGCATTGCCATTACCGATTTAACGGCTTTGCTTTCTCGCAGAAGTGTGTATTGCTCCAAAACCGCCAATGGCAAATACTCTATTTGTGAAACCTTTGATGACGAGCAGGGAAACATAATTCATAAAAGAATTGAACACATTTGGGAAAGCGAAAAATGTAAATATTGTGGTGCCACCAAAGAAGTTTATGACAGAGGCGGAGAACTTGAAACATACGCTTACCAATTTATTCACACAGACAAACCTTACAACATATTCAATATGAAATTTGACGTTATCGTTGGAAATCCGCCTTATCAATTAAATG
>CAYSAU010000001.1:0-178573 GCA_964429135.1 uncultured Prolixibacteraceae bacterium | reverse complement strand
ATATTCAATATGAAATTTGACGTTATCGTTGGAAATCCGCCTTATCAATTAAATGATGGTGGTGGCACAGGCTCAAGTGCAATTCCTATTTATCATAAGTTTATACAACAAGCGAAAAAACTAAATCCCACTTATCTATCAATGATTATACCTGCACGTTGGTTTACAGGTGGTCGTGGAGTAGATGAGTTCCGAGCAGAAATGTTAAATGACAATCGAATAAAGGAAATGCACGATTTTCCCAATGCTTCTGATTGTTTTCCAGGCGTAGAGATAAAAGGTGGAGTTTGCTATTTTTTATGGGATAGAACTCATAAGGGAAAATGTAACGTTCATACCCATAAAGGTGACGAAATCATATCAAGTGAGGAAAGAGATTTACTTGAAAAAGGAGCAGAAACTTTCATTAGATACAATGATGCAATTTCTATTTTAAGAAAAGTCCAAAAGTTAAAAGAACAGAGTTTTGCTGATATTATTAGTGCAAACGACCCTTTTGGATTTGATGTTCGAGTTGAAGGAAGTTATAAAAGAGTCAAGCCGAAATACAAAAAAGAACCATTTATGGATTCAGTACAATTTTACTACTATGGATGGCAAAGAGAAGGCATTGGTTATATTGATAAATCTCAAATAAAAAAGAATTTAGATTGGGTTAAAGGTTACAAAGTATACATTTCAAAGGCATACGGTGCAGGTGAGACTTTTCCACACCAGATTGTAAACGTACCACTTCTTGGTGAACCAAATTCTTGTTGCACTGAATCATATTTAGTTATTGGTCCTTTTACTTCAAAAAATAAGGCTGAAAATGTTGCTCAATATATAAGTACTCGTTTTTTTAGATTTTTGGTTTTACTCATTAAGAATACACAAAATGCAATGAAGAAGGTGTATTCCTTCGTGCCAATGCAGGATTTCAACAAAGTTTGGACAGACGAAAAACTCTACAAAAAATACGGTTTAACGGAAGAAGAAATTGCTTTTATTGAAAGTATGATTCGTCCGATGGATTTAACACAAAATGACGATTCAGATGAGTAAGAAAGAATTTTTTCCACCCCAACCGTCCACCCATCCTTTGTTTACCGAAATAAAGGATTTAATAGCACAAGGCCGGCAGCAAGTGGCTGTGGCCGTTAATTCGGCTATGAGTATGCTGTATTGGCAAATAGGCAAGCGAATCAATGAAGAAGTGTTGCAAAATCAACGAGCCGAGTATGGCAAAGAGATTGTCGTATCGCTGGCACGACAATTAACAGCAGAATTCGGAAATGGCTGGAGCGAAAAACAATTGAGGCATTGTCTCCGCTTTTCAGAGACTTTTCCGGATTTTGAAATTGTCTCCGCATTGTGGAGACAATTGACTTGGACACACCTAAAGACCATTATCAGAAGCAGGAATTTCAGGATTAAAAGATTTTCATGACTTATGGCAAAAATAACAGTTGAAAAATCAGATATAAGCATCATAACGGTAGCAGATCGAGATTATATTTCGCTAACCGATATGGCCAATGCCAAGGAAAGCGAAAGTCGTGCAGCCGATATTATTAAAAACTGGCTTAGAACCCGTTATACGCTTGAATTTTTAGGCACTTGGGAACTCATTCACAATCCCGATTTTAAAGTGGTGGAATTTGACCACTTTAAAATGCAAGCGGGCTTGCCTGGTTTTGTATTGAGTGTTTCGGAATGGATAGAAAAAACCAATGCCATTGGGATTATTGTTAAAAAAGGCAAGTATGGCGGCACTTATGCACATAAAGACATCGCCTTTGAATTCGGTTCGGCAATAAGTGTTCCTTTCAAACTCTATTTAATCAACGAATTTCAGCGCCTTAAAGAAGATGAGCAAAAACAATTGGGTTGGTCAGCCAAGCGGGAACTCACTAAAATAAACTATCGCATACATACCAATGCCATCAATCAAAACCTGATTCCCGAAGAGCTTACAAAGGTTCAAACATCCATCATCTATGCCAGTGAAGCAGATGTACTAAATGTGGCTTTGTTCGGCATAACAGCCAAACAATGGCGGGATGCCAATCCCGATTTGAAAGGAAATATTAGAGATTATGCATCTATCAATCAATTGATTTGCTTAGCTAATTTAGAAAATCTCAATGCGGTTTTTATTAATGAAAATATGCCTCAACCTGAACGCTTAATTCGGTTAAATAAAATTTCCATTCAACAAATGCAAATTTTACTGGAGGTTGAAAACAGAAAACTATTGAAATGAGTAAGAAAGATTTTTTTCCACCCCGACCATCCGCTAATCCAACCATTTATGCTTATGAATTGCTGGGTGTGGCTACGCATAAGGGTTTACTTAAAATTGGATTTACTGACCGTGATGCAAAAACACGTATCAAAGAACAGTTAGGCACGGCTGCCATTCAATACAGTATTGTTTTTGAAGAATCGGCCATGAAACGGGATGGCAGTTCTTTTACCGACCACGAGGTACACCGATTATTGAAAGAATGGAAAATTGGAAACGAAAGCGGAGAATGGTTTAAATGCACGTTAAATGAATTACGCAAAGCTATTCACCAAATCAAAACAGGCGAAAAAACTGATGAAAACCGGGTGCTTAACTTCAGTATGCGCCCCGAACAGGAAACCGCCGTTAACAAGACCATTGCTTATTTCAAAAGTTTCAAGAAAGAAAACAAAGACAGAACGCCCCATTTTTTATGGAACGCCAAAATGCGTTTCGGGAAAACCTTTGCCAGTTACCAATTGGCTAAAAAAATGGGTTGGAAAAAAGTGTTGGTGCTAACCTTCAAACCAGCCGTTGAAGATGCTTGGAAAGAAGATTTACAATCTCACGAAGATTTTGAAGGTTGGCAATTCATATCCAAACACGCTGATGAATTATCGGAGCAAGATATCGACTTGAAAAAACCTTTGGTTTGTTTCGGTTCATTTCAGGATTATTTAGGAAAAAACACCAACACAGGCGGTATAAAAATCAAAAATGAATGGGTACACGCCACGGTTTGGGATTGTATCATTTTTGACGAATACCATTTTGGAGCCTGGCGGGAAAATGCCAAAGATTTATTCGGTAAAGATTTAGAAGCCGAAAAAGAAATTGAAGAATATAAAAAGATAGAGAAAGAAGGGATTGCCGAAGAAGATAAAGCAGAGCACTTAGAGAAAATTATCCCCATCAGTACCAATCATTATTTGTATTTGTCAGGCACTCCCTTTCGGGCAATCAGTTCAGGCGAGTTTATTGAAGAACAAATTTTCAATTGGACCTATTCAGACGAACAAAGGGCAAAAGAAAATTGGGACGATTCAAAAGGACCAAATCCTTATGCAGCTTTGCCAAGAATGGTAATGCTCACTTATCAATTGCCCGATTCCATTCGCCAAATTGCAATGCAAGGTGAGTTTGACGGTTTTGATTTAAATATTTTCTTTTCAGCCGAAGGCGAAGGACGAAAAGCACGTTTCAAATACGAAGATGAAGTACAAAAATGGTTGGATTTAATTCGGGGTTCGTTCAGCGAAACCACAGTTGACCATTTGAAAATGGGAGCAAAAAAACCGCCTTTGCCTTTTTCACACGCTCCATTGCTGAAAGTATTAAATCACACTTTTTGGTTTTTGCCAACAGTTGCAGCTTGTAACGCAATGGCCTTATTACTTGAAAGAAGACAAAATATATTTTACCACGATTACAAAGTGGTAGTTGCGGCAGGAACACAAGCAGGAATTGGAATAGACGCATTGCCCCCAGTTTTAGATGCAATGACTGACAATCCTTTGGAATCCAAAACAATTACTCTGTCGTGTGGCAAACTCACTACAGGCGTATCGGTAAAACCTTGGACAGGAATTTTTATGCTGCGTAATTCTTCCAGTCCTGAAACCTACTTTCAGGCAGCATTCCGTGTACAAACGCCTTGGGTTATTAAAAACCCCGACAGCAAATCGCCCAACAAAGAAGAAATCCTAAAAGAAGAATGTTACGTTTTTGACTTTGCCCCCGACCGTGCATTAAGGCAAATAGCCGATTACAGTTGCCGGTTGAATGTAAACGAATCGAACCCCGAAGCAAAAGTTGCTGAGTTTATAAACTTCCTGCCTGTATTGGCTTATGACGGCAGTTCAATGAAGCAAGTGGATGCCGCGGGAATTTTGGATATGGCAATGAGTGGAACAACCGCAACGCTCTTAGCGAGACGTTGGGAAAGTGCATTGCTCGTGAATGTGGACAACAGCACGCTTGCCCGACTGATGGCAAATGAAGAAGCAATGAAAGCTTTAATGAGCATTGAAGGCTTCAGGAATTTGAATCAGGATATTGAAACCATTATCAACAAATCGGAAGCCGTTAAAAAAGCAAAAAAAGAAGCCAACGACCGGGAATTGACCAAGAAAGAGAAAAAAGAACTTTCAGACGAAGAAAAGGATTACAAAAGCCTGAGAAAACAAATCCAAGAGAAGCTAATCAAGTTTGCGACAAGAATACCAGTGTTTATGTATTTGACAGACTATCGAGAAAGAAGCCTTAAAGATGTAATCACGCAATTAGAACCAGGACTTTTCAAAAAGGTAACAGGACTTTCTGTCAAGGACTTTGAGTTATTGGTAAGTCTTGGAGTGTTCAACTCTGCTTTAATGAATGATGCCGTTTACAAATTCAAACGTTACGAAGATACCAGTTTAGTATATATCAAAATCAATAGACACCTGGGAGAAGATGTTGGTCTGTTTGACACAGTTTTAAGCCGACAAGACTATAAAAAGAGTTATGAAAATGCAGGTTAAACAACAGCATATACTAACGATAAAGCCAAAGCTTGTAAAAGAATGCATCTGTTCGAACCCAAGGAAGTCAGTATAATAAAATTGATTGATAATGAGATAAATAACAAAAATCGCCAAGGCAGAGCAAGCGGTCATATCCCATAGGATTTGTAGTGGTATATCAAGCGTATCAATTCGCATCAAGATTCATAACGGTTGATACAGAAGCAGCTCCGAAACCTGCCACTGCTCATAGCCGTAACCCTTGGCGGTAGTAATAGGAAACACTCTCAAACAAGAATACATGATGAAATTAGAAGATTTAGGATATAATGATAAACTTGAGAAGTTAAGGAATGAGAATAACCTTAATGACTTTGAGATAGGAAGAATTATTGCAGAACATAAAGAAAGATATATTATCAAGACAGTTAAAGCTGAATTTGAAGCTGAAATAACTGGAAATATGAGATTTTCGGCTGTTAGTCGTGAAGATTTTCCAGCCGTTGGAGATTGGGTTGCATTGACAACGTATGATTCAAACTTTGCAGTTATTCATAAAATATTACCGAGATTTTCAATTATTAAACGACAAGCGATCGGACAATTCGGAGAGATTCAAATGATAGCGACAAATATTGATTACGCGTTATTAGTGCAGGCGGTTGACCGGGATTTCAATATCAATAGACTTGAAAGATACCTCACCATTTGTAATTCATCGAACATAAGCTCCATTATAGTGCTTAGTAAGATTGATTTAATAGATGAGCATCGTTTTTCTGAGATAGGCGAGAAAATAGAAAATCGGATTAAGAATGTTCCGATTATTGCAATAAGTAACGCATCACAAGATGGTTACGATAAAATAAAAAAGATTATTGAAAAAGGTAAAACATATTGTATGCTTGGTTCTTCTGGAGTCGGGAAATCCACTCTTCTGAATAATCTTGCAGGCAAATCCTTGATGCGAACAGATACCATCAGCCAAAGGACAAATAAAGGGCGACACGTGACCAGTCATAGGGAATTAATAGTACTTGAAAACGGTGGGATATTAGTTGATAATCCAGGGATGAAAGAAGTAGGGATTGCCGATTCAACCAGCGGATTAGAAATCACATTCGATTTGATTTTCAAACATGCTCAAAATTGCAAGTTCAAAGATTGTACCCATACGAATGAAAAAGGTTGTTCTGTGATTGAAGCTGTTGAAAAAGGAGAATTAGATAAAGCTTCTTATGAGAATTATATGAAAATGGAAAGAGAGAAAGCTCATTTTGACTCAACGGTTATTGAAAGACGTAAAAAAGATAAAGACTTCGGTAAAATGATAAAAAACTACAAAAAAGACATTGCCAAAAATAAGTGCGAGTAGGCAAGGGGGAATCTTACCCCTAAGAAATGTCTGATCCTTCCTTTTTAAGCTATATTTCACCTAAATTTAGGACCATATCAAACTGCAAGCCATGACAGACAAATCAAAAGAAGTAAAATCAACGATTAAACTAATAAACGACAAGTTAAATTTTTCAGGCTTTGTTGATGGCCGAAACCCTATTTCAATTGACTATATCCCACCATTGGGCGACAACCTGGGATATACTTCTCTCGAACTCTTGCTATTAAGTTTCTCATCTTGTTTGGGATCTGCAATGATTACATTTCTAAGAAAAATGCAAAAATCAATTTCTGGATTTGAAATTTCAGCAAAAGGCATACGGAATGAAGAACATCCTACCGGATTTAAGAGTATTGAGATCGATATTCAAATACAATCTTCCGATGTAAAACAGGAGGATTTAAAAAAGGTTATTGGGCTTGCCGAAGATAAATATTGTCCGGTTTGGTCAATGATTAAAGGCAATGTGGCAATTAATTTTAATTACACCATTAATTCAAAATTATGAAACTAAAAATCCTTGTTGGTAGTGGAAGGAAAATTGGAATTTTTACCATGCCTTTTTTGATCGCCGGTATCGTTGCAAACCTTACCTTCCCCTTGGCTTTCTCAGTTGGAGGGCCACAAAATGCACTTTTTTGGACTTCGGTGATTATACTTATCTTGGGAATAATCGTCTGGTTTTGGACCGTTTATCTTATATTAACCAAAATCCCCAGAAAAGAACTTATCACAAGTGGACCCTATTCCATTGTGAAGCATCCTCTGTACACCGGAGTAGCGTTTCTTGTGATTCCCTGGATAGGTTTTTTATGCAATACCTGGCTCGGAGTATTGATAGGAATTATTGTTTATTTCGGATCCAGAATCTATTCGCCTAAGGAGGAAAAAATCCTATCGAAAGTTTTTGGAAAAAGCTGGGAAAACTATTGTCGGAGTGTTACTATAAAATGGTTATAATCACCATTTCAGAAGATAAGTAATCAATCAAGACTCAATTTTTTCTATTGCTTGGTTTGTAAACAACCCCGAAATTTTTTTTACCATCGATTTCGATGCGGATGGATTTTTCGAAATGCACGTGGCGGATATATTCATCCTCGAAAGCTGCAGGCTGAGCCGACAGGAAATCCAGGTCGTAGAAACCATCCTTGATATAGGGATTGATGGTAAAATAACCCACCCTGAAAGAAGTCAGATTCTGGAAAAAGTGGGTTCCCTGGCTGGGATCGATGCGGTAGTTGTCCAAGCCCGATTCAACAATCACACGGGCGGCACTGATCTGAGGCCATTTCACCGGTATGCCTAACCAGGGGTCGCTGGATCCCCAGCGACCCGGGCCAACCAGAATATAATACCGCTTTTCGAGGATGAACTGATCATTCAGGGTTTCCAGGCGATTGGCTATTTCAGCGCTTTTTGAAGCATCCCAGGCCTTGGGCTTCACATATACAATATCATGAACATTTTTCACGATCCCGTTTCCCAAAGCCGTGTTAGAAATCAAAAGCGATTCGGAAGGGTTTATACTTCCAGGATCCAGTTTGACTGTCTCATCCCTGCCGGCAATGGGTCTGATTTGCAATAAGCTGAAGACCTTGGGCTCTCCCTTCGGAAGATCAAGATTAACAGCAAATTCAATTTCCACGGGTTTACTCATTTCTCTTTGACCGATCTCGAGAACCTGTCGAAGAATTTCTGCCAGTGGGAAGGTGTCATGATTCAGCAACTGTGAAAAAGTGATGATTTTTTTACCCGGTGATATCGTCCCCTCCTTGAGCTGGTGACTGTCGTAATCAAAGGTAGAAGAAACGAGTTTCATGGCATTGTCTTCTTCGGCATCTTTAATTCTGAGCTTCAACAAATTTACGGTATCATCAATATTTGGGGAAAAACTTTCCGGCCGGAGATCCAGGGCATAAAAATTTTTCTGTGTTTCGCTAAGGGCAAGCTCAGGGGTGGAAAGTTGTAAAATTTTCCTGGGATATTGAGGTGAAAATCTGATCCCCATCCCTCCATCCACGATGTATTTTCCCAGTCCGAAAGCAATATTTGCAATGCCGTCCTCAGGTTTTTCAGGGGCTATGGGATAAAAATTGATGGACCGGGCAACTCCTGATATGGCGGGGTAAAACCGATCTCCGTAAGGTCGGCCAGTGACCTCCTGAAGGACAATTCCCATTTTTTCTTCATCCACCATGTTCAAGGTGGCTGCCATATAGGATTTACTGTCTTTGAAATAAGCTGAAGCATACACGCTTTTTATCGCTTCACTGAGCTTTTCAATCATCATTCTTTCATTGAACTTGATGTTTGGCAGCATGTAAGTGGAATAAATCCCAGCAAATGGTTGGTAGTGGGAATCCTCCAGCAGGCTGGAGGAACGGATGGCGATCGGGCTGTTGACACAGGAAATAAATGTATAGAGATCTTCATGTATCCTGAAGGGCAGCCTTGCTTTTACGAACCTGGCGAGAATATCCTTATCGCTACGGTCGGACAAGGCTATTTCAAAAAGATTGTTTTCTTCCATGAATTCATCAAATACATCCGTTCCCAGCACGACAGTCCGGGGGATAGAAATGACGACATCTTCATAAAAATCTGTAAGCCGGTTTCTTTTAATCAATGAATCAAGAAAAGCCAATCCCCTCGCTTTTCCCCCGATGGAACCTTCACCAATACGTGCAAACTGCAAATATTCATCGTAGCGATCCCGGTCAAAATCAGCGATAACCCCACGTGCTTTGTTAATGCGAAAGGCAGTAATGGCATCGAAAAGGTAACGTTTAGCCTCATCCATATCATTGGCAAAGGCTTTTACAGAAACCTCCCTGAACATTTCAGCAATCGGGAAGAGCGCCCGGGCATTCAACCATTTTGAAAAATGGTTGCGTTGCATATGATAGTTCAGGGATGCATCGGGGATTTCAAATATTTTATCCTGCAATGACTTTAAATCAACTGCCCGTGTGATTTCCCTGCCATTATTCGGGTCAATGAAAATAAAATCACCGAAAGAGAAATATTCGTTGATGTAATTCCTGAGCTCTATGGAGAGGGTCTTGGAAAGTTTATTCAGGAAACCCACTTTAAGCTGCCGGGCAAGCGACTCGTATTCTGTATCCGTCGACTGAAAGAGTACCGGCATGAATTCATCTTCAGCCCTGACCTTTTCCACAAATTTAATTCCGGCAGTTTTATCTGTCTCTCCCTCTCTCATAAAACTGATATCGGTGATGATGCCCAGGAGATTGTTCTTGTATGTCTCCCACATCGAAACAGCTTCTTCGTAGTTGGTGGCCAGCAGAATCTTTGTCCGGCCTCGCATTCTGAGCATTTTCTGATGTTCATTCAACCCTTCAGTCATGAAAGTTTTTGACTGTTTCAACAGGATTTTATAAATATTCGGGAGATAACTTGAATAAAAACGGATGGAATCCTCCACGAGCAGAATAGCCTGAACGCCCAATTTGGCATCATAATCAATATTCATCCTATCCTCTATCAGTTTGATGATAGCCAGAAGGATGTCGGCGTTACCCAGCCAGCTGAAAACATAATCAATGGCGCTAAGATCCCTTTCGTTGAGTTTAAGATTGACCTCGCGGGAGAATGGAGTCAGGACGACAATGGGAATTTTGGGATACTTTTCCTTGATTCGCATAGCCAGATCGAAAGTGTCAGCCTTCTCGATATTGAGCATGGAAATGACCAGTTCAATCCGTTTATCCTCCAGTACATCAAAGGCTTCCTCTTCAGAGGTTACTTTTATAAATTGTGGCGGATAGCGCAGGTTCAGGGAAACATATTCCATGAATATTGCTTCATCTATTCGTCCATCTTCCTCCAGCATAAAGGCATCGTATGTGCTCGAAATCAGGAGGACCTGATAAACCCTCCGCTTCATCATCAGATTAAAGGAAGTCTCTATAAAATAGTACTTCTTGGGATCCAAGGGGTTTTTCGATCGGGGCATGGGTTTAAGTCTTTCTATGCTCAAAAATAGAAATCTTTTGGGGAATGCAGTGGAGATATTTTTTAATTTTTAAAGATGAAAAAGTTATTGTTTTGCCTCCTCCTCCCATGGATGTTTCCGGTGGCAGGACAATGGATTGACAGAATGGGGAGTCTACAAAGGAGAATGATGATGAAAAATCCACCTTTTCCTAATTCTCTTTCAGGATAAAATCATCATATTCCAGTTCAAAGCGCAGCTTGTGTTTTGATTCTTCCTGGGCCAGCAGGTAAAAAAGGTTTTTGATTTCCGGGTCCTCGGCACGTTCAGCCAGGATGGTATAAAGTTTAAATGCCGCTTTCTCCTTTTTCATGGCAAGCACCAGGGTATCCTGGTAAGGCATATCGGCTGCGGCACTTACATCCACCAGGTAATCGGCTATTTTCAGGTCTTTCACTTTTTCTTCCTGAAGGCTGGTCATGCCCTGCTCTTTAACGCCCATCAGTTTTGCTTTATGCCGCATTTCCTCTTCGGCATACTCCTGGAATACCTTTTTGATCTGGGAGGATGTAGATTTTTCCGCCAGATGAAGGTAGAAATCAATGGCAGCCTGCTCCTCTCCGATGGCAAAATCGAGGATCTCTGATATATTATTAAAGGTTTTCATAGGATTAAATTTAGGATTTCAGATTTACTTAAATGCCTGGGAAAATTCCTCGTCGAAGCGTTTAACGAGGAAGTCGCAGCCATAATCGAAATGACGTTTGTTGTTCTCTTCACAGCTAGGTTGCATCCATAATTTTCCGTGTTCTTTATGCTCGGGTAAAAGCGTTATAACTTCCATTAAAATATCTTTTGGATGGTCAGGAGAACTGATTCCAAAAACTTTCATGATCCCGCTTAACTGGCAGAGAGAATTCATTTCAATACGTGAATGCATGACTTGATCAAACTCCTGTATCACTTTCTGGGAATTGGTAAAAGTCCCTCCAATCTCTGCGGGGAAAGAAGCAGGCAACACTAGATCTGCGGCGTTAGCGGTATCGGTCATAAAATAATCCTGAACCACTATAAATGAAGCCTTGTTAAGCATTTTCTCCATGGAAACCCGATTTGTGGCACAGCCAATGGGATCTTCGCCGAAAATAAACAAGTTGCGGAATTTCCCATCCTGTAGGGAGTCGAATAAACATTTCGTTTCGGCTTCCGGTAAAGTATCCAGGTTCCATTTTGTTTTCAGGCGTTCCTTGTAGCTCACCTCATTCAGATCCTGTCCACCGATACCATAATGCGGACTGACCCCCATATCGAACACTCCCTGGGAATTGTTCTTTTCTTTGAGGGCGATCAGACCATTAGCAGTTTTTCCCAGTTTTCCCGTGATCCTGGCCAGGTTAAAAATCTCCTTACAGGTATTTCCGGAAATTTCCTTTTCCGAGAAAATCAGGATGGCATTCATCTCATGGTTATACTCGACGGCAAAGGCAGCGATATCTTCGCAGGTCAGTCCCGACTTCAGCACCAACTCATTGAAATCTTCTTTCAGTAAACCTGATTTATATTCTTCCAATCCATCCACTCTGTCGCGAAGGAATAAGGCGTTCTCCATTCCATTTGAAAGCAGGTAATGATTCAGGGCTTTAATGAAATGATAATAGGATTTCACCTTCAGCTCCCGGTCCACTTTATGCGACATACTATTCTTTTCCTTTGCAGTAACAAGGATCACTGGAGTTTTTTTACGATGACGGGCCTGCTGAACCATAAAGCCGGCGACGGCATGATCCTGATTGATTTCGGTTCCCAGGAGATAGATTTTACTGGCCTCTGCAATTTCATGGAGGGGGGCATTGATCTCACAGTTTGAGCGATAACCCTCTCCCCTTTCCAGATAATGGAAGCTTCCAACATTATTGGTAGCGGCAGCAGCTCTGGCCAGTTTATGAATCAGATAAAGCTCTTCATTCGACAGCCTGGCACCTCCGAAGAACGCATTTTCATCGGCAGCAACAGATTTGATCCTGGTATGGATCAATGCAAAAGCATCAGGAAAGGAAATGACTTGAAACTTTCCATCCACTTTCAATAAGGGTTGGGTAAGCCGGTTGGTATCATTCAGGATAGGATAACCAAATTTTGGATATTTACACAGATTTCCATCGGTATTTACCAGTCCTTCCCTCCCGGTAACACGCATGGTAAAATCATTTTTCTGATGCAGGGTGATAGCACAGCCAACCCCACAATAATTACAGATTGTTTCAGCTTCGGTGGTTGTAACAGGACCCGGTTTGAATAAAACATTTTCCGTAATTGCCCCTGTAGGGCAGGTAGAAATACATAATCCGCAAGATTCACAGGAAGTATCCTGTAAGGCATCTCCCATGCTTGGAGCCACATAGGTGTCAAATCCCCGGTTTATCAGTCCCAGGGCATTCGCCCCGGCTATTTCCCGGCAAATCCTCACGCAACGGGCACAGAGGATACACTTGTTGTTGTCAATTTCGATATACGGATGGCGGAAATCGACGGTGTACTCTTTAAATTCACCTTCATAGGTTTTCTGCTGTGCATCATATTCGCTTGAAAATTTCTGGAGATCGCAATTTAAAAAAGCTGTGCAACCGCATTCCAAACAGCGTTGGACTTCGTGATTCGCCACTTCTTCACTGCTGTAACCCAGTTCCACTTCGGCGAAATTAAAACGCTCGCCGGCAGGAAGGGTAGGCATTTCTTCCCGGTTTTGTTTGGCAAATCTGCCCTGGTACTCCTCTGCTTTCTGCTTTTTAAAATTATCCTTTCTGCTGGTAAAAGGTTTCTTCAGGGGTTGAATGGGCAAGCCCATGAGATACTGGTGGACGCTGGTGGATGCCACTTTTGCCTGGGCAATGGCTTCGATGATGGTGGCGGGTCCGGTTACCCCGTCACCGGCTGCAAAAACCGATGGGATTCCGGTTTGCAAAGTGGCTTTATCAGCTTCGATATCTCCCCATTTATTAATTTTTAATTCTCCTCCTTCCGCGAAGGCATTGATGTCATCAATGAAATTCACATCTGTTTTTTGTCCGATGGCAGCCAGGATATAATCTACTTTTACTTCAAAATCAGAACCCTCCAAAGGAACCGGGCGACGGCGTCCGGAGGCGTCAGGTTCACCTAATTCCATCCGGATACAGTTAATGGATTCCACTTCGCCCTGGGCATTTTTATTGATTTTCTTAGGCAAAGTCAGAAACAAATACTCCACCCCTTCGAGTTTTGACTCATGAATTTCAATGGGATTGGCAGGCATTTCTTTTTCAGTACGGCGGTATATCACATAAACTTTATCAGCCTTGCAGCGGATGGAAGTACGGCAGCAGTCCATGGCGGTATTTCCTCCGCCCACCACCGCGATGGTTTTCCCTCTGAAATCGTATCGTTGTCCGGTTATTTCCATGTTTTTCAGGAAATCAATACCGGAATATACATTAAGCGCATCATCGCCTTCGCATCCCACACCAGTTCCCTTTTGTGAACCAATGGTGAGTACCAGCGCATCATATTTTTCTTTAATTTCCTTATAGCTTAAGTTATCTCCCAGGCGTTGATGATAATGTATCCTGACGCCCAGATCGGTGATATTCTTTACTTCCTTTTCGAGAATATCGTTGGGTAAACGATATTCAGGAATGCCATAACGTAGCCAACCTCCCGGTTTAGGAGCAGCTTCATAAATATCCACCTGATGTCCCTCTATCTGAAGGAAATGTCCGGCTGATAATCCACCGGGACCGGCGCCGATGACCGCTACTTTCTTTCCTGTTGAAGGTTTGACAGAGGGTACATACTTATCTGGCGACACAAGGTCAGCATCAGCAGCAAACCGTTTTAAGTAATCGATCCCCACCGGGGCGCCTTCATCCAGCAAGTTACGACGGCATTCTGCTTCGCAGGGACGAACGCAAACCCGGCCGCAAATGGCAGGAAGCGGGTTGGTTTCCTTGATCAGCGCGATGGCATCATGGTAAAATCCTTTTTCGATCAGGGAAATATAGCCCTGTACATCTACACCGGCCGGGCAGGTTTGTTTACAAGGACCGATACAATCGGCATAATGATTGCTAAGCAGAAGCTCCAATGCCATCTTCCGTGATTTCCGGATTCCCTCATTATCGGTGATGATTTTCATACCTTCCGTGATTTTCGTGGAACAGGAAGGTTGATGTCCGCGCATGCCCTCCACTTCAACCACGCAGAGATAACAGGAAGAAAAAGGTTCAAGCCTATCATCATTACATAAGGTGGGAATATTTATCCCGTTTCGCCGGGCGAGTCCGAGAATGGTTTCCCCGGGAATTCCTTTGACTATATTTCCGTTGAGAATGATATTTAGAAAATTGTCAGCCATATAAAAAGTTTTTTTTTGTTGAGTTGGTGAGCTCAATCATTGTCAGTTCACTAGCTTAATAAGATGGAGTTAAATTTACATTTCGAGAAACAAACCCCGCATTTGGTACAAATATCCTGGTTAATCAGGTGGGGTTGTTTACGTTCGCCTGAGATGGCGTTTACCGGACAATTTTTAAGACATACCATGCAACCGGTACATTTCTCCGCATCAACGGTGTAGGTCAGCAATGGTCTGCAGACCTTTGCCGGGCATTTTTTATGCGTGATATGAGCTTCATACTCATCCCTGAAATAACGAATGGTGGTCAATACAGGATTGGGGGCAGTCTGTCCCAGTCCGCAAAGTGAATTTTCCTTGATCTGGAAAGCAATTTCTTCCAGTTTTTCGATATCCCCTTGCCTGCCATGACCATTGGTGATACGGTCGAGGATTTCCAGCATTCGCTTGGTTCCCATACGACAAAATGTACATTTCCCGCAGCTTTCTTTCCGGGTGAAATCAAGGAAAAATTTAGCCACATCCACCATACAGGTGGTTTCATCCATAACCACCATTCCTCCGGAGCCCATGATTGCGCCCGTAGCATTGACAGAATCATAATCGACGATGGTGTCGGCCAGAAATTCCGGAATACAGCCTCCGGAAGGCCCCCCCATTTGGACCGCTTTGAAACGCTTATCGTTTTTAATCCCTCCGCCGAGCTTAAAAATTACATCTCTGATGGTCATTCCCATCGGGACCTCCACAAGCCCTGAACGGCGCACCTTCCCGGCAAGCGCAAAAACTTTTGTCCCCTTGCTTTTTTCAGTACCATAAGCAGCATATGATTCTGCTCCGTTGAGGATAATCCAGGGTACGTTGGCATAGGTTTCTACATTGTTGATGTTGGTGGGTTTTTTCCACAACCCTGAAACAGCGGGGAAAGGCGGGCGTTTTCTGGGCATGCCTCTTTCCCCTTCAATCGATGCGATCAAAGCTGTTTCTTCACCGCAGACAAAAGCTCCGGCACCTTCCTTGATATAGATATCCAGATCAAATCCTTGCAAACCGAAAATATTTTTTCCCAGATAGCCTTTTTCATGAGCCTGACGGATAGCGATGTTCAGTCGTTTGATTGCCAATGGGTATTCGGCCCTGCAGTAGATCACCCCGCCGGTGGCTTCAATGGCATAAGCTGCAATGATCATCCCTTCCAGCACCGAATGTGGGTCCCCTTCCAGCACCGAACGGTCCATAAAGGCACCGGGGTCGCCTTCATCGGCATTACAGATTACATACTTATCCGGAGATTTGTTGGCATTGGCAAATTTCCATTTCATTCCCGTGGGGAAACCTCCGCCTCCTCTTCCGCGAATACCCGATTTGAGGATTGTATCAATGACTTCTTCCCGCGTTATTTTCTCTGTTACAATTTTTCTGATGGCCGAATAGCCTTTTCTTTGCTCATATTCATCAATGGATTCAGGATCCATGAACCCGCAATTGCGCAAGACAATCTTCACTTGAGAATTCAGAAAATCGTTTTCAGGGGCTGGAAAAAGATCACTGTAAACAATATAATCGCGGATGGGATCATGCTGGTGGATATGTTTTTCAATAACCTCCACAGCCCTGTTGGGATCCACTTCTCCGTACAGATAAGTGCCTGTTTCATCGGTGATTTCCACCAGGGGTTCCCGGTAGCACATTCCGACACAAGACGTTTTTTTTAGTTCGAAGTCCAGCTTATCCGCCTCCTTAAGGGCTTTGATCTTTTCATAGGTCTTATTGGCACCTGCAGCTATCCCGCAACTTCCAAGGCCGACTGTAACGATAGTACTCATATAGAATTTTCGATTTACGATTTATGATTCAATCCTTGCCATTAATTGTTTTCAGCCAGTTTGATATTTTTCACAATTCTTACAGCTTCATTCCCGGTGAGTTTACCATAAGTATGGTCGCTGATCATCATCACGGGGGCAAGTGAGCAGCAACCCAGGCAGGCGACCGACTCCAGGGTAAACAGACGATCCTCCGTTGTTTGTCCGTCTTTGATTTTCAAGGCTTCTTCCAGGGCTTCAGTGATTTCCACGGCATTCTGAACATGGCAAGCAGTCCCGTGACATACCTTGATGATATATTTACCCACTGGACTGAGGCGAAATTGTGCATAAAAAGTAGCCACCCCGAACATATCAGATAGCGGGATACCGGTCTCCCGTGACAGTTTCTCAAAGGCTTCCCGGGGAATATATCCAAACACCTCCTGTGCCCCCTGAAGCAGGGGAATGATATTTCCTTTCTTTCCTTTATGCCTGATAATCAGGGAATCAAGCAAACTCAGATCAACCTTTGTGGCCAAGATGGGTTTTTCATTGGTTTTCAGTCTTGCAACGCGCATGTTATCTAATATTGAGTTTAAAAAGTAATAACGGAAATTCGTTTTTTACCATCCATTCGAACAGTCAGCGGTTTTTCAAAATGGACAAGGGTAAAATAGTTTGTCTTTTTTAGATTTTTCTGTTGTCTGAGGACATCATAACGGACAAAGCTATTGGAAAACTCCGGCTGAACACAGAAATAGCCTACATTCATGGAGGTTACATTATGAAAGAAGTGTGAACCAGAAGAAGCATCCAGAGGGAATCCTTCCAGGCTGGTTTCCACGATCACTTTTGCATTGGATATTTGTGGCCAGGCAACCGGGATCCCGATCCAGCGATCACGGGTTCCCCAGCGTCCGGGGCCAATCAGGATGTATTTCTTTCCCTCTTTAACCATCTCAGCATTGATCTTGTCCATTTCCTCAGCCATCTCCACTGTTTTACCCTTATCGAAAGTATCCGGGTCAACAAATACAACCTCATGAATATTCTCCATGATTCCGTTACCCATTTCTTTTTCGCTGTAGAGTAATATTTCGTCCTGATTGATTTTATCCATATCCACCACGAAATCCGTTGCATTTCCGATCAGGGGTTTAATCTGCAAAAGATAGAAGGAAGCTTTATAGTTTTCATCTTTGTTAAGGTCAACGGCAAACTCGATTTCCACGGGTGAACCCAGGGCTTCCCTCACCAGATCAAGAACCACTTCAATGGTTTTGGCCAGGGGTATATAGTTGTATTTTAAAATATCCGCAAAATTTACAACCCTTGGACCGGCTTCCCTGAGCCCCGCGGTGATACGGTTATTCTCAAGGGAATAAACCGATGCACAATGGGTGAGGGTTCCATGCATTTCCGCATCATCAATATCGAGTTTTCTTAAGCCTGCATCTTCTCCTTCCAGAAGATTGATATTCTTTTTTCCCAGGTCAACGGCATAAAAGTAAACCTGGGAACCGGTATATTGATCTTTCGGAGAATTGATCTCGAGGTTAGGATATAATGGGGCAAATCGGAAAGCTTTCTCCCCTTCCACCACATATCTTCCCAGCCCAAGGGCGATGACTGCAAAACCTTCTTCCGGTTTCATGTGGGCGAAGGGATAGTAATTATAGGATTGTGCAACACCGCTGATATGGGGATAGAAAACATCTGCATACTGATGTCCCACAACCTCCTGAATGACGACAGCCATTTTTTCCTGGTCAATCCTGTAGTTGACGGCTTCAATATACCCTTTGGCAATGGGTGAATACACGGAAGCATAGACCAGTTTGATGGCATTCATGAGCTGTTCCAGTCTGACTTTGGGATCAGGATGATTATTCGGGATGAGGTAAGTTTCAAATATTCCGGCAAAGGGTTGATTCAGGGAATCCTCGAACAATCCGGAGGAACGCACTGCCAGAGGTTTTGTGATCAGGCGGACGATCTGTTTCAGCTTACGGATAAGTGTTTCCGTTAATTTGCCTTCGATAAACCATTGCTTAATCAGATCATAATCATTTTCCATGACCGCCTTTTCCCTGAGTTTATTACGGTCGAGGAAATATTCAAATTCATCGGTGCCTATGATGGATGTTTTCGGAGTCCGGATATTGATATTGGGAATGTGCTGTGAAAAATCATAGTTATAGATCAGGGTATTGACAAAAGCCAGCCCCCTTCCCTTTCCGCCTAGTGCGCCATCGGTCAGGGCAATGATATTTCTTTCATCCAGAATGGCCGATTCTTCATAGGGGATCACCTTCCCGATGTTCTGTTCATTTCTGAAATGCTGAATGATACTGGTGAGGTATTCACGAAGACTGCTAGGGTCTTTGAAATCGGTGACTTTTGCAGGATTCAGAATTTTGGCCACCTGGATTTCCCCCCTGGCCATCAACCAAAGCGAAAAATGATCCTTACGGGCATGATAAAGCAAGGACTCTTCGGGTATGGTTTTCAGGAGATCTTCAAATTCCTTGAGCGATTTGGCCACAGCGATCTGGCTTCCTTCTTTATCCCGGTAAATAAAATTACCGAAACCCAGGTAATGGGTGATGAAACTTTTAAAATCCAACAACAGGGTATCGGAATTTTTAGAAATGAAAGAAGCTTTCAGTTCATAAGCCATCTGGATATTCTCTTCATTCGATGACTGCAGGACAATAGGGAGGTCTTTGATTTCTTTACGGGTATGTTTAACTAAACTGAAACCTGCGGTGGGATTCAGTTTTCCGTCTTTCTTGAACTTGACATCAGAAATCAGGCAGAGGATAAATTCCTTATAGCGGTTAAAAATATATAACGCTTCTTCATAGGTCGAGGCCAACAAAATTTTTGGGCGGGCCTTTAACCGGAGGATACGGTAAAGTTCATCTGTCGTAACATCCTCAATGATGTTTTTGGTCTGTTCCAGGACAATATTATAAAGCATCGGAAGATACAGGGAATAGTATTTTGAGGAGTCTTCAACCAAAAGAATGACCCTCACCATCCCGATGGAAGTATCATTTTCAACATTGATCTTATCTTCGAGATAGTTGATCATGGCGAAAAAAATCTTGGAATCTCCATTCCAGACAAATACCCGGTCGATCCATGTCAGTTTTTCCGGTGTCTCCTCAAACCTGGCGACATCAGTATTGCTGTTGAGTAAAAGAAAGACCGGGATATACTGGAACTGTTCCTTGACTTTTTTACTGATTTCCACGGGAAACTGCTTATCCGTGCCTATCATGATGATGATAAGGTCGTAATGCTTGGTTTGCAATTGTTCCATCACCTCTTCCTCAGTCGAAACCCCAGTAATCCGGGGCATCGTACTCAGGGAAAGCGAATAGTACTCCCCCAGTACATGTTCCGAAAAACGGCCTTCCTTTTCGATGCTATAGGCATCGTACAAATTTGCAACCAGTAAAATTTCTTTCACCTTAAAGGGCATCAGATCATGATACAGGTCACGGTTATAATTGGTGCGGTTTAAAAACGTCTGGAGCAGTTGACGGCTGTATTTTACCGGAACATTTTCTTTGTCAACTGTTACAGAATCGTCATGCCTAACTGTTTTTCTCAGGATTGCTTTCCCTTTGACGCTGTTCACGTAACCGGTAATCAGGTTGGCCAGGTTGATGATCAGATGGCGCTCTTCTTCCAGGAAAGGTCCTTCAAAAGAGGCAGGAAAAGCTTTGGTGTAGCAGATCTCGATGAACCCCTCCTGATTGTCGATAGTTTCGAATACCTGTTTTTGCGACCATTGGGTTTCACGAAAACCCGGGGTTTTTAATTCTATATTGTTATAACGGATACGGCAGACCGCAAATTCAGGATATTGCCAGGCTTTGGGCAGGATGAGACATATCTGGTGAAGCGCTTCTTCTATGGGTTTTCCGGTACGAAGAATACTGGTAGTCTGGTTTATAGCCGTCAGTTCTTTGAGTCTTTCCCGGGTAATGTAATGACCTTCTTTCCCTTTGATCCCGTTAAGATAACCTTCAATAAGGCTGGTCAGGTTTAACAGGAGATCGCGTTCTTCCTTCAGGAAAGGACCCTCGTCTGCCGGAGGAAATTCCTTGAGGTAGAAAATCTCAATACAGCCCGTGATATTGTCAATGGTTTCAAAGCATTGTTCCTGCTTCCACTGGGTTTCAAGGAAATCCTGACTGGTAAACTCCAATTCATCAAAACGGACGCGGGCAACAGTTGATTCGGGGTATTGCCAGGCAAGAGGAAGGACCTGGCAAATTTCAAGAAGTGCATCTGGTATTGATTTATTCCGTTTTAATATAGCAACCGTTTCATTGATCGCGGAAAGCTCCTTCAGCCTTTCCCGGTTATTGTAAACAAGTTTTTCAACATCGACAGGATAGGGAGGATGAATCCTGTTTGTTTTTTCTTCGTCAGAGGGCATAATTCATGAGGATGGATGCGTCAAAAATAGCATAAAACTTTTTAAGAAAAAAAATAAAAAACTATGTTTCAATAAAATATGTAATTCACTTACAGAGTATACGTGATTTACTTATTTCCACTAAGTAAACTTCGTATAAATTTGATAATTAATAATTTATAAAAAATATTTTTTTGTTTTTTCACAGACTGATAAAAATATTTGTGTAATATTGTGAAAAAAATAACACACTAATTATTCATTAAATAAATAACCATTATGAACCCAATGCATCAAAAACTACTCGATGATTTCATGGCAAAGGTCATTGCCAAGAATCAAGGTGAAAAAGAATTTCATCAGGCTGTCATGGAGGTTGCAGAAACGCTGATTCCATTCATTGAAGAAAATCCGAAGTACAAGCAAGCCAAAATTCTGGAACGAATTGCTGAACCGGAGCGCACGATCATTTTCCGTGTTCCCTGGCAGGACGATAAAGGAGAAATCCAGATCAATCGAGGCTATCGTATAGAGATGAACAGCGCCATTGGACCTTATAAGGGAGGTTTACGTTTTCATCCGACGGTTAATCTCGGTATTCTTAAATTCCTTGCCTTTGAGCAGGTATTTAAAAACAGTCTGACTACTTTGCCCATGGGTGGTGGTAAAGGGGGATCTGATTTTGATCCAAAAGGGAAGAGCGATAATGAAGTTATGCGTTTCTGTCAGAGTTTTATGACTGAACTGCAACGCCACATAGGTCCGGATACGGATGTACCCGCCGGTGATATCGGTGTTGGTGGCCGTGAGATCGGATTCATGTTCGGTCAGTACAAGCGCCTTCGTAATGAATTTACCGGGGTTCTTACCGGCAAAGGACTGGAGTGGGGAGGGTCTTTGATCCGTCCCGAAGCAACAGGTTACGGACAGGTTTACTTTGCTGAAGAAATGTTAAAAACCAGGGGGTTGGATTTTAAAGGAAAAATCTGTACGGTCTCCGGTTCAGGCAATGTTGCCCAGTATGCCACGCAGAAAGCTACTGAATTAGGGGGCAAAGTGGTGACCTTATCCGATAGTGAAGGATATATTTACGATCCCAAGGGTATTGACGCAGAAAAGCTTGCTTTCGTGATGCACCTGAAGAATGTAAAACGAGGACGTATCAAGGAATACTGCAACAAATATCCTGAAGCCAAATTTGTTGAAGGCAAACGTCCCTGGGAAATCAAATGCGATATTGCCTTACCTGCCGCGACCCAGAATGAAATTGACGGCAATGATGCAAAGGCACTTCTTTCAAATGGTTGTTTCTGTGTTTCTGAAGGAGCCAATATGCCATCCACCCCGGAAGCAATTGAATTATATCTCGAGAAGAAGATCCTTTACGGACCCGGGAAAGCAGCAAATGCAGGCGGTGTTGCCACTTCCGGTCTCGAAATGTCTCAAAATTCAATGCGTTTATCCTGGACGAGAGAAGAAGTTGATCAAAGGTTACATACCATCATGATCAATATTCATAAAAACTGTGTGAAATACGGAACCGAACCCGATGGTTTCATCAATTATGTAAAAGGCGCCAATATTGGTGGCTTTGTTAAAGTAGCCGATGCCATGATGGCTCATGGCATTGTTTAATTTCAGTTCATGTTGATTGCTGAAGGGTCATCCGCGAGGATGGCCTTTCTTTTTTTCGGGAGTCAGGAAAAAGAACTTTGGTCTCAACACTTTATCGAAAACAAAAAACTGTATCAGGACAAAATCCTGGTCATCATTCACCAAAGCATACAACCGGTCCGGATCATAAGGAAGAGGTTTCCCTTCGTAATCCACATGTCCCCCATGATTTGCTTTATGGAATGCCTTCATCCTTCTGCTTTGTCCGCTGGTATCTGTCAGGGTAATAATCAAAAAAGGCGGCGATTTCAGCACGGAATCTTTGATCAGCGGATCCATATCGTTGAGCAAGGCTTCAAAATTCAGATCACGGAATCCGGAAAGAAAATTCAGGACTTTCAGGGTGTCAAAATTCAACACCGGGTCATTCCCCGTTAGGGATTTCATTGAAAATTGCTTTTCCCCTTCCTCTTTAATTTCATATGCATTATCCGGATCTGAGGGAAATTCTACACGTACTGAATGTATTCCGGGAATGCCAATTTTGAAAACAGAATAATCTCTCCAGTTTTTTTCCAGGGGAGTATACCTGGGAGAGACAAATCCTCTGAAACCCGGAAGAAATGTCACATAAGGAACCGTTGAATGTTCCATAATCATATAGGATCCCAGGTTGCTTGGAATGGCGCCTCCAACATAATAAACTTTAGAAAGTTTTTCATAGGGGAAACATTTCATCCAACCAAAAAAATTGATCCTGAACTTGAGTTGGTAAATTTCAACCTTGACCGAACTGACCGCCAGCTCCTTAATGATGTTATTGTGTGCTGAAGCTGCCACAGGTTGTTTGACTTCCAGGTCAAGCATAGTTTTCAGTAAGAGGTTGATGGATTGATTCTGTGCAGGGTATTTATCATTGACCATCCATCGTCCGGGCTCCAGCCGGATGAGTTTTACTGTATTGTTGTTTTTATCAGCCATGAAAATCCTGGTAATCGTAGCGGTGTCATCCACAGCGAAATCGCTCAGTGCCCTTTTAAAGGTAGTCTTTGAATGCGTTAAAAAAAGGAAGAGGGTGATTACTGCAAGAGCAAGGACAATGATCAGGATATACTTATTTTTCTTCATGGTTCAGCGGAGATACTAGGATGAATGAATGTTTTTTTCAGCTATGGTTTGAGAAGTTTTCCGGACACGTGATTTGATTAATCCAAAACCAAGAATCAGGATGACCGGAAGTAAAATATTGATGAGTTGCCAGAATAATCGCTGATGCGCGATTTTTGTCGTATCCAGCAGTCTCAGCTTTAACTCCCTTGATCTTACAGCTATCAAACCGGAATCATCGCAAAGGTAATTTATCGCATTCAGGATAAATTCCTTGTTCCCGAAGGTCTGACGAGTCCATTGATCATAACCCAGCGGCAGAGGATATCCCTGGCTGTAATGGAATTGATTTTTTATCATATCCCCATCCCCTGTAATCATCATTTTTGTTGTTTTGCTTTTACCCCTGAAGTCGAGATCAGGATTTCCCGATAAGGCGGGAGGAATCCTGTATAGATAAGCAGAGGTGAATTCACCCTCAAGCAAAACAGCTACAGTTTGCGGACCTTTGTTATACATCCTTTCATCGGGTTGTTGTTTTAATATTTCAAGGTCGATATAAGCAGGGGCAATGACTGTTCTGGAATAGGGTGAAGTGGTCAGCAATATGGTTTTTTTTATCCCGGGAGCCGATACGGTATCGAGGGTGCTGATGAATTCTGTGCGTACAAGATTCATCCCGTTCACAACGGGATGTCTGATCACCGGGGTCAGTACGGGAAAATAATAGAAAGGAAAATATTCAAGCTGGGGCTGATTACCAATTTGTCCGGTTTTGATGGGAATCTGAAGTGCATTCAGATCCATGACAAGATTGGTATTCATCCGTACGCCATAGGTGAAAAGCTGGTCTTCAAGGTTAACATCATTGGTTATCCCCATGGTGGCGCCGTATTTTCCAAGGCTGTCCATACTTGCAAAAACGGGATCCATCAACCACAAAACCCTACCTCCCCTCATGATGAACTGGTCGATCAGGAATTTATCCTTTTCATCAAACGCTTTAGTGGGTCTGGCAATGATAATTGCCTTGTACTTGTTAACCAGGCGATCATGGACTGAATCCGCTTTAATACGGATCGTCAGGCTGTTGATCTTATGATTGATTTCTATGCGGTCGACACTATAGAATTCACCCAGCGCTTTTTCAATGTCAATGGTTTCCTCCCGGGACAACTCTCCCTGCCCCTGAATGAATGCAATCTGAGGTTTTGTCGTCGTGCTGAGTTTCTGAATGGCACTGGCAAGATTATATTCCAAGCCCTGGATTGAATTATTCAGAACGAGCTTGGAATCCTGTCCCAATTGCGTCATCAGCAGTTGGAGGGGGACCTCTTTACCCTGGTAGGAAACAAAAGCGCCGGGAAAAATGATCAATTGGGAAGACTGACCTTTCTTACTGACTCGAAGATCAGCGGGTTGCAAGCCTCTTTCCGCCAGCAGGCGATAGCCGTCATTCCGGTCTTTCGCATTTGGATTTGCAGAAGGGTCAACGAATTCATACTGAATATAATGGCTATATGCCCTGAACTCATCCAGCATTTCCCTGGTCTCATTGGAAAGACGCTTGAAGCCGGGTGGAAGATCACCATCGAGGTAAACTTTAAAGAATACGACATCCTTTAGCTCCTTCAAAATCTTTTTGGTGGCTGGAGATAGGGAATAACGTTTTTCCGAGGTCAGGTCAAAGCGGGTGAAGATAAACGAAGCAATAATATTAACCAGCAAAATAATCATAACGGCGAGGAACAACTGGGTAATATTTGCCTGTCGTATATTTTTCTTTTCTTTCATTTGGCGATTCCTCTAATTATAACTACCATTTTCGGCTTTCAAGGGATAGTTTAGTGAGCAGTAGAAAAAATCCGGTCAGGCTTAAAAAGTAGATCAGGTCCCTCGTATCAATCACGCCGCGGCTCATCGCATTATAATGGGCATTAATGCCAAGGGATTCCACCATCAAACCGATATTCCCTGAAAGGATAAAGGAATCGACCAATTCGAAACCCAAATAAAAAAAGAAACAAAGAAAGACGGAAAGGATAAAGGAAACAATCTGGTTATCTGTAAGAGAGGAGGCAAACACACCGATCGCGACAAAACTCATGGCTAAAAACAGCAAACCCAAATAGGAACCCCAAATTCCTCCCATATCCAGATTCCCAGGAGGAAGCCCAAGCTTATAGATGGAGATAAAATAAACGAAAGTCGGAAGCAGGGAAAAAATCACGAGAACCACACCCGCAAGAAATTTTGCCAGGATAACCTGAAAGTCGGATAATGGTTGCGTCATCAGCAATTCAAGGGTGCCGCTTTTCTTTTCATCGGCAAAAGACCGCATCGTGATGGCGGGGATTAAAAAAAGAAAAACAAATGGGGATAAAATGAATAACCCGTCAAGATTGGCATAGCCAAAATCAAGGAGATTGAACTGCATGGGAAAAACCCAAAGGAACAAACCCATGATCAGTAAAAAAACAATGATCACGATATACCCGATCAGGGAATTCAAAAATCCGTTGACTTCTTTCTTAAAAAGTGTGAACATGCATTGGTATTAACAAGCATGCAAAATTAGCAATTTTACAGCTTCACAAAACACTCCTTGAGATGTATCCGGAATAATCGACCAGCCTGGGTGAGTATTTTTCGCCAAGCAAATGAGAGGAAACCAAAAAGTCAGCCGTAGACCGGTTACAGGCAGTTGGCACATTATAGACCACGGTGATCCGCAATAATGCCTTAACATCCACATCATGAGGTTGAGGTTGCATAGGATCCCAGAAAAAAATCAGGATATCGATCTTCCCTTCTGCGATCATCGCGCCCAACTGCATATCCCCACCCAAAGGACCAGATCTGAGTTTAATGATGTCCTGTTCAATTTTTTCTCCTTCTTCAAGTTTTTTCAAAATCGTTTTCTCGATCAGTTTTCCGGTCGTGCCCGTGCAGACAAGGCGATGTCCCAACAGGGTTTTATAATTGAATTCCACCCATTCCACCAGGTCCATTTTCCTGTTATCGTGGGCAACCAGGGCAATATTTTTTGATTTTTCCATAACTATACAACACTATCAGCTTATCACTTTATAAAATTTCTATCGTGACCGCTTGGTCCATCTTCAGTCCTAAAAGGCTGCTGGCCTTACTCCTGTTGATGGCGATTTCAAGGTGACCGCTGGCACTAAACAACGCCAGCATCTCACCTTCATTGACATCCTGGTAAGATTTGCTGAGCTGGGTGATGCGATAGGAAGGAGAGCGGAAAGTGATCACAAATTTCCGATTTTTTACATGGGTTTTAAAAAGGTCTTCGGTAAGGTTGGTGAAAACATTTTCATAGTTATCGATATAGATCACTTTGCCCTTGATCAGGTTTCCCTGTATCACGGGCTGAAAAGCCATTTTGGCCACGACTTTATCCTTGGGATGACCCAGTTCTTCAAGGGGTTTTCCACCGACAATATGACAGGCAACTTTTGCAAAAACATCTTTTGCAGGAAAGGTGAAGTAATCAGAATCCTGAATGATGTCAATATCGATGATACGATCAGGTTTCCGGTCGAAGATAAGGGAAAAAATCCCATTGTCTGCTGCAATAAAATAGTGACCCTGATAAAGGACCAGGGTGTGGGGGGTATTAATGCCTGCTTCCGTATTCACGGCCAGAATATGCACTGTGCCTTCAGGGAAGTCACGATAAAAGTTGCGTATGATAAAGGCAGCCTGATTCAGATCAAATGGAGGGATGCGATGTGAAATATCAACAATGGTCACTCCGGGCAGATGACGGAGTATAGCACCTTTTACAGCAGCGGAATAGTGATCCTTAAGTCCCCAGTCACTGGTCAGCGTAATGATGGCCATTGAATTATTTGTATTTTTGCGTATTCAAAGGTACATATTTTTCATGAGTGAGAAAACAATCAGCATAGAATCCGTCCATCCGCTTGATATTTTTGGCTCTAATGACCAGAATTTGGAGGTTATTCGAAACTTCTATCCAAAACTGAAAATTCTTTCGAGGGATAATTTTGTTAAAGCCATAGGGGAAGAATCTGATCTGCTCAACTTTGAACAAAGGTTTACTTCACTGATTCTGCATTTTGAAAAGTTCGGACGTCTGACAAAAAAAGATATTGAAAACCTGATGGGTTATGAACCCCTTGCCGGAAATGGGCAATCTTTCGGCAATGAATCCTCTGATGGCATCTTGGTTCATGGAAAAAACGGTATGTTGATCCGTGCCCGGACACCTAACCAGCGTCGTCTGGTGGAAAGCAGTGAAAAAAACGATCTTGTATTCGCCATTGGTCCGGCCGGAACAGGCAAGACTTATACGGCCGTTGCTTTGGCAGTACGCGCCTTGAAAAACAAGGAGATACAGCGGATCATCCTTACCCGTCCTGCAGTAGAAGCCGGAGAGAACCTTGGCTTTCTCCCCGGGGATTTGAAAGAAAAACTGGACCCCTACCTTCAGCCGCTTTATGATGCCCTTGGGGACATGCTCCCCACTCAAAAATTATTACAGTACATGGAAGACAGGGTCATCGAAATTGCTCCCCTGGCATTTATGCGCGGACGTACCCTGAACAATGCCTTTGTTTTGCTCGATGAGGCACAGAACACCACCCCCAACCAGCTTAAGATGTTCCTCACCCGCATGGGCTCGTCGGCTAAATTCATCGTCACCGGCGACATCACCCAGATCGACCTCCCCCGGAATCAAACCTCAGGGCTTATTCATGCTCAGAAGATCCTCACCGGCATTCCCGGAATTGAATTTATCTGTCTTGATCATTCCGATATCATCCGCCATAAACTGGTGAGCCGTATCCTGAAGGCATACTCTCCAGAAAGATAGCACAGTTATATACCCTGTTAACATCTAAAAAATTGATGTACTTTTGTAAAAAAAAGCATATGGATTCCGTCCTGATTAAAAGCAATTTCTCGTTTCCCGGTCAGAAGGACCTTTATAAAGGTAAAGTCAGAGACGTTTATAATATCGATGACCAATACCTGGTGATGGTGGCCAGCGACCGTATCTCAGCTTTTGATGTGGTTTTACCCCGTGGAATTCCGTATAAAGGACAGGTGCTTAACCAGATCGCTTCCATGTTTCTGGATGCTACTGCCGACCTGTGTCCTAACTGGAAAATCGCCTCACCCGATCCCAATGTGACCATCGGAAGATATTGTAAAATCTATCCCGTGGAAATGATCATCCGGGGCTATCTTACCGGAAGTTCCTGGAGGACTTACCAGAAAGGCATTCGCAATATTTGCGGGGTCACGGTACCGGACGGGATGAAAGAACATCAACGTTTTCCAGAACCCATTATCACACCCACTACCAAAGCTGCTGAAGGACATGACGAAGACATTACGGAAGAGGAAATCATTGCCGGCAAAATAATCCCGAAAGAAGAATATGATCAGATCAAAAAATACACCCTGGCATTGTTTCAGCGCGGGACCGAGATAGCCGCTGAAAAAAGATTGATACTGGTCGATACAAAATATGAATTTGGGAAAGCGTCAGACGGAAAAATCTACCTGTGTGATGAGATCCATACCCCTGATTCTTCTCGGTATTTTTATCTGGATGGATACGCCGAGCGATTTGCCCGTGGGGAACAACAAAAGCAGTTGTCTAAGGAATTTGTGCGTGAATGGCTGATGGCCAACGGATTCATGGGAAAAGAAGGCCAAACGGTCCCTGAGATGACAGATTCCTGGGTGAAAGAGATATCAGAACGATATATTGAGCTCTATGAAAATATCACCGGTTTATCATTCAAACGAGGCGAAACAGCGAATATCCATCAGAGAATAGAATCCAATATCACCGCCTTCCTAAAAAGCAGATCATGAGATTTTTCGTCAAATTTATATTTGATCGTTTTTTCTCTCTGCTTGCCATACTTTTTTTTTCCCCTTTGTTCATTCTGGTCTCATTGATCATCCTGTCCGAAAAACCAGGCGGATCTGTTTTCTTTCGCCAGAAACGGGTTGGGAAGGATGGTAAGCTGTTTACGCTTCTGAAATTCAGAACCATGATTCCAAATGCTGACCCCAATACCATCACAGCTGGAAACGACAAGCGTATCACCGCAGCCGGAGCCTTTCTCCGGAAGTGGAAAATAGATGAGCTGCCTGAACTTTTTAACATCCTTACCGGCGACATGAGTTTCGTGGGTCCCAGGCCGGATGTTCCGGGTTACGCGGATACCCTTCAGGGTGAAGATCGCAGAATACTGATACTCAGACCGGGAATAACCGGTCCCGCCACCCTGAAATACCTGGATGAAGAAAAGCTCCTCGCATCTGTCAGCAACCCAAAAGATTATAACGATACCATCATCTTTCCCGACAAGGTAAGGATCAACCTGAAATACCTGGAAAAATTTTCGCTGGCGGAAGACCTGAAAATGATATTCTTCACCATCTTTAGAAAAAAAATCAATGCGTACTAAGATCTGGCTATCTCCCCCTCATATGAGTGGAAAAGAGCAACAATATGTCAATGAAGCCTTTGCCTCCAATTGGGTAGCCCCTCTTGGACCTATGGTGGATCAGTTCGAGCATGAATTATCAGCCTTTCTTGATATCCCCCATGTGGCTGCCCTTTCTTCAGGCACAGCAGCCATACATCTTGCATTGATCATGCTCGGGGTTAAGCCGGGAGATGAAGTGATCGCTTCCAGCTTCACTTTCTCAGCCACAGTCAATCCCATCGTTTACCTGGGGGCTGTCCCCATCCTGGTCGACAGTGAACCACATTCATGGAATATGGACCCGGTTCTTCTGGAAGAAGCGATATCCGACAGGTTAAAAAGAGGAAAGAAGCCAGCGGCCATCATTATCGTTGACCTTTATGGCATGCCTGCGAAACTGGATAAAATCATTGAAATCGCTGATAAGTATGAAATTCCGGTTATTGAAGATGCAGCGGAGGCCCTGGGAAGCCGTTTTAAGGATAGGTTTTGTGGCACTTTCGGGGCCATGGGCATACTGTCTTTCAACGGGAATAAAATCATCACCACTTCAGGCGGAGGGGCTTTGGTCTCGAATGATTCTGAGAAAATAGGCAGTGCACGTTTCCTGGCAACCCAGGCAAGGGATGAATTTCCTCATTATGAACACAGCCATATCGGTTATAACTATAGGATGAGTAATATTCTGGCAGCCATCGGACGCGGACAACTGGAAGTACTCCGAGAACGTATAGCCGTAAGAAGGAATATTAATGAGCGTTATCGACAACTGTTAAAAAATATACCCGAGATCCGTTTTCAAACCGAACCTGATTCCCTTTATTTCTCCAATTATTGGTTGAGTTGTATCCTGATCCACAGTGATGCTCAGGGTTTCGACCGGGAAACCCTGAGGGTCAAGCTTCAAATGGAAAATATCGATTCCCGGCCACTTTGGAAACCCATGCATCTGCAACCCGTGTTTAAACATTTTCCCGCATACGTAAACGGGACCTCTGAGGAATTGTTTAAAACCGGTTTATGTCTGCCCTCCGGCAGCAGCCTGTCGGATGCCGACCAGGAACTGATTGCAGAAATTATAAGAAAATCAGCTTCTTTGTAGTTACCCTTCCGGCTGCCTTAAGCACAGAAAAATAGATGCCCGGATTCACCTTGGATGGCTTCCAGGTAATCCTTGTCAGGCCTGCTGGAAGAACTTCATTCCAGAGTGTATCTGTTAAAACACCTCTTGAATCGTATATTTCAAGTGTTACAAAAACATTGTTCAAGTGACTTTTCAGAAATATGGTCGTGGATTCAGAAAACGGGTTGGGATAGACCTGGTCAATACCTGTCTGATTGTCATCCGGCCATTCTTCAACTGCATTGGGAAAGAACACCGGGCTTCCGGCTTCCACCCACGCAGTATAGATCAGTGAAGCCAGGGCTGAAGAAGCCCTGGAAAATAAGTTTATGGTGAACTTCCCCGTTTTCCCCCAAAGGGTATCAAGGTAGGCCGTTGAAGTGTAGCTACTGTTGATATTATATGAATATTTGTCGGCCAGCAATACACTGTCGACATAAAAATAATTATTGTACAGGTAAGAAAAAATAAATCCCCTGACATAGTTGATCGGCTCCGCGGGGTCAGCAATATAAACGAGCTGGCTTTCATAGCGGCTGATCATTTTGGATTCATATCGAGAATGAACGCCTGTCTGACCTGAATACTGACCATTATAATTCCGGGTAATGTGAAGCGGCATATGTCCGTCACCAATATAATGGCCGAGATCAGCAGCGAATAAAGCAGACTTATTCCAATCCCCACGCTGAAAGGCGGCTTTTAAAGAGTCGTAAGTGGTCAGTGTTGCCCAGGGAAGAATTCCCTGATCGATCACCCAGGCCAGCCCATGTTGCTGAACCACCGTATCAAAATAGTGGGAAATATATCCGTTTTGGTTGAAATCGGTATAATTGTCGATATCAAGATAATGCCTAGGGGATTCGTCCGGATCAGTATCCTTACGGTTATCGGCATCGGAACAGTGAAAGGTCACGTTAAGTGTCCAATCAGGTTTCAGGAAAGACATTCCGGCAGGCAGGGAAGCCGACATGTTCTGATTGATCCTATAATGCCCTTTATAACCCCAGGACGACAGGATAAGACACGTCAGAATCGCAGTTGGATAAAACAAAACTTTTTTCATATTATTCCTGATCAAGAATTTTTAACAACATTTCCAGGTCGGTAGTCTTATCTGTTTCACCTGAATGATGATACGCTGAAATCAGGTGGAGTAACATTTTTTCAATCACGGCGATATTGCTACAAGGCGAAAAGTAAATCGTTTCAGGCTTGATTTTTAACTGCCGGATAAAAAGTTCTATCTCCCTTCTGGTAAAAACAGAACCCTGGTTAAAGGGATTGATATAAAACAACACATCCTCCGCCCCAGGTTTGGTGATTCCAGTCTCCTGAAGATAGGACAGAATAAAATGCTGGGTAAGGTCAACCCCGAAAACCGGCATGTTAAGTTGTTGCGCAACCAGCATATAAAGAATTCCAAGGGATAGCGGATTTCCTTTCCGGGTTTCAAGCAGATGATCAAGAAAGTAATATTTCGGATCCCGGCCACCTGACAGGGTACCGCTGAAATGATGAACCTCATAAAAAATATGATTCAGCACCTTGATGTTTTCAAGGGCGGTAAGATTATCGTGTAATTCAAGCCAGACATCCATTCTAATCTGCTCCACCTGACGGATTATCTTTTCCCGATCCAGTTTATGATTTCCATAGGTTGAAATCAGCAGGAAACCTGCAAGCAGATCAGAGGAGGAAAAATTTACCCAGGCTGAGAAATCATGGGCAAGTTTATCTATCTGCAGTTTATCTATGATCTCCCTGATCCTTTCCTGCATCAATGAATCAAAAGTATTTTCCAGGAGATTATCGAGGAGGGGTATTGCTTCATTTTCATAGGATAAAATTTTTTTCCTGACCAGGGCAAAGCTCTTTTCATCCGGTTCATCAAGCAGGCTGATTAATGCCTTAAGCTTAGTATTCTCCTCGAAATCAGTCATTATTTGGCAGAAATTTGATTCAATACAAGTTCAATGAGCTGCCGGATCACCGTTTTATGTTCAGCATTGTAATGACCTGTTGCACGGTTGGCGATCAATGCACAGACCGTCACCATGTGATGCCCCATCAGTGCGCCTAATCCGTATAAGGCCGAGGTTTCCATCTCAAAATTCACCACCCGATGACCTTTGTATGAAAAACCCTGCAATTTTTTAATCATCTCGGAATCGGTCAGATCAAGTCTCAGGAATCGTCCCTGTGGACCATAGAATCCCGGGGCTGTAGCGGTAATTCCCCTGACAGAAAACGGGGTAAATAAATCGACCAGCCGTTCCGATCCTTTTACGATGTATGGCTTGGACAAACCTGTATGCCAGTTGACCTGATCCGAGAAGGCTTCCGTCAACTCCTTATCGATCACGGAAGGCGTATTTTTATAGAAATACATCAGGTTATCCAATCCCAGCGCATGGGTGGAAAGCCCGAAACTATTTACCGGAACATCAGGCTGTATGGAACCTGAAGTACCGATGCGAATAATGTCAAGCGATCTCCGTTTTTCATTTTGCGTACGGGTTTTCAGGTTGAAATTTATCAGGGCATCCAGTTCATGCATAACAATATCGATATTGTCGGTTCCTATCCCTGTAGATAAAGCGGTAATTCTTTTTCCCTTATAAGTGCCGGTATGCGAATTGAACTCCCGGTTATGGATACGACATTCCACCCTATCAAAATGATCGGAAATCTCCGAGATGCGATCGGGATCCCCGGCCACAATTACGGTATCTGCAAGTTGATCAGGGCGGAGACAAAGATGATAAACACTTCCATCGGCATTAACGATTAAATCCGGTTCAGAAAGTATAGACATAGCAAACGTTTTTACAAAGATAGTTAAAAATGCAAAGGAAACAGGCGCAGGAGCCCGATCTGTTTTATATCTTTGCACCATGAATACTGTAATTATCAACATCGGCGATGAATTGCTGATCGGACAAATCGTTAACACAAATGCTTCCTGGATGGCCGAGCAACTCAACCTTTCCGGTTTTAAGGTGAAGGGTATAAATGTTATCGGAGATGAGCGGGAGGAAATCATCCATGCCCTTAAAGATGCAGAGAAAAGTGCAGAAATCATTCTTATTTCAGGAGGAATCGGCCCTACCCGGGATGATATCACAAAACAAACGCTCTGTGAATTTTTTAATACCAAACTGGTATTTAATGAGGACGCATTTCATGACATTGAATCACTTTTTACCCGTAGGGGATATCCATTGACGGAACTTAACCGTCAGCAGGCAGAATTACCTGAAGGTTGTATCGGGATCCCTAATGAACTGGGAACAGCGAGGGGAATGTGGTTTGAGAAAAATACAAAGGTGTTCGTCTCTATGCCAGGAGTTCCGTTTGAAATGAAAGCCATGATGACCGGCGAAATCATCCCTCGCCTGAAGCAAAAATTCCAGGCTGAAGCCATTTACCATAAGACCATCCTTACACAAGGTATTGGAGAATCCTTTTTGGCCGCAGCAATTGAAGCATGGGAAAGCAAGCTTCCGGCCTCCGTCAGGCTGGCCTACCTCCCGCAACCGGGCATTGTAAGGCTCAGGCTGAGCGGCATAGGATCCAATGAAAAGGAAATCCGTGAAATCGTGGAAGAGGAAGTTAAAAAGCTCCAGACCCTGATCCCTGAATATATTTTTGGTTTTGACCGGGATACGCTGGAAGAAGTAACCGGACACCTTCTCTCCGAAAAAGCTGTCAGCCTAGCCACTGCCGAAAGTTGCACGGGTGGATACATTGCTCATCTGATTACTTCTGTACCGGGAAGTTCAGGATACTTCAGGGGGTCATTGGTTGCTTATTCCAATGAAGTGAAGAAAAAATTGTTAGGAGTTTTACCTGAAAGTTTAGAAAAATACGGTGCGGTGAGTGAGGAAGTGGTCATTGAAATGGCCCTGGGTGCAAAGGTTCGTTTCAATGCCGACTATGTCGTTGCAACATCCGGCATCGCCGGCCCGGAAGGAGGCAGCAAAGACAAACCCGTCGGGACAACCTGGATAGGAATAGCTACCCCTGAAGAAGTGTTTGCCCGGCAATTTCTCTTTGGCGACAACAGGGAAAGGAATATCCGCCGGACTGCGTTACAGGCATTAAATATGCTGAGAAAAAAAATAACATAATACATCGTAAATCGAGAATTATAGATTGAAAATTGATTTTTTTTCATCCCTCCTTGGTACTTTAAAATAATTGGTCTATCTTTGCACTCCATTTTGAAACAGCATTTTAATCTGAAAAACCATGTCAAGGATTTGTGAAATAACAGGTAAGAAAGCCATGGGCGGGAATAAAGTCTCTCATTCCAATCACAAAACGAAACGTAAATTCAACCCTAATTTGCAAAATAAGAAATTCTTCATTGCTGAAGAAAATCGTGAAATTACGTTGAAAGTTTCTGCTGCTGCCCTGAAGACCATCAATAAAAAAGGCATTTATCCCTGCATCCAGGAAGCAAGAGAAAAAGGTTTTTTAAAAAAATAAACGGTTTATTCAGACAGGATGCTGTTACTCATACGGGTGACAGCATTTTTTTTGCTCATAACCCGGGAAATAAAATCCATGAAGTAACGTTAGTCTATCACCACCCTTTTGACCACCCTGAATGAGTAAACTCTGGTTTTGTTTGATACTGCTTGCCGGATTATGTTTTTGGAACCATCACTTACATGCCCAGCGCTCAGAGCAGGATGCAGACCTGATTCAGTTTTCCGGGGTTACCATTACGGCTGATAGCCTGAATCCCGTTCCTTTTACCAAAGTCCTGGTAACCCGATCACATAAAGGATCGACCAGCGATGCCAATGGGTATTTTTCATTTGTTGCCCATAAAAATGATACCGTGCTTTTTAAAGCCCTGGGATATAAATCCGTTTCCTTTATTATACCGGATACCATAACCAAAAACCGCTATTCCCTTATCCAACTGATGACTGCCGACACCTTAACCCTGCCGGCCGCATTTATCTTCCCCTGGCCTACCCTGGATGATTTCAAGCGTGCCTTCGTAGACACTAAAATACCGGATGACGAAATTGAAATCGCCAGGAAAAACCTCGCTGCTTATGATATCCGGGTCAGGGCTGAGAACTATCCCATGGATGCCCAGATGAATTATAACAACTTTATTCAGAACCAGACCAGTAAATTATATTACTTCGGTCAGCAACAACCATTCAACATCTTTAACCCCTTTGCATGGGTTCAATTTATTAAAGCCTGGAAAGAAGGGAAATTCAAATCCCAGGAAGAAAGGCTCAAGTAAAAAATTGAAGGAAAAAATTATCACCGGACTCTTTTTCTGCCTGCTTCTGACTATTGAAGTCAATGCCCAGACTGCAAAACTTTCAGGTTCCGTCAGTAATGACGAAAACGAAGCCATAGAGTATGTCAATCTTGCCGTAAAAAACACTCCTTTGGGCACCACAACAGACAAGCATGGTTATTTTGAACTCGATGTCCCTGCTAATCAAAAAATCACACTCCAGTATTCATTTATTGGTTTTGAAACAGATTCTGTTCAGTTATTCCTGAAACCAGCCGAACATAAAGAAATCAGGCTTGTTCTAAGACAAATTGCCAGGGAACTTTCTTCCATTGAAGTCAAAGATCAGCAGTTACGCACCAATACCTTCAGCCGTATCGATCCGAAAACCGTAACTTTCATTCCCAGTGTCAATGCCAGTGTCGAGGACCTGATTAAAACCATGCCTGGGGTTTCTTCCCGAAATGAACTCAGCTCACAATATTCCGTCAGGGGGGGGAACTTTGACGAAAACCTTGTATTTGTAAACGACATAGAAATGAACCGTCCTTTTCTGGTTCGTTCAGGCCAGCAGGAAGGACAGAGCTTTCTCAATCCCGACCTGGTTTCAGGGATATCTTTTTCGGCCGGAGGGTTCGATGCCAGGTACGGGGATAAAATGTCGTCTGTGCTCGACATCCGTTACAAAAAACCCATGTCTTTCGCCGGATCTTTTGACATCAGCCTGCTCGGCGCCAATGCCCATTTGGAAGGATTGATCGGGAAAAAATTCTCATACTTGTTTGGGGTCAGGTACAAGACCAACTCCTATTTTCTCAAAGGACTTGACACAAAAGGGAATTATAAACCAAGATTTTTTGATGTCCAGGGGATGTTGAACTATGATATATCAAAAAAATGGGAGCTTTCCATTCTCGGCACTTATTCCAATAATTCCTACAAGCTGATTCCTGAAACGCGAGAAACCAGTTTCGGCACCCTGGATGAAGCGTATAAAATAAAGATCTATTTCGACGGGCAGGAAGTGGACCGTTACGAAAACTGGCTTGCCGCCGCCACCTTAAGCTATAAACCCAACCAGTATCTTCGTTTGAAACTTATTTCTTCTGTTTATCAGACCCGCGAGGCTGAGACCTATGATATATCAGGTGAATACTGGTTAGGAAAGCTGGAATCATTCCAGGGTTCAGAATCATCCGGTCAGGTTACCGAAATCTTAGGAGTGGGTGCATATCTTGAACATGCACGGAATTTCCTGGAAGGAACCGTATTCAGCGTGGAACATCGGGGGTCTTGGGAAAAGAAAAAGAGTATGCTGATCTGGGGTATGAAATATGAACATGATTTCTTTAAAAACATCATGAATGAATGGGAACTTCAGGATTCTGCCGGGTATTCCCTGCCCCGCCCTGGCGATTCCCTGGGGGTTGTCAACCCTCCCCATGACCCCTTACTGCTGACCAATGTTGTAAAAGTGAATTACACCCTGAACACCAACCGGGTCGCTGCCTTTTTTCAGAACACCTGGACGTTTAAAAACACATTCAGTGATATTTCTGTGACGGCGGGGCTTAGGGGTATTTATTATGATTATAACAACCAACTTTGCCTGAATCCAAGGGCGAGTATATCGTTCAAGCCCCATTGGAAAAAAGAAACGGTTTTCAGGCTGTCAGCAGGTTACTATTCCCAACCCCCTACTTTCCGCGAAATGACAGATATCAGCGGTAATCTGGTAAACAAGCTGAAAGCCCAGACTGCCATTAATATTGTGGCAGGCAGCGACCTTTATTTCAAAGCCTGGGGACGACCATTCAAATTTGTGGCAGAGGTTTATTATAAATATATCTACAACCTTATTCCTTATGAGGTAGATAATATGCAAATCCGTTATTACGGAACCAATGATGCCCATGGTTATGCCACGGGTATTGATTTTCGTATCAACGGCGAGTTTGTGAAAGGGGCGGAATCATGGGCCAGCCTGTCTATTATGAAAACGGAAGAATACTTTCAGGGATCCTGGATCCCCCGCCCTACCGATCAGCTTATCAACCTGGCTATCTTTTTCCAGGATTATATCCCGAAATTTCCAAGCTGGAAAGTAAACTTGACCTTGATCTATGGTACCGGATTACCTTTCGGCCCCCCCAATGCTCCAAGAAAAGACCAAACCCTCCGCATCCCGGCTTACCGTCGCGTTGATATCGGGCTCTCCAAACAGCTCATTGGGGAAAGAACAAAATTCTCTGCCAGAAACCCTCTCCGTTTTTTCAATCAGATGTGGGTGTCGCTGGAAGTTTTCAATCTCCTGCAAATCAGTAATACCGTATCTTATCTTTGGATCAAAGATATTTCCGGCAGGGAATACGCCATCCCCAACTATCTCACTCCCCGCATGTTCAATCTGAAACTGATCGCGAGTTTTTAGTGTCCGCGAACCTTAAACCGATCGCCAGTCCCATCGATCATCCTCCGCTCCCAATCTTTCCCATAGCCGGGATGTGACGGCCTTTTCGGAATACCCTTGCCACTGCCATTGTCGAGAAGCTCCATGCCTTCGCTTTGCTTCATATTGCCATCCACATACTTCATAAAAAGGTAGTGATAGAAGGAATTCCATTTGCTAACAAGCAGATTGCCGGTGTAAACGGAATAATCAGTGATATAATCAACCCCGGCGGAAGGATTCTCTTCGTACAGCGCCGTTGATTTAGCATCGACAATCTCGGTCTCCCTGATTAAACGTGACTCCAACTGCAACTGGTATCGCTCAATCTCCGGGTGAATAAGATTGTATCTTGTATAACTCCAGTTGTTGACCTGGCTGAATGTCCAGAAAGCAGATGTTTCCGACCACGAGATCATGGACCCGTTGCCGATGGCGTAACTTTTCGGTATTTCCTTGATGCCACAGTAAATGGGGGCATAAACACATCCATCGGCATCATCAACACCAAACCAGTAAATGCCTCCGATCGGATCGGGCAGCCAACTCCTCGACTGGGCAACAAAACTATACCCTGTTTGCTGCGTGGCAATGGCACGTTCGTTACAATAAAGCAGGCTATCGACCGTGAACTCCATCGGCCGCCACCGATAGGGAAGCTGAAATGGTCCCGCACCAAAATCGAAACGCATATCCAGCGGGGTATCTTCAAAATGATCACGCATTCCGGCCATGACCTCCTGCAGGGTCACCGGCTTATCGGGCCTAACCCACAAGGGCAATCGGTTGGAAACATAATTGTTTGGGTTTGGCGTATTATCAAGGAATTGCGGATCCCTTGCCAGCATGCCTGCTGCATAATCAGTGTAGGCAGTGTTTTCGCGGATCTGCTTGTTAATCTTACGGAAGAAGGACCATACCCTGGCATCGCAATATCTTGCTCCACCGAAATTCAAAGGATTATATACATCTGAAAAACTGAAATCTGCATCTGCTCCTTTATAGAAATCATGCACCTTGGCAAAACTGATCACATCCGGTGAATGGAAAACCGTCTGGCTAAGATCAGACCAATTATTGACCTGCTGAAACGGGAAGGTTGTGATGCGTGCCTGGTTTGCATGGCCGCTTACATAACCTTCGGGAATGAGACGGGCAACCCAAACAGCCCCCTTCTCAAATTTACCCTTCCCGATGATCTCCATAATCCACGCTTCGTTGGCATCGGAGATGGAAAGCGACTCCCCTGCAGATGCATAGCCATATTTTTCAATCAATTCCACCATGACTTGCATCGCCTCCCGGGCCGATTTTGAACGCTGCAAGGCGATTTTCATCAGCGAACCGTAATCAAGGATCGCACCCGGCTGGCTGCCAAGCACCTCCAAACCGCCAAAAGTGGTCTCCCCCACAGCTACCTGGTGCTCATTCATAAACTGGATTACCGAATAGGTGTGCGCAACTTCAGGGATTTCACCCAATAATTTCCCGTTCTCATAATGGAATACCTGGCACACTTCACCCGGCTTATGATCAGCCGCAGGACAAAATTCCATTGCGCCATAGCGGGTATGGGAATCAGCTGCATAGGTTATCATTACGGAGCCGTCCTTACTGGCACCCCTTGAAATTATCAGATTTGTACAGGCATGAGATGTCTTGATCCCCGACATAAACAGCATAACCAGGCAAACTATGAACACCATTTCCTTCATTGGCAAAATTTTTAGTAAAAATAGAAAAAAGATCAGGTACTGTTGACAGCAGGTGACAAAAAGAGGCTGTCTCAAGGGTGAGAGACAACCTCTTTCAGGTATTCTCAAGCAGGTTATTCGAGCTCCTTAATCGATTTGCAGATTATTTCAACCGCTTCATGGATCTGCTCTTCGGTGATTACCAGCGGTGGGGCAAAACGAATAATATGGTCATGGGTAGGTTTGGCAAGGAGACCGTTGTCGCGCATCTTCAGGCATACATCCCAGGCCGTCTTTCCGTTAAAAGGTTTGATCACTACAGCATTTAACAATCCTTTTCCCCTGACTAACTCGATATAAGGGGAGTTGATCTTCCGAAGTTCATCACGGAAAATCGATCCCATTTTCTCAGCATTTTCTGCCAGTTTCTCATCGCGGATCACGCTCAGTGCAGCCATAGCAACTTTTGCGGCAACAGGATTACCCCCAAATGTCGAACCATGTTCACCAGGATGAATGGTTAACATGATCTCATCATCTGCAAGTACGGCAGAAATCGGATAGACTCCTCCGGAAAGAGCCTTGCCTAAAATGAGCACATCGGGGCGAACATCTTCCCAATCACAGGCCAGCAATTTCCCGGTCCGGGCAATACCCGTCTGAACTTCATCGGCAATAAACAAAACATTTTTTGCCTTACACAAGGCATATGCTTTTTTCAGGTAGCCTGGATCCGGAACAAATACGCCCGCTTCACCCTGTATGGGTTCTACCAGAAACCCTGCAACCGTAGGATCTTCCAGAACTTTTTCGAGGGCATTCAAATCATTGTAAGGAATAGAAATAAAGCCAGGCGTAAAAGGCCCGAAATCTTTACGGGCATCCGGGTCGTTCGACATAGAGATCACGGTAATGGTACGACCGTGGAAATTATTCTGGCAGCATATGATCTTCGCCTGGTCCTCGGGAATACCCTTCACCTTGTAACCCCATTTGCGCGTAAGTTTCAAAGCGGTTTCATCGCCTTCAGCACCGGAATTCATGGGCAATACACGCTGATAGCCAAAATATTCCGTGATGAATTTTTCGTAAACCCCGAGGACATCATTGTAAAATGCCCTAGAAGTAAGTTCCAGGGTTTGTGCTTGAGCCACCAGGGCTTCCACTATTCTGGGATGACAATGCCCCTGATTGACCGCTGAATAAGCAGACAGGAAATCATAGTAACGTTTACCTTCCACATCCCACATGAAAACGCCTTTTCCTCTGGATAAAACCACTGGCAGCGGATGATAATTGTGCGCCCCGTATTTGTCTTCGAGGTCCATCGCCATTTGAGAACTTTTCACTTCAATCATGATCTCTTCTTATATTTAAATTACTTTTTAATGATAAAGGTTCCGGAATTCAGGAAATATTTTCCATCAAAAATTTTATAAAAATAGTTACCATTTGCAAACTGACCGACGGGAATAGAATTTCTCAGTTCATTTAAACCAAACGTTCCTATTTGTCTGGAATTGACATCAAAAATCTCGATGATCCCGTCATTCAGTTTTTCTCCTATTTCAACCGTTAAAAAGCTGGTTGCCGGATTAGGAAAGATGTTTACGCTAATATCCCTGCCTATAAGCTGCTGAATTCCGGCCGGATAATCAACGGTCACCGCATCTACCCACATGGTGCTGCCAACCTGTCCTGCCCCGCCCTGAAGGTTGGACACGCTGAAACCACCGCTGGAAACCAGAAGGATGGTTAGGCTGTCGGGAGCCATATCAGGATTGAGATAATTCACAGTAAGGTCAAAAGCCGTATAGGTGTCAACAATGCCATGAAAATCCTGACGGACAAATCCCACGGTATCTCTTTTATTTAATTCGCTATTCCATTTGGATACCACCAGAAGCGCTGTACAGGAGTCGCCATTCACCGGTTTGTATTTATAATAACCCTTAAACCTGAGCGGTTTGCAATTCGGACAAGGTTTACCCAGATGAATCGTGGCATTTAACATATCAAGCTGGGTAGTGCCCAGCATTCCGGGAATAAAAATATTTTGAGGCATATATAACATTAACCCTGAAGCCAGTCTGGCTGCATACTGACCTGTATAACAGGTATCTGTTCTGAAAACAGTAGCAGGTCCTTTCGGAGTGGGTAATAAATATAATTCATTCAAAGTCCCCCAGAAATTGCCATCCACTTGCCAGATTTGTGCAGGCGCAACGCCCACCTGGGTCCAGTTTTCAAAATCACCATTGGGTAGCACCGATTGTGCCATTCCTGCCTGGATGGCAAACATAGTTAAGATTACACTGAGTAGTTTTTTCATCGTTTTAATGTTTTGGTTAAATGGTATAAATGACTTGAAGCGTTGTAAAACGCGGAGGTTCAATGGTACAGGGACGAAGAGAAAATTCGGTATTCATGACATTGTTTACAATGGCCGACAACCTGAAGCTGTGAAGGGTATAACTCAACCTGACATCCATAATAAAAGTACCATGATCGTTTTCTTCCCTGTATTTTTTTATCCCAGTATTAAAAAAACCGGGACGATCATAATCATAGAAAAACTTATCAACGTTTTGCATGAAGCTGTAATATCTCCCGCTGATCCCGCCTGTCCAGCGATGAAATGTCAGGTCCACATCCACCTTCAGCAAATGTTGAACCCGGTATTTCAGAATATTATTGGATTGATCGGTGGAGGTGGTGTTATAGCTTAACCAAAAAACCCTGTCTTGATAAAACACAAATCCTGTATCGAGGGCCTGAGGGATGGAGTAGGTATAACCAAGAAGGATAGAAAGGTTGAGGTTACGGGCAATGTCTCCCTGCCCTGCAACAGAGGCATCCAACCCATAAATCCTTGCAGGACCTGTATTAAAAAATTTGAATCCTGTGTTTTTGCTAAAAGCAGTGTCATTTCGTCCCCATATCCCGAAGTTGAATTCCACATAATTATCATAGCTTTCATAAAACAATGCCAGGTCAGCCATGGCAAGGAATTTCCCGATGCGGAACATTTGCTTGCCTCCCACTTCAACACTCAGGCTGTTTTCCGGCTGAAGACGGGGATTGGGGTAGAAGCCAAAACCTCCGGAATTGGTGGTGATGTAACGCTCCCCTATGCTTGGGAAACGATAGCCCTGGCCAACTGAAGCCCTGAGGAAGGTGCCTCTGGCCGCCTGGTAATTCAATCCCGCGCGGAATACGGGTTTGCTCTGGGTCAATTCCTGCAAGTGGAAAAATTCATACCTGAAACCGAATAGAACATTCAGGCGTTTCCAGAATTTTTTCTCCAACTGACCGAAAACAGCAAGGTTGTCTGACCAGAATGTTCCGTTTTCGCCCAGGGTAGTCGTACTGTCGGGAGCCAATTTACCGGAAAACACCTGCCCGTAAGCATAAGCATAGGTATTCATGATACCGGCCACCAGGATAAGATCGCCCAGTTTGCTGAATTTTTTCTGGTATTGATACTCATTATAAATGGTGACCGACATATTCGATTGATCATTGTTGGCATCCGTATTATTGTAAAAAACACGGTTCTTAAGCATATGGGTGCTTCCTTTTGCACCGTAGTATTTAAGGAAAGGATCCACATAAAAAGTGAATACCTTAAAATTTGAAATGGCACCCGGATAGGGACGGTACAAGTTGGTATCCCCATTCAGCCAGAAATAAACCTGGGCATTTTGAGTATACATAAAATTCCCGTTGATGCCATAATGTAAGCCAGGGACATTCTTTGAGCGAACCCTGGTATTGAATCCTGCTTTTATATAACGGTTATACGTTCCCGTAGTGGATTGGGCGGGATCGGTTATGGCGGATTCAGGCGTGGCACCGATATAACCCTGGTCATTGAAATAACTGATATTGCCGATCAGATCAATATTGCCCAGTTTCTGGGAATGAGCCACGGTAATCCCATATTGCAAGGGATTCATCCCTGTCCAGGGCGTAGCATATTTCCGCTCGGGTTTGCTGTACATGCCAAGAAAGGTACTGATTTTGGTTTCCGCATCATCCTTGGGCCAGGCCGTGCGTACGTTTATCGCCCCGTTGAGAGCAGAGGATCCGTAAACCACTGAAGAAGCGCCTTTGACCACTTCAATCTGATCAATTCCATAAACCGGCATCAGCCCCCATTCGGGGCGTCCGGCATCTCCCCGGAGTAAAGGTATTTCATCCACCAACACCATAACCCGGCTTCCCAACCCTGAGCTGAAACCACTTCCAGCCCTGACCTGAGGCTCGTTATCAACAATGGTGACCCCGGGCATATGCTCTAGGGCTTTATCCACGGTCTGAATATTGGTGCTCTCCAGTATCCTTGGCTTTAAAACCTCAATAGAACTAACTGATTCCTGAATTTTCTGGGCATATTTGGAGGCGGATACTACCACCGTGCTTAACTCCTTCGATATCGGGGTCAGGGTGAAATCAAGGGTATAAGTCTTCTTGCCATCCACATGGATGAACTTCTGCATTTTTTCATATCCGACATAGGAAATCACCAAGTCATAATCTCCCTTTGGAAGTTCAAGCCGGTAAGCCCCATTGCTGTCAGAAAAGGTGCCCGTAGATTTATCCTTAATCCCGATGTTTACATAGGGTAAAGGTTCTGCATTCTTTTCATCAGTGATATTTCCCTTGATCGTTGCATATTGTGCCCAGGAAAAAGCCGGAAAAAAAACAATGTACAATGAGAAAATTAAAGAATGTAGCTTGTGTTTCATGCTATCCGATTAAGCGCCAAAGATATAAAATTTAAAAGATTTTTATGAAAAAAAATTATAAAACGTTTGCTCCATCATTGATTATCAATGATTTATAAAACAAAGAAGGGGAAGGGACAAAATCCCCAATCTCATAGGAATCCCATTTTTTATCAACGTCACGGATCACCTCGTCAGACATGACAATCACATTCGGCCAAGCTCGTGAAAACCCATCTGTTTCAAGGGTTTTTCTTGTGCAATCAAAGAAAAGAACCGGGTCAGAGCCTTCACTTTGCCCTTTTATCAAAAAACTATCCCGCATCGGGTCAAGGTTATTGGCAGCCAGCCAGAGGATGACAGGATCAGTGGCATTTTCGGCATTGGAATCCATGAAAACGACAAATTTAACTTTTACCATCCTTTCCATGTCCATGATCTCCCGGGCAAGCTGGCGTAAATGATTCCATTTGTTTTTCTTCACAAACAGGAAAAGTATCGGAATACCCTTCAACAGTAGCCTGTCATGGATGGAAGTGATCTCTGGAAATCTGAGCATAAGGCTTTCCCTGTCAACTTCCGGAGGTGACACTGAAACCACGGCACCCTGCGGAAGCTCCTGTTTCAATGTAGCATCGATGCCCATTTTACTTCCGTAAGCGAATTGGTCGCTGGAATGATCCAGGACATCCACAGGTCCATGGATAATATGGATATCGCGTTGCAGATCAACCTGCTTGGAAATGATTTCTGCCAATGCATAATAATCATTCAGGCTGATTTCCGCATCTGTGACTATCATGATTTTATTGAGCATCATCTGTCCTGCTCCCCAAAGTGCATTCATTACTTTCACGGCCTGACCGGGATAATGACTACTGATTTTCACCAGGACAATATTATGAAATATTCCTTGCGTTGGCATATGGATATCGAGCAGTTCAGGAACTACTGACATTTTCATCGGGGTGAGGAAAATCTTCTCCGTGGCTTTCCCTATCCATTGGTCTTCCTGGGGAGGAATACCTACAATGGTCGCGGGATACACGGCATGCTTTCGAAAAGAAATACATTCCACGTGAAAGCGGGGGTAATAATCGGCCAGGGAATAGAAACCGGTATGATCCCCGAAAGGTCCCTCAAGAATAAGGTCTTCCTGAGGATCCACATAGCCTTCAATGACAAAATCCACATCCGCCGGGACTTCAAGATCATTGGTCAGGCATTTGACCAGTTCCACTTTTTTCTTCCTTAAAAACCCGGCCAGAATGTATTCATCTATGTTCTCGGGCAAAGGAGCTGTGGCTGCATAGGTATACACCGGATCTCCTCCCAGTGTTACTGTAACCGGCATTCGTTTTTTAAGTGCTTTGTATTTCCTGTAATGTGCTGCAGAACCCTTGTGCAGATGCCAGTGCATACCACTGAGCTGAGGACCAAAAACCTGCATACGGTACATGCCGAGATTTCTCATCCCTGTTTCAGGATCTTTTGTATGTACACAAGGCAGTGTGATAAACGGACCCCCATCAGCAGGCCAGCAAGTCAGTGCCGGCAGCCGGGTCAGGTCGGGTGGTGACATGATCCTCTCCTGACAATCGCCTTTTCTGCCTGACACTTCCGGCATCCAGGAGGAAAGCCTGCCCAGTAAAGGTAAAAAGCGGAGCTGATCAAAAAAACCGTTTTTAGCGCCCTGAAACTTTTTTATGACCCTGGAAATTTCCAGCCCCACTTCCTCCAGGTTTTTCACGCCCAGAGCCAGGCAAATCCTGCGATCAGAGGCAAAGGCATTGATCAGAAGCGGGAAATCGCTTCCATTGTGCTCAAACAATAAGGCTTTACCACCGGATTTCACCAGGCGGTCTGCAATCTCCGTAATCTCGAGCCGGGGAGAAACCAATTCCCTGACTCTGATCAGCTCCCCGGATTGTTCGAGGGTTTGAATGAAGTGTTGTAAAGATTTATAGGCCAAAGTTATCCCGGTTTCCGGTTTGAATTGAATTTTTTATTTTCGAATTGAGCAGGCTTTTTATCCTTATACTTTGAGGGACATTTAAGCAGAAGGCTTTGGGCAAGAAAATAATCGCCTTTCATATTTCCGATGACAACCACTTTTTCTGATTTTTCAAAATCCTGGGGTTTGGCATTCTGGTAAACCACCCTGCTTTTTTTTCCATTATCGTCAATCATATAAAAACTGAATCGGTTCAGGTTGTCAGGGGCATCATATCCCATCGGACTGTTGCGGTCAAGAGTGCCGATAATGCTGAATACCCTTTGGGGCTGACCGGCAGCTTCCTCAAAATCAGCATAGGTGCCGGAATTCGTCATGGTGCTAACCACAATGGCCATGGTCACCACGAGAACCATTAATATAATAATGTGTATGGTCTTCAAAGTTCCTTGTCCTGTTTTATGTTGTTTATTTCCTTTTCAAACCGGGCTAATTTTCTATCTATTACCATAAGATACATAAAAATCCCGATAAGGATGAGCCCTAAAACGGCAACGACGATAAAAATTTTTCCGCAACTATCCATCCTTTACAATTTATGATTTTCGATTTGAACTCCTTCCAAAGCCATGCTGATTCTTCTCATTCTGACCCTGATCTGAAGGATCCAGCATCCAAGCAGAATCCACCCCAGCATGGCAGGATAAAACACCATACGCAGGCCGGGATCCAGGTGCATCGGTAAAACCGGAGGCGCGTCTTTTCCCGGGTGGATGCTTTCCCCCGACAAGCGAGGAAGAATCAGGACGAATACGATCCAGAGAACAAAGGCAAAAACATTATAAACGGCGGAAATTTTAGCTCGTTTCTGCCTGTCCTCAATAGCGCTGCGCAACACCATATAAGCCAAATATATGAATATGCCAACCGTGGCGCCATTGATTTTCGGGTCTTTCACCCAGGGAGCCCCCCAGGTGAAATTTGCCCAAACCATCCCCGACAGAATACCCAGAATTCCAAACATCAATCCGACATTGATAGCTTCTACCGCATAAATATCCTCTTTGATCTGAAATCCGCCGAGGTAACGCAAACTGAAAACAAAAGAAACAATGAGCATAACAAACATCCCAAACCACATGCCCACATGATAAAAAAGATTACGCATACTTTCCTGAATCATGGTATCCGGAACCGCCACCATAAAACCGTAGATCACTGCATAACATAATAAACCCGCACTTAATATCTTCCAGGAATAATTGAGCATTTACGGTTTACGGTTTTAAATTTACGATTGTCTGACCCTACCCAGACTGTTAATCTTTCCAAAGGTAAGGAAATAACACATATGCCAGTATGATCACCCCCATATCAATGCTGATCAGGATGAATATCAGCCCCGACTCTCCTTCCGAGTGAACATTTCCCAGGGCTGCTGAGGAAACTTTCATCAGCGTAAGTAATAAAGGCAGAACTATGGGAAAACTCAGGATGGCCATCAGGGAAAAATTCTGACTTGCCCGGGAAGCTATGGCAGCAATCATCGTAAGCATGGAAGAAAGTCCCATACTGCCAAGGACCAGGGAGAACAAAAAAAGAGGGAAATCCACCAAAGGGTATCCCATAAAAAGAATGAACAGCCCCAGGGAAACGCATGACAGCATCAGCATCAGCAACATATTATAAAGAATTTTTGAAACCACGATGGCTTGTGGACTCACCAGGGTATAATAATAAAGGTAGCGGGCTGAATTTTCCTGGACAAAACTTTTCGAGATCCCGTTGACGGCCACAAAAAGCAGAATGATCCAGAAAAGGGCATTCCACAGTTCAGGACTGATGACTCCCTCAAATGCAAGATAAGTGACAAAAACAGTCGAGATCAGATAGAGAAGAATCCCGTTAAGCACGTACTTTTGTCTCAGTTCCAGCCTGAATTCTTTCGCCATGAGACTCTTTATCTCCAAAAAAAGCATACACCAGGGATCAGAAAGAATACCAAAAATAAAAAAAATTAAGTCTTTTTGACTTTTTAATTGAAAAGTTTTTATCTTTGTCACAGGTAAACGATCAAATTTTCAAATTAATTATTATCAACCAAAACCAAAAAAATGATGAGAACACTTCTACTCTTTGTTTTTGCCCTGGCTTTCATGGGAACGACCATGGCGCAGAAACCAGCTTTAAAAGCTGAAAGGTATAACAAAACCGCCCATCCTTATGCGGTTACAACCATCGACAACGCTGTTCCAAATCCTACGGTAACAAACCCGGTTCAGATCAGCCGTCCGAAAGCCACGAAAGCCACCATCGATACCACATGGTTCGGTTCCTCGTTAAATGCTTATACCTTGCTGATTCAACAGCAAAGATGCCTTTGGTATGATTACAACCTGAATGCCATCATGGCAACTTACCGTGGCAATAACAACACAGCCTATCCGAAAATGGCCTATCTCACCGGGAATGACCTGGTTAACAGCTATTCCCTCGACCACGGCGTGACCTGGATCAAGAAAACCGGAACAGCCAGTGGTATCCGTCACCGTTATCCTTCTGGCGTACTTCTGAACCCCACAGGCAACACCGATATCAACAACGCCATCTCTGTTATGGCTGGCCCTCAAACCGATGGTAGTGATTGGGTCAACACCTATATGTCCAGCGTTCAATATGATGGCACCCATGTTGATGAGCAACTGGATCCATGTGTCATGGGCGAACTTCTCCGCCAGGGACTCACCGCTACCGAAGACAATATGGTGCATTTCTGCGGTGATGGGTATGCCGGTGATTATACTTCTTCCACCCTCATGCTCCGTAACGGCGAACTGAATGCCGGCGGAACCATCGACTGGACCGGCGTTGACATCAGCCTGGATGACCTGATCACCCGTTCCTCGGATTACACCCTAAATACTTTCTTCGGTGATGCTCATATGGCCTGGAACAATGACGGCACCGTTGGATATGCTTTCGTTCGTGGTTCTGATATCCGTCCCGATGACAAACCGGCCTGGGTTCCCATCATTTTCAAAACATTGGATGGCGGCGCCACATGGGATCAGCTCCCCTATTTCGATTTCTCTACCCTGCCCGAAATCACCGACTGGATTTATCCTACCTGGGATGAAGTAACCTACAAACCCATGTTCACCGATTTCGCCATTACAGTTGACTGCCTGAACAAACCCCATATTTTTGCCGTTGTTTGCGGTGCAGCCAGCGCTGACCTCGACTCTCTGAACTACTACTGGAGCGTTACCTACGGTGGAGTAAAATATCATGCCGATAACAATTACGTTGAAATCTGGCAGGATGCCAGCGACAACTGGAATGCTTACCATATCGATACCTGCTGGACAGATGATGTAGATGAAGATAACAGCCCTTACACCTCTTCTTCAGGAAATGTTGGCTGGGATCACAGGCTACAGGCTTCCCGTTCCTATGACGGCACCCATGTATTCTGCACCTGGGGTGATTCAGATTATAAGTTCTGGGGATCTCTGAAATACAACCTGAACCCTGATCTCTTCCTCTTCGGACGCAGCGTTACCACCGGTCATATTCTCGGCCCGGTAAATTACACCGACGGAACCGACCTCTGGGGAAGCTGTTACTTCCATTTCACTGCCCCGATTGCATACGAATCAGACCCATGGGTTTATCAAATTCCTGTAACCGTGGAAGACATCTTTAGCACAGGCAGCAGCGCCGATAATCCTGTTTACCATGTTTATGCCAAGGGAATTACCATGGACTTCTCGCCCTTCATTGGCATTACAGAAAACCAGAAATCAATCAGTTCTGTTTCCAATTGCTATCCCAATCCTTCCACCGGAACCGCTTATTTTGATGTCACCACCGACAGGAACAGCAATGTTACCCTTAATGTTTCCAATGTTGCCGGTCAGAATATTGCATCAAAAGATTATGGCGTTGTCCTGAAAGGAACCCATAAACTCGCCATTGACAATTCAAACCTCAGAAGTGGCGTTTATTTCTGCACCATCACCGTTGGCGATCAGAAATTCACCAACAAGATGATCGTGAAGTAATCAACGATCGTATTTCCAAAAAAGCCGTCCCTAACAAGGTCGGCTTTTTTTTTGCTTACTGTCTGAGCGCTTTCTCTTTTGTATCGGTGGGAATGATCGTGGAGCGATGAAATGTTTCTTCCGCTGAAAACAACTTACGGTAAGTAACATGCCGTTTGGCAAAAGTTGCCCCCACGGACTCATGAAGGGCGCGCATTTTGGGATTAAAATCACCCACCCAGGAAAGTTCAACTTCCTTGATGTGGGGATTTTTTTTCATGACTTCATTCAAATGCCAGAAAATGCCGGATTCCACGCCAAACCTTTGGTATTTCGGTTTAACTCCCATGATGACGATGCGTCCGCGGGTCATGGTCTTTCGGTACTTCAGCCAAAGAAATTTCAACTGATTCATGAAATGAAGTTTCCCGTGCAAATGTTTGATGATCATATTGACATCCGGGAACATGATCAGAAAAGCCACGGGTTCTTCATGATAATATGCCAGCCAGATCATTTCAGGATCAACAAAATCCTTAGCTTTTTCCAATCCTTTACGAAGGGTTTCACTGTCCATCGGGGTAAAACTTTCATGGAATTTCCAGGCGTCATCATATATTTCTTTGACATCACGGATAAACTGATCTGACTTTTTCAGTTCAAGATGTCGAAAATGAAGCTCGGGTTTTTTCATGGACCAATCGGCAATTTTCCAGAAACGTTCCGGAAAAGGCTTTGTCATATCAAGATGGTTGGAAACCTGTTCAAAATAAAAGCGAAAGCCATAGGATTCAAAAAAATCACGATAGTAAGGAGGATTATAGCTCATGCCGATGCCGGGATGAGTAAAACCCTCGATCAGCAATCCCCAGAAAGCATCGTTTTCCCCAAAATTGATGGGACCGTCCATGGCCTGCATTCCCCTATCGCTCAGCCAGCTTCTGGCCTGGTCGAACAGCAGAAAAGCGGCATCCCTGTCGTTGATACATTCAAAAAAGCCCATGCCTCCTGTTGGCTGGGAAAAAGAATATGCTTTACGGTTATTGATAAAAGCAGCTACCCGGCCAATAACTTTTTTCCGGTCATTCAAGAGAATCCAGCGGGATGCTTCCCCGTGATTAAAAAAAGTATTTTGCAAAGGATCAAAGACCGCTTCTATTTCTTTGTCCAGCGGACGAACATAAACATGGTCTCCACTGTAAACCAGTTCCACCATATCCAGGAATTGTCGTCGGGTTTTCCGGTTAGTGACTTCTATCAGTTTCATCATTCACTCCATGAATTGACAATTGATCGTTGATCGCCCCTTGCTGGGCGTTGACATATGTTTACAAAAATACAACTATTCCGATCGCCCAATTCACTATCTTTGCAATTAAGGTCAAGCCTGCATGAAAAAACTGGATCTCTTCATCTTAAAATCCTATCTCGGCCCCCTGGTCATGACTTTCTTCATTGCTCTTTTCATCCTGCTGCTTCAGTTTTTATGGAAATATGTGGACGACCTGGTCGGGAAGGGATTGGAATGGTATCTTATCATGAAGTTGCTTTTTTATGCTTCTTCCACTTTCGTACCCCTGGCCCTGCCTTTGGCTATTCTATTATCCTCCCTGATGATGTTCGGCAACCTGGGTGAACATTATGAACTGGTGACGATGAAAGCCGCGGGGATTAGTCTCAGCCGTATCATGCGCTCACTCATTATTGTTTCCATCATGATCAGCGGGTTGGCCTTCTATTTTTCAAATGTTGTCCTTCCCATGGCCAACCTGAAATTTTTATCCCTGCTTTATGATGTCAGGGAGAAAAAACTTGCATTTAATATCAGGGAAGGCGTGTTTTATAATGGAATAGAAGGGTATGTGATCCGGGTAGGGAAAAAAAGCAAAGACGGGAATACCATTCATGATGTCATGATATATGACCATCACAAGCATCTTGGAAATAATTCCATGACTATTGCTGAATGGGGCAAAATGGAACTAACTCCGGATAAACGCTTTCTTATTTTCCGCCTGTACAATGGCACCAACTACGAGGAGCGGATCGATTTACGCGATTATGAAGTTAACCGGCCTTTCCAGAGGACCCGGTTCAGGGAGCAGTCGCAGATGTTTGATCTTTCCGCTTTTCAACTTACCAGAACCGATGAGAACCTGTTCAAGAAGAATTATGAGATGCAGAATATCCGTCAGTTGGTTCATTCTATGGACTCCATTCAATCCCAATTTCTTGAGGATAAGGTCAGCTATGAGCTGACCTATATGAACAGCCTGAATTTTTTCTGCGCTCTGGATACAATTAAGCGACAAACCCATGACTCCCTGACTAAATTCAAAAAAGATTTCATCACGAATTTCGGGGTCTATGACCGTTTCAACCTCCTTGAAATGTCCCGGAATCTGGCGCTGGGAGCAAAACAAAACATCGAATTCAGCAGGAATAATCTATATGCTAAAGAAAAATTGATTCATAAGCATGAGATTGTTTATCATAAAAAATTTTCCTTTTCGATTGCCTGTCTTTTGTTGTTTTTTATCGGTGCCCCCCTGGGCGCCATCATCCGAAAGGGAGGATTAGGCATGCCGGCTGTGATTTCTACTTTATTTTTCATTCTGTTCTGGGTCATCTCATTTATCGGAGAGAAATATACAGCCGAAGGAGAAATGCCGGCGTGGCAGGGCATGTGGATGGCCTCAGCCGTCCTGCTTCCCATCGGGATCTTTCTCACTTACAAGGCCACCAATGATGCTTCTCTCTTCGACATTGATGCATGGACCAGGTTTTTTAGAAAATTCATTCGCTATCCCGTGGAACCCCGCCTATGAAAATATTATTCTTATGCAACAAATCACCCTGGCCGGCCAAAGAAGGGGGACCCATGGCCATGAACATGCTGATTACCGGATTGATCGATGCTGGTCATCAGGTCAGGGTACTTGCCGTGAATTCGTACAAGTTCAACGTGGATATTTCAAGCATTCCTGGCGGGTATCTTTCCGCCACCCGTCTTGAACTGATCGATATTGACCTGAAAGTTAAGATATGGCCTGCCTTTCGAAATCTGTTTTCAGGAAAATCCTATCATGTTGAAAGATTCATTTCTCCAAAGTTCCGGAATAAACTGGTCGAATGTCTTCAAAAAGAAACCTTTGATATCATCCAGCTCGAGACGCTTTTTATGACGCCATATATCAAAGATATCAGGAAATATTCCGTGGCAAAAATAATCCTCAGGGCACATAACATCGAGCATCTTATATGGGAAAGGATTGCAGCCGAGAACAAAATGCTACTTAAAAAATACTATCTCCGCCATCTTGCCTCAAGCCTGAAGAAGTATGAATGCGAAATCCTGCCCCAGCTGGATGGTATTGCAGCCATCACACCGAATGATGCTGATTTTTTCAAATCTGTCATTCAGGCTTCCTTCCCGGTAAGCCAGGTAGCAGTTACCGATATTCCATTCGGAATTGATCCGGGGAAATACCAGAAGGGTTCGGGGACACCTGAATTCCCTTCGCTGTTCACCTTGGGATCCATGAACTGGATTCCCAACCAGGAAGGCATAAGATGGTTCCTGATCAATGTCTGGCCGGATGTGCATAAACAATTTCCCGAATTAAAATATTACGTTGCCGGAAGGGAGATGCCGGAATGGATGCTGAAGTTGGAGCAGCCCAATGTCGTTATTCTGGGAGAAGTGGAACAGGCCATTGATTTCATTCAGTCCAAAGCCATTATGGTGGTTCCCCTCTTCTCCGGAAGTGGTATCAGGATCAAAATCATAGAAGCCATGGCCGCGGGGAAAACTGTTATCACGACCAGCCTTGGAGCCGAGGGAATCCATTATATCAACCATCAGGATCTACTCATCGCCAATTTACCCTGTGAATTTTTCGAAATGATTTCTGTTTGCATCAGCGACAGGCAAACTTGTGAAAAAATCGGGGATCATGCACGAAAGCTTGTTGAAAAAGATTACAACGAAAAGAAAATCATCGAAAAATTGATTGGATTTTATCAACATAGCCTGGGATAAGCCGGATTTTTTTACTTTTGCTCATTACAAGCCAGATCATGCGATTGTTTTTTCTTTTACCCCGTGTTCCCTACCCTACTGAAAAAGGTGATAAACTAAGGGCCTTTCATCAGATCAAGCAACTGTCGAAGCAGCACGAAATCATTCTTTGTGCCCTGAACGACGGGTATATGCATGAGGATGCGATTCCCGTTTTAAAAAAGTATGTCAGGGCCGTTCATATCCTTCCGATTTCAAAGCTTGCCATTGTCTTCAACCTGCTCAGGACCTTGTGCTCGGACAAACCCTTGCAGGTGGGGTATTATTATCATCACCGTACCGCCGTTCAGATCAAACAACTCATCCATGAATATCAACCGGATTTTATTTTTTGCCAGCTGATCCGGGTGGCAGAATATGTTAAGGACATCAACGTGCGCAAGATACTGGACTACCAGGATGTCTTTTCCAAGGGCGTGGAACGTCGCCTGAGCACTTCACCTTTTTATCTGCGGCCTTTTCTGAAAATAGAATACAACCGTCTCCTGAAATATGAAAGAGCTTGTTTCGATGCTTTTGACCATAAAATCATTATTTCTGAACCCGATCGCGATCTGATCCCTCACCCTGAAAAAGAAAAAATCGTGGTGGTGGCCAACGGAGTAGATACCGATTTCTTTCAACCGCTTGAAAGAGAAAAGAAATATGATCTGGTATTTACAGGAAATATGGGCTATCCACCCAATATAAACAGTGCGGAATTTCTAGTCAATAAAATTTTGCCCGTGCTGATCTCCAAAAAGCCTGATATCCGTATACTGATTGCCGGAGCCAATCCTCACCTAAGGGTCATGGTACTGAAATCAGAGTATGTAGAAGTCAGCGGTTGGGTGCCTGATATGCGGGAATGCTATGCCGCTGCCAGAATTTTTGTTGCTCCGATGCAAATCGGCACCGGGCTTCAGAACAAAATCCTGGAAGCCATGGCCATGAACATTCCCTGCATCACTTCTCCCCTCGCTTTTCAGGCATTGAAAGCAAAAGAAGGAGAAGAAATTCTCGTTTGCCAGACCCCGAAAGAATACGCAGATCAAATCCAGATGCTTTTGGATCAGCCGGTTAAAGCAGAACATATCGCCAGAAAAGGCCATGATTTTGTGCTCCGGAACTTCAGTTGGGAAAAAGAAACGGATAAAATCAATGCACTGATGCACTGAGGCAGGAATGCCAGGATTCTTCAATCTTTAATCGTAAATCAATCGGTATGTCTGACGATAACAAGATTATTTTTTCGATGGTGGGGGTCAGTAAAACTTTTCCTCCTCATAAGCAAGTTTTAAAAAACATTTATCTTTCCTTTTACTACGGTGCCAAGATCGGAATTATCGGATTGAATGGTTCCGGGAAATCTACCCTCCTGAAAATCATTGCCGGAGTGGAAAAATCTTTTCAGGGGCAAGTGGTTTTCTCTCCGGGATATTCTGTGGGTTATCTTGAACAGGACCCCCAGCTTGACGACAAAAAAACCGTCAGGCAGATTGTTTCAGAAGGGGCTCAGGAGATTGTTGACCTACTCAGTGAATATGAAGCGGTGAACAACCGTTTTTCCGAACCCCTGAATGAGGATGAAATGGATAAGCTCATCAGGCGACAGGGGGAGCTGACAGAATTGTTAGATCAGCATGGGGCATGGGAACTCGACAGCAAATTGGAAAGAGCCATGGATGCACTTCGTTGTCCTGAACCTGAAGCCCCTGTGAAAAATCTGTCAGGCGGAGAACGCAGGAGGATTGCACTTTGCCGACTTTTATTGCAGGAACCGGATATTCTTCTCCTGGATGAACCCACCAACCACCTCGACGCAGAATCGGTGCAATGGCTGGAGCACCACCTGCAACAGTACAAAGGAACAGTCATTGCCATTACGCACGACCGTTATTTCCTGGACAATGTAGCCGGCTGGATACTCGAACTCGATCGTGGCGAAGGCATTCCCTGGCAGGGAAACTATACTTCCTGGCTTGACCAGAAATCGAAGCGACTGGCCATGGAAGAAAAGACAGAAAGTAAAAGACGAAAAACCCTTGAAAGAGAGCTGGATTGGGTTCGGATGTCACCCAAAGCAAGGCAGGCAAAAGGGAAAGCCCGACTGAATGCTTATGAAAAAATGATGAATGAGGATGTCAGGGAGAAAGAGGAACGGCTGGAGTTGTACATCCCCAATGGTCCCCGGCTCGGGAATATGGTGATTGAGGCGAGAGAAGTCACCAAATCATTTGATGATCAATTGCTTTTTGAACATCTCAATTTCTCCTTACCTCCGGCAGGTATCGTTGGGGTGATTGGTCCGAACGGAGCAGGAAAAACAACCTTATTCCGTATGATCATGGGAGCAGAAACCGCCAATGAAGGCAGTTTTAAAGTAGGTGAAACCGTTAAAATCGGATATGTGGATCAAAGTCATACTGCCATTGACCCTGAAAAAACGGTTTTTCAAATCATTTCCGGTGGAGCTGATAACATCCAAATCGGCGGACGCATTATGAGTGCACGTGCTTATGTTGCCCGCTTCAATTTCAGTGGAGCAGACCAGGAAAAAAAATGTGGCGCACTGTCGGGAGGTGAAAGAAACCGCCTGCACCTTGCCCTTACATTAAAAGAAGAGGCCAATGTACTTCTCCTCGATGAACCGACCAACGATATTGATGTGAATACCCTCAGGGCACTGGAAGAAGGATTGGAGAATTTTGCAGGCTGTGCCGTGATCATTTCCCATGATCGCTGGTTCCTCGACCGAATTGCTACCCATATCCTAGCCTTTGAAGGCAACTCTCAGGTTTATTTTTTTGAAGGATCCTATTCCGAATATGAAGAAAATAAAAAGAAACGCCTGGGCGATGATGCTCCGCACAGGATCAAGTATAAAAAACTGAAAGCATGAAAGCTGGTGAGCTGGCGAATTGCTGAGATGTTCACTTTGTCTCTATCTTCCTTTTTCCTTTTGTTATGATTAAAATTGACACCTCGCTCTTAAATCAGGTTTCGGGAGAAGCAAAAGCCTCGCCCCGGAGGCGGAAAAATTACAATTTTCACAAGGCCTATTCTGATCGGCTTCAGCGATTGCTAAATGCCATGGAGCCAAGGTCGTATATCCAGCCTCACAAACACGAAGATCCTGATAAACGGGAAGTGTTTTTTGCCCTTCGCGGAAGAGTTGCCGTCATTGAGTTCGACGACCTTGGGAATATCACTGACCATATCCTTCTTGATCCTTTAAAAGGTATTTTTGGAGCTGAAATTCCGAAAAAAACCTTTCATACTATCATTGCCCTCGATCCCGGAACGGTCATATACGAATTCAAGGATGGCCCTTACAATCCTGTGGATGATAAAAATTTTGCACCCTGGGCGCCAAAGGAGGGAGAGCAGGGAGTTCAGGAGTATCTTGATAGTGTATTAAAAAAAATCAGGATACAAGAGAGTTGATGACAGATAAATGAACGTAAGCATGGATCCCTGACAAGCATTCTGCATCTCTGACTGTCCGGTAAAGAGGCTGCATACTGAATTTTATTATATTTGTAGAAAAACTAAGTGAATGGCTTTCCAGAAACCTTCCATACCCAAAGGTACCCGTGACTTTTCTCCTTCGGAAATGGCGAGGAGGAATTTTATTTTCGACAACATCCGTAACGTTTTTCAGACTTCGGGTTATTTGCCCATTGAGACTCCTGCCATGGAAAACCTGTCCACGCTGATGGGAAAATATGGGGAGGAAGGAGATAAGCTGCTATTTAAAATACTTAATTCCGGAAATTACCTGTCAGGGATTCAGATTGACGGACAGACAGGAAATCGGGATGGAGAATTTGAAATGCCAGAGTTGAATACGTTCACCCGGCATATTGCGGAGAAAGGGCTGCGTTACGACCTTACGGTTCCTTTTGCCCGGTTTGTTGTACAGCATCAGAATGAGCTGATATTTCCTTTTAAGCGTTACCAGATTCAGCCAGTATGGAGAGCCGACCGTCCGCAGAAGGGTCGCTACAGGGAATTTTTTCAATGCGATGTAGATGTAATCGGCAGCAATTCTTTGCTGAATGAAGTTGAACTGGTACAGATCATCGATCTCGTGTTTATCCGCCTGGGTATTAAAGTCGTTGTTAAACTCAATAACCGTAAGATTTTGGCCGGAATTGCAGAAGCCATAGGAGAGCCGGAGAAGCTGACGGATATAACAGTCGCCATGGATAAACGGGATAAGATAGGTCTGGAAAAAGTTTGTGAAGAACTTGAAACAAAAGGCCTTTCCGCAGATTCAATCCGGCTTCTGATGCCCATCATGACCATGAAAGGGAGAATTAAGGAAAAACGGGAAATGCTTGAAAAGCTTTTCGTCAATGCTGAAACGGGAAAAAAAGGACTTGAAGAAATTACGGAAGTGATGCTTTATCTGAAAGACCTCGACCTTCAAAATAAATTTGAATTCGATCTCAGCCTTGCCCGAGGATTGAATTATTATACCGGTACGATCATCGAAGTCAGGGCTGCAGATGTCGCCATGGGCAGTTTATGCGGAGGAGGAAGATATGATAATCTTACCGGTATCTTCGGACTTCAGGATATATCGGGGGTAGGTATCTCTTTCGGCGCTGACCGGATTTATGATGTCATGGAAGAACTCCGGCTTTTTCCTGAATCCATTGAAGCAACCACAAAGCTGCTTATCCTAAATTTCGGGAAGGAAGAAGAAAAATACGGACTTCAACTGCTTGCTGCATTAAGGAAATCTGAAATTTCCGCTGAAATATACCCGGATGCATCAAAGCTGAAAAAGCAGTTGGAATATGCCAATCGGAAAAACATCCCCTATGTGGTATTTGCCGGGAAGAATGAAATTGAAAGCGGAAAACTGACCTTAAAAAACATGCAATCAGGGGAACAGCAATCGCTTTCACCACAGGAACTTAAAACTTTATTTTTAACATGAAAAAAAACGTGAAAAGGACCTGGGCAGCAGCCATTTTATGCGCCCGCAGCTGGATCATCGGAGCAGAGTTGAAAGAAACTTCAAGTGACAAATGACAAACCAAAACTTGTTCTTTCAATTTTTTAATTCTTAATTCTTAATTAATTATGACACTCATAATAAAAGGCGCGGGTCTGACCATCGAAGATGTGGTCAATGTAGCCCGCCATCATGAAAAAGTTGAATTGGATCCTAAGGCCATCGAGCGGATCCATAAATGCCGTGCAATGCTCGAAAAAAAGATTGTTGCCGGAGAAATCATGTACGGTGTAAACACCGGGATTGGTGAATTTTCCGAAATGGTACTGAACGATGATCAGGTAAAGGATTTTCAAAAATACCTGATTTACAACCATGCTGCAGGGATAGGTGAAGCCATGCCCCTGGAATGGGTGCGTGGCGCTATGCTGGGCCGTATCAATGTTCATGCCCATGGAAATTCCGGATCGAGGCTTGAAATTACACAAACCCTGGTGGATATGCTCAACAAGGGAGTTACTCCCTTTGTCTGCCAGAAAGGATCGGTAGGTGCCTGTGGCGACCTTGCCCCAATGTCGCAGATCGCCCTGCTGATGATGGGTGAAGGGCATGCCTATTACCAGGGAAAACTTTTACCCGGCAAGGAAGCTCTGGATGCCGCCGGGATCCCGATACCCGGGCTAAAAGCCCGCGACGGACTGGCTACCATCAATGGTTCGAATGTCCTGACGGCCATGAGCGCCCTTTTTCTCTTTGACGCCAACAACTGGCTGAAACAGGCGGAAATTGCGGCATCTATGTCACTGGAAGCCATGAAAGCCAATATGCGACCCTATAGTCCGAAATTGCATGAAGTCCGTGGATTCAAAGGAGCTGTAAGAAGCGCTGCAGCCATTTTAAAATGTGTAAAAGGCGGGGATCTTGCAGAATTGAAAGTTAAATGTAAAGTCCAGGATGCATATTCGATGCGCTCGACTCCCCAGGTTATCGGAGCTGCTCATGATGCCTTGGCCTATGCCCGCTCGCAAGTCGAAATTGAATTGAATGGTGTGGGCGATAATCCGATTTTCTTCCCGGATGAAAATCTCCAGCTTTCGGGTGCTAATTTTCAGGGTTCTCCGGTTTCTGTACCGATGGATATGGCCGGAATGGTGATCACGATGGTGAGTGTTATGAGTGAACGCCGCATGAACCGCTTGAACAATCCTGCATTGAGTGTTGGCTTGCCCGCTTTCCTGACCAAGGGAGCCGGGATGTTCAGCGGATTGATGCTCAGCCAGTACACGGCTGATATGCAGATCGTTGAACAGCGCATTTTATCCGCCCCGGCCTCCATACAATCCATACCGGCAGCGGCCGACCAGGAAGATTTTGTATCCATGGGGATGAATACTGCCCTGAAAAATTTCCAGATCCTCGATAATGCCTATGGAATCCTGGGAATTGAATTCATGGCTGCAGCCCAAGCCCTCGATTTCCGTGAATATACTTTTGGACATGGCGTATCGAAAGCCAAAGAAGTTATCCGGAAATATGTGGACTTTCTGGAAATTGACCGCCCACTCTACCCCGACCATAATAAAATGAAGGAACTGGTCAAATCCTGTGAAATTCTTCATGAAGTTGAAAAGCTCGTGGGAAGCTTGGAATAATTCCTGGAAGCAAGGCGCTTCCTTGATATACTCACTTTTTAAAAAGCAACATTATGGAAATGGTAGATTCTTGTCCTTTTTGGCCGGTTCTGATAGCCTTGCTGATTCCCATCATTATTTTCGGGATCATGACCCTGGTCATTGAAATTATCGGAGCCTGGTACATGTTCGAAAAAGCAGGTGAACCCGGTTGGGCAGCGATTATACCGATCTATAATTACCTGATCGGTATAAAAATTGCCGGAAAACCCTGGTGGTACATACTTCTTATGCTGATTCCTTTCGTAAATCTGATTATTTATATTATTATCCTTAACGGACTTGCGAAAAATTTTGGGAAAGGAACCGGTTTTACTGTCGGTCTTTTCTTTTTCCGGTTTATTTTCATTCCAATTCTTGGTTTCGGAAAATCAGAATATACCGGAGACAAATCACATTTTAACGCATAACATGTTCCCACCCCAACCCCTCCCTATAAATAGGGAGGGGCTTTAACAGGGTAAAAACTTAATATGGAAGAACAACTACTCCCCCCGACACCGGAAACCAGACCCGAAAGAACCAGGTTGCTCACCATTCTCTGCATTCTGACTTTTATCGGAAGTGGTATGAACCTTGTTTCAAACTTTATGATTGCGGCATTTTACGAAACCTTTGTGGTGGTTGCCGAAACTTTCGCGGAAAAATTCAATCTCCCGGGAATGGAAATGATCGCTGAATCACGGCCTGTCTTTTTTCTGGCAAACGGTCTGTTTTATGCCACTTCATTGGTAGGGTCTCTGCTGATGTGGAAGCTGAAGAAATCCGGATTTCATATCTATACCATCGCTCAAATTTTATTGGTTATTGCGCCCATGTACTTTCTAAAAATGCCGGGGCCCTCCATGCCTGATCTTCTTATTTCAGGTACCTTCATTATTCTATATAGCATGAACCTGAAAACCATGAGTTGATATGGAAGAAGTCAAACCTCAACCCCTGCTTCCCAGACCCCCTTTTCTTTCTGTGATTTGTATTTTCTCATTTGTTTACTTTCTACTGCTTTTTATTCTGTTTCTCATTGCCCTTTTCGTTTCCGGCTGGATTGCAGAAGTGACCCTGAGTTATCTGCCGGAAGAAGAACTGACGAAAAGCCAGGTCATTTTTCTCTTGTTTTCCGCATCCATTCTTCATGGAACTGCATTTATCGGGATATTAGGGATTTGGAAACTAAAGAGATGGGGATACTTCCTGCTGGGAATTCCTTGTTTAATCATTGCCTCCTATCAGCTTTTTCAACCACAGATCGCAATCACCAGTACTGGAATTTATATTTTTCTGATTGTCCTGTTCGGACTTTTTTTCCGTAAATTGCATTAATAAAGATCAGGGGTAACTTTCTGAGCCCATGGTTTAATGTTAAAATATGTTAATTTTATTAAAAACTTTTGTTAACTTTTTGTTGCTTACTAATTATTTAATTACTAAAATTGCATTCATATTGAGTTGCATATAGAAACTTACCCATCATATATTTCATATTGAAGAGCACGGTCAGGCGCTGTTCAATATCATCTTTATTTATGAATCTGATTATTAACCTTTTTACTAACAAAAAAACAACAGTCATGAGAAAATTTACGATTTTCCTTGCTCTTATGTTATTCATAGGGGCGCAAGTTGCTCTTGCCCAGAAAACCATAACGGGTAAGGTAACGAGTTCAGATGACGGCGCAGGAATTCCAGGCGCAACCATCCTCGTTAAAGGCACAACAGTCGGTGCAATTACCGATGTGGACGGGAAGTATTCCCTCAATGTGCCAAAGGATAAAAATGTTGTCCTGGTTTCATTCGTAGGGATGAAAACCCAGGAAATTACCCTGGGAGCCGATAACACTCTTAATGTGGTTCTTTCACCCGATGTTCAGGAGTTGGAAGGAGTGGTCGTTACGGCACTCGGAGTGACCCGTGAAAAGAAAGCGCTGGGCTATTCTGTTCAGGATGTAAAGGGCGATGCCCTCCAGACAGATGGTAATGCCAACGTGATTAATCAACTTTCAGGACGTATCGCCGGTGTTCAGGTAACAGCTGCCTCTGGTAATATGGGTGGTTCTTCGCGTATCCTGATTCGTGGTATTAATTCCATCTCCGGTAACAACCAGCCATTGTTTGTTATAGACGGAACCATTATCGACAATAGTGATTTTAACACCACTAATACCGCCCGTGGGGCCGGTGGTTATGACTATGGCAACATGGCCCAGGATATCAACCCTGACGATGTTGCTTCCATCTCTGTTTTGAAAGGCGCCAATGCAGCCGCTCTTTATGGATCACGTGCCGCCAACGGTGTCATCCTGATCACAACCAAAAAAGGCGCTGCCAAAAAAGGCAAACAGATCGGGATCGAATTCAATACCGGTTTGAGCTTCGAACAGGTTTCTTACCTGCCGAAATACCAAAATGAATATGGTGGAGGTAATGGCGGGCTGGATCCAACTGCATGGGAAATGAAAACCTATACCGATAATTCCGGTTATTATAAAATTCCAGGGGTTGATGGTGATGGAAATGCATATCAGTCATTTGACCTTGGCATGGATTACAGTATAGACGAAAGTTTTGGTCCAAAATATACCACAACAGCTGGTCAGTTCCTGGAAGATTATGGAATTGATGTGCCTGACGGCAGTCCATACTTCAACCAACCTATTTATTATCGTCCTTATTACAGTTTTGATGCATGGGATACCGACCATTATGGCAAATCCATTGAATGGATGGCACCAAAACATGACGTAAGAGACTTCTTTAAAACAGGCATTGGTTGGACCAACAACATCGCCTTTACCGGTGGTAGTGATGCTGCCCAGGTACGTTTGGCTCTGGGAACCTATAATTCATCAGGTTATATGCCTAATTCACAACTGGATAAATATACTGTTAATCTGAGCGCCATTGCCAACCTGACTAAAACCCTGAAGGCATTCGCTGATATCAACTATATTTCCACTAAAGCAAAAGGCCGTTCCGAAACCGGATATGGCGACGTGAATCCTATTGAACGATTCAACCAATGGGGACAACGTCAACTCGACCAATATATGGCCAAGAGCTATATTAATCCCGATGGAACACAAAGATCATGGAACCGTTCATCCATGGATGATCCCACCATCGCATTTTCCAACAATCCATACTGGGACCGTAACATGAATTATCAGAACGATAAAAGAGATCGTTATTATGGTAATGTCGGTGTTTCCTGGCAGATCACAAGCTGGTTAAGGGCACAGGGTAAATTCAACCTCGACAACTACTCCTTCCGAACAGAAGAAAGAGTCGCCATTGGTTCTGCTTCCCAATCCTTCTATCGCCAGCAGGTTCGCTCCAATTCTGAAATGAATGCCGAATTCCTCTTCTTGGTTGATAAGAGCTTTGGCCAAGACTGGCGTGTGAATGCCAATTTTGGAGGCAACATGATGGATAGAAATTACAAACTTATTTCCGGATCAACCGTTGGTGGCCTTATCATTCCTGAACTGTATACCCTGAGTAATTCCCTGACAAACGTTGCCAGCGATTACAAGAGCTGGAAACGCATCAACTCCTTATACGGAAGCGCTTCCCTCGGATGGAAAAGTATGTTGTACCTGGATGTAACACTGCGTAATGACTGGTCTTCCACCTTACCGAAGAACAAGAATTCTTATATGTATCCTTCCGTATCCCTGGGATGGGTTATCTCGGAATTACCCGGCGTTAAAAAAGCAAAATGGCTGACTTTCGCAAAAGTAAGAGGAAGCTGGGCACAGGTAGGTAATGATACCGATCCTTACCGGACTTCTCTGACCTATGCCAATTTCCTGGATTCCGAGGGTTATCCTTATCATTTTACACCCGATGGTCTCTATGGTTTACCAACCACCTTGAACAATCCAAACCTGAAACCAGAAATGACCCGTTCATGGGAAGTAGGTGCTGAATTGAAGTTCTTAAACAATCGCTTAGGTTTAGACTTTACTTATTATGATAAGGCTTCAAAGAATCAGATCATTCCTGTCGCTGTTTCCGGTGCAACCGGTTACTCCTTCCAGGTATTGAACGCTGGTAGAATCACAAATAAAGGTTTCGAAATATTCCTGATGGCTGTTCCTGTAAAAGTTAAGAACATATTTGACTGGACCATCACAGCCAACTTTGCCAAAAACACTAATAAAGTTGTGGAACTTTATCCTGGTATTGACAACCTGCAGTTGGGTGTTGGTCCTTTCAACATCTCAGTTAATGCTGCTGTCGGACAGGAATACGGACAGTTAATGGGAACCGACTTTATCTATGATGAGAATGGCAATAAGGTGGTTGGGAAAAACGGCCGTTACCTGGAATCCGGAGTTAAAGCTCTGGGATCAGTTCTTCCTGATTTTAACCTTGGAATTGGCAACGAGTTCAAAATTTACGGTTTCGATCTGAGGGTATTAATCGATATTCAACAAGGCGGACATTTCTTCTCCACCACCAAGATGTGGGGTACTTATACCGGAATTTTAGCTGCAAGTGCTGAAAACGGAATCCGTGAAAATGGAATCGTCATTGATGCTATGGTTGCAAAGTATGATGATGCCGGAAACGTAATCTATAATCCGGATGGAACCGCCCAGGTCACCGGTGCTAACACCACAAATATCGATGCTTATACATGGACTACCGACCATTATTCTGGCCCCGCCATGCAAAATGTACTCGATGCCAGCTACATCAAATTACGTGAAATTACCTTATCTTATACCATCCCTGCCAAACTCACCGGTCCTATCCAGAACCTGAAAATTGGTCTCTTTGGAAGGAACCTGGCTACCTGGGGAACTGCCATGGTGGGTATCGATCCTGAAACGAACACCAGCTCCGGTAACATTCAGGGGATTGAAGGAGCAGGTTTACCGGCCACGAGAACCTTTGGTTTCAATATAGGCTTTAACTTTTAATTTTAAGAGGAACAAAATATGAAAACAATAATAAAGCTGTCACTCGGGATGTTTTTGGCGCTCCTTATTTCATCCTGCACCAAAAATTTTGACAAGATCAATGAAAATCCCAATCAACCCGCTGAGGTTTCGACCCCAACCCTACTGACTGCAGCTATGAAAGGTCTTGCTGACGACATTTATGATGAATGGTGGAGCGGCCGTCAAAGCAACCTTTATGCTCAATACTGGTGCCAACGTACCTATACTGATGAAGACCGTTTTCAAATTCGTGAGAATATCAATAACCTTTACTGGAGGTTGATCTATCACGATGTGATAAACCTGGTTGAAATCATCCGTCTGAACACTGATCCTGTAGAGGCCCCTAAAGCTGCCGTATATGGTGATAACAACAACCAGATTGCCGTAGCAACAATACTGAAAGTTTGGGCCATGCAGATCATGACCGATACCTGGGGCGACATTCCTTATACAGAAGCTTTCCAGGGGAATATTGATCCATCCATTTCTATTCCCAATCCAAAGTATGATAAGCAACAGGCTATTTATACCCAGATGCTTAACGATCTGGCCGGTGCAGTAGCGCGTATCAACCTGAATGCTTCCGGGTTCACGGCTGGTGATGTGATCTATCGCGGAGACATGGAAAAATGGATGAAATTTGCTAACTCTCTCCGTCTGCGCATTGCCTTGCGTATGTCGAATGTGGATAATTATGCCGCAGCCAATGCCATTCTTACTGAAGTCGGAGAAGATGGTTTAATGACCAGCAATGCCGATAATGCTGCAGTTGCATATCCCGGTGGCGGCGCCATGAACTCCCCCATGTATGATGCATTCTGGACCAATGCAAGGAATGACTTCACTACTTGCAAAACCCTGATCAATATGCTCAAGGGGGTTAATGATACCCTGAACAATAAGATCAATCCTTTCTTTGGTCTTACTGACCCCCGTTTACAGATTTATTCAAGACCAAGAGGCGGTCAGTATATCGGAATGCCTTATGGACTTACTCCTTCTGTAAACTCGGCGTACAGATCAAAAGTTGCATCCTGGTATGGAGCTGCAGCTTATTCTCCGGCTTCCGCAATTGTTATCTTAAATCCGAAATATGCTCCTGTATTTATGGAATTTGCAGAAGTAAAATTCATGCTTTCTGAACTAAAGGGTTTTTCACAGGCTGAATATATTGAGGGAACTCGGGCTTCTGCCTATCATTGGAGAGATGTATGTACAGTTCTCGAAGGCTGGGATGCAACCCGGGTGAATGAATTCAACGTTGAAGTAGAAACTTATCTTGCCGCCTTGCCTCCTGCCGATAAAACTACTGTCCTGGCACAAAAATACCTGGCCCTATATAATCAAGGTTACCAGGCATGGGCAGAATACAGAAGGACCGGCGAACCCGCTTTCTTGCTTCTTCCGGGAGAGATTACCCATACAACTGCAGATGGAACTCCCATCATTTTTAACCCCCTGATTTCTATCACTACAATTCCGTTGCGTATGACCTATCCGCAACAGGAATATACCGTAAACGCAGCCAACGTTACCGCTGCCGCTTCCGGATTGGTTGGTGGAGACAAGATGACCACCAAAATGTGGTGGGCACCTGCAGGAAAATAAACTTTTTCTGATATTCATAAAGAAGGGGTGATCTGATCGGTCACCCCTTTTTTATAATGATTATCCTTTACCTTACAGCCATCCTTCTTTCTGGTACCATTCAAGGGCTTCTTTTACACCCTTGTCGAGATCGTACTCAGCCTGGAAATTAAAATCGGATTTCAAGGGAGATGTTTCACATCTCCAGTTGGTGCTTGCCAGAACATTATACTTATCCGCATTCAGCGTTGGAATGCTACCCCAAAGGCTATACATTCTTTCCAAGGAATGAGCCAGAATCTTAACCATGCCTGTGGGAACAACAAAACTCAGTGTTTTCTTTTGAAGATGGTTTTTGGTGATGGCGGAAAATTCTTCTGCATTGTATTCTTTTCCATCAGAAACGAAATAAGCTTTTCTGGCATGTGAAGATTCACCTGCGTCAAAAATCAACCTGACCAGATCCTTTACATAAATGAAGGTAAGCACTTGTTTACGGGTTCCGATATAAGGTTCCAAGCCTCTTTTGATGGTTTGAAAGAAAACAAAATAATCCTTTTCCCTTGGACCATAAACCCCTGTCGGACGAAAAATAAGCCAGGGGAAAGCAGGAACGGAAGTCAGGAATTTCTCCGCTTCCAGTTTACTCCTTCCATAGGTTTCTATTGGACGTGGTTCATCCTTCAGCAGAACTGGCTCCATGGTTTTCGGATTGCCTGGCCCCCATGCTGCCAGGCTGCTCATGAAAATAAATTTTCCCGGAACCATATCTGCTTCAATCAATCCTTCCACAAAATTTTTTGTATTCTGGTAATTTACCCTGGAAAACTCTTTCTTGTCCTGGGTTTTAGTAATGCCCGCATTATGGATGATGAAATCAAAGTGAATTCCCTTATGATTCAGATCTGATAAAGTTGTTACAATTGCTTCACGGGAGGAGAAGTCTATTTCCACGAAGCGAATTTCAGGGGATTGAAGATATTTTCGTGAACTGGATGAACGGACAGCGGCATAAACGTTGTACTTACGCTTCAACCCCTCTTCGGTAAGAAAACTACCAATGAATCCACTGGCGCCGGTAATCAGGACGTTTTTCATATATGCATTTCGTTTTTATCCCTCTACCTGCAGGGAAGGAGAGGCAGGGTGAGTACATTAAAAATGTTTAATCCAGCACCTTCTCGTCAAATGCTGACGTCCGGGAAAATTTTTCCAGATGGTCAAAGCCTTGGCATTGTCTTCAAGTTGCGGATTGGTGATGGCCTTGGTAATTCCATTTTTAATGTATGCCCTGTGCATTTCATTATAATACAGGGCATTCACTCCTTTATTGTGATAATCAGGCCTCACCCCATTCAGGTACATATCAATGACCTCGTTCTTTTTCATCGCCATCAGAATATAAAGAAACCCAAAGGGGAACAATTTCCCTTTACATTTCTGCAGCGCTTTGGTCAGAGAAGGCATAGATACGCCAAAGCCAACGATCTCATCCTGCTCATCCACAACGAATGAGACATATTGTGGGCGGATAAAACCGAAATACGCTTTGGTGTACATCTGAATCTGTTTTTCGGTTAGTGCCGTATAACCATATAGATCATTAAAAGCAAGGTTCAGGGTTTTGAACATCTTTGAAGCATAAGGCAATAAATCCTTTGCTTTTTTGGTACTGACATACCTGAGTTTGTATTTTTCCATAACCAGTTTGGTCAGTCTTTCAACTTTGTCAGGTATTTCAGGAGGAATTGAGAATTCATATTGTACCCAGTCTGCGGCTTTATGGAAGCCCAGTTTCTCCATATGCTCGGGATAATAGGGATAATTATAGATGGATGCGAGTGTGGCTTGCTCATCAAAGCCTTTGATCAGCATGCCTTCATTGTCCATATCAGAGAAACCAAGGGGGCCATGGATACCATGCATACCCTTATCTTTTCCCCAATTCAGAACAGTTTCAATGAGTTTACCGGAAACAGAAATATCATCAATAAAATCGATCCAGCCAAAACGAACGAGTTTTTCATTCCATCGTTCATTGGCTTTATGATTGATGATGCCGGCAATACGTCCTACCAGTTTACCCGACTGAAAAGCCAGCCAGTACTCGGCCTCACAGAATTCAAAAGCCGAATTTTTATCCTTGCGTAAGGTGTTTAATTCATCAAACCTAAGGGGGGGGCACCAGAATTTATTTGCTGCATAAAGTTTATATGGAAACCCGATGAATATTTTCAGATCCCGTCGGGAGGATACTTTTCGAATCTCGATCTCCATAATTCAGCAGTAAGAGGATCAGGGAATGATATGAAGTTTCTTTCCTACTTTTTGAAATTTCTCAAATGCAATGTCGATTTGTTCTTTGGTATGGGTAGCCATTAAAGAAAAACGAATCAGGGTATCGTCTTTGCTGACGGCAGGAGAAACCACAGGGTTCACAAAAACTCCTTCATCCAGCAGCATACGGGTAAGTTTCAAAGTTTTAATATTATCCCGGATATAGAGTGGAATGATAGGTGTCACCGTTTGTCCGATGTCGAAACCAAGCTTACGGAAACCATCAATGGCATAATGAGTGACTTCCCAAAGATGTTCGATACGTTCGGGTTCATTTTTCATTATTTCAAGGGCGGCCAAAACGGTAGCTGCAGATGATGGGGTGCAGGAAGCGCTGAAAATCAGCGACCTGGAATTATGTTTGATGTAGTTGATGGTTTCAAAATCGCTGGCAATGAAACCGCCAAGAGCGGCAAGGGATTTTGAAAAAGTGCCCATGATCAGGTCCACTTTATCGGTCAATCCGAAATGAGAAGCCGTTCCGGCACCATTTTTCCCAATAACCCCAATGGCATGGGCATCATCAACCATGATGGTAGCCTCATATTTCTCTGCCAGTTTAACAATTTCAGGAAGGTTTGCAATATCGCCATCCATACTAAATACTCCGTCAACCACGATCAGTTTGATATGATGAGGTTCGCACCTTTTCAGAATACGTTCCAGGGAAGTCATATCATTATGCCGGTATTTCATCACCTTGGCAAAAGAAAGCCTGGTGGCTTCAATAATGGAAGCATGATCCAGCTCATCGAGAAGAATATAATCCCTGCGTCCTGTGACTGTCGGAATGACTCCCAGGTTCACCTGGAAACCCGTACTGTAAACAAGGGCAGCCTGTTTGCCGACAAATGCAGCCAGTTTGTTCTCCAGTTCGATATGAAGATCAAGGGTTCCGTTAAGGAATCTAGACCCGGCACAACCGGAACCATATTTATCAACAGCATTTTTAGCGGCTTCTTTGATTTTTGGATGGTTTGTCAAACCCAGATAGCTGTTTGAGCCAAACATCAGAATGTCTTTTCCTTTCATCCTAACTACAGTATCCTGATCGGATTCGATCATCCTGAAAAACGGGTAAAGTCCCATTTTTTCCACTTTCTGAGGCTCAGTATAATGAGAAAACTTTCGTTGTAAAATCCTCATAACTTTTAAAATGTATGATTTAAAAAAGCGGGTAAAGATAGAAAGAAAAAATTACTTATGTTTTTCTGCAAAATCCCAACCTGCTTTAAGCGCAGTCAGGTTTAGGTCAATCACATCCTGTCCCTTATTACGAAAAATAAACCTGATGGCATTTTCAAGTTTTTCATAAGACATTCCCAGGAAAGGAGTTGATGCTCCGAGAATCACCGTGTTGGCTGCCTTGGCCGAACCAGCTTCCTTTGCCATGACTTCTGCATCAAGGGCAATATGGTGGGGAAGTTTTTCCACTTCAGCCATGACCAGCTCAATCTCCGGATAATTAGGAATGTTATTAAAAGGGCGGGTAGAGGTGATCACCCATCCATCGGGCGAAAGATATGGCAGATAGCGCAAGGCTTCAAGGGGCTCCACCGAAATGATCAGGTCGGCCTGACCAAAAGGAATCAGATCGGAAGCAATTTCATCATGGGAAATTCTCAGGTTCGACATTACATCTCCACCCCTCTGGCTCATCCCGTGAACTTCAGATTGTTTCAGGTACATTCCCTGTTCAAGCGCAGCAAAGCCAATGATAGATGCAATGGATATGATTCCTTGTCCGCCAACACCTGCTAAAATAATATCTTTCTTCATTACTGTGAATTTTGATTCTTCTTGAATTTTTCTCTCATGCGCTTATCCACCGAAACGATACATTCCCTGCGGGGAATAATGACGGAAACCCCGGGATAATTAAGCTCTTCCTTCAAAGCCTGAACATTTTCCTCATGAAATTTTTTCAGGGGTTTCAGCACACGGATATGGGATTCTTCAACGCCTATGCCTTTGCAGATGGCTTCAATATGTCCGGAAGCAGGGGAATCCTGTCCTCCGGTCATGGCTGTCGTCCCATTGTCGAGAATAATAACGGTGATGGGGGATTTTTCATTGACTGCATCCAGAAGGCCTGTCATTCCTGAATGAGTAAAAGTGGAGTCGCCAATAACAGCTACGGCTGGAATCATTCCTGCATCGGCAGCGCCTTTGGCCATGGTGATGGAGGCTCCCATGTCCACGCAGGAATTAATCGCCTCATAGGGTTTCAGTGCGCCAAGGGTATAACAACCGATATCTGAAAACACACGTCCGACCGGTAAACTGGCCAGGGCTTCATTCAATGCTTTATAAGAGTCGATATGCGGACAACCGCTACAGAGGGAAGGTGGTCTTCCTACCATCAGATCCGGTACTGGCAATCCAAAAGTATCTTTCATTCCCAAGGCAACTGCAACCAGATTGGGATTTAATTCGCCGTCCCGGGGAAGACTGCCATCGAGCCGGCCTTTGACTTTCAAACCCCTTCCAAGATATCCTTTGATCAACTCTTCAATAACCGGATATCCTTCTTCAATTACCAGCATTTCTTTGCACTCATCAGCCATCTTCTCAACCAGCTTACGCGGCATGGGATACTGCCCGATTTTTAAAACGGGGTAAGGTACTTTTTGTCCGTGAAAGTTTTCAAGCAGGTAATTGTAGGCAATTCCACTCACAATGATCCCCAGGGATTTATCAACTCCATCAGAATATTGATTAAATGGTGAAGATTCTGACTCTTCAATAAAAGAGATGTGATCTTTTAAAAGGTTTCTATACCTACGCTTGGCAATGCTAGGCAACAATACAAACTGCCTTAGGTCAGTGGGCAGCTTCAATTCGTTTTGTCCGCGCCCTCCCCTGCGAACAACCCCGGAGCGGGAATGCGCCATGCGGGTGGTGATACGCATCAGGACAGGGACTTTGTATTTTTCTGAAAAGTCAAAGCCGTAGTGAACCATATCATAAGCTTCCTGCTGATTGGCCGGTTCCAGGATAGGTACCAGGGCAAATTTCCCATAGAAACGCGAATCCTGTTCATTCTGGGAAGAATGCATGGAAGGATCATCCGCGGATACCACCAGTATTCCTCCGTTTGCTCCCGTTATGGCTGAATTGACAAAAGGATCGGCAGCAACATTCAAGCCGACATGCTTCATGCAAACCATGGCCCTTTTCCCTGCATACGACATCCCCAGTGCTGCCTCCATGGCTGTTTTCTCGTTGGTGGACCATCTGCTGTGGACATTGTTTTCACGGGCATAATCCGATTGCTGAATAAATTCCGTAATTTCGGTCGAAGGTGTTCCGGGATAAGCATATACTCCTGACAGTCCGGCGTCCAATGCACCCTGTGCAATGGCTTCATCTCCCAATAAAAGTAGCTTTTGTATCATGTACTTCAAATGTTTTCCATAAGACAAAAGTAAGAATTTTTTCCAAATGTTAAATTCCTTTTTTTCCTCAGGCTGAATCCCTAACTTTGCAATCTATAATGACTTTTCCACACCCATCAGATTCATGAAATTCACCGTAAGATTACTTCCCCTATTTGGTCTCTTCTTAGTTTTCATTCTCATTCACAACCCTGGATTCTCTCAGTACGGGACTTTACGCGGTTTTATCTATGAAAAAGAAACCGGAGAACCTGTTCTTTTCACCAATGTTTACTTTTACAGAACCTCCATCGGTGCAACCACCGATGATAACGGGTATTTTGTCATCTCCAAAATAAAACCCGGTGATTATTCCCTGATGGTCACCTGCGTTGGATTCGATACCCTGAAAATTCCCATCACCATAAAAGCCAATGAAATAATCTCTCAAAAACTGTATTTGAACAAATCCACAGTATATCTCGATGAGATAAATATCTCAGCAGCCCGCGAGGATAAAGTGACCCAGACCCAGACCAGCATCATCAAAATCACCCCAAAGGAAATCCAGCAAATACCCAGTATCGGTGGACAGCCCGACCTGGCACAGTACCTTCAGATCCTTCCCGGGGTAATCTTTACCGGTGATCAGGGAGGACAATTATATATCAGGGGGGGGCCTCCGATTCAAAATAAAGTGCTTTTCGATGGCATGATTGTATACAATCCATTCCACTCGATCGGCCTTTTTTCCGTGTTCGATGTGGATATCCTGAAAAGTGTGGACGTTTATACCGGTGGGTTTAATGCCGAATATGGTGGAAGAATCTCCTCGGTGATGGATATCACCACAAGGGATGGCAATAAAAAACGAATCCACGGCAAGATTGATGCGAGTACCTTCGGGGCAAAACTCCTGCTGGAAGGTCCCATCGTAAAACCTAAGAATGAAAACAGCGCCAGCGCTTCCTTCATCTTTTCCATTAAAAATTCTTACCTGAAAGAAAGCTCAAAGATTTTTTATGAGTATATCGACAAAGACGGACTTCCTTTCAATTACCTCGATATCTTTGGTAAGATTTCGGTAAATACACCCAACGGGAGCAAAGTAAGCATTTTCGGCTTCGACTTTTCAGACAAGGTACAATATAAGTTATTACAGGATTATCATTGGAATTCATATGGAGGAGGGTTGAATTTTCTCGCCATCCCGGGACAGAGTTCAGTACTGATCGAGGGGAATTTCGCTTATTCCTTTTATAAAGTTGTCTTTGAAGAAGCTAACCAATCCCCACGCAACAGTTCCATCGCCGGGTTTAACGGCGGCTTGCATTTCACCTATTTCTTCGGGAAAAATGCACTGAAAACAGGGCTGGACCTATCGGGCTATAAAACCATCTTTGAATTTTATAACTCTGTGGGAAGAAGGATTGATGAATCAGAGAATACCACTGAAGTCAGCGGATATGCTAAATATAAATGGATTTTAGGTAAGTTTATCCTGGAACCCGGTCTCCGCTTACAGTATTATGCTTCCCTTTCCGCTCTTTCTCTAGAACCCCGATTATCCGTCAAGTACAACGTTGCCAAGAATTTCCGCCTGAAAATGGCTGCCGGAATGTACTCCCAAAACCTAGTCAGCACTACTTATGACCGGGATGTCGTTAACCTTTTTTACGGATTTATTTCAAGTCCGCAAAATTTGCCCAGTTCATTTAAGGGAAAAACTTTTAACAATGATTTACAACGGTCCAATCAGGTCGTTTTAGGATTGGAATGGGATATCTTAAAGAATCTTTCCTTGAATATTGAGGGATATTATAAATATTATCCAGAACTCATCAGCCTCAACAGAAATAAAATCTATGATAAGGATGACCTTACAAAACCTGAATATTTAAGGACTAATTTCGTGTATGAAACAGGAGATGCTGAAGGGGTAGATGTTTCCTTAAAATACGACTGGAAAAGAATTCATTTATGGTTTACTTATTCTCTTGGCTTTATCCACCGCAGTGATGAGCTGATGAATTTTGTCCCCCCTTATGACCGCCGACATAACCTGAATATTACCGGGACTTATTACTTTGATAAAAAACTGACCTGGGAACTGGACGTCAGATATAATTACGGATCTGGCTTCCCTTTTACCCAAACTCAGGGCTTTTATGAAATGATCAGCCTTGAAAATATTGGTAGTGATTTCTCCACGGCTAATGGCTCTCTCGGGATCCTATATGCCGATTATAACAAAAGCCGGCTTCCCTATTACAGTAGGCTTGACCTGAGTATGAAAAAGATTTTTCTCTTCGGGAAAAACATGAAACTAGAGGTCATCCTTAGTGTTACCAATACACTTAACCAACAAAATATCTTTTATTTCGACCGGGTTTCTTATACAAGGGTGGACCAATTACCCCTGATGCCCAGCCTTGGAATTAGTTTCAGTTTTTAAATAAAAATATCATGTTCTCTTTCTCTCTCTTGTCGGGGATATCTTTTTCGGATGTTGAAGAACGCAGCCATCAGATTCTTAAAAAATATCCGGTAAAAGCTTTTCCACACGACATCCTGAAAACTTTGCCTTCATTTCTTGATCTCACCTCTTTGGAAGGTTCTGATCATTCGGAAAGCATCAAAAAACTTTGTCAGAAAGCACTATCCTTTAAAGATAAGTCCTTGCCACTTCCTGCAGCCGTTTGTATTTATCCTCCTTTTATCCATACAGCTAAGCATGAGCTTCAAGGAAGTGGTATTCATGTGGCCACCACCGCTGCTGCTTTTCCCAGCGGACAAATGTCCCTGAAGGTGAAATTGGAAGAGATTAAATTTGCAATGGATGAAGGCGCTGATGAAATAGATGTGGTCATCTCCAGGGGAACTTTTCTCGAAAACAACTACCATACGGTCTATCGTGAACTTGATTCCATCAGGGAAATAACCCGGGGAAAGACCCTAAAAGTAATTCTGGAAACCGGGGAACTACAATCCTATGAAAATATTGCCAAAGCCAGTGAAATTGCCATTGAAGCCGGCGCTGATTTTATCAAGACCTCAACCGGTAAAATATCTCCGGCAGCTACCGAACAATCTGTCCTTGTCATGCTCGAGGTGATCCTTTCCCATTATAAAAAAACCGGAATAAAAATCGGGATTAAACCAGCAGGAGGAATCGCCGACATCGGTAAAGCCATGAATTATTATTATCTGGTTAAAGAAGTACTGGGCGAAGAATGGCTGAGTCATCGCTATTTCAGATTGGGTGCAAGCCGTCTTGCCGATCGGATATTAGAACTTTTTTAATACTTTTGTGATAAAATCATAAGCCATGAAATCCATAACCGCCACCCTATATTCGAAATCATTTATCGTCAATTTCATCCTGGACGTTTTTGCCCTGGCGTTTATCTTTCTGATCCCATCCCTTGCACATTTGGTCAGCCTTCCGGTATACATGATAGAACCCATGCGGATGATAATCATCCTATCCCTTGCCCATGGGACGAAAAACAATGCTTATTTCCTCGCCCTGACACTTCCTTTTTTTTCTTTCCTGGTCAGCGGGCATCCGTTTTTTTCAAAAATGCTTATCATCACCGCCGAACTGCTGCTAAATGTTTTCTTGTTTTTCCTTCTTCAGAAAAGAATTAAGCATGTTTTTCTTTCTATGTTCTCCGCCATTCTGATCAGTAAGCTGGCCTGTTACCTGACCTATCTTGTATTTTTTTCACTGACATTTTTACAGGAAGAAGCTAACTTCACTTTTATTCTCGTCCAACTTGCCACTACATTGATATTCAGTGTTTATGTTTATTATTTTAAAAAAGAAAAGGTATGAAAAAATCGATTTATGTTCATTTCCTTTTACTGTCTGTTGTGATCATAAGCTTTCAGGGTTGTATAAAAGGAGAAACAACAGGGACTGATGGCACTGATGCAAGGGTAAAATTTCTGGGTCGTTGGAGCGTGATCGAAAATTGGCAGAAATCCGCTTATCAGGTCACTATTTCTGCGGATCCCAATTCCACGAATGGCATTTTCATCCAGAACTTTGCCAATTCCGGAACTTCAGGAAATCCGGCTGCAGCATCCATCAGCAGTAATACCATTACCCTCGACTACAACCAGGAAATAGGCGATGGATGGATCATCAACGGGAGTGGTAGTTATCAAACCGAAACCGGAAAAATTATCTGGGATTATACCCTCAATGACGGAGCCACATTGATCACGGCTACCGCCACCTATACCAAATTATAACGATTTGCTTGGTTCGTAATTTTTCTGACGTTCACTGATCAGGGCAATGACTTTTTCATACATCTTCACAAATTCAGCCGGGTCCTTACGATAGTATTCGAGGTTATACTGAACCCTCTGGTAAGTGACACCGTATTTTTGAAAAATCCCTTTGTAATAAAAGATTGCCATGGCAGGGTCTTCTTTCCCTTCGTTACGTTGTTTGACAAGGGCAGCTTCCACCAGATGAATATCCACCAACAGCCGGATCATGATTTCCCTGGAAAGAATGGAATCGCTTTTAAAAGCAGCCCTTTCAGATCTGTCCCCTGAATTTCCGCACGATATCAGCAATATCATAAGAAACAGGGGAACAAGAAATTTCATGGAATTTATTTTTTCTTCGACTGATACTCTTTATTTATAACCTCCAGCACATCACTGGTAATATCCAGGGTGTCGTTGGAAAGCAGAATTTCTCCACCCGCTTTAAAACCCATGATATAATCATAACCATATTTTTTATTGTACCGCTTTAAAAAGTTGGTCACGGTATCAATTAATCTAAGGTTCATGCTTAATTCCTGTTCGGCTACCTGCTGGGTATACCTTTCCTTTTTCTCCATTAGCGCCTGCTGTTTTTGCATCAATCCTTCATAAATACCTTTTGCTTTTTCTTCGGAAATGGCATTGCTGGCTACCTGTCGCTGAAATTCTCCGGCTTCTTTTTCAAGTGATCTTTGTTCAGAAAGGATTTCAGTTTGAAGACGTTTTCCTGTCCCTTCAAGGTCTCTTCTTAAAACTTTTACAAAATCATAATGGGTATTCAGGGAATCAAGGTTCAGATATACCACGGATAAGGCTTTCCCACTTTTCTGAGCAGTAAGCGGTTCGACTATTTCTGTTTTTTTTCCGCTGAAATACAGGGTAAAAAGGACAATCATTCCGAGTAAAGCAATGATTCCAATCACGGTATTCAGGTTAAAAGTGAAAAATTTGTTCCCTCCCTGAGGGTTTTCAGGTTTAAATGGTGTTTCTTCTTGCATGGTTTTTTTGTTTAATTTCCTAATTCTGACATGAATTTAATACGCATCAGGCGTACCTCTTCTTCTGTGAACTCATCTTCACCCAGTTCTTTCTGGGCGTCTATGATAGAATCGGATTCGGCTTTGCGAAAATACTCAAAGATTTCTTCCTGATGATAAGGATCAATAAATTCATCGATGTAATAATTCACATCGATTTTTGTCCCTGAGCCTACAATGCTCTCGATTTCCGATAACACCTCGTCAAAGCTCAGGTTTTTTGCGAGTGCAATATCCTCCAGGGAGATCTTACGGTCAATGCTTTGGATAATATAAACTTTCAGGCCTGATTTATTGATCACGGATTTGACCACCATATCCATCGGACGGATGATCTCATTCTCTTCCACGTATTCTTTGATCAGTTCGAGAAAGGGTTTTCCGTATTTCAGTGCTTTCCCGGCACCCACCCCCGTAATCTGCTTAAGTTCATCCACAGAAACAGGATATTGTATGGCCATATCTTCCAGCGATGGATCCTGGAAAATCACAAAGGGAGGCAGTTTTTCTTTGCGAGCGATTTCTTTTCTTAAATCTTTCAGCAGTGAAAACAGGGTTTTATCAGCAGTACTGCTTTTCGAACCGAGGGCTTCAAACAGTTCTTCTTCTTCTGGATTTTCAAAGTCATGATCATCCACGAGCATGATGGAATATGGCTCCTTCAGGAATTTGGCACCTTCAGGACTGATCTTCAGAATACCGTAATTCTCAATATCTTTGGTAAGCAGGCATTCAATAAGGGTTTGCCGGACAACTGCATTCCAGAACTTCTCATCATGATCGGCACCTTTTCCAAATACTTCAAGCTTGTTATGCTTGTATGATTTTATAGTAGCCGTACTTTTCCCCAGAATAATATTGATGATGTGTTTGTTCTTAAACTGTTGTTTAACTGCGAGCACTGTTTCAAGTACCAGCTGAACATATGCTTTGCCTTCGAATTTTTTCTTTGGATGCATGCAATTATCACAATTCTGACAATTCTCTTCCGTATAAATTTCTCCGAAATAATGTAGCAATTGTTTTCGCCGGCATACAGAAGATTCGCTATAGGCAACCGTTTCCATCAATAATTGTTTAGCGATTTCCTGTTCGGCGACGGCCTTGCCTTTTAAAAATTTTTCCAGCTTCTGAATGTCGTCATAACTGTAATAAGCAATACAGTTCCCTTCTCCATCGTCGCGCCCTGCACGACCGGTCTCCTGATAATATCCTTCCAAACTTTTAGGCATGTCGTTATGTATAACATAACGCACATCCGGTTTATCAATGCCCATACCAAAAGCAATGGTGGCAACGATGACATCTACTTCTTCCATCAGAAATTTATCCTGATTCTGACGGCGAGTGGCGGCATCAAGCCCTGCATGATACGGCAGTGCCTTAATCCCATTGACCACAAAAGTTTCTGCCAGTTCTTCAACTTTTTTCCGGCTGAGGCAATAGACAATTCCTGATTTTCCTGCTTGTCCCTTGATATATTTGATGATGTCTTTAGCCACATTTTTCGTTTTGGCTTTCACTTCATAATAAAGATTGGGCCGATTAAATGAGGATAAAAAGACACCAGCGTCCATCATGTTCAGGTTCTTTTGAATGTCCTGCTGCACTTTGGGTGTGGCTGTTGCCGTGAGGGCAATGACGGGGACCTTTTGGCCAATGGCATCTATGATAGGCCTGAGCCTGCGATATTCAGGCCTGAAATCATGCCCCCACTCAGAAATACAATGAGCCTCATCAATGGCATAAAAAGAAATCCGAATATTTTTAAGAAATTCTATGTTTTCTTCCTTGGTGATCGTTTCAGGAGCCACATACAATAATTTTGTCTTTCCGTCTACAATATCCTTTTTCACCTGAGTAATTTCCTGTTTGGTCAGGGAAGAATTCATGAAATGAGCAAGATCAGTCTCTGTCCCGAAACTGCGGATTGAATCAACCTGGTTTTTCATCAGAGCAATCAGGGGAGATACGATGATGGCGGTGCCCTTTTTCATCATGGCAGGAAGCTGATAACATAGCGACTTCCCACCCCCCGTGGGCATGATGACAAAACAATCTTTGTCTGCTAACAGATTGCGGATGATGGCTTCCTGATTCCCCTTAAAACTATCATACCCAAATACTTTCTTTAAAACCTCATGGATTTTATCTACACCTGTACCTGCCACCATTTTAGAACTCGGATTTATTTTCGTAATTTTGTTCAGGATATCTTGATTTATACAGTTTTAAACGCCTTATATACAAATATAAGTATAAAACCTTCCAAATAACCAAATTATTTTAAAAAAATTGTGCATTGAAAAAACCAAGATCGCTGAAAAATATTGCCATTGATACCATTAACATCGAATCAATATCCATTGCGGGACTTGTAAATTCAATCAATGATGATTTTGTACATGCGGTGGAATGCATCCTGCATTCAAGCGGGAGAGTCGTAGTTACCGGGATAGGGAAAAGTGCCATCATAGGACAGAAGATTGTCGCCACCCTGAATTCCACCGGGACCCCTGCTTTGTTCATGCATGCTGCTGATGCCATTCACGGAGATCTGGGTAGCATTCAAAAAAATGATATTGTTATCTGTCTTTCAAAAAGCGGAGAAACTCCGGAAATCAAAGTCCTCATTCCCCTTTTAAACGACAGATGCAGCGCCCTGATCGCAGTGGTGGGAAATAAAAATTCCTACCTGGCCCATCATGCCGACTTTGTCATTGATGCCTCTGTCCCGAAAGAAGCCTGTCCGAATAATCTTGCACCAACCTCGAGTACAACGGCGCAAATGGTCATGGGAGACGCCCTGGCTGTCTGTCTTCTCGAAAGCCGGGGATTTACGGCTGATGATTTTGCAAAATTTCATCCAGGCGGTACACTAGGCAAAGAACTTTACCTTAAGGTCAAGGATCTCTATCCCGCTAATGCTCTCCCCAGTGTCAATGCAACCGATAATATCAATACCGTTATTCTTGAAATTTCTTCTAAAAGACTTGGAGCTACCGCCGTGTTGGCAGGAAAAAAATTGATCGGGGTCATCACCGACGGCGACTTACGCAGGATGTTAGAAAAAAATCCTGACATTACAAAATTAAAAGCATCAGATATCATGACCCCTTCTCCAAAAACAATTGAAGCGGATACACTTTTACTTCATGCCCTTCAATTGATGAGAAAAAACAATATCACCCAACTTCTGGTGGTTGAAAAGAAAAAATATGTCGGGGTCATACATCTTCATGATATTCTGAAAGAGGGGATACTGTAATTCAATTTTAAACCCGAAAAATGACACTCCGTACCGAGAAAATCGTTAAAAAATACCGTAAACGTACTGTCGTCAGTGAAGTTTCTTTGGAACTGAACCAGGGCGAGATCGTCGGATTGCTGGGACCCAATGGCGCCGGGAAAACCACTTCATTTTATATCATCGTCGGGTTAATCAAACCTTTTTCCGGCCAGGTTTTTCTGGATGATCTGAACATTACCAGAGAGCCCATGTACAGACGGGCCCAAAGAGGGATCAGCTACCTTCCTCAGGAAGCCTCCGTATTCCGTAAACTCAGTGTGGAAGACAATATCCGCGCGATCCTTGAATTTACCGGACTGACGAAAGATCAACAACATGAAAGGCTTGAAAGACTTTTAGATGAATTTGGATTACAGCATGTCAGGAAAAGTCATGGCATTACCCTGTCCGGTGGTGAAAGAAGAAGAACGGAAATTGCCCGTTGCCTGGCTGTTGACCCTAAGTTTATTTTACTGGATGAGCCATTTGCAGGAATCGATCCGATTGCGGTGGAAGATATCCAGGGGATCGTCACCAAACTGAAAGATAAAAATATTGGGGTATTGATAACGGATCATAATGTCCATGAAACCCTCTCTATCACTGACCGATCGTATCTTTTATTTGAAGGATCCATCCTGAAGGCTGGCTCTTCCAGGGAACTGGCAGAAGATGATCATGTACGAAGGGTTTATCTGGGGCAAAATTTTGAACTGAGATAATGTTTCTAAAAAGATCGTTGGAAGAATAATGAGATCAGCAGGTAAATCACGATGATCAAAGGTATGGCAGAAAGCGAGAACAATAGAAAAAGGATGGCAGACAGGATCAGGAAAATATAACGTACCTGATTCTCTTTCCACTTTAAAGATTTGAACTTCATAGAAAAGATCCTGAAGTCAGAAATCAGCAAATAAGAAAAAAATACGGATAGTATGGCCAATACCCTTGTATTGATGAAAAAGTCATTAAAAAAATCAAGTTTTATCAAGCTGAATAATTGAGGCTGAAGAAAAAGGACGAGGGGTATAGAGGCAAAAAAAAGACCATTGGCCGGTGTCGGAAGACCAATGAAGTTGATTTCCTGACGAATGTCAATATTAAATTTCGCTAATCGTAGTGCGGAGCAAATAGGAATAAGCAGGGCAAAATATGGGGTGATATTGAGCCTTTCCAAAATATTGCAACTTCCCAGACAATTTACCGAAATGAGCTGAAACATGATAAGTCCAGGGGCAACACCAAAAGAAACGACATCAGCGAGTGAATCAAGCTGCTTCCCAAGCGGAGAATATACTTTCAGTAGCCGTGCGATACTACCGTCAAGATAATCAAATACAGCTGCAAGAAAAATAAACATTCCACTGAGCGCCAGTTCTCCTGAAAAAACCAGGGTAATGCTGATTAACCCACAGATCAGATTAAGGATAGTGATAAAATTGGGGATATTCTCTTTGATTTTCATGATCAGATTTTCTAATGTTTACAAATTTACACGAAAACCCGGCTGGTTTACACTCAGAGGTAGAAAAATCAATTCCTTTGCACAAACGCTCTACCTCATCTCCACACCTCGTCAAGTGAATATAGTTATAAACCGGATAAAATGAGAGAAAAAGTGGTAATCTCAGACTGTTTCATTTTGTCTTTCGAATCCCTTAAAAATGCTGTACCAGAAAAATCCGTGCTGGAAAGCGTAAAAATAAGCGGCCGAATTATCAGGAATGGCATCAGCCAGATAAAAAGTAGTATAAAAGATGATGGGTGAAACCGAGATCGCCATCCAGAAATTGATCCTCTTTAACGCCTGAAGAAAAAGTTTGGCTGGTTTAACACGAATATACCCCGACCTTTTCCTGAGCATAAGTTGATTAAAAACCTGGTTAAAAAACATCCCGCTAAGCATGGTTATGAACATCAACAGCGACCTTGCCCAGTCTTCACTGGCTTTTTGATACACTGTTGCCTGCTCTGTCGCCATCAGGCTAAAATAATGAAAGCGAATCAAACAATTGAATAAAAGGCTCATCGAAGCTCCGGCAGCAATCGAAAGCACAAGCAGGGAACTCCTTTCCGAATTGGTCATGGCTGAATACATAAATCACAAGGATTGTATATTCTGCAGACAAATGAAGCAAGGGAGGCGTTGCAAGCGGCTTGATAAAATCACGGAAAAAAATAAGATACTTTCAGAGAACCTTTCTGAGCACAATGAAGTAAATATTTTTGAAATATATGTAACTTATGAATATTTATTTAGTATGTTTGTCATGTTTTCTGAAAAAATTCCAAATCTTTCATCCGGGTTATGTATTTCATTCCACAACTTCATCTTTTTCTTTGCCGCTTGATGCATGGTGTCAGCTCACCTCAGTACCAGGAAGTGATTAAAAAGTACAGTAAGCGGATAAAGGAACCTCAGAAGCTAACTATATGTTTCAACAATGAAACACTTCTTCATTTTGACAAAATAATCCAGATGAAGGATTCTTTCCAAAACTACCGGACCTCCATTCCCATCAATATGGATGGGATCCGATTCGGGGAAGACCTAAAAAAAATAATACAGATTAAAGGAGTGGCCGACTGTATAAATAACGACAAATTCGGAGAAGAACACATTCACGTTAGTGGTTACCGGGAATTCATCCTCGGGAAACAAGTAAAAATATTGTTTTTTACCTGCTGGGAAAAATTCTTTTTTGGGGAATATCTTTTTAACAACGGGCTGAAAGAAATTCAGCAGCCCCTGGCCGAGCTTATCCTTAAAAAATACCAGATTACTGTTACAGAATTATCTTCCTCTTTTTATATCAGAGATGATGCGGGGGCCCTGCTCTGTTTTTATGATGACGGGTTTTCTCTTTTTATTAAATATTACCATGCCTCTTTGTCTCCCATCCATGAATTCCTATTGTCGGAATATAAAGTTAAGAACAGCAATGAAAAAGAGCTGAACACCAAGGCCCTGGAAAACCGTCTGTAATTTCATTGCGTTTAAGATTATCTAACTCCCTTTACAAACGACAGTCCCCTGATCCCTGAATCAACATTAAGGTTCCCAATAAACCATGTATTGCCGGCATTATTGGAATAATAAAATACGCCTTTGCGTCCCGGGTTATTACTGCTACCGCATATCCAAATTCTTTCCGTCCCCATGAGAGAGATTCGGTTCAGACGGAAGCTGGCCGACTGCGGCCAGAATGGCTGCCATGACTGTCCATCATCGGTGGAGCGGTAGGCACGACCCTGATCGCCTGCCGCCCAGATATTGCTGCCTGAAGTGGCACAAAGGTCATGAATACTGCCGGTGACTGAAACAAAGACAGGTAAAAAAGTCAGTCCTCCGTTAACAGATTTGTATATGGTTGGCCCTGAGGCGATAAAGACCAGAGAATCGTCAATGGCAAAGACTGCATTTAAATGAGTGATATGGGAAAGATGGATCACGGTAAAATTTTGCCCTCCATTACTATTGCGGAGGATTATGGCTAGGCTGTCCCCACCATCGGAAGCGGGAATGTTACCGATTACCCAGATGTTGTTTTGAACCACTGTCATACCGCATAAGTCAGCTTTTTCGAGGGAATCCAAAGCCACCATGCTCCAGTTGCTTCCCTTATCTTCAGAATACAGTAATTTACCTTTCTCCCCGCAAACCCAAATTCGATTGAGATTTTTGGCATTCACCACCCGCATGGCTGCATTTTTAATCAGGTCTTTGGTACATTGTCTCTCCCAGTTAATACCCCCTTTTGAGGAATGTAAAATCATGCCATAACCGTCCTGTATATTCCCCACTGCCCAAACGTCGCTCTGGTCCAATGCGCTGATGTCGTTCATATCGACTCCTGGAACTTCCGTGATTGAGCCCAGCCGGTACCAGCTTAATCCATTGTCACCACTCCTCAGAATACAGCCATAGCCATCATAAACATCACCGGCAATATATCCTGTAAACCCATCATCTTCAGGCAGGATTTCCTGACGCACACAGGACAAAAAAGCCAGAGATGAAAACGTTAAGAAAAAAAACAATTTCCTGATATTCATAAAAAAGTATTATTTCCTTCAAAGATAATGTTTTTTCCCTAAATTCGCTTATAACTTATCGTCGTTCGCTTTATGTCAATGTTAATTAATCCTACCCTGATCCTAGGAATTATCCAGAATATTGCATTGCTTATTGCTACCAGCCTGCTCATTGATTTCTTCTGGAACCGACAGGATAAGAAGACACACCTGAGAGACAAAGTGCTTACCGGAATATTTGTAGGGGTAACAGGGATTGTACTCATGCTTACTCCCTGGGTCATGATACCCGGTTTGGTTTTTGATACGCGTTCAATTCTTATTGGAATATCAGGATTATTTTTTGGCAATGTACCAACCATCATTGCCATGTTGATTGACGGTACATACAGGTTCATCCTGGGCGGCGACGGGATGTGGATGGGGGTTGCAGTGATTCTTTCCTCAGGTACCATCGGTTTACTGTGGAGGAAGTTCAGGCCCGGATGGAGAGAAGGTAATCGCATTGCAGAATTGTTGTTTTTAGGACTGGCGGTCCATCTTGCTATGCTGATATGCACTGTTTTTCTTCCTTCCAATAAATGGGAGGAGACCTTTAAAAACATTGTTTTACCGGTAATACTGTTGTATCCAATCGGGACCCTGATGCTGGGACTGCTGATGTACAGCCGATCTCAACACTGGTATATCAAAAGAGAGTTATTCAGAAGTGAGGAGAAATTCAGGCAGCTTTTCGAGAACACAGAAGCCATCATGATGCTGGTGGAACCATCATCGGGACGTATCCTGGATGTGAATCGTTCAGCGGAAAAGTTTTACGGTTACGCTAAAACTGAGCTTACGAAAAAGTATATCCAGGAAATCAATCAGCTTCCTGAGGAGAAAGCAGCAGAGGCACGCTTAAAGGCATTGGAAGGAGTACAAAGCAATTTTATCTTTGATCACCGCTTATCCAACGGGAATTTCCGTACCGTTGAGGTGCTTTCCTCACCCATTAATTTTCACGGTCAGACCGTGCTGTTTTCCATCATTCATGATATCACCGAGCAAAAAATAGCCGAAAACTCCCTGATCCTGGCTAAAGAAAAAGCAGAAGAAAGCGATAAACTAAAGTCAGCCTTTCTTGCCGCTATGAGCCATGAACTCCGCACACCCCTCAATGCTATCATTGGTTTCAGCTCGCTCATCGAGGGAGGAACCCGTATGACAGAAATCACCCGTTATGCGGAAATTATTCATAACAGCGGGAATCATTTACTCTCCATCATTGAGTCTATCTTTGATGTGGCCTTGCTTCAATCCCGGGAGTACAAAATTGTTGCTTCCAATTTTTCGGTGGATGAATTGTTTCGTCATCTGGTTGATTATGCCAATGTTGAAAAGAAGAAAAAGAAAAAAGAGCATCTTTCCATTCGATTTAATCCTTATGACAATACCTCCTCCCCCCTGATTTATACTGATCGCAGCAAACTCATGCAGCTCATGACCAACCTGTTGAACAATGCCATCAAGTACACCCTTTCGGGAGGAGTGGAATTTGGTTACACCCTGCATGACCGTGATATAATTTTTTACGTCGCTGATACCGGAATCGGAGTTCCGGTTGATAAAATGGACATCATTTTCGAACAATTCAGGCAGGGTGATGAATACCACGACAGGGCTCAGGATGGGGTAGGTCTCGGGTTGTCTATCTGCAGGGAAATCGCGACACTTTTAGGTGGTCATATATGGTTGGAAAGCAAACATCATGAAGGCTCAAGTTTTTATTTTCGTCTTCCTGAAGCTTTGCTATCAGAGCCTGTTGACAATGAAGCACTTCAACAGGAAATACCAATCCCCGACTTGACAGGTAAAACCATCCTGATCGTGGATGATATGGAAGATAATGTGTATCTTCTGGAACGCTTGCTTTCTCCTAGCCATGCAAAAATATTGAAGGCTGATTCAGGTAAAAGTGCCCTCATTCAAGCACAGCATAACCCTGGTATTAATCTGGTGTACATGGATCTCAAAATGCCGGGTATGGATGGATATGAAACGGCCAAGCAAATGCTTAACATCAGACCGGATCTTTACATCATTGCACAAACGGCTCATGCTATCGGAAATGTCAAAGAAAAATCTATGGAAGCAGGATGCAGGGGTTATATTGCCAAACCCATAAAGCGGAAAGAGCTGTACCGGCAACTTTCGGAAATCTTTGATGGATACAAATGAAACGGTGCAGAATTCAGCCTGCCTGACAGGCAGGGATATAGAGGACAAATCGTTTTATCGTAAAACAACAGGAGAGTAGCCCGTAGGGGATTCGAACCCCTGATTTCCAGGATGAAAACCTGGCGTCCTAACCGACTAGACGAACGGGCCAAAACTTTCTTTCGGGCGGCAAAAATACAAAATTTAAATTTAACAGCAAAATATATTATTCCAAAATGTTAGTCTTTCTCAATGATCGTCGTATTCGCTTGATGAACCACCCTCCTCTTTTTGTGGATCAGTCCTGTTTGACAGCGTCATTTTTATCTACAAACCAGATCCGTGAGCTATATGGTTTCTTCGAGAATGACAGCAAAATTTCTGAATTGATCATTTGGTCAGAAAAAAAATACAAAAAAATGTGTAAGCATTTTCTTTCTCTTTTCACACGAATTGAAGCTGCAGGAGGGCTGGTGGAAAACGATGAAGGGCATTTTCTCTTCATCTACCGTTTTGAACGCTGGGATTTACCAAAAGGAAAAATAGATAAAAAAGACTGTCATTCCGCAAGGAAAGCAGCCATAAGGGAAGTGAAAGAAGAAACCGGATTGAAAAAAATCAGAATCACTGCTGAACTTCCTGAAACCTGGCATATTTACCGACAAAAAGAACACCTTATACTGAAGCATACAAGCTGGTTCAGGATGTATGCCCATACCGGTCAAACATTAAAACCCCAGCATGAAGAGGGGATACTCACAGCACAATGGAAAAACAAAGAAGAGCTTGATCAAATCATGGCCAACACTTATGCATCTCTGAGGGAGATGATTCAGTCATCCTCAGGAAGCCAGGAATCATGCATTGGGTAGAAATTACGCTTCTCCTTATCTGCCGTCACTCACTGCTCCTGATTTTTTTCTATCTTCGCACCACATTTTAAGCTTAATTTATGGTCTATAATAAAGACATTGCCTATCAGATGGCGGAATTACTGTTAAAAATCAGAGCAGTGAAGCTAAGTCCTAAGGAGTTATTTACCTGGGCCTCTGGGATCAAATCACCCATTTACTGTGATAATCGAATTACATTGTCTTATCCGGAAATCAGGACTTTCATCCGTCAGAACTTTGTCAGGGCCATTGAAGTGAATCCCTTTGAGCCTGAGCTGATTGCTGGTGTAGCTACAGGCGGTATTGCCCAGGGTGCGTTGGTCGCACAGGAGCTTGGCTTGCCATTTGCTTATGTACGTTCAGGAAAGAAAGACCATGGACTGGCGAACCAGATTGAGGGGGAGGTCAGAAATGGGCAAAGAGCAGTTGTGGTAGAGGATCTTATATCTACCGGTTCATCTAGTCTTTCTGCCGTATCAGCTCTAAGGGAGGCAGGTTGCAACATCAAGGGTATGGTTGCGATTTTTACCTATAACTTATTGAAAGCAGATATGGCTTTCAATAAAGCAGAATGTCCGCTGGTAACCCTTACCGATTTTGATCATCTTATAGAAAAAGCAGTTGAGATCGGTTATATCACCCATGGTGATGTAAGAATTCTCAAAGATTTTAAGGACAGTCTGACGGCTTAATAAATCAGAAGTTAATCTACAATCAACTTTCGATTAAGCGTCTGACCGTCTAAAGTCAAACGCAGAATGTAGATTCCTTTGTTTATATTGTCCAGTGAAATTTCTCTGGTATTGCTTCCATTAATGAGATTCAGCTCACTGGTAATCAGAGTTTTTCCCAGGAGATCAACAAGTACCAATGAAGCGGTTCGGTTCTGGTTCAGATCAATCCTTAAGGTAATTTTGTCTTTTGCAGGATTAGGGAAAATGCTAAAACTACTAAGGCCAGGTTCATCCATACCGATGGAGGAAGCAGTAGTGAAGGGCCAAACCGGGCTCCAAGCGGTGGTATCAGCCACTTCGCTGAAATTTGAAAAAGCACGCATCCTCCAGTAGTAAGTTTTCATGGGATTCAGTTTTTTAGTTAACTGATAGGACACATCTGAAGCAGTAGGCTTGATATCGAGAATGGGAGAAGGGAAGTTGATCATGGAATCAACCTGGAGTTGGTAACCGCTGATGACGTTAAGGGCTTTCCAGGTAAAAAGCGGTTTGACATTAACATCCATTCCGGCGCTGTCTGGCTTTGATTTTATTATGGTATTGACGGTTGTGAAGTTAATGGGGAAAGACCATTCGAGGGTATCTTTTTGATGACGGCCACGAACACGGAGGTAATATTTTGTGCCAAAAGTGGTCAGGGAGGCAAACGTAAAATTGGTATCAACCTCGTTATGGGCGATGATATTAGTAAAATTGGGATCCCTGGCGAGTTCATATTCATAGGCAAGCAATCCGGTAAACCCTCTCCATTTCATGCGTGCATTCAGTTCGTTACCTCCGGTGCCGTTGGCCGGAACAGTGATGGAATCGCGGGTTGCCACGGTAAAATAAAAAGGTTCTGTCCAACTGCTGGTACTGAGATCATGACGGGCACAAACCCTCCAATAGTATTTCGTCCCAAAGTATAAGCGAGATGCTCGTACATAGATCGTATCGATGGTTTTTGGATTGGTGGGGGCAGCCACAGTGCCTTCCCATAGATCAGGAGAATTGAAATCAGGGGTAACATCCAACTGGTAATTATAATATTTAACTCCAGTTATAAGTTGAGTCGTACTTCCCGGGACGGTGGTCTTCCAGTTCAGATAGGGATTAGGTGGTCTGTTTTGGGCGTTGTTTGCCGGTTTTGCTAAGACAACCTTGTTGAAAACTTTAAAATTCCAGACATCCGACCAAACGGAGGTCTGACCCTGGTCTTTTGATCTAACACGCCAGTAATAGGTCTGGCCGAAGATCAGTTCATGGGTGGTATATCCTGTGAGTAAAAGCAAGGTTGTATCGACCAATAAAGGGCTGTTGAAACTCATGGCTGTATCGAGTTGAATCTGGTATTGTAATCCAAGGCTTCCCGTAATGGCATTCCAACTGAGTATCACATTTGGAACCTGGTTTTCAGCAGCATTGGCGGGGGATTTAAGTGTTGGTTTGTACGCATCAATTTGTGCCATGAGGCCGGCTGAAAGAAGAAAAACAAACAGTACTAATAGATATCTTTTCATATTATTGGGTTTATGCAGGTTACAGTTTCACTATTTTTCCAAAACAATTATTCAGGCGTAAGATATAAGTCCCGGCAGGTAAATTTTTCAAATCGATGACGGAGGTATGTTTTCCGCTTGATTTTTCTCCAAAGGAGGCATTTGAAACATTTCTTCCCATCAGGTCGCTGATCTGAATATTGACTTTCCCAGATTGTTCAAGGGTATAAGTAATGTTAACCTTCTCAGTGACAGGGTTAGGGTATACCATAAGGTTGCAACCCGAAGTCGGCTTAGGTTCAATAGGATTTATGCCCAAAGGAGTATAATAAGTGGTATCCATCCAAAGACCGCGTCCGAAAGAAGCAGCATAAATAGTCCCCAGGTTTTTTACCATATAATGGTTGGTGGTTTGTTGGCGTATTTCTGTAACTGGAACATCTCCCATATTGGACAATTCTGCCTGCCACAGAGGTGAAGCGGCCGTGAAGTTGTCAGTGCCAAAAACACCATACTCAGTACCGATAATGGCACGGTTATTCCCGTGCATTTCAATGATTCCTGTTAAAACCGGCATTTCCGGTAAATTTCCCTGAGCAGAAGTAAATACTGGCAGGGAATCGAGGGCGTTATTGGTACGGAAAACATAGTCAGTATTTCCAAAGTTTCCAAGGGTAACCATGAGGTTAGCCGGATTATTGGAGTTAATGGCAATATTGCTGATAAAACGTCCTTTGAAAGGCAGGTTATCAAAAAGTTCATTGGACACGATACAAGTAGGACTGCTCACATCTGCCGTAGCCTGATCATAGGCGAAAGTAAGATTGGAAATCCTGTAAATTCTTCCGCCCTGGGTTCCCAGCCATACGGTATTCAAGTCATTTGATACAGAAAGGGCGCTGATGGTATCGGAAAGAACATCAGGGTCGGTACTGGGAATTTTAAATACCTGGTACCAAGTGGGAAGTTGAGTAAATTTCAATGCATCCTTGGTCATAAAGACTCCTGTTTTTGTGCCTTGAGTACCATAAATAAAAAATCTTGAAGCGACAGGATCCGGGACCATAAGGCTGTCCTCGGGCGAAATAGGAGCAAGTGTAAGATATTCGAAAAGGAATCTTCCATTATTGCTTGGTACGGCAATAATGGTATCAGCCGGGATGGTTTTTCCAGTCCGGTTATAATATTTAACGGAATCTCTTGTATTTTCGAAAGTAAAGCTTTCCCACAGGCGCATGGGAAGGATGGGAGAAGTGTTGTTGTCGATCAGCATGGCAAAGCCATTGTCATAGGTCAGGTCTTTTGTTTCCTGACGTCTTACAGTATCTCCGCCACGGGTCATAAAAATTGTTTTCGGGGTGATCATTGACCATTCGCATGAACCACCGTCACCGCCTTCGTTGGCTGTACCCAGCAAACCAGCTGTTGGATCGCCTTTCCACACCTGCATTCCGTCGTTGGGATTATTGACAGATAAAGGATAGAAGGCTCCCAATGCCTGGGTTCCGATATTCTGGGCACCCCCCAATGCCCAACTGTTGTAAATGGTATGGGCAACGCTGTTGAAACGGGAAACAATATAATTTTTATTGCTGGTTTGGAAAGTGATAAAATCGTTACCAATAATCCCGGTAGAAACTCCCCCATTGCTGGCAATCGCTAAGTGAGTCGGGTATCCTGGGCGAAAGACATAGGCATGATGACTACCCGGCAGATACTGAAGGAGTTCATTCGCGTCCGTCAGGTTAGCATCCTGAAAACTCATTTTTTCCCAGTTGTAATAACCGGTTGTATTCACTTGCTTACCCCACCACATATTGACACCTCCAACCAAGATCTGGAAAGGATCCTGTGGAAAAACAGCAAGAGTACTGGCAGAGCAGGCACGGCCGCCATAAGGGTCGATCTGGTTATTTCCAGGAAAAACAACTGTCCAGTTCAGTCCCTTGTCGAGAGAACGATAAAGGTTCATCAGACGGCCCGTAGTCGAGGCGATACTTGCATAGATAACGGTGGGATCAGAAGGAGCGATAGCAAGGTTGGTCCAACCCATGCCTGTTTTCGGTAAAGCATTTTCGAGGCCTGTTGAAAGATTAACAAAGTTATCAACGTTTCCGCTGCGGGAAATATAAACTGAGTCCGCCACTACCGTAAGAATAGTTCCATCGCTTCCGACGGCAAGGTCGTTACAATATCCGGATCGGATCTGGGTCCAGTCGTTACCGTTATCACTATATAATAAACCACTGTTTGTGGCGGCAAAAATCCTGTTATTTCGTGGGTCAACAGCAAGTTTTGCAATCGAGGCCCAGTTATGTCCTGTAGTTCCCTGAACATGATAGAAGTTGAGCCCGTCGTCGCTACGGTAAAGTCCGGTACCGAGATAATCTGCACTATTGCAATAGGTCACACCCGTTCCGGCATAAAGGGTTCCGTTTGAAGTTTGTATAAGGCTGGAAACCTTAAGAACCTTATCATTTTCAATATTCATCTGATGCCAAGTAAGCCCAAGATTTTCGGAACGCCAGATACCACCGTTTACTGATCCAGCATAGATGGTCAGACTGCCAGCATCACGGTTATCAAAAAGAACGGTCCATGTAATCCCGGCATAATTATCCGGTCCCATGGGAATCCAATTCAGGTTGAGGGTGCTTCCCTTTGATTTGAAATTCTCCAACTGTTGCAACACCTTTAGCTGATCATCCACTGACACTTGACCAGTCATTTGATTAGCCCGTAATTTTTCCATGCGCGATTTTCCATCGGCTTTCTTATCAACCGAATGACCGGAATTTCCGGCTATGGTTAAAGTGGAAAACAAAAGAAAAAAAGCTCCCACAAAAGCTGTCAGCAAGCCAGATGGTAAAATTCTATTTTTCATATCAATCATTTTAATTTATATATTTTTGCTGTTACATTATTCGCAAACGCAGGAATATCAACACTTAATGCAAATCCATTAGCAGGTTGATTTTAAACGAACAAATATAAAGGAAAAAACATTATCTGCAAAACTTTTTTTGCCGACTCCAAGTTTTTGGTCTACAACACAGAAAGATCCTTCTGTGAAATTAAAAAAAATCAGATTTTTTCCAAAGTAGTAACGGGAACCCAACCTACTGATCCATTGGCAATCCGGATTTCATACCAATTACCAATCCGGTCTTTAAGTTGAACTTTTGTCCCTTCATGGAGAACGAACAGATCCACACTCTTTTCATCAGGGGAGCTTTTAATGATAACTGTAGGTGAGAGAAGAATAGCTTCATTGGATTTTTGCATATCAACATGTCCACTCCATGCAAACAAAAGGCAGCACAATGAAGCCAGCAATATTCCAGCACCCAGCCAGAACCCGGTTTTTCGAAGGATCATGATACGTGACATCAGATAGATACCTCCAAAAATGAGGGAAAAGATAAATAAAATAATGGCCGCATAAGCCCATTGATCATTTGAAAAAAGACCTACAACGCCATTATACCAACGCTTATAAAAAAGGTCAGGCAAGGCTTCGATCTTGTCAGCAATCTTATTATTGGCCACTTTAAGGTTAAAATCTATGTCTTCATTGCCCGGGTCAAGTCGTTTTGCTCTTTCATACCAGAGAATGGCATAGGCATATTCATTCATTTTGAAATATGCATTTCCCAAGTTATAATATAGTTCTGGTGACTCCCAACCAGCATCCACAACTTTTTTATAGCTTTCGGATGCTTCGGTATAAGCTCCTGCAGCGTAAGCCCGGTTAGCCTTAGCAATCAACACCTGCTCCGGCCCGCAAACTGCTGTTTGAATAAAAACAGAAAGAACAAAAAAAATGATAAATGCTCTCATAACTTCTAATTCCTAATTCCTAACTCCTAATTCTATTTCAGCTCACCTTCCATTTTGGTTATAATTTTAAGTGCCTGTTGGTAAATCCTTTCCATATTTAGTGTCTTTTCTCCCGGGGCAAATCTGGCATATTCCGTATTATTCAGGGTTTCGATAAACTGTTGAATGATTTCCTCTCCGACATTTTTTTTCAGGAGCGCTTCATGTACAGATTCGATACTGAGTTCCGATAGTGGAATAAAGAATTTATCGCTTAGGTATCCCCAGAGTGCCTGGGATATTTCCACATAAAAAGCTTCCTGTTCGGTATTTTTTAAAAATCCTTCCGCTTTGCGAAGCCTTTTTCTTGCAATTTTTGTGGCTCTAAGGTTTTTCATCAACACGGTGTCACTACGCCGGGCCGACAATTTTTGCCAAAGGATGACCATCAGGATAAACAATACCAATGGAATAAACATCAACAACCAGAAATAGAGGGAAGGGAAAAAAGCCCTGCCTTTTGGTGAAAGTGAAAAATATTTATCCCTGATATGGCGAATGTCGCTTCCAATATACTTAATATCTTCCTTGTTTGCTCCAGAATAAGTCATGACCGCAGCATCGCCGCTGCCTTTTTCAACTTCGATGATATATTCAGGACTACTGAGGGTGACGTAAGCCTTTTTATCAAGGTCATAATAGCTGAATGTAATGGGCTTAATCGTGAACCTACCCGGTTTACGTGGGATAAGGAGGTATTCAAAGGTCTGGTTCCCGCTTATTCCTGTGGCCAGATTTTTTATCTCGCTGGTGATTTTGGGATCATAGGTTTCAAAATCGGGAGGAAAGGCAATATTGAGCTTATCAATGAGCTGGATATTTCCATGTCCCGCAATAACGCATTTCAGTGCCAGAGCTTCATTGGTTTTTAATTTTGTTTTATCTATTTCGCTACGTAAAGTAAAACTCCCTACCGCGCCGCTGAAGGTGACAGGTTTACCTGCTTCAGGCAAGGGTCGCACATCGATGAAGAGGGCATTGGATTTTAGGGATTTCTCAACATTAGTGGTGCCTGAACCAAAGAATGGATCATTAAAGAAATCATCAAAAAAAGGATCTCCGCTTCGGGTTCTGGTCTGACGTTTGATTTGAGCTACACATTCAAGCTGTAAGGGGTCGATGGTCAGCCTGCCGCTTTTCAACGGGAATAACACTATTTTCCGGATATCGGCAACCACATATTGTTGTCCATCGATAACCTGGGTATATTGCTGAAGTTTATCATTTTCGCGCATGAGGTTCTGTGACCAGAACCCGGAAAAAGAAGAAAGTTTGCTGATGTTGATCTGGGCAATGGGAACCTTAGTGAAAATCTTATACGTCACAACGATACCTTGTCCCTGCAAGGGATTGGAATTACTGGCAAAGGCTTTGACATAAACATCATCGGGTCCTGATTGAGGGGTGGAAGATGTTTGGCTCTGGTTACCGTATCCCTGGTTTTGAGTAGAAGGATTTCCGCTTTTGACAACCTTGATGGTAAGCGTATTGGAAGTATAGGATTTATTGTCAACGGTTACGCTGGCAGGGGGAATTTCAAAGGTTCCTTCTTTTGTTGCCTGTAAAATATAGGTATAGGTATAAGTTATCGACATGCTTGTGCGGCCGTTGATGCTTCGGATGCTCGAGGAGGTAGCGGTATTGGGCCCGCTGAGGACGGAGAATTGCGAGATCCCGGGTCCCCGAAAACCAACTCCCTGGCCGTTCACTGAATATGTCAGGGAAAAAGTCTCCCCTACTGTCACGATCGGTTTGGCTGAAGCGCTGAGCTGAATATCCTGGGCAGTGACAGAAGTAGCCAGAAGCAGAAAAAGGATTACGGATAATAAATGACGCCTGACTGCTGGACAGTCATGGACAACAGATGACGCCTGACTGCCGTAAAGGCAGGGATGACAAATAACGCCTGACTGCCGTAAAGGCAGGGATGACAGATAAGCGATCATTGAGGAAGGTCGATGATTGGCAACTACATTCATTTATAATTCTTTCCTGTTAATTCTTACTTCAATTCCCAACATTTAATTCTTAATTTTTAATTGTATTACCAGTCCTTCTCCACTCCCACCGCCTGCACTTTTGCCTTTTGTTTTTTCACCTTCTGCATGGTTTTTTTTTCATCATTTTTCAGGGCTTCAAGCATACGTTCAGCATCTTCTTTTGAGATTTTTTTCTGATCGGGATTCTGATTCTTCTGCTGATCCTCGTTTTTATTCTGTTGTTCCTGTTTCTGATCTTTTTTATCTTTCTGATCGTCCTTTTTCTGTTGATCTTTGTTTTGTTGCTGCTGTTGCTGCTGTTGCTGCTGCAGCATCATCTTAGCATATTCGAGGTTGTATTTGGTGTCGAGATCCTTGGGATCATTGATCAGTGCGTTTTTATAAGCAAGAATGCTTTTTTCGTATTCTTTGGATTGTAAGAAAGCATTTCCAAGGTTGTGATAAATTTTGGCCTGGGTTTCCTTTTCCTGATTTTTCTGTGCCAAATTACCATAAATCTTTGCAGCTTCTTCAAAATTCTTTTCCTGGTAGACAGCCGCTCCCAGATTAAACTGACCTTTTATGGATTCCTGATTGATTTCGAGGGCTTTGCGGTAATCTTTTTCTGCAGTTTTAAACTCACCTTTTTCAAATGCATGATTACCCTGGCGTAAGAGTTTATTTTCTTTCTGAGAAAATGCCGGAATCACAAGGACAAGCAAAGGTATAATAGCAATTACTTTTTTCATTTTTCTATGCAATGATAATCATCATTTTAGGTGGAGTCGGTCATGTCAGAACCTGTTGTGTCAACCACCGTTAAAAAGGCCTTACATGTTTCAGCCATTGCGTCTTTCTTTCAAAAATAAATAAATCAAGGATCAGGATGAGCAGTCCAAGTGCAATAAAATACTGAAATTGGTCTTCATAATCGGAAAACTGTCGTGCTTCAATTTCTGATTTCTGTATTTTATTCAGGTCTTCGAAAATGTTGTTTAGTCCGGTTTCGGAGTTGCTCGCCCGAATGTACATACCATTTCCCAGGCTGGCAATGCGTTGCAAAAGGGTCTCATCAAGTTTACTCATGATGGTATTTCCCTGGGGATCTTTTTTATACCCGATCTGAACATCGCCATTCATGACTGGGATGGGGGCTCCTTCCGGCAATCCCATCCCTATTGTATAAACTGTGATACCAATTTTAGCTGCATTTTCGGTTTGTTCCAGCACCCCGCCCTGATGGTCTTCCCCATCGGTAATGATCACGATAGCCTTGTTATGTTTTGATTCACCGAAACTATTTGTGGCCAGGCTGATGGCCTCTCCGATGGCTGTACCCTGGGTCGGAACGATCCCTGTATTAATGGTTTGAATGAACATCTTCGCGGCAGCATAATCCGTTGTAATGGGAAGCTGGGTATAGGCTTTCCCGGCAAACACAATGATCCCGATACGATCGCCCTCTAATCTGTCGATCAGACGAGAGATTGACTGCTTGGCCTTCTCCAGTCGGTTGGGTTTGATATCCATGGCCAGCATAGAATTGGAGACATCGAGAGCGATAATAATATCTATGCCTTTCCGTTGGATCTTTTCTAATTTTGAACCCGTCTGCGGCCCGGATAATGCAACGATAATCAACGACAATGCCAGCATCATCCCTGTGAATTTAAGGATCATTTTAGCCATCGACGACTCGGGTATGAGGAGGCGAATCACAGGCCAATCTCCGTAACGTGACAATGCTTTCCTGCGCCATTGTATAAACAACAAGAAGAACAGTAGCAAGATCAGGATCAGTGCCAGCAGGTAGAAAAAGTTAATATGAGCAAATCTGAACACAGTATGATTTAAGATTTATGATTTACAATTTTCCATGGCCGCTTTGCACCATTTAAGGAATATTTTTAAGGTATACATATCTTAACAACATTTCGATTCCCAGGAAAATAAAAGCAAGCAATACCAGGGGTAAATACTCTTCTTTCTTTTTCCTGAATTCGGTAACATCAATTTTTGATTTTTCCATCTTATCAATTTCCTGGTAGATGTTACGAAGCTTGGCATTATTGGTTGCCCGGAAATATTTTCCATCGGTCATTCTAGCAATCTCCCTCAGCAGCGGCTCATCGATTTTCACTTCCATCATCTGGGTTTGAATGCCAAAAGGTGTTTGAACAGGATAAGGGGCCTGACCGATAGTTCCGACACCGATAGTATAGATACGGATGCCATAAAGTTTCGCTATTTCTGCTGCAGAAATGGGATCCAGAGAACCCATATTATTCACACCATCCGTGAGGAGGATGATCACCTTGCTGATAGCTTTGCTGTTTCGCAAGCGGTTTACTGCAGTAGCAAGCCCATCTCCCAGGGCAGTCCCATCATCAATCATTCCGCTTTTGATATCCCGGAAAAGGTTTTTCAGTACTGAATGATCCGAAGTCAGCGGGCACTGGGTAAAGGTCTCCCCGCTGAAGATGACAAGGCCGATGCGGTCATTGGGTCTCCCGTCTATAAATTCTATAGCAACTTCTTTGGAGGCCTGTAAGCGATCGGGTTTAAAATCCATGGCGAGCATTGACCCACTCACATCGAAAGCGATCATTAAATCAATGCCTTCCACAGTAACATCCTGACGACTGAGGCTTGTTTGTGGACGGGCGAGGGCAATGATCAGCAGCAGAATGGCAAGCAATCGTAAGACATATAAGGCATGGTAAGCATACCATTTAAAACTCCGGCCTTTCACTTCAAATCCTGTTGTGTCGGGAACCAGCATATCCGCATGATTTCTTTTCATCCTGAAAAAGTACCATAACACCAGTCCCGGAATAATGACCAGAAAGATGAGGAAACCAGGATTACCGAAAGTCAAGCCGTGAAACATTTCAATTTACGATTTGTCGATTTCATTCTTAATTCATAACTTCTAATTCCTCATTCTTCGCTGAGGCTGTTCCAGTATCTGTCACAAATCCAATCGCGGTTTCCAGACTTCCTTCATTTTCTTTTTGCGATGGTTGTGCTTTAGCAAATTTGACCATGTCGGCCAGCATCAATATAGACCCCAGAGTATGCCACTGCCCGCGAGGAATTTCCGGATGATCTGACAAAGCATGGAGGATCTCTGCACTTGTTTGTTCCATAGCCGGAACCAGAAAACGTGATTCAATATAAATCCTCAGGATATCTGTCAATTCCGTATAATACTCTTTAACCCGACCGTTCTGCCATAATTTCTTTATCCTTAGTTTTTCAAACTCCTGCAACGCCATTTCATGTGGTTGAAGTTTGACCCTGGGACGAAGTTGGAAGATGGGTTCATGTTTTTTTCGTTTTTTCAGATACCAAAATACTCCTGAAAGTAAAAGAATGATTCCCAGTCCGAGCAGTAACCATGGTAAAATTTCACGGAAAGTAAGAGAAACTTTCATGGGTCCTTTAATGGGTTTTATGGCTAGGGTGGTGTCTACTTTGAGGGTATGAACCATTAGAGTCAAGAGTTGGGAGTTAGCCGTAAGCAGTGAAGTGTCAGGCGAAATACGATATTTTATGGGTATCTGGGGGATGGTGTAAAACCCCGAATCAAAGCAGGTAAGGTTAAGGAATTGCTGAAGGGTTTGCTGATTGCCAGTAACAGTTGTGTCTATTTTTCCGCGACCGATAACTTGAATGTTCCCCAGGAGGGTATCAGGGATCATTGGCCACATCACCCGGGCATTAACCGGACCGGAGAAAGTTATCGTCAGCCCGACATGATCGCCGATCAGCATCGCTGAAGTATCAAGCCGGGCAGAAACTGAGGTCTGTTGGGAATAGCCGTACAGGGAGAAAAAAAGAAATAGCAAAACAATGTAATTGCAATTTAAAAATCGCAGATCGCAAATCTTATTAGATCGTAAACCAGCTCTCATTTTCTACTACCTCGCTTCTTAAAAAGGTTCATCAGGGGTTTGATATAGTCTTCATCGGTGCGTACCCTGACGACATCGACTCCCCCACGTAAAAAAGTGTCGTTCAGGAAACTGTCGTGCCGATTCACCCATTGGGCGTAGTGTGTCCGTGTTCTGAAATTCGAGGTATCAACCCATTGCAAAACACCACTTTCAGCATGTCGAACGCGCATCAGTCCAACATCGGGTAATACTTTTTCTCGTTCATCAGAGATATTCACTGCGATGAGATCATGCTTCTTATTAGCGATTCGGATAGCATCAGCGAAACCTTCATCGAGAAAGTCGCTAAGTAGGAAGGCCGTACAGCGTTTTTTTATGACATTGGTAAAGTATCGCAATGCTTCAGCAATGTTGGTGCCTTTTTGACTGGGTTTGAATTCGATCAATTCACGGATAATGCGCAGGATATGAGTGCTTCCTTTTTTAGGGGGAATGAATTTCTCAATTTTCTTGCTAAAAAAAATCACTCCCACTTTATCGTTATTCTGTATGGCACTGAATGCTAATACGGCAGCAATTTCCATAATGACATCCTGTTTCAGGCATTTTCTGGTGCCAAACTGGTTGGATCCGCTCACATCAATCAACAACATGACTGTGAGTTCTCTTTCCTCATCAAATACTTTTACAAAAGGGTGGTTAAATCTTGCAGTAACATTCCAGTCGATACTCCTGATATCATCGCCAATTTGGTATTCGCGAACCTCGGAAAAAGCCATTCCTCTTCCTTTGAATACGGAATGATATTGCCCGGAAAAGATCTGGTTGCTCAGACCCCTGGTTTTAATCTCGATTTTCCTGACTTTTTTAAAGAGTTCTGCGGATTCCATATTGTTTATTTAACCAACCCCTGGCTCCTTCACTGCTATAAACAGTTGGAAGAGGTGGCCCGGGGGAGTTGAAGATAGTAAATCCTAAGGTACTTCAACTGTATTTAAAATCTCATTGATGATATCCTCAGTTGTTATATTTTCTGCTTCGGCTTCATAAGTAAGCCCTATGCGGTGACGTAACACATCGTGTGCCACAGCTCGGATATCCTCCGGGATCACATAACCCCGCCGTTTGATAAAGGCAAAAGCTTTGGCTGCCAATGCCAGATAAATGCTGGCACGGGGAGAAGCTCCGTAGGAAATCAGTCCGACAAATTTGTTGAGTTTATAATCGGCCGGGAAACGGGAAGCAAAAACAATATCGGTGATGTAGTTTTCGATCTTCTCATCCAAGTAAACCTCCCGGGTAACCGCTCTGGCGCGTAAAATATCTTCGGGTTTAATGATGCCCGAGGTATGGACTTTTTCATTGGAGATATTCTGACGGATGATCAGCTTCTCCTCTTTCTTATCCGGATATCCGATGATGACTTTCAGCATGAAACGATCCACCTGGGCTTCAGGCAGGGGATAGGTTCCTTCCTGTTCTATGGGGTTCTCAGTCGCTAGAACAAGGAAAGGTTCAGGAAGTGGAAAAGTTTCATCCCCTATGGTTACCTGACGTTCCTGCATTGCCTCCAGCAAAGCACTTTGTACTTTAGCCGGGCTGCGATTGATCTCATCAGCAAGGATAAAGTTGGCAAATATAGGGCCTTTCCTGACTTTAAATTCTTCCTTCTTCTGGCTGTAGATCTGTGTTCCGACCAAGTCGGCAGGTAGCAGATCAGGGGTAAATTGGATACGACTGAATTTGGCTTCGATAATGCCAGCCAAGGATTTAATAGCCAAGGTTTTGGCCAGACCAGGCACCCCTTCGAGAAGGATATGTCCATCGGCTAATAACCCAATGAGCAACCTTTCGATCATATGCTTCTGTCCGATGATTACCTTATGCATTTCCAGGGTAACCATATCTACAAACGCGCTTTCCTTCTGGATCCGTTCGTTTAGTTCTTTGATGTCAGTTTCGACCATAAACTTTGAATTTTGAAGTTGCAAATTTATATAAATGAAAAAATGAGAATCAAGTATTCTTGTTAATAATTGTTAAGCATTTCGTTAAAAATCTGTTAAAGGCAGGAACAGCAGGGTTTCTATTCATGATGATAAAGCTCTCCTTTAAGAATGGTCAGGGCCCGGTAAAGTTGTTCGGTAAAAAACAGCCTAACCATCTGGTGAGAAAAAGTCATTTTTGATAAAGCTATGATATCATCCGCTTTGTGTTGCAAGGAAGCTTCAACACCATACGCTCCGCCAATGATAAAAGTAAGGTTACGTGCACCCGAACGAAACCTTTGATTCAGGTATTCGGAAAAAGCTTTGGAAGTCAACTCTTTGCCATGCTCATCAAGTAAAATAACAAGTTCACCAGCTTTCAATTGCTTTTCTATTAATTCCGATTCTTTCGATTTCTGATCCTGTTTTGTAAGCCTTGCCATATTTTTGAGTGCAGGTATTTCAAGGATCTCGAAAGGGACATAATGTTTGATCCTGCGTTCATATTCAGAAATGCCTTTTTTGAGGTATTCTTCGTTGGTTTTTCCGATTACTAACAACCTTATCTTCATAATTTGCTGACAAAGATCGGAACTTTAATCAGAATTGTCGTACTTTTGTGTAAAAGCCAAGAGTATGAAACAGCATCACAGATATTACAGATCACTTTTTACAGATCGATTAACGCTCCTCTTTCTGTTTCTATACCTGTCTGTCTCGCATGTCTTTGCCGGCGGACCCGAAGAAACAGCCAAACTGGTGGTAGCAGGAATACAAAACGGGAATGCCACTGAAGTAGCAAAATACTTCAATACTATGGTAGACCTGAGTTTACCAGGTTTTGATGACACCTATAGTCGGAATCAGGCCGGGCAGATCCTCAGGGATTTCTTTCTTAAATACCCGATAAAAAGTTTTAAAATTAATAAGGAAGGCTCTTCGAATGATGGTTCACGCTATGCCATCGGTGATTTGCAAACGGAACAAACTGCCTACCGCGTTTATTTCCTGATCAAGCCAGTCGGAGGTCAATCCCTCATCCACCAACTGCAAATTCAGGAAAAAAATTAAATCCACGCCATTCTTTTATGACCATTGACAAGATCATTGATTTCGCTCTGAAAGAAGACCTGGGTGATGGAGATCACACATCCCTTTCCATCATTCCTTCAGGGTCAAAAGGCAAAGCTAAACTATTGGTAAAAGATGAAGGAATCCTCTGCGGTATAGAGCTGGCTGGAAAAATTTTTCAGCATTTGGATGCCACATTGAAATTGACAGTTTATCTAAAGGATGGCTCCCCCATTAAAAGAGGAGACTTGGCTTTTCAGGTTGAGGGGAAAGTGATTTCGATATTAAGCGCGGAACGACTGGTGCTGAACTTCATGCAAAGACTGAGCGGTATTGCCACAGCCACCCGACAGGTTGTTGACCTCCTTGCAGGATTGCCAACAAAAATCTTGGACACCCGGAAAACTACTCCCCTTCTCAGAGAGTTAGAAAAATACGCCGTTGTGACAGGCGGAGGTATTAACCACCGTATGGGTCTTTTCGACATGATTATGATCAAGGATAACCATGTGGATTTTGCCGGAGGAATTATCCCCGCGATTGAAGCGGCACACCGCTACCTTGACAAAAATGAAAAAAAACTGAAAATTGAAATTGAAGTCAGAAACTTCAGAGAATTAGACGAGGTTATGAAACATGGCCAGGTTGACCGGGTCATGCTGGATAACTTCACAGTCGCCGAGCTGGAAAAAGCCATTCAAATCATTCAGGGAAAATTTGAGACCGAAGCGTCAGGTGGCATCAGCATAAACAATGTCAGAGCTTACGCGGAAACCGGCGTGGATTTTATTTCAATGGGCGCCCTAACACATCAAATCAGGAGTCTCGATATGAGTCTGAAAGCCGGATGATCAGAAAAAGAAATGTGCATTCGGCGGTACAGTAAGGCAGTAAACGGTAAAACGGAGCAGCATTGTTGGAGAAAATTCTTGCCTGGAAAATAGTTGCCTGGATAATCAGGGTTTCTAAAAAAATCGTATTACCCGGTTTTGATGGAAAACCCTTGTATGATGTCACGATATTTTTTTTTAAGGGTCTGGTCAAAGGGTATATTACACTGAGGGCGGCCGCTATTTCATTCTCCTTGTTTCTGGCTATTTTTCCTTTTCTGATCTTCCTTTTTACCATCATCCCCTTTATTCCTATCGAAAATTTCCAACAATCGCTGATGGAACTCATCCGGGAATTGCTGCCTCGTTCAGCTTACGATACGGTGAAAGGAACCATCCTTGACATTGTGACCAGACCCCGTAGCAGCCTGATGATCTTTAATCTTGTGTTGACACTTTATTTTTCAACCAACGGCATTAATAGCCTGATAGAGGCTTTTAATAATTCAGCTCATGTCTTCGAAACCCGTTCGATGATCAAGCAATACCTGATCTCTGTACTGATATTGATTATTCTTTCTATCCTGCTGATCATTTCCATCGGGTTGATGACGTTCGGTTCATCTCTTCTCCAATTCATTTTGCCGGATTTTATCGAAAAAAGCATTTTTTTCAGTCTGTTTGTCGAATTTCTCCGATGGCTTGTAATCTTTGCCTTGCTGCTCTTTGCCATTTCTTTTCTTTATGCCCTGGCGCCGGCAAAAGCAGCCCGTTTTCGTATCCTTTCTGCCGGTTCAATGCTGGCCACCATCCTGGTGATTCTCACTACACTAGGTTTTAACTTTTATGTGGATCATTTCTCCAGCTACAATGTCCTTTACGGCTCATTGGGAACGCTGATGATTGTGCTGATGTGGATCTATATCAACGCCATTAGTCTGCTGATAGGTTTTGAACTTAATGTTTCTATAAAAAAGACCCGGGAATGACTTTGCGAAGAAAGGGTAAGAGTTCTTTGCGAAACGCGAAATAAACCAATGCAATCGCCACCACTAACTGTCCGATTTCCATATATCGTATCAGGAACTGTGGGGTCAGGGTTTCTGAAAGAATCACAAAAAGGATAAAAATTACCGGAATATAAAAAATTTTCCATGGATTAAGCTTGAAGGTATATACTTTCCGGCATTCAAGGTACATCAGCAAGGCCTGTAAAGGTTTAACCAGAAAATTAGTCCATACCGCGCCAATCAGTCCAAAAAAATGGATCAGGGTAATCCCCACCAGGATCTCGAACAAAGCACTCAGGATAAAAACCCTTGGTAGGGCCGAAGTTCGTTTGAAAAACATCAGGGGAGCAAGAAACATATAAAACCATACACGTGTGGCATAGCCTGAAGCAAGAACGGCTAAAAAGGCAAAGGATTCGTAATAGATAGCTTTATGAACTACCAAAGGAATAAGCAAGGGGGCAAAAATGATCAGTAGGGGGATAAACAATAGAATAAACGCGGTAATCCCGTTATAGTAACGGTTGATCTCTATATTGCTTTCCTGTATCCCTTGACCCTTCCATATATTATAAATTGTTGGATTCACAGTGTTCACCAGTCCGGTCATGACCAGATCAATGCCGATGACCATTTTCACCGCGAAATCAAAGATGGCAACCTGAGTTGGATCCCCGAGAATTCTTAAAATTAGAAAACGATCAATATAGGTCACCACCCAGGTAAGGAGGGCGTAAGCCATCAAGGGGGAACTGTAGCTGACAATCTTTTTGACCAGCCGGGGATTCCAGGAAAGTCCATATTCCTTTCCCAGTAATCCCATGACGATGGAAGCTGAAATGATGGCAGGTATCAATCTTCCAAGGATAGGACCGTAAAGCGTGAAAGGGAATAAATACATTAAGGCAAGAGAGCTGACAATAGTCAGAATAAAATTAGTGATATTGATCCAAAAAAAGCGTTCGGGTCTTTGTTGCGCAATCAAGAGGGTAGAATAGGTTTTCACCGAGCTGTTCATGATGGCCGAGAGAATAGTAAAAAGTCCGAAGGGGATAACTTCAATGAAATCTTTGCTTTTAAACACGATGTTAAAAAGAGAGATCCCGCCAAAAAAGAAGAAAATAAAAGTTGTGGCTCCCATGATCCCCAGTCCGATAAACACCGTGCCCAGGTATTCTTTCAACTTGCGATGGGTATCGTTATGATCAAAATACTGTACACTCACCGACATATCCTGACCGTAGGAAGCAAAAATCTGAATAAAATACATCAAGCTGATATACAGAGCATTGACTCCGAATTGAGAGGGCGTAAGATAAGCAGTAAACCAGGGAATCAACAGAAATCCAGAGGCATAAGGCAGGGCACCGACCGTGGAGTAAATTAGGGAGGATTTAAAGAACTGCCTTGAGATCATCCGGGATGAAAATATTAAATAAGTGAGAGAAAAAGATGATGAATTTGCTGCTCGCGAAGAGCATAAGCATAGTGGGACCTTATACGCTCCGCAGCCTTTTGCCCGATATCCAGTTTCATGGCCTGTCTGACTGAAGATTCCAGGATCCTAACATCGCGTGAATCCACGATAATGCCTGTATCTCCAATGAGGTCGGGAATACCGTTCACCCTTGAACCCACCGGAATACATTCGCATAACATAGCTTCTGCCAATGTATTGGGCATACCTTCGGTGATGGAGGCCTGTACAAAAACATAAGCCCTGTTATAAAGCTGGAATAGCACTCCGGAATCTGAAAAAAGCAAGACTTCAAGATTAGGGATTTGTTTAAATTCGTATTTTTCCTCCAGTGCTTGCAGTAAAACCGGGTTGATCCCTGCCATGGTAAACTTCAGATCAGGATTTCTCCTTGCAAGTTCAGTAAAAAGATCAAAGCCTTTATTAATAAAATCATAAAGATTATTCATGGTCCCCACCGTAAGGACTTCTGAACTGTTTTTCACGATATTATGATCCCTGAAATATTTTTCTGTATCCGTTCCGTTATGTATCACCGTATAGGGAGTGTTAAAATCAGGTATATAGTATCTGATCCCGTCTTTTTTTCCCATAGGCAGATAATAAAAATTGTCATGCCAGATCAGAGATTCATGATTCGGAATCAGGTGATTGGCATGCCGGATGGCATATTTCACGCAAGCTCCCCTGAACTTGTTAAGATAAACGCCTTTATTGAGTTCGGGATAAGATATGGTTTCCTGTCCGCCAAGAAAAATGATCACTTTCTTGTTCAGTAGCCGTCCCAGAAAGGTTATCACGGCAGCATGATAATCAGCAAACCAGGTGATGAAGGCATCTGTTCTGAAAGCATTGATCATGATGGAACAGACCAACCTCACCATCGTAAAAACATATAAGAATCCATTCTTTTTCCCTTTCAGCAGATAGGAAATAACCTTATACTGTTTTTCGAAAATTACCTGATCAATAACGATAAAGGAAGAATTTGCCGGTTTTATATAAAAAATCGCTTTCAATCTTGGTATGGAAATTTAACTGATACTTATGCCGGGAACAAAAATAAGAATATAACACAGACCAAAAGAAGATGATAAAATTTTATATTTTTGTATGTTAAAAGCTTGAGCGTGTGTTTCCGTTTGTTTCTCTTTTCCCAATCTATAGGCATACTGCTGTGGTTTCATTCTTTCATGGCCTTTTCTGCCGTTGAACATCCGAACGCGAATACGCTAAAGCCTACGACCCATCAGGTTGATTCCATCAACCGCTTAGCCTCCAACAACTTTCAAACGAACTGGACAGAATATGAAAGACTTTCTTTGATGGCCAGGGTAATGGCCACGGAAATCAATTATCAAGAGGGACTGGCATTAACGTTAATGAACATTGGAAATCTCTATTTATATCAGGAAGACTATTCTGAAGCGTTTTCCCAATTCTATGAAAGTTTGGATCTGTATGAAAAACTTCATGATATCGACGGGCAGATCATTGTTTTGAATCAGATATCCGGAGTATACCTGATCATTCACGATCAGGAAAAGGCATTGATCTATATACAAAAAGCAGAAAAACTGGTTAACCTGACCAAGGATTTAAAATTAAAAGGAAATTTTCACTTGCTATATGGAAAATATTACAATGACAATCTTTTATCCGCTCAGGCTGAAAAAGAAATATATCTGGCCATAATCTATTTTAAAAAAGCAGGAGTTGTCACAGGCGAGGCACGTGCCTATCGGACGCTTGGAGATGTTTATCTGGACAGAAGACTTTGGGATAAATCCATTCATTTCTACCAGACTGCCATCGAACAATATAATCTGGAGAACAGGCATGACGAAGTCAGTGTGCTATATACCAGGATTGCCCATGTATATCAGCAGCTTAACGACCTGAAAAAGGTGCTCTATTATAACCTTTTAGCCTTAAAGCTTAGGGAAAAAACGACTAACCAGGAATTCATCGCTTCCTCCCTGATCAACATTGGAACTTCATTCCTGAAGCTTAATCAATATGATTCCTCGCTAAATTATCTGAACAGGGGTTTGAAATTGGTTAAATCCCTGAAAAAAAATTACATGCTGGAGAACGCTTATTTACAGATGTATCATTATTACCTTAAGGTTAAGGATTATAAAGAGGCGTTTAAATACTATGAGCATTATTCGGAGATCTATCGCCGGGTAATGTCTGACCGCAATAATGCAGAGATACAGAAACTGGATGCCAGGCGCATGATCAGGGAAGCTGAGAACAAAACTGTGATTTTACAAAACAACAATGAATTACAAAAACTCGAAATCCGTAAGCAGCATATTCAATCCTTTGTTTTTGAAACGGTCTTATTACTCGCCCTTATCCTTGTCATATTTATCTATTCCCAACAGTCCCGTCATCAGAAATCACAAAAACTACTTAATGCCCTGAACGAAAAATTATCCAGTGAAATTATATTACGAGCAAAAGACGAAGAAACACTTCAGCAGAGCGAAGAGCAATACCGGTTTATCGCCGAGAATTCCCTGGATGTCATTTCCCATCTTGACGGAAATTTGAAACGATTGTACATTTCTCCCTCCTGTGAAAAGCTGTATGGATACAGCCAGGATGAAATGTACAAGATGAAGGATATTTTTCAGATCATCCATCCGGATTATCATCAGCATATCCGCTCGGTGTATGGAGAGATGATCCTGACAAAACAAGCATGTCAGTTTTATTATAAAGCCATCCGGAAAGACGGATCTGAATTCTGGGCTGAAAGTGCTGCCAATCCTGTGAGTGATCAGAAATCTGGGGAATTGATCGAATTGATTACAGTGGTAAGAGATGTTACCGTTAGAAAAAAACATGAAGAAGAACTGGCCAAAAATGAACACCAGAAAGATATTCTTCTCAGAGAAATTCATCACCGGGTCAAGAATAATTTTGCCATTATGTCAAGCCTGATGAATATGCAGAAAGAAATCAGCCATGATGATCATTTGGCGCAGGCGATCTCTGAATTACAACTCAGGGTGCGCACCATGTCGCTGGTACATGAACAACTGTATAATAAAGAGAATATTCATGAAATTCCACTGGGGAATTACCTGCTCAACCTGACCCATATTATTTCAGATGCTTTTAATAACCAAAGGATCAAACTTCATACAGAAATCGAAGAAAGAATGGTCAATATTGAATTGGCTCTTCCCCTGGGACTCATCGTTAACGAAATCCTGACCAATGCTTTTAAATACGCCTTCCCTGACCAGCGTTGCGGGAATATTTTTCTTCGTTTGACTTCTGTCTCCGGAGAAACAACCGACAAAAACCATGATAACAAAAACTGGGAGTTGACCATCACAGATAACGGCATTGGATTGCCTCAGGACTTTTCCATGGAAACAACCGCCGGGATGGGTTCTCAGATAATCCGCATCCTGATCGAGCAGATAGAAGCCAAGCTTGTCGTCGGAAATCAGCAAGGAGCCTATTTCCGGATTCAATTCACTGCATAAAATGAAAAAAATGATAGAGAAAAAAATAGTTTTTATTGGTGCTGGCGCGATAGGAACTGCTTTGGGTAATGTATTGGCAGAGAAAGGACAGGGAGATATTTTACTTCACTCCATTGAGAAACGAGCGGTGGAAGAGATCAATCAATCCCACATCAATAGCAAATACTTTCCTTCCATCCGACTCAATCAGCATCTCAGGGCTACCACGGATGACTGCCTGCTTGAACAAGCCGACATCATTTTTCTGGCCATTCCTTCGGTAGCCATGATGTCTTACCTGAAACATATCCGTCAACATCTTTCTGGAAAAGCCCTGATGATAAATCTGGCCAAGGGTTTTGGATCGGAACATCAGTCCATCATCCAATGCCTGAAATCGGAATTCCCAAATCCCGTATGCACCCTGAAGGGTCCTTCTTTTGCCAGGGAGATCATCAACCGATTGCCTACGGGTTTCACCCTGGGAAGTGAAGATCGGTTAACCGAAACACAGATTAAAGATCTTTTCAGCGGGACAAATATTTACCTGGATTTCACAGATGACATCATGGGCGTTGAAATGCTTAGCATACTTAAAAACATCTATGCTGTTGCAATGGGAATTGTGGATGCCAATTTCAACTCTCCTAATCTCCGTTTCCTGGTGCTCACAAAAGCTTTCCGTGAAATGCGGCGAGTGTTACTATATTTCGGCGGAAAAGAAGACACCCTGTTTCATTATTGTGGTTATGGTGATTTCACTCTGACCGCACTGAATGACCTTAGCCGTAACCGAACCCTGGGACTATTGATTGGGAAAGGATTTTTCACCGAACATGTGTCGCATGAACTGGTTCTTGAAGGACGCACTGCCTTGAATATTTTCTACCGGGAAATCTCCAAAAAAATCTGTGTGGAAGATGAATTTCCCATAATTGGCGAACTCCATAAAATTTTTAATACCAATTACGACATATCCACTTTTGAGAAGAACATCCTGAGCTTTAAAGAATCCGGTTCTTCATACTAAAAGCCTGATCCTCGAACAGACTTCCATGAACCTAAGCCTGGATTTCGAAAAATAATTCAAACGCGTAAGCTTTTTATTTTTCTTCAGGACAATGCGTTGATAATCTCCCTCTTCAACCGCCAGTCCATAAGTCTGCAAACTATGGAAATAAAAACCATTTTCATAGATGGGCCCGGAAATTACATCCAAAGACAGGGATTGGTCGATGATCTGTTGAAGCTCCGGTTTATTAGCCGAGATAAAATCCTGATAATGGGGACTGGGAATATGGATAAATACAAGGCTATCTTCATGAGTACATTCGGATATCTTTTTAAAGATGACAGGGTGCATGGAGAGTGGAATATGTTCCAGGACATCCGGCAGAACCACGAAATCAAATTTCAATTGACTGCTATAATCGCTCATATCCGATACCGAGAAAGAAACATAGCTGAATTTTTTCAAGCGCTGTCTGGCTATATTAATACTTTCAGGACTGATATCTACTGCATGCACACTCCCCTTCACCAGATATTTTCCCAGTAATGAAGTCAGGGTCCCTATGCCACATCCTATTTCCAGCACCTTATGGTGCTTTTTCAATCCGGATTTTTTCAATTGAAAAAAAATTGTCCGGTGCCGGATATTCACACCGGTTTTAATTTGCTGGCCTGAAAACACATCATAAAAGCCGGCAATATGTTCATTTGACAGGTTCATGGTAGAAATTTTCTGCGAAATTATACATAAACTCTGTATCTTTGTAATTCATTTCCATAGGGGCTGACCGGTTTTGACAGCAAGGAAGTGAAATGGTAAGCATGCCGAGGGTTCGTGAACAGATCTCGTTAAAAGTCAGTTCTCACAGCCAATAAATGGCGACAATTATTCTTACAGACTGGCTGCTTAATTTTAGAAATTAAGTCCAGTTGTCTCCCGGGAAACCACTCCTGACAGTGTTCCGTACGAGGCATCATAAAAGTCGGGATAGGTTTGTCAAGGTTCCGGTGACAAGCCAAATTAAAGGAACTAAGGTAACGGTGGGTTGGCCTTTGACCAGCCGGGTCCCTACAATCAATCAAAGGCTGAGCATGGAGAAAGCGGTTTTGCTACTTGTTTGGACGAGGGTTCGAATCCCTCCAGCTCCACAAGGCGTGAGAGATGACAAGCCTAACGGGCAAAGCGCTTGATGTCGTCAAGGGTGATGATTGCATCACAAAGGATTACGAGGCGTTCGACCACATTCCGTAATTCCCTGATGTTTCCTGTCCAGCTTATCTTTTTCAGTTCTTCAATCGCTTCCGCCTGAATTTCGGTTTTCACTTTCCCCATGGATGAACAATATTCGGTCAGGAAATGATCAACCAGCAATGGAATATCATCCAGGCGGTTGTTTAGCGAAGGCACTTCAATCACAATGACAGAAAGGCGATGGTAAAGGTCTTCCCGGAAAGTTTTCTTCAGGATTTCTTCTTTCAGGTTCTTATTGGTGGCAGCGATAACCCTCACATCCACGGCTATCTCTTTTTCCCCTCCCACCCGGGTGATCTTGTTTTCCTGAAGTACCCTCAGCACTTTCGACTGGGCAGAAAGGCTCATATCACCTATTTCATCAAGAAAGATGGTGCCTCCATCGGCTTGCTCAAAATCGCCCTTATGCTGCTTGATGGCAGAAGTAAAAGAGCCTTTTTCATGCCCGAAAAGGTTGCTCTCTATCAATTCTGTCGGGATGGCCGCGCAGTTGACTTCAATAAAGGGGCCGTTGGCACGGGAACTCAGTGCATGAAGGTGACGTGCCACCAGTTCCTTACCGCTGCCATTCGGACCTGTGATCATAACCCTGGCTTCCGTTGGCGCTACACGGGCAATCAAATCCCTGATGCCCTGCATGGCCGATGATTCCCCTATCATTTCATAAGAGGCACTGATCTTTCGCCTTAACAACCTTGTTTCCTGAATCAGCTTGCTTTTATCGAAAGCATTCCTCAGGGTGATGAGCAGACGGTTCAAATCAAGGGGTTTGGCAATATAATCAAAAGCCCCTTTTTTTATGGATTCCACCGCTGTCTCTATGGTTCCATGTCCCGATATCATGATCACCGGAGCTTCGGTGAAGGAAAGTAATTGTTTCAATACCTCAAGACCATCCATTTTGGGCATCTTGATATCACAGAGTATGGCATCATACTTATTTTCCCTGACCAATTGAATACCTTCGATTCCATCGGCTGCATCATCAACCTCATATTTTTCATACTCCAGAATCTCCCTTAATGTGTTCCTTATGCTTCTTTCATCATCAATGACCAGAATTCTTGGCATATCGCGCATATTTTTTCAAAGATAAAAAATGTTTCGGTAACTTTGTCAAATGGGCTATAAATCAAACTTCTTCATCCTTTTTGTGCTTATTTTATCTTGTTTATCTTCCGCATCCGGCCAGGCCATTCTTCCTGATTCACTGAAATACGGTTGGGCAGGAGGGTTAAACTCACCCCAGTTTGTGGCCATGGATCTAAACCTTGACGGGCTTAATGACTTGCTTGTTTTCGACCGACATGGCAACCGTAAGCTTACATTTATCTATCAAGGGACTCCAAATACAATTGATTATGCCTTTTACCCTGAATACGCCTTAAAACTGCCTGAACTTCACGACTGGGTGATCACTGCGGATTATAATCACGATGGGAAAGAAGACATCTTTACATACTCCAACGGGGGCATCAGGGTTTTCAAGAACATCTCCGATACTTCTCTCCGGTTTGAACTCGTCACCGATCTCCTAAAATCTTATTACTACACCGGTTACATTGGCATCCTGCTGACTCCTGTAGATTACCCGGCTATTGCCGACATCGATGGCGATGGAGACCTTGATATCCTTAGCTTTTTCGGACTGGGTTCCTTTGTTGAGTACCATAAAAACCTGTCTATGGAAAAATATGGTCATTGTGACAGCCTCGATTATAAACTGAGCGACCATTGCTGGGGAAAATTCAAGGAAAGTGAAAGCGGCAACCGTATCACTCTGAATGTCGATTGTCCTTATGATGAGCCTATGAAACCAAGAGGAACACGTCATACCGGTTCAACAATGCTGGCCATTGACCTGAACGGGGACGGGCTGAAAGATCTTTTGGTCGGTGATATTGATTATCCCAACCTCTTTGCCCTGATTAACGGAGGCACGAAAGATTCGGCCTTCATGATCAGCCTGGATACTCTGTTCCCTTCGAACTCACGTAAGCTCAGCTTATTCTCTTTCCCGTCTGCCCAGTTTATCGATTTGGATCACGATGGAGACAAGGACCTGATCGTTTCTCCATTTGATCCCGGCTTGTTCGTTTCGCAAAATTATCATAGTGTTTGGTTATATAAGAATACCGGAAGCAATGAACAGCCGGTTTTTGAATTCCGGACAGAGCGGCTTTTTCAGGAGAATATGCTTGATTTCGGTTCCGCTGCCTATCCGCTACTCTATGATCTGAACGGGGACGGATTGCAGGATTTAATCGTGGGCAATGAGGGTTACTATGACACTTCCTATTATGAATTCGGGATGCTGCATTCTGATTTCATATCCAAATTAACTTATTATCAAAACACAGGCTCTGTATCTGAACCCTTCTTTCAATGGATTACGGATGATCTTGCCGGGCTTTCAGCTTATCAACGCCATGCTTTTTATCCGGGCATCGGGGATCTGAACGGGGATCAGCAACCCGATCTGTTGCTCGGGATGGAAGATGGAAGCCTGGTTTTTTTACCCAACACGGGATACAAGGACAAAACTCCCTCCTTTGGTCCCCCGCAATGGAATTACAAACAAATTGATGTGGGGGATTACAGCACTCCACAGGTATTTGATCTTGACCGTGATGGGCTGCCCGATCTTATCCTAGGCGAAAGAAACGGGAACCTGAATTATTACCGGAATACGGGAAACCTGACAAACCCGGTTTTTACCCTGATCACCGACAGCCTGGGGAAAGTAAATGTTACGAATTATGCCGTTTCTTATGACGGATATAGTACCCCGTATTTTTTCCGGGATCAGGAACAACACACCTTGCTGATAGTAGGATGTGAAGAAGGCAAAATTCATTTTTACAACAATGTTGATGCACACCTTCAGGATAGATTCACGGCTTCCGATTCCCTGTTTTCACTGATCGGGATTTCTTATAATTCCTTTTGCGATGGATGGAGAAGTTCAGCCAGTCTTTCTCACTTGAGCGATCCATCGTATTTCGATCTGATCATCGGAAATTTTTCAGGAGGCCTTAGGTACTTTAGTAAAAAAATTCATCCCGGTGTCAATGATCAGGAGAGAACAAACAAAAACTCCTTGCTTGTCTATCCGAATCCCGCGGATCACCAAATTGTAATCAGTTCTTCCACACCCGTAATCGGGAGTTCAGCAAAATTATATACCTGCCAGATCTATAATTCTTTTGGCCAAACCGTTTTTAATCAAAAGATAGATCTTCCCGCCAGGATCACAACCACAGGTTTTCCTCAGGGGCTTTATTTGATACGCCTGGAAAATTTCCTTTGGAAGCTGATCATCAGGCATTAGCCGTTATTTTCAACATCTTTTTCTTCACTTCTTCTTACTGATTTCCAAGCAAGCTGTTTCTTTCATTGCTTATTCTTCAGCTATTTTTTTTACAGAAACTATGTCCGTGGTAAAAAAAGTTATTAACAAGTGGAGGAAAGTGGAGGAAAGTGGAGAATTATTTTTATATTTACGCTCTGAAAAAACAAAGTGGGTAAAACGAATCTTATCGGTGAATTTGAATGCAGGCTTGACGGGAAGAGTCGGATTATTCTTCCATCGGGTCTGAAAAAACAGATTACGCCTGAATCCCAGGATAAGTTTGTCATCAACCGTGGCTTTGAAGGTTGTCTGGTACTTTACCCCAGCAATGTCTGGAAGGAGACAACGGAGAAAATTAACAAACTCAATCTTTTCGTAAGGGAGAATCGCCGTTTTGTAAGGTTCTTTTATAACGGCGCCACAGAGGTCACACTCGACAGCCAGAATCGGCTTCTCTTTCCTAAGACCTTACTGGATCATGCCGGGATTGAGAAGGAGATCATATTATTTGCTTATGCTGACCGGATTGAGGTTTGGAATAAATCAACTTACCAGCAACTATTGTCGAAAGAGCCCGAAGACTTCGCTTTGCTGGCTGAACAGGTAATGGGGAAACAGGAAAACAGCGATAAAACCGAAGATGTACCATAGGAGTGTCCTTCTTAATGAAAGCTTACAAGCTATGGCCATCCGGCCTGACGGGGTTTATGTCGATACCACTTACGGGGGTGGCGGTCATGCCCAGGCCATACTCGGGAAACTCAAAGAGGGGAAGCTGCTGGCTTTTGACCAGGATGAAGCCGCATTGAAAAACAAGATCGCAGACCCCAGGCTTATCATGATCCACAGCAATTTTCGCTACCTGAGAAATTTTCTTAAGCTGTACAAACTTTATCCCGTGGATGGCATTCTGGCCGATCTTGGCTTATCCTCTCATCAGATTGATGAAGGAGAACGTGGATTTTCAACACGTTTTAATGGTGTTCTTGATATGCGGATGGACAGGAATAAAAAAATAACGGCCAGGGAGATCATCAATCATTATCCGGAGGAAAAGTTGATGGAAATATTCAGAAAGTATGGAGAAATCACCAACGCCAGACAAGTTGCCGCCATCGTAGTCAGCAGCAGAAAAACAAAACCTATTGATACTACGCAGGATCTGAAGGAGGTGACCATCACATGCACCCAGAGGGGGAAAGAGAATAAGTTTTATGCCCGGATGTTTCAAGCCCTGAGGATGGAAGTGAATCAGGAGATAGAGGTGCTGAAAGAATTTTTAAAACAGACGGTTGAAGCACTGAAGCCTGGAGGAAGACTGGTTATTATCTCCTATCATTCCCTTGAAGATAAATTAGTAAAAAATTTTATGCGTGCCGGAAATATTGAAGGAGAGATCCATAAGGATTTTTTTGGAAATGTGCTCTCTCCTTTTCAGGTCATCACCCGCAAGCCCATAATGGCTTCAAAAGAGGAAATCGACGAAAACAGCCGTTCACGCAGCGCAAGGTTACGAGTTGCTGAAAAACTTTGACATGGAAGAAAGCCGGGAGGCCATCAACACTGAACAGCCACAGGAAGAAGTCCAAGCTGTTAAAAAGACCAGGAAAAGAACCCGCCGGGTTCAGGAATTTCTTGGCGGGGACTACCTCTCAAAAGCCTGGGTGGTTGGAAATCTTCCTTTTCTTTTGTACATAACAATTCTTGGCATGCTATATATCGGGAACACCTACTATACGGAAAAAACTTATAAAGATATTGAACGCACAAAGAACGAACTGAAGGAACTCCGGTATCAGTATATCAATACCCGTTCGGAATTAATGTTCCAGACCAGACAGTCAGAGATTGTGAAAAAGGCAGAAGCCATAGGGTTGAAGGAAGCTGTTTTCCCTCCCTATAAAATCCTTTATGATGGTAAAAAATATTAAAAAGGACATATTGCTTCGCGTTTACCTGGTTTATCTGGGCGTGTTGATTTTTGGGCTTTTTATACTCGGAAGAGCAGTTTATATCCAGTCATTTGAGAAATCTGAATTGAGTGAAAAGGCAAAAAAACAGGAAATGCGGGTGTTCGGGATAGATGCCATCAGGGGGAATATCTGTGCCGATGACGGGACTCTGCTGGCTGTCTCCAATCCGATTTTCGACATCCGTATGGATGTGGTGACTGATTCGATCACCGACCTGGTCTTCGAAAGAAATGTGGACTCGCTTTCCATTTGCCTCTCAAGTCTTTTCCAGGACCGCCCTTCCTCGGAATACAAAGATATACTCTGGGAAGGGAGACGGAATAAGGATCGTTACCTTCTGATCAAGCGCAACGTCACTTATCCCGAGCTTAGGAAAATGAGAAAATTCCCTATTTTCAGAAAGGGAAAATACAAAGGAGGACTGATTGTCATTCCACAATACCAGCGCGTGCTTCCCTTTAAATCACTGGCCAAAAGAACCCTGGGGTATGAAAACGAGGATACCACCAATAAAGTCTATGTCGGGCTGGAAGGATATTTTGCAAAAAATCTTCAGGGAAGCGATGGGCAGCGGTTAATGCGGCGTGTAGGTGGCAGTACCTGGATGCCGGTCGATCCCGACAATCAGGTGGAGCCTCAGAACGGCGATGACCTCATCACTACCATAGATATCAATTTACAGGATTTTGCCGAACAGGCTTTACGGGATGAATTGATCGCCGACAGTGCAGATCATGGCTGCGTCATCCTGATGGAAGTAGCCACTGGTTATATAAAAGCCATTGTTAACCTGGGACAAACTCCCCTTGGAACTTATGACGAAATATTCAACTATGCCATTGGTGAAAGCCAGGAGACGGGTTCAGTGTTTAAATTAGCTTCTTTCCTTGTTGCACTTGATGATGGAAAAATCGATCTGGAAACGCCTGTCAACTGCACGGGAGGCATCACTACTTATGCCGGCAGAAAAATGGAAGATTCCCATCATGGGCTGGGCATCATTACTGCCCGTCAGGTTTTTGAAAAATCTTCCAATGTCGGTACTTCCAGGATTATTTATAACGCTTATTCCGGATCGCCTCAAAAATACATTGACGGACTTTACCGCATCGGGATCAACCGTCCATTGAATCTTCAGATTCCAGGAGAAGGAAGACCCTATATCAAAACGACAAAAAGCAAGTATTGGTCTGCGCTCTCCCTTCCATGGATGTCGATCGGTTATGAGATTTCCCTGGCACCCATTCATCTGATCACCCTATACAATGCCGTGGCCAACAATGGAAAAATGGTCAAGCCATTATTTGTGCGTGAAATCCGACGGAACGGACAAATTGTGGAACGGTTTTCCCCTGTTGTCATCAATCCGCAGATCGTTTCTCCATCCACGATTCAAAAGGCAAAAATCATGCTGGAAGGGGTAGTGGAAGAAGGCACGGGCACCAACATTAAATCTCAACATTATAAAATTGCAGGAAAAACCGGTACAGCTCAGATCGCGGCCGGAAATAAAGGATACCGTCAGGGAACGAAACATGTACAGTATAAAGGTTCTTTCGTGGGTTATTTTCCCGCAGACGATCCGAAATATTCCTGCATTGTTGTCATTGTCAACCCAAAACGGGGAAAATATTATGGAGGATCCGTGGCGGCTCCAGTATTCCGGAAAATTTCAGATAAACTCTTCGCCAGTCGACCCGACATCATCATTCCTTTACCCATGGATACTTCCTCCTCCCATCATCCATTTATCCACAATCCGTTGCCAGCAACACAAGTTCAGGGGAGCATGCCTGATGTCTCGGGGATGGGATTAAAAAATGCCATATTTCTATTAGAACGTCAGGGGTTGAATGTACTGGTTAACGGAAAAGGGATGGTGGTCCGTCAGTCCATTCCTCCCGGAACGCTTGTCACCAAAGGGACTCCCGTGGTCATTGATCTCCAGATTAAAAAATCCGACAAACCCAACACCCAGTCATGATGGAGCTTACGAAAATACTACAGAATGTGGATGTCTTGGCTTCAGCCGGGAGTATGGATAAAACAATTTCTTCCCTTCATTTTGACTCCCGTGAGGTTGAAGCAGGAAGTATGTTTTTTGCCCATCGCGGAACTCAATCAGATGGCCATGATTTCATCGATACTGCCATTGTAAAGGGGGCTGTCGCCGTAGTATGTGAACACTTCCCTGATAACCTTGCCCCTGGTATCACATTTATCAAGGTAGAACATAGCAATTATGCCTTAGGATTAGCTGCATCCTGCTTTTTTAAACACCCATCCCGGAAACTGAAACTGATCGGAGTGACTGGTACTAACGGCAAGACCACTACCGTTACGCTGCTTTTCCGATTATTCAGGGAGCTTGGATACAGCACGGGATTGCTATCAACAATACAAAATCAGATCAATGACCAGACCGTCCCGTCTACCCATACGACACCTGACCCGATACAGATCAATAGGTTGTTACAACAAATGGTGGATGATCATGGTGAATATTGCTTCATGGAGGTCAGCTCCCATGCCGTTGACCAGCATCGCATTGCCGGTTTGACCTTTGCGGGTGGACTATTCACCAACATCACCCATGATCATCTCGACTATCATAAAACCTTGGGGGCTTACCTGAATGCCAAAAAAGTTTTCTTCGATACTTTACCTGCTGATGCTTTCGCCCTGGTTAACAAGGATGATAAAAATGGCATGGTCATGCTTCAGAATACCATGGCCAGGAAGTTCACTTACAGCTGTCATGCAGCTGCCGATTTCCGCTGCCGGATCATGGAAAATCAGCTCCAGGGATTACAATTAAATATTGATGGATCGCAAGTCTGGTTTCGGCTTATAGGAAATTTTAATGCCTACAACCTGTTGGCTGTTTATGCTGTGGCACTTCTTCTGGGACAAGAAAAAGACATGGTTTTGACGATCTTAAGTCGTTTCGGGGCAGTTGAGGGCAGATTTAACCAGATCAGGTCCGGTAACGGGATTACAGCCATCGTAGATTATGCACATACACCGGATGCTTTGAAAAATGTGCTGGAAACTATCAATGCCATCCGCGAACACCATGAACAGCTTATCACGGTAATCGGTGCCGGAGGCAACAGGGACATCAGCAAGCGGCCTTTAATGGCCGGAATTGCCTGTGAACTCAGCGATAAAGTAATCCTGACTTCTGACAATCCACGCTTCGAAGATCCGGAAGCCATACTAAAAGATATGCAAGACGGGGTTGAACGACATCAGGCAAAAAAAGTCCTGGTCATTGAAAACCGCAAGGAAGCTATAAAAACAGCCTGCTCACTGGCCAAATCAGGAGACATTATCCTGGTCGCAGGGAAAGGTCATGAAAACTACCAGGAGATCAAGGGTGTTAAGCATCATTTTGACGATAAAGAAGTATTAAACCAGGTTTTATCCCAATAAGCCATGCTATACTATTTATTTGCATATCTAAATAATGTCTTTGACATCCCCGGAACAGGGGTATTTCAATATATTTCCTTCCGTGCGGCAGCTGCCTTGATCACTTCTCTCTTCATTTCCATGATCATTGGGAAAAGACTCATCAATTATCTAAAGCGGAAACAGGTGGGAGAAACAGTGCGTGACCTTGGGCTGGAAGGGCAGCAACAGAAACAGGGTACCCCCACCATGGGAGGATTGATCATTCTGGCTGCAATATTATTTCCAACCTTATTGTTTGCCAAACTTCACAACATCTATATTCTGATTATTCTGACTGCTACCGTATGGCTGGGTATAATAGGATTCTTAGATGATTATATCAAGGTTTTCAAAAAAAATAAAAAAGGCTTATCGGCCAGACTCAAAATAGCGGGACAAGTAGGTCTGGGTTTACTTGTGGGCCTGACCATGTATTTCAGCGATGATATCGTTATCCGTGAAAGGGTAAGGCAACAGGCGTTCATCCCAGCCAGTGACATTTTCAATGTAGAGACTCCGTCTGCTTCTGATAAGGCCAAAATATTTTCTAAAAACCCGATAAAATCGACTAAAACCACCATTCCTTTTGTCAAAAACAACGAATTTGATTACAACTGGCTGATTTCATGGATGGGACAGGGAGCAAAAAATTGGACCTGGCTGATCTTCATCCCTATTGTGATCTTTATCATAATTGCAGTTTCCAATGGCGCAAACCTTACGGATGGTCTGGATGGACTTGCGACAGGAACCTCGGCGATTATTGGTCTCACCCTTGGTGTTCTGGCTTACGTTTCCGGGAATATCGTTTTTGCCAATTATCTGAATATCATGTATATTCCCAATACAGGAGAGCTGGCTATTTATATTTCGGCCTTTATCGGAGCCTGTATCGGTTTCCTCTGGTACAATTCCTATCCAGCCCAGGTATTCATGGGTGACACAGGGAGTCTTGCCCTGGGAGGGATTATTGCAGTTTTTGCAATCATGATCCGTAAGGAGATTATGATTCCTATTTTCTGCGGGATCTTTCTTGCTGAAAATTTGTCGGTCGTCATGCAAGTGAGCTGGTTCAAATTCACCAAACGAAAATACGGAGAAGGAAGGAGAATATTTAAAATGTCGCCCCTGCATCATCATTTCCAAAAATCTGGCTACCATGAATCGAAAATCGTACTCAGGTTTTTTATTGTCGGGATTATGCTGGCAGTTTTGACCATAGTGACATTAAAGTTAAGATAAACATAAAGGATTCAAACCCTTAATAAATATATGCCCATGACATTAGAAGGTTTAGCGCTCCAAGGACAAGCAACCATTTATGATACCCTTGCTGCAACTGTAGGTCCGCGTATCCGGGAAATTCGGAAAGAATCTATTAAGGAGAGTTTCAGCGATTTCCAACTGGCTGAGCATCGTCTTGAACCCGTTGCCAATATTCATGGTATATTATTCATCAACGATTCCCGATCTTCAAATATCAATTCCACCTGGTTCGGGCTCGAAAGCATGACTCAACCTGTGATCTGGATTGCCGGAGGCATAGATGGCGGAAATGATTGGGAAAGTTTGAAAAGTCTGGTGAAGAAAAAAGTCAAAGCGTTGATTTGTCTGGGACTGGATAACCTCCGGTTAAGGTCGGCTTTCGCTGATACCGGGATACCGATCATCCCGGTGAATACCATGGAGGAAGCGGTTCATGCTGCCTATTCTTTCGGAGAGAAGGACCATGTCGTACTGTTATCTCCAGCATGTGCCAGCTTTGACCAGTATGAAAATTTTGAGGTTCGCGGGAAGTCATTTCGCGCAGCCGTGAAAAATCTTTAATTTTTCCGTTCATGCTGAAGTTCACAAAAAATATCAAAGGAGATAAAGTCATATGGATCGTTGTGATCCTGCTTTCCATCTTTTCCCTGCTTGCCGTATATAGCTCCACCGGGACGCTTGCCTACAAAAAACAACATGGAAATACTGAATATTATCTGGTCAAGCACTTCCTGATCCTTATCTTCGGACTGGGCTTGATGTATATGACCCACCTAATCAAATACACTTATTATTCCAGGATATCACAGGTCGGGTTATGGTTGACTTTTCTGCTTCTTGCCATGACCCTCATTTCAGGCACCAATTTGAATGAAGCCAACCGTTGGCTAACCGTTCCCATCATCAACCTGACTTTTCAGAGTTCCGATGTAGCCAAACTTTTTCTCATTATGTACCTGGCCCGTATCCTGAGTAAGAAACAAGAGATGGTTCAGGATTTCCGCAAGGGTTTTCTGCCGGTCATACTGCCGGTCATTGCAGTGACGGTACTAATCCTGCCGGCAAATTTTTCCACAGCAGCCATACTGTTCGTCACCTGTATTATATTAATGTTCATCGGCAGGATAAGCCTGAAATACATATTTACCCTGATCGGATTGGGATTCATCGGAATCCTTCTGATCTTTACATTGACAAAAACCATTCCCGGTCTTTTTTCACGCGGAAATACATGGGTCAGCCGAATCGACCATTTCGTCAACAAGGAAGAAGCTGATCCTGATGCCACTTACCAGGTGGACCAGGCCAAAATCGCCATCGTTTCGGGCGGAATTTTCGGAAAATCACCAGGAAAAAGCACCCAACGGAATTTTCTTCCCCACCCTTATTCTGATTTTATTTTTGCAATCATCATTGAGGAATATGGGATAGTCGGGGGGAGCATTGTCATGTTGCTTTATCTGATTTTGTTTTTCAGGGTGATCCGTATTGCCAATAGATGCCAGGGTAATTTTGGGACCCTTTTATCCATTGGGATAGGGTTCAGCCTGGTCTTTCAGGCCTTGATCAATATGGCGGTGGCCGTCAACCTTTTTCCTGTTACCGGTCAAACATTGCCACTGGTGAGCATGGGAGGCACATCCATCTGGTTTACCAGCATCTCCCTCGGGATAATTTTAAGCATCAGCAGAATGAGTGAAATTGAAACGAAAAACGGTACTGAACTGGAAGTCCTGGCTGAAAATGGCCTGATTTCGAGCAAAGAACCTATAACGACATAATATGATCAGGATCATTATCAGTGGAGGTGGAACCGGCGGGCATGTTTTTCCGGCTATTGCGATTGCTGATGCTATCCGGCAGTTGAGGAAAGATGCTGAATTTCTGTTTATCGGGGCAAACGGGCGACTAGAGATGCAAAAAGTCCCGGCGGCTGGTTATCCGATTGAAGGATTGACCATCAGCGGATTTCAAAGACGACTGACCTGGAAAAACCTAAGTTTTCCAATAAAACTAATAAAGAGCCTGATGAAAGCCCGGTTGATTATCAAAAAGTTTAAACCCGATCTGGTCATTGGGGTGGGTGGCTATGCCAGCGGACCAACCCTGAGAATGGCTGCCAGTCTGAAAATTCCTTGTTTGATACAGGAGCAAAATTCATTTCCCGGGCTTACCAATAATCTGCTGGCAAAAAGAGTTCAGAAAATCTGTGTCGCCTATGAAGGGATGGAAAAATTTTTCCCTGCTGAAAAAATCGTGCTAACCGGCAATCCAATCCGAAAAGATTTAATCCGGCTGACAGGTAAGACGGAAGAAGGATATAACCATTTCAATTTAAACAAGGAGAAAAAAACCATTCTGGTGATAGGCGGAAGCCTGGGATCCAGAACCATCAATAAAGCTATCCTTAACTGGATTAAAAAATCAAAAGGGAAAAATGATTTCCAGGTTCTCTGGCAAACCGGAAAGAATTATTATCCAGAGTACCGTACATCGCTTGCATCGACTCAACCCAAAACCGTTATTCTCCCCTTCATTGATCGCATGGATTTAGCTTATTCGGTAGCCGACATTATTATTTCAAGGGCGGGAGCCATTGCCATTTCCGAATTATGCATGGTCGGCAAACCGGTTATCCTGATCCCCTCCCCCAATGTTGCCGAGGACCATCAAACTAAAAATGCGCATGCCCTGGTTGAAAAAAAAGCTGCACTTATGGTCAGGGATATAGAAGCAATTGAAAAGCTTGGAATAAGCCTTGAGTATTTATTAGGCAATGCTGATTTACAGGCGGAATTAAGCCGGCATATCCGGGAAATGGCTATTTCTGACGCCGGGGAAAAAATTGCAAAAATTGCTTTAAACCTGCTTGACCATGAATCCTGACACCCTGAAATCGGTATATTTTCTCGGTATCGGAGGTATCGGGATGAGTGCTCTGGCAAGGTATTTTGCATTCAGAGGGGCGAATATTTCCGGTTACGACCGCAGCCCGACTGCACTAACTAAAACCCTCACTGAAGAAGGAATGAGCATTCATTTTGATGAAAGTCTCAACAACATACCTCAGAAAATCGATCTGGTTGTTTATACCCCTGCCATAAAAAATGATCATCCTGAATTTGAATACTTTATGAAGCAGGGTATTCCCATGAAAAAAAGAGCAGAAGTCCTGGGAATGATTTCATGCAAGTACAAAACCATTGCGGTGGCAGGTACTCATGGAAAAACAACCACCTCTTCACTCATTGCGCATATACTAAAAACCTCGGACACCCGGATGCTGGGATTTCTCGGGGGGATCGTGAAAAAATACGAAACGAATTTCCTTTACTCAGACAGCATTTCCATTCTGTCGCGGAGCCAGACAGATCAACCGGGATATTGCGTGGTCGAAGCCGACGAATATGACAAATCCTTTCTGCAGTTAAACCCATATATTGCGATCATCACTTCAGCTGATGCCGATCATTTGGAAATCTACGGTAACCATGAAGCGCTGAGGAGAACATTTTCTGATTTCACCGCCCAGATTGTCGATGGCGGTAAACTGATTATGAAACTGGGAACGCCTGTCATTCCTGAAGGAGGATGCCGCTATACCAGTTTCACCTATTCCCTTGATCAAAATAGCTGTTTCCATGCAAAAAATATACGATTAGAGGGAGAGCTTTATCATTTCGATTTCGTCACTCCGACGGAGATCATCCGAAACATGGTACTTGGTGTTCCAGGTATTTTCAACCTCGAAAATGCTATTGCTGCCCTTTCTGTCGGGTATTTACTGGAAATTGATAACACTAAGCTCAGAAAAGCTTTGCTCAGTTATCCGGGCGTTCAACGCCGTTTTGATTTCAGGATCCTGAGGAATGATTTTATTTATATTGATGACTATGCCCATCATCCTGAGGAGCTCAGGACGTGTATCAACGCCGTCAGAGCGCTATTCCCAAATAAAAAAATCACTGGGATTTTTCAACCTCATCTTTTTACCCGTACCAGGGACATGGCCGATGATTTTGCCCATAGTCTTGAGCTTCTCGACGAACTGATGCTGCTGGAAATATATCCGGCAAGGGAAAAACCCATCAGGGGAGTGAATTCCCAGATGCTGCTGGACAAGGTCAGGTTGAATAAAAAGTGTTTACTGGCCAAAGAACAACTGATGGGTGAATTGACCAAAAGGTCACCAGAAATTTTGCTGACCCTCGGTGCCGGGGATATAGATCAATTGGTTCAACCCATTACCATGGCTTTTGAGAGAGCGGAGGAAAAGTCATGAAGAAAATCTGGAAAATATTGAAAATGGCAATGTGGGTGATGCTGGTTACCGGAGCCGGAGTGCTGATCGGGTTTGTGGAGACGGAACAATTTGACCGCCCCTGCAAAAAGGTTCATATCAGCATTGATTATGGGAAGGCAGATAAGCTGATTACCCTGCAGGAAGTTGATTCGTTGCTGATAAAGTCGGCCGGACGTCTTACCGGCAGACCTCTGGGTTTAATCAATATCGCAAAAATTAAACATAGTATCCAAAAACAACCTTATGTAGATAAGGTCATGGTTTTTGAAAGCAATCAGGGGGATATTTTTGTGGAAATTCGTCAACGTGAACCCATTCTGAGAATCATCAACGAGAAATTCGAGAGTTTTTATCTGGATGGTTCTGGCACCTTGCTTCCCCTGAATCCTGGATTTCCGGCCAAGGTTTTAGTTGCTAATGGCAATATAAGGGATTCCTATCTCGGAAGTAAAAACAGGAAGATCAATGTGCTTGCCATCGCTGATTCATTATATGCTGATTCGTTGCTGACAAAACTTTACAAACTCGCCATGTTCATCTCCAGGGATTCATTCCTAAAAAACAGTATTGATCAAATCTTTGTAACTGAATCCGGTGAATTTGAGCTGATCCCGAAACAGCAATCTATGGTTATTCTCCTTGGAGGGATTGAAGGCTTAGAGGAAAAATTTTCAAAACTTCAGCATTTTTATACCCACGGACTGGAAAAAATCGGCTGGAACAGATATAATATTATTAATATAAAATTTAAGCATCAAGTGGTTTGTTCAAAACTCTAAATATCATGAAAAACTCAGGAATTATTGTCGGTTTGGATATCGGCACGACAAAAATAGCGGTCATTGTAGGCCGAAAAAACGAACACGGTAAAATTGAAATTCTGGGCTATGGAAAGGTCCCATCTATCGGGGTGAAGCGGGGTGTTGTCGCGAATATTGACAATACCGTTCAATCAATCAGGGAAGCCATTGCAGAAGCCGCTGCCAAATCAGGAGTAGTCATCAAGTACGTAAATGTGGGCATTGCGGGGCAGCACATCAAAAGCCTTCAGCACAGGGGCAGTATGATCAGGGAGGACAATGAAATTGAGATCAGTCAGGAAGATGTGGATAAGCTCTGTAACTCCATGTATAATCTGAATATGAATCCCGGAGAAGAGATCCTTGATGTAATCCCCCAGGAATTCAGTATTGATGGCGACCATGGAATTCGTCAACCCCGGGGGATGAACGGGAATTCCCTGGAAGCAAATTTTCACATCATCATCGGGCAGACAGCCGCTGCAAAAAACATTTACAAATGTGTACGCAGGGCGGAACTGGAAGTCGTCGAACTCATCCTGGAACCTATAGCGTCTGCAGAAGCGGTATTAAGTGAGGAAGAAAAAGAAGCAGGAGTAGTTCTGGTAGACATTGGTGGCGGAACTTCCGATATCGCCATTTTTCATGAGGGAATCATCCGGCACACGGCTGTTATTCCATTGGGTGGAGACATTATCACAGAGGATGTCAAGGAAGGCTGTTCAATCATCAAGAAACATGCCGAGGAGCTTAAAGTGAAATTCGGTTCTGCCCTGGCAAGGGAAAACAGAGAAGAAGAAATTGTAGCCATACCAGGCCTTCGCGGACGTAACCCCAAGGAAATCAGTCTGAAAAACCTTGCATCCATCATCCAGGCAAGGATGGAGGAGATCATTGAACATGTTTATTATGAAATTAAAAATTCTGGTTATGAGAAAAAACTGTATGGAGGCATTGTATTGACCGGTGGTGGGGCACAGTTGAAGCATGCTGCTCAGCTCACCGAATTTCTCACCGGAATGGATACCCGAATCGGGTATCCCAATGAGCATCTGGCCAGCGATGTTCCCACGGATATGGCCAGCCCGATGTATGCTACCGGAATTGGCCTTGTTATTGAAGGTATCGGAAGGTATGAAAAAGAGATTGAAAAAATCAAAGAAGAAACTGTAATCGAAGAACCCATTGAGAAACCAAACGGAAAAATAAAAAAAGTGAAAGAGAAGAAAAAAAAGGACCCTGATAAACAGCAGGAAAGCTTTACCCAGAAGTTTCTGGAGAAGATCCGGAATATTTTCGAAGAAGAAGATATTTCTTAAAAGGTAATTAACAATTAAACTGTTAATAAAAAACTGAAGCTTGCTGACTTTCTAATTCCTTTCTATATAATTTTAATTGGACCAAAAACCAGACCATCATGCCAGACATGTTAAAGTTTGATTTACCTAAGAACCAGTCATCTATCATCAAAGTTATTGGTGTTGGCGGAGGTGGCAGCAATGCCGTCAACCATATGTACCGCCAGGGAATCAAGGGAGTTGATTTCATCATCTGCAATACGGATGCCCAGGCCATGGAATCCAGCCCTGTTCCGACCAGGGTACAATTGGGTGCCAATCTGACCAGCGGATTGGGGGCGGGGGCAGTGCCTTCAGTCGGAAGAAACGCGGCACTTGAAAATACTGAAGAGCTGAGGGAAGTGCTCGGGAAAGGCACTAAAATGCTTTTCGTCACTGCTGGTTTGGGTGGTGGAACCGGCACCGGAGCGGCTCCGGTCATTGCACAAATTTCAAAAGAGCTGGATATTCTCACCGTGGGGATTGTTACCATTCCTTTTTCCTTTGAAGGAAGAAAAAGGCGGCAGTTTGCTGAAGAAGGTATCCGTGCATTAAAACAGCATGTGGATGCATTACTTATTATCAGCAATGATAAATTGCGTGAACTTTGCGGTGATCTCAGACTTTCTGAGGCCTTTACGCGAGCTGATAATGTATTAACCACTGCTGCTAAAGGGATTGCAGAGATCATCACGGTTGCAGGGTATATCAACGTTGATTTTGAAGATGTCAAAACGGTCATGAAAGATAGTGGAGTGGCCATCATGGGCACAGGAGTGGCCAGCGGGGCTGAAAGGGCATTGCATGCCGTCGAAGATGCACTGAGTTCCCCCTTACTTGATAATAATGATATTGAGGGGGCCCGCAATCTTCTTTTGTATATCGGTTCCGGTAAAGATGAAATTACCATGGATGAGGTGACTGAAATCACCGATTTTATCCAGCGAAAAACAAAATCTACCGCAGAGGTAATCTGGGGAAATGGTTTTGATGAAGAACTGGACGATAAGATCAGTGTCACCATCATTGCCACGGGATTTGACAAGGAACATCAGGAAAAGGACCCCTCCCGGCCCAAAGAAGTGAAAATACATGAGCTTTATGGGAAAAATGCTATTCCGGTCATTGAAAAGCGCGTTGCTGAACCTTCTCAGGAAATGTTTTTGCCCTTCCTGAATGAAGAAGCAGATAAAGTCAATAGAATCATCCCTGACCCTGAACCAGAATTGACAGATCAAAATCCGGAATCTGTTTTTGAAAGCAGTGAAATGCCGGAAGTATTGCCCAGAACATTCGAATTTATCGTGGAGAGACCAGAAACCGAGCTCGCACCTGAGACTCCGGAGACCCTTGTTCATGAAAGCGAATTCGCAGATAAAGCGGAAGAACCACTGAGCCCGCCCCAGAAACCTTTGGAACACGATTACGATTATTCGGAACTCAATAAAAAAGCCAGCGAAAGGATATTAAAACTCAGGTCTTTAAGCGAAAAATTGAAGACTCATACTCCCATTGAAAACAACCTTCAGGAACTTGAAAATATTCCTGCTTATAAACGCAGGAATGTCGAATTGAATGAGGTTACACTCTCTTCCGAATCCCAGGTCGCCAGATATAGTCTGTCAGAAAATCCGGATAAGTCGCTGGAAATAAAAAGCGAAAATTCATTTCTACATAAAAATGTCGATTAATGAGCCTGGAAAGTTTAATCAACAATGATATCAAAGCGGCAATGCTGGCCAGGAATGCTGAAAAGCTGGAGGCTCTCCGAGCCATAAAAGCAGCTCTATTGCTTGAAAAAACAAAAGAAGGCGGTAGTGGTGAGATCTCTGAATCCATTGAAATTAAGATCCTTCAAAAGCTAGTCAAGCAAAGAAAGGAGTCGGCGGATATTTATCATCTTGGAAATAGAGAAGACCTGGCTCAAAAAGAATTGTTCGAAGCTGCAATCATTGAAACATATTTGCCCAGACAAATGCCTGTAGAAGAAGTCAGGGAAATCATCCATAAAATCATCCTTCAAACAGGGGCCAACACTGTTAAAGATATGGGGAAAGTGATGGGATTGGCCTCCAAAGAGTTGGCAGGACAGGCAGATAATAAAATGATTTCTGAAATCGTCAGGTCAGTTTTAAGCGGCGCCTGATCTCCTTTTCCAGTAGTGAAAATGGCAAGAAAGCGGCAATTTTCAGTTGCAGGCTGTTGTTGATTTTATAAACAGATGCCGGATTCCGAATGCCGGATACATGATAGATAAAATCTGCGGCTTTATCGGGGGTTATGGTTTTTCCGATTTCTTTGACTGCGCCGGTTGCAAATTTTTCGAATTGTCCGGATAACTTCCAGCCGGTGGTTGCATTTTTAATTCCGGAAACCTGATCCAGCAATGGAGTCCGGATGGCTCCCGGTCTCACAATCACCACATCAATCCCGTGAAAACCCAACTCAAGGCGGAGCGCCCGGGCATATCCTTCAAGTGCCTTTTTAGTCAAGGGATAGGTCATGAAAGGCACGGTGAGATTCAGACTTTCCGAGCTGATATGAACGATCCTGCCTCCGGGTCGCTTCATGAGTGGGAGAAATACCTGATTTACGCGGTAAGCACCAAAAAGATTGACTTCAAAAATTTTCTGAAAGCTTTCCACCGGAGCTTCTGATAAAGGAAAATAACGATCAATGCCGGCATTGTTGATGATCAGGTCAATCCATAGGTTTGTTGCTTTCAATTGTTCAGCGGCAGCCCTTACCGAATCCTCAACCGTGACGTCCATTTGCAGCACCCGGGATTGTTGATGCTGATCAAGATCGGCCATCGATAATTCGTCAACATCTGTGGCAATGACCTGCCAACCTTCATGAAGAAACTTCCGGGAGAGCGCCTTGCCTAACCCACCTGCTGCCCCGGTGATAAGCACGGTTTTATCCATTTTTTATATAGGTTTTTTCTTTTTGATCAGAAATTAATTTTGAAAAAAAGCAGACGATTCCCCATAAAAAGCTCCATCTTCCAAATCCTTTCCTGACATCAGCATATTTCCGCTCTCCTCTCAGCACTTTTCCGAAAGCACTCCATACCCTGTTTTTATCTTTTACCAAAGTATGGATTTTCAGAGGAAACGTATTGAATAAATACTTAATCTTATTGGCTTCCAGCAATTCCTCCATTAATTCATGGTTCACCTGATCAGAATACACCTGAAGAGAAGAGGATTGTGCATTCAGGTATGCAGAGCATGCTTCTGCCGCTAGTTTTCCGCTTCTGACTGCATAGTATATTCCTTCTCCTGTAAGCGTGTCGGTAAGTCCCGCTGAGTCTCCCGCAACAAGAATCCTTCCCTGGTGGAAGTTGCCTTTTTTTATCCTGACAGGGATGGGCCAAGATTTCAATGAGACAGGATATGGGAAAAGAGATACTGGAGTCAGCAGATCATTTCCCTGCCGGAGCGACGATACGTCTATATGAGGCAGGCAGGTTGTTTCATGTAAGTATTGTAAAAAACGCTGAAAATAAGGCATCATGCCCTTGGAAAGCCTGGCAGGGCCGCCTACACCGACGCTGAAATGATTTTGTTTCGGAAAAACCCAACCATATCCCCCTGGAAATGTACCCCAGTCAAGAAAAATAGTGCTTGAGAAGCGCTGAATGACGTCAGGAGGAACCGGAATTTCAGCTTCCCAAGCCAATCCTTTCATGATAAAATTTTTCAGACCCGCCATTCTTGCCACACATCCAGCTGCACCTTCCGCGCTGATCAGCAGACGGGAACGAAAATTCCTGTCCTTTGTCCTGACCGTAATACCCTGTTTGTCCTGATCAAAGCCTGTTACCTTTTCATTAAACATTATCCGGGTTCCCGCTTCCCGGGCTTTCTCCATTAAAAGGTTATCCAGTTGATCACGCATGGTGCAGTACATCAATGGAGAAGGGGATGTCAGTGAAAAGATATCGCGGAAGTGATATGAAAACTGAACCGAATAAACAACGGATTCAATCGCGGGAGTAAGATCAAAAGGGATTTCTTTAAGAATTTTATGCGTCAGTCCTCCTCCACAAACTTTATATCTCGGAAAAACAGATTTCTCCAGGATGAGAACATTAAATCCCTGAAGGGAAAGGTGGTAAGCTGCCATTGTTCCGGCCGGACCGGCACCAACAATGATCACATCAGTCTGGACTTCCATGCTTTAAAGCTGGGCTAAGACTTCCCTGAGCAGTTTCTCTTTATTGATGGGAACGACTCCTACTTCTTCGCAAACTATTCCTCCGGCAAGATTGCTGATAAAGGCTATCTCATAAGGAGTCCGTTGCAAGGCAAGGCAAAGGGAGGCAACACTAATAACGGTATCGCCGGCTCCGGAAACATCTGACACCATCCGCATCATGGCCGGCACTACCAAGGTCTTTTCTTCCTCTTTTTCTTTCGTACAGATCATCACTCCCTGCTCCGAAAGCGTGGTCAGTAAATAGCGGGCATCAAGACTTGCCCTCAATTTATGGGTTTCCCTGATAATGGACTCCCTGTCACGGATATCAAGGTTCGTCTTAAGCCCATCTGTCAGTTCTTTCAGATTCGGTTTGAACAAGGTCACATGACGATAGGCTTCAAAATTTTTCTTTTTCGGATCCACCGTTGTAGGGATGTTATGCTGTTTTGCCCGATCAACGACTTCCTTGATCAGTCTCGGGGTAATAACCCCCTTGTCGTAATCCTGAAAAACGATACAATCGATATGATGATTTTCAAGAATCTGATCAATGACCCTGAGAAGAGTTTGAAAATCCTTATCATTCAATTCGTTTTCCACTTCTTCATCCACCCTCAGCATCTGGTAGCTATTCCCGAAAATTCTAAATTTCGTGGTAGTGATCCTTTTATTGCTTCGGATGATCCCAAAATCATCAATTTTTTCCTTTTTCAGCAGATCAAGAAATTGCTGACCCTTTTCATCCGCACCGATCACTGAGCAAAGCATTGGTTTTGCACCCATGGCCTTGATATTCATGGCGACATTGGCAGCGCCTCCCATTCGATTTTCTCTTTTTTTCAGGGAGACGATCGGAATCGGGGCCTCGGCTGATATCCTCTCTACTTTCCCCCATAAATAGGAATCCACCATGACATCTCCGATAATCATGACCTTCAAAGCATTAAAATTCTCGAAGAGTTTCTTATAATTTCCTGATTTTTCCATGATCCGGTTCTCTATGATCATCACGATGCTTAGCTAAGCGCTGACAAAATGATAATCGGCAATGGTTTTAATGGATTTATTCACTTCATCCGTCGAGATCTGGCCATCCATTAACCGGATAATCCGGTGGGCATGTTGGGCGATATCTTCTTCATGGGTCACGATGATCACAGTATTTCCCATTTTATGAATATCTTCAAGAAGTCCGAGTATCTCAATGGAAGTTTTGGAATCGAGGTTTCCGGTAGGTTCATCCGCAAGAATTATTGCGGGGTTATTCACGAGCGCCCGGGCAATGGCAACCCTTTGTCGCTGTCCGCCAGAAAGTTCATTGGGCTTATGCTCCATTCTGTCGGCAAGTTTCACTTCATGCATAACCTGAGTGGCTTTTTCCTGTCGTTTTGTTTTGCCGAAGCCGGAATAAATCAATGGCAGCATGACATTTTCCAGTGCCGTGGAACGGGGCAACAGGTTAAATGTCTGAAAGACAAAACCAATTTGTTTGTTCCTGATCTCGGCCAGTGAATTATCATCCATTTTGCTGACATCTTCTCCATTCAGGAAATAGTTCCCGCTCGTGGGTGTGTCGAGGCACCCCAGGATATTCATCAGGGTTGATTTACCCGAACCGGAAGGACCCATAAGGGCAACAAATTCATTTCTACGGATGACCAGAGAGATCGATCGGAGTGCTTCCACGATGATACTCCCAATTTTGTAGTTTTTAACAATATGTTCCAGGCGAATGACTTCTTTTTCCATAGGTCACAAAAATACAATAATTAAAATTTAATTATAAAATCCTCTTTGCTTAATTCCTCTTTAAAAAAAACGATTCCAAGATAAAACAGATCAAATGTTACCCTGACCCTTGGATGCGCTTTGATTTGCTTCCAGGCTGAGTTCATTCCGGAAGACCAGTGGATGTCGTCGAACACAAAAACGCTTTCAGGATGAATATGTTGCAGACATTCTTCAAAATAGTGCAGGGTGGCTTCCTTTTTATGGTTACCATCCACGAATACCAGATCGGGTGAATGCAATTCCATGAGTGCAAGGGGTAATTTCTCTTCAAATGAACCATTCAGAATCGTAATATTTTTCATTCCCACTTTATCAAAATTCTCCTGAGCCAGATGTGCCGTATCAAGGCAACCCTCAATGGTGATAATCCTGCTGTGGGGTGCAGCAAAGGCAAGGTAAAGTGTGCTTATTCCAAAAGCTGTTCCAAGTTCAAGGATATTTTCCGGATGCAGATCCCTAACCAGACGGTATAGTAACTGTCCTTTTTCGGCTGATACCGATGATTTTCTGGCAATGTCTTTGACCCTGACAAAACGCTGGTCACAGGGTTCATCCTTGGCCTTAGCGCCCAAATCTCTCCGCTTGATGAACCTTGAAAACACGATCAGGTCATTTCTTACCCTTTCGACAGTCTTATAATGGGGGTCATATTCCCCGTTTTTTATTATATCATGATAAAAATGGTAGGCAAAAGGGGAATGGAGGCTATACTTTGATTGTGCAGAAATTGCGTGCTTACAATACCCATAAAGGAATTCCAATTTCTGAATCATGACACAGATGAATAAACCACAAAAATAACCATATTCAGAAGACAAACCCGAGCTTTGTTCAATTTCGCTAAATTTGTCTTTTAAAAACCACAGATGGGACTACAAAAGTTTAGAAAGGTTACAAACTATTTTTCTTTCATCAAGATCAGTCATACGGTTTTTTCTTTGCCATTTGCCCTGATTGGTTTTTCACTTGCGATTAAAAATGAAAGCGGAGCGTTTTCTTTGAGGTTATTGCTACTGGTCTTGCTTTGTGTGCTTTTGGCCAGGAATGCCGCGATGGGGTTTAACCGTTATGCCGACCGTGAATTTGACCGGAAAAACCCGAGGACTGCGTTTAGGGAGATCCCCAGCGAGGTGATCAAACCTGTTTCCGCTTTATGGTTTGTTGTCATCAATGCCTTGTTATTTGTGGTGACTACATATTTCCTGAACTTTTTATGTTTCATCCTGTCTCCGCTTGCCTTGTTAGTGATTCTTGGTTATTCTTTTACGAAAAGATTCACTTATTATTCGCATGTCATTCTCGGTATAGGATTATCCCTTGCGCCTATCGGCGCTTATCTAGCTGTAACTGCTCATTTTGATTTGCTTCCCATAATCTTTTCGTTCATTGTCATTTTTTGGGTGGCAGGTTTCGATATTCTTTATGCCCTCCAGGACATTGATTTCGACAAATCTGAAGACCTTCGATCTATCCCTGTGTTTTTAGGCAAGCGAAACGCGTTGATCTTTTCCGCTGTTCTTCACTTCCTCGCGATCTTGATGGTGATCATGGCCGGAATATACGGGAAATTTCACTGGTTGTACTGGATTGGGGCGGTAATGTTTTCCTGTTTATTAATGTATGAGCACATCCTGGTCAAGCCAGGAAATATTTCCAGGGTGAACCTGGCTTTTGCTACCATGAATGGGATGGCCAGCGTTATTTACGCATGTTTTGTCATAGGAGATTTGTTTCTTTCTTAATGATCTGGTCTGGTATTTCATTTTCCCCAATTATCGCGATCAAGTGATCTGTAATTGATGGCCTCTGCCAAGTGTTCCGTTTTTATTTCCGAAGAATGTTCAAGGTCTGCGATGGTTCTGGAGACTTTCAGGATTCGGTCGAATGCGCGGGCTGAAAGTCCGAGCTTATCCATGGCAGATTTCAGAAGAAGGTGACCCGTTTCATTGATATGGCAAATTTTTCTAAGGATTTTGCTTGACATCTGGGCATTGCAGTGAATGCCCTGATTTTCTTTAAAACGTTTTTCCTGAATCTGTCGTGCAGCCAGGACTCTGTCCCGGATGGCCTCGCTTCGCTCGGCCGCATGCATCACGCTTAATTCCCGGTAAGGAACAGGAATAACCTCAACATGAATATCAATACGATCGAAAAGGGGTCCTGAAATTCTATTGATATATTTTTGCACAACTCCTGGTTTACATTGACAATCAAGCTGTGGATGGTTGTAATAGCCGCAGGGACAAGGATTCATGGCTGCAACCAGCATGAAACTGGCAGGGTATTCAACGGTAAATCTTGCTCTTGAAATGGTAACCACCCTGTCTTCCAGCGGCTGTCGGAGTACTTCAAGTACCTGGCGTTTGAATTCGGGTAGTTCATCGAGAAATAAAACTCCATTGTGTGCCAGGGATATTTCCCCAGGTTGAGGAACACCCCCGCCACCCACTAGTGCCACATCGGAAATAGTATGGTGGGGAGAACGAAATGGTCTGACAGAAATCAGGGAGCGGTTACTGGCCAGCTTCCCGGCCACGGAATGTATCTTGGTCGTTTCAAGTGCTTCCTGCAGATTCAGTGGAGGCAGGATGGATGGAAGCCGCTTTGCCAACATGGTCTTTCCTGCACCTGGTGGTCCGATCAAAATGACGTTATGCCCTCCTGCTGCCGCTATTTCCAACGCCCTTTTTATATTCTCCTGCCCCCTTACTTCTGCAAAATCAAATTCATAATCCCCTAAATGACGATTAAATTCTTCTTCCATATTCACTATCGTTGGCGTCAGGGTGATTTCATCATTTAAAAAACCGATCACTTCTCTGATATTCTGTACACCATAGATCAGCAAATTTCCAACTATTGCAGCTTCTCTTGCATTCTGCTGAGGAAGAATAATTCCGTCAAAACCTTTTTTCTGAGCCTCGATGGCGATAGGCAAAGCCCCTTTGATGGGAAGCAGGCTGCCATCCAGAGAAAGCTCCCCCATAATGATATAGTTTTCCAGCTTGTTGGTTTTGATCACTTCACTCCCGGCAAGTATCCCCATCGCGATGGTCAGATCATAAGAAGAACCTTCCTTACGGATATCAGCCGGAGCCATATTGATAACTATCTTTTTCCCGGGAATACGGTAACCATTATTCCTGAGTGCTGATTCTATCCTTTGATGGCTTTCTTTCACTGCATTATCAGGCAATCCTACCATGAAGAACTGAATTCCCTGGTCGATATAAACTTCGACTGTCACCGTCATCGCATGTATCCCAAAAACAGCGCTCCCGAATGTTTTAACCAACATAGGAATATTTTCCACTTAATCGGGAAAACGAAGAAAGGTAATAAGATAATAGCAGGAAAGTTATTAACAGGTCACAAAGTAACAAAGTGACAGGGGTCAGCAGTTATTTTTGTGGTTTGTACTTTGAAAGGGTAAGAATTTTCTGTGCATCCGTTTCCTGAAGCATTTGCTGAAGGCTGACATTCACCTCGTTTTCCATGTATTGCATAACGATCTGCCAACCTATCCATTGTCCCAGACGCGCTGGGGCTTCTTTGGAAAATTCCGGAGTGAAGGGACCATCCGCTATAAAGGTTCGGATGATTTGTCCATCGGTGGAATACAGCATCCGATGCTCGATAATGGCTGCCCAGACCTGGGCTTCATTTTTCAATACCCAATCCATCTGTGCCCGGGTATAACCCATTATAAAACGCGGATCGGTCAAAGGGATCATCGCTGAAATGAAATACAATCTTCTTCCTTCTTCAATCATATGATCAAGCAATGTATTGCCGGAAATTTCGGAAGATGGTGTAGTCCTGGCCATAACCTGCATGCAGTCGGGGAGGATATTATCGGCAGTCATTTTTTCCAGGCGATATTGGGGAATTCTGTCTGAACGATAAACCTCGAATTCTTTTCCCAGGTAATTATCCAGTCCGATGAGCATGACAGAATCAGCATACTGGATTGGATAATCATAATCTCCTCCAGAAATATAAGCATAAATCCTTGGGATACTTGCATCGGGATAATAATAACGGTAATGCCTGAAGGCTTCAGTCAGCTTTTTCTCAAGGAGAGTTAGTTCCTGGTATTTTTTCAGCACGGCTTGATAGAAGTCAAGGTTTCTTGGATTTTCCAGATAAGCTTTCATTTCAGTCAACCTGGCCGGGTCATCCAGGTCAGTGTCAAGAAAAAAGCGGTAAGCTGGTTTTAGCTTTTCCAATCCGGCTTTTAAATGATGAACCGGGATAGCAAAAAGATCCAGGTCGTACCTGTGAATCCGGATATCTGTCACTTGAATATTTTTGGTATCCACATCAATTCTGGTCTTTCCGCCGTTACAACCAAGCAACAGCGCCAGGGAAAACATGCCGGAAGCAATGATAAACCTCATAATTTCTATCGTTGGGGATGGTTGATTATTTTTGAATAAAATTATGGATTTATTCTGAGTATGGGATGGTGGATTCCGTATTTTTGTTATGGACCATCGTAAAAATCAAATCATGATCAAAAAAACCGACTTAAGCGCGCTATTCACGATATTATTTCTGTTTTTGCCTGTATTTCTTTCTGCCCAGAAACAACTTCCGGTCAAACTCGGATTAAAATTGTCCCCAAACATTGCCTGGATGAACCCAAATACAAAAAATTACACCAATGAAGGGGGCAGGATAGGTGCCACGGCAGGCTTTGTCAGCGATTTTTATTTTGCCGAACGTTATGCCTTTTCTACCGGTGTGAATTTTGTTTTTCTGAACGGACGTCTTGCTTTTCAGGATTCCATGTTTGTGATGGCCGGTTCGCCCAAAGTCAATGGAACCGTTGATCGTAAATATAATTTTATCTATCTGGAAATCCCTCTGATGGTTAAGATGCAAACCAAAAATTTCGGGGATTTTTCCTTTTTCGGACAGATTGGTTTCGGTACCGGTTTCAGGTTAAGAGCAAGCGCCAATGAAGTTTACAGTCCCGACATTGGAGAAGCCTGGTCAGAAAAAAACAGCATGACTGAAGAGACCACCCTGATCCGCGAATCCATTCTCTTCGGTATCGGGGCAGAATATCACCTGGATCAGTCAAGCAGGATTTTTCTGGGACTCGCCTATTCCAACTCCCTGAACAACATTTTAACCGGAGTCAACAGTAAATCAAAACTGAATGAAAAAAGCATGCTGAACTTTGTGGAGTTGAACCTTGGATTTCTCTTTTAACCATACCCCATGAAGATTGCCCTTGCCCAGTTGAATTATCACATTGGCGATTTCGACTCCAATGTTTCCCGCATCAGGAAAGCCATTCAGAAGGCAAAGGAAATGCAGGCTGGGATAGTGGTTTTTGCCGAACTGGCTGTTTGCGGTTATCCTCCCCGCGATTTCCTTGAATTCGATGACTTTCTTCATCGCTGTGATAACGCAATCACTCAAATTGCCGCAGAAACTATGGATATTGCCGTGATCATCGGATCTCCCTCTGTTAATAATGCCATCAAGGGAAAACCATTACATAATTCTGCTTATTTTCTGGCAGGCGGGAAAATAGCCGGGATCGTACATAAAACCCTGCTTCCCAATTACGACGTTTTCGATGAATACCGTTATTTCGAGCCCAACCATCAGCCTTATCAAGTATTTGAATACAAAGGGAACCGATTTGCTCTGACCATCTGCGAAGATCTCTGGAATATTTCCGATGATCCGCTATATGTCAGTAACCCCATGGATGAGCTTATCAGGCTCAAGCCGGATTTAATTATTAACATTGCTGCATCTCCTTTTCATTATGGACAGCCCGCTGCCCGTCTAGAGGTATTAAACCGGAATGCCATTGCCTACAAAAAACCTGTTTTTTATGTCAATCATGTCGGCGGCCAAACGGAACTTATTTTCGACGGAGGGTCCATGGTTGTTGATCCATCCGGGAAAGTGGTGGGAGAACTGAAATATTTTGAAGAAGATTTCCAGGTGTATGACCCCTCCCCAACCCCTCCCCTTGAGGGGAGGGGCTTGGCTTCTCAAAATCAGGAGCTCAGCAACCCTTATCCAGCATCAGGAGCGCAACAACTCTTATCCATCATCCCTTCCATTCACGACGCCCTGGTCCTTGGCATCCGAGACTATTTCGGGAAAATGGGCTTTTCGAAGGCGATCCTGGGGCTTTCCGGGGGTATTGATTCCGCGTTAACCCTCGTATTGGCCGTAAAAGCGTTGGGGAAAGAAAATGTTAAAGCCATTTTACTCCCTTCCCGGTTTTCATCGGAACACAGCATTAAAGATGCCATAGAGCTGTCAAAAAACATGGGAGTAAGCCATGAGATCATTCCGATTGATGAAGCATTCAGGGCTGTGGAACACACTCTTGAGCCAGAGTTCAAGGGGTTGCCTTTTAACCTAACAGAAGAAAACGTACAGGCCAGGCTAAGGGCGGTAATCCTGATGGCGCTTTCCAATAAATTTGGTTACATCCTGCTAAATACTTCCAATAAAAGCGAAGCGGCCGTGGGATACGGAACCCTTTACGGCGATATGTGCGGGGGATTGTCGGTACTGGGAGATGTATATAAAACCCAGGTCTATGAGTTGGCAGCCTATATCAATAAGGACCAGGTAATCATCCCTTTGAATACTATAACAAAGCCTCCTTCGGCTGAGTTAAGACCGGATCAGAAAGATTCCGACTCCCTGCCGGAATATGATATCCTCGACAAGATCCTGTATCGTTATATCGAACAAAGAAAAGGACCGGATGAGTTGATCAGGGAAGGATTTGAAGAACAACTGGTCAGAAGAGTTCTGAGACTTGTCAATACCAGCGAGTACAAACGCTATCAAACCCCGCCCATCCTGAGGATTTCCCCAAAAGCATTCGGCATGGGGCGTCGCATGCCCATCGTGGGGAAGTACCAGTCGTGATAAATACCTCATTCATACACTATCTTTCCGGGATAAAACAAGTGATTGAAAATTTTAGAAAACATTTTTATATCCAATTTTTTTAACATCCTGCAGCAAGAAGCAGGAGTATAAAAATTGAAACGATTACTGTTTTCATCAAAACGAGAATTTGAAGAAACTGTTAAGATAGTTAAAAAATTCCTGGGAGTCAGGGAGTCGGAGTTTTTTTCCAGCTCCATTTACTCAGATCGACAGTGTTTTCAATCAGGCGTTCCTGGGCATCCGGTAATTGGTAAAAAAAATCGATTTTCGTCACTTTTTCCACGCTGTCAATGGAAACGGCAAAATGTTGCAAGTGTTCTTTGGATGCTTTGTTTGGAATGATAAATCCAATTCCTTTAAGATCCGGTTCTGTATAATCGAGAATCACTTTATAGAAATATCTGGGCACCGGTATTTTATTGCTGCCCATCGTGGGTAGCTCCTTGGTTAAAACCCCTCCTGTGACAATATACAAAGCCTGGTTATCGACGGCCCATTGTCTAATTTGTTCCTCGAGTTTTTTCCATACACCACGGTTGAAACCCGGGACCTGGGGCGCTATATTTGAAAGATAAAAGGATTCCTCCATGGTTTTCTCCGAATAGGCCATATCAGCCGCTGGCACAAGGTGTCCCTTATCAAAGCCGCTCATTTTATAATCATCATTAGAGGCCGAGCCTGATTTCAATAATGGATCAGGGAGGAAGCGATCTGTTCTTGTTGCGAACGGGATAGTCTCCTCGGCAGTAAGTTCATACGCTGCCCAATTAGCGATATGACGGCTGGTATTGTATGAAAGGGTATATCCAGTATGGTTCAGTACCAGTTCAAAAGGCTTTGGTTTTGGAAGCTCAAGCCGGTTTATAGGTATCGCTTCGAGTTCCTTGGTGATGGGTTTCCAGCTGCCATCAGGGTACAATAGAACTTTGCGACCATCAAGAGTAGTGGCTTCTGTCTGGGGAAAAGCAGCAGAACAGTAAAGGATATAAAGAAGCAAGAAAAGCAGTCTGAATTTCATCTAAATTTAGGCTATTGCTTCCCAAAAATAAGACTTTTATTCAAAGGAGAGAAGCTTTACCTAGATCAAAACCGTTTTACAATGCTCCTTCATCATAGGCTTGCTCGCCATGGAGTGAAACATCAAGACCTTCCTTCTCCATTGACTCGGAAACTTTTACCGGGGTGATGAAATTAATAATAATCAACATGATATATGTGAAAAGAAAAGCATAGACAGAAGCGCCGATAACAGAAATCAACTGCTTGGCAAAAAATCCGCTCCCTCCGAGAAGCAGTCCGTCAGCACCAACAGAGTTAGCGGCTTTGGAAGCAAAGACACCCAATAAAATGGTTCCCAGAACACCCCCTACACCATGCACACCCCATACATCCAGGGCATCATCCCAATGCATTTTATTCTTGAATTGAACGGCATAATAACATACCAGACCCGCTGCGATCCCGATGAGAGGGGATGCCCAAAGGGGAACATACCCGGCACAGGGAGTAATGGTTGCAAGCCCCGCGATGGAACCGGTTAATAAACCGATGAACTTGGGTTTTCTTTCTTTTGTCCATTCGACAAATAACCAGGCGATGGTCGCGAAAGAGGCTGCAATATCCGTATTCAGGAAGGCCAGGGAAGTGATAAAATCAACGGCAACTTCACTGCCGGCATTGAAACCATACCAACCAAACCAGAGCAAGCCGCTTCCAATGGCTACCAAGGGAATACTGTTAGGTTTGGAATTTTTATCGGTCCTGGCACCGACATAAAAAACGGAAGCTAAAGCCGCAAAACCAGCCGTTGCATGAACTACAATTCCACCTGCAAAATCGAGAACGCCCCATTGGGCAAGAAGACCGCCCCCCCAGATCATGTGTACAAAGGGATAATAAACGAGAACCTGCCAAACGGTAAGAAAAATAAAATAAGCCTTGAAGCTGACACGGTTCACAAATGCGCCTGTGATCAATGCCGGAGTGATAATGGCAAACATCATCTGGTAGGCAACAAATACAATTTCCGGTATTTTCCCATTGCTGTACATGGAATCAATACGAATTCCTGTGAGAAAGGCTTTATCCAGGTTCCCGATAATGCCTCCTTCCCCGCCGCTGAAACATAAGGAATAACCAAAAAATACCCAAAGGATAGTTGTCCAGCCGAGTGAGACAAAACTCTGGATCATAATGCCCAGAATATTACGTTTGGTAGCAAGCCCGCCATAAAATAAGGCAAGTCCGGGTGTCATCAGCATGACCAGGCTGCAGGCTAGCAGCATAAATCCAGTTGAACCAGTTTCGATCATAACAATAATTTTTAAGGGTTAAAATGAAATTCCGAAAACAAGATAAACTTTGCTCTGCATGGGATTGGCAATCAGGGATGCCTGGACGGGAATGGCATATTTTTCCGTAACCGGGATTTCCCGGGCAACTTTTATGCCGACATTGGTAAATCCCGCCTTGGTGTTTGCATAGTAACCTGTTTCATGCCTCCCTGTATTCGGGCTGTTTATGGTTCCCCCAACAAAAGCATTGAAGTCAAAATGCTTAATGCGCTTTTTAAATCCAAGTTCAATGTAGGTGGAATATTGAAGTCCGTTATCAACGTAAGTGCTGTCGTTGATCTGTTTCATTTTTCTTGCATCATTCCCATAGAAATTGGTTGCCACCATCAGGGTAAAAGGAATTTTTTCCGTCCCATTAAATATGATTGCTCCTTCAAAAACATGGCCTGTGCTATCTTGTTTATAACAGAAGTACTGATCGCGTTTTCCGGTATTTAAGTCCGGAAAGAAATAATCGGTTACCATCAGGGTTAACATCCCTTTAAATGTGTAAGAAGCAATCAAATCGATTTCCTGGTTTGCAGTTGCACTGAAAGTGTATGCTCCCCATGCCCCTATTGAAAACTGATGATCAGGATGGCCGACATTCAGTTTCAGAGCAGGTTGTATGCTTGGGCCAGCACCACCAAGGTTGAGACCACGCCAAATATACCGGCTCATCAGATCCGCTCCGATTTGAAAGTCGGCTGACCACTTCACTTTTTCCTGGGTGAAGGCAGGGTTCGCCATTAAAAGTGTGACCGAAAAAACGATGCAGAAAAATCTTTTCATAAGCAAGATATTAAACCATGCAAATGAAAGATTCTTTGAAAGATCCTGAAATAACGAAATTACGTATTTTATCCTAAGTAAAACCCTTAGAAATCGGCGAGATTGTTCCGAATCGCAAATTTCACCATATCCACAGTACTTCGAAAATTAAACTTCTGCATGATATTGTTTTTGTGTGTTTCAACCGTTCGAATGCTGATGTTCAATTTTTCCGAAATTTCCTGGTTTGAAAGGCCATTTGCATAAAGACTAAGGATTTCCTTTTCACGGGTAGTCAGGGTGTGGGTTTTCACCAGCGCATCCGGAACGTTTGCTTTTTTTACTGTCTGGGAATAAGCTTTTGTAATGACCTGAGCGATACTGTCACTGAAATACTGTTCCCCTTTATAAAGGGTTCTGATTGCTTGAAAGAGTTCCGCTTTTGTGGTATCCTGCTTGGGGAGATAACCGTTTGCCCCGGCTTTCAAAGCATTGAAAATATAGTCTTCAGCGACATACATGGAAAGTACCAGAATCCTGGGTAAAGGGAATTTTTCTTTTATCTTCCTGATCAGGTCAATTCCTGATCTGTCTGGAAGGGAAAGATCAGTTATGACGACATCCACCGCGGATTGCTTTAAAAGTTCTAGCGCTTGATGATAATCGGCTGCAGTGCCGCAAAGCATAAGGTCATCAGCTTCTTTCAGCATATTTGATATCCCATCGCGGATAATCTGATGATCGTCAACCAGAATGATTTTAATGGGGCTTCTCAACATTTTTTCGGGATTTTTATACGAAGGGTTGTTCCATGTCCTGGTTCAGATTCAAGAGAGAAAGTTCCACCAAGCAACAAGGCGCGTTCCTTCATGTTTGAGAGTCCGTTTCCGGCCACTGTGTCTAAGGGATTAAATCCGATTCCGTCATCCTCAAGGATCAGTATTAAATGATCCTGGTTATCGATCAGTTGAAGGGCGATTCGCTTAGCCTTGGCATGCTTGATGATATTATGGATACCCTCCTGTGCAATACGAAAAAGATATATCGCCGATTTACTGTCTGGAGAACAGGATAAATCAGCATCGAAATCAATTTCCATTTTTAGATGATGGTTCAAATCATTACATAGATTGCGTAAGGCAGTGACCAGTCCCAGTTCATCCAATGCGGCCGGCATCATGTCATTGGAAATCCGTTTGAGTTCATCCACGATATGATGCAAATCTGATTTGGTTTCCATCATCGCTTTTTTCAGGCAATCAGGATCATTTTCATTGCAGTTTTCGATCTGAAGTTTTGTCCCGACCAGCTGCTGGCCAAGTCCGTCATGCAATTCTCGGGAAAGTCGCCGCCTTTCCATTTCCTGCCCGTCAAATAGCGCCAGTATAGACTTTCGTCTTTCTTCCCTGATCTGTTCCGACATTCGATTAAACGTCCATGCAAGGGCACCAATCTCATCTTTCGAATGCACGGCAACTTTATGGTCAAAATCACCCTGTCCTAAACGTGTGGCAGCCTCTTTCAAATGAATGATGGGTTGCGTTATCATTTTCGAAATGAGCTGTGCAAATCCCAGAATGAAGACAGAGATGACCAGCGATACCAGAAGGATGTCATTTCGTAATCCTTCAACCGGAACCATGGCTTCCTGATAATCGATTTCTGCTAATACAACCCATTTTAAACCAGTTATTTCAAAGGGTTCATAAGCACTGAATACCGGGATATCGCGATAATCCCTGGTAAGAGAAAAACCTGTTTTCCCCCCTATCGCCATCAGGACCGTTTCCGATTTCACCGGAGTGTGAAGCAGTGATCCTTTTAAAAAACGAGATTCACTGCGCATCAGAAAATCGCTTCCAACCAGATATGCTTCTCCTGAGTGACCCAAACCAATCCGGCTGTTATCCTGTAACATGATGTGATTGATTTCACTGGCAGGGATCATCAGGATTAACACTTTTGAAGGAAGCGAATCGATGGAGAAAAGCCTGCAACCAATCAGGCATATCGGCATGGAATCCTGGGCTGATGGATAAAACAGGTCGGTAACCACCACTTCGTTGTTTCTTCTCACTTCCTTCACTAACCTATGGATCTGAGGGATCAGAAGACTGTTTCTCACGGGAAAATCAGCGCATGGAGATTCAATCTCTTTCAGACCATCCCCGTTTTCTGTAGCCAGGAAAAGATTGGAAAAACCATACGGAAGATAATCTTCTTTCCCAAAATTTACCTTTCGGCTCAACTGTTCAATATTTTTAATTTTTTCCGAAAAAAAGTATTCAAGCTGTTGTTTTTTAATCGCTCTTACAGAGATAAGCTGGTCAAGGGTACGGTTCATGATTGCCCGTCGGGCAGAATAAAAGGAGTAAATGCCAACTATCATAACGGATGACAGACCAACCATCAGGAATAAAAGAAGCAATTTGGTGGTTATGGAAAACCGGGACAACAACATACCGATTTATTTTCATCAAAGGTAATCAATCGTTCTTTCATCCGTCATATCCCTTGGAAGTGCCGTAAGCAATTTTTTCTTACTTTTGAAAATCTAAACAGTATATAAATGAGTGAAAACATTGAAAAAATCCGTTGCCTGATCATTGGCAGCGGTCCGGCAGGTTATACCGCTGCCATTTATGCTGCACGGGCCGACCTAAAGCCGGTGATATACCAGGGAATGCAACCCGGAGGACAATTGACCATCACCACAGAAGTGGATAATTTCCCAGGATATCCCGAAGGAGTTCAGGGGCCTGTCATGATGGAAGAACTGAAAAAACAGGCTGAACGTTTCGGAACTCAGGTCAGGTTTGGCATGGTGACCGAAGTTGATTTTTCAAACAGACCTTTTACTGTGAAAGCAGATGATGGCAAAACGGTTATCGCCGAGACCGTCATCATTGCCACCGGGGCCAGCGCCAAATGGCTTGGCCTGGAATCGGAAAAGAAATTCATGGGACAAGGCGTATCAGGCTGTGCCACCTGTGATGGTTTTTTTTATCGCGGACAGGATGTCTCCATTGTGGGAGGGGGTGATACGGCTGCAGAAGAAGCAACTTATCTGGCCAAACTGTGCAAAAAAGTTTACATGATCCATCGCCGTGATGAGCTCCGTGCCTCTAAAGCGATGCAACGGAAAGTTTTCGATACCCCGAACATTGAGATGATCTGGAATAGTATTCCCGAGGAAGTGCTGGGAGATCAGACCGGGGTAACCGGATTGCGGGTCCGCAACCTTAACACTGGGGAAGCACGTGAACTTAGCATAACCGGTTTCTTCGTGGCCATAGGGCACAAACCAAATACGGAAATATTCAAGGGAAAAATTGAACTGGACGAAATGGATTATATCAAAACCATACCCGGATCTACCCGCACCAGCGTGGAAGGCGTTTTTGCCGCCGGGGATGTGCAGGATCATTATTACCGCCAAGCCATTACGGCAGCGGGAACAGGATGTATGGCAGCCATAGAAGCAGAAAGGTTTCTGGGAGCATAATGAAATCACGCAATGATGAAATTCTTTAACCATGATAGTTTTCTTTCAAGGAGATGACAGGGTTTATGCGGTAGAAAGCCATAGTCTACTTGTTGACTGTGACCTAAAAAAGCTTTCCTGGCTATTCGGTATTGAAAATTGTAAACCCGAAAGGGTTCTTCAGGGAACATTCATCGGTCCCCGCCGGGAAATGATTACCCCCTGGAGTACCAATGCCGTGGAAATCACCCAGAATATGGGCATTGAAGGAATCATCCGCATTGAAGAATTTACCAAGGATAAAGAACAATTGACAAAGAACCTAGTTAAAGTCACTCCTCACTTGCCACTTGTTGCTTCTATTGATCCCATGCTCCAGCATATTTACAATGGCCTGGATCAGGATACTTTTAAGATTACCCGCTTACCGGAGGCTGTCCGTGACATTGAAGATATTTCAACTTATTCGCTTCAGGAAGGGCTGGCACTTAGCAATGAAGAAATAGCCTATCTCACACGATTGAGCGACAGAATCGGAAGAAATCTTACCGACAGCGAAGTTTTTGGCTTCTCGCAGGTGAATTCCGAACATTGCCGGCACAAAATTTTTAACGGTACTTTTATCATAGACGGAAAGGAGATGCCCGACTCCCTTTTCTCATTGATTAAAAAAACCGCCAGGGTCAATCCCAATTTTATCGTATCCGCTTACATGGACAATGTCGCTTTTATCCTGGGTCCTGAAATAGAACAATTTGCCCCAATCCGTCAACATGTCGCTGATTTTTTCACCATTCGCGATATATCTTCCGTGATCTCACTGAAAGCTGAAACACATAATTTTCCCACCACAGTTGAGCCATTTAACGGCGCTGCTACAGGTTCAGGGGGCGAAATCCGGGATCGGATGGCAGGTGGAAAAGGGAGTATCCCTCTGGCAGGAACAGCGGTATATATGACCTCTTATCCCCGTTTGGATGGAGGTCGTTCATGGGAGAAATCGGTTGATTCCAGACCATGGTTATATAAATCTCCTGAAGAAATCCTCATCAAGGCCTCCAATGGAGCCAGTGACTTCGGAAATAAATTCGGACAACCGCTGATCTGCGGGTCATTGCTTACGTTCGAACATGAAGAAAACGGAAAAATCTTCGGATTTGACAAAGTCATCATGCAGGCTGGGGGTATCGGTTTTGCCCGGGATTCCGACAGCATGAAAGAAATTCCTCAAAGCGATCAGCCAATTATCGTGATGGGGGGTGATAATTACCGGATCGGTATGGGAGGTGGCGCAGTTTCATCGGTGGCAACTGGAGAATACGATAATGTCATTGAACTGAATGCCGTGCAACGGTCCAATCCTGAAATGCAAAAAAGGGTTTTTAACGCCATACGGGCTATGACCGAGATGGACAACAATCCCATTCTTTCGATCCATGACCATGGCGCAGGTGGACATCTCAATGCTCTTTCGGAACTGGTTGAAAAAACAGGCGGTACCATCCAAATCGATGCCCTTCCGGTGGGCGACCCTACCTTATCCGCCAGAGAGATCATTAGCAATGAATCACAGGAGCGCATGGGACTTGTGATCAGGGAAGAGGATTTTCCCATCCTGAAACAAATCGCACTTCGAGAACGAGCACCTTTATATGAAGCAGGTCAGACAACCTCTGATCATCAATTGGTTTTTCAGGATATGAAAACAGGGAATAAACCCATTGATTTAAGGGTGGATGATTTCTTCGGTAAACCTCCCCAAACAATCATCCGTGATTTATCCTATCCCACCATCTATTCCCAGGTTACTTATCAACCAAGTTTGCTAATATCCTATCTGGAATCCGTTCTTCAAATCGAAGCAGTGGCTTGCAAGGATTGGCTGACCAACAAAGTGGACCGTTCTGTTAGCGGGAAAATTGCAAAACAGCAGACCTGCGGAACCATTCAGCTTCCGCTGAATAACCTTGGAGTTGTTGCACTTGATTATACCGGGGTCAAGGGTGTCGCGACAGCACTCGGACATGCCCCCGTTGCCGCAATGATCGATCCGGTTGCAGGATCACGTTTAGCCATCGCTGAGGCGCTAACCAACCTTATCTGGGCTCCCTTAACCCATGGATTGAAAGGCGTTTCACTTTCTGCGAATTGGATGTGGCCCTGCAAAAACCCAGGTGAAGATTCAAGACTTTATAATGCCGTCAAAGCCGTCAGTGATTTTGCCATAGAACTGGGAATCAACATTCCTACCGGAAAGGATTCCTTATCCATGACCCAGAAATACCCAGATGGCACCACGGTACTGGCTCCAGGTACAGTCATTGTTTCTGCCGTCGGGGAAGTTTCTGAGGTGCAAAAAGTCATCAGTCCCGCGCTGATCAATAATCCTGCGTCATATTTACTGTATATCGATTTTTCAAGAGATTCCCTGAAATTTGGTGGAAGCAGTTTTGCACAGGTGGTGAATACCATCGGCAATGAAGCTCCCACCATCAAAGATGCGGCCTATTTCATCAGAGCCTTCGGGGCTGTTCAGCAAATGATCCGCGAAGACCTCATCCTGTCAGGCCATGATATTTCTGCTGGAGGATTGATAACCACCCTATTGGAGATGACTTTCCCCAACGAGGATGGCGGAATCAATGCAGACTTATCAGGCCTTGAAGAACGCGACAGTGTCAAACTTTTCTTCAGCGAAAATCCGGGGATCATTATCCAGGTAAAGGATTTGGATGCTGTCAGGAAAATCATGAACCAGGCCCGGGTGGATTTCATTCAGATTGGCCAACCCAGGCCTGAAAGAACGATTACGATCACCAATGGACTCGAACATCATTCTTTGAATATCGATTCATTAAGGAATATCTGGTTCCGGACCTCTTACCTGCTTGACCGGCATCAATCAGGGGAACATCTTGCTTTGCAAAGGTTCTTGAACTACCCTCAACAGCCGCTGAAATTCAGATTTAATGGTCCTTTTAGCGGGAAGTTTTCAACTTACGGGATAGAGTCGCGCAGGCGGACTCCTACCGGAATTAAAGCGGCAATTATCCGCGAAAAAGGGGTTAACCGCGACCGCGATATGGCTTGGGCACTGTACCTGTCAGGTTTTGATGTGAAGGATGTTCACATGACCGACCTGATCAGTGGGAAGGAAGACCTTCAGGAGGTTAACTTTATCGCTTTTGTGGGAGGGTTTTCCAATTCGGATGTCCTGGGTTCAGCCAAAGGATGGGCTGGTGCCTTTCTATACAATGAAAAAGCAAAGCAAGCGCTGGATCGCTTCTACCAGCGTGGCGACACCCTCAGTCTTGGTGTCTGCAACGGCTGCCAGCTAATGGTGGAACTTGGGCTCATCTATCCTGATGACATGCATCCTCCCCGGATGTCGTGGAATGATTCTCATAAATATGAATGTTCCTTCGTAGGGCTTGATATTCTTGAAAATCATTCTGTAATGCTGAAATCCCTTGCGGGAAGCAAGCTGGGGATCTGGGTGGCCCATGGCGAGGGAAAGTTTAATTTTCCGGGAGCTGAAAAACACTATCACATCCCTGCTAAATTCAGCTATTCTGCTTATCCCGGAAACCCCAACGGTTCAATGTTCAATGCTGCCAGCATTGCCTCCCGTGACGGCCGTCACCTGGCCATCATGCCTCATCTAGAAGATTCTATCTTGCCCTGGCAATGGCCATGGTATCCCGGTGATCATAAAGAAGATGAAGTGACACCCTGGATAGAAGCTTTTGTGAATGCAAAAGAGTGGATAGAGGAAAGAGTCAGAAGTCAGGAATAGGAGTTATTTTCAAATCTGGAAGTTATTTTTTAATTGCTATATGAAAAAGATTGTTTTAGTTACAGGTTCAACGAGTGGAATTGGCCGGGCTGTTGCTATAAAATTTGCCAGGCATGGTTATGATCTGATCATTACCGGAAGGAGAAAAGAACGACTCGATGAGTTGAAAGAAACATTGGAGTCGAAATTTTCTGCCAAAGTTTTGCCCCTTTGCTTTGATGTGAGAAAATTGTCAGAAGTGAAGCAGACCATCGAATCTCTTCCAGAACGATGGAAAAACATAGATATACTGGTTAACAATGCCGGCCTGGCGGTTGGCTTAAATCCGGTGCATGAAGGCGTGGTCGACGACTGGGAAAGGATGATCGATACCAATGTGAAAGGCTTATTGTATATGACACGATTTGTGGCTCCACTCATGGTTGCCAGGAAAAAAGGTCATATTATCAATATCGGCTCCATTGCAGGGAAAGAGGTTTATCCCAATGGAAATGTCTATTGCGGATCAAAATTTGCCGTTGATGCCATCACTAAAGGTACCCGTATCGACCTGGTTTCCCATCACATTAAGGTGACCCAGATTGCCCCCGGTGCCGCAGAAACAGAATTTTCATTGGTCAGGTTCAAAGGGGATGAAACAAAAGCCAAAACCGTTTACCAGGGATTCAAACCTTTAAAAGGGGAAGATATTGCTGAAGTGGTTCATTATGTCACTACCCTCCCGGATCATGTCAATATCAACGATCTTGTGATTATGCCCACGGCTCAGGCCAGCGCGGTAAATCTGCACAAGGAATAATCTCTTTTCTTCCCCTCAGTTACACTCCTACGCTGCTGCTTTATTAGTTTTTTGTATCATTGCATTTCATTTCAGGTGTATGTGACTTCATTAAAATTACTTCAAAATGGAAATAACCCGGATTTTTGATTTATTACCTTATTATGAATCAGTATTTAAGCCCAAAAATGATGTAATCGCCTCCAAAGAAAATGGGGAATGGATAAAGTACAGCATTCAGCAGTATCGTGAAACCGTTGATCTGATCAGCAGCGGTTTACTTGCGTTAGGCGTCAAACCTGGAGTTAAGATTGGCCAGATCAGCCAGAACCGGATAGAGTGGAACCTCGTGGATATGGGAATTTTACAGATCGGAGCTGTACATGTTCCGATTTATCCCACCATTAGCGAATCGGATTATAAGTATATTCTGAGTCATGCAGAGGTGGAATACCTCTTTATTTCCGGCATGGATATCCTTCGCAAGATTCAGCATATTCTGCCGGAGATCCAGACCTTAAAAGGGATTTTCTCTTACAAACCCATACCGGATTACAAACAACTCACGGACTTGACTGCCCTGGGTAAAGAAAAAATGGATTCTGAACAGCTTCACCGTGTAAAAGCCTCCATAAAACCGGAAGATATGGCCACCCTAATTTATACATCAGGCACTACCGGAAACCCCAAGGGCGTAATGCTCAGCCATGTTAACTTCGTTTCCAATTTCATTGGGGTATCCGATATTCCTCCTTATGGTGAAGATCATAAAACCGTCAGCTATCTGCCGCTTTGCCATGTTTATGAACGCATGATGAATTACATGTATCACTTCAAGGGAATTTCCATCTACTACGCAGAAAACATGGGTACCATCACTGATAATTTTAAGGAGGTTCATCCCAATATGATCACGACCGTACCGCGACTTCTGGAGAAAATTTATGACAAGCTGATCTCATCCGGTCATAAACTTAAAGGCATAAAAAAGGGAATTTATTTTTGGGCACTGCACCTCGCTTTACGTTTTGAGCTGGAAGGTCAAAATGGATGGTATTATGAATTTAAAAGAAAACTATACGATAAGCTGGTTTATGTAAAATGGAGGGAAGCCCTCGGCGGAAAACTGGATATTATTGTCTCCGGCGGAGCTGCTCTCCAGCCGCGTCTTGCAAGGTTATTCTGGGCTGCAGGAATCCAGGTCATGGAAGGTTACGGCTTGACCGAAACTTCTCCTGTAATCGCGGTCAGTAATTTTAAGAAAAACGGCATCAGGTTCGGTACCGTCGGACCTGTTCTCAAAGGGGTGGAAGTGAAAATTGCAGAAGATGGGGAAATTCTTTCAAGGGGGCCCAATACCATGATGGGTTACTATAAAGAGCCCAAAATGACCAGGGAGGCGATTGATGGGGATGGTTGGTTCCATACTGGGGATATCGGTGAAATAACTCCTCAGGGTCAGTTGAGAATTACCGGCAGGAAAAAGGAATTGTTTAAAACTTCATTCGGGAAATATGTCAGCCCTCAACTGATTGAAGAAAAATTTAAGGAATCCTTGTTCATTGATCAGATTCTGGTCGTGGGTGAAAATCAGAAATTTGCCGGAGCTCTGATCGTGCCTGATTTCAATTTTTTAAAAGCATGGTGTGAGATTAAAGAAATACCCTATACTACCAATACAGAAATGATCAGGTTACCCAGAATCCAAAAAAGAATAAAACAGGAAGTGGATAAATTCAATCAGTTTTTTGGGGAGACGGAAAAGGTAAAAAAGCATGTTTTACTGGATACAGAATGGAGCTTTGAAACCGGTGAAATCACACCGACGATGAAACTAAAAAGGAAAGCCATTTGCCAGAAATATGAATCATTGATAAAGCAATTGTTTGAATAAGGAAAAACTCTAGTAATCTTTTCTATTGCATGACAAGCATAACTCGGCTTTTCGATCTGTTAGATTTGTTTGATCATGATTTCCATGATGAACCGGGTGTTTTTAACATCAAACGTTCAGCGAAATGGCAGCATTTTTCAGCTTCCGATTATGTCGAACTCAGTCGTCTGTTCAGTCTTGGATTGCTCGCTATAGGCATCAAACCGGGGGATAAAATTGCCACCATACTGCAGAATTGCCCGGAATGGAATATCATTGATATGGGGCTGATGCAAATCGGCGCCATTCAGGTCCCGGTATATCCCACCATTGGCCCAGGCACTTTTTCATACATCCTTAAAGATTCCGAAGCCAAAATTGTATTGGTATACAACCGGGAATTATATCAACGATTGTCCAAAACGCTTTGCGAAAACCATAATATCAGAGAAACTTTCAGTATTGAGAAAGTCAGGGGGTTAAGAACATGGCATGATATCTTGGAACTGGGCAGGAAAAGTGAACAACAACAGGAATTACAGCAGCTGAAATCATCCATTCGGCCGGATGATCTTGCCACCATCATTTATACTTCGGGGACAACCGGCAGACCTAAGGGGGTTATGCTTTCCCACCAGAATTTTATCAGTAATTTTATGGGATGTGCCGAAATTCCTGATTTCAACCGGGGGGAAAGGGTACTGAGTTTTCTTCCGCTATGCCATGTGTATGAACGCATGTTGAATTATATGTTCCAGTATCTGGGTATGCGGATTTTTTACGTGGAAAGTTTTGATCTTCTCGGAGATTACCTCAAAGAAGTCAAACCCCAGACTTTTGCAGCCGTCCCAAGAGTACTGGAAAAAATCTATACCCGTATTGTCGCCCGCGGAAGGAATTACAGCGGTATCCGCAAAAGAATATTTTTCTGGGCCTTGCGCCAGGGACATAAATTCGAATTTCATGACCAAAAGAAGTTTTTCTTCTCTGCCCGGCTGAAAATGGCCGACCTGGTTTTATTCCGTCACTGGAGAAAACTGATGGGCGGTGAAATCAAGGTAATCGTCTCCGGGGGAGCCTCCCTGCATCCCCGCTTGTCGAGGATTTTCTGGGCAGCAAAAATTCCGCTTATGGAAGGATATGGGTTGACCGAGACTTCGCCTGTCATTGCTGTATCCCGTTTCGACCAAGATGGTTTTAAATTCGGGACGGTAGGACCGATTCTACCTGGCGTCCAGGTTAAAATTGCAGAAGACGGGGAAATTCTGGTCAAGGGCGAAAACGTTATGCTGGGTTATCATAATCATCAGGAGAAAACAGCGGAGGTCTTTGATGAAGAGGGCTGGTTTCATACCGGTGATATCGGTGTACTTGAGGACGGACGTTTCCTAAAAATCACAGACCGTAAAAAGGAAATTTTTAAAACTTCCGGAGGAAAATATATCGCACCTCAGGTTATTGAACAAAGATTCAGAGAATCTCCTTTCATCGAACAAATTTTAGTGTTCGGTGAAAATCGCCCCTATGCCGCCGCCCTGATCATGCCTAACTTCGAATTTCTGAGAAACTGGTGCACGGTCAAACATATTGCTTTCACCACCCGTGAAAAAGCTATCAGGAATCCAAGAATCATCGGCAGGTTTAAAAAGGAAGTGGATTGGTACAACCAGGATCTGGGTCAGGTGGAAAAAATCAAAAAATTTCGTTTGGTAGCCGAAGAATGGTCGATGGATTCAGGAGAATTATCACCCACCCTGAAACTGAGAAGGAAATTCATTCAGGACCGTTATCGTAAACTCATCGAAGAAGCCTATGATGCTCCGGATTATGATTACCGTAACCTGTGAAATTAATGTAAAATTTTGAAAATCATCTCACGCATTAACTCACCATCCGGAACCGATGAACTTTCCACCCCTTTGGATTTCATATCGTAAGTTCTTAAAATTTCAATGATCCTGACCAATTTGTGTACGGGATAATTTTTCGCGGCCTGCTGGTAATCCGGCACAAAATAGGGGTTTACTGAAAGAGCTGCAGCCACACTGTTCCGCGATTTATCCTGAAGAAAATGATAGGTCAGGATTTTGGAAAAAAAAGCAAAAATAATGGGAACCACTTTCACCAGTGGATTCTCCCTGGGATTGGCAGCAAAATACCTGATGATTTGGTTAGCCTTGAACACCTCTTTTTTCCCCAGGGCTTTCTGCAATTCAAAAACATTGAAATCCTTACTGATCCCTATGTTCTTTTCAACGTAATCCTCAGTGATTTCGCTGCCTTTATTCACGTTGATCAGTAGCTTGTTCAGCTCATTGGCTACTTTACTCAGATCATTTCCCAGAAATTCAGTCAACAGAAAGGCGGCTTTCTGGGTAATGCTGCATTGGTGTTTGCCAAGGTACTCATGGATCCAGTCCGGAATTTTATTGTCATAAAGCCGGGGAGATTCAAAAACGATTCCGTTTTTTTCAATACATTTATAAAAAACTTTCCGTTTATCGAGTTTCCCGTATTTGTGACAAATAACCAGGATGGTGGACTTCAGAGGGTTTTCCACATAAGGCAGGAATTCCTCCAGCTTGTCGAGATCCTGGGCTTCTTTGATGATGAGAACCTGATAATTGGCCATCATGGGAAAGCGTCTCGCGTAACTGATCAGGGTAGCTACATTGGAATCCTTTCCATATACGATGGTCTGGTTAAATTCTTTCTCCTGCTCATCCAGTATGTTTTCCTCAATATACCCTGAGATTTCATCAATGAAATACGATTCCTCCCCATGTAATAGGTAAACCGGGTAATAAATTTTATTTTTCAGATCAAGCAGGATCTGATCTGAATTGATTCCGCTTTTTGCCGCCATGATTATTTGTCGAAATCAAATTTCAGATGCTTCACGGTTAACCCTTCATTGATCAACTGGTTTAAAGAATCGATCCCCATCCTCAGATGTTCTTCCGAATATTGAGCGGTCACGATTTTATCGCTTTTCTGGGTTTTTATGCCCGGGGAGATCATCGGCTGATCAGAAACCAACAGTAAAGCCCCGGTTGGAATCCCATTGGCAAAACCAACAATAAAAAGTGTGGCTGTTTCCATATCGATAGCCATGGCACGGGTTTTCCTGAGTTCTTCTTTAAAATCCTCATCATATTCCCAAACCCTGCGGTTAGTGGTATAAACCGTACCTGTCCAATAGTCGCGATGATGATCGCGTATCGTGGTGGATATGGCTTTTTGCAAGTTGAAGGCAGGTAAAGCAGGCACCCTTGGATGAAAATAATCATCCGAAGTTCCTTCTCCCCGTATTGCTGCAATGGGCAGGATGAGATCCCCGACCTTGTTTTTCTTTTTCAATCCTCCGCATTTCCCCAGGAAAAGACAGGCTTTGGGGGAAACAGCGCTGAGCAGGTCCATGACTGTTGCCGCATTGGGACTCCCCATAGTGAAATCGATGAGGGTGATTTTTCCTGCCGTACAACTTGGCATGGCCCTGTCTTTCCCTTTAATGGGAACGTGGTTCCATTTCGAGAAAAGCTCCAGGTACAATTTGAAATTGGTGAGTAAAATATATTCCCCGAAGTCTTCCAGTGCAGTACCCGTATAGCGCGGAAGCCAGTTCTCTACAATTTCTTTTTTCGTTTTCATGAAGTAAAAATAAAATTCAGGGTCTTGAACATGACAAAGATAAATGATTTGTCAGATTTTTATGTATGTTTGTCATGAAGCTAATGCAGCAACTCAATTTACCATCGGCGGATTTTCATATCAGGGAAGGAAAAAACGGGAAGGATGAAATCTTTGATCCCTACCGGAGGAAATTTGTCCGCTTAACCCCTGAGGAATGGGTCAGACAACATTTTATTCATTATATGGTCCACCATCTGGGTTTTCCTGCTTCGCTCATCGTGGTCGAAGCGGCATTGACATATAACCACATGAAAAAACGCTTTGATATACTGGCCTATGATTCCTTCGGGAAACCTTGCGTGGTGGTGGAATGTAAGGCGCCTTCTGTGAAGATCACCCAGGATGTGTTCGACCAGGTAGCCATGTATAATATGAGTCTGGAAGTCGGCTACATTGTTGTGACCAACGGCCTGATTCATTACACTTGTAAAATCGATCATGAAAAACAGAACTATTCATTCCTGAAGGAGATACCCGAGTTTAAACAAATAGTCAAATCTGAAATCTGAAATTATAAATTGTTTGACACCGATGGATCTTATACATAATATCCCAAAAAACCTGACAGATTTCCTTTTGGTTGCCGTATTTTCCCTGTTGATCGGACTTTCACAAAGGCGGCTTCACAGCCAGGCACATGATACTGATCGCACCTTCGGAACCGATCGCACCTTCACTTTCATCGGTATCATGGGATTTATTCTTTATATGCTTGAACCGCTCAACTTTATTCTTTTTATTGGCGGAGGATTCATTCTTACCGTAATCATTGCGATTTCCTATTTTTATCATATCCGGAATTTCAACGACTATGGCATCACTACAATACTGGTAGCATTTATTACTTATTGTCTGGGTCCCTTATGGGCGACACAGCCTTATTGGCTTGTATTGTTGGTGGTCGTTGTGGTGTTGACCGTGACTGAACTTAAAGAATCATTTACCCATATCTCTGAAAAATTTGACCGTTATGAATTTATCACCCTGGCCAAATTTCTCGTCATTGCCGGAGTTATTTTACCCATGATCCCTGACCAGCCCCTGATGGCCGGTTTAAATCTGACTCCCTATAAAATCTGGCTGGCCGTTGTCGTCATATCCTCTATCAGTTATGCGAGCTATTTGCTGAAGAAATTCGTCTTCAAGCAAGCCAGTATTATTGTCTCCGGCATTCTTGGCGGTTTATACAGCAGCACGGCCACCACGATCATACTGGCAAAGAAAAGCGCGAAAGAACCGGAGAACATAAATCAATACATGGCTGGGATCATCTTTGCCACGGCCATGATGTACCTGCGTATTCTGATCCTGATCTTTATTTTTTCTCAGGAACTTTTTCAGCGAATGTGGCTGCTCATGATGTTGCTGTTTCTGGTTTCAGCTGGAATCGGATTGCTGATTTTGTTTTACAAGAATAAATATACGGCAGAGGCCGGCACTGTTGTCCTGAAAGATAAAAACCCGCTTGAATTCAAGGTGGCGCTGATCTTCACCGGACTATACATCGCCTTTTCCTTCATTACCTACGGAGTGCTTAATCGCTTTGGAATTTCAGGTCTCAATGTGCTTTCCTTGCTGGTTGGATTGACGGATATTGATCCCTTTCTGATTAATTTGTTCCAGGGACGTTTTGGAATTTCTCTTGAAGGGGTGGCTACGGCAACATTTCAGGCCATCATCAGCAACAACATCCTGAAACTGGCTTATGCCTTATTTTTTTCAGAGAAAGCGGAGCGTAAATTTCTCCTGTTCGGCTTCCTTATCATTATCATTGTGAATGTTATCTTTGTATGCCTTGTTTAATCTCGCGGTATGGCTGATTTATTCAAAGTGGTTCTAAGAAAGGTTGATGATTCTTTTTCTGTCCAGGAAACAAGAAACTACGGGCTGTACATGCAGTTTAACGAATCCAGCCTGACTTATACCATTCTCGATTTGAAAAGAAACAAATTCCTGGCGCTTCAGCAGATGAAAAAAAGTGAACTTCAGCCGCGACCTGCTCCAGCTTCGCCTGTTACTTTCAATGATTTCCTGAAAAGCATGATGAATGCATCACCCTGGTTGAAAAACCCATATAAGCAGGTGAAAATTGCCTATGAAGGAAATAAAGCCACCCTGATCCCTCTGCCACTTTTCGATTCAACTGAAACAGAAAATTATCTTAAACTGAACTTTCCGATGACGCCGGAAGAGACAATTCTGACCGATCATCTGATTCCTTTCGATAATTACCAGGTTTTCTCCATTCCGATTTCCACCCTGAACAGCATCAAAGCTTTTTTCCCTTCATCCCGTATCAATCATCTTTCCAGTGTTTTAATGGAAAGCATCTGGATCAATTATAAAAACAGGGTCCTGGCTAACCGGATATTTGTATACATTCGGGAAAAGTATTTCGACCTGATGATTTACGATAGCCGGCAGTTGATCTATTTCAATTCCTTTCCTGCCATTGCCGCAGAAGACATCGCGTATTATCTTATATTTGTTTTGGAACAACTTAGCCTGAATCCTGAAAGTATTCATACTGTTTTGCTTGGAGCTGTGGAAAAAAATTCCCGTTTGTTTGAACTTTTATTCCGTTATATGAGGCACATCGAATTCGGACGCCGTAGTGAGGCATTTAAGTATGCTTACGTGTTCAACCAGATTTCTCCCCAGGCCTTTTTTCCCTTGTTAAATTATCCCTCATGCGGGTTATAAGCGGAAAATTCAGAGGCCGGAAGTTGCAGCCTCCGGTGAAACTGCCGGTAAGACCCACTACCGATTTTGCCAAGGAAGGCTTATTCAATATCCTCAACAATCTGGTTGATTTTAATTCCCTGAAAGTATTGGACCTGTTCTCAGGAACCGGAAGCATAGCCTTCGAATTCCTTTCACGGGGAGCCATTGAAGTCACAGCCATCGATGCCAACCCGCGTTGTATTGATTTTATCAAAAAAACAGCCGAAACCTTCGGGGCTGACAACCTGAAGCCTGTGAAGTCGAATGCCTTTGTTTTTCTGAAACATATGACCGGCAGTTACGATCTGATCTTTGCCGACCCTCCTTATGAACTGGATGGAATCGAAAGCATTCCCGATCTGGTATTGAATTCGGATTTACTTTCTGCAGATGGTCTTTTTATCCTGGAACATTGCGTTAAATATAAATTTGAACATCATCCTGCTTTCTCCGAAAAGAGAAACTATGGCAGCGTGAACTTCACTTTCTTTAAACATCAGTGTTAAAATTGTCATGGAAATTGAAAACAGTCTTGGGATTTTTTTGGAATAATTACCTTTTTAATCCTCAAAGGAGAACAGTTTTTCATTGATTCGAGGTTCAATGTCCCCAAGTCCAATACAATAAACTTCCAAAATCTTTGACTTCCTTGTTTTAACCATAGTGACATTCGCAACTTCAAAGGGTAATTGTTCCATATAATGGTGTGTGTCGGTAAAAACAACAGCGCTATTGGAAAACTTTTTCAAGTCAATATCTCCGATACCGGAAATGAATGTTACATACGGCTTATATTTCGGACTCAAATATTTAGAAATTCTGGACAGTGTAATTTGCACACATCCATGACATGAAAAAGCAGGAATGAGAAAATAAACATGTTCATTTTCAGGAATCTGTGTGTTGAATTTAAAAAGCAACTCGTTAAGACCTTGTGTTTCCGTTTCATTTATCGACGCACATCCAAATAAAAGAAAGAACAAGGTGGCATAATATATCTTCATCGCATGATTAAAATTTAAATAAGGTAAGAGTTAGTTTTCCGGAAGTATCAATCAGATTATATGAGCTGCCAATATAAATGCCATCCTTTGAAGGAAGTATAATTTTTGGAGTAAAAAATTGGTATTGAAAAAGCAATTCCTTCACTTTCTTGAACTCCGAATTTAGCACAATAATAGACCAAGTCATTGATTTTGTATCAAGTTTATTATCATTATCATGCACAAACCGATGTTTAACAATTCGATAAAATTGCTTTCTAAATTGGTCATAAACAATATTAAGGTACCTGGGTTCATCATTTAAATACTGTTTATAAAAGAGCATATCAGATTGTTTATCATCTGGGTAAGAGTTAAATTTATCAACGAATTGACTACGGCACGGGAAGGTGGAAAGTATCTTTCCCTCAACATATATATATAGACTGTCATCAGCCGCATAAGAAATGATTACTTTATTTGTATCAAAAGAGCATATATTCGGAAAATAATTACAAAAATCAAGATTATTTTTTTTATATAAAACAGGAAAATCGCCAAAAGGAAGTTGATGACTATGTTGATTTGCTTCAAAGCTCAGTTGAATTACTGGTTTTACATTTTTATAGTACAATTTTCTTGAAGCAGGGATCCCCACATTAAGATGTTGGTTGGAATTAAAAAAGAAAATATTATTTCCCTTACAATATAAATAATTCTCAGGATTCAATGACGTTGTCGGGCTTTCTATTTTTATATTGGAGAGTATGCTACCTGTAGAATCAGCAATTCGAATAGAGAAGTCACTATTATTATAAAACATTATGGAATCTAAACTTTTAATAAAAATTTGAAAGAAAAGGGAATTATTAAAAATTCTTGCAGGCAAATTATATAGCCCTAATAGCCCTGTGCTGTCAAACCAATATATATTTAAACATCTGTCCTCAAGATTTTGAAAAGCAATGAATGCATCATTTTCTTGACAAACAATATTATTACATACAAGGGCGTAAGGCATTTTTACCGTAAAACAAATTTCTTTAAGCTTTTCTGGCATTTCTTCATTCTTACAACTAATATTAATTAATATCAAGGAGATCAGTGCAAATACAATTTTATAGTTCATTTTTTAGTTTCCTTCTAAAGTGAAAAATTGATTAGGGATGATCGAAAAATTGATAAAAAAATTCTGAAAAAAGATGAAGTCGAGACATACGATTAGCACGAACCAACTTCACAATGCTAAACAAAATTAAAAAACTACCTTCGATCCTTTATTCTAAAAACACACCGTGCATTATTAATCCAGGAATCCCAATCATTGGAAAGTATTGATCCAGATGGAAGACCGATATAAAAGTCAGCCGAATCATGAGTATTGTAGAAATGGTGTAATACAATTTGTGAATCTACAATTGAATCAACAATTCCAGGAAGACCATCAATCGCAGGAAACACCCGCTTATAGTTTGTCTCCGCAAAGAAATCGGCAACCGAAGAGTTGTTGTAACTTGATAAAAACAAGTCAAATGCTTGTTGTAAGCTACTGGGAGAATTGGCAGTTATTGTAATTTCTGGCAAGCAATTCCTTGATGGCCAACCGCAAAAAATCCATAAATACTCAGCTACCATACAGCCGCATTGGGCAGAATAATACCCTACTTGAGTCGTTGTATATAAAGTGATCCTTATGCTTCCACCGACTCCACCGACTTGATCTCGGGCAAAGCGCGGACGACGGCGGCTTCGATACCATTTTTCAGGGTCATACGGCTGTGGGGGCAATTCCCGCACATACCCAGGAGACGGATATTGACCACATTGTCTTCGGTCATATCTACATACTCCACATCTCCCCCGTCGGCCTGAAGGTATGGACGGATTTGCTCAATTACATTTTTTACTTTGCTTACCAGTTCTTCGTTTGCTGACATATTTCTGCAGTATTATTGTTTTGTTTTTACTTTTTAATGAAAGATAAGGGTCGCTGCGCTCCTGATGGTGTATGTTGGATACCTATTGCATCTCTGTTACTTTGTTACTTTGTCACTTCCCTAAAACCTCCCTGATCGAATTACTGATGGCGATCTGCTGGGCAACTTTTTCAGCAAGCTGATTAAAAGCAGCCTCTACAGGTGAAAGATCATCCAGGGCAAGCGGTTTTCCGGAATCACCGGAATCAGAAATTGCCGGTACTATCGGGATCTGACCCAGGACCGGTATGTTCAGTTCACCGGCAAATTTACGGCATCCCCCTTCACCGAAGATGAAATATTTTTTTTCAGGGAATTCAGGAGGGGTAAAATAAGCCATATTTTCGACCAGTCCCAGGATGGGAATATTGATCTTGTCGTTGCGGAACATATCGGCCGCCTTACGCACATCAGCAATGGCTAACTGCTGGGGCGTACTCACAATGATGGCTCCGGTAAGCGGAAAATCCTGGATCAGGGTAAGGGGAATATCGCCGGTACCGGGAGGCAGGTCGATGACCATATAATCCAGGGCTCCCCATTCGGCATCCGTGAACAATTGCCGTAAGGCCATGGAAGCCATGGGGCCGCGCCAAATCAGGGCTTTCGACTGGTCAACAAAGAACCCTATGGATAGGATTTTAAGTCCGTATTTTTCCAGCGGAAGAACAAAGGTTTTCCCGTCCTTATCCAAACCCTCCGGTCGTTCATTAATCAATCCCAGCATCATCGGGATGGATGGCCCATAAATATCGGCATCGATGAGTCCCACCCTGGCCCCGGTTTTTGCCAATGAAACCGCCAGGTTAACGGCAATGGTCGATTTCCCGACACCTCCTTTACCCGACCCCACGGCAATGATATTCTTGACCTCTTTCAGCATGGCATCTGTTTCTTTTCTCTGTGAAGTTACCTTTGAAGTCATGTTCACTTCGACTTCCACTGACTGATCCACAAACTGATGAACTGCATCGACACAGGCTTGCCTGATCTGGTTTTTCAGCGGACAAGCCGGGGTAGTAAGGATTACGTCAAAATTAACTTTGTTCCCTTCAATTGATAACTTATCAATCATATTCAGGGTTACCAGATCCTTTTTCAGATCCGGATCATCCACATGCCGCAAAGCAGCTATAATCTTTTCCTTTGTAATATCCATTAATCTTCCCAATTCCTAACTCTTAATTCTTAATTCCTAATTTTATTCTTGTCCCGGTTTCCAAAACACCTTTTCAAAACGTAGGATCTGGTCTTTTCGTACTTTAATCCCTTCGCTTTCCAGTAATTGTTTCATCACCTTTGGTCCCCCAAAATGATGTTTCCCGGTCAGTAAACCCTTGCAGTTAACTACCCGATGCGCGGGGATATTCGCCACTTCCGTATGAGAGGCATTCATGGCCCATCCAACCATTCTTGCCGATCCCCTGGTTCCAAGGTGTTCAGCAATAGCCCCATAAGAAGTAACCCTACCGTATGGGATGAGGCGAACAACGGCATAAACTTTTTTAAAAAAACTTTCCTGATCCTTCATCCGATTCTCCTACATCTGCTCTTTCAAATCCCGGAGAAATTCTCTGATCCTGTTCAGGGAATCAATGATTTCAACCTGCCTGAGCACATCCTCCTTGTTCTGACGCAATTTTTCACGGGCACCCTGAAGGGTAAATCCTCGTTCTTTCACAAGATGATAAATAATCCTAAGGTTATCGAGATCCTGGCGGGTAAACAAGCGATTGCCTTTTTTATTTTTCTGGGGCTTGAGGATGTCAAATTCCTTTTCCCAGAATCGAATCAGTGAAGTATTGACCTCAAATAATTCAGCAACTTCACCAATGGTATAATAGATCTTCTCGATTTTCCGGTCGGTTTTCAGCATACATTTCCGGATTAATCCATGGTTTGTGAGGGTTGCTGAGAAAGTTCCAGCATCCTCTGGAACTGATCGGGATCAATATCATTAAAAAAGAAATAAATTGGATTCAGTGCAATACCATTTTTTCTGACCTCATAATGCAAATGGGGTGAAGTGGATTTCCCCGTATTCCCAACATACCCGATAATCTGTCCCCTGCGTATCTTCTGGCCGGGTTTTACAAATATTCTTGAAAGATGAGCATAAACCGTTTTATAATTATAACCATGGTCAAGAACGATTTCATTGCCATACCCCCCGTTGCCATCCCGGCCTGCCATGATGACAGTACCGTTTCCCGTGGCATAGATCTCTGTCCCAATGGGGGCGGAAAAGTCCATTCCTTCATGAAACTTTTTTACCTTATAAAACGGATCCATACGGGTGCCAAAGTAAGAGCCAATCCTTCGTAAATCCTTATTGTTCACAGGTTGTATGGCAGGGATGCTGGCCAGCATCATCTCTTTGTTTTTTGCCATTTCAAAAACCTCATCGAAAGATTTTGACTGGACATAAAGCTGTCCCATAATTTTATCCATCTTCTTTTCAATATCGATGATAATATCAGCATTTGAATACCCTTTCAGTCTTTCATATCGATCGATACCCCCGATACCCGCTTCCCGGATGGCACCCGGGATAGGTTCCGCTTCGAAAATCACCCGGTAAATATTGTCATCCCTGTCCTGAAGATCACTGATAATCCGGCTGATTTTTTTCAACTGATCATCCAAAATTTGATACTGAAGCTTCATCTCATCAATTTCCCTTTTCTGGGCTTTTTCCTTAGGAGAATCCAGAAAATTATATGCCAGGACCAGTACGGTAGCAGCAAAAACAACTCCTGTGGACAAATGAGTAAAGAAATACAACATACGCTTCCTGACTGTTGTTTGAACACGATCAAAAGTCAGAGATTTCTTGTTGAATTTGTATTTTACTTTGCTCATTGGCAATGTCCTTAGAAATAATCAGAATGGGAAGGCTAATCGCTACAAAATTAAGTAAATAATTAACTTTGCAGTTCTTTGGGTATTCGAAAAAATGTTAAAGAATGTTAATAAACTGTTAATGTGATAATTACAAAAAACAGATTTGACGTTTCAACACTCAAGTAACGATTTATAATAACACTATGAATTCAGCACACATCAGACAATCATTTCTCGATTTCTTCTTATCCAAGCAACATGTCATTGTCCCTTCCGCCCCTATGGTAGTGAAGAACGACCCCAGCCTGATGTTTACCAATGCCGGGATGAATCAGTTCAAGGATATCTTTCTGGGGAATAAGGAATCCCGGGCTCCACGTATTGCTGATACCCAGAAATGCCTGAGGGTTTCGGGAAAGCATAATGACCTTGAAGAAGTCGGTCATGACACCTATCATCACACCATGTTTGAGATGCTTGGCAATTGGTCGTTCGGCGATTATTTTAAAAAGGAAGCCATTGCCTGGGGATGGGAATACCTGACTGAAGTCCTGAAAATTGACAAGGACTGTTTATACGTAACTGTTTTTGAAGGAGATATCAAGGAAGATCTGAAAAAAGACCAGGAAGCTTATGATCAATGGAAAAATTTTCTTCCGGAAGATAGAATTTTACTGGGTTCAAAAAAAGACAATTTCTGGGAAATGGGCGATACCGGGCCATGTGGCCCCTGTTCCGAGATCCATGCCGATATCAGGGACGAAGCCGAGCGGCAAAAAATCAAGGGCAGTGACCTGGTGAATACTGGCCATCCCTTGGTGATAGAAATCTGGAACCTGGTCTTTATTCAATATAATCGCCTTGCTAACGGTAAATTGCAGGACTTGCCCTCCAGGCATGTGGATACAGGCATGGGATTTGAACGGCTTTGCATGGTTATGCAGCATAAGCAATCGAATTATGATACCGATGTTTTTCAACCTATTATCGGGGAGATTGCAAAAAAAACAGGATTGACCTATGGCAACAATTCCAAAGCTGATATCGCGATGCGGGTTGTGGCTGATCACCTCAGAGCAATTGCCTTTGCCATTGCCGATGGGCAGCTTCCATCAAATGTAAAAGCTGGTTACGTCATCCGCCGTATTTTAAGGCGAGCCGTACGCTATGGGTATACTTTTCTGGGATTAAGGGAGCCATTTATCAATGAATTGGTCGTGCTTTTAGCAGATCAGATGGGGCCGGTTTTTCCAGAACTTGTCACCCAAAAAGATTTTATCATCAATGTGATCCGTGAAGAAGAAGCGGCATTTCTCAGAACACTGGCAACGGGGATACAGCGATTTAACGGGTATGTAACCCCTCCCCAACCCCTCCCCATGGGGGGAGGGGCAAAGGGAAAGGTGATCGATGGCGCCTTTGCTTTTGAACTTTATGATACTTATGGTTTTCCCATCGACCTGACTCAACTGATGGCCAGGGAGCAGGGATTTGAAGTTGATATGGAAGGATTTAGCCAGGGTTTACAGGAACAAAAAACCCGGTCGCGTAAAGATGCCGCCATGGAAGCTACCGACTGGACAGTTCTGGTTGAAGATTCCGGAATGCCAGAATTCTTTGGCTATGACACCAAAAAAACTGAATCCCGGATCACAAAATACCGGAAAGTTATTGTCAAGGGGCAAGAACGCTATCATATTGTCCTGGATAAAACGCCTTTTTATGCTGAATCCGGCGGACAGGTCGGCGACAGGGGGTGGCTCACAGCCGATGACCAGCAAATTGAAGTGCTGGATACCATCAAAGAAAATGAAATGATCATTCATATTACATCAACGATTTTTGAGGATCCGAAAAAGACGATTACAGCTCAGGTCGACCCGGTAAAACGCATCCTGACTGAAAACAACCATTCCGCCACCCATCTCCTGCATGCAGCTTTGCGTAAGGTATTGGGAACACATGTAGAACAAAAAGGATCCTCTGTGGATGAAAACAGGTTACGGTTTGACTTCACACATTTTACAAAAATGACAGGGGAGGAAATCACTCAGGTGGAAGCCCTGGTCAACGAAAAAATCCGTGAAAATATCAACATTAAAGAAGAACGTTCTTTGCCCATTGAAAAGGCTAAAGCAATGGGAGCAATGGCACTGTTTGGTGAAAAATACGGGGAAAAGGTCAGGGTGGTGGCCTTTGATCCCGGGTATTCCGTGGAACTTTGCGGCGGTACCCATGTGGCGGCAACGGGACAGATCGGGATGTTCAAAATCTTATCGGAAGGAGCCATTGCAGCAGGAATCCGGAGAATTGAAGCAGTTACCGCCAGGAAAGCCGAAGAATACTGGAATTCCAGGGATGCCTTACTGGAGGATCTGAGTGAAAACCTCAAAAATCCGAAAGATCTGTTGAAAAGCCTTAAAAATCTTCTGGAAGAAAACCAGGAATTGAAACGCCAGGTAACAGCACTCGGGAAACTGAAAATTCAGCAACTCAAAGAGGAGTTAATCTCCCGGATCCAGGTTTTTGATGGGGTCAATTTCCTGGCTGCCAAAGTTGACCTTGATGCCGAATCCTTAAAGAACCTTGCACACGAACTCAACCATTCCATCCCTGACCTCTTCCTATTACTGGCTGTCGAAAACGAGGGTAAAGCTGCACTTACGGTTATGCTGTCCGATAGCCTTGTGAAAGACAAGAAACTCCATGCAGGGAATATTATCCGTGAACTGTCCAAAGAAATTCAGGGAGGCGGTGGCGGACAACCCCATATCGCCACTGCCGGCGGTAAAAACCCGGCCGGGATCCCCGCTGCGCTTGAGAAAGCAAGAGAATTTATAAGTCAATGACACATCCCATTAAATTTGGAGGTTAAAGTGGGGTAAAAACATTACCTATGAATGCAACAACACTAATTACCGAAATCAGGCAATACTGCCTTGAAAATGTTAATGAATCCAATGTTAAAAAATACCAGCGTTACTTTAAGGAAACCTATGATGCTTATGGCCTGGATTCGGGTCTTACCACCGCAAAAGCAAAAGAATTGTCAGCCCGGCCCGAAGTGACCCTTAACCTGGTAATGGAAACTGCTCCCCTCCTGCTCAAATCCCCCAAATATGAAGAAACAAGCTTCGTGCTTCTGCTCACGCTTGGCTTTCAAAAAGAATGGGGACCTGCAACTTTCAAATCTATCAGCCATTGGTTTGACATAGGTTTCACCAATTGGGCCCATACCGATTTTTTTTGCGGAGAATTGATGCCGGTGTTTTTTAAAAAGAAAATAATCGGACTGGACGAAATCAGCGACTGGCGGTTTGCAAAAAATAAATTTCAACGAAGGGCTGCTGTTGTCAGCCTGATAAAACCCATGAAACTTTCTGTTGACTTTAAAGTTTATTTCGACTTTATTGATCCGATGATGATGGATAAGGAGAGAGAAGTTCATCAGGGACTGGGCTGGTTTTTACGTGAAGCCTGGAAAAAACAGCCTGAACCCACTGAAACATTTTTATTGAAATACAAGGATTCTGCAGCCCGCTTAATCTTTCAATACGCCTGCGAAAAAATGACCCCTGAAAAAAAGCAAAGATTCAAAAAAACCAAATAATTCCTCATTCCTAATTCCTAATTCCTAATTGACATATATGATCCTCCGCTTCGAAGAAATCAGCAATAACGCCTGGCCCGCATTGCAAACCCTGCAATACGACGGATGGATTCTCCGGTTTGCCAATGGGGTGACCAAACGTTCCAACAGTGTCAACCCGCTATATCCTTCCACCCTAGATATTGACCAAAAAATCGATTATTGCGAAAACATCTTCAGGCAGAAGAAAATCCCTCCCACATTTAAAATTACACCCGATTCTGAACCTGATGATCTTGACAAAGTGCTTGAAAAAAGAGGGTACTTCATTCATTGTCATGTCTCTTTTCAGGTCATGGAACTGTCTGCTGATGCAATCTCCCCGGAAGAGAACGTTCAGATGGCTTATTCTCCTGATGAAAGATGGATGGATGATTTCATCCGTATGAATGGCTTTGAACAGACCCGGAAATCAACCTACATCAGGATCATGGAACAGATTATAACCCCGAAATGCCTTGTTTCGATCAAGGAGAAAAATAAAACGATTGGTGTCGGGCTTGGGGTCCTTGAAGACCGATTTTTAGGACTTTTCGACCTGGTCGTTGACCCTGAATTCAGAAACCGGGGACTCGGGGCCCGCCTGGTCAATTCCCTGCTGAACTGGGGACTTAGCCAGGAAGCCGATACGGCCTATCTGCAAGTACTTACGGATAACCTTCCGGCCATCCGGCTTTATCATAAACTGGGATTCAAAGAGAGATATCTTTACTGGTACCGGTTGAAAACAAATTGATTCTTTTTCAGGCAAAGCTTTTGCTTTCCTGCAATTCCCGTTTGATTGCTCCCAGCGCATTCTCCACAGGAAGTTTCCCCCTTGCTATGGAAAGGTTAAAAATCGCCTTAACCAACTCAGAAGAATGGGCATTTTCACTGACTTTTCCTGAAGCCTGATTGATCAGGGCAATGGTTTCTTCCTTGGCATTCTTAATCATTTCCCAGGAAGCTTCAGAAATATATAATTGCTGAGAAAGATTGTACTCAAATTCCTCACGTATGCTTCTTACAAGCTTGGATTGTAATTGGATTGAAGTCAGTTCGCTGCTGTTCACCCGCATCACCAGATTCGCAGGATGAATGCGTTCAAGCAGGAGAACGAATCGCTCATAAGCCTGTAACTTCAAAGGCAGGATGATTTTTTGATCCTCCGGAAAAACAGCAGGCTGAACCTTTTCTTTTGTATGCTTGAGATAATACCAAAGAAGAAAGAAAGCGCCTCCGAACAGAAGGATAAAGCGGAGAAATCCACCAATCAAATGTAAAATAAACGGATGATCAAAGTAAGGATACATAGATCTGAAATTTAGACAAAGTTATGACATTTACCAATGCACAGATGCACGAATGCTTTCTGCCTCCATTATCAAGCTTCCAGCATCAAGAGCATAAAAATAAATTTAAAATCTTAAATCATTCATCGTAATTTTTTCTACCTTTGTTGTTTTATACAAAAACCTCATTATCACTATATTATGACAACACTTGCGAACCGAATCCAGTACCTGGCCGAAAGTGAAACCCTGGCCATGTCGCGCAAAAGCCGTGAACTGAAAGCTGAAGGTCACGATGTGATCAACCTCAGCCTGGGCGAACCTGATTTCAATACGCCGGATTATATCAAAAATGCAGCCAAAGAAGGCCTCGACCAGAATTTTACGTTTTATCCTCCTGTAGCCGGATATGAAGACCTGCGAAAAGCCATCTGCACCAAACTGAAACGCGATAATAACCTGGATTACGAGTGTAATCAGATTGTTGTTTCCACCGGCGCCAAGCAATCCATTGCTAATGTCATGCTTAGCTTGGTAAACCCGGGGGATGAAGTACTCGTTCCTGCTCCTTACTGGGTTTCCTATAAAGAAATTGTCAAGGTTGCTGAAGGCAAATCCATTTTTATACCAGCCAGCATTGAAAATAATTTCAAAATCACTCCTGCACAACTGGAGGCAGCCATAACACCGAAAACGAAGGTATTGATCTATAGTTCTCCCTGCAATCCAACCGGTTCTGTCTATACACGGGAGGAATTAAAGGGAATTGCTGAAGTTATGGCGAAACATCCCGAGATCACGATCATTGCCGATGAAATCTATGAACATATAAATTTTGTCGGTAAACATGAAAGCATCTGCCAGTTTGATTTTATCAAAAACCAGGTCGTCCTGATCAATGGTGTTTCAAAAGGCTATGCCATGACTGGCTGGAGAATCGGTTTTATTGCAGCCCCACTGGCCATAGCCAAAGCCTGTGATAAATTACAGGGACAATTTACTTCTGCCGCTTCATCCATTGCCCAGCGCGCTGCCCTTAAAGCTTTCGCCACATCTCCCGATGCCACTCCCGATATGAAAATCATGCAGCAAGCTTTCCGCGAACGCCGTGACCTGATGCTTCAGCTCCTTTCGGAAATACCGGGAATGAAGCTGAACCACCCGGATGGCGCCTTCTATATTTTCCCGGATATCTCCTGGTATTTCGGTAAATCGGATGGGAAAACCAGCATTCAGAACAGCAATGATCTGTGCATGTACCTGCTCAATAAGGTGTTTGTCGCCCTCGTACCCGGAGACGCTTTTGGCGACCCGAATTGTATCCGCTTTTCCTATGCCACAAGCAAGGACAAATTGACTGAAGCCGTCAGAAGAATTAAAATTGCACTATCTGAACTCACCGACTCACCAACTCACTAACTTTTTAAATATGAAAATCAGTAAAAAACTTCAGGCATGGGTAGATGATTGGGCTGCTTTATGTCAGCCGGATGCCATTCACTGGTGTGATGGTTCGGAAGAAGAAAATCAACAACTTCTTGATTTGGCAGTAAAAACAGGTGCTGCAATCAAATTAAACGATGACAAACGCCCGAATTCCTATTATTTTCAGAGCGATCCCAGTGATGTAGCTCGGGTTGAAAACAGAACCTACATCTGTTCCGTGAAAAAAGAAGATGCCGGTCCCACGAACAACTGGATGGATCCGAGAGAAATGAAAAAGATCCTGACAGAAGCATTTCGCGGTTGCATGAAAGGCCGCACCTTATATGTTATCCCTTTCAGCATGGGACCCCTGGGTTCTAAAATTGCCAAAATCGGAATCCAGATCACCGATTCTCCTTATGTTGTCGTGAATATGCGTATCATGACCCGCATGGGAACCGCAGTTCTTGATATTCTGGGAGAGGAAGATTTTATCCCCTGCATGCATTCTGTCGGAGCCCCGCTTCAACCCGGACAGAAAGACGTAAATTGGCCCTGTGCTCCCATTGATAAAAAATATATCACCCATTTTCCGGAAACCAATGAAATCTGGTCGTTCGGGAGTGGCTATGGCGGAAATGCCCTGCTGGGGAAAAAATGTCTGGCCCTCCGTATAGCCTCCAGCATGGCTCGCCGTGAAGGCTGGATGGCCGAACATATGCTTATCATGGGCATCACTAACCCCAAAGGAATAAAACGTTATTTCGCTGCAGCCTTCCCCAGCGCCTGCGGCAAAACCAACCTGGCCATGCTGATCCCCAGTATTCCCGGGTGGAAAGTAGAAACAGTAGGCGATGACATAGCCTGGATGAAATTCGGAGAAGACGGGAGACTTTATGCCATCAATCCCGAAGCGGGATTTTTTGGGGTGGCTCCTTATACTTCCATGGAAACCAACCCCAATGCCATGCTTTCCTGCAAGGCCGATTCCATTTTCACCAATACTGCCCTCACTCCCGATGGAGATATCTGGTGGGAAGGTATTGGAACTCCCATTCCTGAAGGCTCCATAACCTGGACCAATGAAGTTTACCATCCAGAGAGCGGAAAACCAGCCGCTCATCCCAATGCCAGGTTCACTGCTCCGGCCAGACAATGCCCGGTGATTGATAAAGACTGGGAAAACCCCAAAGGGGTCCCCATTTCTGCTTTCCTTTTCGGAGGAAGAAGACCCGGTACCGTTCCTTTGGTTTATGAATCCCTCGACTGGAACCATGGCGTTTTCATGGGATCTATCGTGGGTTCCGAAGTCACTGCCGCTGCCATTGGACTGAAAGCCGGCGTACGCCGCGATCCTTTTGCCATGCTTCCTTTTTGCGGTTATCATATGGGCGATTATTTCGGCCATTGGGTGGAAATCGGTGAAAATGCACCGGATAAAACAAAATTACCCAGGATCTTTAATGTTAACTGGTTCCGTAAAGGCCAGGATGGTAAATTCCTTTGGCCGGGATATGGAGATAATATCCGCGTGCTAAAGTGGATTTTCGAACGCCTTGAAGGAACGGCTGAAGCCACCCAAACTCCTATTGGTCATGTTCCTTCCAAAACCGCCATAGATACCAGCGGCCTGGAAGGAGTCGCAGACAAAATGCAAGAAATATTAAAAGTCGACAAAGGGGAATGGATGGCCGAATGCGAGCTGATTGCTGAACACCAGAAAATCTTTGGCGACCGCCTGCCTAAAGAAATGGCAACACAATTTGAAAATCTGAAACAAAGACTTTCAAAGAATGAGGAATGAGGATTCGACTTTTAAAATTCCTCATTCCTAATTCCTCATTCTTAATTGTATTTTCATGTCCGACGATTTCAAAATATACACAAAGGGAGGAGACAAGGGAGAGACTTCTCTGCTTGGCGGAACCCGTGTATCCAAAAGCCATGAGCGAGTGGAAGCCTATGGCAACCTGGACGAACTGAACAGTTTTATCGGACTGATTCGCGATCAGGAGATCAATCCTCATTACCGGGATGTGCTGATCAAAGTGCAGGAGAACTTGTTTATTGCCGAAGCGCTGATCGCCCGCGATCCGGAAAAAGATACCAGACCCTTACCCGGTCTGAAAGAGGAAGATATCCTGATGCTTGAACATGAGATCGATGCCATGAACGAAGATCTTCCTCCTTTGCATCATTTCATCCTTCCCGGCGGACATCCCCTTGTTTCCTATTGTCATGTAGCAAGAACCGTTTGCCGGCGTGCAGAACGTTCCCTCATCCGCCTGAGTAACACCAATCCTGTTGAAGATATAATAATTCGATTCCTTAATCGTTTATCGGATTACCTGTTCGTATTAGCCAGGAAAACAGGAAAAGATAATGATGCAACGGAAACATCCTGGATAACGGAATAGGTATCCTGCATCTCTAACTGTCCGGCAGGCAGATTGCATTTGGTATCTTTTTTTCCTTGACTTTTTGATTTTATTTTTTATACTTTTGCAAGAATTACAAATAACGCATAGAAATGTACTGGACACTCGAATTGGCCTCAAAACTTGAAGACGCTCCCTGGCCTGCTACCAAGGATGAGCTGGTCGATTGGGCGATCCGATCGGGCGCACCTCAGGAAGTTGTTGAGAACTTAAAAGAAATTGAAGACGAAGGCGAAACCTACGAACGCATCGAGGATATCTGGCCTGATTATCCCACCAAAGACGATTTCTTCTTCCACGAAGACGAATACTGATCGATTTCCAATTTTGGATTTTAGATTTACGATTGAATGATTTAAATCGTTTGCATTCCCATTTTATACATCTGTATCAAATTCCGGAAACCGTAAACCTTTTTACGGAAAGTTGACCAGGAAATTGAGGAAAGTTGACCAGCGAATTCAGATTTTTCTATATTATATTTGCTTCGTGTTAAGTTTATTTCAAACCCAAAAATTTAAACTATGAAAAAATTTCTCTTAATTATTTTTATTACCTTCATTTTTTCCACAATGATGAAGGCTGAGGATCAACAACCAGTAGCAATATTAGGTCATAGACATATTGAAAAAGTGTGGTTTTTCTATATTATCACTTGTGAACCTCCATATGATTGTGTTTGTTTAATCCATGACCCTTCAACAGGTAATGTTTACTTTCCAGATAATGGGATGATAATTCATTACGACTCTTTTGTGATTCAAAAAACCGAACTGGGGGATAAAGTTATTCTTAGTGTCACATTATAAAAAATTTATTATGAAAAAAATTCTTATCATTATTTTCTCTTGTATGACTTTTTTAGGTTATTCTGAAGACCAGGGAGGGACTCTTTATTTTGTACCGGGTGTTTTAAAAGTAGTTGGAGAATACAATGGCATTAAATTAATAACTTGTTCTCCACCATTTGAAAATCATATCTGTTATTCTTTTATTATTCAGAATAACAATAACGGAGGGAGTACCGAATTACTTGTGAATTATGATGGAA